>JAWKQE010000005.1:0-251689 GCA_041390305.1 Candidatus Eiseniibacteriota bacterium
CCCTCGGGACGTGACGCCCGAAGCGACCCTGTCCGTAGCCCACCGAGTCGTCCCCGGCATCCACGAGTGGATCCGCGCTTCGACCGGGGCGTCGCTTCCCGCCGCGTATCTCTCTCGCGGTGTGGCCGTGCTGCGCGATTCCACCCTCATCGTGAACCTGCCCGGCTCCCCGCGCGCCGTGACGGAATACCTCGCCCACCTCGGGCAGATCCTTCCGCACGCGCTCGCCCAGATCCGGTCCGCGCCGGGAAGTCCCGAAGCGGACCAACACCCCACGCGCCCGAGAACGGAGCCATCCGAACAGTAGGCCTCCCGTCCGGCCGATACCTCCCTCAGGACCCGATCCCGAGGGAGGCAGCACATGCACATCGTACGGTCGTGGCGGAGCGTCCTCGCGCTCGCGCTCGCCGCCACGTCGGGTACTGCCCACGCGGTCTCGTCGGGACCCGAGGGGCCAGAGGCGCAGGACGGAGTCTCCCGTCGGCTGGATCCACTCCTCCGCTACGAACTCGAAGCGGCACGGACTCGGGGAGACGACGCACCGATCTTCGAGGCTCTCTCCTCCTCGCCCGCCGGTGACACGAAGATCGATGGATCCCTCTCCGTCACGCCGTACGTCCCGGCGCCGTGGACCGGTTCGGCGCGAGGCGCCTCCGAGAATCACGACGGCTACATTGCATGCTGGGTTCGTATCGAGCCGGGAACGGAACTCCCGTCAGGACTCTCCCTCGAGCTCTACGGCGATCGGATCGCTTCGGGTCGCCTGCGAATCTCGGAGATCGAACAGCTCGTGGAGGTGGACGGCGTACTCGCCATCGAAGCCGCCCGACGCACGCGTCCGTCGCTCGACCTCAGCGTCCCCGAGATCGGCGCGAGCGATGTCCATGCCGGCACGGCCTCTCCCTCTCTCCCCGCCGGGAAGATGGGAACGAACGCCGTCGTCGGCATCGTCGACACCGGAATCGACATCACTCACGGGGACTTCCTCGCCGACAACGCGACCCGGATCGTCGCGCTCTGGGACCAGACCGCCGCGTCGACCCACCCACCCGACGTGTTCGGCTACGGACGCGAATGGACTCCCGCCGAGATCGATGCCGGCTCCTGCACGGAAGCCGACGCGGACGGACACGGCACGCACGTCGCCGGCACCGCCGCGGGTTCCGGTCACGCGACTGGAAATGGGCAGGCGGCCGGCCGATTCGTGGGCGTCGCCCCCGAGGCCCGCATCGTGGTCGTGAAGACGGACTTCTACACGAGCTCGATCGTCGATGCCATCGACTACGTGTTTGCGAAGGCGGACGAGCTGAACCTGCCCGCGGTCGTGAACCTGAGCCTCGGCCACCACTACGGCCCGCACGACGGCACCGAGGCCACGGACCTCGCAATGGACGCGCTCGTCGGCCCGGGACGGATCATCGTCGCCGCCGCGGGAAACGAACAGGAAGACGGAATCCACGCGGAAGCGTCCGTTCCCCGTGGCGGAACGGAGGAGATCCGCCTCACCGTGCCGTCGTACACGCCACACGCCGGCCTCGGAAACGACCTCATCCTCGTCGACGGATACTACGACGAGGCGGCCACGTTGGCGCTGACCTTGATCACTCCGAGCGGACAACTCGTCGGCCCCGTCACTCCCGCACAGACGGTCGAGCTGCCGACCAGCGACGGCGCGGTTCGGATCGAGAACGACGTCTTCGACGCCACCACGGCGGACCACAACCTGCATATCCAGATCTGGGATCTCCGCACGGGCGAGTCGCCCGAAGCGGGAACCTGGAGGATCCAGCTCGAGAACACGAGTCCGGCCGGAGTGGCGGAGAACGCCCAGGCCGATTTCTGGATCTACTACCAATCGCTGTCCTCGTCGGACCCGCCGACGTTCGACTCTGCGTGGGGAATGACGGCCGAGAAGCTCGTCGCGTCCCCCGCGAGCGCGGACTCGGTGATCGCCGTCGCTGCCTACGTCACGAGGACGTCCTGGCAGAGTGTCGACGGCAGCACCTACTCCTACAACCCCGCGCCCGCGCTGGGAGACATCGCTCCCTTCAGCTGCCGCGGCCCGAGGCGGGACGGCGCCCTCAAACCCGACGTCGCCGCCCCGGGAGTCGGCATCGGGGCCGCCCTCTCCGCGGATCACCGCACGTCCAGCGCATGGGTGCTGCCGGACGGTGTGCACTACATCATGCAGGGCACGAGCATGGCGGCACCTCACGTCACGGGCGTCGTCGCACTCATGCTCGACACGCACGGCTTCCTCTCCCAAGAGGAGGTGCTCTCCCGCCTCTCGTCCTCCGCACGAGCCGACGCGCTCACCGGAGACGTGCCGAACACGGCCTTTGGCGCCGGCAAGGTCGACGCGATCGCGGCACTCACCGGGCCCATTCCCGTCGCCCTCCTCGGCCTCGAAGCCTCTCGTGAAGAGGACGGCGTACACCTCCTCTGGTCGGTCTCCGAGTCCCTGTCGGACCTGACCTTCGAGGTCGAGCGCGCAACCGTCACGTCGACTGCCGGAGACGAGACAGACCGGACTCTGGTCGGGGTCACCGGGCCGGGCCCTCACTACGAGTTCATCGACGGCGACGCTCCGTCCGAGCAGGATCTCGCCTATTGGCTCACTTCGACACAGTACGGCCAGGTCGTCCAGGGACCGTTCTACGTGTCGCGCGAGACGCTCCCCGCGGGCCTCGAACTCTCGGCACCCTGGCCGAACCCGTTCTCGGGCGATGTCCGCTGGACCCTGTCTCTTCCCGCACCAGCCGACGTTTCCCTCGACGTGATCGATGCAGCTGGACGCCGGGTGACGGAACTCCACGACGGTCCCCTGCCGGCGGGAACCTCCTCGCTCTCGTGGGACGGCCGGGGCGCCACAGGTGTCCGACTCGGCTCCGGAGTCTACTGGCTCCGCGCACGCTGGAACGGCACGGCGAAGACGGAACGTCTCGTCCTCGTTCGCTGACGAGTTGCGGCGCACCGCGCGCGCGGCTACGTTCGTGTGGGTGATCGACCTGCTTCCGGGCGGCTCCATCCGAATCAGCTCTCTCGTTCTCGCCGATCACGTCGGTGCTCCGGAGACCGATGCGGAGTTCCCGATGCAAGAGGGGGCAACGATTCCACATTCCTCCCACCCAGAGTCGCAACCCGAGCACAACGTCCGGGACGCGCGCAATGTCCGGGATGCGTGCAACGTGCGGGACGCGTGCGACGAGCGGGACGCGCGCGACGAGCGCCGCGAAGGCCCGGACGCAAAGCCGCGGGCCGACGTCCTCGCGGTCTTCGCGCGCGCTCCTCGGCTCGGCTTCGTGAAGACCCGCCTCGTCCCGCGACTCGGGCAGGACGGGGCTCTCGAGTTCTACCGGGCAGCACTCCTCGACACGATGGAGTCAGCGGCGTCCGTCACCTGCCGACGCGTGCTCTTCTGCACGCCCGGATCGGACGAAGACCGTGAACTCCTACGCGGCGAGGGGATCGAAGACGACATCGTCTTTCAGGAAGGCGAATCACTCGGCGACAGAATGGAGTCCGCGTTCTCCGCGCTCTTCCGCGCGCCGCTCGTGCATCGGGTCGTGCTGATCGGTACCGACAGTCCCGATCTTCCGGCGGAGACGATCTCCGCGGCGTTCACTGCACTCGAGGAGTTCGACGCGGTGCTCGGCCCGGCCATGGACGGCGGCTACACCCTGATCGGACTCCGGAGGGAATCGCTCTCCGGATGGAGCAGCGACGCCCTCTTCGCGGGAGTACCGTGGTCGAGCGACGATACTCTGCTCCACACCGTCCGGCGCTTCCGCGAACTCGGACTCACGACCGGTCTGGTCGCTCCCTGGTGGGACGTGGATCTACCGGAGGATCTCGATCGCCTGGCGATCCGGCTCCGCGTGGCGCGGGAGCTAGGGCTGCTGCGCGCCCGCCGGAGCGCCGCGTTCCTCGGGATCCGCGGACACCCCTTCGGTCGGCGCGCCGACTCCCGGCGCGATCGCTTCTCCGCCCGGAGACGCCGAGCCCTCCGCCCCGGGAGCGCTTCCCGACGAGGGGGCGGCTTCGATCGACGGCAGCATCGGGCCGATCGGATCCTCGATCCAAGCAGGCGGAGGCGATCCCTTCGGCGTGGCGAGCAGGAGTTCGACCCGCCGGTTCATCGACCGGTTCTCGTCCGTGTCGTTCGGCCGCAGAGGCCTCGTGTCGGCGTAGCCGATCGCGACGAGCTGCTTCCCGTCGAGCTCGGAGTTCTCGCGATTGTATCGAACGACACGCGCGGCACGGGCCGCGGACAGCTCCCACTTCGATGGACACGTCGCGTTCGAGATCGGAATGTCGTCCGTGTGCCCCTCGATCTGGAGCTCGTACGGGTAGCGTTCGAGCGCGGGAACGAGACGAGAGATGACTTCCAGCGCCTCGTTCCGGAGATCCGCCCGGCCCGGATCGAAGAGGAGTTGTCCGTCGATCCGGACTCTCAATCCCTCGTCCGTCATCTTCGCGGAGAGCGGCCCACCGATCTCGTGGACGAGCGCTTCCACTTCCTTCTCCACCCAACGGCGCTCGCGCTCTTCCGCCGCGGACGCAATCCCCTTGGTGGGAGCGGAGTCGAGTTGCGGATTGTCGAGAGTGCGGTCACGTGTTCCGAGCGCGGTCTGGACTGAACCGACGAGCTCCCGGTACTTCACGACGTCGAGTGTGGAGTAGGACGCGATCAGCACGAAGAAGACGAGCAAGAGGCTCATGAGGTCGCCATAGGTCATGGCCCAGGCGGGAGCCCCCTCTTCGCATCGGGACCTTCGGAACGGGTACTCCTGCATCACATCGCCTTACGCCGCGGGACGGAGCCGGTTCTCCGGGGGCTTTCCGGTGGTCTGGCGTCCGTAACCGAGGAGGCCATAGAGGCGTCGCTCGACCAGGCGCGGATGGTGGCCGGCCAGGATCGATAGCAGCCCCTGCGTCGCGAGTTCGCGCGCCATCAGCTCCGACCGCTGTCTCTCCGCCAACTTGTCCGCGATCGGGAGGAAGATGACGTACGCGAGAAACGCGCCGTAGAAAGTGGTGAGGATCGCCACCGCCATCGCGCTACCGATCTTGGACGGATCGTCCATCTCGCTCAGCATCTGAACGAGACCGACGAGGGTTCCGATCATCCCGAACGCAGGTGCGGCCTGCCCCATGGACCGGAAGATCCGCTCTCCTCGCTCGTGGCGCTCCGCCTCCGCGGCCGTTTCCGCCCGGAGCATCGACTCGATCACACTCGGTTCGGTTCCATCGACGGCGAGGGAGACTCCGCGCTTGAGGAAAGGATCGGCCACGCGGGTCTTCTCCATGGCGAGGAGGCTCTCCTTCCGCACCTCCTTCGCGAGCGCGCCGAGGATCGGAACGAGATCCTCGGGCCGCTCGGATCGCGTGCGGAACGCCTGCTTCAGAACCTGGACGGTTCCGAGGAAGTTCGAGATCGGGAATTTCACGAGCGTCGTCGCAAACGTTCCACCGACGACGATGAGAAGCGAGGGAAGATTCCAAAACGCCTTGGGTGATTGTCCCAAGGCGATGGCCAGCGTCACGAATGCGATGCCGAGGGCGAGCCCTATGACCGTCCCGCGATCCACGGATCCTCCCTAAAGGCCGGTGGGGCGGCGAACAGCATTCTCCGCGCCGACTTCCGACGACGTTGCACTACCCATCAAGCTGCCGAACCGTGGCGCTGGCGTTCGTTCCGAGACTTCGGGATCTCGAGTCGGATCGTTGGCACGCCGTGCTCGTTCGGCGCAACGCGGAGCGAGCCCCGATGGCTCCGCACCGCGTGATTGACGAGGACCATGGCATGGCTTCGGTCGTCCTCGTCCAGCTTCTGGGCGAGGCGTGCCACTCCATCTCCCTCGGTCGTCGGTTCGAGCACGATCGTGAGACTGTCCGCTTCCCGGAGCGTCACGGTCAGTCCGCTGACATGTGGGTCGTCCGTCATCCGGTCGATGAGGACACCCAGTACGATCGACCATTTCTCCGGATCGAGTTGAACTCGGCCCGTCTCCAGGTCGACTCTCCGATCGACCTCGATGGCCCTGACGGAGAGACGCGCGCTCACGCGTGAGAGCGCACGATCGACGAGACTCGCGGCCCGAATGGACCGGTTTCTCCAGCTCACCTGTTCCGTACGGATCGACTCGAGCAGAGCGTGCACGTCCGTCTGGGCCTGCAGCCACTCCAGCTGCACCTCGAGCTGGAGGAAATGATCGACCGCGCGCCCGGTCGGTTCGGACTCGTCCCGCAGGAGTCCCAAGTAGCCGCGAATCGACCGGACATGACGGCGGAGCGTCTCCGCTTCGTCCACCCCGAGCACGAACGGATCGCCACCCGACACCGGCCCGGCCGTAACCGACCTCGGACCGGCGGCGGTTGAACTCCGCTCACTCTCACGGGATCCATGATCTGCGCCCGTTGCGCGGGACGAGGAGCCGTTCCTCTCCGCACCGGGCATCGTCTTCTCATCCGCGATCCCGGCGTCAGCTCGCCCCGTCGTCCGCAGCTCCGCGCCTGGACATCCACCGGACCGGCGGAACCTCACGAGCAGGGTGGGGTCGACTTCGAGATCGGGTTGGAGCTGCTGGACGGCCACTTCGTACGGTGCGAGCGCTCCGTCGCTCTCGAGGAGGATCTCCGCCGCGATCCTGCCCTCCGATTCCTCCGCCTGGAGCAGCGCCCGATGAAGCGCTTCCGAGGCTTCGACCCGAAGCGCGGCGCTGATCCGCTGGCCGAGGAGCTCCCGTCCCGTCCGGCGCAGGAGCTTCAGTGCCGATTCGTTCGCGATTCTGACGACGCCGTTCACGTCGACGAGCAGGATCGCCTCACTCGTCAGGTCCAGCACGGCATCCAGATGCCGAGATGCGGACTCGAAAGAACGATGCATGCGTACCGCGCGGTCGGACTCGTTGAGTCGGCTGAGCGCGGCACCGGCGAGACGGCCGAGGAACTGGAGATCCTGGGACGACACCATGGTCAGCTCGTGCCGGGAGTCGACGCGCAGGACCCCGAAGCCGAGCACGCCGTTCTTCGTCTCCAGCGGAAGGAAGAACTCGTCCTCGTAGAACCGCTCCGTGCGGAGATCTGGATCCGGTGGCTCCACCGACGATTCGGATCGCTCCAGCGCCTCCGGCGGCACGGGCCGCGCATCTTCCTCGAGACAGCGTTCGTTCCAGGCACCGACGAACTGGTAGGTACCGGACTCGTGACAGTAGCGATAGAGACGGAACCGGAACCGCGCCGCCGGCGACGGAAGGAGTCTCGTGGCCAGCACTCGGGCGAGGGTGAATCCGATCGCGTCGGGCCCCGTCTCGCTGTCGAGGAGGGCATCGAGCATCGACGCATCCCAACCGGCCCACGCCACGACGCTCGCCTCCTTCTCGTCCCGCACGCCGATAGGCATCGTACTTCCGCCTCCTCCGCGGCTCACTGCAGGTTCAGGGCGCTGAGGAACGCCTGAGCCTTCTCCATCTCGCCCTCGAGGTCCTGAAGCAGCTCCCCGATCGCCTTCTCGCCGAGATCGAGATGCTCGAGAACCCGGGCATCGATCCGCTCCATCGCGCTCGTGGTGTAGTGGCTACCCGCAGGCGGCACCAAGCTGATGAGATCGTCGTTCTCGGACTCGATCGACTCGTCCTCGGTCGTGAGATCTATCGACTCGGGGATGCGCTCTTCGGCGACGTGGCTCAGCTCGTTTGCCAGATAGATACAGACGGCGAGTTCGGACGTTTCGAGCGCGGCAACGGGATCGTGGTGCACTCCGATGCCTTCCGCGATATGTGGCGGGAAGTTCCACTTCTGAGCGATGAGCTTCCCGAGTTCGGCATGATCGAGCCCGAGCACGGTCTTCTCCGCCGCGTGGAGCTGCATACCGTTCTTCTCGGCCAGATCGAAGGCCTGGCCGAACTCCTGAGGGAAGTAGTGGTCGAACACGATCCGTCCCATGTCGTGGATGAGACCCGCGAGGAAGGCCTCTTCGGAATCGAGATTCCGCTGCTTCTTCGCGATGAGTCGTGCGGCCGACGCAGTGAAAACCGAGTGCGCCCAGAACCTGCGACGATCGAACCTGGGATCGTGCCCGGCACCGGAGAACGCGTTCACGAGGCTCGTGGAGAGCGCGATGTTGCGAACGGTCCGGTACCCGAGCAGGATGACGGCGTGGTTGATGGAGGAAACGCGGCGGTTGAGCCCGTAGAACGGTGAGTTCACGATCTTGAGAATCGCGGTGACCATGGACTGGTCCTTGCCGACGACGTCCGCGACCTGCTGACCAGAGACGGTGGGACTGTCGGCCAACGCGATCACCTTGGAGACGACCGCCGAGAGCGCAGGCAGGCTCTGAAGTCGGCTGATGTTCCTGCGTACCCGCTCCTCGACCGTGGTGTCCGCGGGTCTCTGCTCGATCGTCATCGTTTTCCCCTCGTGTTCCGCATCCGATGCCGATTCCTCCGGTCGGGAAAGACGACCATCCCCGTGCGGGGCAAGAGCCCACGGCACCGCATCCCGGAGGGAATCCCCCTGTCCTCTTGGGTTACCCGTCATGGCTGGTATCGGTGTCAAAAAGGGGGAACTTGAAGCATCTCGCAGCTGGTGAGGGCTGTGCGCGAGGAGTGGCGGAGGGGAGAAGGTTCTGCAGCCGGCGGCAGATCCTTCCCAAGGGGCCGGATGCGCCGCTCTCCCTGTCAGTTTGCGTTGCGTTCGGGCGCGAATCGATCGAAGTACGCCTTCACACCCTGGCCGAGGGCGTCCGCCAGCTGCTGTCGGTGGGTCTCTTTCTTCAGCTTCTCGCGGTCGATTGCGCTGGACGCGAAACCGAGCTCGACGAGGATGGATGGAACCTGAACCGACTTCAGGACGACGAATGCGGCCTGGCGGACTCCCCGGTTCTCGGCGAGGTCCTGTCCCACGAATGAGTTGAGCACCGACTCGGCCGCAAGGCTGCTTCGGATCAGCGTGTCGCTCTGCCTGAGACTCAGACTGAACGGAAGCTCCTGGGACGAGTCTGTCGCCTCGGAACCCGGGGCCACCAAGGCGGCGTTCTCGGCCTTCGCGAGTTCGCGGCTGGCCTCGTCCGATGCCCCCCGCAAAGAAAGGAAGAAGACCTCGACCCCGTGCGCGTCCGAAGCCTCCGCCGCGTTCACGTGGATCGAGACGAACAGATCCGCTTCGACGTCCTCGGCCAGCTTCATCCGCTGGCGGAGCGGGACGATCACGTCCCTCGATCGCGTCAGAACCGGATGGACTCCCTCCATCGCGGAGAGCGTGCGGTGGAGACGTCGTGCAACGTCGAGGCAGACGTCCTTCTCTCTCAGACCGGGACCCGTCGCACCCGGATCCTCGCCACCATGTCCCGCATCGATCACCACCACCCGGGGACCTCGGCGCTCGGGCTCAGGGAGGAGTTCGGTGGCCGGCGGGAGTTCGATCGGGGCGGTCTCGCCCGAAAGCTGCTCGCTGAGAACTTCGGCCTCGTCTCCACTCTCGTCCGGTGCGCTTCCAGCAGGGTCCGGTTCGACTGCGGCCGAGCCTGACGGCGTGGTGCTCTCCTGCGGGGCTGCCTTCTCCGCCGCCCGTGATTCCTTCGGCGACTCGGCCGGCCTGTCGGCGTGCGAGTCGGCGTGTGGCTCGGTCTGCGACTCCGCGTGCGAGTCGGCGTGCGACTCGGCCCCCGGCTCCGCCTTCTCGGCATGAGAGGTGGGCGAAGCATCCTCCCCTTCTCCCGTGCGGCCGGAAGGCGGCTGCACGTCCAGAACCCAGCGCGGTGGATTGGCGAGCGTGAAGATCTCGAGGTCGGACGCAGCTTCGAACTGGAGCGCCAGACGAAGTCCGGCATCTCCTTCCGCCGCGAGCCGTCCGGAGGCGAGCCGCCCCACGTTCTCGATCCTGCTCGGCGCCGTTCCGCTCAGGCGAACGTTCGCGAAGAGGACGACGGCGCCTCTCGCCGTCTGCTCAGCGACCCGCCACGTAAACCCCTCCGACGCCAGATCGAGGACGATCCGGGTTCGCTCCGGAGTCACGCCCGTTCGCACGTCCTGGACCTCGACCGCCGCGTTGGCGGAGGCGCCCCAGACGCATACGTGTAGCAGGAGGATCCACCCCGCGAGGATCGCAGGGCGACTCAGATTGAATCCGTTCACTCGAGGTTCCTCGCATCCTTGCGGCCCCGTGTCAGGAAGACTCTAACAGGGTTCGGGGCCGAAGGGACGAGGGAATCGGCGCGGCTACTCGCCGGCGGGAGCGGAAGGAGGGGTCACGATGTAGTTGGCCGGGTTCTGGGCGACGCCGTCGATCCGCACCTCGTAGTGGACGTGCGGGCCGGTCGAACGGCCGGAGTTCCCGACCTCACCGATCACATCGCCTCTCGAAACCGACGCACCCGGATCGAGGTCGCTCGCGGAGAGGTGTGCATA
Source organism: Candidatus Eiseniibacteriota bacterium (assembly GCA_041390305.1). Lineage (GTDB taxonomy): Bacteria > Eisenbacteria > RBG-16-71-46 > CAIMUX01 > CAIMUX01 > JACKCR01. Next base: position 10,413 of record JAWKQE010000005.1, read on the forward strand.
GCGGGTCTCCACGCCGTCCCCGTGATCGACCACGACCGTCAGGCCGTAGTCACGCTTGGCCTCCACCGCGACGACCGTGCCCGCGGCGCTGGCGTAGACGGGCGTCCCTTCCGGGGCCCGCATGTCGATTCCGTAGTGGAACGCTTCCTCGCCGGTGAACGGGTCTTCCCGCCACCCGTAGCCGCTCGAGAGAGCGTGCAGGTCCCGTAGCGGAGAGATCGTCGGAGTGCGATCCAGCTTGTCGCGCCGTGAGGTGAGGAGCGCGATCGCTTCCTTGAAGCTCCGCCGCTGGAAGGCGACCCGCCGCTCGAGCTCATCGAGACGCCGGGTCTGGTCCTCCACCTCGAAGGCGAGACCAGGAGTGTTCATCTCTTCCGCCACCGAGTCGACGAGGAGCGGACCACCGACGCCGAGCCGCCTGGACTCGGAGTCGAGCGGATCCAAACCGGCGAGAAGTCGAGCCTCGCGCTCCTTCTCCTCGGACTGGGCGACCTTGTCCGCGATCTGGTCGAGACGCTGGGCGACCTCGGCCACGTGATCGAGGAGCCCGCGGTTCTCCCGCTCGAGCGCCGCCACCTGCGTCCTGGACTTCTGGTGCAGGGAGAACATCCACGCGGCGGAGAAGACGGAGAGCAGACAGCAGCAGAGCCCGATCACGACCCAACGAACCCAGGAGCGCCGCACATGGAAGCTGCGGATCTCGCCACCATCCTCCGGCACCAACATCACGCGATATCGCCGGTTCAATCACACCTCCAAGACGTCACACGGGCCCCCAACGAGGCCGGCGGAGTCGGAATTCTCACTGAAACCGTTGTCAGATCGACACTTGTGTGGCCCTGTGGGTGTTTGTGGCCACTTCGTGAAGCCTACCAATCGGTTCGAAACCTGTCAATTGTCGGCTAGGCGTCGGCTCGGTCGGAGTTCATGCAGGATGAGGGCCAGTTCGACGTGGCTCGTTCCCCGCTCCCACTCCGTCTGCCCCCACTCCCTATCGGTTTCCACCATCCAGATCCGTAGGAATGGCCACGAACCACCGTGTCGGGCCGCGCTGTAGTCCCAGCACCAGAGGACGCCGCTCCGCGACGGCACGGTCCCGCTGGCTCCGGTACTCGGCTTCCGTGCGCATCTCGACCCCGTCGGCCTCGAGGATCCGGTCGCCGACCTCGACGCCCGCGTCCGCCGCCCAGGAGTCTGCCACCACCTCGCGAACCCGAATGCCGATGTCTCCGGACCGCGCCACACTGTCGGGCAGGGCCTCGACATCCAGCCCCATCCCGGATGGGCGGATCGCGAGTTCGGACTCTTCCGTGGGAACCGGAGATTCCCGCTCCGCCAATACCACCTGCAGTTCCAGAGGTTCCGTCCACCTGAGCCCACGGAGTGTGGTGGGCGTCCCAATCGCGCTGCTCGCCACCTGGAGCCGGAATCCAGCTACGTCACGCACCGTCTCGTCGCCGATCGTGAGGATCGCGTCGCCTGCTTCGAGCCCAGCCGCGGAGGCTGGGGTGTCCGGGTAGACCTCTCGGATGATCACCCCGTTCGGCGCACCGAGCCCGAGCCCCCGAGCCAGGTCCAGGTCGAGATCCTGGAGGAGCACACCGAGATACGCACGCGGGACACGCCCGGACGAGACGAGCTTCTCCGCGACCTCGGACGCGAGTTCGATCGGAATGGCGAACCCGATTCCGGAGCCCTCTCCCCCGAACGCCGTGTTGATCCCGACGACCCTCCCCCACGCGTCCACGAGAGGTCCGCCGCTGTTGCCGAAATTGATGGCCGCGTCGGTCTGGATGAAGTCCTGATAGCTCGGCGCGCCACCTCGGATCGCAACCTCGCTCCGCCCCTTGCCGCTCACCACTCCGACGGTGAACGTTCCGTCCAGGTATCCGAGCGGGTTGCCGACCGCGGCCACCCAATCGCCGATCGCGAGTTCCGTGGCGCGGCCGAGCGAGAGCACGGGCAGGTCGTGCCCGCCCCGAACCTCGAGCACGGCCACATCCGTTTCGGGGTCGGTCCCCACGACCGACGCATCGAAGGTTCTGCCGTCTGCGAGGTGGACCCACACGCGACGCGCGCCGCTCACCACGTGGTTGTTCGTGAGTACGTAGCCGTCAGCGTCGTAGATGAAGCCGCTCCCGCTCGAGGGGATGTCGAACTCTCCCTCGGGAAGGTTCGAGCCCTCGTCGATCGCTGGGTGTTCGAAGCGCCGACGGACCTCGATCGACACGACCGCCGGTCCAACGACACGGGCCACGTCAGCGAACGCACCACCCCTGGCCGACTCATCGTCGGCGTTCCGCCCGATGCCGAGCCGTTCGAGCCCCCGGCCACTTCGAGACCCGCCGTCGGACTCACGGATCACGCCCGAGTCCTGGACGCGCCCTCCACCGCGGCGGGAGAAGGTCTCGCCGAGATCGATGACACCGGAACCGATGAGGCCCACCGTGGCGCCGAGAACCAGGACCAAGGCCGTCCAGACGAAGAGCTTCACTCCGTCGACCCAATCACTCCACATGTCACCTCCTGCGTGCGCGACACCTGCGAACCGGCATCCGGGCACAGGACTTCAGCCAACCGCCACGCTAGTGTACGCGCAGGCCTCACTTCTTGCCGCGATCAGATACGCGATCAGAGGGAGGACACCTCGTCGCGTTCCATTTCGGTGTTCGGAAGGTCCGCGAGCCGACGACCATCCTGGCGGAGGAAACGCGGCGTCCAGAGCCCGATGCGATCGAGGAAACCACCCAGCGACGCGGCCAGGACTCCGAACCCGTAGGTGCAGCTCCGCCTGAAGTCGATACTCGAGGCTTCCGGGAAGTACTTCGTGGGGCAGGTCACCTCGCCGATGCGGAAGCCTCGCCGGATGATCTGCACCAGCATCTGGTTGTCGAAGACGAAGTCGTCGGAGTTCTCGAGAAGCGGAAGGGTCTCGAGTACCTCGCGCGAAAACGCTCGATAGCCGGTGTGATACTCCGAGAGTTTGTACCCGACGAGGAGATTCTCGACCGCCGTGAGAAACCGGTTCGAGACGTACTTGTAGAGCGGCATCCCGCCGCGCCGCGCACCTACGCCGAGGATGCGCGACCCGAGCACGACGTCGAACTCGCCCACGGCGATGAGCGAGGCCATCGCCGTCACGAGCTTGGGCGAGTACTGGTAGTCTGGGTGCACCATGATGACGATGTCCTCGCCACCGCGAAGAGCCTCGGCGTAGCAGGTCTTCTGGTTGCCCCCGTACCCGCGATTCCTCCGGTGGAGGAAGGTGTGGAGACCCAGGCGCCGGGCAACGGCAACGGTCTCGTCGGCGCTGCGATCGTCGACCAGGATCACCCGGTCGACGACGTCCTTCGGCAGCTCGGAGCAGGTCTTCTCCAGCGTCGCCGCCGCGTTGTAGGCGGGCATGACGACGCACACCCGTTTGCCCTCGATCATCCCACCTCCCACGGAAGGATCGAGGCTACGCGGATCCCGGCGAGGGGGTCAACCGTGGCCGGCATCTCCGCGCTCGACTTCCCCCCAGTGAGCCCCGACAATGCCCCCATGATCCAGCCCGCCCTCGTCTTCGACGGCAGTCCCATCTACTTCGTCAGTGATGCGCATCTCGGGTCCACCGAAGGTGTCCCCGGCCGTGAAGACTGGCTCATCGAACTCATGGCCCGCGCCCGCGCGGAGGCGGCCGGGCTCGTGATCGTGGGAGACCTCTTCGACTTCTGGTTCGAGTACCGCCACGCGATTCCCAAGGTGACGTTTCGAGTGGCCAGAGCGATGGCAGACTGTGTCGACGCCGGACTCACGGTCGTCTACATGGGAGGGAACCACGATTTCTGGGTCGGACCCTGGTTCGAGAAGGAACTCGGTGTCCGTTCCTTCGACGATCCCATCCACGCCCGTCTCCAGAACCGCCTGGTCTACATCGCGCACGGCGACGGGCTCGGCCCGGGAGACTCGGGCTACAAGGTGCTGAAGAGAGTGCTGAGACACCCATGGGCGATCTCGGCATATCGCGCGCTCCACCCGGACTTCGGCGTCCCGTTCGCGTCGTTCGCCTCGCACCTCTCCCGCTCGAAGGGCGAGCTGCCGCCTGACGTCCTCCTGCCGCGCGTCGTCCGGGACGTGGTCCGCCCCGCACTCGCGGGCGGGGCCGAAGCGATGGTGATGGGGCACCTCCATCGCGCCGTCCACTACGCCGAGGACCGGGCGGACGAAGCGCGGGCGGAGTTCATCCTCTTGGGCGACTGGATCACGCTGCTCACGCACGCACGTCTGGAGAACGGACGGTTCAGCCTCTACAGGCGCGCGGAATCAGGGCACGACGAGTTGATCCCGCCGAAACCGTTCCCGCCGACTCCGCAGCGATGAGGTGAGTCGGATCAGCCGATCCGCTCTTCGGACCTACAGGGCCCGCTCAGAGTCCGATCTGGACGGAGAAGCGATGCTGGTCGCCGAGGTTCTCGCCGAACGGAACGTACGCATACTGCCCGTGCAGACGCTCCGTCCCGACGCCGAGCCCGAAGCTGACGTCCTGGCTGTCGTGCTGCGTGCGGTACCCGACCTGAATTGCGGTGAAGTCCTGATACCGGTACTCCGTACCGAAGACGATCTGGGTGTCGGCGTCCCGCTCGCTTCGCACCTCGGCCGAGATCGAGAACGCCCCGTCCAGGGCACTCGCCGGAATGGAGTGCGTGAGCCCGCCCTGCACGGTCGTTGGAAGGTCGAACTCCTCCTCCACGAACTTGGCGGCGGAGCCCAGGTGGAGAACGGAAAGGCCGAAGTCGGTGCGGGGAAGCACCTCTCGTGCCTGGACGCCGAAGCTGAGGGCCGCGGCCGTGGCCTGTTCGGTCGAAATGACTTCGCGCAGATACTCGAGTCCGAGGCCGAATCCGATCCGGTCCGTCCACGCGATCGCATAGTTGCCGGAGAGTGACAGGCCCGCGTAGGAGAAGTCCGGAGTCTGGTTCCCGAACTCATCCATCCCCTGCAGGTCATCGGTCCAGATTCCATGGAACGCCGCACCGTACGTGCTACGTCCCCGCTGGTGTGTGAGACCGGCGAACTCGTAGCGCACCGCCTGGAACGATTCGTTGTGGGTGAGCTCCAGGTTCGTGCCCGGCACGAAGGCCATCGCGCCCGGATTCCAGTAGGTGGCCGAGGGATCGGACACGTTCGAGACGACGGCGTTGCCCAGGGCCACGGCACGAGCCCCCGCCCCGATCCGGAGCCAGGAGAAGCCTGTGCTTGCAATGGCTTGCTGGGACGACACGGAAAGCGAGACGAGGGTCATCGTGGCGATGACGAGCAACATACGGGAGGGTTTCATCTGTCTCCTTGGGCCCGTGAGGGCGGATACCGTGGCCTCGTCCGGATGGTAGGGGCCGTGCGGGCAACGGTCAACGCTGCCGGCCGAAGCAGACGGAAGTTGCCCCCCCGTCTCGGGGCCCGTGGAGGTCCATACCGCACAGAGCGGCCACGAGTTCCAACCCCAGCAGGTGGTTGCGCACGGGCCCCGGGGGCGAAAAAAGATCGGGACGACCACCTGGGCCGTCCCGATCTGGGGTCAACGCGTGCACCTGGCGGGCCCGAAGGCCGTCCGGTCCCCGCGACGGCACGCTCACCGCTTGCGGCGTCCCGACTCCTCGTTCTTCTCGCCGGACTTGCCGTCCGAGTCCTTGTCCGCCTTCTTGTCCGACCTCCCGTCCGACTTCTTGTCGGCCTTCTTGTCGGTCTCAGCGGACTTCCCCCGGCTCGAACGGTCGGCGCTGGTCCGGTCGTTCTTTCCCGAGGACGACGCCTCCACGGAGGAGCTGCTCGAACGAGACTTCCCCACCGAGGAGTCCGACTTCGAGTCGCGCCGCCCGGACTCCACCTTCGGACTCCGGTCGTCCCGCGCCGAGCCTCGATCGTCGCGCATGGAACCTCCATCGTCCCGCACCGAGCCTCGGTCGCCGTCGCTCACCGAGCCCCGGCCGTCGCGCACCGATCCCTGCTCGACGTCGCGGTCCCGCTTGCCGTCCTCCCGCTCCCGGTACTTCCGGTACTCGTCAGGGGTCATCGAGTGGCCATCGGGCCGGCCGTCGTTCCGGCCCCCGTCGTGATACCCGCCACCGGCAGGCTCCTTCCGGTCCCGGCCGATCACATCGCTGAGCCGATCGTTGCGCCCCACGTGGTCCACATCTCCGGGGCTCCGCCAGCGCCCCACCGGCTCGTGGAAGATCCGGTTCCAACGCCGCGGCTCCTCGGTCCGGCAGACGACATGACGATAGCGAGGCCGGGGCCGGGGCCCGTAGAAGTCGAACACTCCGCGGCCGATGCCGACATGGATCTCGAAGTACCCGTGGCCGCAGTCGTGACCATGGTCGATTCGGCCACCACAGTCGTTACAGATCCGCCACACCGGCGCCCGACGACCGACGTCGAACCGGATCCACGCCGCCGAGTAGGTGTCACGCCGATGCGGGTAAGGGACCAGTCGCTCGGTGAACCGATAGATCTCGGGGAGTGGGTCGCCCACACACCAGCCAGTGTCGTAGAGGTCTGACGCACCGTAGCTGTAGTGGCAGTCGTCCCAGCCCCGAGGGTTACCGATCACCAACCAGTCCGGGTAGTAGTGTGCAACCGGATCGAGCGAGGCGACTGCGAACACGTACTCCTCGCCGATCGGGCCCGTGAACCGCAGGTCGTAATCGTCCCTTCGCCCCGGTAGAGCCTGGACGCGGCCGGCCCTCACCCATCCGTCGTCCCCGCGGCGCGGGAAGAGACGCTGCGCCTGTCCGTTCGCGTCGATGGAGATGATGGTGACGAAGCAGTCTTCCGTGGTGCGGAAGAAGAGCTCGACCCGATCCCCGACGCGGACGAAGTCACCAGGATCGGGATTGGACCAGAGATCGATCTCGACGCGACGGTCACGCGGCACGGGTGCGATCCGCTGATACTCACCACTGACCACGAGATCATCGACGTGGATCTGTCCGTTGATCCTGAAGTCATCGGCTCGGGCCGGTCCGGACGCCAGAGCGAGTGAAGCAAGGACCAGGATTGTTCCCAGACCAGACGCCGGACCGAACCCGAGACCGCTCGTTGCCGGACGGTGTCTCCGTCCCGCGAGAACCTGTGCTGGTGCCGCCACGAGGCGGGCGTCGTTCCGCCAGCCGATCGACGCGCCGAGGAAGCGACTGAGCTTCGAGATGAGTTGGAAGATCGACATGACCTACCTCGCTTTCTGACCGACCCGGTGCGCACGCTGGCCGCCGCCGGCAGCCTTGATGCTGACTTCGTCACCGCCGTCCGGAAGTCCAGGGACGCGGAGCTCGGGATTGCTCCGATCGACCTGGTACGCCCAGTCGAGCACGACGGAATTCGGTGAGATGGAGACGACTCGGACCTTCGCGTAGTGGTCGTCCCAGGTCCAAACGACGTAGACGTGGCCCTCGATCAACGGGACGTCCCCGGTAGGCGCCCATCCGCCGTCAGGTGCCCAACCGACGGAGTCCAGGCTTCCGTAGCCCGCGTCCTGAATGTCCGTGAAGAGGTCGTTCGATCGTTCCGTCGCGACCAGCCAGGGCCCGTCGTCATCGGTGTGCCAGTAGTAGATGTCCGCGTCCAGGTCCAGTACATCGACGACCCGACGCGCGGAGAAGTCGTAGCCGGAGTCAGGACCGTCGGTCACCGAGTTGGTGAGACGCAGCCCACGCCCTTCCGGCCGAGGCGTGTCGAAGACGAGGTCGTAGGAGAGGTCGCTCTCGTTGCCGTTCCGGTCATACGCTGCGACCGCGTAGTAGTAGGTCACGCCGTTCGCGACATCGGTGTCGACGTAGGACGTGCGACTCCGGCCCAGCGTCGCGATCCGCGTGAAGTAACCGTCCGGCTCGTCGTTCCTGTAGACGCGGTATCCGTCGAGATCGCTCTCGGTGTTGGAGAGCCAGACGATCTCGACCTCGTGGTCACCGGTGATGGAGGAGACTCCGCGCGGGGCCGCCGGCGCGTACGCATCGGGGTGGTATCCCGGGTCGCAGTCGTCGCAGTCATCATCCCAATCGTGGCAGCCCGTGCTGAAGGCAACGAAGACGAGCCCGAGTCCCAAGAGCCATCCCGTCGACCGTAGCGTTCGTGTTGTCCTTGCCACCATGATCCACCTCCGTTTCCGAGATTGCGGCGTTCACGGAAGTACAAGGAACGGGCGTGCCAAGACGGACCGAGCCGCGGCCAACTCGCCGCAAGTAGCTACCAAGATAGGACATAGACTGATTCGACCTCCGGGCCGCGAGGGACCACTCGGTCGGCGGCGGAGAGCCAGGACGTCACGAAGTGTGACCCTGTGGTCACAGGTAGGTGTGCCGTTCGAGGCGTCGAGGGAGCCGCTGTTGGACTCGTGTCACGTGGGTCAAGGGGGCGTGCGGGCGCCAGGAGCGGCGGGCCGGAAGGCGGTCACGTCCTCGAAGTGCGGGCGGCAGATCCCCACTCAGAGAAACGGGCCCCCTGGCTAGGGCCCCGCTCTCCGGAAGATCTGCGGAATCTGTGGCGACCTGGGCCGCACTCGAGAAACTGAGGCCGAGAAACAGAGACCGAGAGACCAGACCGCTCAGCCGTTTCAAATGGTCCGACGACTGAAACTACCCGCTGCTGGACATTGGGTTGGCCGAGCGGCCTGGTCCTCTGTCTTATGGAGGTCCCCCCTCCGAGTAGCCCTGTAGCGAGATGTGTGCCAAGTGGCGGAAGTCGCCAGGAAAACACACATACGCAACCGCCACAATGAGTTACAGAAGCGACCGAGTTTCGGCTTACCGGACAGAATCGGCACCGGTGTTCCCACCTGTTAAACATCATTACATGACTTCCGGGGCGTCGGTTCAACCCGTTGAAAGTCAGCCCCTTAGGCCTATAAAAAGTCTTTCTGATAGTTGTTGCGAGTGGTGCGCGGGAGAGGGGAAGGGGCGCGGAAGGGCTATCGATTGCGGGGCTCGAGACCGTACTTCCGGATCTTGGTGAGAAGACAGGGATAGCTGACCTGAAGTCGGCGGGCCACCTCGGACTTATTGCCACCGGCCGCCTCGAGGGAGCTACCGATCAGTTCAGCCTCGAGCCGCTCCACGGCGGACCGCAGCGTGCCCGAATCGACGGGACCCTCGGCGGCCCTGCTCGATGTCCTGACCTCGCGAGGCAGCGACTCCACCGTGATCTGTTCTCCGTCCTCTGCGAGGACGAGCACGCGCTTCACCACCTTCTCGAGTTCACGTACGTTCCCGCGCCAATCGTGGTCGGTAAGCGCCTCGACCGCATTCCGAGAGAACGTCGTGTTCGGACGCCCGAGAGACTCTTTGAACTCCTCGACGAAGTGACGAACCAATAGAGGCACGTCTGCACGCCGCTCCCGGAGCGGGGGAATGTGCACCTGGAAGTCGTTCAGTCGGTAGTAGAGGTCCTCGAGGAACTTCCCCGCCTGGATGGCCGAGCGCAGGTCCGCGTTCGTCGCACACACGACGCGTACGTCGACCGGCTTCCACTGCGTACTTCCGACGGGACGGATCTCGTGCTTGTCGAGCACGTGAAGCAGCTTCGCCTGCACGGCGAGCGGAGCCTTGTCCACCTCGTCGAGGAACAGGGTTCCGCCCTCCGCTTCCTCGAACAGGCCGCGCTTCGTCCTCACCGCTCCCGTGAACGCTCCCTGCTCGTGACCGAACAGCTCGCTTTCCAGAAGTGTCTCCGGGAGGGCCGCGCAGTTGACCGGAACGAAGGGGCCAGCCGACCGTCGGCCGGAATCGTGAATCAGCCTCGACAGCAGGCCCTTGCCGGTCCCCGTCTCTCCGGTGACGAGCACCCCGGCATCAGACCGATCGAGTCTCCGGAGAAGGTGGAGCGCGCGCTTCATCTCCGCGTCGCAGGTGAGGAAGCGGCTGAGAGCGTCACTCGAATCGTCCGAGTCAGGGCTCGAATCCCGCCCGGCAGCACGGCGTTCACCTTCCCTTGCGGCAAAGAAGACGGCCAACAGACCGGCGAAGAACGAGAGCAGTCGCAGGTCAGCGACGCGGAACCGTCCCTCCGCGGAACCCGTGTGACGATCCGCGTAGAGGAGCCCCTTCGCTCCCCCGGAGAGCTGCAGTGGAATCGCAGTAGCGGAGCGAACGCCATCGGCGAAACTCCCGGACAACTCGAATCGTGGATCCCGCTTCGGATCTCCGACCACCAGGATGCGGTTGCCGTCATCGACCGCGGCGAGCAACGCCGCAAGGGTCGCCTTGTTCGGCAGGTCGTCGGCGAAGCCGTGGCTCGCTTCCACGCAGATCCCATGCCCTCTCGAACTCACGGCGAGGAGCACGCGATCGGCCTTGGCTCGTTCGCTGGCGGCCTCGAGATACGTCCCGAGATTGGCTTGGGAGCCTTCGAGGCCGTACGCAGAAACATCGGCGAGGACTTGGAACTCGATCGAGCGAGAGAGGCTCGTCTCGGCGTATCGCTCCTCGAGGCTGGACCGAAGGTCGAGGAGAGGCTGACGCCCCCGGGTCACTCCATGCTTCTCGGCGAGGTCGATGGCTCGATCCACCGCGGCCAGCGCGTCATCCAGAGAACCGTTCTCTTCCAGTCCACGAGACAACTCGAAGAGGCAGTTCACGGCCAGCGGCGCAATCTCGAGGTCCAGGAATCGCTGACAGGCCCGTTCCAGTGCAATGGTACCCTGCGCGACGCCGTCGCCTGGCTCCACACGCCCGTGCTTCTCGGCCCGGAACCAGTAGCGAGCTCGTGCGACCCGTGCCAGCTCCTGCTCGATCGCGTCGGGAGTCCCGTCCAAGTGCCGGACGGCCTGTTCAAAACTGGCCCGGGCTTCGGGAAGCATCCCAAGGGCAAGCTCGGCCTCGCCCCGAATGCGGAGCGCCCGGCCGATCTCCACCGCGTCTTCGACACTCAGGCAGATACCGAGCGCACGCTCGGCCGTCGTCCTCGCGCCCGCGGCGTCACCTTGGGCTAGGAGCAGCTCGGCAACCCGCGTTTCGAGTTCACCGACGACGTCGTTGGCCGGCGATACGGTACGAGCAATCTCGAGAGCCTTCGAGAGATAGTCACCGGCCCGTTCGAACTCGCCCTCTCGCAGTGCCCGCTCCCCGAGGAACTCGAGCGCCAGCGACTCATCGCGTGTCCAGCCGTTCTCCCTGGCCGAGTCGCAGACCTGCAGGAAGTGCGACTCCGCCGCCGCGAACTCCCGCCGACGCAGCTTCATTCGTCCCAGCGCGAGCTGGGAACGCTGGGCGCGGGCCGGAGCGGTCTCGTTCGAGATGGCGAGGGCGCGGGTCAGGTATGCAGAAGCGAGCGCCCACTCGCAGGTCATGTACGAGAGGATACCGAGGTTGAGACAGAGGCTTGCGATACGTGCGTAGTTCCCTGCTTCCTCAGCGACCGCAACGGCTCGCAGGAGGTATTCCTTGCCCTCGCGCCATCTGGGCGTGAACAGCACGAGTGTCCCCAGGTTGTTCAGCACACGAGCGAGACCCTCGCTGTCGCCGATCCTGCGGAACGTGCTGAGTGCGCTCTCGTAGTGCGTCTGGGCAGCCGGGAGGTTTCCCTGACGATGGCTGATCACGCCCATCGTCAGTAGAAGCGTCGCCACCTCTTGGTGGGCGCTCGTCGTCCGCAGCACTTCGTAGGCCTCGCTGCAGACGACCTGAGCGTCGTCCCACCGAGAAAGTGCGCTTTGAGCCGCACCAACACGCGCGAGAGCACGCGCATACGGAACCGGAGCATCCACCCGATCGACTCTCGAGAGGAGGTCCTCTGAGGCATGGAGGGCGTCGACGTGCCGGCTTCGCCTTTGAAGAGCGTCAATCTTCTTGAGTTCGATCTCGAAGAGTTCGGAAGGATCCGCGTCCGACGTCCGGGCGACGACCAGTGCCCTCTCGTAGTACTCGAGCGCAGAGACCAGGTTGTCAGCCCCGAAATGAACATCGGCAATCCCGAGCAGGCGAATCCAGTCTCCCTTGGGAGGCTGAACTTCGTCCCTGCGGATACCGACGTTTATGGGCTGGGTCCGCTTCATCGAGCCTACCTTTGGGTCGCTCTAGTTGCCGCTCAGCATGGAAATCAAGGTCCGAATCTGATCGATGATGTACTCGATGTCCGTGGGCTCGCCCTCATCGGTGTCGTCCCACGGATCGCCACCATCTCCGTCCAAAGCTCCGGGCTCGTGACCTGAATCAGCAGCCCCTTTGTCGAGAGAAGTGTCCGTGGGTGCGTCCCCATGCGGCGTGGCCTTGGCGTTGTGCAAGGGAGCCACCAGTAGGACGAACACGGTGAGGGTCGTTACCGCCAAACGGAAGAGAACTCGCATGACTCCTCCTGCTCGCTGATCGCGTGGAGATGTGGCTAAGTCGTGTCGTTCAAGATCGACCAGCGGGTTTCCTCGATGGGGAAGAATCTACCAGTAGGTGAGAAGTCGGGTCAACCCTCAGACGACGGCGTCCTTGGCCGCGCCCGGGCTCCCGACTGTCAAAGTAGGAAATCCTCGAGATCGGTCTCGGCGGAGTCGGTGATGGGCCCGGGATCCGACTCCATGGGCGTCGGCGCGGGCACGGACGCCGTCCCCGGACCGGACCCGGACGGCGCCTCTTCCACCTCGTGGTCATCGGACGGCTGCTCCCATACCGGCTCAGAGTGGGAGCCCGCCCTGATTCCGTCGGCACCGGCGGCGGGCTCCGCGATCCCCGGTTCCGTCGCGCGGTCCGCGAGAGCGGTGGACGCCGCCTGCAGCAGCTCCGAGGTTCCCCGCCGCTCCGGGTTCGCGATCTCGTAGACGCGGCGCCGACCGTCCTTGGTGCAGGAAACCAGCCCGGCGTCGGCCAGAACCGCAAGGTGATGGCTCACTAGCGGTTGCCGGAGTCCGAGTTCCGTCGTGAGAGCGGTGACGCTGGCCGGACCGTGAAACAGGATCTCGAGGATCCCCAGTCTGTTTCCGTCGCCCAGCGCCGCTGCAGCCCTCCGAAACTCCTCGAAATGCTGCATAGAACTTTGCGCCCCCCATGTCCGCGCTTCCAGGCCTCGACGCGCCGAGCCCGCGGCCCCCGGATGTCACCCGTCGGGCGAACTGTCGTGGCAGCCGGCGCGCGCAGAATCTAGTCTTCTCGGGTCAGGAGAGCGGGAGAAACTACCGTATCTCCGTCGCGCCTCGTCCCCGACCACCCCAGGAGACCCCGTGTCCGAGAGTACTGTGCCTGCTCCGCCCGACGAACGCATCCCCCTTCTCGGCAAGAACGCCGCACAGATGAGGGAGGACGGCCCTCTGTCTGAGCTTCCCGCCTTCCGGGCGAGGCAGATCGCACATTGGCTCTACGCCCGGGGAGAGACCCGCTTCTCGGCGATGTCCGACCTGTCTCTCGGCCTTCGCGAGCGGCTCGAAGGCGCGTACAGCCTGGACCCGGATCCGATCCTCACGATGAGGCGGGCGCAGGACGACGAGGCCGCGAAGTTCCTCCTCAAGCTCGCGGACGGCAAGAACATCGAGACCGTACTCATCAACAGCCCGAATCGTCGCACCATCTGTGTCTCGTCCCAGGTCGGATGCGCCTACGGGTGTGACTTCTGCGCGACCGCGAAGATGGGACCGGGCCGAAACCTGACGGTGAAGGAGATCCTCTCCCAGCTCTTCGCCGTGCAGAGGTTCCTCGAGGCCGAGTCCATGGGTCCGCTGGACAACGTCGTTTTCATGGGAATGGGCGAGCCACTCCAGAACCTCGACAACGTCCTCGGTGCGCTCCGGCTGATGCAGGATCCGGACGGCATCGGGCTGGGCTGGCGGCGGATCACCGTCTCGACCGTCGGGCTCGTGCCTCAGATCCGTGCACTCGCCGACTCCGATGTCCCGGTACGGCTCGCCTACTCGCTCAGCGCGACCACCGATGAGACGCGGACGGCCCTCATGCCCGTGAACAAGAAGTATCCGTTCCGTGAAGTGTTCGAGGCGATCCGCTACTTCCAGGCCAGGCGGCGCATCCGGGCCACGCTGGAGTACGTCCTCCTGGACGGCGTGAACGACACGACGGAGGACGCGACCCGGCTCGCCGCCTACGCGAAGGAGCTTCGGTGCAAGGTGAACCTGATCGTGTACAACCCGCACCCTCTGGCTCCCTACCGCCCCTCGCCCCATGAGCGGATCGAGTCGTTCATGAAGACGATCTATCCGCTCGCGCCCTCTGTGACGCTGCGGTACTCCCGCGGACGCGATATCCTCGCCGCCTGCGGCCAGCTCTCGACGCAATGGGACAAGGGATGAAGCTCCGGACCCGGCTCTTTCTACTCTTTCTGTTCTCCGGCGTCGTACCGCTGCTCCTCCTCACCCTCGCGGGCTGGGCTCCCCTCCGGTACCAGCGAGGGCTCTGGAGCCTCCCCAGCGTGGAGTCCGCGCTCGAGGCCTCGCTTCGTTCCAACCGGCGGCTGGTGGACCGGTCACTCCGGACTCTGGAGGATCTGGGACAGACGGCGTCGACGGAGATGAGCTGGGCATCCACGAATCCGGACACTCCGCGAACGAACCTGCAGCAGCTCGCGGACGATCCCGCCGTCGATTTCGCGGGCTTCCTCGTCCCCGGCCCGAAGGGCTGGGAAGTGAGAGCGGCAACGCCTCCACTTCCGGCGGAGAGGATCGCCGACTCCGTTCCCGCTCCGTCGGCCTCGGCGGAGGGCCCGCAGCGTAGCCGCCCCGTCCGCTGGACCGACAGCGCGGGCGACCTCCTCCTCGTGCCGACCTACGTCTGGGCGGTCCCGGAGTCGGAAGCGCCCGGTGACTCGGCTCGACCGGCTCTCGCCACGGTCGGATGTGTGCTCCTCGGAACCCGCCTCGGAACGGACACATTCCAGGACCTCGATCAGACGTCTTCGTCTCTGTTCAACTACCGCCGTTTCGGCGAGCTGGGCGACCTTCTCGCGGTCGCACAGATCGTGATCCTGGTCTTCGCGCTGACGGTCTCGCTCGTCGTGAGCTCGCTCCTCGCACGGAGTGTGGCCCGGCGCATTTCGTCGCCGGTGGAGGATCTCGTGGCCGCACTGTCCTTCGTGGGGAGTGATCGCCATGGACCGTCCCTCGTGCCAACGCGGATCCCGGAGGTGTCCCGGATCCAGGACGCCTTCCTCCTCATGCGATCGCGTCTCGCGGAGTACGAGGAGCGGGCCCGCGAATCGGAACGCGTTCAGGCTTCTCAGGAGACCGCACGGTTCGTCGCCCACGAGATCAGGAATGCGCTCACTCCTGTGACCGCGGGAATCGCCGTGCTCGAGAAGCGCGTCGAGAGTCTTCCGGAAGAGAGCCGCCCGCAAGGACGTCGGGCACTCGACGCCATCCGCCGGGAGGCCGACCGGATGGCGTCACTCGCCGCGAGCTTCAGCGAGTACGCCCACCTCCCACCGCCCGCTCCGGAGTGGATCGATCTCCGCGACACCGTGCGTGCGGTCGCCGGGGAGACCCGGCCCGGCATCGAGGTGAGAATCGAGCTTCCCGAGGACGTCCCGCACCTCTTTCTGGACCAAGACGAGATCGAGCGCCTGCTCCGAAATCTGGTGAAGAATGCGGCGGAGGCGATGGAAGGCACGGGCGAGATCGACATTGCCTTGCGTGCCGATGAGCGCTGGCTGACGGTCGACATACACGACCATGGCCCCGGCATGGATGAGAAGACGCTCCGGCAGGCCCTCCAGCCAGGCTTCACCACCAAAGAAGGTGGGAGCGGACTGGGCCTCGCATTGGTACGTCGTTCCATGATCAGGTACGGTGGCAAGCTGGAACTGTGGAGCGAGCCAGGGAACGGAACCCGCGTGCGGCTGAGCTTCCCGTTGGAAGCCTCGAACGCGACGCGAAGCGATGTGTCGGCAGACGGCCCCGCAGCCTCCTCGTCGAGGATGGCTCGGCCGGGACAGCGGCCATCGAAGAGGGAATCGGATGAAGCGTAGGGTGCTCGTAGTCGACGACGACCGAGGGATCCGCGAGGCCATCCCGATGCTCCTGGAGGACGGGGGCTGGGAGAGCGTGACCGCGGAGAACGGCAGAGCCGCGCTCGAAGTCCTGTCCAGAGAATCGGTCGCGGTCGTGCTGACCGACGTCACGATGCCAGTGATGGACGGAATGGAACTCCTGAACGAATTGCGCGTGCGTCACGCGGGCGTTCCGGTCGTGATGATCTCCGCCCATGGCGAACTCGAAACCGCGATCGAGGCGGTACGAAACGGCGCCTACGACTACCTGGTCAAGCCCCTCGAGGAAAAGAGGCTGCTCCACACATTGGACCGCGCCGTGGAACACTCGAGACTCCAGCGGGACTACGAGGCAGTTCGCACCGAAGGAAGATCCGGGCATGAACTCCTCGGCGAGAGTCCGCAGATGGAGCGCCTGAGGTCCGAGATCTCCCGGGCGGCTCCGAGCGATGCGCGCATTCTCATCCTCGGCGAGAACGGCACGGGCAAAGAACTCGTCGCGCGGGCGATTCACGAACAGAGCCGGCGAAGAGACCGTCCGTTCATCAAGATGAACAGCGCCGCGATTCCCGGGGAACTCATCGAGAGCGAGCTCTTCGGACACGAAGCCGGCGCCTTCACCGGCGCACAGAAGTCCAGTGCCGGAAAACTCGAACTCGCCGGCACGGGAACTCTCTTCCTCGACGAGATCGGGGACATGGCGCTCGATACACAGGCGAAGCTGCTGCGGGTACTCGCGAGCGGCGAGTACGAACGCGTCGGCGGGAGCCGTCTGCTCTACTTCGAGGCACGCCTCGTGACGGCGACCAACCACGACCTCTCCCATCTCATCGAGCGAGGCGGCTTCCGCGAGGATCTCTACCACCGAGTCGCCGTGATCCCGATCCAGGTTCCGACTCTGCGCGAGAGGGAAGGCGACATCCTGCTCCTCGCCGAACACTTCCTGGCAACCTACTCTCAGAACCAGGGACGCAGCGCACCGGAACTCACGAGTTCGGCCGGCGCGGTACTCCGCAACTACCCTTGGCCGGGAAACGTCCGCGAGCTGCGAAACCTCATGGAGCGAGTTTCGATCATGCATCCGACAGCACGACTCGACGGCGGAGACCTGGAGCAACTCCTCCACCGTCCGCGCCCGAAGGCTCCGGCGACGCCCGCGCACGCGTCTCACACGGCAACGGCGCGGAGACCAGCCGACCTGGCATCCCTCCACGACGAGTCGACCGAAGCGGAGCGGGCGTTGGTCCGGAGGACCCTCGAGGAGTGCGGCTGGAACGTTACTCGATCAGCGCGACGGCTCGGAATCGACCGGGCTTCGCTTCATCGAAAGATGCGACGATGGGACATCGCGAGGCCGGGATCCGAGTCGAGCGAAGGAGACGATCGATGACGGGCACTCCCCCCCTACCCCATGCCGCCGTCTCGACCGCGTTCCGGAACGCATGCCTCGGACTCCTATGCTTCGCGCTGACCTCGAGCGCGCTCCCAAACCCCGCGTTCGCCCAACGCCCAACCAGCTCGGACGACGGGCAGACCTCTGCCGAACGAAGGTGGGAAGCGTTGGGGGACCCCGTTCGCAGCTTCTTCACGGGTCGGGACCCGGACCGGAAGCCGGGCATCCTCCGCTGGGTCCGCCTCTCCCCGCGGAGCCAGTTCGGCATCGGGTACGGCCCATCTCTCGACCGGGCCGATGGCTTCGGACTCCTCGCCTCTCAGGAGATCAGGACGCGAGGTTGGGGCCCGTCCTTTTCGTTCTACGAAGCCTATGGGACGGCGAGCGAGACGTGGTCGGGTGCGGCTGAGGTTCGAATCTTCCCTGGAAACGGACCCGTCGCCGTCGGTTTCCGTTGGGCGGACGAGACGCGTGACCGCCCGATCCCCCGCGCCGCAGTAACGTTCACCGAGAACCTCCTCGCCTCGTTCTTTGCGCGCGAGGATCTGCGCGACTACTACCGCCGAGACGCACGCACGTACTACATCCGCTACGCATTCCCGCGTCTTCCTTCGGAGCGCGACAACTCGCGGCGGCGCACCAACGGGAGCCGGCCACAGCTCTCGTGGAGAAGTGGCCTCATCCTGCTCTATCATAACGAGCGCCAGACTTCCGTCCCGCGGAACGTGCAGAAGCTGGGTCCGTTTGGTGGTGACCGCACCTTCCGAACGAATCCGGCGATCGAGGAAGGAACCTGGGACCTGCTCCAGCTCCGCGCGTCCTGGTCGCCCTACCGTCCGCGTTCCGTGTGGTCGCAGCGCATCATGCCCTCCATCCTCTTCGAGAGCATCTGGGCCGGCGGACGCGTCGGCGACGGTCGGTCATTTACTCGGCTCTGGGCCGAGTACCGAGGACACACCGAACTCGGCAGCTCCCAAGGCATCTCCTACCGAATCGGCGGCGGCACGACGACGCAGGGACACGTGGGAGACGACGGGTCGCTACTGCCGCAGCAGTGGCAGTTCCAAGCCGGCGGGGTTGGAACCCTTCGCGGCCATCCGTTCCAGGAGTTCCATGGAGACCGCCTCCTGCTCGCGACACTCGAGTACGGCGTCGAAGTCAGGACCAGGGTACGCCCCGTTCTCTTCTTCGACGCCGGCAAAGCTTGGAACGAAAGCGAGGACAGGAGCGGTGGCGTGGGCGGAAGCGGCCCACTTGCACTGGACGGCGGACTCGGAATCCTGCTCGGGGCCGATGGCTTCCGTATCGATGTGGCGCGGGACCTCCGGCGGGAGAGCGCTCCGGCCCGTGTCTCCATGAGGCTCTTTCACACCCTATGAGACATGCGGGGAGGCAGGAGCGGCGGATGACTCACCAGAGTCTCTCGCCTCTGGTTCTCGCCTGGACGTTGTTCCTGGCGATGATCTGTCTCGTCCCCCACGAAACATCTGCGTCCGATTTCACCGTCGCGGTCGAAGGCGATTCCCTCGCGCTGGTGGTGAAGCCCCAACTCGGGGCGGGCATCCTTCCAGGATTCGTTCGGGAACGACTCGACCGGGGCATTCCCACTACGATCGGTCTCCAGGCGGACCTGTGGAAGCATCGCTCCGCCTGGTTCGACGAGCAGGTCAGCCGCACGATCCGTCACTACCGGCTCTATCGCGATGCCTGGTCGGGCCTCTACCTACTCCAGGGGCCGGATGGGACGATCGGCGGAGACTCGCTCGGCGCGATCATCCGTCTGCTCTCCGATGAACCGATCGTTCTCGATCTCGACCGGAAGACAGCGTCGAAGGCCGGCACCTACTGGGTCGAAGTCACCGCCGTGACCGTCCCTCTCTCGGTTCAGGACCTGGGGGAGGTCGAAGAGTGGATCACCGGAGAGATCGGTGACAGCTCGATCTTCGGCGTTCCCGGCGGATTGATCCGGATCATCCGCGACCTCGCCGGTTTGGGCGACCGACGACTCGCGGGGCGAACGGGTGAGTTCAGGATGTCCCTCATCGCGGGGAACGTCGTGTGGGTGCAGCCGCTCGAATAGAACCAGCTGCGGATGGAGCCCAGTCTCGCGAGCGCGCATCGGGCACGGATCGCTTCGCGCACGACCACGTTCGAGATCCTGTTCGAGATCCTGTTCGAGATCCGGTCCACGCAGACCAGTTCACGGCGCGATGCGGAGCGGAACGGTCCGCACCGTCGCTTCCGTGCGGAGCCGGAGCCAGTAGGAACCGGGCGCGAAACGCTGCGGAATGTCGACTGTCAGCTCATCACCGACGAACCTCGAGTCGGGTCGGGCGACGAGCCGGCCACTCGCGTCGAAGATCCCCTGCACGGTCGCGCTCTCCCCGGTGGGAAGGCGAAGGTTCATCCGCGCTCCGCTCGACACCGGATTCGGGTAGGCCAGGACTTTCGCGCCGGATCCATCGGCAACGTCGACGCCGTCACCCGCGAGTCCGAAGAGGAAGCGTTCGAGTCCCGGGACTTCGTCGGGCCGAAGGAGCTCGTCGTTCTCCACGCTTCCGTTCCCCGCAGCCAGTTCGCCACCGAAGAGGACGCGGAAGTCCTCCGCGAGGATCTCCTGCGGACGATCGGCGTGAGGACCGTCGAAACGGAACTGTTCCTCGTCTTCCAGTCCGCGAAGCTGCCGGAAGTCGTCCCAGCGTGAATCCCCGTAGGGGAGATGCTTGCGATGGAACGTATGACCCAGTTCATGCGCGATGAGAAAGTGGACCTCTGCCTCCGAGTACTCGCGAACACCTGGCGTCAGGTAGATCGCCGCTCCGTCGGCGGAAGATCCGATCATGCCGGACCGCGGATACGGCAGCACGTAGATCTGGACCTCGAGACCTCGCAGGAGTGACGCAGGAACCGCGCGGACGGCGGCCTCGACCACGGACACGGAAGCGGGAAAGAAAGTGCCGTCCCCAGGATTGTGGATCTCCGGATCCTCGACCGAAGTGACGAAGCGGGTCACACTGCCGTTCGGATACTCGAACATCTGCACGCCGCCCGGCGCGTCGAACGTGTGCTCGGCCAGCACCTCTTCAGGACTGATGATCTCGATGCCCGGAGCGTCGGCGACCCGGAACGCGAGCGCGTCCCCCGCCACCCCGAGTGAGCAGAGCAGGGCGAGCACGGCAAGGAGAGCGGCAGACCGGTCGGAACGGAGAGTGCTCGGCCCGCGAAGACCGAGATCCCGCGCCCACGCGGGCCCGCGGAAGCGGCCCGGCTGCTCGATCCTCGGTTTACGCAGCTCGTGTCCCATGGGGACAGAATACCACGATAGACCGCGTTAAACGAAACTCCTACAGAGCCTTACGAGATGACCACAACCTTCCGAAAGGGGCCAGACCCCGCCCAACAACCGCGTAACCCCAAGAAACGATGAGTGCGGGAGATCACGCGCGGATGCGCAGTCTCACCCAATCGTCGGGCCGCCGAACGGTGCGTTCCGGACTGCACGCTTCGCACTGCCATGACGCGCTGCGGGCAGCCGATCGGCGCGTGCGGACGGCGCGTGTCAGATCGGGCTCGACGAACCCGCGGGGAACTCCTGGAATCCGTCTCCCGGTCCTACGCGGGACCCGACCGACGGCTCACGAGAGCCGAAGCGACTCAAGAGGACGGCCCCCATTCCCAAGGTGTCGATCGTCCAGTTCGCCGCGATGGCGCCGAGCGCGAGGAGCCGCCCGAACTGACCGATCCCGCCGCCGATGCCCGCGAGAAGCAGCGGGATCACCGTCATGAACGCGAGGACGGCGAGCCCGGCCAGGGATCCTCGGATCCAGGCCGCGCGCGAATCCAAGTTGCCGTCGAAGAACTTCGCCCCCAGGACAGCGGCGACGAGCACATACCCGACGATCTGAGCGGCCGTGACGACGAACGGCAGGAGGATCGCCGCGGGGATTCCGATCACCGTGATGCAAAGGATCACGAGCACCGGCCCGATGAGGACCTGTGCCGCCAGCCCAACGAAGAAGCTCGGCCAGAGCGACGCCCTCACATGGCGGGTCATCCGACGCATCTGCGTCGGGAACATCCATTCGACCGCGAGGGCCGACAGTCCCAGGAGCAGAAACAGCGAGAGGGAGAACACGGCCCAGAAGAAGCGCCCTCCATCCGGCGTGCCGAGCGTGAACACAGCCGGGCCGAACTCGACGTCGAACTTCTCTCCCATCACCTCCGCGTCCGGCGCCAGATCGAGGCCTCCACCCACAGCGGCCGCGTCCCCTTCGACAACAGCCCCGTCTTCCAGCTTGATGGAACCACCGACAGACACGACGTCCTCGAGCACACGTCCGCGGACGATGACATTCCCTCCGATCGAAACGACGGAGCCATCGATCACCTCGTCCGCGTCGATCACGATGTCCTCTCCGAATCGAACGAGACTCGACTCCTCGTCACCTTGGCGGCGCCATCTCGAGGACCCGATCCGAATCGTCGACGAGGTCGTGTCGTCTTCCGTCTCGATCATCACCCGGACTCGGCCGCGCTTGTCGGGCGTGCGAAGCGTGTCGGACTCCAGCTCGCGGATCCGCTGCCCGTGTGCATCTCCGATCGGAGCTCCGACGGACGAGATCAGTATCACCACGAGCGAAGCCAGCACGAAGCGAACGCCGGCCCATCGAAGGGACCACTTCGATGACCTGAGACTCGTACTACGCATGCTTCACGCTCCTGTTCTGACTCGACCGATTGAGTCGCCAAACCAAACCGATGACGGACACGACAGAGAAGAATGCGACCGCCCACCTGACCACACCGACGGCACCGAAAACCGTGCGCACCGCCCTCGTGAGGGGAGACAGCCGCTCCAGGTAGCCTTGTGCCAGGGTCCACCCCTGCTGGAGGTTCGCGAGGAGCTGCATGATCTCGTCGAGGGCCGTGGCCCCCCTCCCCACTCCGCCGGAAACCACCTCGTCCACGGACCCTCCCGGGCCTGCCCCGGGCACGAAGAAGAAGATGATCAGGCCCAAGGCCGCGAGGGCGGCGCCCGCGCCGAGAACCGGAGCCCAGGAGATCCTGCCGCTCCGAACGCTCCGCGGTGACGCCCAGGCCGGTCCGTCGTCTCGCCTCGCCTGAACCGCTGACCGAACCAGGACTTCTCGCAAGTCCGAAGGCATCGACGGAGCGACCCTCACGGAGAGCACTCCAGCCACGCGCCGGTGGAGTTCGAACTCCCGGAGACAGTGAGGGCACTCCCGGAGGAACCGCTCCGCGATCTCGGACTCGTCCGGGTTCGTGTACCCGAGGGCGTGAGCTACGAGGAGCTCCTTATCGCAATCGCACTCTGCCATCGTTCTCTTCTACGAGGGCGCCGGCCGACCCGTTGCATCTATTTGGCGGTGGTCGGATGATTGCGGACGGCTCCGGAGGGAAGCTGCAACGGCCGTTGCTCCTAGCACGGAGGCAAGGCGAGCGGAACTCACCCGCACTACAGAGCGCCGTAAGAAGCTGAATTGGAGCCGCTTACAGGGGAGTCACCCACATTCTTCCGGCCACAACCTTCCGGCCACACCCGTCCAGCCGCCCCCTGGCACCCATCGATACCCAGCCATGCCGCGACGGCAGAGTTCTACCTAGAGGTCCGACACGTCCTTGCCCTGGAGCCAACCGGCGAGTTGGCGGTGGGCTCGGTGGAGCCGGGAGCGGATCGTGGCGGGAGCGACGTCGAGGATCTCAGCGATCTCACCCGGATGGAGGCCCTGAGAATGGCGGAGTTCCAGGACGATCCGGTAGCCGGGCGCGAGCCGCGACACGAGGCTCTCGAGTCGGGCGAGCCGATCGTCCGAGGGCGCATCGCCCCAGTCCGGGCCCTGCAGGAGGGAGTCGAGCGCCTCTCCCTCACCCACGTCGTCCAGGGAGACGGTCTCGACTCGACGTTTCCTCAGGAAGTCGACGGTCTGGTTCGACGCGATGCGAAGGAGCCAGGAAGTGAGGCTGCGCGACGTGTCGAACCGGTCGAGGGATCGGAAGAACCGAAGGAATGTCTCCTGGGTCAGGTCACGGGCGTCCGCCTCGGATCCGACGAGACGGTAGATCGTCGCGTAGACGCGGCGGTCGTACCGCTCGACGAGCATGCGGAAGGCCTCCTCCTCGCCGGCGAGGCATCGTTCCACCAGTTCCGCATCACCTAGGGGCATCCGCTACCGCCGGATGGAAGATGCCGGGGACGCTGGCCTGGATCCACGCAACTGGCTTCAGTGCGGCCAATCCATTGCCCCGCAGACAATTAGCATGCGACACGGAAGAATAGGGACGTGCCTCGCGGCTTGTCAAGGTCGGACGGGCTCTGGCTTGACCGTTCCCCGGACACCAGATAGCGTTCGTGTTCCGGAAGATGGCGCTTTCGGAGGAGGAATCATGACGACGATCGAGCAGATCCTGGCCCGCGAAGTTCTCGACTCCAGAGGCAATCCCACCCTCGAGGTCGAAGTCCAGCTCACGAGCGGGGTACGGTCCCGAGCCATCGTTCCTTCGGGAGCGTCGACCGGAGAACACGAGGCCCTCGAGCTTCGCGACGGGGACGCGGCTCGCTACCTCGGGAAGGGCGTTCTCACTGCGATCGCAAACGTCCACGAGAAGATCGCGCCCGAGATCCTCGGCCAGGACTGCCAGGATCAGATCCGTATCGATCGCCTCATGCGCGATCTCGACGGCACGGAAACGAAGTCGGAACTCGGCGCCAACTCGATCCTGGGCGTCTCGATGGCGGTGGCACGCGCGGCCGCGGAAGTGAACGGGCTCCCACTCTACCGCTACCTGGGTGGCGTCCATGCCCACGTCCTCCCGGTGCCGATGATGAACGTACTGAACGGCGGCGCGCACGCGGACAACAACGTCGACCTGCAGGAGTTCATGATCGTGCCGGTCGGTGCTCCCACCTTCCGCGAAGCCGTACGTATGGGTTCCGAGGTCTTCCACTCCCTGAAGAAGGTGCTCGACCGCCGCGGCTACAACACCGCCGTCGGAGACGAAGGCGGCTTCGCCCCCAATCTCAAGTCGAACCGAGAGGCGCTCGAGCTCCTCATCGAGGCGATCGAGAAAGCCGGCTACGAGCCGAGGAGTGAAGTCGCACTCGCGCTCGACTGTGCCGCGACCGAGTTCTTCATCGAGGGGAGCTACATGCTCACGGCGGAGGACCACAAGAGCTACTCCTCCCAGGAGCTGATCGAGTTCTACCGCAACCTCGTCTCCGAATTCCCGATCGTCTCCATCGAGGACGGGCTCTCCGAAGACGACTGGGAAGGCTGGATTCAGCTCACGGACGCTCTCGGCGATCGCTGCCTCCTCGTCGGCGACGACCTCTTCGTGACGAACCCGAAGCGGCTCCGCCGCGGCATCGACGAAGGCGCTGCGAACTCGATCCTCGTGAAGCTCAACCAGATCGGCACGCTGTCCGAGACGCTCGATGCGATCGAACTCGCGAAGACGTCGTCCTACTGGAGCATCATCTCCCACCGATCGGGTGAGACCGAGGACACGTTCATCGCCGAGCTGGCGGTCGCAACCAACGCCGGCTTCATCAAGACCGGTTCTCTCGCGCGCTCCGAGCGGGTCGCGAAGTACAACCAACTCATGCGGATCGAGGAAGAACTGGGGAACCAGGCGGTGTACCCGGGTCGCTCGATCCTGGAGGAGCTCCAGTGATCCGCTGGAAGAAGCCGGCCACGCTCGGCCCCGAGGAACGGAGCGAGTATCTCCGGAAGCCGTGGCGCTCGGCGACACAGCGGCTCGTGCCCGTGCTCCTGGGCGCCGCCGTGATCTTCTCTTGCCTCTCGTTGCTCCTGGGAAACCGCGGCGTCGCGCAGCTCTGGGAGCTGGCCTGGCGCCAGCGTGAACTCCGGACGGAGCTGACCGCTCTCGAGCGCGACGCCGAGAATCTCAAGTGGGAACTCGGAGAGACCGGCTCGATGGCGATCGAGAGACCGGCGAGAGAGAAGTTCCACATGCAGCGCCCGGGAGAGATCGTCTACTACTTCCCGCGGGAGAGCACGGCGGGCACGTCGACGTATTCGACCAACGACGAGTCTACAAGCGAACCGGATGATTCGTCCGAATCCCGTTGACAGACCCCAAACGGATCGCTAGTTTTCCCCTTCCAGTTTGCTGCGGGGTGGAGCAGTGGTAGCTCGTTGGGCTCATAACCCAAAGGTCACAGGTTCGAATCCTGTCCCCGCTACCAATTCTTCGGCAGGATGCTGAAGCGAGAGGCTCGGGCCGATGCCCGAGCCTTTCTGTTTTCCTCCGGCCGCGATCGGCAACTACGACCACACGCCGCGACCAAGCCGCCGCGCTCACGATCATCGGGGTACGTGTTTCCCCGACCTTGTCCCTGGACCTCCCCGCATAGAGCCTCGGTTGGGCCAATCCGATACTGGCCTTGGAGGACTCGGATGGACCTCGGAAGTTGGCTCGACGCAATCGATGAGCCCGTCTTCGCTCTCGACGGCCTTGGCCGTTTCGTTGCGGTCAACGAGGCCGCGAGATTGCTGACGGGCTACGGTCTGGAAGAACTCCTCGGTGCGCCCTGCACCCGGGTGTTTCCGGACAACCTCTGCGGTTGCGGAGAGCACGAGAACGGTTCCATCCCGCGCGGAGAAACGGTCCTCGCCCGCAAGGACGGGGCGAAGTACAACGTCCTCGTCTCAAAGTCCAACCTAGAGCCGGAACCGGGCCAGCACTGGTCCCTCTACACGGTCCATCCCGAGGCCGCGGCCCGGGTCGACGTGTTCTCGCCGACCGAACGGCAGAGGTCGATCCTCGACAGTCTCGAGGAAGGCGTCGTCACGATCGACGAGAACTGGCGCGTCACCGCGCTCAACCGATCGGCGGTCCGGATCCTCGGCATTCCCGAGCACTCGGCGGTGGGCCTGCTCTGTAGCCACGTCCTGCGTTCTGAACTCTGCCAGGACAGCTGCCCCCTGACGCGGGTGCTGGAGCGGAAGAACGCAGTCCGAAACGAGCGCGTGCAGCTGACCAGGCATGACGGCCAGCCTGTCCAGGTCTCGATCAACTGCGCCGTCCTTCGCAATTCGACGGGCGAGGACGCGGGTGGCGTTCTCTCCTTCCGGGAACTTCCGGAACCTCATCAGATCCCGGGTACGCTCGAAGGGACCGGGTTCCACGGCATGGTGGGCAAGTCCGGTTCGATGCGTCAGGTGTTCCGGCTCATCCAGGACGTCGCGGACAGCCCGTCCACCGTGCTCATCACGGGCGAGTCCGGCACCGGAAAGGAACTCGTAGCGAACGCGGTGCAGGCGGAAAGCACCCGCCGCGACGGCCCTTCGTCCAGGTCAACTGCGCGGTCTTCTCGGAGGGAGTGCCGGAAAGCGAGCTGTTCGGCCACGTGAAGGGCTCCTTCACACATGCGCGTCGCGACCACCGCGGCCGCCGGAGCTCGCAGACGGGAACGCTCTTCCTGACGAGATCGGGGAGCTTCCAGCCTCGGCTGCAGGTGAACCTGCTCCGGGTACTCCAGGATCACACCTTCTGAACGTGTCGCGTGGCGAATCGACGATGACGGTGGATTTCCGTCTCATCGCCGCCACGAATCGGAATCTCGAGAGCCGGGTGCGGGAGGAAGTTCCGCGAAGATCTCTTCTACCGACTCAACGTGATCCGGATCCGAGTTCCGCCGCTCCGTGAGCGTCAGGAGGACGTTCCGATCCTGGTCGATCACTTCGTCAGGAAGTTCTCGCATTTGACGACGAAACCGGTGCGGTACGTCGACGAAGCGGCCATGAGCCATCTGGTGCAACACCGGTGGCCCGGGAACGTCCGGCAACTCGAGAACGCGATCGAGTACGCGTTCGCGCGCGCTCAAGGAGACGTGCTCACGGCGAGCCTCTTCCCTCCGGATGGGGACGGGGCCGGACTGACGGTATCCGGAACCCCGGCTGACAACACCGAGGCCCAGATCATCCTCGGAGCCCTGGAACGGCATCGCTGGCACCACGGCAAGGCCTCCGAGGAACCGGGGATTTCCCGTACGACGCCTGGCGGCGGATGCGGAAGCTCGAACGAGACCGCACCCCGGAGTGACGCAACACCCGGTTGCAACAGCAACAGGTCGTTGCAGAGAGTCTCAACCAAGCCCCTAACTAGCTACACAACAGAGACATACACACACCCTCGCTCATCCCGGGGCTGTTTCGTGCAACTCAGTGTTTCGCCCAAGCGGGCCGTGAGACGGGTCCAGACTCGTCCGACATGACGCAAGCTATTACCACAACAAATCTTGTGTCACCCGGCACAGCAGTTGCACTTATGGCAACGGTATTCGTGCATCGGAGCTTTGACCATGTCGGAAATGCTCGGAAATCGCTACCTGCTCGAGTTGAGATTCGAAGAGGCGATCCCGCACTTCGAGTCCCGGCTGCGCAAGGAACCTTGCGATCGAAAGACCGCGCAGAAGTTGGCGCTCTGCCACGCGCTCGCCGGCCACAAGGACGCGGCGGCGAAGTGGTTTCGTCTGTCTCTCGAGGCAGGCGCTGAAGAGCACAAGCCGGAGTCCCTGCTCTGGCAGGAAGTCGCGCAGTCGATTCGGGCCAGGCGCGATGCCCTCGGCAGCGAGAACAGCGCGATCGCTCTCGCCCTGGCTCAGCTCTTCCGCAGCCCGGGAACGGCTGTGGACACCGTGGAACACGTGATGGAAGAGACACCGACGCCGCCTGGCTCCGGGACGTTCTTCTCGCCTTCGGAGATCGAATGGAGGACGGAGATGAGACGGACCATTGAACGCACCCTCTGCGGATGGCTGCTGGCGGGTGCGGTTGGCTGGTTGGCGCTCGGTTTGGTCGCGTGCAGTGACGACGATGACAACCACCCGCTCACTCCAGAGGAACGGGCTGCCTCGACTGTCACACCGACGAAGCCCGCCTCATGGCCACGGCAACCCCAGACGACACGCCCGAGAACGAAGACTCGGGCGAAGGGTGAGGAGGCTCGGTACCTCCGTTGGAGGTATGGGAGAAGGTCCTGATCGACGGTACGAACGGTGAGGCGTTCCTCGCGAGCGTCCACGGTCAGATCCCGTGCACGAGTTGCCACGGTGGTTCCGGTTCCGCATCCGACAAGGACGCGGCCCATGCCGGACTCGTCGCCCGGCCGAGCGAGACGTCGGACGGCCCGTGTTCGGAGTGCCACTTCGAGACGTCGACCCTGCCGAACAGCCTCCACGGTGGACTCTGGGGCGAGAAGAACCTGGTCGCCGCGCGCTACGGCGCTGAGAACTTCGACGACCTGCCGGAGGGCGTGAAGCACGGCTACGGCCAGAACTGCGCCGGTTGTCACACCTCGTGTGGTGACTGCCACATCTCCCGCCCGGCCTCGGTCGGCGGCGGGTTCATCCGCTCCCACAAGTTCGGGTCCCCCGACATGGGGAACCAGTGCACGGCGTGCCACGGAAGCCGAGTGGGTGCCGAGTACCGCGGAGAGAACGAGGGCATTCGGGCCGACGTTCACTACCTCCCCGGCGGCCAGCGCTGCACGTTCTGCCACGGGGCCGAGGAGCTCCACGGCTCGGGCGAGCGCTACGCCCACCGCCTGGACGTTCCGAACGCGCCCCAGTGCGAGGACTGCCACGAGCCGGACTTCGCGCACAACAAGTGGCACGAACGGCATTGGGACGAACTCCAGTGCCAGGTCTGTCACAGCCAGGACTACAAGTCCTGCAACAGCTGCCACGCCGGCACCGGCCTCGCCGAGCCGTCGTACATCGGCTACAAGATCGGGAAGAACCCGGTACCCGACAAGCGGCGGTTCGACTACGTGCTGCTGCGTCACATCCCGATCGCGCCGGACACCTACGAAGCCTGGGGAGTCCCGCTGCTCTCCAACTACGAGACCGAACCGACTTGGAAGTACGCCGCACCGCACAACATCCAGAGATGGACGGCTCGTACCGACGTTCCCGAGGGAGCCGGCTGCAGTAGTGCATGCCACCTCACGGAGAACGGAGTCGAAGGTCTCTTCCTACGTCAGGCAGATCTCGATGCCATGTCCGCCACCGAAGCGGAGGCGAACCGCGATCTCATCGTTCCCAACGGAAATCCGCTCTACTGGAATTAACGGAGGACTGGTTCCATGAAACGCGCTCTTGCATTCTCGCTGCTCCCCTTCGCCCTGATTCTCGCCATCGGCCCGGTCGGCTGTAGTGACGACGACGACAACAAGGACCCGATCACTCCGCCGGTGATCGACGAGTTCGAACTCGCGACTAGCCTGGGTGACACGTACTTCACGAACTACACGACGCCGAGCGGTGCACCAGTCAACGTGAGCGCCCTTACGGTCTACGAGAACCTGTTCGTGGACGGCGACACGTCGAACGACCCCTACATCCTCGACTGGCGGAGCGCGGATGCCTTCAACAACGCTGGGCACATCGAAGGCGCCATCCGTGCCGATATCACCGACTTCGAGAACGTCCTGAACGCGATCCCCGCCGGGAAGACAGTTCTCAACGTCTGCTACACCGGCCAAACGGCGAGCCACGTCACCGCCTACATGAACATGCTCGGAATCGAGGCTCAGAATCTGTTGCTCGGCATGTGCGGATGGACGGCGGACACCGAAGTCAATCTGAACAAGTGGGGCGCCGCCATCTCCAACGACCTCGCCAGCTGGCTCGAAACCGTGACGAACACCCCGAGCCAGGTCTACGACTTCCCCGCTCTCGACACGGGCAAGACCACTGCGGTCGAGATTCTTCGCGAGGCGGCCATCGACAATCTCGTCGCAAACCAGTTCAAGACGATCTCGGTCGCGAACCTCTACAACGAGATGGTCACGGACCCCGACAAGTACTTCATCGTGAACTACTTCACCGACACCCCCTACGACGCTGGTCATATTCCCGGCGCATACCAGTTCGTTCCGAAGCAGTCTCTCGGAAGGGAGCAGATGCTGAAGTATCTCCCGACGGACAAGACGATCGTCGTCTACTGCTACACGGGCCAGACGTCCTCCCAGGTGGTCGCCTATCTCAACGCCCTCGGATACGACGCTCGCTCACTCCTCTACGGGGTGAACGCGATCTGCCACGAAGACGACGTCATCTGCCCGAGCCCGGGACCGCGCTACGTGGACGCCACCCAGAACTACCCGGTCGTCACGACCCCGTAGTCCAGTAGACCTCCGTCCGTGGGGTTCGATACGGGGAGGGGCCGAAAGGCTCCTCCCCGTTTTCTTTGCGCAGACGCGCCGGGTGATTTGCGCTTGTTCGCGAACGCCGAATGCCGGAGCGTTCACGGCTCGTAACGTTGGCGCAGACAACGGGCCGGCGAGTCCCGGACCACCCCACGCCGACAACCGACCAGTTACCGCAACCCAGTAACATAGGGAGAACCGGAACCATGGGTGTCGAGATCCGATTCCACTACGTCGGCGACCTGCGCTGCGAGTCGACGCACACTTCGTCCGGAACGGAACTCCACACGGACGCTCCGGTCGACAATCAGGGCCGTGGCGAATCGTTCTCCCCCACCGACCTCGTAGCCACGGCGCTCGGCAGCTGCATGCTCACGACGATGGGGATCGCGGCCAAGGCGCGTGGGTTCGACCTTCCGGGCGCGACGGCGACGGTCACGAAGGAGATGGTGGCCGATCCCTTCCGGCGGGTCGGGGCGCTCCACGGATCGATCCAGGTTCCCGGGCAGTTCTCCCCGGATCAGAAGCGGCTCCTGGAGGCGGCGGCAGAGTCGTGCCCGGTAGCTCAGTCCCTCAGCCCGAAGGTCGACGTTCGGATCTCGATCGAGTGGGTGGCCGGCGGCGGACAAGTCTGACGCCCACTCGTCCGAGGCCCGAGAGAGGCGCGCCGACAGGCGAAGTCCAGCCGACATGCGGACGCCGCGCGCGCCGGTGACCTGCGAGAGGCCCGTCGTCGGGTGCGGGCGGCTACAGGTGCAGGCGGCTACAGGTGCAGGCGGCTACTCGAGCCCCGCTCGCAGCCAGTCCGGGATCCGGATCGCGGTCCCGCCATCCTTCCCGACGGCGACATGGGTCGTCTCGCCTTCGACGAGCAGCTGGTCCCGGGCGTGGAGCTTGTAAAGGAAGGTGAGATCCCGGGTTCGGACTCGGCCCAGCCTCGTCTCGATCTGGACGAGGTCGTCGTAGAGAGCGGGCCGACGGACCCGGAAGCGGGCCTCGGTCACCGGAAGGGAGACCCCCCTCCCCTCCACGGAGGCATAGCTCAACCCCCTGTCCCGCATGAGTTCCGTCCGACCGACCTCGAACCAGGTCAGGTAGTTCCCGTTGTAGACCACGCCCATTTGATCGGTATCGGAAAAATAGACCCGTACCTGGGTCATTCCCCGCACCAACGACGTGTCCCATCCCGGCAGTTCCATGCGGGGACGCTATCACAGCCTCGCCATGCTTGAAGCCCTCGAACGAACGGGTCTATACTCGTTCTACGGGCACAAACGCTCGGGAGGGCAACATCTCGATGACGCACCTTCGCCTCGCGCTTGGCGTGCTCTCCAGCCTCATTCTGACGCTGGTCGTCCACGCTCCCGCGCAGGCAATCCAAGTTGGGGATCCGTTCCCCTCGATGACGCTGACCGACCTCGACGGGGATCGGTACGACCTGTCGAACATCTCCGGTAGGGTCGTCGTCATCTACTTCCTGGGCTCATCCTGTTCCTCGTGCGCCGGCATCGCCGACCAGATCGAAGGCGACTTCGTGACGGCGTATCGGGGAGAACGCGTCAGTGTGTTTGCGGTCGACTCGTGGGATGGGCTGTCCGACGAACTCGCGCGGGTTCGCGACGAGGCGGGAGTACGTTACCCGTTCCTCCTGAACGGGAACGCGCTCGTCACCGCCTGCGACATCGAGTGGCACAGCTTCATCGTCCTCGACACGAGCGGGACCGTTCGGTACGTGAACGAGATCGCGTCGGGAGGCGAATACGATCCGACGGGAATGCAGGCGGCCGTCGACGAGTTCCTCCCGGAACCGGTCGACACCGAGATCGTGACCTGGGGCGAGATCAAGCGGTTCTACGATCGCAATCGCCGGGAAGGTCGTCCGGTCTTCGTCTTCCCCTGAGCGCACCGGGCCCGCTCCGGGTCAACCGTTCTCCCGGTCAGCAACCCTCCGGTCCGAAGTAGTCGCACCTCGTCGTGCAGGTCTCGAAGATCGTGACGCGGTAGATCCCGTCGATCCGGCCCGCCAACCGCTCCCAGAACCAGATCGCGAGAACCTCCGAGGTCGGGTTGTCCAACCCTTCGATCTCGTTCAGGTAGCGATGGTCGAGTTCCTCGACCACGGGCTTCACGACGCGCGAGATCTCGGCGTAGTCCACGAGCCATCCGAGCCGTGGGTCGAGAGGGCCTCGGACTTCGACCTCCACCTCGAAGCTGTGGCCGTGGAGGCGTCGACACTTGTGTCCATCGGGCAGCAGCGGCAGCAGATGGGCCGACTCGAATCGGTAGCGCTTGCTGAGGGCCACCCGGTTCCTGGCGCCTTCGCTCAAGAGTTCTTCCTCCATTGGGCCGGATACTCGAGCGGATCCTCCCCACCCGCTTCCACGAATCCCCGCTGACGCAGACGGCATGCATCGCACGCACCACACGGACTCCCGTCGGCGGCGGGGTCGTAGCAGCTCGAGGTCAGAGAGTAGTCGACACCGAGGGCGAGTCCGACTTCGACGATCTTCGCCTTCGTGAGGTGGAGGAGCGGAGCCCAGATCCGGATCGAATCGCCCTGGACGCCGCGGCGCGTCGCAAGATCCGCGACTCGCTGAAAGGCGTCGAGGTACTCGGGACGGCAGTCGGGGTATCCGCTGTAGTCGAGTGCGTTCACGCCGACCACGATCGCATCCGCGCCCAGAACCTCCGCCCATCCAAGGGCGAGCGCGAGGAAGACCGTGTTCCGGGCGGGAACGTAGGTCGAGGGGATCTCTGGCCTCTGCCTCGTGGGCTCGACCTCGTCCTTGGGAACGTCACCGGTGAAGAGAGACGATCCACCGAACCGGACAGGTCCACGCCACCGTGCGGTGGGCCTCCAGGCCCAGGTGCTCCCCAACGCGGAGGGCACACGCCAGTCGTGCCGGTGACGCTGCCCGTAGTCGATCGATAGTCCAGCAACGGTACTTCCCTGGCGCGGGCCATCGCGAGCGCGGTCGCGGAGTCGAGACCACCGGTTGAGCAGCACCACCGCACGCGGTGGCTGGCCGAGTGCGGCGGGTGGAGCGGTGCCGGACCCGCGGCCCGATGGCTGCGATCTTCGTTCACTCTGTCCCTCGTCTCACACCCCGGTCGCAGTCGGACCGAAGAGCACCTTGTGCATCTGCACCTGCATGCGGACCGGGAGCCGGTCGTCCAGGATCCACCGCGCGAGGTCGCCGGGTTCGACCGAGTCCCACACCGGTGAAAAGAGCACCGTCCACCGAGAGGCCTCCGGAACCACCTCGCTCGCTCTCACTCGAAGTCCCGCCGGCTCGCGATCACGAATTTGATCTCGTCGCTCGGCTGAGGCGATCCAGGTTGTCCCACAGATTGCGGTGGGACTCGCCTGAGTCCGACACTTGACGTCCATGATCGTCTGGACCCGCGGTCCACGCCTTCCAGGAGACGGGCCCGCTCGTCTCCAGGAGCACTTCGTAGCCTCGGTCCGTGTAGCCGCGAGAGGAGGGGACGACACTCGGTCTGGGAGAGCGTGGCCTCCGCCGGTCACCTCGGGACGAGGTTCGGCCGAACCGGGCCACCCCTTCAATCACGTCCTCGATCGTGCGGCTCATCCCACCGTGGAACGCGTACGCTGTGTCGCACCAGGAACACCGCAGCGGGCAGCCCGTGAGCCGGACGAAGACGCACGGCCGCCCCGCATGCGTCGATTCGCCCTGAATCGAGCAGAAGATCTCCGTCACGCGGAGCTGGCTCATCTACGGAATCCTCCCAGTGTCTCGCTCGGCCGTACGGGCTCCGGGCCGGGCTCCGCCCGGCTCCGCGCCGGCCGGGCTCCGAGCCCCCGCCCCGCCCCGGCGAGCGTTGCATGGTAGGGAAGCTCTTTTCCGGGGTCAACGGTCAGGCGTTCCGCCCATTTGGGTGATCGGGTGAGTCCCACCTCCAGAAGGGTCAGGAATCCGCCGATGGAGAGGCCAAGGAGGAGTGTGATGGACACCGCTAGCCACCAAGCGTCACTTCAGAAGATCCAGGACGCACTGGGCAGCGACAGAGCATCTACCGCCTACACCTGAGATCCCGATTGCGCTTCCGGCGCGTCATCGACGACCCCGACGTGAGCGTCGATGAGATCGGCGAGATCGTTCGGGCCGATGCGCCGCTCTCACCGTCGTTGCTCCGCCTCGTCAACTCCGCCGCCTACGGGCTGGTCCGGGAGGTGACGGACACGGCGGAGGCCGTCCGCTACGTCGGCTCGACCGAGGTGAAGAACCTCTCGGTCGCCATCGCGGTGAAGACCGGCCTCATCGGGAAGGCCCCCGTCTGCAACTCCTTCGACCGGAGAGCTCTGTGGAAGAACTTCGTCGCCGCCGGGCTCGGAGCGCACGTCACGGCGACGCTGCGCGGGCTCAGCGCGAAGAAGACCGCGTTCTCCGCCGGTCTACTCCACCAGGTCGGGTTCGTGCTGCTGGACACTGTCCTCCCCTACAAGCTCCAGTTCGTGTTCACCGAGGTGGAGGCGGGCGAGAAGACGCTCCTCCAGGCCGAGCGCGAGATCATCGGCTTCACCCACGGTGAGGTCGGAGTCTGGCTCGGCGAGAAGTGGAGATTCCCGCCCCGTCCTCGAACCGATGCTCTACTGCGACAAGCCTTGGGAAGCACCACGGAGCCCGGAGCTCTCGGCCGTGGTCCACGTGGGGAACAGGCTCGCGATGGAGATATCGCCCAGCTATATCGCCCCCTCGTACCCGAGAATCGACGGACGGAGCCTCGGAGTCCTGAACGTCGACCCCGAGTTCCTCGACCAGGTTCGCCGGGAGCTGCGTCGGAGCTTGACTGCCTTTCGCCCCCAATGAGATGGGTGGCAGCTTAACTTCGGGGCGGGCCGTCGAGACGGTCCGCGACGCGAGACGACTGGGAAGGAGCCCGTTCCAGGGCTCCTTCTGCAACTGGCCCAGGACGGCCAGGCTCCCCTCCGGAAAGGGGTAGACATCCAGGTGATCGAGCGAGACCCAGCGCACGGCCTGGCAGGCCCGCGGCTCGGGGACGCCCTCGACGTAGCGGCATAGGTGGAAGTCGATCCGGACGTGCCGATCCGGATAGTCGTGTTCCGTGCGGGAGAAGAGCCGGTGAGGCTGGACTCGGACCCCTGTCTCCTCCCAAACTTCCCTCACCGCGCATTCGGCGCTCTCCTCGTCGGGCTCCACCTTGCCACCGGGAAACTCCCACAGGTCGGGCAGGTGGACATGAGGAGGCCTGTGCCCGAGGAGGATCCAGGGTGCACGACCCGAAACGGCGGCGGGCCGAAGGACCACGGCCACCGAGACGTGAACGCGGCCGTCCGTCACGTCGTCTTGGAACCGGCGAGGAAGGCCGGGGTTAGAGGCGGGCAAGTCATTTGGACTTCATCCAAGGGAAGCAAGGAGACCTGAACCATGAATTCACGCCTGATCGGATGGACGGGCGCCGCCGCGCTGGTCGGAGTCGCCCTCCTCGGCTACGTGGCCGGAAATCAGGGAGTCTCGATCTCGTCGGTCGCCACTACACCCGCTCACGCGCAGTCCGCGGATGACGGTGTGGCGAACCTCAAGTCGCAGAGCCGCGCGTTCGTCCAGATTGCAAACCAAGTCCTACCCTCCGTGGTCAGCATCACCTCGAACAAGCTCATCAGGCCGCCAGCGGCGAAGGAAATCCGCACTCCTTCGGCGACGACCTCATGCGCCGTTTCTTCGAGGACAAATACGCCGCGGAGGAGTTCAACCAGCAGGGTAGCGGATCCGGCGTGATCATGAACAAGGATGGCTACATCCTGACGAACAATCACGTCGTCGCCAACGCCGACGAGCTCGACGTCACGCTCTACGACGGCCGCACCGCCACTGCCGAACTGATCGGTCGGGACGAGGACCTGACGTCGCCGTCATCAAGATCGATCTGGACGATATCGCCCGCCAAGTTCGGAGACTCGGACAAGCTCGAGGTCGGGGAGTGGGTACTCGCGGCGGGGAACCCGTTCCAGCTCACCTCCTCCATCACCTCGGGGATCGTGAGCGCCAAGGGTCGCAGCCGGATCGGCCTCGCCAACTACGAAGACTTCATCCAGACCGACGCCGCGATCAACCCAGGAACTCGGCGGAGCGCTCGTCAACCTGGATGCCGAGGTAATCGGGATCAACACCGCACCGGCTACGCGATCGGGCGGATACCAGGAGATTCGGGTTCGCGATCCCGATCAACATGGCCTGAGTTCGCGCAGGACCTCATCTCGCACGGTAAGGTGACGCGCGGCTTCCTCGGCGTGACGATCCGGGACCTGGACGACGTGATGGCCGACTACTACGGACTCGCCGAACCGCGTGGCTCTCTCGTTCAGGCGTTTACCGGGCGCCCGGCCGACCGCGCTGGGCTCAAGCAGCGACGTGATCACGTCCGTCAACGGGCACGAAGTCGAGGACAGCGATGACCTCAAGATGAGCGTGGCCCGACTGCGCCCCGACACCGACGTCGATGTGGAAGTCATGGTACGCGCCACAAGAGCATTTCCTGGTCCGCCTCGGCGAGAAGAATGCGAACGATACGGCGGGCAATGAAGCCGAGATGGGCAAGGAGTCGTCCTACTTCGACAGCTCGGACTCGAGGTCGAGGATCTCAGCCGCGCCGCCTACGAGGAGTACGACGGTCGACCGTGACGTCGAAGGCGCACTCGTCACCGACGTCAAAGCCCTGAGCCCGGCCGGAAAGGCGAACTTCCGTTCGGGTGACGTCATCATCAAGGTGGATGACCAGTGGGTGAAGGACCGGGCGACCTCGAGAAGGTCCTCGACGGCAAGAAGAGTGGTGACCTCCGGCTTTCCTCGTCGTCCGTGCGAAGCAGGAATTGTTCCTAGCAGCGCGGATGCCGTAGCGACTATACTGCCCAATTCCGACCCGGAGCCCCTGGCGGGATACCGTCGGGGGCCCAGTCTGTCTCGTCCGTTAGGAGGAAGCGATGAGCGAGGAGAACGGCGCCCCGTTCGTGTCCGATGAGGTCACCGCGACTGAGCCGCAGTTCCACGAGATCCGGAGCAAGTACGAGTTCGTCATTGCGGCGGCCAGGGAGGCCGAGCGCTTGAACGACTACTACCGGAACCATGGCATCCAACCGGACCGCAAGGTGACGACCGAGGCGATCGACCGGATCAAGCAAGGGCTGTCCCGGGTCGTCTACGAAGAGCCGAAGCCGGCCGAGGAAGAGACGCGGAAAGAGAGCACGTACTCTTCGGACCGTAGTCGTCTCCGACTTTCGAGCGATTCACGAGAGGTCAAAGAGCCGGACGGAAAAACGTTCAGCTCGATCCGTTTCAGAGTCCCTCGGCTACGTAGGGGCGCAGCTTCTCCAGCTCCCGCTCCCAGGCGTCCGCCTCGCCGTCTCGTCCGAACTGCCTCAGGTAGAGGACCCGCGCATTCAGCATCTTCACCCACGTGCCGACGATCACGGCGTGGATCCGATCGGTGGGACGGAGCCCCGACGCGATGAGCCCGTCGACCTGCGGCGGACGGATCTCCGGCGAAGAGGCGGGGTCGTCGCGCAGAACGAACACCAGCCCTCCGGAATCCGGGACGGCGGCCCCAGCGAAGAACGGGTTCAGCCTGATCGTGAACGCAGTGGCGCGGGCCGGTCGATGCCCCCGGGCCACCCCTCGATGATTCCCCTGTACGCGCGCTCCAACCGGGCAGGATCGAACGATCCGCCGGACTCGAACGGTGCCACGGCGGCTGCGAGAACTCCCTCACGAGCGGCCTGACGGGAGTGAGCAGCTCCGCGTCCCACCGATCGACAGGGGTAGCACCAGCCCGCCGGAGGAGTTCGGTGTCGACCACGGAAACATCCGCCCGCTCCGCTTCCACCGCCTGCAGCGAAGAGCAGAGGGAAACGACCGCGTCCCAGAAGGAGGAGAGGAGGACCGTCCTCCGGAACCGCGGCGAGGAGACTATCGACGTGGTAGCGCACCACGTGATCCTTCGACCGGTCGACCTCCGGGGTACCGGAGTGCGACCTGCGTGCCCCACGCGAGCCTGAGTACAGCGAGCCCACCTGCAGCACCCTTTGCCCAGGGAACCTGCCTCCTTCTTCGTCCTCCGGACGACGTCCATCGCCTCCGAGCGTGGCCCACACTACGAGCACCGTGTCGACCGGTAGGTAGTACGGTTCGAGGTCGAAGATCCCAGCCGGACGCCCATACGAACGAGACGAGTGCGACCAGGGCCAGGGAGAAGCACCCGACCCGTGCGCAACAGAGTGGCCGCGCCCCACAAGCAGAGCGGCAGGAGAGCCCATCCGATCCGGTCCGGGACACGTGGACAGGTATCCGGTCGCGTTCTCGGCGAACCGCTCCGAGGAATGGAACTGCCAGACCTGGTACTGGGCACCTGTGGAGCGTCGCCAGAAGCGGAGAAGACTCCGGGATCGCCCCAGTCGAAGACGGGGTCGTGCCTGGAACGGATCGGGAGATACGCCAGACAGAAGGGCCCCAAGGGCCCCGAAGAGGACTCCCACGCCGGAATTGCGGACGCCATCTGCCCGGCAGCGATCTCAGCCAGACCACCACCGCGAAGACCACCGCAGGCCCGGAGAAACACGATGGAGAGGTGGTGCGGCCGGCGGCCAGCCCCCACGATGTAGGCCAGGAGGAGGAACGTCCGGAAGCGTTCGTTGGGGCCGACCTCTCCGGCACCATCGACAGCCGGTCCGAGGAGTGAGGCCGCAAGCCGCAGAACGGCCACGACGACGAGGAGATGGAGGCCATAGACCTCGTTCGTCACCGCCTGGACTCCAGGCGACGGTGGACGCCCTGAGCGCGAGTCCACTGGCCCCTCGGAAGCCAATCACGACTCCAGCCGTTCCGGCCGATGCCGGCCAACTCCCGGATGAGTCCGACGAACAGAACCGAGGCCAGGGCCACGGAGAACGCGCCGACAGCCTCGGAGAGCCACGAGAAGAGGGCGCCGGAAGGAGCGCTCATGGCTACGACCCGGCCGAGCATGGAATAGAGGGGATACCCGGTCGGGTGGGCCACGCCGAGGCGTGCCGCCACTCCGGCCAGCTCACCGCTATCGATGATCCCGACATCGCGTTGCAGCGTCGTTAGGTAGAGGACGAGGAGCGGGAGGCCCACGGCCGCTGCGTCCATGGCTCGCTGTCTGTTCGGAAGACGCACGGATGGAGCTCCACAGCCCGAGCGCCACGTCGCCTGGCCAGGCAGAGGCCCGACGGGCTCGGACACGGCTCCCGGGAGCGCCGCCGGCGAAGACGCCTCCGAACCCCGAGCCAACGGAGCCGGAAAGGCCCGGTCAACGATAATCTTCACGACAGCACGAGTATCCTCGGCGCCTTGAGTCGAGTTCGCTGGGCCTTGATGACAGGAGTGTGACCAAACCATGAGCGACGCGAGGCACGTGCACGTGATCGGCACGGGGACGATCGGTGAGCCCCTCATCGGACTTCTCGCCGACTTCCGGGAGCCCCTCGGAATCCAGACCGTCTCCTTCCACAAGAGAACGCCGCTGAGCACGGAGCGTGCAAAGGTCAAGAGCCTGATGGACCGAGGCGCTCTCCTCTTGCACGGACCCGGTGCGATCTCGAAGTTCGAGGATCAAGGGTTCATGGAGCCAATGAGGAAGCGATCAATCGCGCATCCGTCGTGATCGACTGCACGCCATCAGGTGTCGGACACGAGAACAAGAAGCGGTACTACGACCGGTTCACGCACAACACGCTCGGATTCATCGCGCAGGGTAGCGAATTCGGGTTCGGCGCAAAGATGTACGCGCGGGATCAACGACGACTTTCGATCACGAGAACGACAAGTTCGTCCACGTGGTCAGCTGCAACACCCACAACATCTCCGTGCTGGTGAAGACGCTCGCCATCACCGAGGAGAACCCGGACAACCTCATCGAGGCGAAGTTCGTGATGATGCGTCGTTCGAGCGACACCTCTCAGATCGGCGACTTCATCCCCGCCCCGAAGGTCGGAAAGCACGACGATCCGCGGTTCGGAAAAGGCACCACGCGGGATGCCCGGCATCCTCCAGACGCTCGGCTACGACCTGCCGCTCTACTCCTCGGCGATCAAGCTCAACACGCAGTTCATGCACTGCCTCTGGTTCAGCATGAAGCTGAAGGAGAAGATCTCGCTCCCGACCGTGATCCAACGTCTCCGGGACAACCGTCGCATCGCGACGACGGAGAAGACGTCGGCCAACCAGATCTACTTCCGCCTGACGGGATCACGGCTACTACGGCCGCATCCTCTTCCCAGACGGTCGTGCCGCTGAAGTTGCTCTCGATCGTCGGCGAGAACGAGGTCGTCGGTTTCGCCTACACGCCGCAGGATGGAACCTGCCTCCTCCGTCGCGATCGCATGCCGGTATCTGATCCGAACGACATCGGGACCCGGCTCGACTGCCTGCGTCCGTTCCTCTTCCACGAGATCCAGTCGGTCGCCTGCCGATCGGCACGCCGGTCGGGGATGACGAATTATGAAAGAAGGCCCGCTCCGGGAGAGAGGAGCGCGCGGGCCTTCTTTCATGGTGCTCTGGAAGGAGCGAGCCGGGATCAGACGCCGAGGTGCTGAGAGATCAGCCCATGATCTTCTCCTTGGACTGGAGGCTGGAGAACTGGTGAACGGGCTGTCCGCCCTTGAGGAACACGACGGTCGGGACGCCCATCACCCCGAACTTCTGGGCGACGGACGGCGCCGCCGACGTCGATCTTCGCCATGACGACCTTGCCCGCCATCTCACCGGAGAGTTCCTCGATGATCGGCTCGAGCTTCTTGCAGGCTGCACCGCGTGCTCCGAAGTCCAGGGATTGTACCGAGATCAGACTGGCCACGACTTCGTCGTGGTTCTTCTCGTTCACCTTTCGGACCATGACGTCTCCTTCCAACCGTTTTGAGCCTTCGCCCCGGGCCTTCGAGGGAGCGAATACTGGTCCGTGGGATGCCACGGACCGTGCTGGGGTAACGAGTTCTTCGGGGAGCCACGGCCCAGGCGCTCGGGGGCCAGGTTCCCTCGGGACTACCGGACTACAGGAACTGTACCCTGCGCGAGCGGGAGTTCATTGGACCAGTTGATCGTGTTCGTCTGCCGGCGACGCGTAGGCCTTCCAGGAATCGCTCCCTGGCCTCCTGGCCACCGCCGAATCTCCTTCTCTCCACCAAACGCGCCGCCGATCTCGGCCCCGGAGGTGCCGATGTTGACGTTCGCGATCCCGCAGTCGCTACCACGCGCGGAGAGGAACTCCTCGGAGTTTCTGGAGGTTCCGCGTGGAAGATCGCGCTCGAGAGACCCTGCGTCACCGGCCGTAGGGCTCATGGCCTCCTCTAGCGAGTCGACCGTGAACACGTAGAGCAGCGCCCGAACGTCTCTTCCGACGATCGCCAGCGTCCGGCCGCCCGGTCGCGATGGTCGGCTCGGTGAAGTTGCCGGGACGGTCGAGGCGGTTTCCACCGCAGAGGATCTCACCACCCTCCTTCTTCACTTCCGCGATCGCGTTCATCACGCCGTCCACGGCACGCGGGTGATCAGCGGCCCCATCAGGGTCTCGCGGTCGAGCGGATCGCCGATCCGGATCGTTCTGTAGGCGCGGATCAGCTTGTCCTGAACTTCGTCGGCGATCTTCCGGTGGAGGAAGACCCGACGCGTCGACGTACAACGCCGCCCCCGCCGTTCCGACCGCGCCAAAGAGGATCGCGCGGAGCGCGAGGTCGAGATCCGCGTCCTCCATCACGATGATGGCGTTGTTCCACCGAGTTCGAGAGGGAACGCCCGGAGGCGCTCGGCGACGACCTGTCCGATCTTCCGCCCCATCTTGCAGGAACCGGTCGCCGAGATGAGCGGGAGACGACGGTCCGCGACCATCTTCCTCGCCCACGGTGGCCGACCTCCCACGGTGAGACAGAAGAGACCACCCAGACCTTCCGGCTCGATCACGCGGTTGACGATGTTCTGGACGGCAACTGCACAGAGCGGCACGTCACGGGCCGGTCAGAGCATCGTGTCGCCGCAGACGGCGGCGATCACCGTGTTCCACGACCACACGGCGACCGGGAAGCGAAGGCCGAGATGATTCCGATCGTTCCGAGCGGGATGCTGACTGCTCATACATCCGGTGGCCCGGGCTCGCTGTGCATCGTGTTGCCGTAGAGCTGGACGGAGAGACCGACCGCGAAGTCGGCGATGTCGATCATCTCCTGCATCTTCACCTTCTCCTCGGTGAGATCTTCCCATCTCGAGGCTGACGAGCTTGCCGAGCGGCTCCTTGAACTTGCGGAGTTCGTTCCCGACCCGACGAACGATCTGCCCGCCGCGGCGCGGGAATCATCCGCCACTTCTCGAAGGCGGTCTGCGCGGCCTGGACCGCTGCCTGCACTCCGCCACTCCGGCGTTCTTCACGCGCGCGATCGGCTCCCCGGTCGCGGGTTGACGCTCACCGGCCCCTTCGCCGGAAGGGTTCGAGATCCATCCGTCCGCGTAGGCACCTGAGTCCACCTCGGCGATGCCGAGATCCTTGAGAAAGTCCATCATCTCCCTACTCCTCCGGCCTTCGTCGGGGCGACGTTTGGCGACAATCCGGTGAGGATAGCGCCCGAAGGCGGAGGAATCCACAGTCGGACCTCCGACCGAAGGCCCTGGCAATCCACGACGCAGATCCCCGCGTCGGCGCCAAGGGCGTCGGAGCGTTCCGCGCCCCGGGGGCGCTGGAACTGACGGCGCCGTGTCCCCCGTCCGTCCGAACCCGTAGACACGACAGGGTTTTGTGGTACTCTGCGCGGCAGGACTGGGCCGAACGCTCGTCCTTCAGCCTCGAGCTCGATTCGAGCAAGGTGACGGGCCTGCCAAGCGAGAGGCCCTTCCCCAGAAAGCAGGAGTCCCCGTGACGCCGAACTCCAGTGATTCCCTCGGCGAACAAGAGCACCTGGCGGCGTAGGCCTGGCCGCCTGGACGTCCATCCTCACCGAGCGCCGACGGACCACGCCCGGAAGAGGGCAACCGCGCCGAAGCAGACTCCGACGCCGGCCGTCCGGCGGATCGGGAGGATCTGGTGGTCCGGAGGATCCGCGGACAGCGGCGAAGCGGAGGCAACGAGGGCAGCTCGGCGGCCCGGGGACCGTCGGCGCTCGCGCCGACGCTTCTGAGCAACAGGAGAGCGCTCCCGCGGTGGTCAAGGAGGCCCCGG
This sequence comes from Candidatus Eiseniibacteriota bacterium, assembly GCA_041390305.1. Lineage (GTDB taxonomy): Bacteria > Eisenbacteria > RBG-16-71-46 > CAIMUX01 > CAIMUX01 > JACKCR01. Next base: position 54,139 of record JAWKQE010000005.1, read on the forward strand.
CAGCGGTCCGGGCGGACTCCATGGGAACCGGGGCCGCGGCCGAACCGGAACGACAACCGCAGCAGAACCCAGACCGCAGAGCAGCAGCGGCGGCCGGGGCGCCTGAGCGGAGGACGTGGCGGCGGTAGTGGCCGTGGCCAACGTCGCCGGGACCTGCTCGACAGCCTGAAGATGTTGCATCGGGGCGTGAGCGTCGATCCGTACGAACGCCTCGTCCTCGAAACGTCCCCGGATGCGTACTCGAACCGGGTGCCGATCTCATCGCGCCGATCGGGAAGGGGCAGCGCTGCCTCATCACGTCCCCTCCAAAGGCCGGAAAGACGATGCTCCTCATGGCCGTGGCGGAGGCTCTGATCAAGAACCACCCCGAGGTCGAGGTGATCTGTCTCCTGATCGACGAACGCCCGGAGGAGGTCACGTACTTCCGCCGCGGCGTGGCCTGCGAGGTCGTGGCCAGCTCGAACGACATGCATCCGAACGATCACGTCAAGACTGCCGAAGAGGCGGTGGTGCGTGTGGCGGAGGAAGTCGTCGCGGGAAAGGACGTCGTCCTGCTACTCGACTCGATCACCCGGCTCGCGCGCGCCTACAACCTCGTGAGTGACGGCACCGGCCGCACTCTCTCTGGCGGTATCGACGCGTCGACGATGTACGGCCCGAGGCGGATCTTCGGTGCAGCGAGGAAGATCGAGAACGGCGGAAGCCTCACGATTCTCGGCACGGCACTCGTCGACACCGGTTCGCGCATGGACGAAGTGATCTTCCAGGAGTTCAAAGGGACGGGGAACACCGAGGTCATGTTGAGCCGGCACCTGGCCGACAAACGGATCTACCCCGCGATCGACATCCTCGCGAGCGGAAGCCGGAAGGAGGAGAAGCTCTACTCCTACGGCGAAGTACGCGCGCTCCACACCCTACGTCGTTTCCTCGCGGACCGTCGTCCGGAGGAAGCGATGCTCGGGCTCATCAAGATGATGGATCGGTACCCGACGAATCGCGAACTCCTGGAGGCGATCGTCGGCGGCGCGTGACCCGTATGCACGCCCGGGCCGCAACCGCCGAATGCGGAGGCGGCGGACATGTCTGACGGAGCGTCCTCGAACGGGACCGTGAGCCTCGTGTTCGATTCGGCCTACGCGGCCTCGAGGCCTTCGACCGACTTCGGTAGCGGCGTCGTCGTGCCCTTCTCGCGGCGGGCACTCTCGCCCATCACGCATCCGCCCTGGAAGAACACCGAGTCCTCGATCTTGAGCGACTGCGCGTGGATGTCGCCTTCGACGTGAGAGCCGGAAACGAGGACGACCTTCCCTTCGGCGTAGATCCGGCCCTTGACCCGACCCGCCACGGTGACGTTGCGCCCTTCGACCTCGGCCTCGACCACTCCGCTGGCCCCGACCTCCACATCGCCTTCCGCCCGAACGCTGCCCTCGATCCGGCCGTTGACGACCAGGTTGCCCGTCGTGTGCACCTTGCCGGAGAGGCCGGCGCCGGTCGCGACCTGGGTCGTTTCCTGTGACCCCGGAGCGCTGCTCCGCTGCGGCCGAGCGGGAGTGGGAGCCTCGACTTTGGTCGTCTCCTTCGTGTTCCGGAACATGAGCGAGCATCCTCCTGATGATCTCGAGACTTGGATTGGGGCCCCTGTGGAGGGTTATCGGCCCCAAATGGCCAGACTTGAGCAGTCCTCGGGGCAGGCATGCGGCAAGAATGCCCGCCACGAAGCCTTCTTCTCCCCCCGGAGACATCTCGTCGCGGACCTGGAACCCCTTCGGCGGAGGCTACGGCCCCGAAGAGAGGTCTCCCCCGCTCCCGAACCGCCGTTCCCCCAATGCCCCGCCTCCCCTATGCTCCCCGGGGCCGACGCCGCACGGAATCGTGTCCGGCGACGGAATTGGCTGAATACGTCGAGACCGGCCTGGGTATCCCACCCGGAGGTCTCAGGAAATGACCGCGACACTCTCGATCCCGATGAGCCCAACCTACGGACGAACCCAGGACATCTCCTTCGTCACCACGGAGCTGGACCGCGAAGAGCGCGACCTGATCCTGCGCTGCCAGCGTGGCGAGAAGGCGGCGTTCGAGCCGATCGTGACGAAGTACATGAGGCGCGCCGCCGCCTTCGCCCTCGGCTGGGTCGGAAACAGGGACGACGCTCTCGACCTCTCGCAGGAGGCGTTCGCCAGAGCGTACCGGGCCCTGGGACGGTTCGATGCCGATCGTCCGTTCTACCCCTGGTTCCACAGGATCCTCCGGAACCTGTGCATCAACCACATCGGCCGGTCACGCTACAAGCGGGAGATCCCCCTGGAAGACGCCATTCCCGTGCGGAGTGGGATCTCCTCGCCTCAGGAGGACGCGGAACGGTCGGAGCTCCGGAAGTTGGTCTGGGAGGGAATCGCCCGGGTGTCGGAACAGGACCGCGAGATCCTCATCCTTCGGGAGTTCCAGGACCTCAGCTACACGGAGATCGCCGACGTCCTCGAGATCCCCAAGGGAACCGTCATGAGCCGCCTGCACAACGCCCGCCGTCGACTTCGGGACCGGATCAACGAGATCTCGCGCGTCCCCCTGGCCGGGCCTGAGGAGGAGTGATGTCTCGGGATTGGAACGAGCTGATCAGCGCCTACCTGGACGGCGAGCTCGATCCCGCGGAACGGGAGGAGTTCGAGCAGAAGCTCGAAAGCGGTGACGTTTCACGGACGGAGTTCGAAGAGATGAGAGCGATGCGGGGACTGACGGGATCGGTGCAGCTGCGGGCGTTCCCGGATCACGAGTGGGATCGCTACTGGACCCGGACCTACAACCGGATGGAAAGGAATCTGGGCTGGATCTTGCTTTCGCTCGGTGCGATCGTGCTGCTCTCAGCAGGCCTCTATGAGCTCCTTCGGGAGCTCATTCTCGACGGAGCCAGTCCATGGTGGCTAAGGGTCGCAACCGGATCGGCCGCACTCGGAATGGGTGTCCTCTTCGTTTCCGTGCTGCGCGAACGGCTCTTCGTTCGCAAGAGTGATCCGTACAGGGGGATCGAGCGATGATCCTGGTGACGACGAACGACGTGGCGGGGCGGGAGATCTCCGAGGTCCTCGGTCTGGTGCGTGGAAGCACCATCCGGGCCCGACACATCGGACGTGACATCCTGGCGAGGATGCGTGGGATCGTCGGCGGAGAAGTCTCCGAGTACACGAAGCTCATGGGAGAGAGCCGCGAGCAGGCTCTCGATCGTCTCGTGCAGGAAGCGCGCGAGTTGGGAGCGGACGCCGTCGTGGGCCTCCGATTCACCACCTCCGAAGTCATGGACAGTGCTGCCGAGATCCTGGTCTACGGCACCGCCGTGAAGCTGCGCTGAACGGAGCGCGACACCTCCCTCCCCCCGAAAGCATCTCTTCCACGGGCCGGCGGCCGTAGCCGAGGCGGATCTGGGGACGGGTGAGGGAGGTCGGCGATCGCACACAGAAACAGGAAGAAGAAAGTCGAACTCGCGAGCGTGCGCCGGGCGTTCGTAACGCTAATCTGGCCGCGGCGCGGGCTCCTCCTCCTCGGGCTCCTACTGATTCTGGTCAATCGGATCGCGGGACTCGTCCTCCCAGGCGCAACCAAGGTGCTGGTCGACGATGTCATCGGTCACCAGAACCGCGCAATGCTGAGGACCCTGCTCTTCGCGGTGGGTGGAGCGGTCACGCTCCAGGCCATCACCAGCTTCCTCCTCACGCGGCTCCTCAGCGTCCAGGCCCACGGACTCATCCGTGACCTCCGCGTCCGCGTCCAGGAGCAGGTCATCCGCCTCCCCCTCCGGTACTTCGACGACACACAGACCGGCGCGATCGTCTCCCGCGTGATGAACGACGTGGAGGGGGTCCGGAACCTCATCGGTACGGGTCTCGTGCAGCTCATCGGGGGTCTGCTCACCGCGGTGGTGGCAGGAGTCCTCCTCGTCCGGCTCGACCCGCTCCTCACGCTCATCGCGCTCGCCCCCCTGGCGATCTTCGGTGTGGTCTCGCTCCGGGCGTTCGGGTTCATCCGCCCCATCTTCAGAGAGCGCGGCGCAATCCAGGCCGAGGTCACGGGCCGACTCACGGAGACTCTGGGTGGGATCCGAGTCGTGCGGGGATTCCACGCCGAGGAAGCGGAACGAAGTGTCTTCCGGTCCGGTGCCGACCGTCTCTTTCAGAACGTGAAGCGATCCCTCACCGCGACGAGTCTGGTCACGAGCAGCGCGACCCTACTCATGGGCATCACCAGCGTGATCATCATGGCCGCAGGTGCACAGCGGATCCTCGCGGGGGCGATGACGGTCGGCGACTTCTTCGCATTCACCCTCTATCTCGGGTTCCTCGTCGCACCGATCGTGCAGATGAGCAACATCGGGACGCAGATCACGGAGGCGTTCGCAGGCCTCGACCGGATGGACGAGATCCTGTCCATGGACCGCGAGGGCGAGGAACCCGCCCGCACCGTCGTTCTCGAGGGCGTGAAGGGCGAGGTCGAGTTCCGCCGGGTCTCCTTCGGCTACGAGGAAGGCGTCGACGTCGTCCGCGGTGTGGACTTCATCGCGCCGGCGGGAACAGTGACCGCACTCGTGGGCAGCTCCGGATCGGGAAAGACGACGCTCGCGTCCCTCGCCGCCTCGTTCCTGACGCCACGAGAGGGAGTGGTCGCGATCGACGGTACCGACCTCTCCACCATTCGCCTCGACAGCTACCGCAGGCACTTGGGCGTGGTTCTACAGGACGAGTTCCTCTTCGAAGGGACGATCCGGGAGAACATCCTCTTCGCTCGCTCCGACGCCGACGAAGCATCGCTCCAGACCGCGGTTCGCGCCGCCCACGTACACGAGTTCACGGACCGGTTCGAGAAGGACTCGACACCGTGATCGGAGAACGGGGCGTCAAGCTCTCCGGTGGGCAACGCCAGCGCGTTGCGATCGCCAGGGCCCTCATCGCGGACCCTCGCATCCTGATTCTCGACGAAGCAACGTCGTCCCTCGACACAGAGAGCGAAGCGTTCATCCAGGACAGCCTCTCCCGGCTGCTCCAGGGAGGACCACGTTCGTGATCGCCCACCGCCTCAGCACGATCCGGCGCGCGGACCAGATCCTCGTCCTGGAGGACGGACGGATCGTGGAACGCGGCACACACGAAGAGCTGATTGCGGCCGAGGGACGCTACCACCAGCTCTACACCTACCAGGCCCGGATCTAGCGCAGGTTCCAGCGAGGGCCCCTGCCCCGGTTCTGGTCGCCCGGTCCGCTCCCGCGCTCTCTCATCGTCGAGCGCTGGGTCGCCCGCACCGAAGCCTGTCCGGTCTCCCTCTCGCGGGCGTCAGACGGCCGTGCTAGGCTTCCCGTGGCCCCGTGCGTTTTGCCTCCCACCGGGTTCGTCTCCGTGAAAGGAGTTCGATGCGCCTCCACGATCGTTCCAGAAAGCCACTCCTCTCCTGTCTCTGTTTCCTCGGCCTGCAACTTCCGTCCTTGCTCATGGGAACGCCTGCCGCGGCCCAAGAGGGTGCCTCGGTCCGGCCCGGCCCGCAGTCCGTCCAGCTCTCGGTCGGTCCCTGGGCCCTCATGGAACAGGACCTCCGGGACGCACTCGGTACGGGGTTCGCCGCCGAACTCGCATACGCCGCCAAGCTCCGGGTCGACCGCGGACCGTGGCTCGACGTTTCCCTCGGGTTCGAGAAGAGCTCGGGGCCGATCGTCACCCCGGACCCAACGTTCGAGGTAGACGACTCGGAACTCACGGTCATCCCATTCTCGATCGGCATTCGGGGACTCGTCGCACCGGAGTCGGAGGGCGCGCCCGTCCGCGTCTATGCCGGACTCGGTGCGACCTGGGCAGGCCTCAGGTGGGACACCCACTTCGAGGAGACGGAGAGCAACAGCACGTTCGGCGGGTACGCTGAGCTCCGCCCCGAACTCCAACTCACACCGAAGCTCCACCTCTGGCTCCGGCAACGGCTCACGATCCTCGCGGACAGCCGGTTCGACGACTCGTCGATCGAGTTGAACGCAAGCGGGCTCATGTTCTCGGCCGGCCTTCGCTTCGATCTCTCGGGAGGTGCACGATGAGTTCGCTGAGCGGCTTCACGGGAAGAAACGCATGGGTACCGCTGGCGGGAGTCGCGCTGGCGCTCACGGCCACGGCCGGCGCGCTGATCGAGCCGACGCCGGCGAATTCGATGTGCGTTCCGTTCCCTTGCGACCAATGCTGGGTCTCCAACTCGGGCCAACTCAATCTCGTCGTCATGGACCGGGACGAAGGAGTCGTCCGTCTCATCCCGAACATCCGGTTCGTCGGGGAGTCTCCGGTCATCGCGCTGATCGTACCGACGCCGCAGGTCCCGACACTCCTCGAGGCACCGGCCCGGATCTGGTCCGACGCCTCGGCGCTCACGGCTCCGACGAACCAGTCGTTCGACGGTGGATCGTTCGGATGCACCGGAGAGGACGCCATCCCCGTGTACGACACCGGGAACGCAGAGGATGGTGTCGTGATCCTCGCGGAACAGACCGTGGGCGGATTCACCGCGACTACGATCGCCTCGGACGACACGGCGGCCCTGGTCGATTGGCTCGTCCGGGAAGGGTTCGAGATCGACTCTTCGGAGCAGCTCCGGTTCGCGCCCCTCGTCGACGACGGCTGGGTCTTCACCGCGATGAAGAGCGACTCGACGATCGTCATGCCCACGGGCGGCTGGGACGCGAACGTCAATCCGGTCGAGTTCCGATGGACCGGTGACGTCGTCGAAGTGCCGTTCGGCGTTCTCCAGATCAACACGCAGAGCCAACTGCCGATGACGTTCTACGTCGTGGACGAGCACCGCTCCGCGCTCGCGGACTTCTCGACCTCGTACGCCAACCGGATCTCCCGCTCCGAGGCGGAGGCGATCCAGAGCCGCTACCCAGGGTTCGCGGGATACATCCGAGAGGGAGACTTCGTCACCCGACTCGACCGGACGTTCTTTCTGGGAGATCCGATGAGCGGTCGATTCGCGATCGAGTGGGCCCCGACGGACGAGGAGTTCCGGCAGGGTCGTTCCGGGAGCTGGATCTTCCGTTCGGGATGGAGCGAGAACTGGCTCACCTGGCTCCTGGCGTTCTCGGGGATTCTCGTGGCGTTCCGATGGGGGCTCGAGTTCACGGCCCGGCGGGTCAGGAGCTTCGTTCGTCCTCGATGATCTCGAACTCGGCAGGTTCCGCCTGCCCACGCCGCCTCGGGCGGAGCGGGCCCGGTCTTGAGGTGGACTCTGGCGCGCCCCAGGAACGGCTGAGCAGCCGCCTGAGGATCGAGTTCGCCGCGAGTGCAATCACGAAGAGGGCGAGGATTCGGTAGATCATCAAAGCTCCATGCGTGCTGGGCGGGGCGCTGGCTTCCTGCCGCGCGTACCGCCGAGAGGCTTCCGTCGCAGTCACGGTACACCGAATCGTCCGCGAGATTCGAACCTCTTTGCAGAACCCGCCGCGTTTCGCGGAAAGAGAAGCGCCGCCCCGGTCCCCCGGAGCGGCGTCTTTCGGATTCCAGCCCTGCAACGGTCAGCTGCGGGCCAAAGCGCCGTTCAGCTGCCTGTCGCCTCGGCTAGCGGGACTTGACCATGAGCCCCTTGGCGCTCGCGACGCCGGACTCGAAGCGGTAGAAGTAGACGCCGGACGGAACGGAGGCCCCGAACTCGTCCCGGCCGTCCCAACGGACCTCGGACTCACCGGCGGAGAGCTCCACTCCCCGCATGAGGCGGACTTCGCGGCCGTCGGCCGAGAAGATCCCGAGATCGCCGTGCGCCGCTTCGCTCAGACGGAAGCGGATCGACGTATCACCGACGAACGGGTTGGGCTGTGCAAAGCTCGCAACGGTCGAGGGGTTGGAGAAGCCTTCCGGCGTGCTGGACGGGAAGCCGTCCTCACCCTGGAAGACGTTGTAGCCGCACTTCCGGAAGATGCTCGGGTTGTTCGTAGAGAAGTAGTCCATCTTGATCGTGCCGGCACCGTCGCTACCCGGGAAGAAGTCGACGCGGATCGTGTCCGTGAAGCCCGCCGCGAGTGCGACCGTGGCCTCGGAGAAGTAGCAGATACCGGTCGAGGTCTGGCAGAACTGGCTGAACCATCCGCCGGGGACATCGAGCGTCGGCGTGATGTGGACGGAGTCGTCGAGCGCGGTGGCGTTCGTGATCGGAGTGAAGAACTCGATCACGGAAGTGCCGGTCTCCGTGAACGCGGTGTTGTCCGCGCAGTCCACCTCGATGTTGGAAACCACCTCGGGCACGCCGTTGAACAGGGTGTAGGTACAGTAGCGGCTCGACAGCGGATCGTCGACGAGACGAACTTCGAGCTGGATGTAGCCGACGCCCGGATTGTTCGTGTCCGGGAAGAAGTCCATCCGAAGGATGTCGGGATCGAACGTCTCGTCGACGAAGACCCGGACGTTGTCGAAGTAGCAGATTCCCGTGGACTCCTGGCAGAGCTGCCAGAACCAACCGGAGGGCAGGACGGCGTTGACGATGATGTCGACCGAGTCGCCACCGGCGGAGTTGATCATCGTCGGGAACTCGTGGACGAAGTCGCCCAGCGGAATCTCGGCCCATGGGTGGGGACACTGGAACTCCGAGAAGCTGGCGCGAGCCGTTCCAAACGCCGAAGCAGTGAGGACCGTCGCGATCGCGAGCAGGATGCCGAGCTGGCGGAAACGCATGCTGAACTCCCCCTGGGATTCATGGTGCGGTGAGTGGGAACGGGGGCGGAGTGCCCTCCGAAACTGCGTAGTCGAGTATACCGGCCCTGAACCTCCCCGGACAATCAGGGTGTGCGCCGGCTGAGATTTGCGGCGGCCCTCAACCCGCGCACGTCACGGTCCTCCTTGCGAAGGCGTATTCAGGGAGACGGGGCACGGATTCAGACCGTCTGTTCTGGCGACCTATCGGTCCGAAATCTGGTAATCGACTCTGGCGATCCCACGGCGGAGGGGGAGGCGTGGCCAGAGTCCGCAGCAGGCGCGCCGGAAGGCGCGGCCAGAGGACGCGGCAGGCGGGCCGGAACGCGCGGCCAGAGGGCGCCGCGGGCGGACGGAAACCGTGGCCAGAGGGCACCGGAGGCGGGTCGGAACGCGCGCCGACCCACCCGAAATCGGGTACACTCCCCGCTCGGCCCCGCACCTCGCCACCCACTCCGAGATCGGAGGGAGCGAGGTCCGACGACCGTTTCGTGTCACGGGCGGAGCCCGGACAGCCATCAGGCATCGCCGCATCCTCGAGAGGAGAATCCGACATGTCCTTCCCTGCGCTTTCGCGCCGTAGCCGTCTTCTCTTCGGCCTCGCCGCGGGCATCGTCCTGACCCTCGGCGCTACCCACGTCCGTCCGGCGTTGGCGGAAGGCGACGAGAGTGCGTCGATGGCCCCGGACTTCACCGCCGAGGGCCTCGACGGCAAGACCTACACCCTTTCGGAGCTCCTCAAGGAAGGCCCGGTCTACCTCGACTTCTGGACGACGTGGTGCAAGCCGTGCCAGCAGGCCCTGCCCAAGTTGGACGAGCTCCACACGAAGTACGAGAAGGCGGGTTTCACCCTTCTCACGGTCGCGAGCGACGACCAGAAGACGATCGCGAAGGTGAAGCCGCACGTGAAGTCCCGCGGTTGGAAGTTCCCGGTCATCCTCGACTCCAAGCGCGAACTCGGGAACAAGTACAGCGTGCGCGCCTACCCGACGTCGTACCTCATCAGTCAGGACGGAAAGGTCGTCTCAATGCACCAGGGCTACCGTCCGGGCGATGAGAAGGTCCTCGAAGAGGAACTGATCTCTCTCCTCCCCGCGGACGCCGTCAAGGCCGCTTCCGAAAGCGAGGGAGGTTCGCATTGACCCGGTGCCTGGCTCTCCCCGCCTGCGCCGCTCTCCTCGCAATCAGCACCCACATCGCCGAGGCCCAGTTCGGCCTCGGCGATGCCACGCAGATCCAAGCGGCGAATCAGTTCGAGTTCTATTACGACACCGACGTCGACGAGTCCGTGCTCGACGACCGACTCGACGTGAGCGCGTCCCGTGGAGCGTTCACCGTCGGCGTCACCTTCCTCAGTCACTCCCCTTCTGATCCGAACGTGCTCGACCAGAACGGATTCGGGCCTCAGGTGCAGGGCATCCGGAAGCGATGGTTCGAGGTCGATGGAAGCGACGTGCGCGCGCGCGTCGGAGACGTGTACGCGACGTTCGGGCGCGGGCTCGCGCTCCAGATCTTCGAGGACCAGACCGTCGACTTCGACAACGTGCTCGACGGTTTCTATGGATCCGTCACGCACGGTGCGTTCGGGCTCGAGGTCATCGGCGGATCGAACTCGATCGGTGAGCCGTTCCAGACGCTCAAGGGTGCCCAGGGCACGGTGGACATGCCGGGTGGATTCACGTTCGGGCTCGAAGGCGTCCTCGTCGATCCGCTCGACACTGGTACCGGAGAAGCGCTCGGCAGCGATCGCCTCGGCGGCGCGTTCCTCGGCGGGCCCCTGGGCGACTATGTCGACACCTACGGCGAGTACGTGGTGCGGCGATACGACCCGATCCAGGAGGACGACCCAGGACTGCCGGACGGGCACGGCGCGTATGCGAACCTGACCTTCTACCTCGGCCGGCTGCAGATCCTGACCGAGTACAAGGACTTCCTCCGCTACGTCACCGAGAACATCAACCCTCCGACGGCCTTCCGCTCCCATACCTCCACTCTGCTCAACCGCGGCAGCCACATCGCGGCTCTTCGCTTCGACGACGAGCGCGGTGGCTTCGGTGAGGCGACGTTCGCGCTCAACGACCAGACTCGACTCGTCGGGAGTTGGAGCAAGACGGAGGCACGGCACGGCAACTATCCGGCCACGGAAGCGTACGGGGAGATCGAGCAGTGGTTCGGTCACTCCGAGATCGTGCTGCGCATGGCCGAGACCGAGGAGGTCATCCGGGAAGGCGCGTCGGACATCTTCTTCGAGCGGATCACGCACTCGGGGACGATCGTCCAGCCGTTGTCGGACTACCTCAGCCTCGACGTCACCGTGGAGACGCAGGGGGTGCAGGAATCGAACCGGCAGACCCAGTCGTACCAGTTCCCGCTCGAGTACCGTGACAACATCGTTTCCGCTACGCTCAACAAAGCACCGAACATGTCGTGGGGCCTCACCTACGAGTGGTCGGACAGCCCCAAGGAAGAAGACGACGCCTGGCTCTGGGCCGATTGGAACGTCCAGGTGGGAAGCCGTCATCAACTCAGTCTCGGGGCAGGCAAACTACGCGGCGGCCAGCTCTGTTCCGGGGGGGTCTGCAAGCTCGTCCAGCCGTTCGAGGGGGTGAAACTTGAGTTCCTCACTACATTCTAAGCTGCGGACAACCCTGCTCGTCGGCCTCGCAGGCGCGCTCGGCCTGAGCGCGATCAGCGGATTGTCCGGATGCAAGGACGAGATCGACCCGCCCACTCTGGGAACGATTTCGATCAACTTCGCAGGCAACGCAGCGGGCGCGTTCGAGGACGGCGTGCTCTACAAGGACGGCACGCAGCTGACGACGGTCAGCGAAGCGTTCTGGTCGGATCGATTCTCACCCGGCGTCTACACGTTCCGGTACGAGAAGGACTGCACCGACGTTTCTCCGTCCCCCGAGGTCGTCGTCGATCTCGCGGCGGGAGACGACGTGACGATCGACTGGTACGTGGCCGTCCAGGGTGGCCTCGAGATCACGTCGTCGATTCCCGGAGCCAACATCTACATCAACGGCCAGGACTCGGGGCTCACGACGCCGACGACGCTCGAGTGCCTCGATCCGACGACGATGACCGTCCGGGTCGATCTCCTCGGCGCGATGACCGAAGGCGCGGCCGAGCAGACGGTCGAGATCGGCCCCGGACTGGCGCGGACGGACTTCACGCTCGAGCCGCTCCCGCAGAAGCGGGGCGCACTCATGGAGGTGCTCACCGCCACCGAGTGTCCGAACTGTCTCCCGGTAGACAACGCGGCCGAGACTCTCTGGGAGAGTGCCGAACTGGTCGCGGCCGGAGTGACGTCGCTCCAGATCCACCACCCGTGGGCTCAGGGCGTGGATCCGTACCACACGCAGGAAACGTGGGATCGGAACTCGTTCTACGGCGCCGGCGACGGAAGCGCAGGTCATCCGATCCGCTACACGAACGGCATCCTCCGCGTGCAAGGTGCCGGCGACGGCAACGAGGAGAGGATCGCTGGGGACATGGAGGCGGAAGCCAGCCAGTTCCTCGATCAGGACGCACTCTTCGCCATCCACTGGATCGACATCACGCGTACGCCGGGAGAGAAGGTCGTTGGGCATGCCCGGATCTTCGCCACCGACGACGTAGCGAATCCCGACATCACCGAAGTGCTCGGCATGGTCTACAAGGACCGGCTCCAGACCCGCGTTCGAATCCACCAGAACGCGCTCGAGACGTTCTTCCGCGTGGTGCGGAAGATCGAGAGTGCGGGAACGTGTTCGGACCTGGGCCTGCTCCACCGAGGTGACTACGCGGACGTCGAGTTCAACTTCGACATCTCGTGGGACACCACCTGGTCGGAGGACCTGATGGGCGCGGTCATCCTCGTGCAGGAGACGGCGTGGCAGCAGGGAGAGCGGGAAGTGTTCAACGTCAGGCACATCACGGTCGAGTAGACGGCGCGAGTCCTCGGGACGGGCGCGAGGATCGACACCTCGGCCGGGCCGGAGGCTCCCGCGACGCCGCGCGCGATTCGCTCCTCGAAACGGTCAGGGCCGGTTCTCCCCCATCCCATGGGGAGAGAGCCGGCCCTTCTTCTGTGCATCGCTCTTTGGTTGATCGGCCATCCTGGTGGCCCCGAGCCCGGCGCTCCGCTCGATCGTGAGCGGCGTCGGGTTCGGCAGGCGCCTGCGCGTCGGCGGCCCCGAACGCGGCGTCGCGACTACTTCAGCTTCTTCATCGACCCCAAAACCGACTCGGCGTTGCGGAAGCCGAAGAACCGTTCCTTCTCCTGCCCGTTCGAGTCGAGGAAGATGACGGTCGGGAGTCCCGTGATCCCGTACTCCGCGTACTTCGCCTTCGCCCAGTCGCTCTTCTCGGTGAAGTCCATCTTGATCGCGACGAATCGGTCGGCTTCCGCCTGCACGGTGGGATCGACCCACGTCTGGTGGTCGAGTTCCTTACAGGCCCCGCACCAGTCCGCGTAGAAGTCGATCACGACCGGTTTCCCTTCCGCCTGCGCGGTGGCGCGGGCGGCTTCGTCGTCGTTCAGGACCCACTCGAGTCCGGGGTGCGCGGAAGCGACCTCTCCGCCTGCTGCGCCGCCGGCGGCCGCGAGCTGGAAGCCGGTGAGGCCGGCGAAGCCCGCGAGGAGCGCAAACCCGCCGCAGATCACCATCGCGATCCCGAGCCCCTTTCGGAAGAGAAGGCCGTGTTCGGCGTGTTCGGGCACGGGTCTGAATGCGCCATAGAACGTCCCCGCGATGAGGACGAGGAGGCCGAGGGCCATCCAGGTGAGGTCCGGCCCGATCAGGGTGCGGACATAATAGATGCCCATCGCGATCAGGATGACGCCGAAGACGTGCTTCACCGTGTCCATCCACTGACCGGCCTGCGGCAGGGCGCTGAGGGCTCCGGCGAACGTCCCGATGATGATGAAGAGGAGGCCGAGTCCACAGGCGAACGTGAAGAGGAGGAAGAAGCCGTAGATCGGTGAGCAGTACTTCGCGACGCCGGTGAGGAGCACGACGAGCACCGGGCCGACGCACGGAGAGGCCACGATCCCCGTGACCATGCCCATGAAGATGGCGCCGATCACGCCCGTGCGGGGGCCGGACTGGAGCTTCGACTGCATGCCGGAAGGCACGGCGAGGTCGAATGCGCCGAGCATGGACGCTCCCATGGCGAAGAAGACGAGCCCGACGACGACGAGCACGGGAGTCGACTGCATCGCACTCCCGAAGAGCCCGCCGGTGAGGGAGGCGACGAGGCCGAGCGACGAGTACATGAGTGCGATGCCGAGCACGAAGAAGAGCGAGAGGAAGAACCCGCCGAGCTTCCCCTTCGCGCTCCCACCGATGTAGCTGATCGTGATCGGGATCATCGGATAGACGCAGGGCGTGAAGCTGGTCAGCACTCCTCCGATGAAGACGATGAGGAACGCGAAGAAGGAGCCGGTCTTGAGCGCGTGCTCGAGCTTGCCCGCGAGGTCGGTGCCCTCGGGAGCCTCCGCTTGCTGGATCCACTCCTCGTCCGAGTCGTCCGAGGCGGCCTCGCCCCCAGTGGAGGCCTTGGCCTCGCTCATCGCGGCGAAGACGGCTTCGTTCGCCTGATTCTTCTTCGTCCCGCCCACCTCGAACTCGACCTTCACGGTCTTCTCGTCCGGGGCGTAGCAGACGAAAACGGGTTCCTCCATGCAGGCCTGGTATCCGGCCAGGACCTCGATGGAGAGCGGTCCCTTCGGGGCGTCGGCGTTCAACGTGATCGGGACGAAGACGGTCGTCTTGCCCTGAAAGACGGGCTCCTCCGCATACTCGATGGTGCCGGGGAGAAGCGGCGCACCCAGAGTGGCCGGCGTGCCCTCGGGGAGCTCGACATAGAAGAAGTCATTGAGCTGGACGTGGGACTGGTCCGGGATCTGATAGATGACGGCGAGATGGCCGGTCTTGCCCGGATCCAGGGCCTCGTGAGAGAGAAGGACGCGGACCGGCACGTCCACTGAGGTCGGCGTATCGCCGCCACCGAAGCCGACGAACCCGTCGTCCCCCGGCGCAGCCATGGAAGCAGCGCCGAGAAGGAGGGCCAGGCAGGCGACCCAGAGTGCGAGGGCCCGGGGCCTTCCGTGGATCGCGGTTCCAGGGGCTTCAGCGAATCGGATCATCTTTCGTCCTGTCTCCTATCGAAGGCTTGGTAGAGGCGCGCGCACCTCTCGGACGTCCTGAAACGGGAGCGACCCTCGGAGTCGCGCCCGGCTCTCGGAATCCCGCAGGGCGGGCGGTTCCGAAGGACGGAGTATATCTGCTGGCTTCCGTTCGTTCATGCACCATCGGGGCATCCGATGAGGCTGGCCCATGTCCGAGCAGAGTCTGGGCCGGGCCGCGCCGATTCACCTGGAGATGGTCCTGGTGCCTCGAGTCGGCCTGGTCCACTTCGAGTACGCCCTCACGCCTCGGATGGGACCAAGTCGGCCCAGACGATGGCATGATCCGACGCGGGCAGACCGTTGGCGACCTCCGCCGTCACGGTTCGGGGCGCGCCGGCCGAAGCCCAGCCGCTCGTCACGATCCAGTCGAGGCGCATCTGGATGAACCTCGAACCCAGCCCAAAGGTCCGGGAGACGTAGTCCCGGAGCGGCCCGGGCAGGATCTCGAGGTCCTCGGCGGAGCCCAACAAGGTCTCGGCGGAGGCGGAGCCATCGGTGTGGCGGCGGTAGTCGTACCCGGCCCGGCGGAGGACGTCGAACAGAGGTTCGTACGCGTAGGGCTCGCGGAGCTGGCGGTCGAGGACCTCGGGCGGCGTCCGCACGATCCGGAGGAACTCGCGGAGGGTGTTGGGCAGCCCTCCACGGCGGAACGTGTTCGTGTTGAAGTCCCCGGTGAGGATGACCGGGAGCCCCTTCTGGACGGGGAGATATGGCCCGGCGGCATCTCGGCAGCCTCCGGACGGCTCCGAAGGCTCCGCCGGCCTGCGTCCCGCTTCGAGCGCACCAAGGGCCGTCTCCAGTTGCCGGGCGCGGCAGGCGGGGACGTTCCGCACCTCGAGATGGGTCGTCGCGGCGAGGAGTTTGCGTCCGTGCCAGTCGATCCGTGCGGACAGGACCTGGCGGGACCCGTAGCGCTTCTCGACCGGATAGTCGAAGTAGTCCCAACAGTGCGGGAGCTCCGCCACGTCCGCCGCGATCACCGGGTGGCGGCTGAGGATGGCGAGCCCGTGGAAGCCTCGCTCGTTCTCGCCGGGGACGAGGGCGTCCGGACCCGGGCCCTTCGTGCACTCGAGGTAGCTCGGCACGTAGACCAGATGGCACCCGAGGGCGCGGGCGAGCTCCGCCCCTACGTCCGCGTTCGGGCCGGACCGAGCCATGCCGACGTCGACTTCGTTGAGGCAGTAGAGGTCGGCCGAGGCGAGATCGGGATCGCCGGTGAGACGGGTCCGGATCCGGTCGAGTTGGAGCCCCTTCTCGATGTTCCACTGGACGACCCGGAGTGAACGCCGACTCGGGGGTGACCCACTCGATCCATCGCGAATGGGCCAGTCGCTGCGCACCGTGGGGGTCCGGAGAAGCGCGAGGAGTTGGTCGCCATGTCGGCGGAAGAAAGCGGACTGCTCGAACTCCTCACGCGTGGTACACGCGAGGGCCGCGTCCCGGTAGGCTTCGTACTCCATCCCCTCCCACAGTTCTCCCATGGGCGGGAGGATAGGGCATTCCGATCAGGGAGCAACTTCCCCTGTCGCGCTGCGATAAGGTAAGGCGCCTCTCACGATCGAGGGGCGGAACCCCTGTATCTCACGGCTGAGAGAGTCGAGCCTCGGAAGGAGTGTCACCGCGTGAACCCAGATCGATGCGTCCCCGTCCACCGAACCCTCGGTTCCTGCCGGGGCCCGCTTTTCAAGGCCTTCGGCGTGGCCGGAGCCCTCGCGATCGTCCTCACCATTCCGGGGTGCAGCGGCCGGGACAAGGTGACGGACCCGGGAGCGACCGGCGGCACATCGGCCCTCCCCGCCGACCAGGTGGAACTTCTGGGAAACGTCTTTCGGGCGGGTTGGTCGATCCAGGATGCGGTTCGGGACTCGAACGAGTTCCTCGCGCAGGCGGCGTTCACGGCCAACGAGCTCTTCGGGACGCTCACCCAGGTCGGGAACACGGAGCAGTTCGAGTATCAGAATCAGCCGAACGACCGGCTCCGCGTCGTCTTCTCGAACGGAGAGACGGTCGAGATCGTCGCGTCGACGTTCCAGGGTGATGTCAGCTCGGACTGGGAGTCCTTCCTCAGCGCGCACTCCCTCGCCTACTCCATCACGTCCTCGGTCTGGAACCTCCAGGTGACGAGCGAGCGGATTCCCCAGGACTCGTTCCAGAAGAACGTGAGCCAGTCGGTCCAGGGGACGTTCCAGGAGGATGGAACGACCTGGAACGTCCAGGGCACGGTGACGGGGACGGAGATCTTCGTCTTCTCCGAGTCGTCGACGACGACCCACGACACCTACACCATCACGGGATCCTTCGACCACGGCGCTCAGCAGATCGCCGTCTCTCAGTACCAGGACTACAAGAACGACTTCTTCTCCGGTTCGGGCAACACCTTCATCAACAAGAGCGACACGATCGCGTCGAGCGGCACGGACGGAACGACGGCGATCGCGTTCGGTGAGGTGGTCTACTCCTGGTCCGACACGGAGGATCGGGATCCGATCTATCAGGCGGAAGGCACGATCTCCCGGAACGGCTCCGCCCTCGGCACGCTGGTCACGAACAGCGCGAGCGGCGAAGTCGGCATCCTGCTCGGAACCGGCGAGAGCGTCGCGTTCTGAGGGTTGTGGTTCGGTGCTCCGGGGCGGCTCGCCCAACGGCCATGCGGCTCCAACCGAGAGCACCCCTTGGCGCTCGAAAACAGGCGGCGGCAGCAGCGCGGGGCTCGACTCGTGGCTATGCCGGGACTCCCTGTCGGTAGCCGGAACGGGTAGACTCTCAGGTCCGTGAGTCGCGGCGGTACTGGTCCGCCGCGCACCCGCGCGAGAGGAGTCCCGTTCCACGTGGCCGAGACACGCGTCGATCCCAACCGGTCCTATCGGTACTACGATCTCGTCATGGCCGCGTTCGTCGCGGTCTACCTCTGTTCGAACCTGATCGGCCCGGCGAAGGCGGCGCAGGTGACGCTTCCCGGCCTCGGTCCGGTGACGTTCGGGGCGGGCGTCCTCTTCTTTCCGATCAGCTACGTATTCGGCGACATCCTCACCGAGGTCTACGGATATGCCCGCGCCCGTCGCGTGATCTGGACCGGGTTCGCGGCCATGGCCTTCGCCTCGATCATGGCCGCCACCGTGGTCGCACTCCCCCCCGCACCGAGCTGGCAGAACCAGGGCGCTTACGAGATCGCGTTCGGCAACACCTGGAGGATCGTCGGCGCGTCGCTCCTCGCCTTCTTCTGCGGTGAGTTCGTGAACTCGTACGTCCTCGCGAAGATGAAGGTGAAGATGGAGGGACGGCAGCTCTGGATGCGGACGATCGGCTCTACGATCTTCGGCGAAGCGGTCGACTCGCTGCTCTTCTATCCGCTCGCGTTCTACGGCGCGGGGCTCATCCCGAACGAACTGCTTCCCACGATCATGTTCTCGCAGTTCCTCGGAAAGGTCGGGGTCGAGGTCGTCTTCACGCCGGTGACGTACTGGATCGTGGCAAAGCTCAAGAAGGCGGAGCACGAGGACTACTACGACCGGGGCACGGACTTCACGCCGTTCTCACTCGAGACGTAGGCTTTGGGATCCCGCAGACTGCGCCACCGTCCTCACACGCCGTGTCACCGGCGATTCGCTTCGAGGTAGGCCCGGGCCTCCGCGAGTTCGGGAAGTCCTTCGTCTGCGTGTTTCCAGTAGTCCAGGAACCGCTCGTACTCGGCGGCTGCGGCGGCCGGGTCCCCGTTGCTCGCGAGCAGCCGTGCGGCTGCGAGGACATAGCGAGGCTCGAAGAGCGAGTGGAGTGGCGTGCCGGGTCCGGGAGTGTTGACCCGCCGGTAGGCATCGACGGCTCCACTTACGTCGCCCCGCGCGGCGCGGACGCGCGCCTCCCAGTCGCGGGACGGCGCCATGTTCACCGTGAGCGCACCCAGGAGACCGACCTGGGAGTTCGTGAACTGCGCCGGACGCTTCGGAGTGCCCGCTTGGAAGGCGGTCTCCGCTCCATCGACGTCGCCCTTCGCGAGCTCGATCTCACCGCGGAGCCAGTCCGTCCCCCACGGCACGAGCGGGTGGGGGCCGAGGGCCGTGAGCTGCGAGAGCACGGACTCCGCAGAGTCGACCCGATCCCGCCGCGCCTCCGCTGTCCCCTCCAGCTGGAGAAGGAGCCGCTTCACCGCCTGCCGGTAGAACTCCGGTTGTTCCTTCGGCAGGTTGGCCCCGAGGAAGCGGGCCGACTCGATGCACGCCTCGTAGTCCCCGCGTCCGAATGCCCCCATGGCCTTCACCAGAGTGCTGGGAAGCGGAGTCGGAGTTCCGGACTCGACGACGGGGTCGTCCTTCTCCGCCTCGCGACGCGCTTCCTCGTACCGCCCGACCATCAGGAGCAGGTAGGCCTTGGCGGCGTGGAGGCCACCCGTCTCGAGCCCGGACTCACGCAGTGAGTCGATGGATCGGCCGAACTCGGCGAGGGCGTCGTCGTAGTCACCCAACATCGCGTTCGCGAGCGCGACCCCGCGGAGCGCACTCGGGAACGTGGGATCGAGGGTCAGAGCGTCCCGGTACGCCTCGCGGGCATCCTCGACCCGCCCCATGGTGAGAAGGAGTTCCCCCATGCTGTCCCTCGGGTTCACCTCTTCCGGTTCGAGCTGTGCATACACTTCGAGCTGCTGCAGTGCTTCGTCGTACCTGCCGAGCGAAACGAGGGTGTAGGCGAACTGGTTTCGCAGCGTGCCGGACTTCGGGACCTCGGCGATCCCCTTCTCGAGAATCGAAACGCGCGCGGTGGGGTCCGCGCCCTGGCGGTCCATGGCGGAGAGCCGGAGATAGGCGTCGACTTCGTCCGGGAACTTCGACAGGAGCGTCTCGAGCGCCTCGGTCGAGGCCGCTTCGTCCCGGCGCACCCAGTACTGGTAGTCTGCTTCGACGAGATACCGTTCGCGCTCCGGAAGACGATGCGCAAGCTCGTGGGCACGTTCGAGGTGCGTGCGCGATTCGTCGAGGCGGCCCTGGACGCGGGCCAACTCGGCGAGCTTCATGTCGACCATGGCGAAGTCCGGGTCGAGGTCGAGGGCACGTTCGAACTCGCGGGCGGCATCGGCGAGACGGAAGGAGACGAGCGCCTGCTGTCCCGCGTCGTAGGCCCGATAGGCCTCGAGTGACGTGGAGACGACCTCGGCCACGCTCCGCTCGGGTCCGCCGTCCCCCAGTTCGAGGCCTTCGCGGATACCGGCGGCGAGTTGGTCGACCAGTGGGAAGACGTCCCGGCCGGTGGCGTCGCGCGCGAAGAGGATCCGGCCGCTCTCCACGTCCTCCACCTGGACGTCGATCCTGATCTCGTCGCCGGACCGGAAGATGCTTCCGATCACGACAGCCCCTGCGCCGGAACGACGCGCGACTTCCGCGACCAGTGCCCGATCGATCTCCGCGGCCCTGTCCTTCCCGATCTTCTCCAGGATCTCCTCGACCCGCGCGCTGCTGACGACGTCCAGTCCAGGGGTCTGTGCGAGCCCGGTGAGAAGGAGGCTCGGCACACCCGACTCGAGCCACCGGATCTCTTCGTCCCCACCAAACGTCCGGAACTGGAGCACCGCCACCGAAGGACGGCCCGATGCGCCGATCCCCGACTCTTGCGGAGACGATCCGTTCTTCCGGAGGAGGATCGGTAGGAACGCGAGCAGCACCGCTCCGAGCACGACACCCACGACGATCGGCGCGCGCCGTCCTCGAGCACCGGACCCGGCCCCGGGCACGGATCGATCGGACGACTCGGCGGGCGGGTTCCCTGTCGGCGTACCGGAATCGGACGGGACCGAGCCCAAGGAGACGGCCGTCCCAGATCCCGCTCCACCCTCCGTGAGCGGTGTTCTCGGCAGCGCGGTCGACGACGCCGCGAGACGCGACGGGTCTGACATGGACGGGTCACTCGCTTCGGCGCGGAGTTGGTCGAGCGCGTACCGCAACTCGTTCGCGTCGGCGAAACGATCGGAGGGGTTCTTGGAGAGACAGCGTACGACGATCTCCCCCACCTGGAGCGGCAGCCGTGGGTTCTTCTCGGGAATCGGCACCGGTTCGTCCCGGAGGATCGACGAGAGGATCGAGATCGAGCTGTCGCCGACGAACGGCCGCACTCCGGTCGCCATTTCGTAGAGAAGGATGCCGAGCGCGAAGACGTCGGACCTGGGGCTGACCGTCCTCCCCTCCGCCTGCTCGGGCGACATGTAGTGCACCGTCCCGATCACGCGGCCTTCCTCCGTCAGATCGGAGGTGAACGCGGTTTCGAGGTGCGCGATGTCCACCGTCTCGCCGTCTCGTCCCGGGTCCGCGCCCGCCTGCGACGACGAACTCCCGAAAGAGAGTCCGGACGGCTTGGCGAGTCCGAAGTCCAAGACCTTGAGCCGTCCCGCGGCATCGATCATGACGTTCGCCGGCTTGAGGTCGCGGTGCGTGATCCCGCGCGCGTGCGCGGCGCCGACGGCGTCGGCGAGGTGGAGGGCGAGGGGCAGGAACCGATCCAACGCCATTCCGCCGGACGGAATCTCGTCCGAGAGCGGATGCCCCTCGATCAGCTCCATCGTCATGAAGTGGATGCCGCCGGATTCTTCGATGGAGTGGATCGTCACGATGCCCGGGTGACGCAGTGACGCGACGGCCTTGGCTTCCCGCTCGAACCTGGCCCTTCGCTCCGCGTCCTTGCCCAATGCAGGCGGAAGCACCTTGAGCGCGACTTCGCGGCCGAGCTTCGTATCGCGCGCGAGGTAGACCTCACCCATTCCTCCCGCTCCGAGGAGGGCGACCACTTCATAGTGTCCGAGCGTCCGACCGACCAACGCCGCTGTTTCCTTCTCGATCGGGGACGAGCCCCATGGTTTCGGGAGATCGGGAGCAGGTGCCACTGATTGGACTCGTCCGGAACGCTACCACAGCCGATCGGCGTCGTCCTCGGAGGAAGAGGGGCTCAGAAGCCGGGGATTCAGGCCTCGTTTGCCCGAGTCCACCCGATGCCTCTCTACGGCCCCGGGCGCGAGCCTCGAGTCATTCACCTCGGGGTGACTCACCACGCCTCGGCTCACCTCGAGCGGCGCGCCGCGGCCGCATCGTGGAGACGGTCCGCCAGAGCGGTGATCTCGCTCCGCATGGCGAGACGCTCCAGCCACCGCGCCGGAATGCCGGACGCGCCGTAGTAGATCCCGGCGATCTGCCCGCACACGGCGGCGGTCGTGTCGGCGTCGTCCCCCAAGTTGACCGCGGTGAGGATTGCGGACTCGAAGTCCTCGGTCGTCCAGAACGACCAGAGCGCGGCTTCGAGGCTCATTACGACGTATCCGGTTCCCTGGACGTCGTGGGCGGACACGTCGCGATACCGCCCGCGCGCGATGGCTTCGATCTTCGGCGTAAGGGCGCGTTCGCCGGTCTGCGCGAAGAGGCAGGTCTCCTTGGGCTCGCCGCGGAGCGCCGCGAGGAGGATGCGCGCGAAGAGGCGACACGCGTGAACGCACTCACGCGCACCGTGGGTCGTGCGGGAGCTCCGGGCCGCGGCCCGCTCCGCTTTCTCCGGATCGTACGAGTAGAAGAGGGGAACGGGGGCAAGTCGCATGAGCGAGCCGTTCCCCGCGGACCAGGGCGAACGGTCTCCCGCGAGGGGATCCCCCGTCATCTCGAAGCGGCGGAGAGACGACAGTGTCGCGTTTCCGATGTCGAAGCATCTGCCGTTGCTGGAGAGGTAGCCCGTGTCGAACCAGCGGACGTAGCGCTCCATCTGATCCTGGAGATCGAGACGCCGTTTCTCGACGAGACTCGTGGCGAGACAGAGCGCCATCGAGGTGTCATCGGTCCACTGGCCCGGCTCCAGGTGGAACGGGCCGCCGCCGACCATGTCGGTGACGGGTTCGAACGTGCCGCGCGGGCGGAACTCGACCGTCGTGCCGACGGCATCGCCGCAGGCCAGACCGAGGAGCGCGCCGTGGAACCGATCGCGAGTCGTGATGTCGTCCGTCATGCGTGGTTCCTCAACGGCCGGCGGAGACCAGCCTTTCGAGCGCGGACTGGTACGCATCGAGCATGACCCGCTCGTCGAAGTCGGTTTCGACGCGACTCCGGGCGGCAGCCCCGCTTCGCACGCGGAGCGCGGGATCAGACAGGAACGGAACGAGCGCTTCGGCCAACGCTTCTTCGGTCACCGTGGGCAGGAGACGTCCTTCCTCGCCGTCGGTCAAGGCCTCGCCCACACCGCCCCGCGCCACCGAGAGCACCGGGAGACCGGCGGCCATCGCCTCGAGCAGGCTGAGCGGTAGTCCCTCGTCGGCCAGCGTCGGAAGGACGAAGAGCGCGGCGCGCGCGAGCTCCGCGGGCATCGAGGCGTGCGGCACGGGTCCGACGAAGTCGACACGGTCCGCGATCCCGAGGCCTCGCGCTTCCTCTGCCAGCGCGTCGAGGCAGTTGCCGCCACCCACGTACCGCAACCGGAACTCCGGGAACCGTGGCGCCACCGATGCGAATGCGCGCAGCAGCTGGAAGACGCCCTTGTCCGGGATGACGCGTCCCGCGTAGAGCACTTCCCTGCTTCCCGCGGGATCGGCCGTGGCCCCCTCTCCCAGCGCGATCCCGTTCCGGATCACGGGAACAGGCGTCCGGAGGCCCGGAACTTCTCGTTCGAGCCGGGACGCGACCGAGTCCGAGATGGCGATGACCGATTCGCACCGCGGTAGGAGCGGACGGTGGTAGCCGTACGCGTGGTAGAGGCCGATCGCGACCTTCCCCCAAGTACGCGGATGGTAGGGACGGGACCTGATCGCGGTCGCGACGTCACCACCCGTGGTGCCATGCATCGCGGCGAGGCAGGGCGGGCGTTTGGGACGGGACACGCGCAACACTCCCCACGCGCCGGCGCTCTGCGAGAAGATCACGTCGAACGGCTTCACCCGGTGTTCCGCGAGAAAGGCGCGACGGGAACGCCCCCACCAGCCGCCGAGGTAGCGACCGGGAAGGAGGTTCGGGACGTAGCGAAACTCGAGGCCCGGTGCTTCCGCGTCGGGCGAGGCACCGGAAGACAGAGACGTGGTGAACACGGTCACGTCATGCCCGCGCGCGGCGAGTCCGCGGACGACCTGGTCGAGGTGGCGTTCCATGCCCCCCGCGATGAAGTGCGCGGGCGTCGATCGGCAGAACGCGGCGATCCTCATCGGGACCCGCTCCCGGCGGCGCCCGTTCCGTGACGTCCCCTGCCGGGTTCGTTCCCCCCGCGCGTCATCCGCCACCCCGGCTCCTGAGCGCGGATGCGACGATACTCTCGATCGCGGGCATTCGAGTCTCCCACGAATGCTGGAGCGCTTCCTCACGTCGGCGCGCGGCCAACTCCGCCGACTCGCCCTCTTTCAGCGCGGCGGACACCGCGGCGCCGAAGCCCGCCGCACCCTCGGCCATCCGGCAGAGGTCGGGCTGATCTGCGTAGGCTTCGAGTGCAGGAAGCGGTGTGCTCACGATCGGCTTCCCCGCGGCCATGTACTCGTAGAACTTGAGTGGGAAGGACGCCCGCGTGGACTCACTGATCCGGAACGGGATCAGGCAGACGTCGAACGCACCCACCCAACCCGGAAGCTCGGCGTGCGGCCTCGGCCCAAAGACGTGAACGTTGGGCAGGGCCTCGAGACGACTCAGATCCGTCCCGGGATCGCCGGCCCCGACGGGTCCGACCAGACAGAGCTGCCACGCGGGATGCGTGGTCGCGAGTTCCAGGAGCAGGGGCAGGTCGAGTTTGTAGGCCGCGAGGTTCCCCACGTACCCGAGTTTGGGACCATCGAGAGAGGCGAGTTCGCGAGGCGCCGGTCCGCCGGCCGCGAAGAGCACAGAGTCCGCGACATTCGGCAGGTAGTGCGACGTGCCGCGGGCGGAGCGCTTCTCCTCGAAGAGCGCACGCGACGTCGTCAGCACGAGATCCGCGCGTGCGAGCAGCGTGCTTCGAGCGCGAGGATGGCCGCACGGTCTACACCCGGGTTCTCCGCGTACGCATCGACGCAGTGGTAGATCACGAGCCGTTCTCCCAGCTGTCCCACGAGGCTCTCTCCGGTCGGGAGGAAGATCCAGAGGAGTGGCGCTCTCATCCCGAGCGTCTTCATCGCACGACGAACGGTCGCGAGCAGGAGTCGTTGGTTGAGAGCCCGAGCGACTCCGTTGCCGTGCCACGGGAGCACGAGTGGCGAGAGAAGGTGCAGACCGTCCGGGCCGGGGCGAAGCCCGCGCCAGAAACCCCGCAGCCGCTTCATCACCTTCCCGACATCCCGACCGCTCGCGGATGGCGCGCGCAGGCCCAACGACTCCACGTAGAGGATGCGGTGGCGACGGGCCAGTCGTCCCATCACGTGGTGGACGTTGAGTGGTGCCTCGCTCTCCCAGTCACTGGGCGCGATGCAGACGATGTCGAGTCCCGCCAGGAGTTCAGCCATCGCTGCGCTTTCCCCTCCGTCCACGGAGGCCGTCCCGCGCGCCCCAGAGGTAGAGGAGGAGGAGCAGGAACTGCGAGGAGTAGACAGCGAGGACCGCGCCCCGCCAACCGAAGCGAGGGATGAGGAAGACGCACAGCACCCACGTGACGATGACCGCGATGAGGATGGAGACGCTCCGGTATCCGAACCGGTCCGCTCCGGCCAGGGCGTCTCCCAACGGCAGGTAGAGCGCCTGCAGGATCAGGAGCCAGACGAGGTACCGCAGCACGGTGGGCGCCTCGGGATACTCGGAGCCCAGCACCGGGCCGAGGAGGGGCGCGGCCAGGAACAGCACCACACTCACCGGAACCGCATAGAGCAGCGCAACCGGCGCCGTCCGTCGCCAGATGGAGATGCTTCCGTGAAGGGAGTCCTGTCCCTGCTGGAAGAAACGGGGATAGAGGGCGGCCATGAACGCCTGGATCGGGAGCATGGCGAACGCGAACACGCGGAATCCGGCCGCGTACTGCCCCGCCACGGCGAGGCCGGCCAGGGCCGGGAGCGCCATCTTGTCGATACCGACGAGGAAGCTACGGCCGGACGCGGAGAGCGAGATGTAGAACCCGTCACGCAGGTTCGCCCGGATGTCCGCCCAGGACACCGGTGAAAGCGGCCACGCCCAGCCGCGACCGAAGAGCAGGAGCACCAGTACGAGACAGACCAACGACCCGGCCGCGTGCGCCGTGGCGAAGCGTCCGAGCGTCAGCCCACCCGCCAACCAGGCCCCGCCGACGGCGGCGAGTCGGGTGACGGCGAGCAGGACCTCGATCGTGGCCATCCGGTCGAGGCGCTCCATCCCCTGCATGATTCCGCTGACCAGCATCAACGTTCCGTAGAGCAGGAGCTCAGAAACGGCGAAGAGGAGCAGCGGTGTTCGCGGGAACGGGATCGAGAGGACCAGGGGTCCGAGCATCGTCGCAGCCAGGGTGAGGCTTCCCCCCAACACCAGGAGGACCCAGAGTCCGCCGCTCCAGAGCGCCGCACGCTGCCCGGAATCTCGTGCCACGGCCCGGAGGGCCAGCACCTGGTAACCCAGACTCGAGAACGCCACGAGCCCGAGCAGGAGGGCCTGGACTCCGGTGTACCGCCCGTACTCCTCCGCTCCCAGCCCGCGCGTGATGACCACGAAGTACGCACTCTGCACCAGAAGGCGGAGAACGTGACCGGTGAAGAGGTGGAGAGAGCCGCGCAGGATCTTCCAGAGGCCCAGCGACTGGCCGGCGGGTTGGGACATGCCCGCGATTATCACCGGCTCCTCCGCCCACCGCAAGGGAGCCAGGCCGCCGGCGCCCCCCCCGGTCGCTCCGGTATCGGCGGCGCGATCTCACCGGCCGAGGAGAGATCCCGTGACGACAATCCGTCCTCGCGCGTCTAGCGGAACGTGAGTTCGTAGGCAGCCAAGTGAGGGCCGGGATGACCGGCCGAGAACCGGCAAGGAGGACTCGATGGAGATCACGTTCGCGGGAGGCAAGAAGGTGGTGGCGGAGTACCGCGGGCAGCGGATCGTCACCGATCAACCGCAGGGGGCCGGCGGCGAAGGAAGCGCTCCCGCGCCCTTCGACCTCTTCCTGGCATCCCTCGGCACCTGCGCGGGCTTCTACATCCTGGACTTCTGCCAGGCCCGGGACCTACCCACCGAAGGCATCCGGCTCACCCAGGACGTCACGTTCGATCCGGCGGTGCGCCGCATCACCAAGATCGACCAGAAGATCCACCTGCCCGCCGGGTTCCCCGAGAAGTACGAGGACGCACTGGTCCGGTCAGCAGCGCTCTGTGCGGTCAAGAAGCACCTCGAGAACGCTCCCGATATCGACGTCCAGGTGGCCCGATAGCGTCGCCGGATGGGCGTCGCCGGATGGGCGTCGCCTGATAGCGTCCCGGATGGGCGTCGCCGGGTGGCCATGGCGCGCTGAGCATCGTCCGCGAGCCATGGGCCACCGGGGGGGGGAGGCCGTCCGCACGGCTCAGTGCTCGGACTCTCCGGTCGCGTCAAGGACGAAGCGGATCCAACGCTCTTCGGGAACGTAGCGAGGGCGTTCCGAAAGTCGCGTGAACTCGCTCGGCAGCCCCTTCTCCACGATCGCGTCCGCCTCGAGGCCGGCCTTCCGCTGACGCGTGATCCAGTCGATCGTCTCCTGTAGATCCCGCCGCCACGCCCGGAAATCCCTCAGCGTCGGCACGGCCGGCGCCGTGGGCGCGAACGTGTTGTGCCCGGGGATCACGATCGTCTCCTCGGAAAACTCCTGAGAGATCCGGTCGATCGCGGACAGATAGCCGGCGAGACTTCCGCCTTCGTTCGTCCCGACGATCGGGAACCGGTCGTAGAAGAAGTAATCGCCGACGTAGAGCACGGAGAACGCCGGCAGGTAGACGAAGAGATCGCCATCGGTGTGCCCGCTCCGGTCTTCCGGACGGAAGAGCCGAACCTCGATCGGAGCGCCTTCCATCTCGATCTCGAGTGTGCGCGCGTCCTCCACCAGGTCCGTAGGAAGCGTGATCTCCTTCTGCTCCAGCGCCGGCGCGATCACCGGCGACTCGCCCATCCTCGCCACCTGCTCCGCGGTCGCGACGCCCGCGGCACCTTCGGCCAACCAGTGAACGAGTCCGTCCGTGTGGTCTCGATGCGCGTGGCTCGTGATGACGTGGGTCACGGGCTTCGCCCCGCGATGGACGAGCATGGAGTCGATCGCGGCGGCCGAGACAGGGATGCTCGCGTCGAGAAGCCACGTCTCTCGGTCTCCGAGGAGAGCGATCGTCGTCGGGTTGCCGATCGGCGTCTCGGGCCGTACGAGTAGGACACGGGGCGCGAGCGGTACGACGTCGAGGGTCACCGGCGCGGCGAAGGAAACGTCGGTCAGAGCGAGGAGAGAGAGGGCGGCCACGCCGGCACGGGCGTTCCACTGGGTGTTCACGGGTCCTCCGATCGGATGTGAATCCAGACGGCTCCGCCGGCACGAAGCGAGACTAGGTTGTGATGGAATCGACTGCCCCACCCCACGGGAGGCAGAAAGTTCCCCGAAGCCGGAGCCGGGAGTCCCCGCTCCGGACGAGCCGGGCGCCGGGTCCTGCCATGGCCGCCTCCCGGATCGGAAAATGTTTCCGTACCCCCTCATTCCGGCCAACAGGAGACAGAGGTTGGGGACCAGCCCTCATCGGCCGAAGGTAAACACGTGGTGTGGGAGTCGCAGCCCAAGGGTTTCCCCGAACTTCGCGACGGATGGAAGACGGCCGCTTGATGCATATCCACGACGAGGGGACACGTTCCCTCGACAGGCACCTGCCGCCCGCGGGACCCACGAAGCGCAGCCGCCTGGCCGCGTTCGGGTGGATGCTGCTCTCCGCCGTCGTCGCGGAGTCTGTGATCTCTGTCGTCCTGGGACCGCAGGCCCCCTCGGGTCCCTTTGCGCCCCTGCTCCGTGCCTTCATCCTCACGCTGTCCGTCGGCCCCATGTTCTGGTGGTCGGCTTCGCGCTTCCACCGTGACGCCCAGCAGCGGATCGCCGCCGCGGCCCTGAACTCGGCCCGGACTGCGAAGATCGATCAGGCTCGGTTCGAGCTGACGCTCGCGATCGGCAGCATCGGTGTCTGGGAGTTGGCCCCCGCCACGGGAGCGTTCATCGGAGATGCGCGTTGGGCACAGATCTTCGGTCTCGACCCGGGCGACGGCTCGTTTCCCGTGGAAGAGGCGATCGATCGTCTCCATCCGGAGGACAGAGAGGGCGCCTGGACGACGCACCATGAGCACGAACGCGACCACACTCCCCACTATGAGCACCGCTTCCGCGTCCGCCAGAACGATGGATCCTATCGCTGGTGCATTGCCCGGGGCCGGATCGTGGAGCGGGATGGCGACGGCAAGGCGCTGCGGACCGTGGGCGTCACGATCGACATCCACGATCAGGCCCTCCGCGAGGAACGTGAACGCGAAGCGCGCGCGCTCCTCGGCAGGATCATGGAGCTGATCCCCTACAACGTCTTCTGGAAGGACAGAGAGAGCGTCTTCCTCGGATGCAATCAGGCATTCGCCCAGGCTGCCGGGCTCTCGCATCCCGACGAAATCGTCGGCCTCACCGACTACGACCTTCCTTGGAGCGAGGAAGAGACCGAGGCGTACCGGGCCGACGACGCCAAGGTGATGTCGAGCGGCGAAGCCCGCATGCATGTCGAAGAAGCGATCACGAACTCGGACGGCGAGACGTCCTGGGTCGATACGAGCAAGGTCGCCCTGCGGGACCTCGATGGCAACCTCCTCGGAGTGCTCGGCGTCTTCGCAGACATCACAGAGCAACGGAATCGCCAGATCGAGACGGAGAGGCTCCGCCGGGCCGCAGAGGCGGCAAGCCACGCCAAGTCCTCGTTCCTCGCGAACATGAGCCACGAGATCCGCACTCCACTCGCCGCGATCCTCGGCTACACGGATCTCCTCCACGACGATCTCGCCCTCCTCCCGGATGCCGAGCACCACCTCGAGTCGATCGCGGCGATCCGGAACTCCGGCCACCATCTCCTCACGGTCGTGAACGACGTCCTCGACATTTCCAAGATCGAGGCAGGACGGCTGGAAGTCGAGACCGTCGAAGCGGACCTCCCAGAGCTCCTCCGTGCGGTCGAGTCACTTCTCCAGCCGGCCGCGCGAGCGAAGGCGATCGAACTCCGGTTCGATCTCGAGTCACCGATTCCGAACCGGATCCTCACCGATGCGACCCGGCTCCGGCAGATCCTCCTCAACGTGATCGGGAACGCGATCAAGTTCACGGAACTCGGCGGTGTCGTCGTCGACATCCGGGCCGAGCGAGAGAATGGCCCGGCCCGACTCACCTTCGACGTCCATGACACCGGCGTCGGCATGACGACAGCGGGACAGGAGCAGCTCTTCGAACCGTTCGGCCAGGCGGACGCGAGCCTCACGCGCCGCTTCGGCGGGACGGGACTCGGCCTCACCATCGCCCGCAGACTCGCGAGGCTGCTCGGTGGGGATGTCGTGCTCGTGGAATCGGAGAGGAATCGTGGATCCCGGTTCCGGATCGAGATCGAGTGTGAGGTGGCCTCGGACACCGTGACCGATCGGCTCGGGAGCGAATCCCCACAGGACGCCGCGCCGTCGTCCGGTCCACAGGAGATCGCCCTCGACGCCCGCGTCCTCTACGCCGAGGACGGCCCACTCAACCAGAAACTCATCGCGGGGATCCTCTCGCGGGTCGGGGCACGGGTCGACCTCGCGGAGAACGGAAGAGTGGCGCTCGAGAAGATCGAATCGACCGGCGAACCGTATGACCTACTCATCACGGACATACAGATGCCCGTGATGGACGGTTACGCACTCGCCCGCACGCTCCGGAGCAAGGGCATACGGATTCCCATCCTCGCATTGACGGCCCACGCCATGCCCGAGGACAGGGCTCGCTGCCTCGAGTCCGGATGCGACGCGTACCTGTCCAAGCCAGTCGAGCGGATGGCTCTCCTCCGAACCTGCACGCAACTACTCTCCAGCGACTCGGAAGCGAGCAGTTCCGAAGCCGTCGCCTGATCCACCCTCGAAACCTGCCACATCGAGAGCATCGCCGTGCACGCCGGAGCCTAGGCACGCTCCGATACGCCGATCACCGCGCATCGGCTCCACGGGCTCGAGGAGGAAGCACCTGGGAGGAACGACCCGTCGCCGCTCCTCCCGGCGAAGTCACTACCTCAGGTGCTGCAGCTTCTGCGCGTCCTCGAAGTCGCCCGCCTGGAGACGGCACATGTAGACGCCGTCGGGCAGGTCCGTCCCGTCGAACTCCGCATGGTAGGAACCAGCGGCGCGGTGTTCGGAGACGAGGGTCGCCACGTTTCGCCCGGACGCATCGTAGACCTCGAGGGTCACGAACGCATCGCGCGGCACCTCGTAGTGGAGAGTCGACACCCCGGCGAACGGGTTCGGCGTACTCCGTAGCAACACCATCGGCTGCGGCGTGCCCTCGGCCACGTCCGTAGTCGAGAGGAGCATCCGACCGAAGTAGACGTCCTCTTCCCCGTTGAACGTCGCCGTCCAGGCGAGACGGAAGCCGGAGTCGTCGGAAACCATGTGGAAGTAGTCGCCCATCTTCGCCTGCTGGGGCCAACCCAGCTGCGGATCGAACGCCGTCGAGAGCCGCTCGTTCGCGGACCAGGTCACGCCGCCGTCCTCGGAGCTCGAGTAGTAGAGCGACGACATCAGCGTGCCCGGGTTGTCACGCGTGTCGAGCCAGATGACGTCGATCCGTCCCGAGGGGCTCACCGACATCGTCCCGAACCATTGCCAGTTGCTACCGGTGTCGTCGTTGATGCGAACCGGTGAGCCCCAGGTGACGCCGCCGTCGGTGCTCCGCGCGAACTTCACGTCGAGCGGATCCGCCCCCGGCGGATCGACGGAACAGAGGACGAACACCGTTTCGTTGCCGGGCCCCGAACCGGGCAGAGTCGAGACGCAGGCCTGACCGAGGAGCCCCTCCGGGTTCGGGCCCGTCCCGACCTGGACGGAACCGCCCAGGCTGACCACGTTCGACTGCTCCCAGGTGATCGACCCGCCGAACTGCGCATTGGACGACCGTCCGACGATGAAGTCGTCGAAGTAGGCGCCCACGGTGTAGAGCGTGCCGTTCGAACTCACGTTGAGAGTGCCCCAGTACGGATCGTCGGGGATCAGCGTGCAGTTCTCGTACGAGTCTCCACCGTTCGTGGAGCGAGTGAAGAAGCCGGGAGGGCAGCTGCTGTAGAAGCCGTTCCAGTAGGCGTAGATGTTCCCGTCACCCGCGCCGCCGGACTTGTCGATCACCATCCACTGTTTGTCCCCACCGCGGGCCGGCGTCCCGAAGTCCCACGGCGCATCCGGTTCGTCCGAACGATAGACGCTGCAGAGATAGTCGCCGCCACTCAGCGTGAGGCTGTTGTAGTAGAAGTTGCCGTCCGAATCCGAGTCGAGGACGGGGTCGGAGCGGAAGACGCCCGGCTCGATCACTCCAGGGAAGGTCCAGTTGAGGCCTCCGTCCGTCGTGTAGCCGTAGCCGGCCTGACGGAAGTTGCTCGTGATCGTGTCGAACTGCCGCCATCCGATCACCATCTTGTCGGGATTCGTCGGATCGACGGCGATGGACGGTTCGTTGGCGGCATCGCCCACGATGTTCTGGCCGAACTCGTCGACGTTCACCTGGACGGCGAAGAACGAACCGGTGCCGAAACGGGTGGCGGTGGACCGCGCGTGCTCGGCCCGAGGAGAGGCAACGTAGGGATCGTCCGGAACTTCGTTGTGGAGGGAAACGGCGTCATCGCGCTCGGCCGCTACGGCCAGGGACGAGGTGGTCGGGTAGAGGACCGTCGAGCACGAGAGAACGAGTGAGGAGAGCAGGATGAAGTAACGCATGTGGCGATTGGACCAGATCCCGTCGCGCAGGGTCAAATCCCGGCTTCCGCGTACACCGGAGGGCAGCGAGCGGGGCTCCTCCTCCGGCTCGAGTCGCTCCCACCGGGAGATGTGGTGCTCTCAGCAGAAAGCGTCCCCACCGGCGAGACCGATGGGGACGCTCTCGAGTCCGATCGTTGTTGCACCAACCGATACCGGCCGTTCACAGCAGCGGTACGGCCGCAACCACCACCGCAACCGCGACGAGTAGCCGCCTACTTCACCCGCACGACCTGGACCGACTCCTCGAGCCCCGATCCCGTGCGCACGCGCGCGAGGTAGACACCCGCCGGAACCGCGTCGCCCGATGCGTCCCGTCCGTCCCAGGTGACGTCGAAGCCGCTCCCCCGCTGCTCGTGGAGGAGCTGCCGCACCTCGCGGCCGTCGGGGCCGTAGATCCGGATGTCGACCTGGTCGACGGTGTCGAGGTGGAGACGGAACCGCGTCTCGGAGCGCGAAGGGTTCTCCCCCGCGAGCTGGAACCGGAAACCGGCGCGGTCCAGATCCGGCGGGTCGAAGCCCGCGACGTCGTTGTCGGTCCGGTAGGAGTAGGTCGTGAGCCCGGCGTTCGAGATGTTCCCCGCGACGAGGATCGCCTCGTCGTAGGTCGCGCCCGTCGGCGGGAGGAAGTACGTGCCGGAATCGACTCCGTCGAGCTCCATCCGCGTGACGGAGACGGTCTCGCCGGCGAGCCGCTGGATCACCCAGGCAGCCCAGTCCGAGGTATCGCCCCCGTCGAACGTGAGCGATTGCGCCGGGTCGACATTGATCATCTTGATGTAGTCGGTCGCCCAGTGGTTGACGTTCGCGTTCGTCAGCGGCACCGGGTAGGTCGACTTCGTGATCGCGGCGAAGTTCGGGAGGTCGTCCCCAACGTAGCCGAACCGACCGTCGCCGAAGGACGGATCGTCGATGTAGTTCGCGACGAACCAGTCCGCGACCACGTCGACGAAGTTCTCGGTGTAGCCGGCGTTGTCGAGTGCGATGTCCACGCCCGTGAAGCTGTTCGACGGCTGCGCGACGAGGTCCAGGATCGTCGCCTGACCGCCGTACTGCTCGTAGAGGTAGAGGAAGAAGAGGTAGGTCTTCACGTAGTCGGCGAAGTTGCTGTTCCACTGCGTGAGGTTGTTGTCGGGCAGGCTCGGGAACGCGGTGATGTTGTCCGGGCGCCCGTAGAGCCACATCGCGAGTTCGCTCGCGCCCTCGTTGATCCAGCTCGCCTCGTTCGAGTCGGCGAGCCAGTGGATCATGTGCTGGAACTCGTGGGCCTGGACCGCGATAAGGTAGTCACCACCCGGATCGAAGTCGCTCGAGTTCATGTAGAGCACTTCGGTCTCGTTGGAGGCGAAGTCCTGGGATCCGTCCGGGAACATGTCGAAGGCCCAGAAGAACCCGTCCGCGCTGACGTCGAAGTCGTACCAGAGGACGTAGACCTTGGGGTCGTTGTCGAGCTGGTCCGGCACGGGGCCGAAGTTCTCGGAGTCGAGCTCGTAGATGCCCTTGGTCGGGAAGTTCCCGACGGAGCTGTTGTCCCAGGCTTCCAGCATCGCGTCGACGTCGGCCTGGTCCACGTTCGTGCCCCACTGCGAGTCCTCGACCACGATGTAGACGTGCTCGCCCTCCCCACGCACCGTGCACATCTTCTCCTCGGCCACGGGGAAGCCGCCGAGGAGCCAGGTGTACCAGAGCCACGAGTCGCCGACGTTCGGGTCCGCGGGCGGCCCCATCCGGCTTCCGGGCTGGTGCGTCGGAATCATCTCCGACTGCGGGACGGGCACGATCTGATCCGTGTAGGTGCGGAGATCGTGCTGGAGACAGCGGGTGGCCAGCGCATCCGACGAAACGGCGCCGAGTGCGGCGAGGCCGGCTCCGAGAGTGGCGAGCGGAATGGCGAGGCCGCGAGTGGAGCCCTTGTGCATGGGAACCTCCTCCTGGGTGACGGGTGCGTCGAACCAGGCCGACGCGGAGTATCGACAGGCACCCATGGTACCGGATCGGGTCACTCCCGGGGTAGGGTGGGATCCCGGCGGTCGAGCCGGGCCGTCAGCGCCGGATCGAGGCGAAGGCGGTTCGGTCGACGAGCCTGGCGACGGCCAGCCGGACTACTCGTCGTCTTCTCCGATGACGAGCGGCACGCCGGTGAGCCTGGCGTGGCGAACGGCCGCGTCGATCCAGGACCCCGGGAAAGGAGTTCCGCCGAGGAGGACGTCGTCGATGGCGGCGCGCAGCTGGCGGGCGAACGCCTCGGCCGGGACCCGTCCCGTCCCCGTCCCGAGCCCTGGGATCGCGATCGTGTGCACCACTTCCCGAACCGGCCGTCCCGCGTGCTCCCCTTCCGGGAAGGTCCCATCCCTCCAGAGGAGGAGGACGGCCCGGGCCGCGAGGTAGGGATGGACGCTTTCCCCCAGGGGCTGGGGCACGCGCATGGTCGGCGCCGAGATGAGGTACGGAATCGACTCGTGCCCGGTCGAGACGATCTCCGCCCGTCCCACGAGCAGTTCCCCGTCGTGCTTCTCCCGGATCAGCTCCTGGAGCCGATCCTGGACGTGCCAGCCGAAGTGATGGCTGTAGATCAGGTCGATCCCACCATCCAGGAAGCCAAAGCTGTTCGAGGGGCTGACGACGGCGTCGCACTCGACCTGGACGATGGAGCCGTTGTGGGTCCGGACCCAAGGCATGTCGCTGCCCAGCTCGCGCCAGGCGGCGAGGATCGAAGTGTCGATCGCGGCGAGGACGATCTCCGGGGTCTCGGCTGGAATGTGTCGATCGGCCATGTCCCCGTGAGTGTACGCAACGCAGGGGCCGCCGGGGTAGTGGAGTCGTTCCGGCTCGCTGGGTTCTCCCCGAGCCGGACGGACCGCGTTTGGGGTTATCCCTCAATATCTGAGGGATCCACGCCGAAGCCTGAAGTTGGAGCGGTAAAGGCCTTCGCGGCCGTCCGAGGGCCGCCCCAGACCCTGAGGTTTTCACGTGGCGCACGAGTCCCTGACCGAATCCGACCGCAAATCCCTGCGCGAGCTCCTCCCTGCGAGCGAGGAGTGGCTCATGGAACGGATCCTCACGTATGCGGACCGGTTCCAGTACACCCGGTACACTTCCACCCTCAAGGAGGCCTGGCGCCTCTCCATCGTCGGTCTCACGGAGGCGATCCTCGGCGCCCTCGAGCGGAGCTCCGAGATTCCGGAGCTCGGTCCCGACGACGACTTCCAGCAGGACCCTGTCTCCCGCTTCGGCCTCATCGAAGCACAGCGCCACCGGGCGCGCGGTGTCAGCCTCTCGATGTTCCTGGGGCTGATGAAGTACTACAGACACTGCTACATCGAACTGCTCGCCACTGGAGGGGAGTTCGAGAACCGTCCTGCCGTGGCGAGGTTCGTCGAACGCTGTTTCGATCGTACCGAGATCGCATTCTGCGTCGAGTGGTCGGGGATCGAGCCGGAATCGCAGATTCGGGAGCTCGCGGCCGAGAATCGCCGCCTCGCCAACGAGAAGAACAAGTACCAGACGATCTTCGAGAGTCTCGCGAACCCGATGATCGTGACCGGCCCGGGAGGCAGGATCGTCGACCTGAACCAGAGTGCAAAGCGACTGTTCGGCTACGGCAAGGGTCCGAGCTCAGTCTACTACGGACGGCATGACCAGAGGGTCTCGCTCGCTAGCCTGGAAGAGCGCGTTCGTCAGCTCTACCTCCGAAGCCTCGATGCCGTGGGCGAGGAGACCTCCTGGTCGCTTCCGGACACCCGTCGTGACGAGGCCGAGAGCGGGCCGAAGGCAGAAGGGGCTCTTCGGGTCTTCAACGTCGGCTTCGCCCAGATGCTCGACGTGAGTCACAAGTTCGCCGGACTCACCGTCACGCTGAACGACATCACCGAGCGGAAGCGAACGGAAGCGGAACTGGAGGGAGAGCGGGACTTCGCCGAGAGCCTCATCGACACCGCCCCCGCGATCGTCCTCGTCCTGGACCTGGAAGGGCGGATCGTCCGGTTCAACCGCTACATGGAGGAGCTCACCGGCTACACCTCGGAAGAGGTGGCCGGACGAGAGTGGTTCGAACTCTTCCTCCCGGAAAGGGACCGGGAGAAGGCACGGGGACGGTTTCGGCGCCTCGTGGAAGGCGCCATGGTGCAGTCCACGGCGAGTCCGATCCGGGCGCAGGACGGCCGGATGCACGAGATCGAGTGGTACGAGACAGTGCTCCGACGCGGAGAAGGTCCCGTGACCGGAATCCTCGCGGTCGGCATGGACATCACCGAGCGCGCGTTTCTGCAGAGCCAGCTCTCCCAGGCCCAGAAGCTCGAATCGATCGGCCAACTCGCCGCCGGCATCGCGCACGAGATCAATACGCCCACGCAGTTCATCGGAGACAACCTGCGCTTCCTCCGCGAAGCGTTCGCGGAACTCCTGCCCGCCCTCGCCCGGATCCGAGCGAAGGTGGAGTGCGACGAGAACCTCGACCTCGAATACCTGGAAGAGGAAGTGCCGAGTGCCATCGACCAGGCGCTCGAAGGCGTCGAGCGTGTCGCGACGATCGTCCGGTCGATGAAGGAGTTCTCCCATCCCGGAAAGGACAAGAAGGAACCGGCCGATCTCAGCAACGCGATCCGGCACACCATCACCGTGGCGCGGAACGAGTGGAAGTACGTCGCGGACGTGGTGACGGACTTCGGAGAAGACCTGCCTTGCGTTCCGGTGCTTCTCGGTGAGTTCAACCAGGTCATCCTGAACCTCGTCATCAACGCCGCCCACGCAATCGAAGAAGCCGGCGGCGGGAAACGAGGACCAAAGGGAACGATCACCGTCTCGACTTCGGAGTCCGAGGGGTTCGTGGAGATCCGCGTCAGCGACACCGGCACGGGAATGTCGGAGGAGGTGCGCGAACGGGCCTTCGATCCGTTCTTCACGACGAAGCCGGTCGGCCGGGGCACTGGACAGGGCCTCGCGCTCGCCCGGGCCGTGATCGTGAACAAGCATCACGGCACGATCGACATCGAGTCCGAACTCGGGCGCGGTACGACCTTCGTGATCCGCCTTCCGATCGAGGCGTCGGCGAGGAAAGACGTCGATGGAGAGGACACAGGCGGTATGAGCGCCGACGAACAGAACGCCGCCTGAGACCTCCTCACCACACGACCCGCCCCCACACGCAGAGAGCGGCCCGCCCCACGGTACGTATCAGAAGCCGCTGAGGTACGACCCCCGGACGAACCAACTCCCTGGCGACCCACGCCTTGGCCCATGAAGACTCACCGACCGGAGGCCTTCCCCATCGTGCGTACCTCTCTTGCCGCAAGCTCGATCGCGCTGTCCGCTCTTGCCCTATCGCTCTGCCCTCCATTCGTTTCCGTCTCGGACGGAGCGATCACGGATGCCGGGCTCGTCCCGTCGTGGGGGCATCCCGCGCCCCAGGGAAACCCGGTCTACGACATCGACTTCCTCACGGCGGACGTCGGATTCGCGGTCGGGCTGGAAGGATCGGTCCTGCGGACGGTGGACGGTGGCGAGTTGGGAACTCCGCTCCGACATCACGACCTTCGGCCAGGACCTCTACGGCGTCCACGCCTTCAGTGCGACGGACCTCATCGCCGTCGGCGAGTCTCCCGGCATCTTCCGCTCCACCGACGCAGGCGCCACCTGGACGGAAGTCCCGAACCCTTCGACGGGCACGCTCTATCAACTGAAGACCGCGCCGGACGGACGCCTCGACGCGGCGGGCGCGCAGGGAAAGGTCCTACGGTCGACGGATGACGGAGGGAACTGGACGGACGTCGGCCCCGGGATCGGAACGATCGAGTGCCAGTGGTGGGCCGACGAGATGAACGGCTGGGCCGTGGGCGACGATGTCGCGCACCACACCACCGATGGCGGCGCGTCCTGGACGCAGTTCCTGGACTTCGCGTTCTTCGGCTATCACGAGGTCGTGTTCTACGACGCGATGACGGGCGAAGTGATGGAGGACTTCTCTTCCTGGCAGACGACGGACGGCGGCGTCACGTGGAATGAAGTGCAGGACTTCTCCTGGCCCGACTATCCCAGGAAGACGCTCGACCTCGGCGGAGGCCATCGCCTCCGGATCACCGACCTCGAAGGCGCGGAACTCTGGGAGACGGTCGACGGAGGCGTCACCTGGAGCCAGCTCTTCGCGCAGAGTACCGTCGGCATGCTCGAACTCGAGCGGAGTCCGAGCGGACGGATCGTCTTCTCGTCGGACGTCGGCGACCTGTTCTGGTCCGACGACGAGGGCCAGACCGTGCAGAACGGAGCGGCGCGCGCCGACCTCTTCCCCGCGCGGATCGGGAGCCTCTCCTCCACGCCACTCGGTGCGATCCACGCGGCGACCGAGCCGAGCAGCACGTTCCTCCCGACGTCGGCCATGAAGAGCACGGATGGCGGGCACTCCTGGTTCGCGGCCACACCTGCTCCCCCGCGCTGGACGCAGTACTCGTGGCCATCGGAACTCGTCGGCCTCGGCGCAGCCCGGGAAGAACTCTACCGGACGATGGATGGCGGAGCTTCTTGGACACTCGCGAACACCCTTTCGACCGGCAACTACGCACCGGTCCGCACGATCGACGGCTGGGTCTACGCCGGCACCTGGGAGCTCAGCACCGGCGCCGGTTCGCTCGCCCTCTCCACCGACCTCGGGCTCACCTGGAGCGACGTGAGCGCAGGCCTGCCCTCGAACTTCGGTCCGACGATCCTCTCGTTCCTCGATCGCGAGACCGGATTCGCGCTCGGACGACTCCGTCAGGGCGGTGACGTGCCGCGGGTCTACTTCACGGACGACGCGGGCGCGAACTGGACCATGGTGCAGATCCCGTCGAACGACCTCATCGCGGCGGCGCACTGGTTCAGCACCGAGACCGGCGTGGTACATGTCGCGGGCACGAATCCGCGGATGTACCGGACCACCGATCGCGGACAGACGTGGACCCAGGTGATGACCGGATATGTCTCCCGTCTCGCCTTCCTCGGCGACATCGGGATCGCGGTCCAGAGCTTCTCCTCCCAGGTCCGCTACAGCACCGATGCCGGCGTCACCTGGAACACGACGAGCACGCCGATGACCTCGCGGCCGACCAACGTCCACGCCACGGCCCACGAGTTCGTGCTCGGTGGGGACGGCGGCCAGCTTCTTCGCCTTGCGCCCGAAGACGTGGCCGGACTCGGCGACGACGATCCGTCCGCCGACGCGACGGACCGCGGGTTCGGCCCTGAGCTCCACTTCGCCGGGGCCAACCCGACCCGCGGTGCGTCGCAGCTGCGTCTCCTCCTCCCCGCACCGGGACGCGTCGAGGTCGACGTCATCGACGCGGCGGGACGCCACGTCGCGAACCTCGCACGCGGGTTCCATTCCGCCGGCGAGTTCCCGGTCACATGGGACGGCCGGATCGCGGACGGCACGGCGGCACCATCCGGCGTCTACTTCGTGCGCGCGCGGACGGAAGACGGCGCCACCGGCGCGGCGAGGATCGTCCGGGTGAACTAGCGCCCGCCGGAAGCGATGCGCATGGGCCGCTTCCACCCGTTCGCTTCCGTCCCTGCCAAGCATTCCCCTCTCGAAACCGAGACACCAGCAGGCGCCGGGGGCTCTCCCTCCCGGCCCACGACGGCTCACGGAGGGGTTCCATGCCGATCCGATCGCATTCGCACGTCCAGGGACGGGGCGCCAACCCGCGTCCATCCCCGTCCATCCTCGCTCGCGTCCTGCCCTGCGCAGTCGCACCAGGCATCAGATCCACGCGAACGCCGGCACCTGGTCTCGTGTCGTCGCTCGCACTCGTTCCGACACTCGCGCTCCTCCTCACTTCCACCTCGGCGCGCGCCCTTCCGGAGTTCCACTGGTCCGGCGAAGGAACGCAGACGGCGGAGGCGTTCGGGTTCGGCGTCACCCCCGCGGGCGACGTGAACGGGGACGGGTACGACGACTTCGTGATCGGTTCGGCCTACTACGACCTGAACGGGGCCGACCGCGGACGGGTCCGCGCCTACTACGGGAGTCCGTCCGGCCTCGGCGTGACGTCGTGGCAGTACGACGGCGAAGTCGCGGACGCGCACCTCGGTTACTCCGCGGCCGGTGTCGGCGATGTGAACGGGGATGGCTACGACGACGTCCTGCTCGGCGCTCCGCTGGCGCAAGTCGGGAACCACCCCCACAACGGATTCGCGAGCCTCTTCCTCGGCTCCGCCACCGGCCTTCCCCTCGAGCCGGACTGGTACGCGATCGGCGCGAACACGGACGACCTCCTGGGGTCCTACGTCGCGGGGCTCGGTGACATCAACGGAGACGGCTACGCCGACTTCGGGATCGGCGCTCCCGGCTACGACGTCGGCGGCACACTGAGCGCGGGCAAGGTCGACGTCTATCTCGGTGGCCCCGGCGATCCTGTCTTCCTCACGAGCGTGATCGGCTCGTTTCCGTCCTCCCTCGTCGGCACGATCTTCTTCGGCGTCGACTTCGACGGCGACGGATACGCGGACCTCGTCCACCTGGAGTTCCAGGCCGACGCGTCCGCGAAGTACCGGATCTCGAGCGGAGGTCCGGGTGGGCTCACGTCCACGTCGATCGGATTCGTGAGCGGCAACATCCTCGGCACGTCCGGCGCGCCGGGTGGGGACGTGAACGGAGATGGCTACGAAGACATCCTCCTCGGCGCGGCGAACGAAGGAGCGCCGAGCGAGAGCGGCGTCGTGCGCGTGGTCTACGGCGCGGCCACGGCCGGCGAGATCGCGTACTGGACGCTGACGGAACCGGCGGCCGGCGCGCACTTCGGTAGCGTCGTCGCGCCCGCGGGCGACGTCAACGGCGACGGCTACGCGGACTTCCTGGCGCAGGCGCGGAATGCAGGAACGGGAGCCGAGGTGCGGTTCTACTTCGGCGCGCCCGACAACGGCGAAGAGCGGGTCGACGACTCCTACTGGTCGTCCGCCGAGTTCGACGACGAGTACTACGGATGGCGACTCGGCACGGCCGGGGACGTCGACGGAGACGGGCACAGCGAACTCTTCATCGGCTCGCCCTATCGCGACGGCACCGTGAACGGCGGCGGACGGGTCGACGTGTTGCGAGGCGGTACCGATGCGCCCGGCGAGCTGGCGACGTTCTACAACGACGGTGATTCACCTGGAGACCTCTACGGCACGGCCGTCGCGTTCGGGGACTTCAACGGGGACGGCGCAGACGACGCCGTCGTCGGGTCCGGATCGATCGACCTCGTGGGGAGCGACTCGGGCCGCGTGTTCGTCTACTACGGCCCGGCCGCCCCGAACGCGGCCCCGGACTGGGTCGCGGACGGCGAGAACTCATCGCTCCTCCTCGGCGACGCGGTCGCGTCCGCGTTGGATGTGGACGGCGACGGATACGAAGACCTGCTCGTCGGCGCACCCGGGCACGACGGCGGACGGGGCCAGGCGCGGCTCTACCGCGGCGGCGCCTCCGGACTCGAAACGTTCCCGTCATGGACGGCGGTGGGAGATGCCGCCACCGATGCGTTCGGATCGTCCGTCGCCTCCGCGGGCGACGTCGACGCCGACGGATTCGGCGACGTCATCATCGGCGCGCCGGGAGGAGCCGGGTCGACACGACGCGGCAAGGCGATGGTGTTCCGCGGAGGCCCCGCCGGACTCGAAGCGAGCCCGAGCTGGATCGCGACCGGGGATCAACCGGACGCGGAGCTCGGCTTCTCCGTTGCGTCCGCCGGTGACGTCGACGGTGACGGCTATGGGGACGTGATCGTGGGCGCGCCCCGCCTCGACGGAACCGCCCCGAACGAAGGCGCGGCGTTCGTCTACTTCGGCAGCGGCTCCGGCATCTCGCCTGCGGCGCCGTGGACCATTCCCGGCGGCACCACGGGCGCACGGCTCGGCTACTCCGTCGCGAGTGCCGGCGACGTCGACGCCGACGGCTTCGGTGACGTCGTGGTGGGCGCCCCGTTCCACGGTTCCGGTGGACGCACGGTCGTCTACCATGGCGCCCCGGCGCTCGCGGGCTTCGGCCTCGAGAAGGAATGGTTCGCCCCGCAGGCAGGCTCCAAGTTCGGCTGGTCCGTTGCCTCCGCCGACCTCGACCGCGACGGCCGGAGCGACATCGTGGTCGGCGCGCCCGGCGTCGACAACGGACAGGTCGACGAAGGACAGGTCTGGGCCTACCGCGCCCCGTTCACGGACACGGACGCATGGTTCGCGAACGACGGGAACGTCGACTTCTGCGGACACGGCTCCGCGGTCGCGGTCGGCGACTTCTCGGGAGACGGCGTCGGCGACATCCTGGGCGCCGCACCTGGACTCCTCGGCACGAGTTCGTCGACCGGAACGGTCTACCTCTGGCCCGGGAACGGACTCTGGCGAAGCGGCGTCGTCGCCCCCAGCCTCACCGAAGGCGTACCCCACCTCTGGCGGATGCGGACACCCAACGACGACGGCCCCGTCGCCCTGCTCGGCGCGGTGGAGGGCGCCGGCATCCGGATCGCGGGTTCACTCCAGAGTCCGCTCGGTCGGGCTCGTGTGCGTCTCGAAGTCGAAGCCAAGCCGACCGGCGTTCCGTTCGACGGCACGGGCACGGAAGTCTCCGGCGTCTTCGACACCGGCGCACCGAGCGCGGGGATCGGAAGCGTCGTCCACGCGGATCTCTTCGTCCCCGGGCTCGGCACAGGCGCCTACCACTACCGCGTGCGCATGCTCGGCGACCATCCGCGTTGGAAGCGCTCGCCGTGGTACACGCCGGTGAGAAACGCACCGACCGCGACGGACTTCCGCACCGGGCTCGACGTGGCGGGAGTCGAAGACGGAACGGACGGCAGCGGACCCGGCGGCACGGGGACGGGTGATGGAACAAACGGCAACGGTGCCGAGGGCACAGGTGCAAGCGGGACCGAAGCGACCACGCTTCTCCTCACGGCCGCGCCGAACCCGTTCCCCGGTTCGACCGAGCTGTCGTTCCGCATGGCGCACTCCGGGCATGCGTCACTCGTGATGTACGACCTCCAGGGACGGCAGGTCGAGCGCGTCCTCGACGGCTGGTTCGAGGCAGGCAACGTCGCGGTGACGTGGGACGCTCCGGACCGGCTTCCGGCGGGGGTCTACTTCGCGCGGCTCGAAGTGGACGGTGGGAGAGTCGATCTTCGGGTGGTGCGGGTCGGGAGGTAGCCGACAAAGGGCGGTAGCGGATCCTGGCCATGTCCACTGCTTCCGACGGGTGTGAGACAGCCGCCCGCTCCCGTCGGCGCAAGGCGAAGTCGCGTCTCGCGCCGACCGGCTAGGTCCAACTCACCGGCGGGAAGCGTCGTCCAGAGTCCAGCGGATCATGGCCTCCGGGTCCGACTCTCCCTCCCGCCACAACTCCTCGAAGGAGGGTTCGATCTCCTCGAGACGGCGGACTTCCTCGTCATAGGACGGGCGACGGGACTTCGGCATGACGAGGCCGGACTGTTTCTGCAGCGCATGGGCCGCGCCGTAGAGCCGCACCGCGTCCGCGGTGCGCGACTCCCGAACCAGTTGCGTCGCGTAGCCCTGGAGGGAAGACGGCACCGTGCCTTGGACGCGATCGAGATCGAACGCGAGTTCCCTGGCGGACGCCTGCCGGGCTTCGAAGGACGAGACCGTCGGGTCGATGCGGGCGATGGCGGACTCGGCTCTCGCCCGAAGAACCTGCTCGGGCGCTGTCTCCAGCAGTTCCAGGGTCTCGCGCCAACGAGCGAGGGCGGCCTCCTCATTTCCCACCGTCGCTTCGATGCTGCCGAGGTTGAAGAGGATGAGGGCGTTTCGTGACGTGTCCGGAACGGAGTCCTGCACCTCGAGCGCCTCCGTCAGGTACGTGCGCGCGCGGTCGAACTCCTCTTCCTCCCACGCAATGGCGGCCAGACCGGCGATCGCCACCACCTCTCCACTGCGGTCGCCCGACCGCTTCCGCGAATCCAGAGCCCGCTCGCACCACCTTCGAGCCTCGGCCAGGTTTCCCGTCCGCTGATGCCACAAGGCCAGATTCGCCTGCACGTTCCCGAGCAGCCAGGGCGCACCGACCTCCTCGGCCAGGCCCCAGGCTCTCTCCAGACGCTTACCGGCGGCCTCGGGTCGACCGAGAAGGATCTCGGATCCGGCCACGCGCGACAGTCCAAAGGCCTCGAACGCCCGGTCGCCCGTCTCTACCGCAAGCGACATCGCCGCCTCGTTCGCCTCGGCGGACTCGGCGTGTCGACGCAGGCTCTGCTTCGCCCCACCGAGGAGGAAGT
Source organism: Candidatus Eiseniibacteriota bacterium (assembly GCA_041390305.1). Taxonomy (GTDB): domain Bacteria; phylum Eisenbacteria; class RBG-16-71-46; order CAIMUX01; family CAIMUX01; genus JACKCR01. Next base: position 99,095 of record JAWKQE010000005.1, read on the forward strand.
AGAGACGGATGAGCTTGTGACGGCCGTCTTCGGTCTTCGCTCGGGCTTCCTCCGGCGCGGCCTCGATCGTTTCGGTGAGGATGGCCGCCGCTTCCTGAGCGCGAGAGCCGACCGTCCAGTGCGGCGCCAGTCGGATGCAGAAGTCCGCCGCATCCTCCCATCGATCCTGGGTGAGGCAGTGCCGCCACGCACCGACGAGATCGTCGTGCGCACGCCCGACCCAGGCGGGCAGAGGACGTCCGGCGTACATCGGCCATTCGGGCAACTTGGAGCAGAGTTCGATGAAACGGTTCGCATGGAGCTCCAGGGCCCGAGGTTCTTCGCTCTGGTCCTCCAGCCGCGCTCGGCCGAAACGTCGCACGGGTTCGGGCAGACGGAACTCGTGGACCTCGGCGCCGTCAGGCCCCACGGCTTCGGCCCGCGCGAGACCGCGTTCCGAGAGTTCCCGCACGGCCGCGGCCACCTCCCAGGTTTCCTCCGTCTCGAGGACGAAGGCGGCATCCTCGACCCGAAAGACGCGCGCCCAGACGCTGACGAGGCGTAGGAGATGCTGCGTGTCCGGCGAGAGACGCTCGTACGACCACTGTAGACACGGCTCGAGGCGTTTCCACTCCGGGTCCCGTGGTGAGTCCGCACTGACCTTGCGCTCCAGGCCCCGCGCGATCTCATCGGGAGTCATGAGATCCGACTGGTATGCGGCCAGCTCCAACCCCAACGGGACACCACCCGTGAGGCGACAGATCTTCTGGAGAGCGACCGTCGACGCCTTGAGGTCCCGCCCCGGAGCCCGGGCACGGATCCGGTCGACGAGAAGCTCGAACGCTTCGTCCGCCGAGTCCATGCCGGACGACAGCGGCGGCACCGCCACCGTCGATTCCGCGGGGTGGGAAAGGGCCTCTCGGGACGTGAAGAGCAACCAGATCGAAGCCTCTAGGGTCGGGGCCGAGAGGTCGTCGATCAGACGGACGCACTCCTCCGGACAGGACTCCGCGTTGTCGACGACGACTAGGACCTTCCGCCCCCGCAACCGCTCGATCACGAACTCGCGAGGATCGGGGCAGCGCGTCTCCGGTCCGAGGGCCGCGAGCGCTGCCTCCCAGAACGCTCCGCCCTGGGTTCCGCGAAGGTCGAACCAGACGACACCATCCCGCCGCCGCAGACGGAGCGTCCGCGCGACCTCGAGCGCGAGACGCGACTTGCCCCACCCACCCGGGGCCAGGAGCGTGACCGGAGATCCGGACTCGAGCCGGGTCGTCACCTCGTGCAGCAGCGCCGACCGACCCACGAAACGATCCGTCGTCTGCGGAAGTGCATCCCAGGGCGGGCCGGACTTCGTCGCGGAGCGCGTCGGCGGAGACCGAAGCGGGGCCGTCTCTTCGGGGCCGGGGAACGCGGCGATGAGGGAGGCCAGGCTCGCCGCGACGGTTCGCGCATCGCCAGGCCGCTTCTCCGGACTCGGTTCCAGCAGAGAGTCGATCCAACCGACCAGGGCCGGCGGCACGTCGTTTCGATAGTCGTCGAGCTTCGCCTGTCGCCCGGAGCGATGCGCCTCGAGCAGAGCCCGCATGTCCCCAGCCTCGACCGGATGCCTCCCGGTGAGGAGGCGGAAGAGAAGCACTCCCAGCGCGTAGAGGTCGGAAGCGGGCGAGGTGTCTCCACCCTGGACGACTTCCGGCGCCAGAACGAGTGGAGTGCCGCTGGGAAACGGGAGGTCCAGGCGATCGAGGTTCCGCCCGGATCCGAAGTCGATGAGGACGAACCGGCCCGCATCGTCCTCGACCACGTTGCTCGCCTTGATGTCACCATGAACCAGCCCGGCCCCGTGGATGGCGGCCATGGCGGACGCGACGTCCCGCCCGATGGCGAGAACGGAAGCCGGAGTCAGCCGTCCGTGATCGTGGAGGTACGCTTCCAAGGTTCGGCCATGAAGAGGCTCCATCCAGATCCCGGTCTCGTCGTCGACCTCGGCAGCGCCGTAGACGGCCACGACGTTCGGATGCCGCACTCTGGCCAGACGACGCGCCTCGGCCAGCAGCCGGTCCGACGCGCCGGGAGTCCGCACCTTCGATCGCTTGAGGACGACCTCCCGATGGAGCGTGGGATCAAAGGCACGATCGACCCGACCGAAGGCTCCCTCCGCGATCTGACCGAGGAGAACGAGCGGTCCCCACGGCTCTCCCTTCGGGATGGGCTCATCACTGCCCACCCGTTCGTGGAACCGCGCGATCCGTTCGAGCTCTTCGAGCCGCTGCAGCGTGGAACCCAGGTTCGGTAGCGATGACCGAAGGTCCTCCCAATCCAGGGCGGCGCCGTCAGCCAGCTCGCCGGCGATGTCTTCGGCCCGATCCCGATCGGTAGGTTCAGTCACTCCAACTCTCCTCGGAGACCGCTACTTCTTGCGCGCCACTCCAGCCCGAACGGATTCAACATAGTCTCTTGCGATGGCAGCATTCGGCATTCGTCTGCTCTAGAGATGACCCCAACGACCATCGAAACCGCACACCACGCCTTCCCGCGGCCGACTGCGTGACCTCGACCGCGGCCGGTCGTCAGGCCCTGTCGAGCGCGACACGTAGTGCGACCCTCCCGACGGTAACAGGGAGTCCGGCCTTCCCGATCGCGACACGCGCGGCCGACTACCGTGTCCGCCGGAGCACCAAGCCGAAGAACCCGTCCGCCCCCTGCCGGTGCGGAAACACCCGGAGACAGGTCTCGTCACCGATGCGTGCCGCGGCCGCCTTCCCCAGGATCTCCTTCGCCGGCATGACCACGAATTCGGGATGGGCCGCGAGAAACGCGGCGACGACGTCGTCGTTCTCCGCGCGGAGCACACTGCACGTCGCGTAGATCAGACGTCCGCCGGGCTTCACGAACGGCGCGAACCGCTCGAGGATCTCGCGCTGGACGGACGAGAGCCGTTGGACGGACTCCTCCGTCACCCGGTCCCTCGCTTCCGGATTGCGTCGGAAGACGCCGATGCCGGAGCAGGGAGCGTCGATCAGCACACGGTCGACCTTGCCGCGGAGCTTCTCCAGCGGCGGGGGGAACGGCGCGGCGCCCGCGGGAACGGCGGCGTCGCCGACCAAAGCAGCGTCGGCAGAGGTATCGGGGTCGGCATAGAGTTCGACGTCGGCCCCATCCCCGGGCGCGGCGCGGCCGCCCACGGCACCGTCCGCAGCCTCCGCGACCGCCGCGATCGGCTGGACGTTGTGGAGCCCGGCCCGCTTCGCGCGTCGTGCGAGTTCTTCGAGCTGTCGCGCGCCGGCCGCACCGACGCCGACCGCGACGACCCGTCCCTTGCCACGGAGCAGGGTCGCGAGGTGGAGTGTCTTTCCGCCGGTCCCGGCGCAGGCGTCGAGTACGAGGCCGCCGGGCGGAGGCGCGACGAGCTGCGAGATGAGCTGGCTTCCTTCGTCCTGCACCTCGAACAGCCCGTCATGGAACTCGGGGGAACGAAAGACATTCCGCTTCGAGACGAGTTCGAGGCCGTCCTCCGCATACTCGGTGGCGCGCACTTCGAGGCCGACGCCACGAAAGCGCTCCGCGAGCTCCTCGCGCGGGAGCCGGAGCGAGTTGACGCGGAGCGTCTGAGGTGGGGGCTCGCTCCAGGCGGCCGCGAGTGCGAACGCCTCGGACTCCCCGAGCTCGGCGATGAGCCGGGCGGCGAGCCAGTCCGGGAGGGAGCCGGTGAGGGCGAGGCGCCGGGCCGGATCCGGGATGCGTGCGATCCGTCGCTCGATCTCGAGGACGCGGGCCCAGTCGACGTCAGGGGACGCTGCGGCGGCCTGGCTCGGCGTGAGCCGTCCGTCGAGCAGCTCACGCGCGAACCAACGCGCCTCGAGCCGCGCCGAGCCGCTGTCGGGCACGGGGCCCGATTCGTCGAGCACGTAGTCGAGAAGTCGGCGGGAGCGGAGGATGCCGTGGATGCGGGACAGGATCTCCGCCTTCTCCCCCGACGTGAGCTCCCGCCCGCGCTTGAAGGCACGCGCGATCTCCTCAGTCGCGTGACGCGGCGTCTCCTCGAGCCGTGCGAGCACGTCGAGCGTGATCTTCTGGATCAGGTCCAACCGTCCTCCGAAATCGGCGCGCTCCCCTGCAACCGCCGTATCCTGCCGCACCTTGCCACCAATGTCCCGCGGGTGCCATCCCGGAAGTGGCCCGGCCGGACTCCGGGCGAGGTATACTCCGAGGTCGCCCATTCCCCAGATCCAGGAGTTCGCTTGCTCTCTCTCGACCCGACATATGCTCAGTCCCCGGCCGTCCCGCTCGTCATGACCCGGGCCGAGATGCACGCCCGCGGCTGGGAAGAGGTCGACATCGTCTTCGTGACCGGAGACGCCTACGTCGACCACCCGAGCTTCGCCATGGCCATCTTCGGCCGACTACTCGAAGCCGCAGGCTACCGGGTCGCGCTCCTCTCCCAGCCGGACTGGAAGACGGCGGAACCGTGGCGCACGTTCGGCCGTCCACGCCTCTTCTTCGGGGTGTCCGCGGGCAACATGGACTCGATGATCAACCACTACACCGCGAACCGGAAGGTGCGGAACGACGACGCCTACTCGCCGCACGGCGAGATCGGCCGCCGTCCGGACCGCGCGACGCTCGCCTACTGCCAACGCGCACGCGAAGCCTATCCCGGCGTCCCGGTGGTGGCAGGCGGCGTCGAAGCGAGCCTCCGCCGGATCGCGCACTACGACTACTGGAGCGACAAGGTGCGTCGCTCGATCCTCATGGACTCGAAGGCCGACCTCGTCTGCTTCGGCATGGGCGAGCGGACGATCCTCGACATCGCCGAAGGGCTCGACAAGGGACGACCGGCCCAAGAGCTACGCGGACTGCGCGGCGTGGCCTACCGCCTGGGGGCGAAGGAGCCGATTCCGACCGAGACGCCGTGGGTGCTGAAGTCAACGCGTCCAGGAGATTCGACGGAGTGGCGGGACTCGGCGACGGTCGGAAGCCCCACCTTCGCAGGCGAACCGGTCCCGGAGGACCTCGTCCTCCTTCCGAGCTTCGAGTCGGTCTCACAGGATCCGGTCGAGTTCGCACATCTCACGCGGATGGCGCATCACGAGACGAACCCGTTCAACGCGCGTCGACTCGCGCAGCGGCACGGGGACCAGATGGTCGTCGTCAATCCGCCCGCACTGCCACTGAGCCGCGAAGAGATGGATCAGGTCTACGGACTGCCGTTCACGCGTCGCTCCCACCCTTCCTATGGCGACGCGAAGATCCCGGCCTTCGAGGTGGTGCGGACGTCGGTCCAGATCATGCGCGGGTGCTTCGGCGGCTGCACGTTCTGTTCGATCACGGCACACGAAGGACGGATCATCCAGAGCCGGAGCCGGGAGTCGGTGCTCGCGGAAGTCCAGGCCATGACGAAGGACGACGGCTTCCGCGGCACGGTGAGCGACATCGGTGGGCCGACCGCGAACATGTACGAGATGCGCTGCACGAAGCCCGAGGTCGAAGCGGTCTGCCGTCGGCAGAGCTGCGTCCATCCCAAGATCTGTAAGCTCCTCGGCACGGATCACGGTCCGCTGAAGACGCTGATGCGGGACACACGGAACGTGCCCGGCGTGAAGAAGGTGTTCGTCGCGTCCGGGATCCGGATGGACCTCGCGCGTCGCGACCGCGAGTACATGAAGGAACTCGTGACGCATCACGTCGGCGGCTACCTCAAGGTGGCGCCAGAGCACAGCGATCCCACCGTCCTCGAAGCGATGAAGAAGCCGGGTCCGGAAGACTTCGTCGAGTTCGGCCGCGAGTTCCACAAAGCGTCGCGCGCGGCGGGGAAGGACCAGTACCTCATCCCCTACTACATCGCGAGCCACCCCGGGAGCGACCTCCACGCGATGATCGACTTGGCGCTCTTCCTCAAGCGGAACGGCTACAAGCCCGACCAGGTGCAGGACTTCATCCCGAGCCCGTTCGACATCGCCGCATGCATGTACCACACCGGCCTCGACCCGATGACGATGAAGCCGATCCACGTCGCACGGAAGATGCGCGACCGGAAGTTCCAGCGCGCGCTCCTCCAGTTCTTCAAGCCGGAGAACTATCTCGAGGTGCGGGAAGCGTTGCTCCAGGCGGGTCGCGGCGACCTCATCGGGGATGGATGCGACTGTCTCATTCCTTCCCGTCCGCCCAAGGCTGCACTCGACTCGCGGCGCCGACGGGCGCAGCAGGAGTGGTCGGAGCAGGCGGAGGGGGACCACATCCGAGGCGGTGTCGGCTACCGTCCGCATCGCAAGAGCCAGACCACCCGCGGAACGCGGCGCTCGTCCCGGCCCCAGCGCAAAGGGCGGTGAGGCCAAGAAGGGTGCGGAAACAGGCCCGCAGGAACTCTTTCCGCAACCTGCCAGGGGCCACTGGACGGAAGGAGAACGGTCGTGACCGACCAGGCCACCAAGTGTCGTGCACTCGAAGCTCGTCACCAGGGATCCGAAACCTTCGTGATCCCGAATCCTTGGGACGCCGGATCTGCGCGGCTCCTGCAGGGTTTGGGGTTCAAAGCACTCGCGACGACGAGTTCGGGATTCGCCTTCACCCAAGGCCTCACCGACGGCGCGGTGACCTTGCAGGACAAGCTGGATCATTGCGCTAGGGTGGCGCGCGCTACGGACATCCCGATCAGCGTCGACTTCGAGGACGGCTTCGCCAGGTCGACGAAGAAGATGCTCGAGAACGTTGCACGCCTCGTCGAGACCGGTGTGGCCGGCTGCTCGATCGAAGACTACTGCCGCGAGACGAAGACGCTGTACGAACCGGGTGAAGCAGCCGATCGAGTCCAGGCGGCGGCCGAGTACGTCCGTTCCTTGGACATGCCGTTCCAGTTGGTCGCCCGGGCCGAAGTCATGCTTCGTGCGGATGCCCCCTTGGAGACGGCTATCGAGCGATTGGTCGCCTACGAGAAAGCCGGCGCGCACGTCTTGTTCGCGCCGGGTCTACGGACGCTGGAAGAGATCCGCGCAATCCGAGCCGCAGTCGAGCTTCCGCTGAACGTTTTGGCTTCCTTCTTCCGGGGTGTGACGTTGCCACAGTTCGCCCAGGCAGGTGCATGCCGAGTGAGCCTCGGCGGTACGTTGACCTGGGCCCTCGCCCGCCCCCTGGTGGCAGCGAGTAGGGAAATGCTGGAGCAAGGCACATTCGATTGGATGCAGTCCGCCCTATCCGGCGCCGAGGTGCGGGCGCTCCTGTCGAAGTGAGTCGGAGCGGCAGCGGACGACGATCAGAGGCCCGGAGCGACGTCGTGCGGTCCACGCCCGCAACGCACGCTGCCCCCGCGACTCAGTCGCTGTCCCGCTCGTCGTCCTCGTCCTCGTCATGACTGCCCTGCTTCCACGGGCCTTCCTTCCCGCCGGCTTCGCCACCGAGTGTGGCGGCGAGCCCGCGCGCGAGCTGGGCTCTCTCCGTCTGCGACAGTCGGGCTTCGGGATGGGCAAGGAGGTAGTCCTTCGGCGGCATCTCGCCGGAAGCGACGACCTCCGCCGCTTCGTGGGCTTCCTCCTGCGGGCGATCCATCCGCGAAAGGTTGAGCGTCGCTCTCCCTTCGTCGACGTGGTTCTGGATCCGCCAGGAGACGGGAGCGACGTTCGAGTACCACGGCCACTTCGTCTCGTTGCTGTGGCAGTCGAGACAGGCGCGTGCGGCGAGCGCCTTGGTCTCTGGGCTGTCCCAGTTGGGCTCCTGCGTGACCGACGGGTTCGTGTGGTTCCGGCCATAGGGCACGAGCTGGACGAGAAGGACCGCGACCCCGACTGCGAGGACGGCGAAGCGGATTGCGCGTTGGATACTCATCTGACAACCTCCATATCTCGGTGCCGAGCCGCTCCATGCGGCCCGCGTACGGAGAAGATCGCCCGGAAGGTCCCGTTTGCATATCCGACAGGTGACGGACCGGGCAGCTGCAACTCGTTGCCCCACAACGTATCGTACAAATGACGGAGGTCCCTACGAACCTCGAAAAGCGCACCGGACGGGTCCTCACCGTCTTTCTCGCCACCGTCTCGATCCTCGGCCTGATCGATCTCCTGACCGACAACCCCGGGGACCGGCGCGGCCTCCATCTCGCCGTCGAGGTGGCCCTGATCGCGGTGTCCCTCGGCGCGACGGTCTTCCTCGCCCGCGGCTGGTCGGACACGGAGAGGTCTCTCAGCGAGGCCCGCACCTCGTCGGACCGTCTCCGACTCGAACGGGACGCCTGGCGGTCCCGGGCCGAAACCACGCTCCGCGGACTCGGAGAGGCGATCGACGAGCAGCTCTCGAGTTGGGGACTCACGCCCACGGAACGGGAGACGGCCGTCTTCCTCCTCAAAGGATACAGCCACAAGGAAATCGCGCGGCTGACGAAGCGCAGCGAGCGGACGGTGCGGCAGCACTCGGTCGCGATCTATCGGAAGTCCGGGCTCGCGGGGCGATCGGAGTTGGCAGCGTTCTTCCTCGAGGACCTGCTGCCGCCGGCGGGCGAGGAGTCTTGAAGAGTCGAGGGGGCGAGCGCGGCCCATCGCGCCTTGAATCGCGTTCTCGGGGTTCCAGGCCACCCTGTTCGCGTACAGCCGCCTCACCTCGACGAGCGTACGACCTGGCCGATCTGACGCCACGCCTCATGCGCCGCGGTTGGCGAACAACGGCGCGGCGTATACAATCCACTCCATGATTGGGTTCAGACCTCGAGTCCTGGAAGGACCCTCACGGGCCCGGGTTCATCGGCTCCCCCGTCGGTCCGTGATACGCGGACGACCACAGAGATGATGGGACGAAGCGAGCCGAGTACTCGAGGAACACAGGCGCTTTGGGGAATCACCCGAGGAACCAGGGCCTCACGGCGACCTTCCGGCGAGACGCCCCTTCCTGGCCGCCGTACACGAGAACTCCGCTCTCGTTCTCGTTTCCAGCGAGTGAGGTCCACCACTCGAGTCCGGCGAAGAAGTCGGAGGCGATTGTTTCACCCGACTTCACCTCCACCGGAACCTGTCGATCGCCGAGGTCGATGATGAGATCGATCTCGTGACCGGTCGCATCTCTCCAGTGGTAGAGACGGGGCTCGCGACGACGGTTCCAGAAGTTCTTCGTCAGCTCGCTCGCGATGAAACTCTCGAAGATGTGGCCTCGCAGCGGATGTCGGGCCAGCATCTCGGGGTCACGGATTCCGAGCAGATAGCACGCGAGCCCAGTGTCGAGGAAGTGGATCTTGGCGCTCTTCCGAAGCCGCTTCCGGTAGCTCTTGTGAAAGGGCGGCAAGGTCGTGACGAGAAAGGACACCTCGAGAGCGGTGAGCCAGCTCTGGCGGTCGGTTGACTGATCCCAGCATCTGATGCCAGTGACGTGTAGCTCAGCTCCTGCCCGGTGCGTGCAGCCACGAGCTGAACGAATCGTTCAACGCAGTGAGATCGGCCACTCGGAGTACGGCACGAAGGTCTCGCTCGACATACGTTCGGAAGTAGTCCGGGTACCAGTGGTTCGGGTCGAGACTCTGGTCGTGGATGCGAGGGTAGAGCCCCTTCCAGACGATCTCCCAACGCCCGAAGTCGACCACGGCCTCCGCTCGGACGGGTCGTGCGTCGAGCGACGCGAGATCGGGAGACTCCGACCCACGAGTTCGTGGATGGAAAGCGGGAGGAGATAGAGCAGGGCTGTGCGGCCCGCGAGGGTCTGAGACACGGACTCCATGAGCAGGAGGTTGTGAGAACCGGTGAGAATGAACCGACCGGGGCGGTTGTCCTCGTCGACGATCCCCTGAATGTAGGAGAGAAGGTCCGGCGCGCGCTGGACCTCATCCAGAATCGCCCCTCGGCCAGCCCGCCCAGAAAGGAGAGGGGATCCTCGAGCGCGTGCGCACGCACATCAGGGCGCTCCAGGGAGACGTACTGATGCGTGGACCCGAAGACGCCCCGAACGAGCGTCGTCTTCCCGGACTGACGCGGGCCCATGAGCGTCACCACAGGCATTTCGCGGGCCGCCGCGATCAACTCGGGTTCCAGATGCCGCCGTAACATGCTGGGAGATAATACGAAACTCATGGCCGTGTCAATTTCAAAATTGCATTTTTAAATTGGCACTCACCAAGGCCCCTTGCCGAAGACCGGGTGGCGTGAGGGGCCGACTCACCAACAAAACAAAACCGAAGCGCTGAAGAGAGCGCTTCGGTTTCGCTTTGCGGGTCGTTCGGCTCAGCGGATGACGACCTTGCCGGTCATCCTCTCCCCCGCGTCGAGCGCGTAGGTGTAGGTACCGCGCGGAGCGACGTTCCCCCGATCGTCGCGACCGTCCCAGGTCAGAGTGTTCGCGCCCGCTGGCCGTGCCCCCGCTACCAGCGTACGAACTATCCGTCCCGAAGCGTCGAAGACCCGCAGGCTCACGTCCTCGGATGCGGCGAGGACGAAGTGGAGCGTCGTCGAGTCCGTCATCGGATTCGGACGCGCGCCGAGGAGTTGGGTGCCGCTGTTCGGCGTGTCGAGCGGCGCTTCCGTGGTGTCGCAGTCGGGGATGTCGCCCGGAGTGCCGGCCTCGGTCCAGACCTCACGGAAGTAGAGCCAGTCCTCGCAGTCGACATCGTCGTCGCGGTCGAAGTCGCCGGCGACGCAGCCTGGATCGAGCGGGCCGCCGCCTTCGCCCGTGAAGCAGCCGGCGAAGTCGACACGGTCGGACTCGTCGACGTCACCGTCCTGGTCGAAGTCCCCGAGGTCACCGCGTGCCTCGACGACATCGATCTGGGCGAGGTCGTTCGTCACGGTGTAACCGGCGTCCAGAAGCTGGCTCATCGAGTTATCGAGATAGGTCCGGAACGCGCTCGAAGGATCGTCCGGGTCCGCGCTCGGGCTCGGCCAGGGCGCGGAGAATCCGTTGCTCTCGAAGCCGGGGATGAGGATGTTCTTCACCGCCCAGATGTCGAGGGCCACCGGATCGAATGCAGCGACGAGCTCGTTCCTCCGCGTCGCGCCGGCGTAGGTCGTCCCGGGGCCGGTGTACGGATCGGCGTTGATCCAGATCGCATCGAGGATGTTGAGGTCCGCGAGGCCGATCTCGCCGAGGACGCGGCCGAGGATCCCGTAACGGATCGCGCTGTGCGAGTTCGTGCTGAGCTCACGCGTGACGAGACCCATGTAGTGCTTCACGCTCACCGTCGCGCCGTAGACCGCGTGGTGGGACTTCAGCACCGGCAGGTTGATGAAGCGGAAGTTCTCCTTCGAGTAGGACTGCGAGTCCGGATCCCAGACTCCATTCTTCAGGCTGATGTAGGTGCCCGAGTCCGTCTGGAACTTCGGATAGGACGGACGTCCGTTCACGTCCGTTTCGACCGGATAGACGATGTACCCGTCGTTCATGTCACCTTCGGAGTACTCGCTCACCGAGTTGTACCGCACCGGAGTCCAGTCGAAGTGGGAGATGTCGACGCCCGCTTCCTGGAAGTCCACCACGATGTCGTGCGGAGAGAGGCCCTGGTCCTGCGCGTTGTTCGTCGAGCGGTTGAAGCTGTTCGTCGAGGCGAACTGCGCGTTCTCGACGATGACGATCTCGCCGACGAAGCCATCCGGATGGTCGACGATCCGGCGGATGAGCCCGCGCAGCACGTCCATGTTCGTGCCGCCGCGCTCCGACCACTGGTAGTTGATCTTGATGAGGACGACGTCGTCGTTGCCGACGATCCCGCCGGGGCCCGCGAACGGAGTGACGCTGCCGGAGTCGAGCAGCTTCGTGCCCCGCTGCCCGAGCGTGAGGAGGAGGTTGTCGATGCCGAGGAAGCGGTCACCGGCCGGATCGTCCGGACAGTTCGTGACGTGGACGAGTTCGGGACGATAGTCCCGCGGAGGCTCGAGCACCGGGCCCGTGTACTCCTTCGCCTCGGAGAAGTAGGCCTGGGCCGCGATGAGAGCGACGACGCCGGCGACGAGTCCGGTGAGCGCCACGGGAGAACGGAACCAGTTCACGGCGCGACGCCGGGTTGCGAGGACGGCCGTGACGAGCGCGGCGCCGAACGCGAGGTTCGCCGTCGAGATCGCCGCCTGCTGACACGGATAGACGACCCGGCTCGGCTTGGTCCCCGTGCGGAAGACCAGCCATGCGAGAGCGAGCACACCGGCGATCACCGTATTGCGCGTGATCCATCTCTCCCAGAAAGGAATCGCAGAGTTCTTCGTCGTCGGTTCCACCGGCGGATCGATCCTTCGACCCGAACGCGGGCAGACGCGGCCGGTGGGGAACTCGGCGTGCGCGTGACGGTGCTCCGTGGAGCGGGGCGCGTCGTGGGGGCTGTGCATTTCGTCCTCCTTCTGTTGCACGCGAGAGGACGCCGCCATGACTGAGTGGCGGGAGCCAGGCACCGGCACGACACCTGCTGCCAGGCTCAAGGAGAGGGCACGGCTCCCTCGGTGCGTGACGAGTCTACCAAGTGGGGTTTCGCCACGGAGCGAACAAGGGGCGATTCGGCGTAGTGGATTCCCCGTATGTGGAGGAATGCAACGAGCCGGATCGGCGTTCCGACCCGGCCCGTTGGGTTCGAATCCACATTGGATGTGGAGAAAGTCTCCAGCGACTCCTCGAAGGGCGAGTTTCCGGATGTCCCTTGGCTCGAATCGAGCGGTGCACGCAGCAGATCCGACCGACGCGCGAAGTCCGTCCGGAAGGACGCGCAGCCTCCTCGCTACTCCAGAACGATCTCCTTCTTCAGCGTTCCCGCGCGATCGCTTCTCGCTTCGAGCGTCACGGTCGTTCCCGCGGGCGCCTTCAGTACCCACTCGGCCTGGCCGCGATTGTCGGTCGGCGAGTAGCTGAAGGTGACGTCCATCTTGTTCGAACGTCCCTCCAGGTGCCCGATCTCCTTGCGTGGCTTGCCCCGTTCGAGCGAGCACCCGTCGGGGACGCCGAGAACCAATGTGACGGGACGCGCCCGCTTCACCTTGCGTGCGTGCATCGAGCCGCTCGTCGAGAAGAACCCGACGTTCTCCACGACCGCATGGACGTGGAACCGGCCGTCTCCGAGGTTCGTGATGCGGGTGTCGATCCAACGGAGACGCGGTGCGGCCGACGCGAAGTCGAGTACGAACGTCGCGTGCGGTTCGATCTCGGCCTCGAGGAGTGCGTGCGGAGGGTTCCGCCAGCTGTACATCCAGTCCCAGCCGCCGATCTCGAGCCGGCCGAGCTGCGATGTCTGAACCCCGCCAGGGACGAGCGCCTTCGGCGCGTGCTCGCTCACGAAGTCGAGGATCTTGTAGTCGTCTTCGACCGGATGGATCCGGAACCACTCGATGAACTTCTTCTTCTCCGCCTTCTCCGTGATCCCGGACGCGGTCGCGAGGTCCCAGAGCTCGATCGTGAAGGCGAAGACGCCGAGGTGCTCATAGGCCCAGTCGTCGAACGCGCCGCCGATCACCTGCTTCGGGTGGTAACGGAAGTCGTGGTTGACCGAGCAGCACGGATACTTCGTCAGCTCCGTGCCGCGTTCGCCGATCGCCTGGTAGACCCAGAGATCGGTCGTATCCATCTCATCGTCGGACTTGCTCGAGAAGGGACGGAGGATGACGCGGCTGAAGGTGTGAAACGTGATCGCACCGAAGATGTTCGGATGGGCCGAGACGAACTCCAGCAGTGCGCGGATCTCCGGCTCCGATCCGGGGAAGTCACCCGCTCCGAGCTGCTCTCCTTCCGGCTTCCACCCAGAAGGGAAGTTCCGGTTGAAGTCGAGCCCCTCCAGGTCCGGTGCGAGTTGGATATCGAAGCCATCGAAGTTCTCGACGTTCCCCTCCGGCAGGAGCCGGTAGTACGTCCCGCCTTCCTCGTGCATGGCGCGCTTCACGAGGAGTCGTGGATCGCGGTCCGAGACCTTCCAGTCTCCCGCCGGATCCTCGATCCGCATCTGGAGCACGCGTCCGTCTCCGTCGGCGTCTTCCTCGTGGAGACCATCGGCGCGTTCCATCTCGGGATAGGGCCGGGTGCCGGAGCGGATCATCCGCGGCTTGTCACAGAGCGCGAGTGCGGCGCCGTCCGGGTTGAGACGCGGCGCGACATAGATCACCTGTTCGTCGACGATCCGGGTGATCTTGGCGTCCTGGCCGTATCCCTCCGCGATCGTGACGAGGAGATGGACGGCCGCCATCGTGCCCGCGACCTCGGTCGCGTGGATGTTCGCGTCCACCCAGAAGCCGGGCTTGCCCGTGTCCTTCCCGGTCTCCCGGTTCGTCACGACGACGAGCGGGATGTCCCGTCCCTCGTGCGACGTCCCGAGCGAACGCAGCTCGAAGATGGAAGGACGCGTCTCCGCGAGACGGCGGAGCGCGGCGGCGAGTTCATCATTGTCGTAGTAGGTATCGAAACGGATCTCCACCAAATCCTCCTCTGGCCGACGGCGGCCGAAGCCCGCGGGTCCCTCTCGGGGGAAGGGGACCCGCGGCATTCGTGGAGTCTACAGGCAGGAAGGGCCGCGTCGGCGGTGAATCACGCGAAGCCGACGGACGCGCAGAGACGCATCACGCGCGACGTGGACGCCCTATCGGTGGGGCATGAGGCCGCGAGCGGCCGCGCAGCAGCAGGTCACTCGCCTTCCTGGGCCTCGGCGCCGAGCACCTTGAGGCTGAAGTGGAGCGCCTTGCCGGCGAGCGGATGGTTGAAGTCGAGCACGACGTGCTCGTCGTGGACTTCCGACACGATCGGATGGAGCACGTGTCCGTCCGGCGTCTGCGTCTGGAGCTGCGTTCCGACAGAGCGGGCTCCCTCGGGGATCTTGTCGATCGGAATCTGCTGAAAGGCGTCCGGATTCACCTCACCGTAGCCGTCCTCGGGCGCGACATCGAGTTCACAGCTCTCGCCGACGGACATCGTGGAGACGGCCCGCTCCACCGCGGGGATCAGCTGCTTGGCACCCTGCGTGTAGACCAAGGGATCTCCACCCTCGTTCGAGTCCAGCACCTGTCCTTCCCCGTCCCGGAGCGTACTCCAGCGAAACCTTCATCCCATCGGCAACCGTCATGTCGTCTCCCTTCGTTCGCGGCTCTCCGGCGCAGCGGTCGGGATCGGCCCGAGCCGTCCCCCTCCCCTGGTGGGAGGCGCTGCCATCGGCATGGTGAAGTCGGCACGGTCAGAAGCCTCGGATCCGCGCGCGTCTCAGTCTGGGAGAACAACATCCCGGGGCGTTCGAGGCAAGGAAAGGCGTAGGTTTCGCCCAACCCGCGGCGCCACTGTCGGTGCCGGCGTTCCGGCCGTCCCGCCGACAGTCGTACCGGCGGTCGGGCCGGCCGTCGTCCCGGCGGCCATGCCGGCAGTCGTGGCGCCGGCGTCCCCGCGGTCGCAACGCCCCTCTCGTCGCTCTTGTTCGGGCCGAGCCGGGCGTGGTCTACTCTTCTCCTCCCCTTCCGAGATCCCGCACTCAGAGGAGGATCCCATGCGCCCACGATTCCAGCCTTCCAGCCTCCGGGTCTCCCTGTTCCTCGCCGGCGTCGCCTCGGCTGCGTGCATCCTCACTGCGCCCCCCCCCGGCTCAGGCCGGGCCGAATGCGGGGGGCACGCTCATCCTGCACTACGGTGGGAGCCCTTTCGGGGACGGCGCCTGCTCCTACCTGAACGACCCCTGGTGCCTGGACGAATGTCGCGAGTTTCCGGCCGACTGCGAGTCCGTGATCCCGCTGTGGGAGCCGGAAATCGAACACGCGATGGTCTTCGTGTTCGCAGCCTTCCCCGAGTCGTCCTCACCCCGCCTCGCCTCGGTGTCGTTCGGAGTCGACGGCGTCTCGCTGTTCGAACCGATCATCTGGGATTGGGACCCCTGCCCGGGCACCGACTCCCCCACCGACAACTGGCCCGCACCCGGAACGGGCACGACCGTGACCCTGGCCGAGGTTGGGACGTCGGCGATGATCCCCGTGTACGCGCTCATGGCCTACACCGAGTACGGGAATCCAGTCGAACTCGAGCTCATCCCGCATCCTACGGAAGGCGGCGTCTTCCGGGACGACTCCGTTCCGCCGCTCGTAGACGAGATCGTCGACTACGGACGGTTCGGGTTCGCGGGCGCGCCCGGCTACGCGCCGTGCCCCACGGATCCGGTCCCGGTCGAGGACGGGAGCTGGGGATCGCTGAAGAAGCGGTTCCGCCCGTAGGCGACGTCCACGGGTCGAGTGGATGGCGTACACGGGCAACGTCCGTAGGTGACACCCGTCGCGAGGTTTGCAGGCCACGCCCTCGGCTTCTGCCCGTGGGCCGTCCGACGGCACCCAGACGAGGCGAGGAAAGTGCGTATGCTTTTGTCCTTGTGCCCACGCCGGTTCTAGCCCGATCGTTGCAACGTTTGGTCGACCAGGCTATGAGACGCCCTCGACGGCCCTGAGTAGCCGGTATGGAACTGTTGGCCCGAATTTCGGGCCGCCCCGGGGCAGCTGAGCTGCCCCACGAACCAAGGGAAAGGTCTGCACATGCTCTCCTCCCACAAGACGTTGCTCGTTTCGTTCACCATGGTCCTCTCGGCCGCGCTCTTCGGCTGCTCCGGCGGCTCGGACGGCGGACAGAGCCAGGGCGGAAACTCTCAGCCCGCGAGCGGAACCATGGCGGGTGAGATGGGATCCGGCGGCATGGGCTCCGGAGCGATGAACGCGACGGACAACTTCGTCGGCACAGTCGCCGAGACGTTCGACGCGAGCGACTACACCTACGTCCGCCTGGAGAAGGGCGGAGAATCCGTCTGGGCCGCCGGCCCGCAGAGCAAGGTCAGCGTGGGCGAAGAACTCGGCGTCACGCTCGCCATGCCGATGAAGGACTTCAAGAGCACGTCCCTGGACCGGACCTTCGACATGCTCTACTTCGTCCAGGCTTTCGACCGTGGCGGTAGCGGGATGTCCGGTGGCGGCATGGCCGGAGGTGGCATGTCCGGTGGCGATCCGCACGCCGGGATGAACATGGGCGGAATGATGGGCGGCGAAGAGGACCCGGATGCCAAGGTCCGCACGATGGCGCCGACCACCGACCTCTCCTTCGACGGAATCGCGAAGGCCGAAGGTGGCCAGACGATCGGTGAAGTCTGGGCAGAGAAGGCATCACTCTCCGGAAAGCCGGTCGTCGTCCGCGGAAAGGTCGTCAAGTACAACGGCGGCATCATGGGCAAGAACTGGCTCCACATCCAGGATGGGACCGGTGAAGCAGCAAAGTCGACGCACGATCTCACCGTGACGAGCGATGCGAGTGCCAAGGTCGGCGACATCGTCGTCGTGCAGGGAGTGCTCGCGACGGACAAGGACTTCGGCGCGGGTTACGCCTACGACGCGATCATCGAGAACGCCCAGGTGAGTGTCGAGACCGCACACTAGCAGGCTGCGGAGGAGCCCCTCGTCGACTGCACAGTAGGCGACGAGGGCGGAGATACTCCGTACATCGAGGCGTTGCGTTTCTCTGTGACCCGGGCCCGTCCCGGGTCACGTCGTTTCGCGCTTGATGCGTTGCAGGATCTGGTCGAGCGCCTGGAGAAACCGGGACCGGTCCGCCTTCTGGAGCGGAGGCGGCCCTCCTGTGTTCATCCCCACGTCGCGCAGCTGCGACATGAGATCACGGGACGCGAGCGCATCGCCGATGTTGTCCTGGGTGAACGGCCGGCCCGTCGGCCCGAGCACGGCGGCACCCTTCTCCAGGCACCGCGCAGCGAGCGGAATGTCCGCGGAAACGACGACGTCGCCCGTCTCCACGTGCTCCGCGATCCAGTCGTCGGCGACGTCCGCGCCCTGCTCGACGACGACGGCCCGGATCCGTCCGCTGTCCGGGGTACGCATCCAGCTGTTGCTCACGACGAGGACCTCGAGATCCAGTCGCTTGGCGACCCTATAGACCTCGTCCTTCACGGGGCAGGCGTCGGCGTCGATGAAGATGCGCAGCATGGGCGGACGCTGCCAGATGGGAGAGGCGAAGGCAAGGAGTCGTGCGCGGCGGACTCGATTGGATGCGCCGGCGCTTCCGGCCGATCACTTTCCGCCGAACACCTTCTCCCCGTCGAACCGGCCGTTCTCGATGAAGACGTCCGACAGTGCGAATCCCCGCGTGATGCTGCCGACCATGTGGACGCCGGGGACGTTCGTCTCATACGTGTCCGGATCGAGGGTCGGAACGCCGGTCTCGGGATGGAGTGCGATCCCGATGCGGCGGTAGAGTTCCTGATCGGGCAGGAATCCGACGAGGACGAAGACGCGGTCCGCGTGGAGTTCGGTCGTCTCCGCTGGATCGGCGCCCTCTCCGTCGCCCCCGGAAGCACTCTTTCGCAGGACGAGACCCTCGGGCACGAACCGCTCCACCGTGCTCTCCATGTAGGCGTCGATCTCGCCCGCCGCGATCCGATTCGCGAGGTCGGGACGGACCCAGTACTTCACCGTCTTCTTTACTTCGGCGCGCCGGTGGACGAGCGTCACCTTGGCGCCGGCACGGAAGAGCTCGAGTGCGGCCTCCGCCGCCGAGTTCCCGCCTCCCACGACGACTACGGAACGTCCCCAGTGCCGGTGGGCCTCGTCGAAGTAGTGACAAACATGGGGCAGATCCTCGCCGTCCACGCCGAGCCGCCGCGGGCGCTCGAAGTAGCCGGTGGCGAGCACGACCCGCTCGCACGGGATCTCGTACTCCGAGCGCTCGTCCTGGACGATGGCGACTGGCCCGTCCGGTGTCGTCTGGACGGAGAGGAGCTTCGTATAGGTGAGCACGCGGAGTTCCTCGGCGCGCGCCACGCCGCGGTAGTACTTGAGCGCCTCTTCCCGGCTCGGCTTCTGCCCCACGCAGACGAGCGGATGTCCGCCGATCTCGAGCAGTTCCGGCGTCGTGAAGAAGACCATCCCGATCGGATAGCCGACGATGGATTGGGCGATCGCTCCCGCGTCGATGACGAGTGGGTCGATGCCGCGCCGCTTCGCGGAGATGGCACAGGCGAGCCCGATCGGACCCGCGCCTACGATCAGGGTTTCTCTCGTCATCCGTTGACCCTGGCGGCGCGCGACGTCTCCGTGTGTGTGGCACCGGAGTTGTAATAGAGGTAGACGTTCGGCTCCGCGCCCATGACGAGCATCGTGTTCGTGAAGACCTTGCGGGTCCACGGCTGTTCCCGGAACGTCCGCATGAGGCGACCGCCGTAGAGGTGATAGGGGTCTTCGACGGAGTGACGGATGAACTCCCCGAACGCGTTCTCGACCTCGCAGCCGAGTCTCCGGAGTTCGCGCACGACGTGAGCACGCGGCCGGTAGTGGGTCACCTGGAGTTCGCCGCGGATCGACTCCATGGTCCGGCCGGTACGCCGGAGCTTGTGATACGCGTGCGCGACGTGAGCCGCCGGACCCTTCGGCAGCCAGGTGACGAACGGCGCCGCGACGTGGACGTCGTAGAAGAACCGGCCGTTCGGGTTGTAGCAGAGGAGCCCTTCCCCGGCCACCCGGCACATCTCGGCCACGCCCCTCTTCCAGTCGGGAATGTGTTCCAGCGTCGCCTGCGTGAAGAGGAAGTCGAACGCGCCCTCATGGAACGGCATCTGTGTGGCGTCCCCGCGGATCACTTCCGTTTCGGGATCACGAAGCCAGGCCAACTCGACCCACTCGTCGTCGATGTCGAGGAGGACGGATCGTTCGGCGGAGAACTCCTGTCGGAACGCGGTCAGCGCCCCTCCCTGTCCCCCACCCACATCGAGGACGGAACGAGGCGACGACATGAGGTAGGACTGCGCCGTCTTGACGAACTTGTCCTTCCGGTCCGTATGCTCGATCCGGTACTCGATGTCGCGCTCTTCGCGTTCGCGCATCTTCGGGGAAAACTCCGTGTAGAGGAGCTTGGAGCGGACCGCCGACTCGATCCGGTCCCGGTAGTCCTGTTGGGTGATCGACTCTTCGTCCACGACCTCGGCCGAAGATGGAGAAGTGGGCTTTCGGGACGCCGTCACCCCACGGAGTTCATTGGCAAGGGAGCGCTCTACCTCGGTGAGCGACCCTTCGCTCATCATCCGCGGTACCCAACCGAGCACGGGATACGTCGCGTGGCACTCGCTACAGCCGAGGAGGCCCTCCCGGATCCGCCCGCTCGAGGTGACGGCACGTCGCGAGGCGACTTCGAGCCGTCCGCGGCACGAGGGGCAGCGGAGGATGTCCAGAGTATCGAGACGCACGTGTAGCGGATCCCCAGGGTTGGGCGCCGGAAAATGACGCGTCCAGCGAGTTTAGCACAGGCCAGCGGGGGTCGGGACGCCTGACAGGTATCAGCCGACCGGAGCGCGCGACTACCCAGCAGCGGGCCCCTGTCCGCGAACGACGACTCACCCAACAGCCTCAACGAGGGGAGCTACGATGATGCGCCATGTTCGCATGCTCGGGGTTGGACTGGTGATGCTCGGGACGCTGCTGGCTCACCCGACGCCTGCCCGCAGTGAGAACACGACCCAGCTCGGTCGCTGGCCCACCGGACCCGCCGCGTCCGTCGCGGTCGACGGATTCATCGTCTACTCCGGAGCCGGCGCCATCCTCCGAATCGCCGACGTCACGGATGGTTCCTCGCCCAGCATCCTCTCGGAGTACGAGTTTCCCTCACCCGTCTTCGACATCGTGGTGGCGGATGACAAGGCGTACATCGCCACTCCCCACGCAGGCATCTTCGTGCTCGACGTGACCGACCCTTCGGCGCCTTTCGAGATCGGAGCCCTACCGTTCGCGACCTTCCTCGTCGACATGGATCTCTCGGGCACTTCCCTCTACCTTGCCGATGGAGTCGGAGTCCACATCCTCGACGTTTCCGATCCGACCGTCCCGACAGAGGTTGGACAGTTCACCACCCCGTCGTCCGCACAGCACGTAGCCGTGGTGGACAATCTGGCGTTCGTCGCCGACTGGGGGAACGGACTCCTCATCTACGACGTCTCCATTCCCACCATGCCACAACTGATCGGGTCGCAGATTCCGCTCGTCGGCCTCAACGAAGCGACAGTGGTCCGTGACGGCATCGCGTACGTCGGCGACTGGCAGGGGCTTCGGATCGTCAACGTCTCCGATCCCACGAACCCGACAGAGATCGGCTTCGCCGCCGCGGGAACCCTGTTCGACCTCGAGATCGCGGGGGACTATGTGTACGCGGCGAACGGTCGCGGCATCACCGTCTTCGATGTGTCGGACCCCGCTAACCCGTCTCAGGTATGGCTCGTTCCCGGCATTCACTACGGAGACATCTACTATCAGATCGAAATCGTCGGATCCCGTCTCTACCTCGCGGACAGCATCGAAGGGATGCGTATCTTCGATCTGGCCAATCCCTCCCACCCCACCGAGCTCGGAGTGGTCGACGCCCGCGGCTTCTCCTACAGCACGACGGTCCGGGGAAACCTGCTCTACGTCTCGAACGGAAATCGTGGCATGCGCGTCCTCGACATCACCGATCCGTCCGCTCCCGAAGAGATCGGGTTCCTCGACACCCCCTGGGTGGCGTTCGCGACGGCCGTGGACGATACGCACGCCTTCATCGCAGACGGCCTCTCCGGGCTCCACGTCGTCGACATCACGGATCCGACCCTTCCGGTCGAAGTGAGTGATCTCTCCACCACCGACTGGATGTACGACGTCGCGGTCGAAGGAAACATCGTCGTCGTCGCGAACGGAAACATCGGCACCGGCATCATCGACGTCAGCGACCCCAGCGCTCCATTCCTCCGCTCCCAGTTCGATTCGAACGATTCCTGCCTCCCCGACTCGGAACCCGCGTATGTCCAAGGGGTGGACATCGTCGGGGACCTCGTCTACGTCGCGGAAGAGAAGTGCGGCCTTCGCATCCTGGACATCTCGGACCCGGACAACCCGGTCACCGTCGGAACCCTGAACACTCCCGGACGCGCCACCAAGGTCGTCGTGGAAGGAGACCTCGCCTACATCATCGACAACCCGGGCCTCCGGATCGTCGACGTCTCGAACCCCGCGAATCCGTTCCAACGAGGTGCGGTCGGAATCGGAAACACCGACGTCGCGGTCGCGGACGGATACGCCTACGTCACCTCACCCCTCCACGACGTCACGGTGGTCGACGTCGGGAACCCCGACGCACCCGTCGTGGTGGGTTCGTTCGAGACCGGCTTCACCGCTCAGGGAATCGATGCCGCGGGCTCGACTGCGTACGCGGCGGACGGAATGGACGGCGTCTTCGTGATCCGCAACGACCTCGCGCCGGCCGACGTCCTCCAGGACTCAGGCCCCACCGATGGCTCCCTCACGGACCGGCTGATCCTCGGAAACTCGCCGAACCCGTTCACGGAGAGCACGCGGATCCGGTACGCCCTGCAGGAGCCGTCGGAGGTTCGCCTCGCCGTGATCGACGTAGCGGGACGCGCCGTCGCCACCGGTCGTTTCGAGGACGTGCCCGCGGGCACGCACGAGATCACGTTGGACGGAATGGAACTACCGAGCGGCGTCTATCGCTACGTGCTGCAGGCGGGATCGCGTCGCGAGAGTGGACGGATGATCCACGTACGGTAGACGGAATCGGATCACCGTACCCGCCGGAACCGCGGATCCCGCTCAGCGGAGCTCGCTCAGTGGAGGAGCGTCACGGTCGTGACGTAGTCCCCGGCGGCGGTCCTCATGCGTACGAAGTAGACTCCGTCGGAAAGCCCGGTGGCGTTCCACTCGAAGGCTCCGGGTCCGAGACGCTCCGAACCGATCGCCGCGACCCGTGCGCCGTCGGCGCGGTAGACCTCGAGACGTTCGGGTACAGAGCCGGCGCGATCCCATGTGATCCGCGTCACGTCCGAGAACGGATTCGGAGAGCACTCGAGCCGCATCGGCACGTTGGAAACTGCCCCGCCCCAGGGAACTCCCGTCACGCTCCGGACGGCGGCGACCGCGTCGATCCGGCCCGCGCCGAGGAGTCCCTCGAATCCGGGATTCAGCGGATCGATATCGACCGCCGTCGACGTGATGGCGTCGAGGAGCATGGTCGGCGTCGTCGAGCCAGCTCCATAGGCCGCGTGAACGAGGCCGGCGAGGCCGGACACGAGGCCGGTCGCGAAGGACGTGCCCGACACGATGTGGAGGGTCCCGTCCTGGATCGTGAGGATGTTCGCTCCCGGAGCGGAGATGTCGATCGTCGTGCCGTAGGGCGCCCAGTACGTGCGGCGATCGGATTCGTCCGTCGCCGAGACTGCGAAGACGTGATCGTACGCGGCGGGATACACGATCTGCGCGCCGTCGCCCCCGGCCGCGACGATCGCCACGCCTGAGTCCCAGACTGCATCCACGATCGCCTGCTCGTACGCATGGAAGACCGGGATGCCCCAGGAGCAGTTGATGACGTTCGCCCCGTTGTCCGCAGCGTAGAGCATGGGAAGGTAGCCGTCGACGAGCGAGCCGCCACCGGTGAATGCCTTGAGGACCATGACACGGACGCCGAACCCGATCCCCGCGATGCCGATGCCGTTGTCCGTCGCCGCGGACACACACGCGGACACGCCCGAGCCGTGCCAGGTGGACTCCGATGGATCGGGGTCGTCGTCTCCGAAGTCCCAACCCACCACGTCATCGATGAATCCGTTCCCGTCCTGATCGATCCCGTCCCGATCCGTCATGGTGAGCCTTCCGTCACCGTCGAGATCCTCCTCGGTGTTGACCCACACGCTCGGTGCGAGGTCCGGATCGGAGAAGTCGAGTCCGGTGTCGATGACGGCCACGACCGTCCCGCGGGTGTCCGGATCCCGAACGTAGTCCCACGCGAGCGGCGCATCGACATGGGGCAGGTACCACTGGGAGGGGAAGCCCGGATCGTTCGGCGTGTAGAAGAGCCTCGCCGGGTTCGGAATCTCGGCCGCGAGCACTCCCGGAACGCGCTCGAACGCTGCAGAAACGGCTTCGGCGAGAGCGTGGGAATCGGCCACGTCGGCGCGAAGTCTCAGGACGCGGAGGCGGTCGGCGATGTCTGCCAACCGAGGCTCGCGAAGCGCACCAGGGTAGTACGGATCGATGGAGACGACCCCATGCTCGCGGGAGAGTGCGTCGATCTCGTCGCTGCCGGTCACGGGGCCGCGTCCCGCGAAGTCGCCCGTTCCGAGCGGAGACAGCGACGGCGAGAGAAAGAGCACGACCCTCTCTTCGGCCGAGGCCGGCGAGAAGCCGGCGAGGAGGAAGAGCGCACCGAGCGCGCGGAGCGCACGGAGCGCAACCCGACCACGAGTTCGGAGCGGCTGAGACACGATGGACCGCCTCATGGCGACCTCCTTCCGACCCAGGCTGCCGTTCGGCTCATCGGTTCACGACGAGCCGCCCCGAGGCGTGGGCCTCTCCCACTGACACCAGCACGTAGTAGACACCGGCCGGTACGGACGATTCGGATTCCGCTCCGACGGGAACGGTGGCTTCTCGACTCCCGATCCCACCTTCGACGCTAGACCTCCACGCGATCCGGCCCGACGAGTCCACGACCTGGATCCGCGCGGGGGCTGCACTCGGCGCACGAAAGGCTACCGTCACCCGGGAGCGGGCGGGATTCGGGAAGATCCGGAGCGTCAGCGCCGCGCCGGCCCGCGTCTCGGGAACGTCCGCGGAAGCGCAGGACTCGGGAGAGCACTCGGAGAAGAGTCCCTCGAAGGCGCCGCCTTCCGCATCACACTCGGCCTCGAACACCCATAGGCACGTTCCATCGGGTAGACAGCACGCCCCCCGACACCACTCGCATCGGCCCTCGGCACCGAGGTAGTACCCTCCCGCGCCACCGCACGCGTCATTGACGAGCCACTGGCAACCCTCGGGAAAGCAGCACACGCCACCCCAGTCACACAGCACTGGATTGCACTCGAAGAAGTAGCCGAAGAAGTCACCGTCCTGAGACGCACACTCCGACTCGGTGAGCATGTCGCATCCCCCGGTCGGCACGCAGCACGCACCGAGACAGGGTGTCGGACTGCAGCTCGTGCCCTCCCCCGCGAACTCTCCACCCTGGGCACCGCAGTCGAGCTCGTCGAGAAGGACGCAGGATTCGTCGGGGAGACAGCAGGCGCCGATCGCGGACGGCGACGCGGGCCGCGCGGGCGGCGACGCGGCCTGCGCGTCCGTCGGTGAGGTCGCGACGACATGGCCGGCCGAAAGCGCAACCAGCACGAGGAAGAGGGCCATTCGTGACGGCGAGCCACGACGGCTGCGCGGCCGGAGCGGAGAGGACGGGCGACAACGGGACGGGGTCGGAGGCTTGGGGTCCATGATCCACACACCCCTCTCTCTTCGAGTCCGTATACAGGCGAGACGTTCTACTCGGATCGGTCTCGGGACGGTCGTCTCGGGACGAGTCCGACTACACCGCGCGCAAGCGTAGCACACCGCACAGGCTGGGACTGCTGCGAGCTTGCTGGCGGTGCTACCGGCTTTCCGTCAGGCCCCGCCCGGTGCGCCGCCGTCAACAGATCCGCGGCAACGGATCGTCCTCCAACTCGTCCAGGATCCGGCTCCCTCCGATCGACGTCTCGAGGACCACGCGCGCAGGACCATCGGCCACACGACCGATGATGCGAGCACCATCTCCCCCGGCGGTGTTCTTCCACGTCCGGAGCAAGCCCTCCGCGTCGTCCGCCGCGACGACCGCGACCACGCGACCTTCACAGGCGAGATAGTACGGATCGTAGCCGAGCATCTCGCACACTCCCCGCACCGGATCGCGAACCGGGATCTCGGCCTCCCGCAGACGCAACGTCGCCCGAGCCGCCCGTGAAAGCTCGTGGGCCACGGTCGCGATCCCGCCGCGCGTGGGATCACGAAGGAAGCGAAGTCCGGGCAGGTCCCATACCGCCCTGCAGAGCGGCAGGACGGACGCACAGTCGGACCGCACGTCACCCTTGAGGTCGAAACTCTCGCGCGCGAGCATCACGGCGATGCCGTGGTCGCCGACCGGACCGCTGACGAGGATCACGTCACCGGGTTTGACCGACTTCGCAGAAA
Organism: Candidatus Eiseniibacteriota bacterium; assembly: GCA_041390305.1. Classification (GTDB taxonomy): domain Bacteria; phylum Eisenbacteria; class RBG-16-71-46; order CAIMUX01; family CAIMUX01; genus JACKCR01. The sequence goes on from JAWKQE010000005.1 coordinate 124,984, forward strand.
GGTCACCGCGAACGACGCGACCGAAGCCAGTGGTCGTGAAGTAGGCACCTCCGCCGTGACCTCGCGGGACCACCTTCGTGTCCCCCGCCACCACCGTCACTCCCGCTTCCTGTGCGGCCCGCGCGAAACTGTCGACCAGTCGTGTGAGTACGTCGAACCCGAGCCCTTCCTCGAGGAACGCGGATAGGGAGAGATGAACCGGCTCGGCTCCGGAGACGGAGAGATCGTTCACCGTTCCGTGAACGGCGAGTGCCCCGATGTCACCTCCAGGAAACTCGATCGGCTCGACGGTGAACCCGTCGACCGTGACGGCCCAGTCCTCCCCGGGAAGCCGGAGGCGGGCGGCGTCGACCTCGGTATCGAGATCCGGGCCGCCGAGTCGCGCCGCGAAGATCTCGTCGATGAGCTCCCGCGTGCGCCGGCCGCCGTTCCCGTGCGCGAGCGTGATCCGTTCCGAGTCGTGCATCCGTTCAGTCCTCCGCCATCACGGCCTCGACGAGCTGTCCATAGGCGAGCCCGCCGTCGTTCATCGGAACCTGTCGTGCAATCCGTACGTCGAGCCCAGAGGAAGCGCACCGCGCCCACACCTCCTGCGTCAAGCGCCGGTTCTGGAAGACGCCCCCGGAGAGCCCGAGTGCGTCGAACGGCGCCTCCGTTCGGATCCGAAGCGCGAGCCGCACCGCCGCATCGGCCAGCGCAGCGTGAAAGAGCGCCGCCAGCTCGGAGGCGCGGGCGGACCCCGTGATGTCGAGTTCACGCGACGTCGCGAGGAGCGGGACGAGCGGTCGCCAATCGATCCGCCACACGTCGTCGGAGTCCCGGTAGAGCGGCAGCTCGGACACGAGTCCGGCACTCGGCAACACCAGGCCCGGCGGGCACGCCTCGGCCAGCGCCTCGAGCTCCATCGGACCCTGGGCCTCGAATCCATAGCGATCCCGACCGAGGAGGGCGGCGGCCGCGGCGTCGAACAGCCGTCCTACGGCACTCGTCTCCGCGCAACCGAGGTTCCGCTCCCATGCTGCGCGTGCGACCGGTTCGTCTCCATGGATCGACTCTCTCCCGGTTTCCCAGAAGAGCGCGTCGAGAGACCGCTTCGGTTCGCGGCCGGCGCGCCCGGCGCCGAGGATCCGGAAGGGCCGGATCGAGCCGATGCGCCGCCACTTCCCCGGCTCGCCATGCAGCGCCTCGCCGCCCCAGAGCGTGCCGTCCTCGCCAAGTCCGACGCCGTCCCAGGTGAGCACGAGCCAGCGCCGGACGTCCGCGTGCTCGGCTGCGAGCGCCGAAGCATGGGCACGATGGTGCGGCACGGTGCGAAGCGAGCAGTCCGGCCGCGTCTGCACGAACTCCCGCGCAAAGCGGTGGCTCGCGTAGTCCGAGTGCGCGTCAGCGACGATCTCTTGGGGAGAGACCTGATAGAGCACCTGGAGGCTCTCCGTCGCCTGCACGAACGCGTCGATGGCACGGGGGCGGTCGAGATCGCCGAGATGACCGGAGAGGATCGCCCTCTCTCCCCATCCGAGTGCGACGCTGTTCTTCATGTGACCACCCACCGCGAGACGTGCCCGCTTGGTGGAACGTGGCAACGGAAGCTCGAGCGGAGCGATCCCGCGGCCGAGCCGGATCGGAACGACGACGCCCCCCAAGTCACGGAGGACGGAGTCGTCGATCGGACGGAGGATCGGACGGTCGTTGTGGAGGTAGGCATCCGCGAGGCCGTCGAGGTAGCCCTCCGCATCCGATCGGGTGAACACGAGCGGCTCCCCGCTCGAGTTTCCGGACGTCGCAACGAGAGAGCTTCCGAACCGACGCGCGATGAGTTCGTGGAGCGGCGAGTAGGGGAGCAGAATGCCGAGATCCGTGAGCCCGGGCGCGACGCCGTCCGCGATGCGCGCATGCGCGAAAGCCGATCCACCGGCCCCAGCGCCGCTACCCTCGGCTCGACCAACCCCCGTTGTGCCGGTCCCAGCCCCCGACTCTTCCCTTCGCGGGACGAGCACGATTGGGTGGGCCGGCGAAAGAAGCGCATCCGCCGCGGAAGGAGAAATGTGCGCGACCTGGCGCGCAGCATCGAGTCCGTCGTCTCCCTCCCGCGGAACCAGGACGGCGAGCGGCTTCCCCGGGCGGTTCTTCCTCGCGCGTAGGGTTGACACGGCGTCTTCCGACGACGCGTCGCACAGCAGGTGGTACCCACCGACGCCCTTCATCGCGAGGATCCCGCCGTTCCGCAGGAGCTGGACGGCATCGTCCAACGGAGACTCTGCGGTCACGGGTGGCGCGACGCGGAGTGACACCCGCCGGTCGACAGCGGCACGCGGCGGTACCGACGATCCGTCCGGCCTCCGACCAGGAGCCAGCTCGAGGCGAGGTCCGCATTGGGGACACGCGACCGGTTCCGCGTGGTACCGACGATCCGTGATGTCCCGGTACTCACGGCCGCACCTGGACAGAGAGGAACCGCTCCATGCTCGTTCGGGCGCGGTCATGGAAGGGAAGCGATGATCGTGTAATGGGCCGCACTGCGTGCAGTTGAGGAACGGGTAGACATAGCGGCGATCGTTCGCGTCCCAGAGTTCCCGTCGACAGTCGTCACACATGGCCACGTCGGGTGGCACCGTGATGTCCGGCGCCGGCGCCGGTGGCGACTCAGACGTCGATGCAGACGTCGAGTCCGGTCCCGACCCGCCGCCGCCTCCGTCGCCGACACCGAACTCGACCGCTCCCCCGTCTTGGTCTCTGACGCCGCGCTCTCCTCGATGAAGAAGCCCTCGATGCCGGTCACCACTACTGCCGAAACGTCAGCGAGTTCGGGCCGCGCGAGCGGCGGCGCCTCATCGAGAAGGGCCGCCTGGAACGCGTCCAGTCGCTCACCGTCACCTTCTATATAGATGACGACCTGCCCGGAGAGATTCCGGACCCAGCCGGACAGCTCGTGCCGGCCCGCGAGCCGGTGCACGAACGGACGAAACCCGACGCCCTGGACGCGCCCGCGGAGGAGGATACGGCGAGCTCCGACGTCACGCATGGAGCGTTCTGAGATCTTCGGGCGAGCGGATCCCTCCCGCCCACCAGATCCGACAGGCTCCTTCGTCGGACACCATGCAGGGCCCGACCGGACTCCGCGGCACGCACGTGGTGCCGTAGAGCGCGCATTCAGTCGGGTAGATCCTTCCGAGAACGACGTCCGCACATCCGCAACCGGCCGGCATCTCACCCATCCGCTTCCGACTCTCGTCCGCGAGGTCCGCGTGAAGCACACGCGCGTCGCGAGCGGCGTAGTTGGGACGGAGAGCGTAGCCCGAAGCGGGGAGCGTGCCGATGCCACGCCACGGAGCGTCGACGATCTCGAACACCGTGTCGAGCAGCCGCCGCGCCTGCCCATTGCCTCCCGCGGGGACCGCATGGGCGTAACAGTTCTCGAGAACCGGCCGCCCCTCGACCAGTTGGCGCAGCACCGAGTGGAGCGCAGACAAGAGCTGGTCCGGGCGGAACCCGGACACGGCCGTCGGAATCCGGTGCCGTTCGGAAACGAAGAGCCACTCCTCCGGACCCATCACCGCCGCGACGTGACCTGGCGCGATCAGTCCGTCGAACGCCGCGCGATCCCCTTCGAGGAGCGTCGCGACCGCCGGCCAGGTGCGCCGACCCGAGATGAGGAGGTCGACGTTCTCGGGAAGTCCTTCCGCGATCCGCGCAGCGACAGGCGCCATCGTCGTCTCGAACCCCGCGGCGAAGAAGACGAAGCGCTCGCCCGGGTTCTGCATCGCCGCCTCCCACACCTCGCTCGGGGAAGCGATCGGAACCACACCAGCTCCCGCCGCCCGTGCCTGTTCGAGCGTCCGCACTTCGCGCCGTGGGACGTTCGTCGGAACGCGCAGCATGTCGCCGAACGTCATCACCGTCGCATCCCGGTGCAGTGCGATCTGGATCGCGAGGTAGAGATCTTCCTCCGGACACACGCAGACGGGACAGCCGGGTCCGGGAATGATCTCGACGTTCTTCGGGAGAACGGAGCGGATGCCGGCCATGGACAGAGTCCGCTCATGGCCGCCACACACGTTCATCACCCGCACGCGGGCCGGAAGGTCGAGCTGGTGGATCGCGTCGATCCACTCCCTCGCCTTCGCGTCACTCACCGGAGACACTCCTCACGGGAAACGTTCCTCACCGGAGGCGCTCTCCGCCCGACCCGTCTGTCGGCCCGCGCCCTTCCGCCTCCTCGAGCTCGGTCGACTCGAAGAGTTCGTCCAGCACCTGCCAGGTCGCGGCCGCTTCCTCCGGCTCGAGCTTCTGGATCGCATAGCCGACGTGGACGAGCACGTAGTCGCCCGGCCGGACTTCGACGTCCTGGATCATGAAGAGACTGACGTCTCGTTCGATCCCTTTCGCCTCGCAATGAGCTTGGAACCCCTCGATCGACTGGATCTGCATCGGAACACCGAGACACATGGAACCACCTCAGCGGGTCGGATGGACGTGGGGATCGTGGGCGTGGTCGTGACCGTGGCTGTGACCGTGGTCGTGCGCGTGGTCGTGACCGTGGTCGTGTGCATGGTCGTGATCGTGGCCGTGTGCATGGTCGAGCCCGTGCTCATGTGCCTCCGCGACCGATTCGAGAAGTCGCGCCCGCTGCTGCAGCAACCACGCCTTCCACCCTTCCATCCCTTCCCCCGTCACCGCGGATACGAAGAGGACGCGCGGATCGGGCATCACCTGTGCCAGTCCGTCCTTCAGCGCCTGGAGTGAGAAGCCCGGCAGATGAGGCAGGAGGTCGACCTTCGTGACGACGACGAGATCCGCCCGGTCGAACATGACGGGATACTTGATCGGCTTGTCCTCGCCTTCGGTCACCGACAGCGCGACGACGTTCGCGGCCTGTCCGAGATCGTAGATGGCCGGACAGACGAGATTGCCCACGTTCTCGACGAAGAAGAACTCACTCTCTGCCACCGCCCGCGCCAGCTCTTCGTCGTGAAGTGAGTGGTGGAGGAGAGACGCGTCGAGGTGACAGGCGGATCCGGTCGTGATCGAGCGGGCCACGATCCCCTTCCGGGTGAGCCGTTCCGCATCCCGATCGGTGGCGAGATCGCCGCTCACCGCCGAGATCGATCCGATGCCGAGCCCGACCGAAGCTTCGAGGAGTGCGGTCTTTCCGGAGCCGGGCGACCCCATCAGGTTGATGGCGAGAACTCCCTGCTCGGCGAAGTGTTCGCGGTTGTGCCCGGCGACGCGGTCGTTCTCCAAGAGGATCCGATGCTGCACTTCGATCGGGACGAGTTCGGAATCGCCGCAGCCACAGTCTTCACACATGGGAGACCTCCATTTCGAGGCGTTCGAGGACGAGGTCTCGTCCTCCATCGGGACGCAGAGGCACGTCGCAGGCGTCGCACCGAAGCGTAGCACCGAGAGGATAGTGTCGTCCGCACAGGGGACACCCCCAGCCGGCCGGTTCGGAGTGGAGGACGAGTTCGGCTTCGGCGCAGATCGTGTGCGGCTGGATCATCTCGAACGCCGTGCGGAAGAGATCCGCGTCGACGCCGGCGAGCTCCCCGAGACGGATGTGCACCTTCTGCACCGATGTGGCCCGGTGTGCACCTGCCTGACGATCGATTTCGTCCATCAGGCTCGAAACGAGAGAGTACTCGTGCATTCCGCCCCCGATACCTGGCTGCACGGTAGCGCGACCAGAGTCGGCGCTCCAACGGCCCGTTCTCCGCGTCGACCGGATGAATCCACGTTACACCAGATACTGCGAGTACGACGAAGAGTCGGCAATCGGGAGTTCCGCGTATCGTTTGTCGAACGCGGCTTCGCTGTGCTCGACAGGCGTGGGAGTTCGGTCAGAACAGCGCGAGATACCGATTAGTAACGTCCATCAGTGGACCAAGAAGTTCTACTTTGAATCGCGTGTTGTAACTGGCACATACTGGCCCAACCTTCTACTGGTAGGCAGTTCAGCCTACTGATTCCCCATCGTTCCGACCGGGAGGCTCCTCATGGCCCTTGATCCCGACCTCGGCGTACCCGTATCCCGCCGTAACTTCATTCGCATCATTTCCATGGCAGCCGCGTCCGTCGGCCTCTCCTCGTCCGCGGCACTGCGCATGGCCGAGGCGGCGTCCAAGGGCATGAAACCCTCGGTGATCTGGCTCCACTTCCAGGAATGCACCGGATGTACCGAGTCGCTGCTGCGCTCGGCGCATCCGGATATCGCCACCCTGATCCTCGACCTCATCTCGCTGGACTACCACGAGACTCTGTCCGCGGCGGCCGGACATCAGGCCGAGGCGTCTCTCCGTGAGGCGATGGAGGCACATAAGGGCAAGTACGTATGCATCGTGGAAGGTGCCATCCCCACGAAGGACAATGGTATCTACTGCCAGGTCGGTGGACGTACCGCGGTCGACATCCTGCGTGACGTCGCCGAGAGTGCGGGCGCGATCATCGCGATCGGCTCGTGTGCAAGCTTCGGTGGCATTCCGGCCGCGGACCCGAACCCGACCGGCGCCACCGGCGCTCCGATGATTCTCGAGGGCAAGACCGTGGTGACGCTCCCGGGCTGCCCGGCCAACCCGTACAACCTCCTCGGAACCGTCCTCCAGTTCGTGACGATGGGGACACTTCCCGCCCTCGACGAGAAGGGGCGGCCGAAGTTCGCGTACGGCCGGGTCATCCATGAAGACTGCCCGCGTCGTCCGCACTTCGATGCGGGAAGGTTCGCGCTCCAGTTCGGCGACGAAGGTCACCGGCAGGGCTACTGCCTCTATCGCCTCGGGTGCAAGGGACCGCAGACCCACGCGAACTGCTCGATCCAGCACTTCGGCGAAGTACCGGGTGCCTGGCCGATCGGGATCGGACATCCCTGCGTCGGCTGCACCGAGCAGTCCGTCGCCTTCCGCGCCCCGATCCACTCGACGGCACAGATCGAGCGTCCGACTCCGCCCGACACCTACCCGCCGATTGCGGCGGAGCACGGCGGCGTGAGCCCGGTCGTAACCGGTGTCGGTGGCCTCATCGGTGGCGCACTCGTCGGAGCCGGCTACATGGCCTCCCGCAAGCTCGACGCCGAAGCGACCCCCGAGAAGGAGGCATAGGCCATGGCAGACAGACGGTCCTTCCTCAAGTCGATCGCAGCCGCCGGCACCGCAGTGGCCGGAGCCGCGGCGGCGGGAGTGACAGGCGAGGCCAAGGCCGGCGAGCGGCGTGAGGCTCCACCGGACGCAGTGGGAATGCTCTACGACACGACCCTCTGCATCGGCTGCAAGACCTGCGTCGTCGCCTGCCACCAGGCCAACGACCTCGAGCCGGACACCCGCAACGACGACCTCCACGACGCCCCTCTCGCCCTCAACGATCAGACCAAGAACATCATCAAGCTCTACAAGGAAGGCGATCGCGTCTCCTACATGAAGCAGCAGTGCATGCACTGCGTGGATCCCGCCTGCGTGGGAGCCTGCATGATCGGAGCGCTCCAGAAGCGCGAGTACGGCATCGTGACGTGGGACAGCAACCGGTGCATCGGCTGCCGGTACTGCCAGGTCGCGTGCCCTTACAACGTGCCGAAGTTCCAGTGGGCGAGCGCGGCCCCCAAGATCGTGAAGTGCGAGCTCTGCAACCATCGCCTCGCCGAAGGCAAGATCCCCGCATGCTGCGAGGTCTGTCCGCGCCAGGCGGTCATCTACGGAAAGCGCGACGAACTCCTGGCCGAGGCGAAGCGCCGGATCGCGGAGAATCCGGGCCGCTACGTCGACAAGGTCTACGGCGAGGAGGATGGCGGCGGAACGCAGGTCCTCTACGTTTCGCACGTTCCGTTCGAGAAGCTGGGGCTGCCGGAGCTCGGCAGCGAGTCGGTGCCCGCACTCAACCGTGAGATCCAGCACGGGATCTACAAAGGGTTCGTCGCGCCCGCGGCGCTCTACGCGGCTCTCGGGGCAGTGATGCTGCGGAACCGCCGGAGCGGGAAGGGGGCGGATCATGAATGAAGTCGCCGTCCCGGTCGGAGGAAAGGCCCTCAACGGCCCCGGCAAGGTCCTCTTCGGCCTCACCTTCCTCGGCATCGTCCTCATGATCTGGCGGTTCGCGGTCGGACTCGGTCCGTCCACGGGCCTGAACGACGGATACCCCTGGGGGATCTGGATCGCGTTCGACGTCGTCACCGGCACCGCGCTCGCGTGCGGTGGGTACGCGATGGCGCTCCTCGTCTACGTGATGAACCGTGGGAAGTACCACCCGCTCGTTCGTCCCGCCATTCTGACGAGTGCCCTCGGCTACTCGATCGCGGCGATCGCGATCGTCGTCGACGTCGGTCGTCCCTGGTTCATCTGGCGGATCCCGATCTCGGTCGACAAGTGGAACCACTCCTCGGCCCTCCTCGAAGTCGCGCTCTGCGTCATGGCGTACGTCGTGGTCCTCTGGATCGAGATGTCGCCCGCCTTCATCGAGAAGTGGAAGACGCAGAATACGGGCCTGGGGAACGCGGCGCGTAGCGTTTCGGGCGTCCTCGACAAGGCGCTGCTCTGGATCATCGCCCTCGGGATCCTCCTTCCGACGATGCACCAGTCCTCGCTGGGAACGGTGATCATGCTGGCCGGACCGCGGCTCCATCCGCTCTGGCACACGGCGTGGCTGCCGCTTCTCTTCCTTCTCTCCTGTATCGCCATGGGGTATGCCGTCGTCGTCATGGAGTCGACGCTCGCGAGCCGCGGCTTCGGACGGGCCAAGGAAGACAAGATGCTCGCCTCGCTCGGTGGGGTGATCGCCTACGTCCTCCTGGCCTACGTCGTGCTTCGTCTCGTCGACATCGTCATTCACGGCAAGCTCGGGCTGGTGTTCCAGTTCGATCTCTACTCGTGGATGTTCCTCCTCGAGATGGTGCTCTTCCTCGCGCCCGCGTTCTATCTGCTCGCAGGCCGCGGAAAGATCCGGATCGGCGGAATGTTCCGCGCGGCTCTCGCCATCATCCTGGCCGGGAGCCTCTACCGCTTCGACGCCTACCTGGTCGCCTTCAACCCGGGAAAGGGATGGTCCTACTTCCCTTCCATTCCGGAGATGTTCATCACGATCGGATTGGTCGCGGCGGAGATCCTGCTCTACATCGTCCTGGTCCGGCGTTTCCCGATCCTTGGCGGGGCTCAAAAGCCTCTGACCGCAACGCGGAGGAAGTAGCATGAGTCAGAGAATCGTGGTCGATCCCGTCACCCGGATCGAAGGACACCTCCGGATCGACTGTGAAGTCGACGGTGGCCGCGTGAAGAAGGCATGGTCGTCCGGACAGATGTGGCGCGGAATCGAAGTGATCCTCCAAGGGCGGGATCCGCGCGAGGCGTGGCTCTTCACGCAGCGGTTCTGCGGCGTCTGCACGACGGTGCACGCGATCGCGTCCGTCCGCGCGGTGGAGAACGCGGTCGGTATCCAGGTGCCGCTGAACGCTCAGTACATCCGGAACATCATCCTCGCCGCGCACGCCATGCACGATCACATCGTGCACTTCTATCACCTCTCCGCCCTCGACTGGGTGGACGTCGTCTCGGCGCTCCAGGCGGATCCGGCCAAGACCGCGAACCTCGCCCAGTCGCTCTCGGACTGGCCGATGAACAGCGTCAAGGAGATGACGGCGGTGAAGGCGAGGCTCGCGGGCTTCGTCGAGGCCGGACAGCTCGGACCGTTCGCGAACGGCTACTGGGGCCACCCCGCCATGAAGCTGCCGCCCGAGGTGAACCTCCTCGCGGTCTCGCACTATCTCCAGGCACTCGACTACCAGCGGAAGGCGAACCAGGTCGTCACGATCCTGGGATCCAAGACCCCGAACATCCAGAACCTCGCCGTGGGCGGCGTCGCGAACGCGATCAACCTCGACAACGAGTCGACGCTCAACATGACGAAGCTCTACACCATCAAGTCGCTCCTCGACGAGATGGTCGCGTTCATCCAACAGGTCTACCTGCCGGACGTCTGTGCCATCGGTGCGCTCTATGCGGACTGGCTCGGCTACGGCTCGGGCGTGACGAACTACCTCGCGGTGCCGGACCTTCCGCTCGACAGCGCGGGCACGAAGTTCGATCTCCCCGGTGGAACGATCATGAACGGGGACCTCGCGACCGCGAAGCCGATCACGTCGTTCACCGACCCGTACTTCAGCGAGAACGTCACCGAGTCGATCGCCCACGCCTGGTACGACGGGGACTGGACGCGTCACCCGTACGAAGAAGAGACCGTCCCCAAGTACACCGGGTTCGAGGACGAAGGCGCGTACTCCTGGATCAAGGCCCCCCGCTTCGGCGACACGCCGATGCAGGTCGGTCCGCTGGCTCAGGTACTCGTCGGAGCCGCGACGGGTCACGAACCGACCCAGCGCTGGCTGAACTTCGCTCTCGATACGGCCGGCGCTGTCGCCAAGACGAAGCTGAACCCGAGCATGCTCCACTCGACGCTCGGCCGGCACCTGGCCAGGGCCGTCCGGACGGCGGTGATCTGTGAGGCGGCGCAGAAGCATTGGCAGCTCCTGGTCGAGAACATCGCGTCCGGCGACACGGCGATCTTCGAGCCGCCCGTCTTCAAGGGCGAGCAGGTCGGTTTCGGCTTCCACGAAGCACCTCGTGGCACGCTCTCCCACTTCGTCGTCATCCGTGACGGGAAGATCGCGAACTACCAGGCGGTGGTTCCGTCGACCTGGAACGCAGGACCGCGCGACGAGAAGAACCGTCCGGGACCGTACGAGGCCTCCCTCGTCGGCAACCCGATCGCGGATCCGGAGAGGCCGCTCGAAGTGCTTCGGACGATCCACTCCTTCGACCCGTGTATCGCCTGCGCGGTCCACACCCTCGACGTCGAAGGGAACGAGATCGCCCGGGTGAAGGCGCTCTGAGGCCGACCGGAGTGAATCCTCGAGACAACGGCTCGGTGGGCAACCGAGACGAACGGCAGAATGCCTCCCAAAGCGGCGGGCCGACCGACGGACACGATGTGCCGTCGGTCGGCGGCCTTGGCGAGGAGGCAAGGGTCGCGATCCTAGGCCTCGGCAACGTCCTCATGGGCGACGACGCCGCGGGTCCCTACGCGCTCGAGTACCTCGGTTCCCAGTTCGAACTCCCCTCGACCGTAGCCGTCGAGGACCTGGGCACGCCCGGGCTCGACATCCTGCCCCACATCGCCGGACGAGAGAGGATCATCCTCGTCGATACGGTCCGATCGGACGGACCGGCCGGAGAGATCCGGCTCTACCGCAAGGACCAGATCCTCGCTCACGCACCGACTGCGCGCATCGGACCCCACGATCCAGGTGTCAAGGAGACGCTCCTCTCGCTCGAGTTCGCCGGCAAAGGGCCAGCCGACGTGCTTCTCGTGGGCGTGATCCCGGAGCGGACCGACTCCACGATCGGCCTCAGTGGGCCGGTGCGCGCTTCCATTCCCACCATGATCCAGCACGTCGTGGACGAACTCAGCGCGCTCGGGTACACCGTTGTACGGAAACCGGACGCGCGCGAGCCGCGGCCGTGGTGGGAACGCGAGCCGAGTGATACAGGCGGCTCACAACCGGGAGCGACCCAGCCGTGACCGGACGGGAGCAGTGGCGAAGGCTCGAACGGATCGCCGTCGTGCTCGTCGCGCTCCACAGCTACGGGATCGGATTCGTACTGCTCCTCTTCCCCGCCTGGAGCATCCAGTTCTCCGGATGGGATCCCACGAGCACGCTCTTCTTCACACGGCAGGCAGGGGTCCTCCACCTCGTCGTCGCCACCGGATATCTCGCGGAACACTCTCGCTCCGGCGGCGTGTTCCTCCTCGTCTCCGCGAAGACGGCGGCGACGCTCTTCCTCGCGTCCGTTCCCTTCTGGGACCATCCGTCGTGGCTCCTGCCGGCGTGCGCGGTCGTGGACGGCATGATGGGCGCGGTCGTCTGGATGCTGCACCGGAAAGCGGGAAGGCGGCGCTAGGCGGGGCGGCGCCCCTGAGCGAACCAGCCGTTGGTGTGCCACCGGATCGGGACTGACTCAGCCCCATCCGGTCCCCTAGTCCCGAAACAGTGACTTGATTCCACCCCACGACGATCTCAGAACCGGGCTGGCCGGACAGCCGGCGCCCGATGCACCGATCTGTACGCCGCACCCGTTGTTGTCTGGCAGGCAGGGCGAGTTCGCGTGCACGGACCAGTCCTCGTCCTCGGACGTGCAGGGCAGCGGGTCCTCGTGAATCGTCCCCTCCTCGACTCCGCCCACACAGCCATCCAGTTCATCGGAGCCGTTTCCATATAGGATGCAGCAGGTCAGTTGGGCCGAACTCTGCCCGTCACAACCGATCGCAACCCCGTCTCCGTTGAATGCGACGAGCGAACTCTGCATCCGGAGCTGACTCTCGCTCCCGATCTCGGATAGTGCACCGGAGAAAACTGCGGCGCCGTACTCGTTGTCGGCCCGGTTCTCGACGAGAGTGGATCGCTCGATGGAGAGTCGACCGGTGTCCACGATCACTGCTCCACCGTAGTTGTGGGACCGGTTCCGGACGAACACCGACGAGTCGATGGATCCGTCGGCGCTCGAGATGACGACGCCTCCACCGTCCCCGCCCTCGTTACCGAGGACGAGGGAGTTCGAGATCTCGAGGGAACCGAACACGCACGCAACTCCCCCGCCGATTCCCGTGGCCACGTTCTGCCTGAACTCGCAGTCCGTCAGGATGACCACGGACCTGTCGAGACCCCGAACGTACACTCCTCCTCCGTCGAAAGCGGTGCACGACTCGACGATACACACCTCGAGCGTCACGCGCTCCACGTCCTCGATGAGGATGCCCCCACCGTTCGAACGCCCCGGTTCCGCCCCGGAAACGTCGCCGTTCCGAATAGAGATCCCGCGAGCCATGAACTCCCCACCGCGGATACAGAGGCCGCGATGCGGTTCCATAGCGGTGCCTTCGCAGTCGATCACGGAGCTGGCGGGATCACCGGACTCCGAACGGAGCGTGATCTGCTTGCCATCGACCAGGATATCGCGGTTTCCGGCACCGACGAACGTACCGGTCCCCAGGACGACGGAATCCCCTGTGTCGGCGGCATCCACTGCACTCTGAATCGTGGGATAGGGTCCGCCGCCATCCGGCAGGACCAGGAGATCCGCGGCGCGAGCGCCGCCTGCCCAAACGACGGCCGAAGCGACCGCGAGAGCCGAGAGGGAGCGAGAGAACCGAAGCGCTTGCATGAAGACCGGCTTTCTTCGCGGCCCTTGTCTTCGCAGCCAAACCGAAGTGTACTCCACACTGCGTGCCAGCTTCCTCGAGAATCGCCGGGAGGTCAGTGCGGCGCGACCTCACTGAGTGGTCGTGACGCCTCGAGCATCTCGAACGTCTCGTGCACTTCGTCGCATCCGAAGAGCACGGTCGACATGATCTGGCCGTGGAGGAGGCCGACGAGTTCCCGCCCTTCCTCGTCCTCACCCAGGATGCGGAGACAGACCCAGCCGAGCTCCTGCACCGCTCCCGCCAGCTCGTGGGCCTTGTAACCCTGTTCGAACCGCCGTTCGGCCAGGTCCCGGCAGTAGGAGATGAAGACCCCGCGCTCCTGCGTCAGTACCGCGTTCATGAGATGGCGGAGGATCAGCTTGTGGTTCCACTCGTGCTCGCGGTGGGTCACGTGCCCATAGCTCGGGAGATCGCCGCGACGAGCCCGTTCCTCGAGCGCGCGCGTGTACTCGGCCGAGATCTCGTCGGCATGGGCGCCGAGGAGGGAGTGGATCTGGAGGTTGGGACGCACCCGGTACTGCTTCATCGCGGCGTGGTTGCGACGGATCCATTCGACCGGCTCGACCTTCCGGTTCTCGAGCAGGAACGGAAGGCGCCGGATGATCTCCCGCCTCTCCCTCGGCTCCCAATCGAGCCACTCGCGGGAGTGGGACGCGTCGATGTCGAGCCGTTCGTCGATGTACTCGACCATCCACGGCCGCTCGAACGGCATCTCCCCACTCATCCGGCCGAGCAGACAGCGTACGTGCACGCCCGGCTTGACGAGGGGACGCGGCATGAAGATCGCCTTGATGTACTCCTCGAAGTGGTAGTGGGTCGCGGCGACGAAGAGCTCCAGGTGGGTGGTCGATCCGTCTCCACTACACACGATGACCTGCCCGGGCCTCGTCTCATCCAGTCGCCGCAGCAGCCTCTGGAGGAAGTCGATTCCATCGAGCACGTGGAGGTATGGGATCGCCGACTGCCCTTTCCCTGCCAGAATCCGCTGATTCCACTTCGACGAGAGCCACGTCTCGAGGAACTTGAAGAGCGGTGGATACTCGCACCAGTCGGAGAAGAGCGCGGCGAACCGCACGATGACGGACGAGAAATGCTCCTCGTACTCGCGGACCATCGCCTCCCCGATCGCCTTCGTCTTCGCGTAGATGTGGTCACCCGTAGGTGGACTCGTCTCGTCCACGGTCCGGCCAGGGGTCGGGAACTGGCATGCGGCCACCGAACTCGAGAAGATGAGGTGTTTGATCCCGAGGTCGCGGGAGCATTCGAGGACGTTGCGAAGTCCGTCGACGTTCGTGCGCTGGTACTCCGGCACTTCGACGCCGGTGAAGTCGTAGTGGGCCGCGAGGTGCACGACGGTATCGGCGCCGCCCTCCTCACCGATCCTTCGAAAAGCCCGTTCGAGCGACGCCCGATCCGCGATGTCGACCTGGAACCAGGTGACGTTGGGATGGATTGGAGCGCCGCTCCGACGCTGGGAGCGCCTTGCGATGCCGTAGATCCGGTAGCGCTCCTTGAGCCGGTCGAGCAGATGTCGGCCGATGAATCCCGAGGCACCTGTGACGATGAGAGCTGGGAGCGTCATCCTCGGCTCGTGTCCTCACCCGGCGCCCGCCGGTTCATCGCGTTGGCGTCCGTCGCGGGATCGTCCGTGAACACGCGGAGCGCCCCGCTCCGTTCCTCTGTCTCGTACTCGTGGAGCGGACGCTGGGCGGGACCGAACACAGGCCGTCCCTCCGGGTCGAAACGCGCCTCGTGGCAGGGACAGAGATAGAACGAATCCTCGGCCTGCCATTCGACGACACAGCCTTGGTGCGTGCAGAGCAGCGACCGTGCCACGTAACCGGAGGACTCTCGTATGATCTCGATCGGAAGCGTCTCGTACTCCACGACCATCCGCTGACCGACCGCGAGACTCGAAACGTCGATGTCGACTCCGGCCCTCGCTTCCTCCTTCGTGCCGCAGCCGAGGGCGGGGAACAGCACCGTTCCGCCGAGGAGGGCGGAGATCCTGAGGAAGCGACGACGTTCGGGATCGGGAACCGCGCACGGTGGTTTCGGCATGTCCTGAACCCTCGGGGCGACCGGTTCGGGAGTACGCCCGGCCACGAGACCTGGATCGGCCTACGAGGACCTGGCGTTTGGATCCGGGAGAAGATACCCCGCTCCCGATCGGCGGGCAACGAAGCGGCCGCCGGAAGCGCGGTTCTTCGGAAAGTGCGTACACCGAGTGGGAGACGGCATCTCGTTCCTCGTGGCTCCGGTCGTGGCGTGGGGTCTCAGTGGGATCGATGCACGGGCCCGGCGGCCCCGAGACGGGCCGGAGTCCGGTCGATCACTTCCACTCGCGAAGACTCGCCTTCAGCAGATCCTTGGGCTGCGAAAACCGCCCCGTACTCCACTTCTTCCGGTCGTGCTGCCACTTCGCGAGGTCGTAGGCCGTCTTGCCCGTGCCGATCCGGAGGACTGGATCGAACTCGGGTGCGAGAACACCCTCCCGGTAGTCATAGGGAGCCGTCGTTCGGATGCGCGGGTCCGCCCCATGCGCGAGCAGCCACTCGATCCAGTCCACGTCTCCGTCGAGCGCAGCGTGATGGAGAGGCGTCCACCCGAATGAGTCCGTGACGTCGATGCCCGGAACCAACAGCGGCTCCGTCGGGCGGCGGTTCACGTGGAGCGGAACCGCACCGGAGTGGTCGCGAACCCCGACGTCCGCACCGGCCTCGATCAGGACGCGCTGCGCGCTCGGACCCGCATAGTAGAGCGGTGTGCGGCCATCGTCCCGACGTACGTCCACCTCTGCGCCCAGCCCGAGCAGACGCTCGACACAGGAGGCGCAGTCATTGGACGCCGCGGTGTGGAGCGGAGTGATGCCGTGGAAGTCCGGCCGAAACCGGGATTCCGGCGTCGACGAGACGTCCGAGGAGATCCGTGTCACCGTCACCCGATCGGTAGCGGGATGCGAGGTGGAGGAGGGTCTGCCCGTGTACGTCCACGGGAAGGTCTCCACCGGCCTCCCGCAGGAGGGAGTCCAGTGCGGCCCCATCGCCCTCCGACATCGCGGCGATCCACTCGGACGGGATCTCGGCGTCCACGGACGCCACGCTCCATGCGAGGAGTAACAGCAACGCCAGGAGCGCGGGTCCGGGCGTCCGAATCACACCTGGCCCCCTGTGGCGATCTCGAGCCGAACGATCCGGCGGTGATCGAACTGGCCGGGAACATCCTCGTAGTAGTGGACGCGAAGCACCATTCCGTCCTGGATGTCGATCGGGTCGCTTCCACCGTTGAGGAATCCCACCGGCGTACGCCCCCGGTAGAAGCCGAAGGCGACCTCCCCGACGTAGAACGCCTCCCAGATCGAGGTGTTGTATCCGCCCGAGCGGATGTTCTTGCTTCGCACCGTCTCGACCGAATGGCTCCCTACCGGCCCTTCGACCACGAGGCAGTCTCCCGCCCGGAGGTGTCCGACGAGACGATGATGGTCCCAGAGCGGAATCCCTCCCCCGCCGAGTGCGGCGACCAAACCCATGACGAGCACGAACCAGGCGAGGATGGACCGCCCCCCGCGCCGCTTCTGCCAGAGGAGACCTCCGATCGCGAGCGCGACGACGATCCCGCCGATGAGGAACCAATAGCCGTCCCGGTATCCGTACTCCGCGAGATCGAACACGGTCTCGTACTGCATCGCGGCACTCCCTGGTCCTTGGCTTCCGTAGTGGGTGGCGGGAGAGTAGCGCTCTTCCCCCCTTTCGGAGAATCCACCGAGTTCAGATACTGTTGGCCGTACAGGGTGGCCCGGACGGGATGGCCCGGACAAGGGTGGCACGGCCAGGCATCAGACCGGCGACCCGCGCGACCTGTCACCGCGATGGAGCCTGTGCGGCACGCGAGTCAGCGCGGGATCGGGAATCCGGTCGACGCGGAAGGCGGGCGGAGGAGTCGTCACCAGGAGGCGACGATCCCAAGGAGCGAGTTCTTGCAGAAACACAGGGCGACGACAATGGCCGCTGCCGGCTTCGTTCTCTGGGGGCTCGCCTGTGGTGGCGACGGCCGTCCCAAGGACGAGGCTCCGCCCCCACGAGCCCCGATCGAGGTGCGAGGACTCCCCGCAGACGGCGCGGGCAGCTTCTTCATCGTGACGGACGCGGGCGTCGTCACCCTCGAAAGCGACGACAGCGACACCAGCGAGAACTACCGTGTCTATCAGTACGAGGGAGTCCTCCGCGGCACTCCCTTCCACGGTGTTCACGTGAGCTACGTCGAGAGCTCCGCATACCTGCTGCTGCACCGGAAGACCGGGCGGACGTGGGAACTCGACGCCAAGCCGATCGTCTCTCCGGATGGACGCTACCTCGCGGTGGGGGCGCTCGATCTCGAAGCGATGATGTCCCCCAACTCGCTCAGCATCTACGAACTCGAAGCGGACACGCTTCGCGTCGGCTTCCGTGAGGAGCCACTCGACTGGGGGCCTGACGAACTGCACTGGGCAGATCCATCGACTCTCGAACTCACCCGAGTGCTCGCCACGGACCGAGGCCCGGGCGACTACGACCGGACGGCCGCAGCGCTCGTACGGTCCGAAGATGGGTGGAGCTGGCGCCCTTAGTCGAGCTGGGGAGCCTGCGCTCCAAGGAGCGAACTTGGCGCAGTCGCCACGCGGCTCGACGCCCGCAGGGCGATCGGAGCCTGACCCGCGAACCGACTCCGGAGGCACGGCGGCTACCCACTGGATTGCGACAACGCGACTCGCTGCGAGGGTGCTGCTAGCGCTCCGCTGCCCAGGTGAGCGACACGGCCCACCGACCGTCGCGAAGTCCGTGGGCGAGATCGAGACGCACGGGCTCCGTTCCGCCGATCTCTCCGAGGCGCAGTTCGACGCCCGCATCCGTCTGCCACCGCGCATCGAACTCAGCGTCCGCATCCAGCGCGCCCGCCGCATCGAGAAAGAGTGCTGCCTCGGCCGAGAGGAGCCCGCCGTTCCAACGGGCGATGCGTCGTTCCACGCCTGAATTCCACACGGTCCTCCCGAACACGGGGCCGGTGACGATGTCGTCTCGGAGGAGTGGATGCGCGCGGAGCAGTCCCCGGCGTGCGCGGCCGACTCCCGCTCCCGGCCAGAGAGCATACGGCGCGTTCGCGGACGCGGCTTCGATTCCGGCACGAGACGTCCACGCTCCATGTCCGGACCTCCGACTCCCCCACTGGGCGAGGAGCCGCCCGACCTGCACTGCACCCGTGGTCTCCGCTCCCGCCGATAGATAGAAGGCCCCACCTGCCGTGACCGAGAGTCGATCGCGCGCCGCGCGCAACTCGATCTCCGGCTCGATACCGAATCGGCGCTCCCCGTCGTCCCACCGTTCGACCGCCCCACCGAGCGACGCGCGTAGGCTGGGCGTGAACCAATCGGAGTAGGTAAGTGACGTGCGACGTCGCGTCTCCCGAACGACGTGGTCCGGACCGGCCCCTGGCGCGTACGCCTGACGCTCCCACGCCCCCTCGACGCGCCATACGCCGGTGAGACGAGGCGACGGCGTCGTCAGGGTCAACTGCACGAGCGGCCGCTCTTCCGTCCATCGACCACGCGCCGTCCAGAGTTCGCCGTTTCCGGTCGGACTCGCGATCGGTACCGAGACCTCGCTTCGCAGGGCCGCCCGCGTGCCGAGCCGCAGGAAGTCGAGAGTCCGCCGGGGAATCATCGGCCTCTCCGATACGACCACGTCGACCTGCGTGATCCCTCCGTCGCACGGGCGGAAGGACACCCGCGCGCGACCGAGCGCCGGAATCTCGGCGACCCGACGCCGCGCCAGCCCGAGGGACCCACCCGACAGGACGCGTCCGTGCTCCAGGCCGACACGATTCGCGATCGGCCCGTAGCGAACGTCGTGGCTTCCCTCCACCTGCACGAGGTCCAAACGTGGCTCCCCGAGCCGGTTCCACGCCGCGAGCGCCCCGTCCATGTCGCGCGCGAGGTACCGACTTCCGCCGAGGAGCCGGAGGGAGAGACTGTCAGCCGGGTCGCGCGCGAGCGCTTCTCCGGCCAGGGTCTCTGCCTCCTTCCAGTCTTGTTCGAGGAATGCGAGGCCCGCGAGTTCTCTCAGAGGCGCAGCCTCGTCCGGACATTCGCCGTGGGCCTGCTCGAGGAGGGCGCGCGCGACGCCACGGCGACCGATGACGGCGAGATCAACGGCTCGTCTCACGAGCGCGTCGCACGGGCCGTCCTGCGCCAGTCCGTCGGCGATCCCGGAAGCGTTGCGTGCGGTACCCCTTGCAGCCAGACCTGATGCTGGGAGGGACGAGGGTTCGGTCGCGGCGTCGTGAGTGACGAGGTGGTCAGCTGCGGGGCGGTCAGCGGCGGAGTCGGCACCGGCGGGGTCGAAGACGATGACATCGGCGGAGCCGGAACTCGAGGAGTCCCTCGGCAGAATCAACGCCGCCCAACGCCGGCTCGCGGCCCACGCGTGCACGAAGTCCCGAACGGAGTGGTTGCGGGCAGGTCCGATCGCGGGGTCGTGATAGGTCACGCCGTCGGAGTTCCAACTCGTCACGACGACGTAGTGGAGCGTCGAGGCGCCGGCATCGATGAGGAGAATGACCGGCCGACCGATTGCGATGTGGTGCTGGATCTGGTCTGGAGTCGCATGCCATGGCCAGGCCTCGTAGCCACGACTCCGCGCTGCTCGCACCAGGGATTTCGTCGACATTCCCTTCTCACCGGCGTCCAGGGCCGCGTCGAAGCTGGCGGCCGTCACTCCGGGTTCGCCCCAGTAGCGCATCACCATCGCGAGACACGCACCGCCGCAGAGTCTGGGACTCTGCGCAACGTAGGGAACGACAGGACCGCGAGGCGATGGACTCGTCTCGCGGTTCCCGGCCGATGGATTCCCTGCCGCGATGGTCGTGAACGCCAGGGCCAGCACAAGACTGAGCCACTTGCGAGGCGCGAACGGCTCCACCCGTCAGTCCGTGAGAAGGATGAGAAGGAGAAGGACGATGATGACGGCAGTGGCGGAGATGACGATCGTGTCACCACCCGCGAGTTCGTCATCGAGACCAGCAGACTGGTTCGTCACCTGCTGCAGTTCTTCGCCCGAGAGCGTAGCCGCACGTTCACGGGCGAGCTCCATGTCGATTCCGGCCCGCTGGGCCACCCTTTCCACCTGCGGAGCTGCGAGGAGACGCAGCCTGTGCGTCGATCGCGCTCTGGACGCTCACGGCGTCGGCGATGTGTGCCTGGTTACCGGCGGCAGCCGGAGAGGGGGTCGCGATCGCGGACGCGAACGTGAGGTAGGAGAGCGCAACGGGGACAGCGAGACGTCGAGTGCGAGACATGGTTCCTCCTGGATTGCGTGTATGGCTCGATCAGTTCCGAGTGAGGTAACGCAAGGCCCGTGCCATGCGGAACAGCACGGGAAACACCCAGCCGAAGCCAGGCGGTAAACACCTTGCCCTTAGTCGCTTACGAGTGCCCCCACCCACACAGGGTGTCTACGCCAGGCATGGATGGGAACGGGGTCGCGCCCGGTGTGGCTTGTAACGAATGCACCGGGTTGTAAGCCGGGATGTGTGTAGGTCGACGCACACGGCTGCGGCATCCTGCGATGCGCCGGGCAGCCGGCGGTGCTACTCTATTGACGTCAACGCGGCATCCGATCGAACCGCACTCCTCGAGGGAGGAACGGTCATGAGACGCACCGCCTCCGCTTCCGCCTCCGCCTTCGTTCCCGCCTTCGTCACCGACCTCGGATCCGTCCTCGCTTTCGTCACCCTGCTGGCCGGGCTCGTGGGAACCGCGCACGCCGACCGTCCCTTCGGTCCGAACGTGGGAGGAATGCTCGTTCTCCACGCAAGCACGTCGACCGAGTACACCGCGGACGACGACTACTGCGGTCTCTCCGGACTCACGGATTGCGCAAACGCCGTCGTGCGCTCGGACCAGGCGGAACCCGTCGTGATCCACGCGCTGGCCGCGTTCTCGCCAGAGCAAGGCTCCCGACTCCAGGCATTGGTGTTTGGGATCGACTACGACGCCAGTGTCGCGCTCGAGAACTGGAAGGTCTGCGGCGACTTCGAACTCCCGCAGGACCAATGGCCCGAGCCCGGAACGGGGGTCGCGGTCACATGGGCCGATGCGCAGACCGACGAACTCGTCGAAGTCTATTGGTTCGCGGCCTACTCGGCGTACGAACGACCTGGGCACCTGAACCTCGGACCTCACCCAACGCAGGGCGCATTCTTCGCCGACGATTCCGTCCCGGCCTATCTGGACCCGATCGTCGCGTTCGGCTCCTTCGGCTTCTACACCGACGGTTTCGTCGCCTGTCCACTGCAGGAGGGAACCTGCTGTTTCGCCGACGGAAGCTGCCAGGTGCTCTCGCTCGTGGCATGCGAGGAATCAGACGGAACCTACACGAGCTCCGATCCCAGCTGCGATCCGAACCCTTGCCCAGAGCCGGGCCAGGGTGCGTGCTGCCTCGTGCTGGGAACGTGCGAGTTCCTCTCGGAAGTGGCTTGCACGATCCGAGACGGGAGTTTCCTCGGGCTCGGCGTCGTCTGTGCGCCGAATCCCTGTCCCGCTCCTTGTGAGCCGTTCCGCTTGGCCGGGCGGCCGAGCACGACACACCGCGCGCCACGAGTCGATCCGTTCTCCTCCGGCTCGTCCCGACGCCCACGCGTCGGCCCGAACCGGGGCGGCACGCTCGTCCTCCATCTGGACAGCGAGTTCGTCTACTCCGGAAGCGGCGTCCCCGCTGAGTGTGACTTCGGCAGCGTCGAGACGTGTCGTGACATCGTCGCTCGTGTCGACCAGGAAGATCCCGTGCTCCTCTACGCCGTCGCACTCTTCCCGGAAGGTTCGGAGCCGCGAGTCGTAGGCCTGACCTTCGGCATCGACTTCCCGGATTGCGTCCAGCTCCTGGAGTGGGAGACGTGTGGCGACTTCGAGGTCCCGAACAGCGATTGGCCCTCGCCGGGATCGGGAACCGCCGTCACGTGGTCGACCCCACAAGCGGGCACCGCGATCCCGGTCTACGGGTTCGTGGCGTCCGGCTACGCGGCGGAGCCGGGCGAGTTCGCGCTCGCGCCGCACCCGACTCACGGAGCTCTCTTCGCGGACGACACGGTCCCCGCGATCCTGGACCCGGTGGCGGAGCTCGGCAGCTTCGGATTCTTCCGAAGCGGGATCGTTCCCTGTCCGCAGCCACAGGACCCGATCGGCGCGTGCTGTCTCCAGGATGGCACCTGCGAGATTCTTACCGATCCCGCCTGCGCCGCGGCCGGTGGAGAGTTCGTCGGCGTGAACGTCTCGTGCAATCCGAGCCCGTGCGATCCGCCTGTCGATGGGGCATGTTGCTTCGATGACGGCAGCTGCCGGGCCCTCGACGAGGAGGAGTGCGCGGCACAAGGCGGGTACTTCCTTGGAGACGCCATCCCCTGCGACCCGAACCCGTGTCCCTCTCCCGAACCGTGCCCGAACTGGCTCTCGTTCGAGGCCCGAATCGAGCTTCGTCGGCAGGCCATCGAAGCCCGGGAACGCTCGGACGTGCCTCACGCCGCCGAGACGGGCCGCCGGCAGGGGGCAACCGCCCGCCCGGAGACATCGGGACCGTGTGGAACGCTCTACCTCAACGCGGATGGGACGTACGAGAACGCCTACGCCTGGCAGTACGGCGGGGTCACGCCGCCCAACTACGGGGCGTTCGCCGAGCGGTACTCCACGACGGACGTGAGACCGTGTGCAATCGTCCTCGACTTGGTCGGAGTCGGCAACCAACTCCAGCAGACGATGGATCTCTACGCCTGGGACGCTGCGGACGGCCTTCCGGGCCTGGTCCTCGGAGTCCGAACCGGCGTCGATCCAGGATCCATCGGGATCTGGCCCGACGTCAGTCGCCACGCCTTCGACTTCGTGAGCGACTGCACGGACGAAACGTTCGTCGGCTATTGGGGGAACTGGCCGGATGCGACTGCCGGCTGGTACGTCGGAGCGGACCTCGACGGGTTCGGCGGCTGCCCCGTCACCCTCGTCGCGCCCGGAATCGGCTACCCGACTGGATGGCACAACGTCTCGATCGTCTGGGGCCCGACCCAGGCGATCGGGATCGGTGGCGAGTTCGTCAAGTGCGGCGCGAGTCCGGTCCGTAGGTCGAGCTGGGGTGAGGTGAAAGCCCTGTTCCGCTAACCGCCGGCTCGATGGCCCTGGGACGCCCGGGATTCTGAGCCCGAATCCACCTCCGGCCGAACCCGGGGCCTGGAACGTCTGCACCGGACTGTAAGGCAGCACCAACGGGAGGGTCGCTCGTGGTCCTCCAACCCCAAGCGCAACCGAGTGCGCCCGAGTACATCTTCCTGTGACTTCGGAAACTACATACGTCCTTTCACAGTCGCCTCGTCGGTCCGCGGCCGGATTGTGATACCCTCGGCAAGCATCATCCATCCGTAGCCGCCTCTCCGAGGAGGGCCGTCATGAGACGCTGCCGATCCGGCTCCGCCTTCGCCTCCGCCTTCGCTTCCGCCTACGTCCCGAAACTCGGCGTTCCCCTTTCGATCGCCCTCGCCGCCGCGGTCGGAGTCGGCGCCCTGACGACGACCGGACTCGCCGCCGGCGGAGAGGTCAGGCCCGGCGCGGGCACGGGCGAAGGCGCCTGCTGCCTTGCGCTCGGATCGTGTCAGCTCCTCCCGGAAGCGGACTGCGATGTCGCAGGCGGCAGCTTTCTCGGTTCCGGAATCGAGTGCTCTCCGAATCCGTGTCCGCAGCCTTGCGAGCCGTTCGACTTGGCCGGGCGTCCCAGCACGACCCATCCGGCACCACCATTCGATCCGTTCCGAAGGGGAGCGTCGGACGGCGAACAGTTCGGACCGAACCGCGGCGGCACGCTCGTGCTCCATCTCGACCCGGACTTCGTCTATTCAGGCGGTGGCCTTCCCGACTGCGAGAGCGCAGGCCTCCAGTCATGCGGTGACGTCGTCGCACGGGCGGATGTCGAGGGACCCGTGCTGATCTACGCCCTGGCTCTCTTTCCCGAGGGCGCATCGCCACGCCTGACGGGAGTGACCTTCGGAATCGACTTCCCGAGCTGTGTGCAACTCCTCGAGTGGTCGACCTGCGCCGATTTCGAGATCGCGGATCCCGATTGGCCGACCCCTGGATCGGGAACCGCCGTCGCCTGGACGACTCCACAGACGACCCTCGCGGTGCCTGTCTATCAGTTCGCCGCCTCGGGGTACGCTGCCGAGCCCGGAGAACTCGCGATCACTCCGCACCAGGATCAAGGCACTTGGTTCGCGGACGACAGCGTCCCCGCGATCCTCGATCCAATCGAAGGGCTCGGGAGCTTTGGATTCTTCCGAAGCGGCGTGGTTCCTTGTCCTCATGTCGGGGCCTGCTGCTTCCGCGACGGGACCTGCCGCGTAGTCACCGCCTCCGATTGCGATGCGGTCGGCGGAGAGTCGTTCGAGCTCGACATGTCCTGTTCTCCGAATCCCTGTCCGCAGCCGGCGCTGGGTGCCTGCTGTCTCGGAGAGGGAGCCTGCTCCGTGTTGACGTTCGACCAGTGCACCGCGAGCGGGGGCAGTTACGAGGGAGACGACACGGTGTGCAGCCCGAACCCCTGCCCACAACTCGGAGCCTGCTGCCTCTACGGCGGAAGCTGCATCATCGCAATGGAAGCGGACTGCGACGGCACGTTCCAAGGGGATGACACGAGTTGCGACCCCAACCCGTGTCCGATCTGGGGGGCTTGCTGCTTCCCGAGCGGAAGCTGCAGCTTCACCACCTACTGGACCTGCGGATACTACGATGGAACGTTCCAGGGGCAAGGAACCGAGTGCAGCCCCAACCCGTGTCCACAACCGACAGGCGCGTGCTGCATCGGCGAGACCTGTCAGGTCCTCTTGAGATTGGATTGCACCGCCGCCGGTGGCGAGTGGCTTGGTGCGGACTATCCATGTGACCCGAACCCGTGCCTCGACCCCGCAGGCGCCTGCTGCTTCGCCGACGGCTCGTGTCTGTTCATCACGGAGTCGGATTGCGAGGCGCAGTTCGGACGGTACTTGTTGGACGCCTACCCGTGTGACCCGAACCCATGTCCTGTGGGCGGTGGAGACTGCGGATTCCATCTCTCATACGAAAGCCGAGTGGATCTCCGCCGTCAGGTACTCGATGCGCGCCGGCGCACCGACGTCCTCCCCGCCGTGGAAACCGGCCGCGGGGTGGGTTCCACGCTGGAATCGGGAACGGCGGGGTCCTGCGGATGGATCAAGTTCAACGCGGACCGAACGTACGAGAACTCCTACGCATGGCAGTACGGAGGCGTCGTGCCGCCGATGTATGGGGCGTTCGTGGAGATCTACGACTCCTATCGGGAGACGCCGTGCGCGATCGTCCTCGACCTGACTCAGACGGGAGGCGATGCCGGCCAGACGCTGGACCTCTACGCCTGGAGCATTGTCGCGGGTCTGCCGGGGCAAGTGCTCGGGATCCGAACTGGAGTCGATCCTGGCCCAATCGCGACCTGGCCGTCCGTCAGCGAGCACGTTCTGGAGTTCTCGAGCGACTGCGCCGATTCGATGTTCCTCGGCTTCTGGGGAAACTGGCCGGGTGGACCCAGCGGATGGTTCGTGGGCGCCGACCTCGATGGTTTCGGTGGCTGCCCGATGACCAACATAGCTCCGGGCATCGGCTATCCGACGGGCTGGCAGAACGTGTCGATCGTCTGGGGCCCGACCCAAGCGATCGGAATCGGCGGGGAGTTCATCGAATGCGGCCCGGTTCCGGTCCAGGAATCGAGTTGGGGCAAGGTGAAAGCGCTCTTCCGGTAGGGCACGGGATCCGGCACCCGCGGGGTGGTGGGCTCCCAGGGCGTGAAACGGATGGGCGCAGGCAGGGCTGCGCAGAACGGCCAATCCTGCTCCCATCGCAGTCACGACGAATTCGCGGACCTATCGCGCCGAGCGCCGATGAGTTCCGGCCGCCACACCAGTCCAACGGGTAGTTGGTGGGCTCTCGCCCACGATCCACCGTCAGCTACTCAGGAGGACCCCTTGTCCAGCGTCAGCACATACCTCAACTTCAACGGCAACACCGCAGAGGCGTTCGATTTCTACAAGTCGGTTTTCGGAACGGAGTTCGCCGGCCCCATGATGCGCATGTCGGACCTTCCCCCGATGGAAGGCATGCCGCCGGTCGCCGAAGCCGACAAGAACATGGTCATGCACGTGGCGCTCCCCATCCTGGGCGGCCACATGCTCATGGGCACCGACACGAGCGAGAGCTGCGGGGGTCGGATTGCCAACTTCGGCAACAACGTCCACATCAGTCTCCAGCCGGATACCCGCCAGGAGACCGAGCGCCTCTTCTCGGCCCTCGGCGATGGAGGCACGGTCACCATGCCGCTCGCGGACATGTTCTGGGGGGACTACTTCGGTTCCCTGACCGACAGGTTCGGCGTCCACTGGATGTTCAACTGCGGCGAGAAGAAGTGATCCCGTAGCGGAGTCTGCGTTGCGGGCGCGGACGGGTCGATCCGTGGGCGGTCCGTTCGCGATCCGCTGGCGCTCCGGGATGCGACTTCCCGGGCCGAACCGAGCTCGGCCCCCGGCGCGTTCGTGCTCGGATCGTAGGAGCCGTGGGCGGCAGGTCCGCCCGCGGCTCTTCCCTTTCAGGAGAAGGTGCAGACGAGGACGGTGACGTCGTCCTCGACCATTCCGCGTGCACGTTCCGTGGCGAGATCGGGCAGTGCCTCACAGATCCGGTCCGGATCCGCACTCCTCGTCTCGTGCGCGCATCGAGCGATGGCGTCACTCGAGAGACCGTCACTCTCCGCGTCCATGGCAACATCCTGGAGTCCGTCGCTGAAGAGCACGAGGCGATCGCCCGCACTCCAGGCCACCGTCTGCGGGACGTGTGGCACGCCGTCGAGCATTCCGACCGGGAGGCCTGCGGAGGCCAGTTCCTCATACGAACCGTCCGCGTGGATCAGGAGTCCGGCAGGGTGTCCCGCATTGACCGCGGTCAGGGTCTCCGTCTCCGTGTCGATCGAGACGAGAAGCAGGGTCGCGAACTCTCCTGGGCCCGTGTCGGCCACGAGTACGCGGTTCAGTTCGCCGACGATCTGGGCCGGCTCCAGGTGCTGTCGCGCGAGAAGATGGAACTGGGACCGAAGCCCCGCCATGAGAAGCGCTGCCGGCACTCCCTTTCCGGCGACATCGATCACGAGGAGGAGAGGGCGACCATTCGCGTCCAGTGTCACGTCCCAGTAGTCGCCGCCGATGACCCGTGCCGGGCGGGTGTGCCCGGCACAGGAGAAGCGCGGGCCCTGCGGAACCGATGTCGGAAAGAGTCCGGCCTGGATGCGGGACGCAACGGCCAGCTCGCCTTCGCGATCCCTGCGTTCGAGGAGCAGGTAGCTCACGACGAAGTCGTACAGCACGAAGAGGAAGACCAGGTTCCCCGCCATGAAGAGGGCGGTCCGCGTCTCGAGGCCGAGTGCGCCGCCGAAAATTCCGATCGCGATCCCCCAGACTGCCCACGCGAGAAGGAAGGCCCACCGAACACGGGGCCGCAGCCACTGCGTGGCCCCGAGCCCGGTGAGACTCGCCTTGGCGGCGGCCTTGACGTAAGCGCGGTTGAGACTCAACGTCCGATCTCCCCCTTGGAACCGGCCCGTACCGTTCGGCCCACGGAAGCTGGGTCCGCCGAGGGTACGCGACCCAGCAGCGGCGTCCATCCCCGACTTTCGAAACGGTGATGGCCGCTCGGCCCTCCTTCCGTGAGCAGCAGCGGTCCGGGTGCTAACATTGAAGACGTTCTCGCGCACCTGCCCCCAAACCGCTACCTGGGAGGATCGGTCATGAGACGCTCCACTCCCGCCTTCGCCTCCAACTTCGCTTCTACGTTCGTGTCCCTCACCTTCGTCATCCTGCTCTGTGCCGGACTCGCCTCCCCACCGGACGTCCTCGGCTGGGGTGGACCGAACGAAGGAGGGACCTTGATCCTCCACGCCGACACGGGGACGGTGTACACGGAGGACGGTGAGTACTGCGGCCTTTCCGGACTCGCCGACTGCGGCAGTGCCGAGGTCCGGGTCGAACAGGCCGAGCCGGTCGTCGCACACGTCCTCGCCGCTTTCTTCCCCGGCTCGGGCCCGCGCCTTTCCGGCCTCGTCTTCGGCATCGACTATCCGGCGAACATCGTTCTACTCGGCCACGGGGCGTGCGGCGATTTCGAACTCCCGCAGGACGACTGGCCCGCGTCTGGAAGTGGAACCGCTGTGACCTTCGCCGAGGCCCAGACCGACGATCTCGTCGAGGTCTACTGGTTCGCGGCCTACTCCGAGTACGCGCAACCGGGTCGCCTGGAACTGGGTGCCCATCCGACCCAGGGTGGGCTGTTCGCCGACGACTCCATCCCAGGCTACCTCGATCCGATCGCCGGCTTCGGCGCGCTCGGCTTCTCCACCGACGGGACTCTCGTCTGCCCGGCCTCCCCCGGCGCCTGCTGCTTTGGCGACGGTAGCTGCGAACTCCTCCGTCAGGATCCATGCGAGGTTCTGGAACACGGCACCTGGTACCCGGACGTCACGTGCGATCCGAACCCGTGCCCTCCACCTCAGTACGGTGCGTGCTGCTTCGAGAGCGGAAACTGTCAGTTCACACTCGAAGAAGCCTGCGGAACGGCGGGCGGAACATGGTTCGTGGACGTTCCCTGTGATCCCAACCCCTGTCCACGCCCACCCGAGGGTGCGTGCTGCTACGACAACGGTAGCTGCGTCGTCCGCACGGCCTACGAGTGCGAGGACACCTACGGCACGTACCAGGGCGACGAGACGTCGTGCGACCCGAACCAGTGTCCACAACCGGAAGGTGCGTGCTGCTTCCCGAGCGGAGAGTGTGAAGTCCTCACCCCGGACGAGTGTGACGGCGCCGGCGGCGGCTACCAGGGCAACGGCACGCTCTGCGAACCGAACCCGTGCACGGTAGAGACCGAAGGCGCGTGCTGCCTGACCCTCGGATCGTGCGAGTTCCTTCCGGAGTCGGTGTGCGGTACGGAAGGCGGCGCGTTCCTCGGCGTCGGAACTCTCTGTTCCCCGAATCCGTGTCCACAGCCGTGCGAACCGTTCGATCTGGCCGGACGCCCGAGCACCAGCCTTCCGCGACCAGGCGTCGATCCGTTCCGGACCGGCACCCGGCGTGACGATCAGATCGGTCCGAACGCAGGAGGCGTTCTCGTCCTCCATCTCGGCCCTGCCCTCGCCTACTCGGAGGACGGATTCCGCACGGACTGTGACCTGGGCGGCGGCATCGATGGATGCGAGGACATCATCGCCCGCACAGACCAGGAGGAACCGGTCCTCGTCTACGCGGTCGCACTCTTCCCGACCACCTCGGCACCCCGCCTCCTCGGGCTCACGTTCGGGATCGACTTCCCCGACTGTGTGCAGCTCCTGGAATGGGAGTCGTGCGGAGACTTCGAGATCGCGGACGACGACTGGCCGTCGCCCGGGTCTGGAACCGCGATGACTTGGACGGCGCCACAGAGGGACTTCGCCGTTCCGGTCTACAGGTTCGTCGCGTCGGGACTCGCGGCGGAACCGGGTGAACTCGCACTCGCCCCTCATCCGACGCAGGGCGCGGTCTTCGCGGACGACAGCGTCCCCTCGATCCTCGACCCGATCGCCTCGCTCGGGAGCTTCGGCTTCTTCCGCGACGGAGTCGTCCCGTGTCCGCAACCGCAGGAAGCCATCGGCGCGTGCTGCTTCGACGACGGCACCTGCCGCATCCTCACCATCCCGGGATGCAGCGACGCGGGCGGGGATTTCTTCGGCGTCAATGTCGCGTGCACCCCCAACCCATGTCCGCAACCGCCCGAGGGTGCGTGCTGCCATGCGGACGGAGTCTGCAGAGTCCTGACGCTCAGCGACTGCACATCGAGCGGCGGTGGCTACCTCGGAAACGATACGACGTGCGATCCCAACCCCTGTCCACAACCGGGCGCGTGCTGCTTCCCGAGCGGCAACTGCTCGATCCTCCAGGAGTCCGACTGCGGCGTCCACGGCGGAACCTTCCAGGGCGACAACACGACCTGCTCCCCCAATCCCTGTCCGCAGCCGACCGGAGCCTGCTGCATCGGCGAGACGTGCGAAGTCCTGACCGCGGGCGACTGCTCGAGTTCGGGCGGCTCCTGGTTCGGTGCCGACTATCCATGCGACCCGAACCCATGCCTCGAAGGCGTCGGCGCGTGCTGCTTCTCCGACGGCTCCTGCCGCTACCTCAGCGAGTCCGAGTGCGCAGACGAAGGCGGAAGCTATCTGGCCGATCAGGTCCCGTGTGACCCGAACCCCTGTCCTACCGGTGGAGAGGGATGCCCGGGCTGGATGCCGTTCGAGACCCGGATGGAGCTCCGGAGGCAGGGAATCGAGGCACGGGCACACTCCGATGTGCCGTACGCCACGGAGACTGGACGCGCGTCCGGAAGGACGAGCGGGCTCGGGACGACGGGAAGCTGCGGAACGCTCTACTTCAACGCCGATGGCACCTACGAGAACGGGTACGCCTGGCAGTACGGCGGCGTCGAGCCTCCGATGTACGGCGCATTCTCGGAGTGGTACTCCGCGGCGAGTCTGAAGGTATGCGCGGTCGTACTCGACCTCACGACGACCGGCGAACCTGCGGCGACCATGGACCTCTACGTCTGGGGCAACGACCATGGCTATCCCGGCGTCGTCCTCGGACTCCGGACCGGTGTCGACCCGGGCGCGATCGCGTTCTGGCCATCGGTGAGTCGTCACTCCTTCGCGATCTACGCCGACTGCGCCGACGAACACTTCGTCGGATACTGGGGAAACTGGCCGGGCAGTTACCCCAGCTGGTATGTCGGCGCCGACCTGGACGGCTTCGGCGGGTGTCCACTCACGAACATCGCGCCCGGAATCGGCTACCCGACCGGATGGCAGAACGTGTCGGTGGTCTGGGGGCCGACGCAGGCCATCGGCATCGGCGCGGAGTTCGAGGAGTGCGGCACGATCCCCGTACAGGAGTCGAGCTGGGGGAAGGTGAAAGCGCTCTTCCGCTAGGGGCGCAGATCACGACTCATTGCCGAACGTCTCGCCGCGCACCTCCGGGCGGAGGATTGGTGGGACGTTCGGAATCTCTATGAACCCCGCCTCCGGAGTTCATAGAAACTCTGAACTCGGGCCACACCGACGGTTGGAACCGCTTCGAAACCCTCGCGCCGTCCGAACCTGACGTAGGCAACGGGCCCTGGCGACTCTACCTTCATGGAGCCAGTTGGGTCAGATTCGAAAGATGGACGGCGTCGACGGAGTGCAGCCCTCCGCCGACGCCGCGCTATCGAGATCGGGGGGGGAATCGATGCGCGGTAGCCGCCGCTCGCTTCTGTTCGTGCTCTTTGCGACTCTGCTCGTCAGTTGCTCCGATGACGACCACCCGGTCACGCCGACCCCGACGGATCCCTACCCTGTTCCCGAAGGCGCCAACGTCGTCCTCCAGTGGAACTCCGCCGCCCTCCAGGCCATCCGCGACGCGAAGCCGGGGCCGCCCCAGGCGGCGCGATCCCTCGCGGTCGTGCACACCGCGATCTACGACGCCTGGGCCGCGTTCGACGATGTCGCCGTCGGCACCCGGTATGTCGACGCCCTCCGTCGTCCGGCCGAGGAGCGCACGGAAGGGAGAAAGGCGGCCGCGATCAGCTACGCCGCGTTCCGCGCGCTCTCCGATCAGTTCCCTTCCGAGGCTCCCGAGTTCGAGGCTCTCCTCGAGACCCTCGGCTACGACCCGAACGAGAGGACGACGGACCGAACCCTCCCGGAGGGGATCGGGAACGTCGCGGCGGCGGCCGTGCTCGCCTTCCGGCACGGGGATGGCTCGAACCAACTCGGCACGCTCTCGAACGGCGTCCCGTACGGCGACTACACGAACTACGTAGCGAAGAACCCGCCGATCCGCGTGACCGAACCGTCCAGCCTGGACGACATGCCGTTTCCCGGCTCGTGGCAGCCGCTCATCTTCACGAACCAGGCAGGGCAGGAGGTGACTCCGGCCTTCATCGCCCCCCATTGGTGGAACGTCGTTCCGTTCGCGATGACGAGCCCGTCCCAGTTCCGCCCGGCACCGCCGTCTGCCGTCGACAGCGAGGTGTTCCGCCGCGAGGTGAACCAACTCATCGAGATGAGCGCGAACCTCACGGACGAGCAGAAGTGCATCGCGGAGTACTGGGCAGACGGCCCGAACTCCGAACTCCCCCCGGGACACTTCGATCTCTTCGGCCAGTTCGTCTCGCAGCGCGACGCACACACCCTCGACGACGATGCGAAGATGTTCTTCGCCCTCACCAACGCCGTCTTCGACGCGGGAATCGCGGCGTGGGATGCCAAGCGGTACTACGACTACTGTCGGCCGGTGAGCGCGATCCGGCACATGTACCACGGGCAGACGATCCGGGCCTGGGCCGGCGCCGGACTCGGCACGCAGGACATCTCCGGCGAGACGTGGAAGCCCTACCAGCCGGACTACTTCCCCACGCCACCGTTCCCCGAGTACGTCTCCGGCCACAGCACGTTCAGCGCGGCCGCCGCGGAGGTGCTCCGGTCCTTCACGGGAAGTGACCAGCTGGGATTCCAGGCCCACTTCCCCGCCGGATCCCTTCGCGCCGAGCCGGGAGTCGCGCCGTCGGTCGACGTCACGCTCGATCTCGCTACGTTCACGGACGCTGCGGACCAGGCCGGCATTTCGCGCAGGTACGGCGGCATCCACTTCGAAGAGGGCGACCTCCGGGCGAGAGCGATGGGTCGCAACTGCGGCGTGGTCGCCTGGCAGAAGGCGCAGTCGTACTTCGACGGCTCCGCCACTCGGCCCTGAGCACCTGCCCCGAGCTCGCGTGAAGCCCAGAGCCGCGGCACCCACTCGCCGCAGGCTCCGGGCGCCCGGGCAAGCCACTCCCCTGGGGACCGTGGCTTGCCCGGCGGGGCCTCCTCAGCGCAGCCGGACCACTCGGGAATCGGCGCTTCCGTCCGCGGTCGCGACACGAACGTAGTACACGCCGTCCGCAACGCTCCTCCCCATAGCGTCCGCGCCGTCCCACTCGAGGACGACATCGCCCGTCGCAGAACTCCCGGAGAGCGTACGGAGCAGACGCCCGGCGGCGTCACAGATCGAGACGACCGCACTCCCCGTCACGGACGAGAGCTCGACCCGCGTCTTCTCGCGAAACGGGTTCGGCACGAGCGAGACTCGACCGGACCAGGGCTGGGCCGCTCCCTCCTTCACGTCCGCGGGATCGCCCAGGAGAACGCGACGCACGAGATTCTGCGACTGGAACCAGAGCGTCCTTCCGTCCTTCGAGAGTGCGAGGCCGTTCGGAGAGTCGATGAGTGCGGACTCAGCGGGCCCGTCCGTCGTTCCGGGCACACCGGTTCCCGCCAACGTGGTGTAGGTGCCGTCGACGGTCGAGACGCGATAGATCTGGTGCGTGTCGAGCCCGGCCACGTAGAGGAAGCCGCTCCGGTAGTCGATGTACCCGGTCTTCGTTCCCGGGAGAGTCACGAGCACGGATTCGTTCCCCGCAGGATCCACCTTCGTGATCGTGGGCGTGAGGAAGCTCGCGACGTAGACGTTCCCCGCCTCGTCCAGAGCGATCCCGTCGGGCGCTACGATCGTCGATCCGTCCGCCACGACCGTTCGGTCACCGGAGACGGTATCGATCCGGATGAGCTGTCCCAGGTTGTAGCTCGCGGCGTAGAGCGTCTGCTCGTCCGGCGTGAACACGAGTCCGGTCGGCGTCACGATTCCGGTCGCGAACACCGAGATCGTGCCGTCGGCCGCGATGCGGTGGATGTGGTTCGCATTGAAGCAGGAGACGTAGTAGTCGCCGTTCGCGGCCACCGCTCCCCCGAGCGGAAACTGGAAGCCCGATCCGATCTCGGTGAGCGTCCCGTCGAGGTCGAGACGAAAGACCAGATCTCCGGCCGGGTGACTCGGAAGGAACAGATTCTCGTTCGGCCCTACGGAGATGTCCTCGAACCGTGCGGGCATCTCGGCGAACGTCTCGACGGTGGCCGCACGGGTTGGAGTGGAAGTGAAGAGCGAGGCCAGCCCGAGAACCGGGACAAGGCGCACGGCACGACGACCGACATGCATGGTTCGACCTCCGATCACCCGGATCGAACCCTGAGCCCCGACGCCCCGCGTGAGGTGCGTCGTGCGCGTGAGTCTCTCCGGCGACCCAATGGGTGGGTCCACCCCGGCAGGACCACGCTAGCGGGGCGGGCGGCGCACCGGCTTTGGAGATCGTTCGAATTCGGCGGCGCACGCCCGCGTCAGGGCACTGAGCAGCCGGACGGAGTCGTCATCGACGGCGCGCTGGGAAACGCGCGACGGAGGCTCGTCGAACCACTCGCGGAAGGACGCGCTGAAGTGGCTACCATCCGAGAAACCGAGCCCGAGGGCAAGGTCGGTAAGGCTTCCTCGGTACTCGGGAAGCCGGTCGTAGGCCGTCCGCAGGCGGAGCTCCCGTACGAACTCGTGGACCGTCTGCCCCGTCATCCGGCGAAAGACTACACAGAAGTGGGCCGGAGCCACGCCGACGGCGCGGGCGATCTCGGCGAGCCGGAGCGGCCGCGAGAGGTGCGCCCCGATGTACTCCTTCGCCTCCTCCACGACCTCCCGATGATACCGCGTCGTCGAGGCCTTGCTCGGCCGCGTCGTCGAGGCCTTGCTCGGCCGCGTCGTCGAGGCCTTGCTCGGCCGCGTCGTCGAGGCCTTGCTCGGCCTCGTCGTGTGGAGGCCTTGATACGCCGTCGCGAGCAGGTGACGGAGCAGCAGGACACCGGTCTCTTCTACGACGAGCGGGTCGGGCTCGTCGGCCGAGGCCGCATAGTCGAGGAGGAGGCGATGGATCCGGAACGCCGGTGTGTCGAGCGCAATGCCGACGGCGGGAAACGGAGCCGCCTCACGGTCCGACGCTGCCGGATCCCAAGCCGACGCTACCTCTCTCACGAGCGTCGGATCGAAGGCGAGGAAGTCGTTGGCCAGGTCCGCGCGGTACCGAGGATCCCGACGGAAGGGCGTGCCCGGATTGATCAGCAGTGCCCCCGCGACCGAGGCGAAGAGCCGCTCTCCCGGCTCGAGGAGGTCGATGACGTACGAACGCCGGGGGAAGGAGAGCGTGGCCCAGGACGCCGTGCGCGCATCGCTGCCCCAGAGCGGAGACCAGTGCGCCGTCTCGACGACGCCCAGGCGCACCAGTGGAGTCGTGCACAGTGTTTCTTGGACGACGCCGTCGCAGCCGGGGGGAAGGGCTTCGGTCCAGGCTGAGGTGTCGGCGTGCGCGCTGGTACGGGGGAGATCATATGTCTGCCCGTAGCCTTTGACGCGAGTGCCAGCGCGAGGTCGGCGACGCGCGGGACGTGCGGGATTCGGAGCGCCATCAGGCACGGATCGGTATCTCCTCGATGAACCCCGGCAGGGAGTCCATCATACCGCATCCGAGTCCGAGTCCGAGTCCGAGTCCGAGTCCGGACCAGCGGCACCTGTCCCTGGTTCGCACGAACAGGAACTCTGCCACTCCTACTGAGCGCTGAGCTGGCATCGACCCGTCGCGTCCCTGCGGAAGTCGACCGACCAGATGTGGCGCCCGGGAGCGACCGGCACGTCGTCCAAACCCAGGTCGCAACCGGCACCCCAGGACCATCCGGTCACGAAGAGCTGGAGGACGTTCGGCACGTCGGTCGCAACTTCGATCTCGTAGGTACCGTTGATGGGCGTCTCGATGGAGACGGCCATGAACTGGTCGTAGTCGAAGTTCCTGGGACCACCGAACTCCTGCCCGTAGCTGCGCGCAGTGTTGGGAATCTCGTGGACGGCATCGGTATCGAGACGGCCAAACGGGTCGCTGACCTCGACCGTCGTCATGCTCTTCGAGGCAGACACCTGGAAGACGAGCCGGTCGCCCTCCGTGGGCTGGGCTTCGTCAGCCGGCCCTTCGTCTCCCGGCCTCGTGAGGTCCATGGTGGAAAGCGCCCGGTCCGGAACCGGAAACGTCGCGTCCGAAGTGCGAGGCATGTCGTCCGAAATGGGAGGCATCCAGTCGGGGATGGAGGGTACCGACTCCGACGAGGAGTGCGAGGAGGTCGCACATCCCCAGAACGGGGCGGAAACGGTCAGGACGAGAACGATGCCTCGCATCCCCATGACTGCGGCAGCCTCCCAACCTGCGGCGGAGAACTCGTACGTACGGCACTGCGGACGCCGCGCCTCGAAACGCGAGTGTACCTGCCTGTTCGCAATCCGGCGAGAGGCGCGGTCACGTCGCGGCCAACGCTCCCGATGTGCGCAAGGGCGGTGTCCGAGGTGCGCCACGCGGGGGGAAATCCAGCAAACGTCGTGTCCCAAGTGCGCCATGCGGCGGGACGTCCGGCGCGCACCATATCCCAGGTGCGCCATGCCGCGGGACGTCCGGCGCGCACTACATCCCAAGTGCGTAGAACGTCCCGACAATCTGCGCGCGCCGTATCCCGACCGCGCGCGGCCTCCCGCGCTCGAGCGTGCTCCGTATCCCAAGGACGACATGCCTCCCGTACTTTCGCGCGCGGCGGATCCGACGTGCGCGAAGCGGCGGGAAACTCCGCGGGAACAAGGTCCCACCTGCGACTTGCGGCGGGAAACCCGGCGCGCCGATTGGACCACCCGGGATGTGCGGCGGGACAGCTCTCCGGTCGCTCAGCGCACCTTGGACATGGGGAGGGTAGACTCGGCGCGCGGCATGTCGCGAGTGGGACACGCATTCTGCTTCTCGTCGCGCACCTTGGCACGATCGGGACCCCGGCGCCACCGGTCCGCGCGCCACTCGGACCCCCGCCCCACAAGTGGCACTCCGACCGCTCGGACCAGATCGGAAAGAAAACACAAACGCGCATGTATCCGACAGCGTCGCGCACGCCCATTGAGTCAGCCCTCTCCCTCTTGTGAATGGACGCGAGTCTCGATCGAACGATGGAGACAAAGGGTCGCCTCTACTTCGTGCTGGACGGACAAACAGAACCAGAGAATGGAGCATGCCATGTTCGGGAATCGAAGCATTCGAAACGTTGGACTCATGTCGCTGGTACCGGTCGCCGCGAAGGCGCTCGCACGGCCCCTCGGACACCTGCGGACTTCCGGCACGTGGATTCTTCCACTTGTCGCCCTCTCGCTCGTCACCGTCGTCGGCTGTTCCGATTCGGGTGGCTCGCCCACTGAGGCATCCCTACAGCACGACTCGATTCTGGACGTCTCCGATCCTGGATCGATCGATTCGCCGGATCAGGCCGTGCCCGTACCGGAGACCATCGGGCAAACCTGCACTCTCACATTCGGAAACGGCTGCAAAGCCGACGTCACCTGCAAGATCATCCCGACTCCGGTTGGAGCCGAGTGCGCGAGGAAGTGGGTCAAGGTGACCGTCAAGTTCACGTGCGGGGCCACGTGCGATGCCGAGTTCGAGGTCTGCGGAGAGCAGACGAATGCCCTCGAGTTCTGGTGCAACGGCCACAAGTATTCACTCAACACCACTTCCACGTGGCTCGGCCAGGCGAATGGAACCTCAGCCTGTGACAACCTGAGCATCTCATAGGCGGGACAGGTCTCGGTGACAACGGGGACCCACCATGTCCCATTGTCACCAGTACATGGACGCTGCGCAGCCGGAGTCCGCTCCATCCAGACGCACAAGGACAGCGGGCGGCCCGTCGTCGAGACGGACCGCCCGCTTCCTCTGACGTGGCTCGGACGTCGAGAGCCGGTGAGTTCGGGACCGGACACTCAGTGGGACGTGAGCCCACCGACATCCAACGTGGATGCAGACGCACATCCGTGTTGGATGTCCCGGCCGGTCATCCCATCGACTTGTGCTTCTCCGTGAGCTGCTCGACGATCGCCGGATCGGCCAGTGTCGAGATGTCACCCAGCCCTTCGTACTCCGCCGCGGCGATCTTGCGGAGGATGCGCCGCATGATCTTTCCGCTTCGGGTCTTGGGGAGACCCGGAGTGATGAGGATCTGGTCCGGAGTCGCGACCGGTCCGATGACGTGGCGGACCTGCTCCTTGAGTGCACCGATGATTTCGCCTTCGGGCTGCCCCATCCCCTCCGCGGTGAGGATGACGTAGGCGAAGATGCCCTGGCCCTTGATGTCGTGCGGGAACCCGACGACCGCGGCTTCGGCCACCATCTCGTGCTCGACGAGCGCGGACTCGACCTCGGCCGTTCCCATCCGGTGACCGCTGACGTTGAGGACGTCGTCGACTCGGCCCGTGATCCAGTAGTAGCCGTCCTCGTCTCTCCGGCAGCCGTCTCCCGTGAAGTAGTAGCCGGGATACGTGGTGAAGTAAGTCTCACCGAACCTCTGATGGTCCCCGTAGATCGTGCGGGCCTGGCCGGGCCACGACTGCGCGAGGCAGAGGTTGCCGCGGACGTTGTTCCCCTCCAGCACCTGTCCTTCCGCGTCCATCAGGATCGGCTTGACGCCGAAGAACGGGAGCGTGGCGGAACCGGGCTTACAGTCCGTGACGCCGGGGAGCGGGCTGATGAGGATGCCGCCGGTCTCCGTCTGCCACCAGGTGTCAACGACGGAACAGCGACCGTCGCCCACGACGTCGTGGTACCAGCGCCAGACTTCGGGGTTGATCGGTTCTCCCACCGTTCCGAGGATGCGGAGCGAGCGACGCGAGTACTGCTTCACCCACTGATCGCCCTCGCGCGCGATGGCACGGATCGCGGTCGGCGCGGTGTAGAAGATGTTGATGCCGAGGTCGTCGACGAGGCGCCAGTAGCGACCGGCGTCGGGGTAGGTCGGGATGGACTCGAACATCACCGTCGTCGCCCCGTTGCAGAGTGGGCCGTAGAGGATGTAGCTGTGGCCCGTGATCCATCCGATGTCGGCCACGCAGGCGTAGATGTCCCCGTCGTGGTAGTCGAAGACCATCCGGTGGGTGAACGACGCGTAGAGTAGATACCCGGCGGTGGTATGGAGCACACCCTTGGGTTTTCCGGTCGAGCCGGACGTATAGAGGATGAAGAGAGCGTCCTCGGAGTGCATCCACTCCGCCGGGCAGGTCGCGCGCTGCCGCTTCATCTCTTCGTCGAGCCAGTAGTCACGCCCCGGCTTCATCTTGACGTCGGTGGCGGTACGGCG
Organism: Candidatus Eiseniibacteriota bacterium; assembly: GCA_041390305.1. Classification (GTDB taxonomy): domain Bacteria; phylum Eisenbacteria; class RBG-16-71-46; order CAIMUX01; family CAIMUX01; genus JACKCR01. The sequence goes on from JAWKQE010000005.1 coordinate 164,394, forward strand.
TGCCACGAGAACGGTCGAGACTCGGTCGATACCTTCGACCGCATCGTCGACGATGTGCTTGAGACGCAGCGGTTTTCCCCCACGCACACCTTCGTTGGCGGTGATCACGATCTTGGAACCGGCATCGAGGATCCGATCCCGCAGCGACTCGGAGCTGAATCCGCCGAAGACGACGGAGTGGATGGCGCCGATCCGTGCGCACGCGAGCATGACGTACGCGAGTTCCGGAATCATCGGCATGTAGATGCAGACGGTGTCCCCGCGACGCACACCGTGATACTTGAGGACGTTCGCGACCCGACCGACGTGGCGATGGAGCTCCCGGTACGTGATGTACTCGTACTCACCCGGCTCGTCCTTCGCCCAGATGATGGCGGTCTTGTTCGCCTTCTCTTCGAGATGTCGGTCGACGCAGTTGAAGCAGGCGTTGAGGCGCCCACCGTCGAACCAGCTGAACTCGACCTCGTGGTAGTCCATCTCGACGACGGAGTCCCAGACCTCGAACCAGTCGAGGCTGTCCGCCTGGTCCCCCCAGAACCACTCCGGATGATCGAGCGACAGTCGATAGAGACGCTCGTACTCCTCCTTGCTCGAGATGTGCGCACGGGTTCTCAGGTGTTCTTTGGGCGGATAGAGGTCGGACATGAGGTCCTCCATCGGTCAGGCTGGCTTGTGACGGGGAGCTGACCGCCAGGTGGACGGTCCGCCAAACGCTGCGTCACGGAGTCTGCCAGCTCAAGCCTCTTTCTGCAATCCGCGGGGCATGCGGGAAACCCGCTATGCCGTGAGGGGCGGCGCCGCCCCCCGTTGTCGGTCCCGACACCAGCCGGTCCCCTCGCGTCGCCGTTTGTGGCAGATTCTTGGTATCTCGTCACCGGCCGGAACTGCCCTACGCTCCACCGGTTCCAAGATATCGGCGCCCGCGGGTCAGGAAGGTCCCCGCACCGCGGTCGTCCCAACCCAAGCGAGAGGCCTCTCTTGAGACGAAGCCCCCACGAGCGGGCATGGGGCCGGTGGACACCGGCACTGCTCCTCACGCTGCTCCTCCATCTGGGGGCGGCTTGGGGGTTCCTGCGTTTCGACCTCCTGGGTGCGGACGATCTCCCGGAAAAGCCGCCGGAGTTCGTGGAAGTCGTGTTCGAGCAGCCGGAGGAGCCGGCGCCGGATCGGGCCGAGGCCTTTACCGAACTCCCCGAGGACCGCGCGGACGAGCCCGCGGAGCAGCCGGACTTCCTCAGCAACGTCGACAGCCGGGCGCGGGACCTCACCCCCGGAGGAGAGGACCGTCTGGCCCGCCAGGACGGCCGGACCGAGTTCCCCCAGGTCGCGATGGAGACGGGGCAGCCCTCCCCACCTTCCGATCCAACACCGCCGGTGCCTCGAACCGAGGACATGGACCCGGTGGATCCGGATGAGTCGCGGGAAAGCGAAGCGGAAGAGGCCAGAGAGGACGAAGCCCGAGAGAAGGAGACGCTGGCGCAGGAGTCTCCTCCGCCTCTCGAAGAGGACGTCGTGCTCCGGTCACGCGAACCGGACCCGTGGGCGGCGTTCCGCCGCACGTCCGTTCAGGCCCCGAGTCCCAGGCCCGAGTCCCCGGCATCCGTCCCCCAGGCCGGCGGCCCGAGCGACCTCGCGCAGGACGCGATGTCGTCCCCCGACGCGAATGCCGAACTCCTCGGCGACATCTCGCTCAACACGCGCGAGTGGGAGTGGGCCCCCTGGCTCCAGGCGTTTCGGCGCGAACTGATGGAGTCGTGGACGGCCCCCCTCGGCTACCACCTCGGACTGATCCACGGCTGGACCCTGCTCGAAGTCGTGGTCGCGCCGAGCGGCCAGGTACTCTCGAACCGCGTGATGGACGAGGAAGGCAACGTCGCCTTCCGCGAGGCGAGCCTCGCCGCGGTCGACCGGTCCGCCCCGTACCTGCCGCTCCCCGACGACTTCCCGGAAGAGACTTTGGTCATCACACTCCGTCTCGACTATCCGGAGTGGCAGAAAGCTCCTACACCACCGCCGCAGCCGACCTCACAGAGGCGAGGCCGCAGACGATGACTCTCCCCTGCGAAAGGAAAGGACCGCTTCATGCTGGAGTTCTTGGACAGAGCCGGACCTCTCATCTATCCGCTCCTGCTCTGTAGTCTCCTCGCTTCCACCATCGCCATCGAGCGGATCCTCGCGCTTCGCCGGGGCAAGGTGCTGCCGAGGGAGATCATCGAGATCGTGGAAGCGGTGCGCCCCCATCACGACCTATCCATGGCCATCGACGTCTGCCGCCGGAACCCGGGCGTCTTCGCGGACATCATCCGGATCGGCCTCGAACGCGCCAACGAACCGTGGGAGGTCGTCCGGGATGCCCTCCAGGACGCCGGCAAGCAGAAGACGACGGTGCTCGAACGTCACCTCGTCTGGCTCCAGACGATCGCACAGGCCGCACCCCTCCTCGGCCTTCTCGGAACCGTCCTCGGCATGATCAAGATGTTCGGCTCCATCTCCATCGCCGGACTCGGAGATCCTCAGGCCCTCTCCGAAGGGATCAGCGAGGCGATGCTGACGACAGCCGTCGGCCTCGCCATCGGCATTCCCACGCTGGTGGCGTACAACCTCCTCGCGTCGAAGGCCGAGGACATGATCGCCGAGATCGAAGCCTACGCGACGCAGCTTCTCACGACGTTCCGGCATGCGGAACGGGCGAGGACGGCCGGGATCGGTGATGTGGCTGGTGGTGCGTCCAGAGGACGCACCGCCCCGGGCGCCGGCGCAGCAACAGCGAACCCCGTCGACGGTCGCCACACGTCCTTCGAAGGAGGAACGGCGTGAGCACGCTCGGATTCCGGGAGAGTCGGAAGAACAAGGACGTCACGCTCAACGTGACGTCGCTCATCGACGTCCTCTTCCTCCTCATCATCTTCTTCATGCTGACGGGCACGTTCAAGCGGGTCGGAGAGCTGAAGCTCGAGCTGCCGAGTTCGTCGACGTCCGAACTGACCAAGTCCACCGATCCCAAGAGCGATCTCGAACTCGTGGCGACGGTCGACGGCCGGATCGTGGTCGACGGCACCGTGGTCGCGCCGGAGGAGCTGGGCGCGAAACTCAGCGAGATCCGGGCCGCGGAGCCGGAACGGCGCGTCGTACTCAAGGCCGAAACGGACGTCGTACACGGACGGGTCGTGTCGCTCCTGGACGCAGTGAGGAAGGCAGGGTTCCCGGGCGTGTCGATCGGGACGGAGGTGCAGCCGTTCGCTCCGAATCCGCCTCCAACGAACTGAGGCTGTTCCCGACGCGTCTCAGTCAGCCTGGCGGCGCATCGATGGGTCCGGCTCGATCTCGAGTGCGGACTGGATCCACTCCCCGGCCGCGATCCTCGCTTCGATGAGGGGATGGCGGACGAGGTAGATCATGGCCACGGTGTGACCATTCCCCAACGGCATCTCGACGACCGTCGTCCCGGGTGGGAACGCGGTCTGGTCCGCGTAGAGTTGGCCGTACGGGTCGAGATCTCTCAGACGGTAGCCGTCCACCCTCTTCGCCGGAGAACCTTCCTCCGGATGCCCCAGGAGCAGGTGCGCGTTCCTCTTCCGCAGGTAGGAGACCGGCGCGATCGTCCGATGCCCCGCCCGGTCCGTATAGGGACGGGCCTCTCCCCCGATCCACGGGTCACACAGACCGAGCATGTCGATCGTGTAGAGCCGACTCTCGTACGGGATCGCTCCGGCCGGTGTGAGCGCGATCCTCACACCGTCCCCGACGCTGCTTCCGCCTTCGCTCCTGCCCTCGCTCTCGCCTTCGCTCTCGCGGCCGTTTCCGAGCTGTCGCCCGAGCTCTCGACCGATCCGTCGCCACTCCAAAGGAGAGGACGGATCGAGGTGCGACCGGAGCTCCCGCATCGACTCCACCCGATCGAAGAACAGAGTCTGTCGGAAGAGCGGGTCGTGAACACCGCCCAGGACCAGAAGCAGGGCCAGCAACGCGACACCCGCACCTCGGGGGAGTCGGCGAATCGCCCAGGCTACGGCGGTCGCAACGAGCGGAGTGATCGGGACGAATAGACGCAGCTCCATGAAGTCGCCACCGATCCGGATGACGTAGGCGGTCCAGAGGACGACCGGCGCGACGAGGAGAAGGAGCCCCGCCCGGCCGAGGTCGCCCGAGAACTCACGTCGACGGAACCAGAGCACGGCGGCGACGAGGATCCAACCAAAGCTCACGAACCAGGCCGTCGCGTAGAGCCCGCCATGCTCGAGCCAGACGGAGACACCGCCGGGCACCTGAGACTTCACGTGGAACGTGTGGGGAAGCCAGGCGCCGTAGTAGGCGTAACGCCAGAGGGACGAGGCGATCAGCGCGACGCCAGGCAAGAGGAGGACGGAGGCGGCACGACCAAGGCTCAGCCTGCGCGTCTCATCCGAGGACGTCGCGCGCTCGGTGAGGAGAAGCCAACCACCCGGCGCGAGGAGCAGAGCACTGTCGAGCCTCGCGAGCAGAGTGAAGGTCGCGACGAGGGACCAGACGTACCTGGCGTTCGTACCCCTCGCGTTGTCGGCGTCGCTTTCTCGCTCCCGGGCCCAGATCCACGCGGCGAGACCGGTGGAGAGCGTGATTCCCAGCGTCTGCCAACCGGTCTCGAGTCCGCCCGTGGCGAACGCAGCGGACGTCGAGTTCACCGCGACGAGGACCATGGCAACGAGCGCCGCGCTCGGTCCGATCAATTCACGACCGAGCCGGAGAGTGGCAAGCAGGGTCAGGCCGACCGTGAGCATCCCGGTTCCGTAGACGAACGCGACGGGGTCGAGGTGGAGCGAATGGGGGATCGCGAGCCAGAGCGTCCAGAGGAGGTTCGTGAACCCCTCGACCCTCTCGCCCGGATTGAAGACGAGCCCGTGTCCTTCGGCGAGATTCCGTGCGTACCGAAAGCTGATGAATGCGTCGTCCATCACGAAACGGCGGTGCCAGGCGTGGAGGATCCCGAGACAGAGAACGGAGAGCGCGGCGGCGCGCCAGGTATCGACGCGATCCGTCGATCCCAATGCACGACGTTGGCTAGCCACCCAGGTGCACCACCCGACACGAAGCATCGATCAGGGCCCGTCGATGATCCGCGATCACGACGAGATCTCCGCGGGTACAGAGCTCGCCGAGCGCCGAGACCAGCCGCTCGAGGTCGGCGGGGTGTTGCCCGGCACCTGGCTCGTCGAAGAGGTGGAGTGCAGGCGAGCCGCGATCCATGAGGCTCTGCGCCAAACCGAGGCGCTGCACTTCCCCACCGGACAGGGTCCGGACTTCCCGACCGAGCGCGAGATGACCGAGTCCCGCGCGAACGAGCGCGTCGAGTCCCGCTCTCAACGACTTCGCGCTGTCCGGAAGTCGCGAAGCGAGAGACGTCGCCGGCTGGTCCAGGAACTCCGACGGATCGAGGCCGTCCCATCGCACCGCGAGCGGTTCCGGCCGGTACCGTCGCCCCTCACAGACCGGGCAGGGCAGATCCAGGTCGGCCATGAAATCCATCGCCACGCGCTCGTGACCCGTCCCTCCGCAGGCCGGGCACCGACCCTTCGGGCTGTGGAAGCTGAAGGCCTGGGCCGGCAGATCGCTTGCTCCGGCTGCCGCGTGATAGAAGCGTTGAAACGGAGTCATGAGGCCGAGGGCGGTGAGAACGGAACCGGCGCGCAGGGTTGTCGCCCGTCCGTGGATGGAGCGGAAGTGAGTGAGTGCGTCGACGGGTTCGATCGCATCGCATCCGGCTGGGGTGCCGGCTCGGAACGACGCCTCGATCACGTCGAAGAGCAAAGTGCTCTTCCCCGAACCGGATGGTCCGACGATCGAGACGAGTCCGGAGCGCGGCAGGTCGAGGTCGAGCCCGCGAATCGGCCCGGCATCGATGCCTCGGAAGCGGACCCTGGGAGTGTCAGTCGCCCGGGCATCTGTTTGGGCGTCGGCACGGGCGTCCACTTGTGCATCTGTTTGGGCATCCGTTTGGGCGTCTGCTCGGGCGTCCACTTGGATATCTGCCTGGCCGTCTGCTCGCGGGCTGCGGGTCGGCTTCGTCGGCTCGTCGGATAACACCTCCTCCGGCGCGCCCTCCGCTACGATCCGGCCCCCGTCCGGCCCGGCGCCGGGGCCGAGTTCGATCAGGTGGTCGGCCGCGCGCAGTACATCTCGGTCGTGTTCCACCACGACGACGGTGTTGCCTTCGTCACACAATCCGCGAAGCGCTGCGATGAGCACTCGCGTCTCCCGAGGCTGGAGCCCTGCGCTGGGCTCGTCGAGGACGATCGTGGCACCGGAGAGTTCCGCGCGGAGCACCGCGGCCAGGCGGACGCGCTGACGCTCCCCGGACGAGAGCGCATCCGTGTATCGGCCGAGAGGAAGGTGCCCGAGACCGAGCCTTTCGAGGTCGGCGAGTCTCGCCCGGATCTCGGGGACGAGAGATCGGATCGCAGCATGCGCACTCGCGCCCACGGCGTCATCACCGAGTCGGACCAGTTCGCCGAGGAACGCGAGGAGATCCGTCATTGGAAGCAGCAGCAGCTCGGGAAGTGTGCGCGCCCTCACGGACGTGGGGTCGCTCGTACCTCCGAGGGTCACGGCGCGCGCATCGACACCGAGCCCTGAGCCCGTGCACTTGGGGCACGGCGACGGAACGAGCGGCGCGCTCCATGCCGCAGCGTTCTTGTGACCCGCCCGCTTCCGCGCCTCCGACTCGGTGAGCGCGAGGAACCCGGACCACTTCGACTGGAACTGGTGCGCGCCGTCTCCCTCCCGTTTGTCCGCGCCGAACTCCCAGGAAACTTGGAAGACACGCTCCCCAGCTCCCTCCAGTGCCACTCGACGCACCCACGCCGGTAGGTCACGCCACGGTGCGGACAGGTCGACGCCTGCCTCGGATACCCGCAAGGCGGGACCTCCGCCCTCTTCTCGCGGCCCGTCTCCCGGCTCCGCCGCCAGCGCAAACAACGCGGCACGCAGGGTCGCAACGTATCGTCCTTCCGGCTCGGAGAAGAACTCGCCCGGCTTCGTTCCGGCCAGCGCTCCTCGGAGGAGGGAGCGCTCGGGAGACGTGACGAGTCGGTCTGGATCACAGAGTTCGAGGACGCCGCGTCCGTGACATGCGGGACACGCGCCCAGGGCGCGGTCGGAACTGAAGTGTTCGGCCGTGAGCCCACAAGGAGTGCCGTCTCGTTTCCCTGCGCGCGCGAAGAGGAGACGAAGTGTGGGACCGACTCCGCTCTGGGTCGCCACGGTCGATCGTGCGCCTCCACCGTGCTCACCCTGACGGAGGCTGAGCGTCGGCCCGAGACCGCGCGCGGCCTCGAGACGTGGACGCGGCATCCGCCGCACCTGCCGCCGCACCTCGAACGGGAGGCTCTCCGCGAATCGCTGCCACGCTTCCGCCGCGAGCGTCCCGAATGCGAGGGAACTCTTGCCACTTCCCGACACGCCACAGATGCCGGTCAGCTTTCCGCGCGGGATTCGGACGTCGATCCCCTGGAGGTTGTTCGTCGAGACTCCGGCGAGATGGATCTCGGATGGAGCCGAGGGGAGCGGGCGGGCCGAAGCGATCGTGCGCGCGTCCGCCCCCACCCTGCCCCAGTCCACCTCCGGGTCCCGCCGAATCGCACCGTCCTCGAGTTCGACGAGAACGTCTGCCGCCGCCCAGAGGTGACGATGGTGCGAGATCGCGACGACGGTGTGCCCGGCCTCGATGAGCCGGTCGAGCGCCCTGATGAGCAACGCGAGATCGGTCGGATGGAGTCCCCGGTCCGGCTCGTCGAGGAGCAGGAGTGTGGGAGCCGCATCGGTCGTTCCGAGCAGCGTCGCAAGCTTGACGCGCTGCGACTCCCCGCGACTGAGCTGGCCTGAGGGCTGGCCGAGCGAGACGTACCCGAGCCCGAGGTCGTCCATGGCGCGGCAGAGGTTCGCGACCCTGCGATCGTCCGCGAAGAACGACACCGCGTCGCGCACCGTGAGCGCGAGCACCTCGGCGATCGTCTTCCCCCCGAGACGCGGGACCAGTACAGCGGGGGCGTAGCGTCCTCCGCCACACTCCGGGCAGAGGATCTCCGCGTCCTCGACGAGATGGAGGCCGACGCGGATCACGCCCAGCCCCTCGCACGCCGGGCAGCGTCCTTCCTTGTTGTTGAACGAGAAGTGTCCTGGGCCGAACCCGAGCCGCTTCGCGTCCGGACTGTCCGCGAAGCTCTTACGCACGAGGTCGAAGAGACCGGACCAGGTCGCGGGCGTGCTCCGTGAGGTGCGTCCGATCGGACGCGCATCGAGGGCCCGCACGGTTGTGGAGAGTTCGCCCAGATCGAGCGATGCGAAGGGACCGCCCGGCGCGCCGGTCAGTGCGGGCAGGAGCGTCCCGAAGACGAGTGAGCTCTTTCCCGCACCGGACGGACCGATGACGACGTTCAGCGCACCGAGTTCGACCGTGAAGTCGTCGCCCTCGAGGTTGTGGAGGGTCGCGCCACGCAGCGTCAACTGTCCGCCGCTTGGTCGGCGGATCGCCTTGGGGGTCGGCGGCGGGCCGAGCGGATCCAGGGACGGCTCGCCGGCAGGGAGAACGCGCCCCCCTTCCGGCCCCGCACCTGGACCCAAGCGAACGATCCGATCCGCGTGCCGCACCATGTCGGGATCGTGCTCGACGACGATGAGCGTGTTCCCGAGCGCTCTGAGTTCGCTCAGCACCGCGCGCATCCCCTCCTGCGCGCTCGGGTGGAGCCCGAGTGTCGGTTCATCGAACGCGAAGAGCGTGCCGGAGAGTCCAGCGGTGAGTTGCGCGACGAGACCGAGTCGCTGCGCTTCTCCCCCGGAGAGGGTCGTACTCTCACGGCCCAGGGAGAGGTGACCGAGACCGAGTCGGATCATCCGGTCGAGGCGCGCGTCGATCTCGGGACGGAGTGCCTGCAGGACTTCGTGCGGCGGCAACTGATCCAGCGATGGCATGAGCCCCTGGACGGGAAGCGCGAGCAGCTCGGGCAGACGGATCGTCCCGATCATGGCCTCGCGACCGGGACGCGAGAGGCGCGAGCCCGCACACACCGTGCATGGAACGGAGCGCACGAAGCGGAGCACGTTCGGATTCCGGTTCCGCTTCAGCGTCTCCTCGATCACGGGGACGAGACCGCGGTAGTAGCCCTCCTCGCGGGGCCGGGCCGTGATCCCCTCCCACTTCATCCGCGACTCGATCGGATGCTTCCCGAACGGCACCTGGAGGGCAGTCGTCCCGAAGAAGATGACATTCCGCTGCTCGTCCGTCAGCTCCCGCCACGGAGTGTGGACATCGAACCCATGAGCCTCGCAGATCGTCTCCATCACATCGAGCGTGACCTGACTGTAGACGGTGTATCCGTTCTTCAGCGTCGGGACGAGGGCGCCATCTCTCAGGCTCTTACCCGCGTCCGCGACGAGGAGTTCGGGATCGACCCGATCCTCGACTCCGATCCCGCCGCAGGACTCACATGCACCGACAGGATGATTGAAACTGAAGTGACTCCGCGTGAGCGACGCACCTTCCGGATCCACCGCGCAACGTGCGTACGCGAGGCGAAGGAGGTCGAGCACACCGGTCATGGTCCCGACCGTCGACCGGAGGTTGGCGGTGAACGCGCGCTCCCCGAGCGCGATCGCGGCCGGCAGACCCGTGAGCTCCCGCACGGAGGCACGGCCCAGCTTTCCGAAGTACTGCCGCGCCCGGGGAGACAGTGTTCCGAGGAACCGGCACTGGCCTTCACGGACCAGGGTTCCGAAGACGAGTGACGTCTTCCCCGAGCCAGACGGGCCGACGACGGCGATCCACTCGCCGTGGGGAAGATTGAGGTCGATGCCCTGGAGGTTGTGCTCGGTGGCGCCTCGGAGTCTCAGGATGCCGGACATGCGGGGACTCTAGCTGCTCGGGTGACCGCGATCCTCCCCAGATTCGCCTTGGGATGAGGCCCGAGTCCGACCGACGTGGCATACTCACTACCATCCACTCAGGGGCCACAAAGAAGAGGAATCGACCATGGAACTCGGAGCATTCTCGGTCAGCCTGGCCGTCAAGGACTTGGAAGCGTCGCGTACCTTCTACGCAGCATTCGGATTCGAGGTGGTGGGCGGGGACGCCGCGCAGAACTGGCTCATCCTCCGAAACGGAAACCACACGATCGGTCTGTTCCAGGGCATGTTCGAGCAGAACATCCTCACCTTCAATCCGGGCTGGAACGCACAGGCGGAGCCGCTGGACTCCTTCACGGACGTCCGGGAGATCGCGAGGGACCTCGAGGCGAAGGGGATCACTCTCGTGCAGAAGAACCTCGACGGAACGGGGCCCGGCAGCCTCGTCGTCCTCGACCCGGATGGGAACCCGGTCCTGATCGACCAGCACGTGTAGCAGACTCGTTCGGGGCCATGCAGATCGACAGGGACTCCCGGCCGCGGACCGTGATACTCTCTCCCCCTCGGTGAGTCCCCCCTCTCCTGGTAGTTCCCTCGTGCCCTGATCTCCAGCCAGGAGGCACTCATGAACCTGAAACCGGCCTTCGCATCCGTTCACCGTTCGTTACCCACACTCACCGCCGCCATCGCCGTGCCCATCGCCCTTCTCGGATTGGTCCAATCCTCGGCGATCGCCGACTGGAGCATCCCTGATCCAGCCCTCTGCTCGGTCTCACCGTGCGACGAGCTCGACGGCCTGGTTCTCACTCCAGACAGCCCTCATCCGCAACCTGCGAGCCGGGTCGAAGTGGTGGTCAGGAACGACGGCAACTCGCCGATTCCGCATGCGTCTGTGGCAGTGGAGATAGTGAGCCCCAATCTCTTGTGCCCAACCGCGATACTCACGGAGCATGCCGACCACGACGGCCATGTATCCCTGGTCTTGGCGGGGGGTGGTTGCATCTCGGACGTCAGTCTGGCCACGGTCATCAAAGCGAACGGCATCACGATCCGCCACTACCGGAACGTGAAGAGCCCGGACTTCGACGGCAGTGGCGGAGATCTCAAGGTCGACATCGCCGATCTGGTCGCGTTCTCGGGCGAGTTTCTCGGCACGTCGGCTCCGGGTTGTCACGACTATGACAACTCCGGCACGACGGATCTCGGAGACCTCATCATCTTCGCGCCGACGTTCACGGACGCCAGCCACTGCCCGTAGCCGAGGACGGCAATTCTCGTGCGGGATCGGTTGGAACTTGTCTGCCGAAGAGGCTGAGCGGAACACTCCGGGTCGAAAGTGCTTTCCGCGCGTCCCGTCTGATATGCTCTCCATTGGTAGGTCCCCCTCTCGTGGAAGCCACCCAGCGTCCTGATCTCCAGCCAGGAGGCACTGATGAACCTGAAACCAGCCTTCGCATCCGCAAGAGTCTCGCTTCCCGCTCTCCTCATCACCCTGACCTCGACCCTTGCTCTTCTTGGATCGGCCCCGTCGGCTCGCGCAGACAACCTCGTGGACGGAGTGAGCATCGTTCCCGCAGGTTCGCCGGTATTGACGACCAACATCCCGGATCCAGCCAGCTCCTCGGTCACTCCGTGTGATGAGCTGGGCGGGGTCGTCCTGTCACCCAACGTCCCGAGTCCGCTCACGGCGACGCAGATCCAGATCGTGGTCCGGAACGTCGCAATGGCCCCGATCATCGACGCTGCGATCGAAGTTCGGTTTCACACTCCAGAACTCGTCTGCCCGAACGCCGTACTCACGGGGATGACGGACTCCTCGGGACGCCTTTCGCTGACTCTGGCCGGTGGCGGTTGCCAAACGGACGAGTTCTTCGGCTGTGTCGTCAGGGCGAACGGCGTGACGATCCGGAACTTCAGCAACGTGAAGAGCCCGGACTTCGATGGTGCCGGTGGAGACCACAAGGTCGACATCGCCGACCTCGTCGCATTCTCGGCAGAGTTTCTCGGAACCTCGGCTCCGGACTGTCACGACTATGACAACACCGGTACGACGGACCTCGGGGATCTGATCATGTTCGCGCCGGCGTTCACGGACGCCAGCCACTGCCCGTAGGCGGAGCGGCTTGCCGTTCCGCAGCCCCTGATCGCGATTCGTGACGGGGGTCAACACGGCTTGGCTTGTTCCGTGTGTGGGCATTCGCCATCCGGGCGGTGCCCGCTCCCCAAACCCCTTGGGCCCGGGTGCAGCCGGGCTCTTGGAGGAAGACATGAAGTCCCACTCGTGGTTCCTGCCTCCGCGCTCTCGTTCTGTCGTCCCTGGAGTACTTCTGGTCGGAGTTCTCCTCGCACCGACCCTCGCGGCCGCCGATACGGCTCCCGCTCCGGAGCGCTGTACGGTCACACCGTGCGACGGCCTCGGCGGCGTCGTGCTGGTTCCCGACCTGCCGTCCGTCGCTCCGGCGTCCGACATCGTCGTCACCCTACGAAACGACGCCAACGCCCCGCTCCCCGCATGGGAAGTGAGTTGCACCTTCACGGCAGGGACCCTGTGCCCGAGTGCGGTGCTGACGGGCGTGACCGATGCCAATGGCCAGGTCGCGTTCCGTTTCACCGGCGGGGGCTGTGGCCAGGGGGCCGTCGTGGCCCGCATCGACGCGTCGAACCTCACGCCCATCTACAACGTCCGCACCTTCGACGTCGTGAAGAGCCCGGACTTCGACGGCGCGGGCGCAGACGGAGTCGTCAATGTCGCGGATCTCGTCGTCTTCTCGGGGGAGTTCCTCGGAACGTCCCCGGCAGATTGTCACGACTACGACAACTCCGGCGCGACGGACCTGGGCGACCTCATCATCATGTCGCCCGCGTTCGTGAACCAGGTGCGATGCCAGTGAGTCCATCCGGCCGTTCCTCGACTCACGGGCAGCCGTGAGTCGAGGCATCGGATCCCGGACCACCGCACGTTGCACTCCGGGAGGGAACCGGATTGGATCGGTCCGCCTCCACCGCCTACCGCTGACACATTCTCCAGATGACCAGCGCCACTCCGACGACGTACGCGGTCCCACAGACTGGGAAGATCTGGTCGGCCATCCAGCGGGGCAGGAAGATGTCCGTCACGGCGCCGCGCTCCGCCCCCTGACGTTCGGCCAGAATCGTGAGCGGACAGGTGCCACGGAAGGCGGCCAGGACGAGGGATTCAACGAGGAGAGCACCCGCGGCGGCCCAGGTCCAGGAGGTGACCCGGTTCGCCACGCCGGCAAAGAGAACGAAGAGCACGCAGAAGCTGAGCGCAAAGCAGATCAACGTGTGAAGGAACTTGATCTGAAAGATCGTGATCCTCATGTTCGCGCCCCCCGCCGGCCGAGTACCGATCAGGAATCCTGACTCAGGATCGCCGCGGTCTTCTCGAGCTCGTCCAGGAGCGCGAGCGCACCCCTTCCCGACATGGAGAACGGATCGAGCTTCGGCTTCTCGGAGAAGCGGAGCACGGTGCTGAGGTTCACCTTCGAGAGGTCCACCCGCCCCATCCGCCAACAGGAGAAGCGGCGCTCCCCGATCTCCTCGTAGTGGAGCAGCGTGCATTCTTCGTGACGCGTATCCTGCACGATCTTGTTGTAGAGCGCGTTCACTTCCTCCCGGCCTCCCTCGAGGAGCTGAAGAAAGACGCCGTCTCCACTCGTGCAGAGAACTCCCGTGATCCCAAGCCGTTCGTTCTTCTCCCGAGACTTGGTCAGGATCGACGCAATGACTTCCGCCTCGACCGGCCCCTTCGCGCGACTCGCATAGAGCAGACTCACCAACACGACATCCCCTCCCCTGGTTAGCGGCTCTCGCCCGAAAGGAGCGAGAGGAACTCTCTACGAAGGTGCGTATTCTTGAGGAACGCGCCTCGCATTATGCTGTTCGTCATCTTGGAATCCATGTCCTTCACGCCGCGCCACTGCATGCAGTAATGGTCCGCCTTCATCACGATGGCCAGCCCGTCGGGCTGCATCTTCTCCTGGAGGAGCTTGGCGAGCTGGGCCATCGCCTCCTCCTGGATCTGCGGCCGCGTCATGATCCACTCGACGAGACGGGCGTACTTCGAGAGCCCGATGAGGGCAGAGTGTTCGTTCGGAAGCACGCCGACCCAGACCTGCCCGATGATCGGGCAGAGATGGTGGGAGCACGCGCTCCGCACCGTCACCGGCCCCACGATCATGAGCTCGTTGAGGCGGGAAACGTTGGGGAACTCAGTGACGGGAGGCTCCGGCATGTAGCGCCCGCGGAACACCTCCTTGACGAACATCTTCGCGACCCGACGGGCGGTGTCCCGTGTGTTGTGGTCGTTCTCGGTGTCGATGACGAGCGCGCGGAGGACGTCCCGCATCTTCACCTCGACCTCCGCCTGGATCTCGTCCACCTCCCCTTCCTCGAGGAAGGAGCTGATGTTGTCGTTCGCGTAGAATCGACGCCCGGCGCGGAGGAGCCGGTTCCGGATCCGGTCGGCGGCCGGAGTTCCAGAATCGAAGGAACCGGAAGGCTCGATTCCTTCCTTCTTCTGTCGTGGATTGGAGTTGGTGTCCATCCGGGACTCCGGACCTGGACCATCGTTCATGAGTCGCTACCCTTCCCTTCCTGCGGACGAAGCCCAGGGCATTCTAGCAGCTCGCCGTGGGCATGTGTCGCGTTCGGACGGGGAGGGCGTTTGCCGCCGCGCGGTCGTGCGGAAGGGAGCGTCCCCGGAGGCGGGAAGCTTCGCGCCGTCCGCTGGGCCATCGACGACGCCGGTCGGGTACACTTCTCAGGTGACCGAACCCAAGACAGATCCGGCTCTGACCCGAGCCCTCGGCACCACCGTCGAGCTCCTGACCGCGATCCGCGGCGGTGACGAGGCCGCTCTCCACCGACTGGTCGAGATCTATCGTCCGCTCCTCGAGAGATGGGCTCGGGGACGCCTTCCCGGAACCGCGCGAGGGCTCGTCGAGACGAGTGACCTCGTGCAGCTGGCCTTCGTGCGCGTGCTCGCGAGAATCGATCAGATCGATGCCCAGCGCCCGGGCGCACTCCTTGCCTATCTACGGCGAACGATCGTGAATCAGATGAGGAACGAGATCCGGAACGCGTCCCGACGACCGATCCCTTCGACATCCGTCGAAGGGATCATGGACGTCGCGGCCCGATCGGACACGACCCTCTCACCACTCGACGAAGCGATCGGCGCCGAAACCGTCGACCGATACGAGGACGCGCTCTCCCAACTCCCCGAAGCGCAACAGATCGCCGTCATCCTCCGGATCGAGTTCGGGTGCGGACACGGCGAGATCGCGGAGGCAATCGGCAGCCCGAGCGCAAACGCGGCCCGCATGGTCGTGTCCCGCGCACTGGTCAAGATGGCCGAGCTCATGGATCCCGGCCCCCAAGCCTGAGATTCTTCGAATCCGCGTGACACCCCACGGGGCGATCTCGCGCGTTTACGGGCAACCCCGACGGCGAGACTCTCTGCCAAACTCGCGAACCCGACTCCCGTAGCCAGCGCGTCCCCCGCCGGCCCGGGCCGATCGACCGTGTTCGCTGGAAGGAGCCGAACCGTGGCTCACGATCGCTCTAGGCCTCGCGTCGCACGGAGACTGTTCACGAATCCTGTCCCGGCCTCGCCGACATTCCGCAGACGCTCACGTTCCTGGCTCACGAACGCGGCCCTGATCGCTGCCTGGATCGGTGCCCCTCTCTGCGTGGGCGAGGCCGGGGCGGCCCCCTCTCCGCCGCTTCGGGGAACGGCCAGTCTCCACTTCCACCTGGACCAACTCGCCGTCCTGGATCTCGCAGTCACCGACGTCGTCGAGAGTGGAGAGCGTGACGGGCGGCTCCACCCGACCGAGGAACCGCTCTGGACGTTTTCCGTCGCGGTCGGAAGTGAGTTCGACCTGGCGGGGACAACTCGAGCCCGGATCGACGTAAACGCGCTCAGCGCCGACCTCTCCCACGAAGGAGGCTTCGCCATCCGCGACCTCGCGACCGGCGACCTGCTCCCCTTCCGGCCGTTCCAACTCGCGTGCGATGCGGGATCGAGCGAACTCAGCCTGATCGGCTCGGACGGAGCGGCGCGGCTCCGCCTCGATCACGCGCGCATTCTCGGGAGCTCTCCGGCGCACGGACACAAGACCGTCCGCATTCTCGACTTCGACCTGCGCATGACACGCTCCGCGGCTCTCTCCCTCCAGCGCCCCGATCTGGAGGACGCGCTCATCGGAACCGGGCAGTGGATTCTGGACCTCGAGTCCATGGACGCGTCGGAGGAGATCTCCGGGCTGCAAACCCGCGCGGATCAGGACCCATCCACCCTCCGCACTTCGATCTCGACCACCG
Source organism: Candidatus Eiseniibacteriota bacterium (assembly GCA_041390305.1). Lineage (GTDB taxonomy): Bacteria > Eisenbacteria > RBG-16-71-46 > CAIMUX01 > CAIMUX01 > JACKCR01. The sequence continues at coordinate 180,615 of JAWKQE010000005.1, forward strand.
GCTGCACGACCGACGGAAAGCTCGCGGAGCTCTACCAGCCGGCGACGTTCGGGAGGATCGGCTCCTTCCCCGACGGCGAGACCTCGCTCGCCCTGGCGACGACGATCTGCAACATCGGCGACTGTTCCATCCCCTGGAACGCGCCGATGAACGAGGCGCATCCCGGCGTAGCCATGCAACTCTATCGTCTCGCGGACGGGAAGTTCGAGCAGATCGGCCTCAGCGACGTGAAGCACGGCTACTTCCCCTTGGGACTCGACGGATGCGGAAACCTCTGTACCGACCTCCCGAACGACCTCGGCATCGGATGCCAGGACACGTACGGTGCGTCGAGCAACGCGGATCGCCTCTGGCTCGCTCCCCGGGACGAGTGGTCGGGCTTCCTTGGAACGTGGGAGTGCACCGGAAGCCACTTCGCGGGCGGCGAGCCGGACTGCGTACGCCGCCACGACAGCTCCGGGCACGATCCGGTGGAGCATCGTCTTCGGGTACGCGACGCCGATCTGATCGACCCGACCGACTCCTACTTCATCGAGGCGATGTACATCGTCGCGGGGGACGTCGATCGCTTCGACAACTACGGCCACCGTCCGATCACGTTCGTCCGCACGGGAGACGACTACACATTCAGCGTGGGGAGTGGATTCTCGGCGACCGAAGGCCCGGCACTCCAGGCCTGGGGACCTGAGCTCCACTGGGGAACGTTCCCGGGAGAAGGCAACCTGCTCCTCGGCTACTCCGTCACGAACATCGGCGGCGGCCAGTACCAGTACGAGTACGCGCTCCAGAACCTCGACTCCGATCTCGGCGTGAAGAGCTTCCGGGTTCCGATCGGAAGCGGAGCACTGAGCGGAATCGGCTTCCACGACCCGAACGGAGACGAGCTCGACGACTGGACGGCCACCGTCGACGGCAACGAGCTGATCTGGGAAACGGAGACGAACCCGATCCGGTGGGGAAACCTCTACAACTTCCGCTTCGTTTCCCCGGAACCCGGAGTTCCCGGCCTCATCTCCTGTGCTTCCTTCGTCGGCGCATCGACTGCAACGATAGAAGCGCTCGTTCCCGGCGACGTGTCTTCGGTCCCCTCGACCCGCGTCGACTTCGCCCTCGAGATCAGACCGAACCCGACCGCGCACGCGAGCCGGATCGAGTTCAGCCTGCCCCGCACCGCAGACGTCGGTCTCGATGTGTACGACAGCGCGGGCCGACTGGTTCGCCGGCTCGTCGCGGGACCGCTGTCCGCCGGTGTTCACCGCCTGGTGTGGGACGGCACGGACGACCGTGGTCTGGACGTCGGCTCCGGAGTCTACTACTGCCGACTCGGAGCGGACGGAGAAGCCGCGATCCGTACGGTGCGCCGAGTTCGGTAGCCCTCGGGGTTCGCCACACGAAGGACTGAGCCGCAGGCGGGCGCCGCCCCATGCCGCGCCGGCCCGCGGCATGGGGCGGCGCGTGAAACGACACACGCGCCGCGTCCCCCCTTCCCAGGACCGTCTCCTTACCGGACAATGCACGGGTCAGGAGAAACACACCATGCAATGCACCGTGCACTATGTCCATGAGCCGCTGGCGTACATCGACATCGGCCCCCACGTCTTCCCCACGGAGAAGTACGACCTGATCGCGGAAGCGCTCCGCCGAGATCTGGGCGTCGAGAAGGCGCGGATCCATGGTTGGGAAGCGCTCACCGAGGCAGACCTCGCCCGCGTCCACACACCGCAGTATCTGTCCGACCTGTACCACGCACGCATCTCCCCTGCCACGGAGTCGAGCGAACTCCCGGTCACCCAGACGATCATCCAGGGGTTTCAGCGGATGGCCGGAGGAAGCCTCGCCGCGGCTCGACTCGCACGTCGCCACGGTGTCGGCTTCCATGTGGGAGGAGGGTTTCACCACGCGTTCGCGGACCACGCAGAGGGGTTCTGCTACGTCCACGACATGGCGATCGCGATCGAGCATCTGCGCGTCAAGGAAGGCCTGGGGCGCGTGCTCTTCGTCGACGTGGACGTCCACCAGGGCAACGGGACCGCCGCCATCTATGCGAACGACCACGAGACCTTCACGTACTCGATCCACCAGGAGAACAACTACCCGGTGAAGGAGACGAGTGACCTCGACCGGGGGCTCGACGACGGGATCGGGGACGAGGAGTACCTGGCCTGCCTCCGCGAGGATCTCGAGAGGATCGACCAGTCCTTCGCACCAGAGCTCGTCTGCTATGTCGCCGGCGTGGATCCGCACATGGATGACATGCTCGGCGGACTCGCGCTCACGGAGAGCGGGATCCTGGAGCGGGATCGTCTCGTCCTCTCGCGCTTCGTCGGCCGGGGCATCTCCGTCGCGGTCTTCCTCGCCGGCGGCTACTCGCCGAGCCCGGAACAGACCGCCCGCCTCCATGTCGGAACGGCGAGAGCGGCGGAGGAGGCCTGCCGAGTCAGGTAAGGAGCGCAGGCGCCGAGACATCCACGGAGTTCAGTGAGAGCGATCGTGGGAGAACTGCCGGGTTCGGTGAACGGTACGATCGACTTCGACGCGACCCCGCGCGCTCGGCCGGTGTGAACCCGACCGAACGCGCGGAACGCGAGAGCTATTCGAGAATGACGACGCGCGAGGACGCTGTGCTCGTCTCCGTCCGCGCACGGACGAGATAGATGCCCGCGGGCAGGGACGCTCCCCGGTCATCGCGCCCATCCCACACCACGGTCTTCGTTCCCGACGGCACGACGGCATCGACCAGGCTGCGCTGGAGACGACCATCGGACGAGTACACGTCCACCGAAACCACGCCGGTCACCGGGACGTCGTACTCCAGTGTCACCTGGTCACGGAGCACCGTCGGCACCGCGCGCAGGGATCCCGCATTCGGCCCGACCGCAACGTCGTCCACCGCGGACGGAGCGATCGGAACGGTCACGCGGAAGAGTCCTTCCAGCACCACGGTTCCACGCGACGTATCCGAGCTTCCATCGGCGGAGGAAGCGGCATCCTCCGCGGCCGAGGCGCCTTCGATGCCAAGCGCATCGCAGACCTCGACGGAGAGAGCCTCACCAGGGTCGGTCGAGAGAACATCACCGCCGTGATCGGGCGCGGCCACCAAAGCCGACCGCCATCCGGTCTGACGGGCGAGCGTGATCGGAATCTCGACATCCGCGGTGAAGTACGCATCGACCTCGTCCCCGAACCGATCGCCCAGAGTGAGCGAGCTGATTCCGGTGAAGTCCGTGAGACGCGTTCCCGCGTCGACCAGTCCGTCTCCGTCCCAGTCGACTTCGTCGTTCTCCACGAGCACGATCTGATCGTTGACGATGAGCGCCTCGAGGGCCGCCGTTTCTCCCACGATGTCCCAGACCAGCGCATAGTCTCCGTCCGCGTTGAGATACCCGCCTTCGATCGCGCCGGTCAGGGTCTCGCCGTCCAGAACATCGCCCTCGCGGAGTACGAGGACACCGTCACGCGCATAGAACTCGTCCGTCGCGGTGGAGCCTCCGGCCGTGTTTCCGGTCAGCATCCAGTCACCGCTCTCGGTGATTCCGACGAAGTCGAGGCCCGCCCAGGTCTCGACGCCGTCGCCACCGGACTCGACCGGAATCACGACGCCTTCCCGCACGGGTTGACCGTTCGATTCCGCCACCGCGCCGTCGATCCCGATCGCGGTGTCGACCGAGGACGAGGCGTTGAGTGTCACCTCCGCGACGTAGTGCGTTCCCAAGGACGAGAACCGATAGTCGAAGGAGATGTTCGTGACCGGGACGGGGAGCCCCGCGAGCATGTCGCCGCTGAAGATGAGCGGAGTGGCGTCGAATCCGTAGAACAGCCCACGGTCGACCGTGGAACCGCCTTGCGTGTCGGTGACCCCACCCACCCAGTAGGGCACTCCATCGGCCGTCACTCCGGGGCGACTCCCGAACGACCAGAACCGGTTCGGATCGTTCGGATAGACGTCCTCTTCCACGGCGATCGGAGCTTGATCCAGCCAGACAGCATCGAGACCGGTAGATCCGCTCACGGTATCCGTGCAGCTCGGGCTGTACGACACCTCCCCGGCATCGCCGATTCCGAAGAAGCTCTCGAACGACGTCTGGATGTACTGGCCGTAGGCTCCCTCCATGAAGAGGACGCCACCGGCGCCGCCATCTGCAGATCCCCAAACGTAGCTCGTCGTGTTTCCTCCCAGATCTGCATTGAGAGTGACTGCATAGCCGTCTGCATGGTTGACGGCGGAGTTGCTGAGCGAGGTGATCGTCTCTCCGTCTCCGACGAATGGGTCGCCTTCGTGGATCAACGCGCTGGCGACTTGCGCTGCGGCGGGAGAAGGGACGAGAGCACAGGTGAGGGCGATGCCCGTCGCAACGGACGCGAGCGCACCGCACACTGGACGCAACCTCGGCATGGGGGACCTCCTAGGTTGGGACTTGATGTGCTTTGAAGGCCCCCGGAGCTTAGTCCCCTACGGCAGGCCGGACAACGCCGGGCGCATCGGAAGACTCGAACCCGATGGTGCGCAACCGTTCACCACCCGCTGCCCCCGCCACCCGACCGACCCTGGACGCGTCGACCACCTCGATTCGGATCCTGCAGAGCGTCTGGTAGACAGGTAGGTCGTCCCGCATCCACAAGTAGAGCATGTGGATCGTGCCGACCTCCTCGCTACCGAACACATAGGGTGCGTCGAGTGTGCTCCGCCGAGTCCAGCCGATCCATCCGCCGATCCCGTCGGGATCGCTCGGGGTCATGTCCTCGGGGTCCGCGACGTCGAGGGCGTAGTTCGTCTCTCCCGGATAGTTTCCGTACCATCCAGCGTCGATCACCCAATCGAGAGTGAACGGAGTGTCTGCCGCGACGCTGACGTCCCAGACACCGGGCCCGGGACCGAACTGAGTGCTCCCGTACCCCTCGGAACGGACGTCGACGAGCGGCCCGAGGAGGAAGTCCGGTGCGGCGAGGAACGTCACGTAGTTTCGATCGTACTCGAGCTCCGGCTCGGGCATGCCCGAAGCGTCGACGGCCCGAACCGCAACCGCGAACTGGTTGACATTGGGGAACGCGTGCCGGAACCCTCTCACGTTCGGGCCGACCCGGGTCCACGCAATCGGATCCACCCCCGCCTCGCGGACGACATTCTCACCGGTGAGCAGCTTCTCGAGAATCACTTCCTGAGTATCGCGGATGAGGTCGATCTCGACGGCCTTGTACTCGAATGCGGAGGGCCGGGCCGGCCCGTTGAGGTCGACTCCTGAATCGAACGCGTCCCACTCCGCGATGAGATTCGCCGGAGCCTGACGGAGAGAGTTGTCGTGGCTGAAGTTCGGGCGAGTCAGTCGGGCTCGGGGGCCCGCGTCTCGATACGCCTCGACGTTGGGGCCGAGTGGCGGAGAAGGATCCTCGGAGACGGCGGTACACCCGATCGTCCCCGTGAGGGTGAGGAAAGCCGCGAGGCCGAGAAGACGCCGAAGAGCCTGGATCTGAGTCATCGTCCATTTCCTTCCAACCCGGCAGAGAGGAAAGGACACGAGACCACCGTTCGCAGCGGAACGACTCCATGCAGCGAGAAGGGGAGAGACGGCGCCGGAGGAGCTTGGTGGGAACGGTAGACACTCGCCGTGACGATGGCAAGCAATCCGTTTGTACACGATCCACAATGAGGCCGGTATCGGCCGGGAGTGCTAGACTGCCGGGTTCCAAGGGCCGGTTCGGCCAAGGATGACGAAGTTCCGCATCGAGAGGACGATCAGCTTTGAAGAAGAGCGCTCCGGCCTGCCGGATCGAAGGCGCGCGCACGCACAATCTCAAGGGCATCAGCTGCCAGATCCCGTTCGGGAAGCTCACCGCGGTTACAGGAGTTTCGGGTTCCGGGAAGTCGACCCTCGCGTTCGACGTTCTCTACGCCGAAGGCCAGCGGCGTTTCGTCGACTGCCTTTCGACCTACGCTCGTCAATTCCTCCAGCGGCTCGATCGTCCGGATGTCGACCGGATCGGAGAGATCCAGCCGCCGATCGCCCTCAAACAGCAGGTGTCGATCCGGAACGCCCGCTCGACCGTCGGGTCGATCACCGAACTGTCGGACCTCCTCCAACTGCTCTTCGCCCACGGAGGAACGCCCCATTGTCCGGCGGACGGGACCGAACTCGTGCTCCACACGGCCGAGAGCGCCGCGGAGGCGCTGCGATCCCTCGGGGCGGACCGGAAGTTCGTACTCACGGCGCAGGTTCGACTCCCCGCCGGAACGGGCGGGCTCGCTGCCGCAGTCGCGCTCGGATATCAGGAACAGGGCTACACGCGCATCTATCGAAAGAGCGAAGTCCAGGAGTGGACCGAACCCCATCGAGGGGGAGACTACGACGTCGTGATCGATCGGTTCACGACTCGTGCGCTCCCCCGCGCCCGCGCACTGGAAGCGATCGAGGCGGCGTGGAAGCTCGCCGGTGGACGGGCCGACGTCTGGGAACTCGGCGAGGCAGAGCCGCTCACCTCGCTCACCGAAGGGCTCTCGTGTCCGACCTGCCACGAACGGACCCGTCCTCTGCGTCCGCAGCTCTTCTCCCCCAACTCACCACTCGGCGCGTGTCCCGAGTGCAACGGGTTCGGGCGGATCGTCGTCCTCGACCGCGACAAGGTCGTGCCGAATGGAAGCCTGAGCCTCGACGAGGGCGCAGTGGTTCCGTTCGAGACCAAGACGGGACGGCTCTTCCGGAGAGCGATGCTCGCGGAGGCCAAGGCCCGTGGCATTCCGACGAACGTGCCCTTCCGCGACCTCTCCCCGGCCGAGAAGGACTGGGTTTTCGAGGGGGCGCCGGTCGAACGACGGAAGCGGCCCGCCGCCGGGAAGACAGGCGCAAAGACAGGCGGAAAGGCTGGCGGAAAGGCCGGCGGAAAGGCCGGCGCACAGGCAGGCGCACGGGCAGGCGCGGACGTGCCTACCCAGGCAGCCATCTCCGCCACAGTTCGGTCCGCGGCGCGGAGGTATCGCGGCGTCGAAGGCCTCTTCAAGAAGCTCGAGCGCAAACGGTACCGTCCTCACGTCCGGATCTTCCTCGCGCGGTTCCGGGGATACGAGACGTGCCCCAAGTGCCGCGGGTCCCGCCTCCATCCGGTCGCGCTCTCGGTGACGATCGGAGGGCTCGACCTCGCACGGATCGAGCAGATGCCGGTCCAGGATCTGCTCACGTTTCTGGAACAGCTCGATCTCGGCTCGGCGCGGACCGCACGCGTTCGACTCGTCCTGGACGAAGCGAAGGAGCGGCTCGAGTACCTCACGGAAGTCGGCCTGGGGTACCTCACGCTCGCGCGCACGGCCCGCACGCTCTCGGGCGGCGAAACCCAGCGGATCCGGCTCGCCTCCGGCCTCGGGACGTCTCTGACCGAGACGCTCTACGTCCTCGACGAACCAACGGTCGGCCTCCATGCCGCCGACACCGCGCGCATGCTCGAGGTCCTGCGCCAACTCTGCGCGAGCGGGAACACGGCGGTCGTCGTCGAGCACGACCCAGGGATCGTCCTCCACGCGGATCATCTCATCGTGCTCGGCCCCACGGGCGGAGAAGGCGGCGGTGAGGTCGTCTATGAAGGAACGACCGACGGATTCGTAATGGAGCATCCGGAGTTCTTCCGCGTGAGTGACGCACTCGGCCGGCTCGGGAGCGAGGAGCACCGGGTGGCAGGCGCCGACGCGCGCAGCGGACCCGCGTCTGCGATCCGGCTCCGCGACGTCCGGCAGCACAATCTCGAGATCGAAGCACTCGATCTCCCGACCGATCGCCTCGTCGTGATCACCGGTGTGTCGGGTTCCGGGAAGTCCACGCTCATCGAGGACGTGCTCTATCGGAACGCGCTCCGCCAGTTCGGAAAGCCGGTCGAGGACGTCGGGCGGGTCGGTGAGCTGACCGGTCTCGACTCGTTCACCGAAGTGCTCCTCGTCTCCCAGAATCCGCTCGGCAGGTCGAGCCGCTCGACACTCGTCAGCTACACCGGCCTCCTCGCGCCGGTACGGAAGCGTCTCGCGTCCACCCCACGCGCGAAGGAACTCGGCCTCCGTCCGGGAGACTTCTCCTTCAACGTCCCGGGCGGACGGTGCGAAACGTGCAAGGGGATGGGCTCGGTCCTTCTCGAAATGCACTTCATGGCCGACGTAGAGGTCACCTGCGAGGTCTGCAAGGGCAGGCGCTTCCGCGAGGACGTCCTCGAAGTGACGCACGGAGGACGCTCGATCCTCCAGTATCTGGACCTCACCGTGAGCGAGGCCCTGGAGGTGTTCGAAGGCGACCGCGACGCGGTGCGGCGACTCACGCCTCTCATCGACGTCGGACTCGGCTACCTGCGCCTGGGGCAGAGCACGTCCACTCTCTCCGGCGGAGAAGCCCAGCGTCTCAAGCTCGCGAGCCTGCTCGCGGAGGGCCAACCGACTGAGAAGCGTCCGGCGAAGAGCACGAAGGCGGCACGCAAGAAGTCACGCTCCGCCAAGAGCCCGGCGACATCCGCCGGCCGTCGGGTCTTCCTCTTCGATGAACCGACTTCCGGGCTCCACCCACAGGACATCCAGAAGCTGCTCGATGCACTGCGAGGACTGCTCGCGCTCGGACACGCCGTCGTCGTGGTCGAGCATCAACTCGACTTCATCGCATCCTGTGACTGGATCGTGGACCTGGGACCCGGCGGAGGCGCGGAAGGTGGCCGCCTGCTCTACTCGGGCGCGGTTCCGAGAATCCTCGACGTTCCGGGGTCCATCACGGGAAGACTGCTCCGCGAGCAGATCTGTGGACCGGCCTGCATTGGCGAGCAGGTCGCCGAACGAAGCGACGATGCCCGGCGCCAGAAACGGACGCGCGCCGCTTCCAGGAACAGGAAGAAGGGGTCGACGGAGACCACGGCGCCCGCGTGACGGCGCGCGGAAGGGGCTACTTCTTCTTTCCCTTGCCGTCGAGGAAGTCCTTCGCGCGCCGCTTCAGCCAGTCCTCCGGCTCTTCCATCATCCACACTTCCGGTTCGACGCCGAGAGCGTTCGCGACGCGGCTCGTGTAGTTGACGTAGGAGATGACCTGGGTGGCGACGACGAGCGTCTCGTCGTTGTTGCCGCCGGCGCGAGCGGCGTCGATGTCTTCCGCGGTCATCTCGCCGGGCTGAAGCGTCAGCTTGAGGGCGTAGTCACAGAGGGAACGGTCGTTTTCTTCGAGCGCGGCCTTCCGGTAGTCGAGGGTGATCTGCTCGGCGAGCTTCTTGTTTCCGGTCGCCTCGACGTACTCCTTGAAGTACTGGAACGTCGTGTAATAGCAGACGTTCGCGTTCCCGACGACCATGCCGAGAATGGCGCGCCGCTCCGGAGTGAGCGCGTTCTTCGTCTTCATAAGGTTGGTGTCGAGGTTGTGGGCGGCCTGCGTCGACTTCGCGTCGATGCTCGTGGCGCGGATCAGCTCGGAGATCTCGCCATCCCGGGCCATGGACGCATCGAACACCCGCCGAATCGCACCGGATGCGTTGTCCTCGTTCACCTGCTTCACATAGCTCATCCGCTCACCTCCATTGGCCCGCTATTGTCGCGCCCCCGCGCGCGGGCCGCAACCTTGGATCCCGAGGCCCGGTCAGGTGCCAGACGGTGCGGCCGGCTGGCGTCTCAGTCGGGTGTTCCACGCCTTCCCGAGCGGCAGCCAGGGCGTGCCGTCGAAGCCCTCGACCCGGGACCGAAGTAGATCGATCCGCTGCCGCCGGACGAGATAGGTCACGGCCTGATCCCGCCGGACCTGCTGTTCGAGGAGGCGGGCGAGACGAACGACGTCGTCTCCATCGCTCCGATAGGTCTCCCGGATCAGGGAGTCAGCGACAGCGCTCTGGTAGCCCATCCCGTTCCAGCTCCCCCACGAGGCGTAGAGCCCGGAGAGGTCCAGGGAGAGGGGCGGTTGGAACCCGAGGAGCGCGACCTCGAAGTCGCCGGCGAGGTAGCGCCGCCACACCTCCGGTCCCTCGAGCGGGATCGGACGGAGCGCGACCCCGATCCGGGCGAGGTCCTCCTCCAGGTACGTCGCGATCTGCTCCCGCACCTGGTTGTTCCGGTCGTAGATCATGTTGAGGAAGCGCCGCGGCGGGGCCCCGGGCGGCAGCGGCGTCGGATAGCCGAGTTCGAGGGACGCGGCCAGGATGTCGGGGACCAGAACCGAGTCTCGGTCGGTGAAGAAGCCGCCGCCGGGGGATGCGTAGGTTTCGTCGCCGATCGCGAAGAGCCGTCCGATCCGGCCCCGATCGATGACGAGATCCGTGGCCCGTCTCAGTTCGGACGGCAGCCCGGGAAGCGCAACATTCCAGCAGAGCATTTCGATCGAGCCGATGGCGCCGGCGTAGAGTGCGACGGAACCGTCGTCCCGGGTGCGACGCGCCACACCGTCGGCCGAAACGTCGAGCGCGACGTCCGCGTCTCCCCGCAGGACTCGTTCGATCCGGCCCGGATCACCCGGCAGTACGTCCGTCAGGATCCCCTCGATCTTCGGCTCGGCCGCCCCTTCGGCATCCTTCCGCGCGACGAGACGAAGCTGATCCGACCGCGTCACCGGCTCGAGCCGGAACGGCGCGCCGCGCGGCGGGACGGGTGTCGGCACACCCGGCTCGGGCTTCAGCGCGCCTGTGGTGAGATCGATCTTCACCTGGGGTAGGACCGGAGCGGTGGCGACCTCGGTCGCAAGCCACTCCGGGACGCCGGGAACGAACCTCAGGACGACGAGACTGTCCCCCATCACATCGATGGCCCGCAGGATCCGATCCCGGCCGCGCGGGTCCCGCCGGGCCTGGTCCGCCGCGACCCGACCGGCGGCACCCTGACCGCTCCCGCGCGGTCCCGGGCGGGTGGGAAGGAGGTTCCTCTCCTCGAGGAAGCGGTAGGACCGCACGACGTCACCCGCCGAGATCGGCTCGCCGGTACTCCAGCGACGACGCGGGTCGAGGGAGAGGAGGAGAGACCGGTCCTCCGGGTCCCACCTCCACGCTCTCGCGAGATCAGGCCGTGCCTTGGGTAGCGCCCGAATCGGACCACCCGACGCACCCATGGCCGCTGGAGATTCGGGCTCCAGACGGAGGAGCGCGGGATAGAGATACCGCCAGAGCTCGAGGCGGAACGGCCGACGTCCTTCGAGCGGATCGACGGAAGGTGGCACCGGCACGACGACGCGCAACCAGGGCGTCGTGATCGCCTCGGTCGCGGGATTCTCCGTGTCGACTTCGGTGTCCACTCCCTCACGTCCGCAGGCGTGGAGAACGAGGCTGAGGGCGAGGGCGAAGAGAAGACCGATCGAACGAACCGCGGACCGCCTCACTTCCGTCCGTCCCGCATCCGCTCGACGGCCGCCGTCATCGAGAGCTGCCGGAGCCAGTGGTCGACCAGCACGAGGGCCGTCATCGCCTCGACCACAGGCACGGCGCGGGGAAGGACGCACGGATCGTGCCGCCCACGCGCCTCGAGCGTGCGGCGCCGACCTTCACTGTCCACCGTTCGCTGCGGTTTCCGGATCGTCGCGGTCGGTTTGAAGGCGACGCGAAAGACGATCGGCTCGCCGTTCGAGATGCCGCCCTGGACGCCTCCCGAGTGGTTCGTCGTCGTCCCGATCCGCTTCCGGCCGGTCTTCCGATCCGTGCGCGCGACGAACGGATCGTTGTGCTCGGATCCGCGGAGCAGGGTTCCGCCGAACCCCGACCCGATCTCGAACCCCTTGCTCGCCGGGATGCTGAGCATCGCCTTGGCGAGGTCCGCCTCCAGTCGATCGAAGACGGGGATTCCGAGTCCGGCCGGCGTGCCTGTCACGACCGTCTCGACCACTCCGCCGAGCGAATCACCGTCTCGCCGGGCCTGGTCGATCGCGTGGGCCATCTTCTCCGCGGCGTCCTCATCCGGACAGCGGACGTCGTTCGCGTCGACCTTCTTCCGGCTGAGACGCTTCGGGTCCGCCGCTTCGATCGACCCGACCTGGCGGACGAAGGAGATGATCGAGACGCCCTCGGCCAGCCCGAGGATCTTCTCCGCGATCGCGCCCGCAGCCACGCGTCCGACCGTCTCGCGTGCGCTCGACCGTCCGCCTCCCTGCCAGTTGCGGATCCCGTACTTGGCGTCGTACGTGAAGTCCGCGTGCGACGGCCGGTAGACGTCCTGGAATCCTTCGTAGGCGGAGGGACGGGCATCTTCGTTCTCCACCATGAGGAGGATCGGCGTGCCGAGCGTCTTGCCCTCGAAGACACCGGACAGGATCCGGATCGTGTCCGACTCCCGCCGCGGCGTGGTGAGCCGGCTCTGCCCAGGCCGTCGCCTGTCCAGCTGGGGCTGGATATCCTCTTCGGAGAGAGGCAGCAGCGGAGGACAGCCATCGACGACCACGCCAACGCCACCCCCGTGGGACTCGCCCCAGGTGGAGATTCTGAACAGAGTGCCGAAAGAAGAACCCATTGCGGCGAGATGCTATCCCGAGCCGCGAGGAAGTTCCACCGCGATGAGAACGGGCTGGAAGTCCGCGCGCGGAGCCCGGCTCCGGGTTAGGATCGTCCTTCGCCCCGGAGACCGAGCCTTTGGGGCAAACGGAGGCACCGAGTGGACGCAAAGGAACGGGCCCTCTTCCGTAGCCAGGGCCTTCTTCGCCTGGACCGGGAACTCGAGGGCATCTCGATCCAGACATCCGACTCCCGATTCTTGAGATCCGCCCTCCGCACCGTCGCCGAGTGTCTGGAGGCGGACCTCGCCATGCAGGTCGACTACTCCCGGAGCGACATCGCGATCGACGGGAGCTTCCAGGTGGTCCTCACTCCAGGCGGACAACACCTCCTCGACGAGTCCCGCGGCACGGCATGCAGCGCCATCGGGCTGCGGCCCCACCGGTACACGCGGGCGTTCGAGGCGGCGGCGGAGCGGATCGTGCTCGGCCGTCCGATCGGCGACGTCCCCCAGTGTCTCCTCGTCGCGGTCATCAACACGGCGAGCCGTCGCACCGGTGCGCTCGGCTTCGTGCGCCACGGACGCGACTTCTCCAGAGAAGAGCTGCGCTGGCTTCTCGAGGCCGCGGAACGTGTGGAGCATCAGCTCACGGCCCGGGAGCGCGAACGCGCGCGTCGCCTGCGGGAACGGATCTCCGCCAAGATCTTCTCGGAACTCCGCCCCAAGGACGTCCTCTACCAGACGCTCCATGGACTCAAGAAGCTGTTCCGCTACGACCACTCGGGCGCCGTCCTCCTCATCGCCCCCGGGGGGGACTCCTGGACGGTGCAGGCGGAGATCGTCACGTGGACGAAGGGGAAGTCGGAACGGATCGGCCTCGAACGAACGCTCGATCCCGAAGTCCGCGACTGGCTCGCCCAGCGTCGGCATCCGATCCTCATCGCGGACGGCGCCGTTCACCTGAGTAGTGGACACGGAAGCGACCGCAGCCTTCCCATACCCGAAGGCCTTCTCCGCTCGATCCTCGAGCCCGACCCGGAAGCGCCGGCCGCGCGGTCCTGCCTCCTCGGCGTGCTGAGGAGAAAGGACCAGCTCCTCGGAGTGATCCAACTCTTCGGACGCGGCGCGCGCGCATTCACGACGGAAGACGAGCGGACGCTCCTCAAGTTCCTCCCCCTGGCCGCGGCGACGGTCTACAACTCAGAGCTCTACGCGGCCCAGCACGAACGGATGGTGTCGGCGGAGCGGAAGGTCGGCCTGGGCGAACTCGCCCGCGCCATCTCGCATGATCTCAACAACGCGTTCGGCGTCTTCCTCCCCCTCCTCCAGACCATGCGGCGCGACATCGAAAGAGCGATGGGGAGCGAGACACCGCTCAACGCAGAGCGTCTCAAGGAAGACGTCGACGTCGCACTCCACTACGCAGGCTACAGCGCGCGGATCTTCGAGGGACTCCTCTCCATGGGACGCGGACCGACCGAGTCGTTCTCCTGGATCGATCCGAACCCGCTCGTCGAGACGACGCTGGCCATGGTCTCGCCGAGTTTCGAGACGCGGGCGGTGCGCGTCGAGACGTCACTCGAGCCCGTCCCCCGGATCTGTGCGCGCCGTGGCGAACTCGAACAGCTCTTCCTCAACCTGCTCTACAACGCGCGGGACGCCATGCCGAACGGCGGCACGCTCCGGTGCGCGACCCATCCCGTCGACGGAGGCGCCACCATCGAGTTCGCCGACACGGGAACGGGAATCTCGGACGAGATCCGGGAGAAGATCTTCGAGCCGTTCTTCACGACGAAGCGCGAAGGCACCGGCCTCGGCCTCGACATCTGTCGTTCGATCGTGTGGGAGTACGGCGGACGGATCGAGCTAGCGGGCCACCCCGAAGGCGGAACGATCGCGCGCGTGTGGCTACCCCCGTGTACGGAACGGATTCCGGAAGAGCTGCGGCGGGCTCATGGCGCCCTCATCCCGGCCGCGGCCGAGTCACGCACGGAACCCACGGTCGGATTCCGTACGAAGGAGAAAACTCCGCGATGACGAAGAGCGACGGACCCGTCCCCCGTCGGCGTGTGCTGATCGTCGACGACGAGCCCGGCATGCGTTACATGGCGAGGCGGGTCTTCCAGGATCGCTTCGACGTGGTCGAGGCGGAACACGGGGAGGCCGCGCTCCGGATCCTGGAGGAGCAGTCGTTCCACTTCGCGGTCGTCGACGTGCGGCTCCCCGGCCTCTCCGGGCTCGAGCTCCTCACCCGGATCAAACTGCTGCGTCCCGAGATCGACGTCATCGTCATGACCGGCAGCTCGGCCGATCCGGACGAGGTCCTCGAAGATTCGATCCGTCGGAAGGCGTTCTTCTTCCTCCGAAAGCCGTTCCCCGTCTCCGTGCTCGAGACCCTGGCGGACCGGATCGTCGAGATCCAGGCGGCAAGGGAAGCGCTCGACCGACACATGCGACGCCTGGAACGCGATCTCGAAGCCGCGCGCAAGTTCCAGCGCCGACTCCTCCCGCCTCCCACGTTCGAGGAGTCCGGAGTCCGCATCGTCTCCCATCACGTCGCCTCCGAACGCCTGTCCGGCGACTTCTACGACTACTGGCGCCTCCCGGGCGGCGAGGTCGTCGTCCTCATCGCGGACGTGATGGGACACGGGCCCACCGCCGCGATGGCGACCGGGATCATCAAGTCGCAGCTCCAGCGTTCCCTCGCGGAGCGGCCCGATCCGGCCGAGGCACTCGTCCAGTTGGAGCAGGAGCTAGTGCGCTCCCAGATCAACGGCTTCGTGACCGCGTTCCTCCTCGTCTTCGGAACGGACGAGGTCCGGTACTGCGGCGCGGGCCATCCCGCGGTACTTGGGTTCACGAAGTCCGGGAACGCGTTCGAACTCCAGTCGAACGGAATCCCCGTGAACACAGGGTTCGCGCAGATCGAACGGAGCACACAATCCCATTCGCGCACCCACGGAGATCGGTTCTTCCTCTTCACCGACGGCTACACCGAAGGAGCGAACGGATCCGACGTCATGTTCGGAGAAGCGACCGAGGACGGCGCGTCCAGTCCGCTCTTCACCTGCATCGCGACCGAGGTGAGAGAAGACGGTGCGCTCGAGTCCGTGCTCACCGAGGTGGAGCGTGCCTGGGTCGCCCACACCGGAAGCCGGCAGAGCGACGACGACCGGGCCGTGATCGGCATCGAGGTCTCCTGACGCGGCGGGAGGCGGAGCGGTGAGGCGGGCACCCGGAACGGAAGGTCGGAGTGGGGGCCCGGCGCGGGAGCTCATCAGCGTGGAGGCTCGACCTGAGGGCTCGACGCGGGGGCTCGACGCGGGGGCTCGAGCCGGAACCTCGAAACGGACGTTGCCCCCAGCGGTCCACCTGGGACCGCATCTCGGGAACCGTGCGGTACAGTTTCCGACGCGCCCCACCGGTCCCGCTCTCGCCCCGACGCAACTCAACCACCTGCGTCGGCGGCCCTTAGCACTCGGCACCTCCGGACGGCACACCTGTTGCTCCTCTTCCAGGGAACTGGGCGCACGGGGACCCCTCGAGTGTGCCGCCAGAGACATCCAGATCGATGGGATTGGACCCCCAGGGAAAGGAATCACACCGTGCGACGCCTACTGACTCTCCCCCGCTCCGCTCGAATTCTCCCCGCAGCCCTCGTCCTCTTCGGTACGAGCGCGCTGCTCTTCTCCGCGGGTTGTTCCGACTCGAACGACCCCACCACGAGCCCCGACCCGACGAATCAGGAAGAAGAAGCGATCCCGACGATCTCGGACGTGCAGAACGAAGTCGCCCTCACCGCGGAACAGGCGGCCGAGGTCGAGCGTGCCCTCAATCAGTGGCGGATCGAGTCCCGGCGCTCCGAGAACATGGAAGACGTGCTGCTGGAAGACTCGCCCGCAGTCGCGTTCCTCGCCCGCTCCGCTCAGTCTCTGAACGAAGCGCAGATGGTCGCGCTTCGCGAGATGGCCGGCCGCGTGGAAGGTGCCCGCGCCGAAGAGTTCCGCCCGGAGCCGGGCGATCGCGCCGCCAGCCTCATCCCCGGAATCCGCGGCCTCTTCCACGGCCTCGATCTCAGCCGTGAGCAGGTCATCGCAATCCGCGACGCTCTGGCCGCGGCACGGGAAGACGTCTTCGATCTCTGCGAGCAGTATCGCGACGGCCTCCTCTCCGAAGAGGAGATGATCGCCGCGCGCGCAGAGGTGCGGGTGGAGCTCCAGGCCGCGATCGCGAACATCCTGACCGAGGAGCAGAACGCCGCGCTCGAGCAGAACAAGCTGAACATCCTCGCCCGTCGTCTCGACCATCTCCTCCAGCGCTTCGACCAGCGGACGGAGATGCGGGTCGGCCACCTCGATGCCCTTCTCGACCTCTCGGACGAGCAGGAAGTCGCGATCACGGCCGTCATCGAAGCGGCCAAGCCTTCCATCGTCGCGCTTCTGGAGTCGATCGAGGCAGGTAACCTGACCTCGGCCGAGGCGTGGGAAGAGTTCCGCTCGATCCAGGAAGAGACGGCAGCAGGCGTCCGCCTCGAGCTGACCGAAGACCAGATCGGGATCCTCGACGAGCTGCGCGAGATGCACGAGCCCTGTCGCGGAAACGTCGAACTCTGATCGCCTGAGCAGGGAGCTCGGCAGTCGGACGGATCCGACGCGCTAGAGATCCGCGCTTCGTGAACACCGGGTACTTCGCGGCCCCCGGTCGATCGAAGCGCGGATCTCTGCATTTGAGCCAGGTCCGCGTCGCTCTATCAGAAGAGCAACACCGTGCGCCGGACAGAAGCACGGAGTAGAGGCACCTGCCGACTCGCCGAGACTAGCGGAGCAGCACCTTCCGCACCGTCGCGCCGGCCGGCGTCTGCGCCCTCAGGAAGTAGATCCCGTGCGCTACGTTCGGCATGGCGACACCGAGTTCGTGCGTGCCCGCCGTGAGCTCACGATCGAGCAGGCTCTCGACGCGGCGGCCGCCCACGTCGAAGAGCCCCACACTCACCCGTCCGGCCACGGGAACCTCGAGCCGGAGAGTGGAGCTGCCCTCGGGTCCGGAGACGGAGAGACTCGCCTTCGGCAGTGCCGCGAAGTCCGGCGATCCCGTTTCCTGTTCGTCGAGGAACGCCATCTCGAGCGCGTAGTTCTCCGACCCTTCCACGCTGAAGTAGTCCTCGATGTAGAAGGTCCAGGTCCCTGGTGACGGGCTCTCGATGATCGCCATCTCCGGGCTGTCGATCGTGGCCGCGGGCACGAACTCGCCGCTCGGTCCGAAGATGAACAGGTCGAGGTCGTAGGTCGGGAACTCTCTCCAGTCGTGATCCCAGGACAGGCGGACGCCGAGGATGCCGAACCCGGCGGGAACGTCGACTTCATGGATGGCGGATTCACCGAACCCGAGGCTTCCCGTCGCCGTGTAGTCCGCCGTGATGTCGAGCGGAACGCCCTCCATGCTGAAGCCGAGGCTGGCCGGACTGATGTTCGAGAACGGAGCGATCACGGTGACGCGTGCCTTGCCGGGCTCCGGGAACTCGTACGTGAAGCCGTCTCCCGGAGTCGCCGGGGACGAGACGAATCGGTAGTCACCACTCGCGCCACGCTTCGCCGAGTGAACGAGGAGAGCGAGCGCGTCCCCGATGAGCGGGTTCTGGTCCGCTCCGAGCGCCACGTCGTCGATCGTGAACTCGATCGCGGCCGTGTTCTCCGGAACGTCGACGAAGAAGTCGAAGGTCTCACCCGCGGCGAGCGGCGGCGTCCGGAACGACTGTACGTTCGCGGTCAGGTCGACTCTCCGAGTGAGGACGTGACGCAGGTCCGCGGGGTCCGCCGACATCGCGCCCGCCTCGAGCTCCGCGAGCGCGGCGGGCAGGTTGATGAATCCGTAGCCCTGGTCCCGCATGCTGAACGACCGAAGGTCCGAGATCGGGATTGCGCCGTTCCGCAGGGCGTTCGCGACGAAGGGGGCCTCATCCCCGAGCCCGTTGAGCTTCCCATACGCGGTCACGAGTGCGGCAGCGCCGGCCACGGTCGGAGAGGCCAAGGACGTCCCGACCGCAAATCCGTAGTTCGGCGTGTCCCTCAATCCGTCGCCGTTCACGTCCGCGGTCGACGCCGTGAAGACGAGGAATCCCGTCGCCACCACGTCCGGAACGAGACGCCGGTCTGCCGTGAGACCGCGGGAGCTGAAGTCGCCGACCATCATCTCGTCGTACGGATAGACCAACTGCCCGATTCCGACGGAGCCGAACAGGTAGTCGATGCCCACCCGCGCGTGGAGCGGATCGGTCACCGCGCCGACGGCGAGCCCCGTGTGCGCGCTGGCCGGGCTGCCGACGCTCATCAGCACCGGTCCCTCGTTCGATGCGGCGGAAACGACGGTGATACCTGCGGCCGTGGCCGCGTCGACGAGGAGGTCGAGCGGATTCCCACCGTCGTTCAGCACGGGACCACTGAGGCTCATGTTGATGACGTCCGTATCGAGCTCGCCGGTCTTCTTCATCGAGATGACGAGATCGATCGCTTCCGCCACCCGCGCGTCGGGAGCGCTACCGATTCCGTAGGGGAAGACCTTGACCGCGTAGAGCGACGCTCCCGGCGCCGTCCCCATGAGCGCGATCGCGGCCGTTCCGTCGCCCAGGAACTCGACCGAGCCCGGACTGTTCGCGGCAACGGCGAGAACGAACGGATCGTCGGCCGGAAGGACGAGTTCGACATGGCCGGCGACCATGCCGGACACCGCAGTGCCGTGACTGCCGTTCTCGATGGCGTTCCAGTCGAAGGAGAGACCGTCCGGGATGCTATCCCCGTTGTAGTCCCACGCCTGCTCCTCCGCCTCCGGAACGAGGTTCGTCCCCCCGATCACGTTCCCATCCAGCATCGGATGGCCCGGATAGATCCCGCTGTCGATGACGGTGACGATCACACCGTCTCCGTAGTTCGTCTCCTCCCACACGTCGCTCGCGCCGGTCATGTCGTTGTACTCGGCGAAGGCACGCTTCGCGGAGTGGCGGTCCGGTGACCTGGAAGTGAGCAGTCCGGGATCCGTCGAACTGGGATCGAGCGAGCTGGGGTCGAGCCGCGTAGGATCGATCGCATCGGAGAGCAGTGACTTGGGATCGAGCGGCGTGCTGCGGAGCGGCCGCGACCGCAGCGGAACGATGCAATCCTCGGGCACGTCACCGAGATCGAACCGTCCCTCCAGCCCGGGTGGGAACGACGGCGGAAGGATCGCGGGATGGACCAGCGTCTGCCGCCCGACGAAGTCGATCCCGGCGAGACGTCCCAGATCGCCCAGCGCGTCCGGCGGCACGGTCGCCGACAGGGCCGGGATGTTCTCGAACCGATAGGTCACGATCCGCCGGCAGCTCCGATGGTCCGTGCAGCCGCCTCGAGGTTGGATCCCATGATCATGACCGGCAACTGCCCCTCAGCCGTCGGTGGGGCGAACGGTGCTGTGGACGCGAAGAACCGAGCGTCCGGTCCGATACTCGGCCCGGTGTCCGTGTCGGAGACTCTCGACCCGTCCGCCCAGGACGCTGCCGATGTAAGGAGGCCCAGGCCCAGAGCGAGCAGAGTCGTCTTCAGTGTGCGCATTCCTCGAACTCCTCCTTTGAGATGCGTTGGTAGCAGCCGGCCGTGCTGCCTGCTCCAGGAACGGGCGGCGGAACCCGCGGGGAGAGGTGCGGATTCCCAGCGAAGGGCCGGCGGTAGTCCTCCTGACGTGACGAATCTAGCAGCCGGAATGTTCACGGGCACGGGAAGTCCATGTGAGCTTCGGATCGTCGAAACAGGCCCGGTCGCAGATCGGCACGAGCGTGGGTACCCGCGCCGGCACCGGGCATTCACGAGAAAGTCGGGCTGAACTCGACCTTTCAGCCGCTGGGCACTTGATCACCTTCGCACTGCGATCGAACGCACGACGCATCGACGATGGTCGCAATCTATCCACCGACGGCCTATCCTTCACCATGCTCCTTCTGCTGATCCTCTCCGCCACACTTCTGCAATGCCAGTCTCCGACGGTCGCTGAAGCTCCGAGCGACATCCACTCGCATCGGATGGTCATGGCTGAATCTGTCTCCGCGAGCATTCTCTCTCCCGCTGCTCGCGTTGTTTCGACGCATGCAGCGCCACTCATTCAAGAGAGACTTGGATCGCGACCAAGCGAGAATCGTCGGCCTTTGACGAACCCAATGGAAAGCCCCACGCTCTCCACACACCTGAAGGAGTACCTTCTGGGCTTGGTTCTTGGACTACCATTGACTTTGGTGGTCTGGTTCCTAGTGCGGGTTGCCAGCGGCCCACCGAGGAGCGTTGGCTGTATCATCCTCATTTCGTTGACCAGTGCATACCTCGGCCTCCGGAACTTGATCCCAAAGATGCGACTGTCTCAACCTACTTCGCTCGAACGAGAACTCGATGTCACCGATGGGGCGAATGGGGATTTCGGCTTCGCAGATGGCGTCGCGCTACTCCTCCTTTTGGTGGCGTGGAAGGTCGGCATCGACCTTTGGACAAGTCGACCAGAGGCAAGACCCACTTCCTCGAAGGATCGTGGGGCAGACGACGCGTGAACTCGTGCCTGAGACAGGGCCGACTCCAAGGCCGGCCGGCATGGGCCGCCTTTCGCCGCCAACACTTCGGGAGCTATACGGATAGCCCGATCCTTGCCGAACTACCGGATCACACGCGTTCGGCAAGGATCTCGTGCTGCCCCCCTACACTCTCGGTACGAACTTGTACCCGTAGCAGAGGACGCCGGACTCTCCGTCCTGCTGCACCCTCCGGAACTCGAGCCGAACGGGTGTTCCGACCTCCAGTTCCTCGGGCTCGCAGTCGACGATCTGCGCCGTGATCTTGACGCCGTCGTCGAGCTTGATGATCCCGACTGCATACGGGGCTTCGTCGCCGAAGCCGCTCGGCGCGACCCGGATCACGGTGAACGTCTCCACCGTTCCCGTCTTCGCCAGGACCGTCTGCGCGAACTCCAGTCCTTGGCACTCGCTACACACGAGCCGCGGCGGGAAGAACACCTTTCCGCACGACGTGCACTTGGACGCCTCGTAGCGATACCGCTGGGGGATCTCACGCCAGTATCTCGCTGAACCGATCATCGTTTCCTCCTTCCCAGGGTTCGCGGCTACGCGCGTTCCAAGATGTGGATGACGGAACTCGCTCCGGTCCCGCCCATGTTCTGCGTCAGTCCACGGTGGGCGTCTTTGATCTGACGATCACCGCACGCGCCACGGAGTTGCATCACGGTCTCCCGGATCTGGGCGATGCCGGTCGCGCCGACGGGGTGGCCCTTGGACTTGAGTCCGCCGGATGGGTTGATCGGGATCCGGCCTCCGAGTGCCGTCGCACCGGACGCCGCGCCCTTTCCGCCCTGTCCCCGATCGAAGAGGCCGAGCGCTTCGATCACCATGACCTCGGCGATGGTGAAGCAGTCGTGGACCTCACAGAACGAGAGCCCGTCCGGTCCGCACCCGGCCTGCTTGTAGGCCACCTCCGCGGCGCGAGCGGTCGAACCGATCCAGCAGAGATCCTCCCGGTCGTGGAGAGCGATCGTGTCGGTTGCGGTCGCAGATGCCGCGACTCTGACGAGCGGTCCGGACTTCATCTTCTTCGCCATGTCGAGAGGGACGACGACGACAGCCGCGGCGCCGTCCGTGATCGGCGAGCAGTCGAGGATCCGAAGTGGATCCGCCACCTTCACCGACTCCATCACCTGCTTCGCCGTCACCTTCATCGGGAACTGTGCGAGCGGATTGAGAGAACCATGAGCATGGTTCTTCGCGGCGACCTCCGCGAGCTCTTCCCGCGTCGTCCCGTAGCGATGCATGTGCGCCTTCGCCATCATCGCGTAGAGGCCCGGGAACGTGATCCCGTGGTAGCACTCGTACTCCTGGTCGGCCGCCGTCGAGAGTGCGTAGGTCGCGGCGCCGCCGTCGACGTCCGTCATCTTCTCGAGGCCGGTGGCGAGGACGATGTCGTGGGCCCCGGACGCGACCGCGAGGTAGGCCTGCCGGAACGCGAGCCCTCCGGACGCACAGGCCGATTCGACGCGGGTCGCCGGAATCGGTCCCATGCCCAGCTGCTCGGCGAGCAGCGGCCCGAGGTGTTCCTGGCCCATGAAGAGCCCGCCGCTCATGCATCCCACGTACATCGCGTCGACATGGTCGACCCCGGAGTCGTCGATCGCTTCGAGTGCGGCCTCCGTCCAGATGGTTCTATGGGACTTCTCCCACAGCTCTCCCCACCGGTTCATCCCTACGCCAATCACTGCAACATCACGCATGATCGCCTCCTCAGTCCGCGAGCTTGCGGATCTTGCCGCGGAACTTCGCGTAGGTGCCGTAGTCGATGTAGATCGGCCTGTCCTCGAGCTGGGCGCGTGTGTGTGGCGCCATGGCCCGCACCTTCTCGATCCGATCGGTGACCCGCCAGATGAAGCCGTCGCTTCCGGAACCCGAGCCGTAGCTGACCATGAAGATCCGATCGCCCGGCTTCGCGACGTCGAGGATGGCGGTGAGTCCCATGGGCGAAGAGCCGGAGTACGTGTTCCCGAGTGTCGGCGCGAGCCAGCCCTGCTCCACCTTCTCCTTCGGGAATCCCAACTCCTTGGCCGCACGCATCGGGAACTTCCCGTTCGGCTGGTGGAAGACCGCCCACTGGAAATCCTCGGGGGTCAGCTTCGCCCGGTCGAGCAGTCCGCGTCCGCAGGAGAGAACGTGCTTGAAGTACGCAGGTTCTCCGGTGAACCGGCCGGCATGACGTGGATAGAACTGGTACTCACGACGCCAGAAGTCAGGCGTGTCCGTCATGAAGGCATAGGTGTGTTCGCAGACGGCGATGATGTCCTTCGTCCCGAAGACGAAGGCCGCAGCACCTGCCGAGGCCGAATACTCGAGTGCGTCGCCGGGAGCGCCCTGCGACGTGTCGGCACCGATGCCGAGCGCATACTCCATCTGTCCTGCCTTGACGAGGGAGAGCGCGACGAACATGCCTTCACTGCCCGCCTTGCACGCGAACTCGAAGTCGGCGCAGTGGATCTCGGGAGTGGCGCCGAGAGCTTCCGCGACGACGGTTCCACTCGGCTTCACCGCGTAAGGATGAGATTCCGAGCCGATGTAGATCGCACCGACCTGCCGGCCGTCGATCCCGGCGCGCTCCAGAGCGTGGCGCGCGGCCTCCACCGACATCGTGATCGTGTCCTGATCGGGCGTTGGAACGGACTTCTCCCTGAGCATCAGCCCCTTCTCGTAGGCGGGGGCGTCCGCACCCCAGACTTTTGCGATCTCCCCGACTTTGATCCGATGGCGCGGCACGTATGCGCCGTACCCGACGATTCCAACGTCCATGGTCTCCTCCTTCTCGGGGTGCAGTGTCGATTGCGAAGAACGTGTGTCTGGGGACTGTGCGTGCACAGGACCAGGCGCTACTCAGAACGTCGATCCACGGTTCTTGCCAGCGAGATCGCCTTCTTTGGGACGCCCGGCTTTCTGGAGGAGCTCGCGCGCGGCAAAAACGACGTTGGGACAAACTTGGAACGTGACCGAGACGGTCTCGAACGGCGCATCGAGCAGGAACGAGAGCCCGAGTGGGTGCCGCTTCGCGGCCTCGATCAACTCTTCCGGGCAGTGAATGGCGGTCTGCTGTTTGCGGCGGCGCACGGGCAAGTCGGTTCCCGGCGCGGCCGGTGCGTGCGCGGCGGCACGCCGCTTCGCCCGTCGGAACTCCGCTATGATCGCCGCCCGGCCACTTTCCGACGCCAGGAGGCTCACGCGCTTCGACGACGAAGCGGGGATGGACCTCCAGGGTTACGGAGACGCACTCGAGCTCCCCGAGATGGAGGAAGCCAAGTCCGTGAGGGTGCCCCGCGACGCGGGCGAGTAGTTCACGGATCTGCGGCGAGAGAGCCTTTGACGCCATGTTCGGGAACTCCCGGGTCCGGCGTTTTGGAGTCGATTCATGGGCCGAGGACAGGTCCATCGAGATCCAGCGATCGTTCCAAGAAGCCACACTACGCCCGGCGCGCGAGTAGGCACAACGACGAACTCCGTGGAAACGGCGGTCGTCCGGCGCGGTCTATCACACTGTGTAAACAAACATCCGTTGATCAAGTGGATCCGCGTTGATGAAGTCGAATGTGCTACCCTGAGAGTCGTGTTCGATGCTCTCGGGGCCCGTCTTCTGACTCTCGACGTGCACTGCGTCGATCGGACCGGGATACCGCGCCCGAGCGCGGACGCACCCCCAGGAGGTTCCACCATGAGGAAACGACTCGTCTCTGTGCCCGTATCCGTTTCGCTGCCTGTCTCCACGTTCGCCCTCGTCGCCGGTCTTGCACTGCTCTCGGTGCCGAGCGCCCAGGCACAGAACTACCACCCGCTCGACGAAGGACTCCACTGGGAGTACGCGAGCACGGTCGACGGTACGATGCACGTGACCATGATGGACGATCGAGACGTCTTCGGCACGGAAACCCGGATCCGCCTGCAGGAAGAGGAAGCGCAGACCTATGAGAACTACTGGACGTCCGACACGTCCGGGAATCTCTTCCTCCACGGTGCCTACAACTACGACGGGTTCGGATTCCTCTTCGATCCGCCGATCCAGCTCGTCTCGGCGCCGCTCTTCCTGGGAAAGGCATGGACGACCGACGGAATCCAGACCTTCGATCTGGACGGGAATCCTTCGGGCTCCGAGCCGTTCGACTATCCGATGCGCGTCTACACCGAAGGAACCGAGACGGTCCCGGCGGGGGACTTCTACGGCTATGGCGTGGGATTCGACTTCGGCGCGACCCTGCGGTTCAGCGCAAACGGGAGCACGTACGACGTCTTTGGACGACGCGTGGAGAACACCGAGGAACGGGGCGGCTCTGCAACGGATTGGTACGCCGAAAACGTCGGAGTGGTGATCTACTCTGCACTCGCGGACCCGGAGACGGGATTCCGACTCGTCTCCTACGACTCCCCGGTTCCGGTGCAGCCGATGAGTTGGGGTGTGATCCGGTCGCTCTTCCGCTAGCCGCGGGACCACTGGTCCCGGTCGGCGACGTGCTCGGGGCCTGAGGACGGACGCGGCGCAGATCGTCGCGCTCCCGGGCTCCGGACGAACCCGGCATGCGTCGTTGCTCGTGCCGGGTGCGGGCGGGCCTCTCCCTCCGGTGCGAACAGTCAGCGAATCCGCATCAACGTTCCGCTGCTCTCACCGTGCACCGTCCGAGCCAAGAACGGATACGCGCCGCTTGGCAAAGACTCTCCTCGCTCGTTGCGTCCGTCCCAAAGCAACCCTCCCGCGCCCGGCCCCTCGAGCGTGCGCACGGTTCGCCCCGTGGCGTCGTGGATCGTGACGACGACGTTGCGGGCGTCCCCGAACTCCAATCGCGTCCAGGCTCCGAAAGGGTTGGGATGTGCGCTCACCGCGAGCTTTGATACGACCTCACCAGGATCCGGCAGGGCCGACGGATCCGGGCGGAGCTGGGCGAGGTGTCGTGGTCGTTCGATTCCACCCGAGAGCAGCACTTCGTGGTCACTGCCATCGAGGTTCGCGCTCCATATGACTCCAGAGAGATCACTCCCGTAGATCCTGCCCGCAGCGGGATCCAACGCGAGGCCGGACGCACCGGCCATGGTCACGAGCTGGGACTGACCGCCGGAGAGTTCCGAGCGATAGACGCCGCCCGACGTCGCGACGTACACGTGGCCCGCCGCGCCATCGATGGCCACGTCCACCGGCGTGGGAAGCCCATCCATGACCACCTCCAGGCCGCTTCCATCGTAGTTCATGCGCTCGAGGCGGGTGTTCTGCCCTCCACTCACGTAGACCTTCGCTGCAAACGCGTCGACCGCGACACCACGCGCGTGTCCGGCCAGGTTCGCGATCTCCACGGCTCCGGTCCCGTCCAGGTTCGCGCGCCAGACCCCACCCGTGGCAACGTTCGTCCAGACGAACATGCCCGCATCCCGATCGAGGGCCAGGCCGGCGGGGTTGAAGAGATCGGACAGGAGTGGAACCACGTCGGACCCGTCGAGCCGCGCCTCGTACAGCGTCGAGGTCACACCGTCGACCCAGTAGATCCGATCGGCACCTCGGTCCACGACCAGGCCTTCCGGATAGTCGAGGCCGGAGAGAACGATCTGGCGATCGCTGCCGTCCACGTTCGCCCGTTCGATCGTCCCGAGCGTCGTATCCGACCAGAACAGCGACACGGAGCCGGCGGCGACGTTCTGGGCGGTGAGGGGCAGGAGGACCAGCGAGAGGAGCACGCGGACACCGCGAAGGTCGAGCATCGACACCTCCTCCGGAGCGTTCGTGAATCGGTGGTCGGGTCCGAAAGCGTTCCGCACTGGTGGTCGCTGGAAGAGCCGGGTTGATACGCGCGCACGGCCCTGCCATCGCGACCGCAGTCACCTCAGCGTCAACGTGTCATCGTCGCCGTCGCGTCGGATTCGACCGGGGACACCATCGTCCGCCTCGGGCGCCAGCGTCAGCGGCCTCGGCTCCCCCGCTATCCGCGCCGGAAGTCGATGAATCCCTGCTCGACGTCGGTTCTCACGAGCCGGACACGCACGCGGTCGCCGACGTCGAGTCCGTGGGCGCCACCAACGACCATGCCTTCCACGGGCGGATCGAAGATCCGGACCCACGTGCCCTTCTCGGACGCGCCCGTGATGACACCTTCGAACTGCTCGCCGATCGACTGCTCGAGGAGGAGCGCCGCCGCGGACTTGCTCACCTGGCGCTCCACCTTCTTCGCCGCGTCTTCCTGCGCCGTGCAGTGACGCGCGAGCTTGTCGAGCTCGGCCACGGTGTACGTCGGCGACTCCCCGGCCAGAGCCGCCTTGAGGAGGCGCTGCGTGATGAGGTCCGGGTAGCGCCGGTTCGGCGCGGTCGAGTGGGCGTAATCCTTGACCGCGAGACCGAAGTGTCCTCCGGCGTCCTGTCCGGGCGCTTCGGCGACATACTCCCCCGCGCCGAGGAGTTTGATGACGCTGAGCGACAGGTCTGGAAAGCGGATCGGATCATCCGCCTCCGCCTCGACCAGGAACTTCTCCAGGGCACGGGGATTCGGCACCTCCGGCAGTTCGTAACGAAGGTCGGCCGCAAGCTGGACGATCCGGTCCCAACGCCGAGGAGTCCGGACGACCCGCCGAATCGACGGAAACCCGCGCTTCTCGAGGAAACGGGCCGTCACGCCGTTCGCCGCGATCATGAAGTCTTCGATCAGGGTACGCGCGCGGGTTCGGTCTCCGACTTCGAGCCCGCTCAGCATCTCTCCCTCGAACACGGCCTTCGGTTGATCGTGTCGAGGCTCAACGCCCCGCGCTCGTGGCGCCGGTCCTTCATCTTCTGCGCGACCTTGTCCTGCAACCGGAGACTAGCGGCGAGGTCGGGAACCGCCTCGAGCGCCGCGGGTGCAGGCCGTTCGTTCTCGAGCCACGCTCCGACGCTTGGATAGGCGAGCTGGGCGCGGTTGCGAACGCGGCCCCGGTACACGTCGGACTTGACCACGGCCCCGATCCCGTCGACGACCATCTCCACCACGATGGCGAGACGATCCGAATCCACGTTGAGGCTCGTCCGGTCCGTCGAGAGCTCCTCCGGCAACATCGGGAAGATCTGGGCCGCGGTATAGACGGAGGTCGTGTTCCGCTGCGCATGGGCGTCGATCGCTGTGCCCTTGCCGACGAGGACGTCGACGTCGGCGATCGCTACGTAGATCCTGGCGCCGTCGCCCGCCACCGGCTCGCCCGCCGTGAGCTGATCGAGGTCTCGCGAATCGTCGTTGTCGATCGAACACCAGAGGAGGGAGGTGAGATCACGCACGCCGTTGGGTGAGGGCACGGGAAGTTCGGCGAGTTCGGTCGCCGCGGCAGGTGGGAAGTCCGGTTCGAGGCCGCGATCCAACATGGCGCGGTGCGCGATCCCCTGGAGGATCGACCTGTGGTGACGACTGGAGTCGCGATCGGACATCGCCTTCCTTTCCTGGAACGGTGGTCGGTCGTTCGGCGCTCCCGCCGGGACGGTTCGGGGAGCGTACAACAGACGCGAGGGCAGTTGCAGCCACCCCCACGCCCCCTCCGGGCTGGTCCAACGGGGCCCGGGAACCAGGAGGAGCTGCGCGCGAGGGCCTCCCCCCACGCGGCCCGCCGCCTACGGGACCGGCACCTCGGGAGTCGCGCCCGTCGGCCGGTGGGCGGGCCGGGATCCCTGCACTTGGGAATGCCGCCCGACTCCCGTAGGCGCGGGCGAGTCGACCGCCCCCGCAGTAGCTGGAAGACGAGGCCGGTGGCCGAGTCGCGTGTCGCCCCCCTCGTACCGACCGCCGCCACGGCGGACGGTTGCCGCCGGTACTGCCGTTTCTGTAAACTCTCGAGCGCACCAAGTCCCCATCTCCAAGTTCGACGATCTCGTCTGAATGGGCTGGGCCCCTTCCCCAGTCGCCTTCCAAACACTTCGACTCGTGGAGGCGCTATGGACTCGACCAGACTCGGAATCGTGCAACCAGAAAGCGGAAAGGGCTCGGCCGTACACCGTCTAGCCGTCGGCGCGGCCGCCGTCTTCGGCCTCCTGACGACAGTAGATCCGTCAGAAGCGACGATCCGGTATGTAAAACCGGACGGAACCGGCGACGTCGCCACCATCCAGATCGCCCTCGACCATGCGAACATCGGGGACACGATTCTCCTCGCGGACGGTGTATTCACCGGCCCGGGGAACCGAGAACTCATGTTCCAGGGGCGGGACGTCACCCTCGTCTCCGAGTCCGGTGATCCGGAGTCGTGCATCATCGACGTCGAGAACCGTTTCGAGACACGATGCATGAACATCGTGTCGGGAGAGACCGCGGCCTGTCGAATCGAAGGCATCACCATCCGCGACGGGAATGGGGATTGGTACGACGGGGGACGCAAGGGAGGCGGCATCCTCGTCATCGACTCCTCCCCCACCATCGTCAACTGCCGGTTCGAGAGTTGCTCGGCTTCTGAGCGGGGAGGTGCCCTCTACTTCGAGAACTCGACATCCTCGCTCTCGGGCCTCTACTTCACCGGAAACTACGCGCCGGAGGGAACCGCGATCGTCGCCCGCAGCGGTTCTGCGATCGACATCACACAGTGCGTCTTCTACGACGAGCGCGCCGGCGACGGCATCGTCTTCGGAGAGAACTGCGTCGTGAGCATCGACCACTGTACCTTTGCCGGCTCGAGTGCGACCGCCGTCGTAAAGGCGGGGGCTCTCGGTACCATCGACATCCAGCGCAGCATCATCGCGATGAACGACAGTGGGGCCGGGCACTGCGTCTCCGGCGGCATCATCGATCCGACATGCACGGACATCTACGGCAACGCGACGAACTGGGTCGGCTGCCTCGCAGGCCTCGACGTGGTGCAGGACAATCTCTCCCTGGATCCCGGATTCTGCTGGGTCGCCGCAGCCAACCTCAGGCTCGAACCGGGCTCTCCCTGTCGCCCGGAGAACTCCCCCTGCGGTGAGTTTCTCGGTGCCGTCGAAGAGGAGTGCCTCGCCGGGGATGGCGCGTGCTGCCACGTGACGACCGGCCAGTGCCTCGTCACGTCCGCGAACATCTGCGCGGCCGGAGGGTCCAGCTGGGAGTTCCAGGGGTACTTCACCGATTGTGACCCGAACCCGTGTCCCGCCGTCAACGGCAGCTGCTGCCTGCCTGGCGGTGGATGCCTGGTCACGAACTCCGCTGGTTGCGACCAGGGCGCCGGCGAGTACGGCGGCAACGGCACGACCTGTGATCCGGATCCTTGTGACACCAGCAGCGTCGATCTCGATCAGGCCGACGTCGGACGGCTGAAGCTGAGCCCACCATTCCCGAACCCCGTCACGGGGACCATGCGGTTCACACTCGAAGTGCCCCGGCAGGAGCACATCCGGGTCGCAATCTTCGACGCGACGGGTCGAGAGGTCGAAGCGGTGTTCGACGGCGTCGTCGAGCCAGGCGGACACGAGGTCCGGTGGACCCCGGGAGCCGGCCTCGCGAGGGGGATTTACCTCCTCCGGGCGACGGGTGCCGGGTACGCGCAGTCCGAGCGGGTCGTCCTGGTCGACTAGATCTGGGCGCTTCGATCCGGACGACCGAGTCCGGACGCGAATCAGGCGGCCGGCGAAACACGCGCCGGCCGCTTCCCGTTTACGGCCCCGCCTCCAGCCGTTCTCGCACTTGGAGTGGGGTTCTGCCGGTCGTGTATACTGGCGGGAGTCTCGCCGCAATTGCGTGACCGCTCCTAGACAGGAGGCACTCCTTGTCGACCCCGTGCCGCCTTCCGATCGCAACCTCCTCCCTCGGACTCATCCTCGTCCTGCTCGGATTCGCCGCAACCTCTGCCTCCGCATTGGGCGAGCATGGTTGGATCCCGAATCGCGGCCAGTGGGACGGCGCCGTCACGTTCCTCGCCCGTGGCAACGGCGTCGATGTCTACCTGACCGAAGACTCCGTGATACTGGACGTGTTCGACGAAGCGACCGCGCTCCGGTTGCCGCTGTCGTCGCTGATCGATCCGGCCTCGGCCGAACCACGCGAACCCGCGGTCACCCGGCTCAACTTCTTCCTCGGTGACGATCCATCCAGGTGGGCCACGAACGTCCCTACGTACGGAGAGGTCGTCCTACGTGACGGCGGGGCGGGCGACGAGCTCTGGCTCCGTGCCGAGCGCAACGCACTCTTCTACCATCATGTCTCCTCCGGGGGCGCCGGCGCGACCGCACCACGACCATTGCTCGAAGGTTGCGAGGGAGCCGAGGCTCTTCCGGCCGTGACGAACGGAGCTGTCGTCATTCGGGTGGGCGACACCTATCTGGAGGACATCCCGCTAGATGACATCTCGCTGGAGGACATCTCGTTGGAGAACGTCTCGGTAGAGGGCACTTCGCTGCAGGACATCTCGCTCGAAGACAGCATGTCCGAAGGCACCTCAGTCGGAAACGACGAATGGACGAACACACCGCCGGATCCACTCGCCCGGGGACCATTGCCGTACGAACGGGTCATCTCCTGGCGCCCCGGTGGCGGTGGAAGCATCCCGCCACCCGACGACGGATCGGAGGATCCCGACGAGCCGGACGATCGTCAGGGCGAAATCTCCCGGCTTCTCTACAGCACCTACCTCGGCGGGTGGGACAACGACCGCGCCCACGCGCTCCTCATCGACTCGGAATCGCTTCCGGTCCTCGCGGGCTACACGCGCTCGAGCAACTTCCCCGCTACTCCCGGCAGCTACGACACGTCGCACAACGGCGACTACGACTGTCACGTCTGCAAGTTCAACGGCAACGGGTCGGAGCTACTCTGGGCGACGTTCCTCGGGGGCTCTCTGGAAGACCGAGTCTTCGCGATCCATCAGGACGAAGCGGGGGATCTCGTCATCTCCGGACATACCTACTCGGCAAACTTCCCGGCAACGACCGGAGCGTTCGACCGGACGCTCGGCGGCCCACGCGACGCCTACGCGGCGAAGCTCAACTCGACCGGAAGCGTGCTCTACTGGTGCACCTACCTCGGCGGTGACAACTACGATCGCTCCTGGGACATGAACCTGGACTCGGAAGGACGTCCGATCCTCTCGGGCGACACGCAGTCGCAGGACTTCCCGACCACTCCAGACTCGTTCCAGCCCTTCCCCACGCCGGGGAGTTCGTTCAGTGAGGGGTTCTCGACCAAGCTCCGCGCCGACGGTTCCGGCCTCGTGTGGAGCACCTACCTCGGCGGTAGCGGACTCGACGGTGTGAAGTTCATGGACATGGGTGACGACGACGCTCCTGTCCTCTGCGGATCCACGACCTCGTCCGACTTCCCATCCACACTCGGCGCGTACGACGAAACCTGGAACGGGATCTACGACGTATTCGTCACGAAGCTGTCCTCCGACGGGAGGTCGCTCGTCTACTCGACGTTCCTCGGCGGAACGGGCTCCGACTTCGGCGAAGTGATCGTCGCCGTGCCTTCCGGTGACGTCATTCTGACGGGCTCGACCCAATCGACGAACTTCCCGACGACCGACCACGCGTTCGACCGCACCCACAACGGTCTCCGGGACGCGTTCGTGGCGAGGCTCTCCGCAGCGGGCGACTCGCTCAGGTTCTCCACCTACGTGGGCGGAAGCGGTGACGATGAGCCGTGGGCACTCACGGTCGACGGTCAAGGCTCACCCTACTTCTCCGGCTACGTCCAGTCGGTCGATTTTCCCACGACCAACGATGCATTCGACTTCACCCACAACGGGCTCCAGGACGCGAACCTCACGAAGCTCGATCCCAGCGGCTCCTCCCTCGTCTACAGCACCTACTTCGGCGGCGTGGACCTCGACGGTGGCTGGGAACTCGTGATGCATCCGAGTGGGCACCCGGTCCTCACCGGCCCCACCGCCTCCCCCGACTTCCCGACGACTTCCGGTGCCTACGACCAGACCCACAACGGCGGACGCGACGTCTTCCTGGCGGAGTTCGAGATCCGCGACCCCACGGGCATCCCCGAGATCCCGGAGCCACCCCCCGGTTCCCAGGACACCCGCGCTTCACGCGACGACATCTTCCTGAGCGTGGCACCCAATCCGTTCTTCGAGACCGTCGACGTCCGGTTCTCGCTGCCGACGACGCGCGCCATCGACGCCCGGATCATCGACGCGTCCGGACGACTGGTCGCGCCGCTCTTTCGCGGAGACCTGGCCTCCGGCGATCACGCAGTCTCCTGGAACGGCCGGGACGAGCGAGGACGGCCCGCACCTGCCGGCGTCTACTGGGTTCGCGTTCGCGTGGGAACCGCTCAGACATCGGAGCAGACGTTCGAGGAACGGATCGTTCTGATCCGGTAGCGAGTCGCCATCGGTGCGACGACAGTGCATCGCGAGATCTTCGCGCCCCCTGTAGGGTGCGGAGTCGGTGCGGTGTGGGGTCGGTACGGGGTCGGTGCGGCGTGGGGTCGGTGCGGTACGTGGTCGGCAGCGTAGGTCGGGTACGCGATCGCTAGCGTGTTCGACGCTCCGCATCGAAGCCGTCGGGATAGAGGGCGATCCACTCCGAACGCAGCACGCCGTACCCAAGCCCGTCGTAGTAGTCGCCGTCGACGATTCGCGCCATCCGGAATCGCGCCTCTTCCCGGAAACCCAAACGCCGTCCGATCGCCTGCATTCCGAGGTTCCCCGACCAGGTCCGAAAGTCGAGCCGAACGAGGCGCGGCATCGCACTCCACAGATACTCACACCAGAGCCCAAACGCTTCGGTCCCCAGCCCCCGCCCCCAGGACCGCTCGTCGTAGAGCGCGATCCCGAGTGCCAACCAGTCCGTCTCCTCCGAGATCCAATACCGGTTCACGCGCCCGATGAGCCGATCGTCCTCCGCGTCGGCGATGACGAGGTCCACGCGCGGACTCGGAAACGAGTTTGCCTCGATCAGGCGGCGACGGAGCTCGACCGAAGCGTTGCTCTGCTCGGGCGTGCCGAGCGGATAGTACGGACCGTCGAACCTGTGCCACGTGTGTCCGGGCTCCAGCCAACGCCGAAACGGCGCGAGATCTTCATTGCGCCAATCGCGGAGGGTAACGTGTGCGCCGTGGATCGGTGGGTGCATGTCGCAAGTCTGACCGACGTCCGAGGCCGGGTCCAGGGCTGTTGCGCCGCTCCCCTCCTCCGGACCATCGTGCTCGTGATTCCTCGGAGCGTTGCGCCGCCCTCGGCGATGGTCGGCGCACTCGTCGGCGCACCGGTCAGCGCGCTCGTCGGTGCGTTCGTCCATGCGACTCGTCGGTGCGTTCGTCGACGCCCGGGTCACATCCACGTTGGATGTAGCGCGATCGCGCCCTATCCGCGGCCCAGTACCCGCTTCATGAACGGCAGACCCGCGAGCGCGGGGAGCCAGTAGCCGTAGAGCGAATAGAGCAGTCCGACTCCGAGCGAGACCTCGGCCGCTACCCCGAGCGTGCCGAACAGCGCGATGAACGCCGAGTCGCGCGTCCCCATTCCGCTCAGCGTCAAGGGGAGCAGGCCGACGAAGATCGCGAGCGGGACGGCGCCGGTCGTGAACGTGAGCGGGACGGCGACGCCGAGGGCCTTGTAGCAGACGACGACCTGAACGACGCTGGCCATCCAGTTGATCACCGTCAGAAAGAGCACTTCCGCGAGCAGTCGCGGGGACCGGCCCACGACGCGCAGGGCTTCGAGCACGCCGTCGACCTTGTCCTGCAGCTTCGGCGGCAAGGGGAGACGAACAGTCAGCAGAACCGTGATGCCGACGAGTCCGGCGAGCAGACCACCGCCGGCGAGCAGCGCGAGGTCCCACCGCCGAAAGAGAACGCAACCGAACAGAGCGAGAGCGAGCAGCACGAGTACGTCGAGTGCACGTTCGGCGAGGACGGATCCGAGCGTCGTCCGGATCGGGATCCGGTTCCTTAGGTAGTAGGCCTTGACGACGTCACCCGCCTTGGATGGCGTGAGCGTCCCCATCGGCCAGGCGGCCATGATGAGCTCGAACGCCTCGCCGAATGCAAGCTGGTGCCCGAGGCCGTTCATCACCCGCTGCCAACGGAGCGCGGAGAAGACCGGAAACGTCGCGGTGATGAGGAGGCCGACGAAGAGCAGGAACGGATCGGCCGCTCCCAACACCGACCCGACCTTCGTGTAGTCGAGCTTCGTTCCGAGCAGCACGAACACGACGAGAGTGACGAGTAGCAGCAGCGCCCATCGTCCCCAGCTGCGCTTCTTGATCTTCGCCTCGAGCTGAGCGGAATCCGGCGGTGTTCCTGGCGAACCGCTCGCGCCCGGAGCACCGCCCGCGCCTGCCGTGCCGCTGGCGCTGGCCGAACCGCTCGCGCCAGCCTGCCCCCCACCCTCAACCACCCGACCGTCGTCGAATCCGCTCACACTTCTTCCACTACGACGCGAAGAACCTCGCCGTCGTGATAGTCGATCACCCGCTCGATCGTGATCGCGCCGCGTTGTTTGAGGCGCTGCAGCTCTTCGGGGCTGAGGTCCGTGCCCTTCATCCCGAGCTCCTGGCGCTGGAAGTACCGGCTCTGTGGTACGTACCGGACGTGGAACTCGTCGCCGATCGTTGCGCGCGCGAAGGCGGGCGCGCCGTTCAGGCGGATCTGGTCGCGGATGGTGAACGACGTGTCTCCGAAAACGACGCTCCGCTTCCAGCCGATCGGTGTCGCGCCACTTCGCGTCATCAACAGCTTCCGGATCCAGCCTTTGATTTCGTAGGCGAGCCGGGTCTGCCAGCCGAATGCGAGCATGAAGACGCGGAAGCCGATCATCGTGATCGGATTGAACAGCTTCATCACCATGTAGTGGGCGGGCGTTTCGACCGCGACGCGTTCACCGACGGCGACGGGAAACGTCTGGCCTTTCGGCGTCGAGGCCCCTGGCACGAGAGCCGCCGCGGTGTTCGCGGGCCCGGCCGACACCGAAGTCACGGCCGCCGCGGTCGCCCCGTTGGCAGCGCGATGCCCGTCGAGCGGCGCGTCTCCGTCCGCCGGTCCCCACGCACGGTTCCCTTCGCTGATCCACTGCGACGTCACGACCTTGCCGTTCTCGAGTTTCGCGATGAGTCCGCAGTCGTTCTCCACCGACTGGTTCGAGTCGAGGCGGAAATGCTTCACCACTCCGCCCTTCGCGAGGTTGACGAGCGTGTAGGACTCGCGGCCCTTCTTGTCGCGCGTCTTCCGGGCCTGGATCTTCGCGCCCGGCCAGTAGCGGCTGAACGGCTCGCCTTCATCCGGTAGTGGCGGCAGGGGATCGGGACGCTCGGAGTAGTCGATGTAGGACTCGAGGAGCTCCGGAATCCGATAGAGGAAGTAGCGATCCTCCTGGATCTCCGGCGGAACGAGCGCGTTCCGTTCGAGTCCGCGCAGCATCCGCTCGGCCACGGCCGACGCAAGCGCGTTTCCTTCGCCGCCGTAGACCTCGAAGCCGTGCGGGTAGAAGTGGAGCGTCTGACGGCTTCCCATGGAGCCGGCGTAATGGAGGTTCGGGTAGGCGAAGTAGGACGCGAACTCGATCGCCTTCTGGCAGACGGCTTCGGTCCGCTCGTCGCGGTAGAGACGATGGAGCTTCGAGAGGAAGCTGACGGTCGCGGAGAGGTAGCCGAGGTCGGTGCCGTCGTACTCGAGGCACCATCCTTCGTCGCGCGTCTGGGCGAGGAAGTCGTCGAGGCGGACGTGGAAGCCGTCCAGGATCTTCTTGTCCTGGAGAAGGTGGTAGGCCTCGTAGATCGGAAGGATGGCCATGGCGTGGTGGTTCGCGAGCACGCCGGGCTCGTCGTACTTCGCAAGGAAGTGCCCCGCCTTCGAGACCGCTTCCAGGAACCGGCCACGCATCGACTCGGGGAAGTCGTCGCCCAGGATCCGGTAGCTGTGGCACATCACATAGAGGAGGAACCCGGTCGGGCCGGCCCAGCCACGCTCGTTCGGGTAGAACTCGTCGAACGAGCCGTCGTTCTTCTGGATCTGCATCCAGTAGTCGATGCCGGCAAGTGTCCAGTTCAGCATCTTGGGCTGACGGTAGTACGGGTTGTCCGGCATCGGCGTGGTGTAGGCGAGAGCGAGCGAGTGGACACCGAACTGCGCGATCGCGGACGGGAAGTCGAGCGTGCGACAGAGCCAGTACTCGCGGTTGAAGCAGCCGTACGTCTTGCTGTACTCGTTCCGGTCCTGGAGCGAGAGGAGCCTCGGGATCTGGGAGAGGCCGCGCCGGGCATAGACATCACGCGAAGTGAGTCCACGAGCCACGGCGGGATCGGTACTGCCAATAGCGCTCGTCACTCCCGCACCGTTTTCATTCATGGGTCGCGTCGCCTCCATCTCCAAATCCATCACGATCCTCGATTCTCTTCTCTTCCTCTTCGATCCGCCCGCGCGAGATCTCGACCGCACGCTCCGACTCGTCTCCCACGAGCCAGCGCCTGCCGAGGCGCATCGCCGCAATCGCCGTCGTTCCAGAGCCGCAGAAGAAGTCGGCGACCAGGTCGCCGGGCTCCGTGCAGGCCTCCAGGATCCGCATGAGGAGAGCGACCGGCTTCTGCGTCGGATAGCCGGTGCGCTCCTTCGAGTCCTGCGTCAGCCAGGGAATCTGCCAGACATCGTCGAGGAAGCGGTAACGGTACCATCCCCGCTCGTCCTGGTACTCGGGAACTCCCTTTCGGCTCATCTTGTGCGCCAGGTACTTCTTCTCCTGGAGGCGATGGAACGTATGCCCGGGGCCGTTCACGTAGTAGAGGATGTTGTCGTGCTTGCGGGAGAACCACCGGGTCGGCACCCCACCGGTCGCGTAGTGCCAGATGATCTCGTTGAGGAAGTTATCGGCCCCGAAGATACCGTCCAGGAGCACCTTGGCCGCGTGGACCGTCCTCCAGTCGAGGTGGAGGAAGAGCGCCCCACCGGGACGAACGACTCGCCTAACCTCCTGCCAAAGCTCCACTTGTGCCGACGGATCGAGTCGTGGATCCGCGTAGGCGAGATCCCGGGCGCCGGACTCGCCGTCACGCCCCGCCTTCCCCTTCAACATGGCGCGACCGGCCCCGGTCCCAAAGGGCGGGTCCATGTAGACCAGGTCGACCTCTCC
This sequence comes from Candidatus Eiseniibacteriota bacterium, assembly GCA_041390305.1. GTDB lineage: Bacteria > Eisenbacteria > RBG-16-71-46 > CAIMUX01 > CAIMUX01 > JACKCR01. The sequence continues at coordinate 218,585 of JAWKQE010000005.1, forward strand.
GCTCGGGAGGGACCGGGCCAGCGCCAGGGCATCGGACCGGAACAGCCGCCCCGAGGCGGTGGCGAGTTCGGCCGGGATCTCTTCGTTTCCTGATATCACAGACGTAGGAGTGTAGCGCAGGTCGGGCCGGCCGTCGGGACCTCGGTGAAATCACGGTCGGCGACCGGATATCGGCCGCCGGGGACGCTAGGCGTCAGCCCTCTCCAGGAACTCGACGATCGCCGGGAGCACGAGGTCCGGCCGCTCGACGTGTGGGTAGTGTCCCGCGCCCTCGATCAACATCGTGTCAGCACGCAGGAGGGAGGCGACGCGGGCGGCTTCCTTGGCCCGATCGGGGAAGTGGTTGTCGGCCGCACCGAAGATCGCGAGCACCGGGCAGGAGCACGCGGCCATCTTCTCGGCGAGCCCGCGTCGATGGGCAACGAGCGTCTCACGGGCGGCACGGCGGCCCTCCGGACGCCGCAGCATCGCCTTCATCTTCTCCACCTCCGCCCCGAGGTCGTCGGGCACCCGTCCCTTGTACCAGGACCGGTACATGCCACCCCAGACGGCGGCCGCCCAGGGACCTCCCAGAAGGATCGTCCCGACGGCTCCCATCATCCTGCCGGCGAACGTCTCCTCCGTTTCGACGTGCGGACTGATGGCGACGATCGAGCGGACGACGGACGGCTCGGCCCCGGCCGCCCAGACCGCGGCGGCCGGCGCAAAGGACGTGCCGACGACATGGGCGGACCCGAGTCCCAACTCGCGGATGAGGGCGAGGAGTGCGTCCGCAGTCTCCTTCACTCCGTAGGCCGGTTGAGACGGCGACTCTCCGTGTCCCGGCAGGTCCGCGTTGATCACTCGGTAGCCTGCCTGCACGAGCCCCTCGACGAGAAAGCGATTCTCGGAACGGACGTCCCCCGCGCCGGGCAGAAGCACCACCGGCGCCGCGGCGCGCGCCCCACCGGCCCCTACTTCATCGAACGCAAGCGTACGACCCGAAACCACGTTCACCGTCCTTCCTCACATCCCGAACGACCCGTTCCGTGAGCCTATGGTTTCACCGCGACGGAAGGCACGAGCCCGGCTCCCATGAGTACGTCCAGGACGCGGCCGACGTAGTGCTCCCAGCTGTTTCCGGACGTCGCCGTCAGTCCCTCGGCGCGCCGCTGGTGGTGGACGTCGGGCCGACGGAGCAGGGTTTCGAGCTCCGCGGCGAACGCGTCCGGATCCGGCGCATCGAGGACGCCGTGGCCACTCAACATGAGCTCCGACGCACCGACGCGTTTCGAGGTGACAACCGGAATCCCGCAGGCCATCGCCTCCTGCACGACGAGGCCGAACTCCTCGATATACGCAGGGTGGACGAAGACGTCCAGCACCTGCATGAGCCGCTCGACGTCCGGCACCCGTGGGTGGTAGAGGATCGCCCCCGCCACTCCCAGCTCTTCCGCCATCTCGAGGAACGGGCCGAGTGGCTCGCCCCCCACGACGAGAAGACGCGCAGTCTCCCGCAGGTCCGGCGCGAGGAGCGAGAGCGCGCGGAGGAGCACCGGCAGGCCGCGCTTCGTATAGTCGCCGCTCGTGACGAATCCGATCAGGCGCTGTCCGTCCTCGAGACCGAGCGACTGACGCCGGCGCCGCCGCACTTCCGGGTCGTGCAACACGTGGAAACGGTCCGGATCGAACCCGGGATGAGCCACGTGGATCCGCGCCTCGTCGAGTCCGAAGCGTGTGACGAGGTCGTCCTTCATCAGCTGTGAGTTCGCGATGCAGACCTCGAACCCATCATGCGTCAGCATCTCCTCGTGGAACCGCCCCACCGAGTCGAGCTTCCTCCCTTCCTTGCCCGGAATCGACTCCGCCGTCTTGTGGATCAGGTTGTGGAGGAAGAGGACGTTCTGCCGAAGGAGGTCGCCGTGTCCGACCACGAGGTCGTACCGGGCCCAACGGAACCTCGCTTCGCACTGACGGGCGTAGATGACGCGACCGCGATACCCCTTGATGTTCGGGAGGCGGAAGACGCGATGAGGGTGCGCGCCGCTCTCGAGCACCACGGAACGGTTGAGCTTCTCACCGAAGATGTCGACATCCCATCCGCAGCGATGAAACCCTCGGGCCAGCTCGATGACGACGGCCATCGCGCCCGTGGGCTTCAGCAATCGCCGCGAGGCGAGCGCGACTCGAAACGCGTGATTCAACGCGGACTCCGTGCGCTGGACGGTGTGAACAACGGGATGGAGACACCGATGTTCCAGGAGCGGAGATCGTACTTCGTTCCGTCGCCCGTGCCGAGGGGTTCGTAGTCGACCTCGAACCGCGTGAGTCGATAGGTCCCGGTGAGGTGGACCTGACCGAAGCGAACGAACGCACCGCCAGACCATGCCAGCGCCAGCTCGTTGACCGGCGCGGATACCCGGAGGAGCCCCGCGGCCCCTTGGAAGCCGAACGGCACACCGCCGGGCGCGTAGGTCAGGTGGACGAAGTCGAGCGCCAGGAGAGAGTACGAGTCCGAGCCTCCGTGACCCGGCGCTGCGAGCACGGAGCCTCGGACACCCAAGCGAGCGGCGCCGGAATCTCCCATCGGCCTCGACACTCCGAGACCGACGTCGATCAGATCACGTGAGAAGTCGGCGGAGGATTCCTCCACGAAGTCGTACTCGGCCCGTCCGCCCCCGAGGGCGAGACGGAGCTCCGTATTGGCCACATTGGCCACGACGGTGGAGGGTCTGGGCGCAGCCGAGCCTGTGGAGCCCACGTCGGGGGAACGCACGACGGCCGAATGCGCGTCCGCGGAGCCCACGTCGTGGGAACGCACGCCGGCCGAGTGCGCGTCCGCGGAGCCCACGTCGTGGAAACGCACGCCGGAACGCGCCCCGGCCGATTGCGAGTGCGCGTCCGCCGCGCTCGGGTCGAGGTCCAGCGTCACTCCGAACGCGATCGACGAGAACATCTGACGAGACGGAGTCGCGCCGGCGTACCAAGAAACACCGCCCTCGACGCGCTCGTGGAGCCGCCATCGGTAGCTGACCTCTCCCTCCGCGCCGTCGCGGTAGGACACGGGCGGCGTCTCTGCATGCGGCGAAATCCCCGGGTAGGACTGGATGCGGAGCGTCCGGAACGCGAGGGACACGCTCCGATCCTCCTCCGCGTGGACGAGACGGAGTTCGTGCATCCGTGCCGCGATCTGGTAGCCGAACGCGACGTTCTCGTCGTAGATCCAGGAGCCCAAGCCGTCCCCGAGGTTGCGGTAGCCGTCCCGGTAGATGAAGTGCTCGTACCAACCGTTCTGCCCTTCGCTGAACTCGTAGCGAAGACTGAGCCGCTCCCCGAGAGCCGGGAAGTAGATCCCGGTGATGGTGAGCGGATTCCCGAAATAGTAGATCTTCTGGGAGCCCGTATCGTCGGCACCCATGTCCCAGTAGACCCGGAACGGCGTGGCGCCGACACGGAAGTTCGCACTCATGCAGATCGACCCGATCTGGTTCCCGACCTCGTCGTCCTTGGTGAGATCGGAGTCCGAATTGTCGTACCTGGCCGGATGGACGATCGCGTCGAGAACTCTCCGGAACGTCACCTTCCGCGGCCCGCCCGCGAACTGGATCATCCGGTTCGCTCCCAACGTGAGCCAGGGCATGGGCGAGAGATCGAAGCGGAACCCGACGAGCTTGGGGCGACCGTGGTGGAGCGCGTCCTGGTAGTAGATCGAGTCCGTCTTCTCGAGGTCGGAGTAGAGGAGTTCGTAGCCGAGGGAGTACCGGGAAAGCGGCCGGGCACTCGACACAGTGACCGACGGGGAGTTCCATGCGTTCGTGCCCATCGCGATGGCGCCTCCCGTGGCCGGGGAGAACCAGTGATCGCGAAAGCCGAGGTCGATCTGCGCCCAATCCCATCCGAGCGCGACGTACGTGTTGTCGAAGAAGCCGCGGTAGGCGTCTCCTTTCCGGTCGAGCGAGCCGTTCAGCGAGGCGCGAACGGCGGGGTGAGGCGAAACGTAGGCCGTCACCTCCGCGGAACCGAAGCCGCCCAGTGTCCGGCCATGCGCGTTCGGCAGCGTCTTCGCCGGATCATCGGGATTCGAGTCCTGCCACCGGGTTTCCGCGTCCAGAGTTCCGAGCGATCCCCCGGGGGACTCGAGTGGACCCAGCCGCCGGGAGATGCGTAGGAAGAGCTCCGGGTCGCTCTCCTCGATCCGGGGAAGGTAGTCCCTGATGAGTGCAGCCGACACCGGCTTCGCGAGGGCGGGCATGTCGGTGAGTGCGGCGAGCCGCTCGAGATCGTCTGCGGCCGGCCCATCGATCGGGTAGTAGAGCGCAGCTCCGAGGAGCAGCACCTGCATCACTGCCGTGGTCAGGAACGAGAACACGCGATCCTCATCACCACTCCCCCACGGCTACGGCTGGAACCGGTGGCGCCGGGCGATCACCGACATGTCGAAGGAGCCGCCATCCAGGCGGATCGAGTCTCCGTCCACGTGTCTGGCGACCAGATGAACATTCCGTGGCTGACCTCGACGACCTCCTCCACCCCGTTGGCGGATCATGGCGTGAGTCTACCTCACTCTCCGGGAGCGTGGGGCGTCTCGGGACGCTTCGGCTCCAGGACGCGGGTCTCCTCGGTCTCCTCCTCCTGCTTGTACTCGATCGCGGCTTTGACGTCCGCGTCGAACACTCCGTGGAGCTCCTCCAACGCCGGGCCGATTCCGCCCGCGCCACTCCCCTTCCGGTAGTAGATCCAACCGCGGGCTTCCATGCGCCGCAGGAGGAAATCGAGTGCGGCGAGTCCTGCCGCAACGAGGAGAGCGATCCAGATCCGGGACATCCGACCCACCTTCGGTCCTACGGTAGATCGCGGCAGAGGGAAGGTCTGGGACTCCGGAGGACCTCAGGGCGAGAGTCTACAACAACGCGGGCGCCGCCGGCCGTTCTGGCCGGCGGCGCCAACGGGCAGCCATGGAGGCCGGTCTACTTGTAGCCGAAGAGCACCGAGTAGATGATGAGTGCGATCAGGGTCACGCCGATTCCGAGGAACGTGTATCCGAAGAACCGGATCGTGATCTCCCGCCGCTTCGAGATCGTCTTCGAGACGACGCGCTTCCGAAGCTCACCAGACGCCCGCAGCTCTTCGTACTCCCTCGGCCGGTCGTGCTTGAACTCCTCGAGCGGTGTGAGCCCGGTGAAGACGACCGTGTCCATCGGGAACGCCTCGGGACGGAGGTGCGTATTGAAGAAGTGCACCGTGAAGATGAAGCCGACGGCGAGGAGCGCCTCGTCACTGTGGATGATCGTCGCGACGTTGAGGAGCCATCCCGGGATGAACTTCGTGAAGAACTCGGGGAACCAGAGCATGAGCCCAGTCGCACCGATCACCGCGACACCCCAGAAGACCGCCAGGTAGTCGAACTTCTCCCAGTAAGTGAACCGTCCGTAGTTCGGACGCGGGCCAGCTCCGAAGAACCACTTCATCGTGGCCCAGAAGTCCAGGATGTCCTTCTTGTTGAACATCATCGAGTTGGGCCCGAAGATGAGCTGGAGCAGGGTCAGCCGCCGCTTGTGCTTGAACACCGCGAGCCAGGTGAGGTGGAACGCGAAGTAGAAGAACGTCAGCACCGCGGCCGCGCGGTGGATGTTCCCCGCATTCCGAACGCCACCCAACGCGTTGGCGAGCCAGTTCGCCCACGGCATCGTCGAGAACTTCAGCAACATCCCGGTCGCCGCGAGCGAGAGGAAGCTCACGATGACGAAGAGGTGCGTGAGCCGCTGCGCCGCCGTGAACCGGCGGATGAAGTAGCGCGGCGTCGTCTCACTCTTCTTCCGCTCCTTGGCCCGGTCCACCATCGCGCGGAACGACTTCGGCAGCCAGAGCAGCGTGTGGAGCCCGAAGAACGTGAACACGCCGAGGAGGAGGAAGGTCATCGCCCAGTACGTATAGAAGAGGATCGGGTACTTCTCTTCGTCGTGGTGGGTCGCGTGCGTCAGGTAGCCGGCGAACCGCTGGTTCGCATCCTCGTGGCACTTCTTGCACGTGTCGACGATGTTGCGGAAGCCGACGGAGGACTCGGGGTCGTTGATCGCGAGGATCTCGTGGGCCCCGTGGCAGTCCGAGCACTTCGCGGCCTCGACGTAGCCGAGCGCGTAGGCCTTTCCGTGCATCGTCTCGAGGTAGGTTTCGGCCAGGTGTTCGTGGCAGGAACCGCACTGATGCGTGACCTCGGTCATGAACGCATCGCCCTGAACGTGCTTGATCGTGTGCGACGAGTGGCAGTCGGCGCAGGTCGGGAGCCGCGGCTTCCCGTGCTCGTCCTTCTCCATCGCGTGGTGCGGCGGAGTCGCGAGCGAATCGAGGCCGGCCGCCGCCCTCTCCCGCGCGGAGAGAACCTCTTCCACGTTCGAGGTGTTCTCGTCGACCTGGGACTCGCTCTCCACCTTGTCCGCAACAGAACTATCCCCCTCGGGGACCGCGGCGGTCGCGATGAGGGCGGCCTCGTCGTAGTGCACACTCTTGATGTACTGCTTGAAGATCCCCTGGTGACAGTTGCCGCACGTGGAGGGCAGGTTCTTGGCGTTGACGAGCGAGCGGTCGTCGTCCCGTTCCAGGATCATGTGGGAGCCGTGACAGTCGATGCAGATGGCGCTGGGCAGGAGTCCCTTCTCGACGAGACCGCGCCCGTGGACGCTGGTCGAGTAGTTCGTGGCTGCATTCATCTGCTCGTGGTCGCTCACTTCGGTCGCCTTGCCTCCGTCCTTGTGGCACTCACCACAGAGGGTCGGCACCTGAGCGCGGAACGTGGGAGACGCATCGTTGCTGTGCGCGAGGACGTTGTGATCCCCGTGGCAGTCCGTGCAGTAGGGAGCCTGCGAGATCCCCTGGAGGTGGGCCCGACCGTGACCACTCGCGTAGTACTCGTCGGAGATCTTGGCATGGCAGGCAGCGCAGTCGACCTTGTCCGCGGGCTCGCAGGGACGGGCGAGCTGCGGATCGATGTCGCTGTGGCACTTGACGCACGGAATGTTCGTATGGGTCGACCGGTCGAGCGTGTTGTGATCGACCGCGGCGAGGGCGACGGAATCTCCATCCGCGACCTGGTAGACGACCTGGTCGTGGCACTTCATGCACGCCATATCGGAGATGGTGAGCGCGACCGTCTCCTTGCGCGCCTTGTGCGGAAGGTGGCAGTCCGTACACGCGGGGATCGCACCCGGCTTCTTCTCCCAGAGTTCGCCGCGGATGACCTTGTCGTGCACTTCCTCGATCCGGGAGTGGCACTGCATGCAGGTGCGGGCGATGTTGCGTGGAGAGATCGAGGCGTTGGGATCCGTGTGCGGCAGGATCCGGTGGCTACGGTGGCAGCTGTTGCAGGTCGCGGTGACCGTCAGTCCCTTCTTGAAGAGACCTTCACCGTGAATCGACTGCGAGTAGTTCTCGATGATGTTGTGTTCGCCGATGTTCCGCGTCCGGGCGACTTCCGCTCCCTCGCGGTGACACTCGCCGCAGAGGTAGGGCACGTTCATCTTGTAGGTCTTGGACGACGGATTGGACGGCGCGGTGATGTCGTGCATGCCGTGGCAGGACGAACACTTCGGCGCGAGCCGGTCGCCGCGCTTGAGCGCCTGGCCGTGGGAGCTCGAGTCGTAGTCGAGCTGGGCGTCGTCGTGACAGTTCCCGCAGTAGACCGGACTCATGTCCTCTTCGTGCGGGAGTTCCTCGACGTCCGCGTCCTCGTGGCAATCGATACAGTCGAGGTCGCCGTGGATCGACTTGGAGAACTTCGTGACGGGGAAGTCGTCGTGGCAGTCGAAGCAGTCCTCGTTCGTCACCGCGAGGGCGGGCGTGGCGAGGAGACTGAGACACGCGACAAGGGTGACTGCAGCAGCCGAGAGCGCCGACGACCAGTTCCGGGACTCCAGGGAAGGCGCTTTGGGACAGATGATTCCGGCAGCCGAGACCCCGTCCTGCGGCGTGTGGCCCCAAACGGTCGGGATCGCCGTCCCGCTTCCGCCCCGCCGCCCCGCGGTCCCCCCAACCTCAACCCGTTCCCGGCTGTGGATAGCCATCTGCTTCCTCCGCGTTGGCGGACACCCGAGCGCTCGCCCTGAAGCCCCAAGAATGGTCGTTGGAACATTGTTGAAATCTGGCTAATTCTTCGGAATCAACGCGCAGGGGCCAAGTGAGGGATTCCCCGGACAGTTACGGAGTCCGGGCGGCTACGGATCCGGGCGGGTTCTGATCCGGGCGGAGCCGAGCGAGCCGTGTTTGGATCCAGGTGGGTGGCCTGGAGGCGCGGTGGGCGCGACTTCTGCGCGCGGAGCGAGAGCGTCGAGGCCGGCAGCGACGAAGGTCCCGAGCCAGTCCGGGCGCCCCGGCCGGCCGGGGGTTCCACTCGTCCGGGAGGTCCCTACTCGCTCAGCTCGACGTTCCAGTACTCGTTCGAGATGAACTGCTCCCAGGACGTCCGCCGTTGCGCCACCGGGATGGTGACGAAGGGTGACCAACGCGGCTCGCGGGGAGCGCGGGTGAGGCGGAGACCGCTTTCACGGAGGGTTCGGTTCGCCTTCTTCCGGTTGCAGCGGAGACAGGCCAGGACGCAGTTCTCCCACGTCGACGTCCCACCCCTCGACCTCGGCACGACGTGATCGACGGAGAGGTCGTGGAGCGCGGGCTTCGCGCCGCAGTACTGGCAGGTATAGAGGTCGCGCCTGTACAGGTTCTTCCGCGAGAACGTGACCCGCCGTCTCGGAAACGCCCCGTACTGCGTGAGCAGGAGCACTTCCGGAACCTTGATCCGGAGCGTGACGGTGGAGATCGCCGGCTCGTTGTCATCGGGACGGAGGCTGGCCCAGGAGTCGAAGTCGTGGAGGCTGTAGTCCTGGGGAAGGATGGCCCGGGCGGCTTCCCGATAGAGCAAACAGAGAGCACTTCGGACCGAGACGGTACCGATCGGAACCCAGTGGCGGTTCAAAACCAATGTCGGCTGGTCGAGCATGGCGGTCGTGCTCCCGGGACCGAACCCTACTGCGCAGCAGAATATCACCCAAAAACCGGACAGGTCAAACTGGCGAACAGAGTCCTAGCAGCAACTCACGCCTTCCGATCACACGCTCGGACGACACATCCGATCGTCCCGTGCCGGACAACAGGTGAACGCTTGGGGACACCCGGGCGGGAACACCTTCGGCCCTCGCCCCCCGAAACTCCGACTTCTGTCCATATCATCGGCATCCGGACCCTGTTTTTTGCGGGGTTCCTGCGCGCCGGAGATTCTGCCAAAACATGGCCCGGCATTTGGCACAGACCTTTCTTTGATCTGACAACAACCCGAGAGGGCGGGTGAAACAGAGTCGAACCAGGAGACGATCATGCGCACCACCTCGAGAACTCTGTTCCTCTCCGCCCTCGTTCTGTCGGCAGCACTCCTTTCCGCCGGCGTCGCCGAGGCGAAGAAGGTCGTCGTCGTGAAGGAGCGCGCCCATCGGACGCACGTCGCCGTGGTCGTCCCGAAGGCCACCGTCCACGTTGCGATTCCCGCCGCGCCGGTCAAGGTCGTGGTGGCGATGCCCGCCCCACGAAGCGGTTGGGGCTGGGTGAGCGGACACTGGGACTGGCGCCCGGTCCAGCAACGCTGGGTTTGGATCGAAGGACATTGGGTGAAGAAGTAGCCTCACCCTGAACGACGCAAGGCGGTCCGGCGTTGGCTGGACCGGTCCACCCGGGCCGAGAGGCCCGAACGGAAGCCCCCTCGGTATCCCCCCAGTCCGAGGGGGCGACCGTTTTTTTGAAGATGCTCCCGCGCGAAACGTTCGTGGCCACCCGCCGGGAGAGCGCTCGAGACGACCCGGCGCGGACCCATCGGAACGACCGGGCAACGCTCGATCGTTCCGGGTCCGCCTTCAGACCGACTGGCGGATCCGCTTCCGCACCCAGCCGGAGACGACGTCGCCGACGACGATGAGCACGCTTCCGAGCAGGATGAAGTGGAACATCTCGTCGTAGCGAACTCCGGCACGTGCATCCTGGATGAACCAGCCGAGAGAGACGAAGCCGAGGAGCCCGAGTACGGTCGCTTCGCGGACACAGGTTTCCCAGCGGTAGAAGAAGTAGAGCAGGTAGCGGCCGAGAGCTCCGGGAAGCAGGGAGACGAGGTAGATCTGCGCGCGCGTCGCCCCGGTGGCCCGAAGGTGAACGCTGGCCGCTCCCGGCGAGTTCTCGATCGACTCCGCGTAGAGTCGCCCCAGGATCCCGGCGTTGTGCGTCGCGAGCGCGAGCACGGCCGGCCACGGCCCCACCCCCAGCGTGGACAGAAAGAGGAAGGCCCAGACGTACTCGGGCACGGACCTCGTGAAGACGAAGAAAGCACGGACGGTGAGCACCGTCCCCTGCCAGAAGTACCGGGACGCGCCTCGCGGCCGAGGTCCCGCCGAAACGTAGGGCGACGGCGTCGAGAGCGTGCGCGCGGCGAGAGGCGCGAGCAGGGCGCCGAAGAACGCAGCGACGCAGATCGCGGCGACGGAGAGGGCCAACGTGGCGAGGAGCGCGACTCCCGTGTGCGGAAGGATCACGTCCCGGAACCAGGTGCCGTAGATGCTGAAGTCCCAGGCCCGGCCCTGGAGCGGGTAAGGACGGATCTCCTGGAGGAACCGTGCCAGGTTCCGCGCGGCACGCTCCGTGCCGAGATCGCCGAACGAGAACGCTCCGAAGAACGCGGCGTACACGAGAAGCACGCCCAGCAGAAGGAGCGATACGCGAAGGAGTCGGCGCTGCGGTCGGGCCCGCCGGAGTGCGTCGACCCGTGCGTCCCGGCCGTTCCGGGGGGCGGAGCCAGGCGCCGTCATGCGAACTCCTGCCTGCGGCGGAGGAAGCCGCTCCAGAGTTCGACCACTCCGACGAGCAGAATCAGCGCGTAGAGATAGCTCCAGACTTCCCGGTAGTAGAGGTTCTCGAACGAGGCGGAGATGTAGTACCCGAGCGTCGGGAAGCCGAAGAAACCGAGGACGGCGGACGACCGGAGCGCGCACTCGAACCGGTAGAACGCGTACGTCGCGATGTCGGGAAGCGCACGCGGCAGGAGCCCGACGACGAGCACGGTTCCGGCGCCTCCGCCGGCGGAGCGGAGGAGGAGAGCCGCGTCCTTCGGCGCTTCGTCCAGCATCTCGCTGAAGATCTTGGCGAGGACCCCACCGTACGGAAGCGCGATGGCGAGTACCGCCGCCGCGTTGGAGATGCCGAACGCGCTGAGGAAGAGCATCGCCCAGAGCAGTTCGTGGATCGACCGGAGGAACGCGATCAACACGCGGACCGTGCCCGTCACGGCGGGGCCGATCGCGCGCACGGCGCGGTCCGTCCACGCATCGGAGGCGTCGACGAGCTCCCCCTCCCACCACGCACTCGAGGCCAGGAAACCGAGCACGGTGCCGAGGACGAGCGCGAGCCCCATCCCGGCCACGGCGAAGAGTACCGTCGAGTGGAGCCCCTCCCAGATCTGCGGAAGGAGGAAGTAGCCCGAACCGCTCTCACTCGTCAGGGTCGGAGCGAGTGCGGCCCCGAAGAACTCCTGTACGACCTTCCACGACCGCACCTGAGAGAAGAAACGGACCGGGTCGAGCCCCAGATAGGCGGCGGCGAGGATGGCGGCGAGGACGATGCCGGCGAGGACGCGGAGCCTTTCGCTCGGCGCCCGTCCCCGGGAGCGCCTCCTCGACCGAGACGTCTCGGGAGACGGTGACGTGTTCACCGGGACGACCCCTCTTCGAGCAGCTCGTCCGCGCTGAGGGAGTAGAGCCGCTCGATCGCGGCGTCGTCGACCTCGTCACTCCGCACGTCGAACTCGATCCGTCCGCGCCGGACTCCGACGAGCCGGGGGAAGAACTCGCGCGCGAGGTCGATGTGGTGAAGGCTCGTGACGAAGGTGAGACGGCGCTCTGCTGCGACCCTGCACAGGAGCTCGAGTGCGTCGCGGGCACGGGCCGGATCGACGCTGCTCACCGGCTCGTCCGCGAGGAGGATCTCCGGTTCCTGATAGAGCGCACGCGCCACCGCCACCCGCTGGCGCTGTCCGCCGGAGAGTTGATCGACCCGGTGATAGAGCTTCTCCTCGATCCCGACACGGTCGAGAAGCGCGTGGATCTCGGCGAGGGCTGCGCGCTGAGGGAAGAGGAGATCGCGGGCGAGTGAGAAGAGCGAACGGCGGCCGACACGCCCGGCCGCCACGTTCTGATAGACGCGGAGCTCCGGAACGAGCCGCAGATCCTGCGGCACCGTTCCGATCCGCGACCTCAGCGCACGAAGCTCGGCCGGGCTCCGTCCCGCGACGTCCTTCCCATCGATCCGCACTTCTCCGTCGTTAGGGGAGAGGACGGCGCCGAGGAGGCGCAGGAGCGTCGTCTTGCCGGAACCGCTCGGACCGACGAGGGCGACCGCCTCGCCGGCCCGGATCTCGAGGTCGACACCGGCGAGCGCTACGGTGGAACCGACGCGTACCGATGCATTCTGGACAGAGAGGTCCCACGTCATGAACGTGATTCCCGTTCGATTCGGGAGACGCGGCCGATCACCCGATCAGCGCGCCATTCCGAGGTCGCGCGCCACCGCCAGGATGTTGTCGAACTCCGCGTTGGTCGCCGGAATGAGAGCGGAGCGCTGGAACGCCGCGAGGAGCTTCGGGTCGTGGATCTCGGTGCACGCCTTCTGGATCCTGTCGATCGTGCCGGCACCGAAGATTGTGTCGATGTCGGGACGCGCGGTGAAGTTGTAGTCCGCGTAGGTGGGCGTCTTCCAGATGATCTTGCAGACGGCGGGATCGATCTTCCCTTCGGCGACCATCTTGTCGTACGTGCCGTAGTTGCAGGCGCCGACCTCGTAGGTGCCGTTCGCGACCTGCTCGACGGTCTTGTCGTGCGAACCGCTGAAGCCGAACTCGTGGGCGAAGAACTCCGTGGGCGACTTTCCGGAGTGCTGACGGATGTAGTACTCGGGCATGAGCCGTCCCGAAGTCGAGGACTGCGAGCCGAACGTGAACTTGTACTTCGCGATGTCCATCGGGAAGTCGTCCGACGGCGCGAGGCCGGTCGAAGCGTTCGCGATGAAGTAGGAGTAGTACTCCGGATCTTCCTTCCCCTGGACGATGGCCCGGGCACCGGACACGGCCTGCCGGGCCTGAACTCCGGTGAGACCACCGAACCACGCGAGCTGGACGTCACCGTTCTTGAACATCTCGACGGACGCACCGTAGTCCGCACTCGGCACGTACTCGACCGGGAAGCCGAGGACGGAGCTGAGGTGCGCCGCGACGGGATCGTACTTCGCGCGGAGTTCCGTCGTGTTGTGGTCCGGGATGGCGGTGAAGCGGAGCACCTTGGAACCATCCACCTTGGACTCCGCCTTCGAGGCCGCACTGTCGCCGCCCCCTCCACTTCCGCTGTCACCTCCGCCGCAACCGACGATCGCGACGAGTCCGGCCACAGCGAGGGTGGAGAGGAATCGACGACGGGCGCTCCTCAGGCCGAGGAGCGGGGTAACAGCAGACACATTCGAGCTGGAATGCGGATGCAGACGGATCATTGGGCCCTCCACGCACCACGGTGCGTTGTGCGGAGCCGGCCAGAGATCCTGGAGAGGGAATCACGCGGGCGACGCCCCGGAAACCCGGATCGAGTCGAGTTCGACGCGGAGGCGTGCGGAGATCAGTCCGAGGGTCGCGAACCTGCGGCCCGGGGAGCCGATCAATATCTGTAGTGCTTCCCGGTCACAGGGTTCCCCTTGGACGACTTCGTGTGGATGTCCTGCGGTTACGCCGTGTAACCGCGACGGGGCATTCTCGCCTCTCGCGTAGGTCTCGGTCAACGCACGGTTTGCGGGGTCACGGCCGGTCGCATGCCCGATCCGCCCACTCGGGGCCGGAAGGCGCAGGATGCGTGTTCCTGGCCGTCTGCGCGCCGGCCCGATCCCAAGCGACTGTAATCCAGACGGTTAGCATTGCTCATGCGAATGCAGGGGCGTCCCGGATCCCGGAACAACTTACGTGAGATCACGCATACAAAATGAGATCCTCGATCGGTGACAATCGACTAGACCCCAACCTAGTCGAGAAGACGTCCACTCACCTGAGGAGCGACATCGCATGGAGACCGACATCCGCTACAACCCCGGACTTCTCAAGCTCGAGCTCTACTGCAAGGGCATCCGCTTGGACGACTCGTTCTTCAAGGAGTCGAAGCGTGGCCGGCAGATCATGAGGACTCGGGCGGGGTTGGGAAGCGGTCTCGAGCTCGTGCTCGAGGACGGCCTCTGGACGAACGTCCCGGTGGTGGAGCCGTTCGCAGCCGACTCGCCCTACATCCTCTTCCGGGAGGGCGACGACGGCGAAACCCTGGTCATCCGGCGTGACGGCGACCGCGAGAAGATTGCGGAGGTGGAGCTCTCCCCCAAGCCGACCTGGTACGAGCGGAACACCGAAGTCTCGGGCAAGCCGATGATCCGGATCGGGTCGCTCCAGGGAACGTATCTCGGCGTCTATCCTTCCAAGGTATGTGAGTACTGGCTCGACAAGCCGGAGAAGACGAACTGCAAGTTCTGCTCGGTCGGCCTCAACCTGGGCGCGGACGACGCCGACGAGAAGTCGGTCGAGGAAGTGCTCGAGGTCGCGATCGCCGCACGCGACGAGAGCAAGATCACCTACGTCGATTTCAACACTGGCCACTACACCGGTGAGACCTACCTCGACATCCTCGAGCCCTACATCCGTCGTCTGAAGGAAGAGACGGGGCTCCTCATCGGTGTCCAGACGCCTCCCCACGCCGATCTCTCCCGTTACGATCGGCTCAAGGAAATGGGCGTCAACCGCGTGTCGTTCTGCTTCGAGATCTGGAACGAAGAGCGGTTCATCGACGTCTGCCCCGGAAAGCACCGGGAGTATGGTCTGAGGCGCTACCTCGACGCCGTGAAGTACTGCGCCGAGATCGGGAAGCGCCGCGGACCGTTCGACTTCGATGCCTGGGTCTCGAACGGCGAGATCATCGCGGGCCTCGAGAAGCCCGAGGACTCGATGGCGGCGATCGATTGGATCACGGACAACGGCGCCATCCCGACCGTGTGCGTCTTCCGTCCGCTCAAGGCGACGGACTACGCCGACGTGCCGCCGCCCAAGACCGAGGATATGATCCCGGTGTTCGCCCGTCTCTACGAGTCCTGCATGGACAACGACCTCCCGATCGGAGTCGCGCCCAACGTCCACGTGAGCCTGGTCCTCCTGCCTGAAGAAGGCCGCTACTTCACGAGCAAGCCGCAGAAGTACCGCTGGAAGGAGATGAAGCTCAAGGCGCAGAAGACGGTCTACCGGAAGAAGTTCCTCCACGACCTCGAGACGTTCGATCGTCGCCGGGCGGAGAACGGCGGACGGATCGTGAAGGAGCCGGTGCGGGCCTAGGACGCCTACTCCGGCTCCTGCTCCAGCGCCTCTTCGATCGCTTCCTGATTCTCGATCGTGAAGCAGACGAGGCGGACTTCGCGGATCTCGGGAAACTCGTCGAGCCCCTCCCGCAGTGCCTGCACCGCGACCTTGGCGGCTTCGTCGGGTGGAAACCCGTAGTTCCCCGTGGAGATGGCCGGAAACGCAATCGTCCGGAGCCCCTCTTCCGACGCGAGACGGAGCGACTCCCGGTAGCAGGAGCCGAGCACTTCGGCCTCTTCCCCGTCGTTGCCTCCGGAGTAGACCGGACCGACGGTATGGATCACGCGGCGCGCGGGAAGATCGTAGCCCTTCGTCATCACGGCCTCGCCCGCCGCACAGCCGCCGATGCGACGACAGGCGCGTTCCAGCTTCGGCCCGGCCGCGGCGTGGATCGCTCCGCAGACGCCGCTCCCCGGCTCCAGGTCTTCGTTGGCCGCGTTGACGATCGCGTCGCAGTCCTGCTCGGTGATGTCGTCCAGGAGGACGATCACTTTCTGCTTCCAGTTCTTGGCCATGCCCCCCCCAGGTCGGAATTCGAGACGCACAGGAGAATACGGACCACGCCTCGGCATGCAACCCCGAGTCTCGGCCTCGCGGATAGGCCCCGCCAATCCTGCCTCGACACCGCCTGGCCCGTACTCCCTCTCACCCTCTCCACCGGCACCGCACGTCGTCGAGATGTTCGTTTGGAACACGCGAATCCCCAAGAAACCCGTGAGATCGGCCGATCCAACTGGGGATATGCATCCGTTCGATCCACTGAGGCAAGCCGCGGGCCTCGCGGCCGCGGGGCTCGCAGCCTGTGCTGCGCTCGTCCTCGCGGGTACGCCAGGTCTCGCGATGGGGAAAGTCTTGCCTACCCCGACGAGCGACCTGGTCTTCGAGCGACTCGACTCGACCCAGGGGCTCTCGCACAGCATGTGCTACGCGCTGGTCCAGGACGCACAGGGCTTCGTTTGGCTCGGCTCCCAGGTCGGCCTCAACCGGTACGACGGAACCCGCTACGACGTATACCTGGCGGACCCGGGCAACGTGGGTCGTCTTCAGAACGACTTCGTCCTGGGACTGAGGGAAGCCGAGGACGGCGGCCTCTGGATCGGGCACCTGCGCGGAGTCGAGCGTTTCGAACCGACCACCGGCCGGTTCCAGAGCTGGGCCTACGACCCCTCCGACTCGACCAGCGTCCCTCCGCAGGTGGATGAATTCGAGTTCGCACCCGACGGCTCGATCTGGATGGTCGGCTCCCCGGACTGGGACGAATCGATCGTGGTCTTCCGCTATGACCCCGCGACGGGAGCGCGCACGCGGTTCTCCCACCCTTCCGTGCTCGACGACCCCACGACCTTCTACTCGACCTCCCTGCTCTTCGAACCCGACGGCACGCCCTGGCTCTGCTACGACTCCCATCTCTGGTCGCTGGACCCTTCGGCGGACTCGGAATGGCAGCAGGTCGCCGTCTCGGTACTGGACACCGAGAGCACCGACACGGAGAGCACCGACAGGAACCATCCTCTCGAACGGGTCAACGTCCTGGCCGGACGAACGAACGACACGTTCTGGGTCGGCGGCCACGACGGCCTCCACATCCTCGACGTGGCGGAACGCACCGCCCGGCCTGTTGCGGTGCCGGCTCTCGACGGCTCGACCGACCCGATCACCGGAGTCTGGCAGCGAGAGGATGGAACGCTCTGGATCGCAACCGAGAACGACGGACTCGTCTGGTTCGACCCGGCCACGTCCAAGTCCGTCCTCTTCCCCGCAGACCCGAAGAGTTCGGGACGACTTCCCGGTGCGATCTACTCGATCCTGGAAGACCGGTCCGGAGTGCTCTGGGTCGCGACGACGGGAGGAGTGGCCCGGGCCGACCTCCACCGGAAGCCGTTCGACGTGCACGCTCCCGAACCGGACCAGCCAGGCGGCCTCGCGAGCACGCACGTGTTGTCGTTCGCGGAAGAGGGCAACCGTCTCTGGATCGCGTCCGTCCAGGGACTCGAGGTACGGGAACCGGACGGCCTGTATCACGCCGTCACCTGGGCGGACCTCGGCGTGCCGGAGATCGAGGACACCGAAGCCTGGCACCTCTGCTTCGACGGAACCGGGACGCTCTGGGTCGGCACGGTGGGAGAAGGGCTCGTCGCGTACGATCCGAAGACGTCACGGGGGAGACGGGTGCAGGCGGGCCTGACCCCGGAGGACGAGCCGTCCCGCAGTATCTATACGTCGCTCCAGGACCGGGAGGGGACTCTCTGGTTCGGCGTCGGCGAAGGAATCGAGCGGTACAACCGGGACGCCGACGCACTCCAGATCTGGAAGACGGTGAAAGCGGACGGTGTCGCGGTCAACGTGCGCGCGATCGTGGAGGACGGAGACTACCTCTGGCTCGGCACGGAGGGCGGTGGACTCCAACGGCTCGACCGAAGCACCGGCGAGGTCGAACGGATCGTCCTGCCGGGAAGAGACGCGGAAGCGGTCTACGCGCTCCACATCGATCGGTTCGATCGTCTCTGGATCGGGACGGACCGTGGACTTCGTTGCCGGTGGCTCGACGAGGCATCCGGGAAGGTCTGCGTCGAGACCTACACGAAGCGGGATGGCCTGAGCTTCGACTCGATCGCGGGGCTCCTGCCCGATCTGAGTGGCGCGATCTGGGTGCCGACGAGCTCGGGACTCAACCGGATCCGGCCCTCCGCACCGGATGGCTGCGCCCGCCCGACGCTCGACGTGCGTCGATACGGCCGGGAGGACGGCCTCGCCACCGAGCTCTTCTACATCGCTCCCAAGTACGTCGCCCCGAACGGCCGGATCTTCCTGGGCGGAGACAACGGCTATGTATCCTTCGATCCACTCTCGATCCAGGACGACCCGACGCCCCCCGAGGTCGCTCTCACGAGCTTCCAGCTCTTCAACGCACCCCTCGGTGCACTCGAAGAGACCGAAGACGGTCGGGTGCTGTTGCCGAAGACGATCCAGACCCTGGACGCACTCGACCTCACCTACAAGGACCGCGTCTTCACGCTCGAGCTCGCGGCCCTCCACTTCGCCGCGCCCGAAGCGAACCAGGTCGCGTACCAGCTCGAGGGGTTCGATCCGGACTGGAGCTACATCGGGCATCGCCGCTACGTGACGTACACGAACCTCCCGGCCGGTAGCTACGTCTTCTGGGCGAAGGCGGCGAACCCGGACGGAGTCTGGAGCGAACCTCGTGCGCTTCTCTCGATCGAGGTGACGCCGCCCTTCTGGCAGACGACCTGGTTCCGCACCCTCGCGATCCTCGGACTCACGCTCGTCGTCTACCTCACCTTCCGGCTCCGCACCCGCGCCATGCGTCGCCGGAACCACGAACTCGAGGAGCGGGTCCGCGAACGGACGGCGGAGCTGGAGGAGTCGAACGAGGCTCTCCTCGTCGCGAAGGAGGCCGCGGAGGCGGCGGCCAAGGCGAAGAGTGAGTTCCTCGCGAACATGAGCCACGAGATCAGGACGCCGATGAACGGGATCCTCGGCATGGCCTCGCTCCTCGAGGACACACACCTCGAGAGGTCGCAGAAGGAGTCGCTCGGCATCATCCGCAGCAGCGCGGAGAACCTCCTCACGATCCTCAACGACATCCTCGACTACTCCAAGATGGAGGCCGGCCGTCTCGACCTCGAGTCGATTCCGTTCGACCTCGACACCGCCCTCTACGACGTCGGCGACGTGATCGCTTTCGGCGCCCACCGGAAGGGGCTCGACCTCATCATCGAGATCGACGAGGACGTGCCGCTCCATCTCGAAGGAGACGCCGGACGGCTCCGGCAGGTTCTCCTCAACCTCGCGAACAACGCCGTCAAGTTCACTGAGTCCGGTGAGGTGATGATCCACGCGCGCGCCATGTCCGTGGAGGGCGATCGGGCGAAGCTCCGCTTCGAGGTTCGCGACACGGGCATCGGCATCCCCGAGGACCAGCTCGAGAGGTTGTTCCAGAGCTTCAGCCAGGCCGACAGCTCGGTGACACGTCGCTTCGGAGGCACCGGACTCGGCCTCGCGATCAGCCGGCAGATCGTGACCCTGATGGGCGGCGAGATCGGCGTTCAGAGTGTTGCGGGCCACGGTTCGACGTTCTGGCTCACGGCCGACTTCCCCGTTCTCGAAGAGGCGGGACGGTTCCAGCTCGCTCCGCACCTGCTCGCCGAGGAACGGGTGCTCTGCGCCGACGACAACGCCACACACCGGACGATCCTCTCCGAATGGTTCCGGAGGCACGGTTCCGAGCTCGCCCTCGCGGTGGACGGTCCGACCGCTCTCACGATGCTGGAGAGCGCCGCGGCCGAGGGACGCCCGTACACGCTGCTCATCCTCGACATGATGATGCCGGACATGGACGGCCTCGAGGTCGCCGCGCGTGTCTCCGCCCATCCGGAGTGGGGGAACCCACCCAAGATCCTGCTCAGCTCGATCAGCGAACACGTCGACTCGACGCAGATGCGTGAGTTCGGGTTCACCGCGACGGTGCCAAAACCGGTGCGGTTCCCAGTGCTGGAACGGGCGATCGCGAAGAGTCTCGTGAAGCACGGTTCCTCGGAACAGACGACATCCCGGATCGACGCTGCGAATGCACCGGCAACGTCCGAAACCGCCCGCCCGGCTCGGCGCGTCACCTCGCGGATCATGGAAGCGCCTTCCAAGGCGTCCATCGAGATGGCGACCCAGTCTGCGAAGGCCGCCGCTCCGGGAGGTCTCCGCATCCTCCTGGCGGAAGACAACCGCGTGAATCAGATCGTCGCCGTACGCCTCCTCGACCGGATGGGACACGCGACATCGACCGCCAACAACGGGCGGGAGGCACTGGCGGCACTCGCGTCCCAGGACTTCGACGTCGTCCTCATGGACGTCCACATGCCGGAGCTGGACGGAGTCGAGGCCACGCGCGCGATCCGCGCCGGGCGAGATGGGGTGCGAAACCCGGACATCCCGATCCTCGCGATGACAGCGGCCGTACTCCCCGAAGACCGCGAGCGGTGCGAGCGATCCGGCATGAACGGGTTCGTACCGAAACCGGTCCAGCCCGCCGTGCTGGAGAAGGCGCTCGAACCGTATCTCCGTCGTTCAGACGGCGAAGCGCCGGCAGCGAAATCCGCGTAGCGAGTGGCGACGCGACGTTCGTAGACCGACGTCGCGAGGGTCAGCTGCCTGCCGGTTCCGTGCGATTCGAAGAGACGAGTGAGACCACGGTCCCCACCGTGAGCACCACGAGCGTCCCCAGCGTGTTCAGATAGAGGAACGCAAGCCCGGTCTGGGCGGCGGCCACGACGACGATCATCCCGACGATGATTCCGACGAAGGCGCCGGTTCCGTTCGCCCGTTTGACGAGGAACGCGAGCGCAAAGGCTCCGAGAAGCGAGCCGTAGATGTAGGATCCGAACTTGTTCACGACCTCGACGAGAGAACCCACCACGTCCACGTAGAGCGCGAATGCGGTGGCGAATGCACCGATCAGGACGGTCGCGATCCGGGAACCGAGGAGCAGCTCCCTTCCCTCCAGAATCGACTCCCCTCTCGCCTCCGCTCTCTGGATCCGGTTCCGAGCGAACAGATCGAGCACGGCGACGGTGGCCATCGAGTTGATCTCGGAGTCGATGCTGGAGAGCGCGGCAGCGAAGATCGCAGCGAGGAGAAGGCCGACGATCCCCATCGGCAGCTGGGTGAGGATGAAGTCGAGGAAGACGTAGTTCGTGTCCTTGGGCCCGCCGCGGAGTACCCGAGCCTCCTCCCGAAGCGACTCAGACGTCGCGAGCGTCTCGAGGAACTCGGCGGACGCCGCGGATCCGCTCGTGGGGTCCGCGAGCAAGTGGGCGTCCTCGCCGAGGCGCTCCTGTACCGACGCATACTCCTGTTCGATCTGTGCGTACCTCGCCCGCGACTCGGAGGGCACGCTGCTCGGGTCGTCCGCACTCGGCTCGAAGCCGAGCGGTGCACCCTGCACCGAGTAGAATACGAAGAGGAGCACGCCCAGCGAGAGGACGAGGAACTGGAACGGCACCTTGAAGACTGCGTTGAGAAGGAGAGCTCCGCGCGCGTCGCGTATGGAGCGCGACGCGAGCAGACGCTGCGCCTGGCTCTGATCGGTGCCGAAGTAGGAGAGGAAGAGGAAGAGCCCGCCGATGAGGCTGCTCCAGACCGTGTACTTCTCCTTCGGATTCCAACTCCAGTCGACTGCGTGGAGCCGGCCCGCCGACTCCGCGATCTGATAGGCACCCGACCAGCCGACGAGTCCCGACACTTCTCTTCCCGCCACCACGACCGCGACGATGAGCCCGATCGTCATGACCGTCATCTGCTTCACGTCCGTCGAGATGACCGCACTGAGGCCACCGAGACTCGTGTAGACGACCGCGATCCCACCCATGACGAGGATGGTGAGAGAGATCGGGAGGCCGAAGACGCGAGAGAGGACGAGCGACGGTGTGTAGATCACGAACCCCACCGAGGCGCAGCGGAGGACGAGAAAGAGGAGCGCGGAGAGGAGCCGGGTCTTCTCGTCGAACCGGATGCCGAGGTATTCGTACGGCGTGTGCACTTCGAGACGGTGATAGGCCGGAACGACCCAGATTGCGATCACGATCATCGCGATCGGGAGCGCGAAGTAGAACTGCACGAAGCGGAGCCCGTCCGACCAGCCCTGGCCGGTCGTCCCGATCATCGTGATGGCCGAAGCCTGGGTCGCCATGATGGAGAGGCCCGCCGCCCACCAGGGAACGGACCGCCCGGCCATGAAGTAGTCCTCGGATCCGTGCTGGGAGCCGGATTTGCGGACCCCGTCCCAAACGATGTACGCGAGGAAGCCGACGAAGAGGATCCAGTCGAGCCAGTGCAACTTGGGGCGCTCCCACTCCCGTCCGGTCGTCGCCGTCTCGGAGTGGCCGCGCGGGCGGCCGTACGAGACCGAACGGTTTCTTTCCTCGAAGGTGGATCGCGGCAGACGTGGAGGGGACAATACCAGGCGAGCAGGCTGCGCATGAACCCCTCGTCGGCTGGAGAATGAACGGCGACGGCTTTCCATGTACGCCATCAGAGCCATGAGCGGTGCCGAGAAGGGCCGAAGTGGCTTCTTCTGCGCCTTTCCTGGAGGACTCTC
Organism: Candidatus Eiseniibacteriota bacterium; assembly: GCA_041390305.1. Classification (GTDB taxonomy): domain Bacteria; phylum Eisenbacteria; class RBG-16-71-46; order CAIMUX01; family CAIMUX01; genus JACKCR01. Next base: position 241,120 of record JAWKQE010000005.1, read on the forward strand.
GCTACATGTTCCAGATCTTCTCGCCCTTCCGTACAGGACTTCGTGCAGGACGCTGCGGCGGACTTCATGCAGGACCCTGCGGATTCCTTCGCGTAGGACTTCGTGCAGGACTCGACGCGGGGCGCTCCATGCCGTGGCCCTCGGCGCGGATGCTGCTCGCCCTCGGAGTCCTGGTCGGCGCGTGTCATCGCGCGGAAGCACAGCCGCTCGGTCCGCCGGTCGATCCGGGAAGGCAGCTCGAGATCGCGCTCCGGAACCTCGAGTCGAGTGCGCGCATCCTCTACGTGACGGCACATCCGGACGACGAGGACTCGGGCCTCCTCGCGAGGCTCCACTACGGTGACGGCGTGGACGTCCGGCTCCTCACCCTGACTAGAGGCGAGGGCGGGCAGAACGAGATCGGTACCGAGCTCTTCGACGGCCTCGGCGTCCTCCGCTCCCGCGAACTCGAAGGAAGCGCCGAATGGCTCGGCAACGAGCAACGCTTCAGCCGCGCCTTCGAGTTCGGCTACTCCTTCTCGCCGGAGGAGACCTTCCAGCTCTGGAACGAGGAGGCGATCCTGCGCGACATCGTGCGGGAGATCCGCGAGTACCGGCCGAACGTGATGCTGACCATGCAGTCTTTCGGGGACGGTGGCGGCCAGCACCACCAGGCGAGCGCACGTCTCGCGGCCCGGGCCCGAGAGATCGCGGCGACGTCCGAGTGGCCGGAGCTCGGCGTCCCGCACGTGACCGGCCATCTCTACCAACAGCTCTGGGTGGACGACGGCGGGCCGGTCGACGTCGACGTGGACCTCGGCGTCTACGATCCCGTGCTCGGCGCGACGTACGAGGAGTTCGGACTACGTGCGCGCCAGTCGCACCAGTGTCAGGGGATGGCGCAGCTCCATGCCCCGCTCGCCGCCGATCGCTCCAAGTGGAGGGAAGTCCCGGTCGGCGCGGAGGTCGGCGGCACGAAGGACGCATCCAGCGACGGGCGGCAAGGCGGCGAGCCGCGAGCACTGTTCCTCGATCCGGCGCGAAGGAGTCCTCGGAGCGTCGCCGGCCTGGACCCGTCGATCCCGGATCTGGCTTCACGCATCCGCACCGCGTTCGCCAAGGGTGAGGACGACGCGGGAATCGAGGGACTCCTCGCGCTCTACCGGTCGCTCGGCGAAACAGCGGACGGCAAGGGTGGCGCGATCGGAACGCGTCCGGCGGAGATGCCGACGTCACCGACCGAAGCGGACGCGAGACGCGATCGCGAGTCCCTAAGGGCGCGCACGGCCTCCGCCCTCGCCGCCGCCCACGGACTCACGCTCCACGCACGCAGCAACCACCGATACCTCGCGCCGGGAGACAGCGTCTCGATCGACGTGTACGCCGCCGGCACACGCCCGGCCCAACTCGAGTTCGCTCCGGTTGGATGGGACACGCCCACGGGCGCGACCTCGCTCGCTCCGGGCGTCCCGTCCGAAGTGGACTTCGCGCTCCGCGTGCCTTCCGGCGCGGCTCCGACGCTGCCCACTCCCGTGCCGCGTCCGGGACAGGGCGCGGGACTTCCGGCGGGAAGTTTCGCTTCGCCGCACTGGTCCGCCTTCTCCATCGAGCCCGAACTCGTCCTGGGCGGGACCCGCGTCCGCCTCGCTCCGCTCCGCGTCCTCCATCAGGAAGTCGATCCGGACCATCCCCGGCTCGTCTTCGCGGACATGCACGTCGTGCCGGAACCGAGCATCCGCGCGTACGCCGAGCGGATTCCGGTCCTCGATCCGTCGGGAACGGAGTGCACCTGGCTCGTCTCCTCGCTCCACGGCGGGAAGGTCGACGTCACCTTGGAACTGCCGGAGGGCTGGACGGCGAGTCCAGCACACCAGGCGGTCGAGCTCCGGCCGGAGATCGAGGTGCCGGTCACATTCGTCCTCTCAGGTCCGAAGCCCGATGCCGACGGTGCGGGCCATGGCCCGACACTGACGATCCGTGCCGAGGCCCGGCATCTGGGCTCCGGCGCGGAGAGCGAAGCGGGATACCAGCGGGTCGACTACGACCATGTCCGGCCCACCGCGCTCATGACGCCGGCCACCGCGACGCTCGTCCCGATCGACTGCGACGTGGTGCCGGGAATCCGGATCGGATTCGTCGACGGGTCCGGGGACCAGACCGCCGCCGCGATCGAAGCACTCGGCTACGACGTCACGCGTCTCGACGAGTCCGCGCTGCTCCAGGGTGACCTCGCCGCGTTCGACGTCATCGTGACCGGAGTGCGTGCCTACAAGGTTCGGGAGGACCTCGCCGCAGCCCAGCCCCGACTCATGAGCTGGGTGGAACAGGGCGGCGTCCTCCTCGTCCAGTACAACAAGTTCGAGTTCAACGCCGGCGACGCGGAGTCGAGCCCGTTCGCACCCTATCCCGGCACCCTGGTCGGACGCCGGCGGGTCACGGTGGAGGACTCCCCCGTCCGGGTCAACCATCCGGGGCACAGCGTCTTCCACCATCCGAACGAGATCGCGGCCGCCGACTGGGAAGGCTGGGTACAGGAACGTGGCTTGTATTTCCTCGACTTCGCGGACGACCGTTATCTAGATCTCCTGACCCTGGAAGACCCCTGGCCCTACAACGCGGGCCAAAAGGGTGGCGCCCTGGTCGACACGGAGGTCGGTAGGGGGCACTGGGTCTACATCGGAGTCGGCCTATTCCGTCAGCTTCCGGCGGCAGTTCCGGGAGCCTATCGCCTGTTCAGCAACCTCATCGCCTTGGGAAGGGACTAACCCACCCGAGTATCTGGAGGACGCCTCGATGACGAAGTCGCCCCGTGCTCCCCGTTCTATCTCTCTGCCGCCACGTTCGGCCAGGTCCACCGGAAGGCCGGCATCCTGGTCGTCGGCACTGGGCCTGATCGCCTCGGTCACTCTCCCTCTCGTCCTCGCGCTCTGCCCGGGCGGCTCCGCCGTCGCGGCCGAACGACACGACGTGATCGGGACGACGTTCGAGTTCATCCCACGTGACATCACGATCGCCGTCGGCGACACCGTCCAGTGGGTCTGGGACTTCGGAACCCACACCGTGACGGAGGGACAGGACTGCACGATCGACGATCCGCTCTTCAACGCACTCCTCGACGCCGGCAACACGACCTTCCGCTACGTCTTCGACACTCCCGGGCTGGTCGAGTACTTCTGCATCCCCCACTGTCTCATCCAGGACATGAAGGGTACCGTTCTCGTGACGGGTGGGATGGAGCCACGGGTCTTCGAGGCGGACGCCGACGGTTCGCAGATGGTCCCCCCGGTCGAGTCCGACGCGACGGCGAAGATGAGAGCGTACCTCTCGCCCGGTGAGGACCAGCTCCACGTCCAGGTGAAGGTGGAGAATCTCGTCAACGAGATGATCGGCTGCCATCTCCATCTCGGCGCACCCGGGTCGAACGGGCCGATGCTCGTGAACCTCGGCATCTTCGAGGACTCGCTGGCGGTCGACGTCCAGGTGCAGCCGACTCTCCTCGGGCCGCTCCGGTCCGGCAACATCTACCTCGCCGTCCACACCGACCCCTATCCCGTCGGTGAACTCCGCGGACAGGTCTCGGTGGTGGACGCCGGTGTCTTCGACGCCGTGCTCGACGCCACGCAGGAAGTGAACGCGGTCGACTCGGACGGGGTCGGGTTCGCGCAGGTCTACGCCTGGCCGGACGGATCCCGCATCCATGTGGACATGGAAACGCACGGCCTCACCTCACCGGTCATCGGAAGCCACATCCACGAAGCACCTCCGGGAGAGGACGGCCCGATCCGCTTCGACCTCGGAACGTTCGAGGGCAGGGTCGTGCGCGACTTCGCGACCACGCCCGCCGAGATCGCGGTGCTCGAGAGCGGTGGCTACTACCTCAACGTCCACACCGAGCAGTACCTCTTCGGTGAGATCCGCGGGCAGATCGGCTTCCAGAGCGTGAGCGGGATCTCCGACGACTTGGGCTCGTCACCGGGCGGGCCGGGCGGAGCCGGCGACGGCGTAGGAACGGGAGGAAACGGCCCGGGCGTCGATCCACTCGCGTTCCAGGCGTATCCGTCGGTCTCGGACGGACGCCTCGTCCTCGAGTTCGAACTCTCGCGGGCGCAGACGGTCTCAGCCGATGGCTTCGCGCTCACGGGCAGGAGGATCGGCGGGTTCCAGATCGACGGACGCCGGGGCCGGAACCAGATTCCGGTGAACCTGGAAGACGCGTTCGGAACGTCGCTGCCTCACGGCCGGATCTTCCTGCGTCTCCAATCGGACACGGCGACGTCGACCCGTCCCGTCACGATCCAGTAGTCCGGGACACGGACGCGCCAGGCGCATCGGTCGCGTCGGACGCATCGGTCGCGTCGGATCCGTCGGGCGCATTGGTTGCGTCGGTTGCGTCTGGCACGTCCGATGAGCCGGATGCGTCGATGGTGAGGACGCGATCGATCGCCACGCCTACCTGCTTGGAACGGGTTCCGTCCGCCCACTCGACGACGACGCTGTCGATCGACGAGTGGGCGCCGAGTCCGAACGTGAGGGAAGGATCGCTCGCCGACAGGTAGGACCTTCCGGAGACGAGCGCCTTCCGCGTCGTCACTCCGCCCGCGGTCAGTTCGATCCGTGAACCGTAGGCGGGTGACGCTACCCTGGCCCGGTCGCGGAGACCGGGCGACGTGCCCCTCGCCGGTGAGTCGTTCGCGAGAGTCGTGTCGGAGCCGGTGGTGCCGGCGTCCGGCCTCGATCCGGAGTCGACGAGTTCGACCCGCAGCCAATGGTGCGAGGGCGCGTCGTTCCGATAGAGACGTGCCGCACCGCCGTTCTGCGTGAAGACGACGTCGAGATCCCCGTCGCCGTCGATGTCCGCCGCCGCCAACCCCCTTCCGACGAGCGGGTCGGGAAACGTCCCCGCACTCTCGTCCAGGGCGACGCGCCCGTCGCCGTCCCCGTAGAAGAGTTGCGGCCTCTGCGCGTAGCTCTGCCCTCGTTGGATCTCCGCGATGGCGGGCTCGATGTGACCGTTCGCGATGAGGACGTCGAGTGCACCATCGAGGTCCAAGTCCTCGACGAGCACACCGAAGCCGAGCGTGAGGAGGGTCGGGAAGCCGAGCCCGAGATGGGGCGCGTCGTCCAGGTATCGGCCGGAGTCTCCTCCGCGGAAGAGCGCGACCATCTCGTGCGTGAAGTTCGTCACGACGACGTCCTCGTGACCGTCGCCGTCGAGGTCACCTGCATCGATCCCCATCCCGCCACGCGGCGCACCGCTCTCGCTGTACGCGATGCCGGCCATCGCGCCGATCTCCTCGAACGTCCTGTCCCCGCGGTTGCGGAAGAGGAAGTTCCGCACGGTATCGTTCGCGACGACGAGATCGGGCCAGCCGTCGCCATCGTGATCGAGCGGCACGACACCGAGTGCCTTCCCGAGCACAGCATCGATCCCGGCAGGGTGGCTCACGTCCTCGAACGCGGTCCCGGTGTTGCGGAAGAGGAGGTTCGAGGTCGGCGGATACGCTTCGGGCGTGCAGTAGATCCGATGGACACCGTCCGGACGACACTCGATGTCACTCTCGGGACTCCACTCCACGTAGCGACAGACGAAGAGATCGAGTCGGCCGTCCCGGTCGTAGTCGACGAACGCGGCACTCGTCGTGAAGCCGGTGTCGGAGAGCCCCCACGCCGCGGAAACGTCCTCGAACGTCCCATCGCCGCGATTGCGGAAGAGGCGATCTCTCCCCAGCGCGGTGACGACGAGATCGAGCCAGCCGTCTCCGTCGACGTCCCCGACGGCCGCGCCCATGCCGTAGAACGACTGGGTGAGCCCGCTCGCCTGGGTCACGTCCTCGAACTTCCCGCCCCCGAGGTTGCGGTAGAGCGCACCGGTCGTACGTGCATCGGCGGGGCGACCTGCGCCGCCGCCTGGATCAGTGTCGCGCCCCGCATCGCCGGCTCCCGCAGCACCGGCACCGCGCGAATTGCCACGGCCCTCCGTTCCCGTCGCGGAACGTGCACCGGCGCCGGGAATGGTGCCGCCTCCGACGAAGTAGAGATCCGGAAGGCCATCGCGGTCGTAGTCGAAGAAGGCCACACCTGCGCCCATCGTCTCGGGCAGGAGCCGCTCCGGAGACGCCGCGTTCCCGTGCACGAAGTCGATCCCCGCCTGGGCGGTGATGTCGACGAAGACGGACCGGGCGACACCTGCCGCGACATCCCCGCGATCCGAGGAAGGGACGCCGGGAGAGGGACCGGGGTCTTCGTCGCCCGGCGTGCACCCGACCAGACCCGCGACGAGGAGGAAGACCGCAGCGTCGCGGCCTGGACTTCGTGCCATCCGTTTCAACGGTCTCCCCCATCCTCGTCCCAGCTGTGCTTCTTGAGGAAGTACGACAGGTTCCGTTCGTCGATGCCGAGGAGGCGCGCGGCCTCGCGGCGCACACCGCCCGCACGATCGAGCGCGGTCTCGAGCAGTTCACGTTCCCTGCGCCTCAGACCCTCGCGGAGGTTGAGGTCCTGTCGCTCCGTGACGACTTCGCGTCCGGTCCCGACCAGGTTCGGCGGAAGACTCCGTGCCGTGATCCAGCTTCCGCTCTCCAGAATGACGGCGCGCTCCATCACGTTCCGCAGTTCGCGCACGTTGCCGGGCCAGGGATACGCCTGGAGCAGGGCGACGGCGGCGGGATCGATCCCCCGAAAGGCCTTCCCGAACTTGGACGCAAAGCGCCGCAGGAAGTGGTCCGCGAGCAGTGGCACGTCCTCGCTCCGTCCTCGAAGCGGAGGCACTTCGATCACGAGTACGGCGATCCTGTAGTAGAGGTCCGTCCGGAACCGGCCGGCCTCGACCTCGGACTCGAGGTCCGAGTTGGTCGCCGCGATGAGCCGCACGTCGACGACGGTCGGCTTCGTCTCCCCCACCCTCTCGAAGATGCCGTCCTGGAGGACGCGCAGCACTTTCGTCTGCGAACCTTCCGGAAGGCACCCGACCTCGTCGAGGAAGAGCGTGCCTTCGTGCGCGACGCGGAACCGTCCGTCCCGATCCTCATTCGCCCCGGGGAATGAGCCTCGCCTGTGTCCGAAGAACTCGCTCTCGAACCGTTCGCCGGGAATCGCACCACAGTTGACCGGCACGAACGGGCGCTTCGCGCGCCCGGAACGACGGTGGATCAACTTGGCCAGCTCTTCTTTCCCCGTACCGGACTCGCCGACGAGGAGGACGCTCGTGTCCGCGGGCGCGACGCGCGTCGCCATCTCCACGACTCGCTTCCACGCCGCACTCGCGCCGACCGGTTCGCCCCCGTCATCACCGGCCAGCACGTGAATCTGTCGCGACCTGTGGTAGGCAAGCTCCCGGCGCATCGCAGCCTCGGCCACGGCACGCTCCGCGAGGAGTGCGAGCGCCCCCGGCTCCATCGGCTTCTGCACGAAGTCGAATGCACCGGCCTTGAGACACTCGACGGCCGAGACGACGCTCCCGTGGCCGGTGATGACGATGACGGGAATGTCGGGCGCGCGCTCCGTGAGCTTCGCGAGCAGTTCGAGCCCGTCCATCCCGGGCATCCTGAGGTCGGTGATGACGACGTCGATTCCGTCGAGGGCGTGATCGCCGAGCGCGTCGTCCGCGGACGCGCCTGTCCGCACGACGAAGTCGCGACGCTCGAGTACGGCGGCCAGCGCGTCGCGGACATAGGCTTCGTCGTCGACGAGGAGGATCGTCCCCTTCACGGTGTCTCCTTCCGGCCGGACGCGGACATGGCGCCCGGATTCCTCTCCAGCGGTAACTTCACGGTGAAGACCGCGCCACCGCCCTCGTGATTCCGCGCCGCGATCTCGCCCCCGTGGTCGCGCACGATTCCGTAGCAGACCGAGAGCCCGAGCCCGGTCGACCCCTTGCCGGAGAAGAACGGCTCGAACAGCTTCCCGAGGTGCTCCGGATCGATCCCCGGTCCGGCATCGCGCACCGTGACGACCGCACGGTCTCCCTCGCGCGCGAGGCGCACCGTGATCGGCTCCCAGGGCGCAGGCTCCCCGTCGTTCGCGAGGGACGCGGTCGCCTCGACGGCGTTGAGGAGGAGGTTCAGGAAGAGCTGGCCGAGCGTGACCGAGTTGCCCTGAACGAGGAGCGGCGAGTCGGCCTCCTCGAGCCTGATGTTGCTGGTCGACGGGAGTGGATGTGCTTCGAGGAAGCGGACCGTCTCCTTCATCGACCGAACCAGATCGACGGTTTCGAGCGGCGCGTGGCCGGGATCGGAGTAGGTCAGCACCTGCCGGGTCACCGAAGCGACGCGTTCCAGCCCTTCGCGCGAGCGCACGAGGAACTGCTTCGCTCGTTCGGGATCGCCCCCCTCGAGTTCGTCACCCAGCAGCGAGAGGTAGCTCGAGATCCCTTCGAGTGGGTTGTTGATCTCGTGGGCCATACCCGCGGCGAGACGGCCGACGCTCGCGAGCCGCTCGTTGTGGAAGACCTGCCGTTCGAGGTCGTGGATCTGCGCTTCGTGTCTCCGGTGCGCTTCCAGCTCCGCTCCCCGTCGCGCCTCCCGAAACGCGAGGTAGGCGAAGACGAGGGAGAGTCCGGCGAGCAGGAGGAGGAGCGCGTATGTCGCGCGGAAGCGGCCGACGATCCGGAAGAGTCCCTCGACCCGAGACGCCTGGGGATCGCCGAAGTGGAGACGGAACGCGAGGGGAGGCGTCCAGTTCGCGGCCCTGACGTCCGCGCTGTAGTCGGACGGGACGGAGCGCCGGGACGGCTCGGCCGCAGTCGATCCATCCGTCTGCGCCACCTCCAGCGCGAGTTCGCCGGATGCCGTCGGCACGGCGAGACGGAGGAGGGCGGTCGTCGAAACGTCGGTCACGAGCGTCGTCGTGTCGTCGATCGGCCAGGCGCCTCGGATCCAGCCTTCGGGGGCCGGCTCCGCGGGTTCGCTCGGGGACGCCGCCTGGAGGGTCGGGACTCCGTCCCGCCGTCCGACCACCAGTTGCGGCGTGTCCCGCCTGAGAACGGTGAGCCGCTCGACCTCCGGATGGGCTTCGAGGAAGAGGAGGAGCGAGGCTTCGTTGTCGATCCGGGACCAACGGCGCTTCTGCGGATCGGGATCGTCGGAAAGGGCGGCGAAGTCGCGGAGCGGCGGCGCCTGGGTCAGGAAGAGGAAGTCGCCGCGGAGAGAGGCCAGCGTCGCCTCCACCGCCCGGGCCCGGCCCTCCGCCTCCAGCTGGAACTCGCGGCTCAGCTCCCGCTGGGCTTCGGAGCGGGCACCGAGGATTCCCCAGGCTCCCAGCCCCACCATCGCGAGGACGAGCGTGACGAGTACCGCCGTGGCTCGTCGTCCCTTCCCGACGGCGAACCGGTTCCTGGAGCCTGACACCATAGACTCTATGATCGGTGCTCCGCTCCCGGACCTGCAACCCACGTCCACGGAAACTCTTCCGGGGCCTCCGTGACCGAGTCGGCGCAGAAGACGGACCGCGGCTGCTACACTCCACCCCATGCTCCGAATCGACACGCACTTCCAGTCCTCGCGCCGGCGCGGCGGTTCACCCCGACGGCACCTTCCAGGGCAAGTGGACCGGTCTCCACAGGGGGCCACCGCAATCTCGAAAACCCGGTCGGCCGCGCTTCTGGGGGCCATGATCGTCGGGCTCTTCGTCGCGGGCGCCGGATGCGGTGGGGACGCGCCCCCGCCCAACGTCCTCCTCGTCATCCTCGACACGACGCGGGCGGACGTCCTGAGCCCATACGGGGGCCGGGCCGAGATGGGAACGCTGGACGAGCTCGCGGGTCGGGGCGTCGTGTTCGAGTCCGTGACGACACACAACCCGTTCACGCTCGGGTCGATCGCGACGATCCTCACCTCGCTCGGGCCGGACCTCCACGGGATCAAGGGGCACTCCGGCTTCGCCCTCTCGCCGGACGCCGTCACCCTGGCCGAAACATTGGGAGCCGCCGGGTACGAGAGCGCGGCCTTCGTGTCCGCCGTCCCGCTCCGCGCGGACACCGGAATCGGACAGGGCTACGCTCACTTCGACGACGATCTGACCGGGAACTACGCCGTCTACCAGGCGCAGTTCCAGGCGGTGCAGTCAGGCCTCCAGGGAATCCAGCGCCGCGGCGCGGAGACGACGCGGGCCGCGATGGCGTGGCTGAAGGAGACACGGGACCCGTCGCGCCCCTTCTTCCTCACCGTCCACCTCTACGATCCTCACGAGCCCTACGATCCGGTCCCGACGTTCCTCCAGGCCTATCCGGACAATCCCTACATCGCCGAAGTCGCGTCGACCGACGTCATGATCCGACAACTGCTCACCGCGATCGGCGAAGCGGGCGCACTCGGGAACACGATCGTCTCGGTCGTGGCCGACCACGGCGAAGCGTTCCAGGAGCACGACGAAGTCGGGCACGGCGCCTTCCTCTACGAGACGACCATGCGCGTGCCGTGGATCCTCTCGGGACCGGGAGTCCCGCACTGCCGGGCCGAAGGGTTGGCGCGACTCGTCGATGTCGCCCCGACGCTCCTCTCCCTCTGCGGCGTGCCGGCGCCGCCGTCGTTCGAAGGCGTCGACCTCATGGCGGAGATCACGCAAGGGCTTCGCGGTCTCGAAGGGAACGTCGGCA
>JAWKQE010000006.1:0-217849 GCA_041390305.1 Candidatus Eiseniibacteriota bacterium
GACTATCCGCTCGTCATGGGCGTGACCGTGATCAGCTCGGTGCTCCTCCTGGTCGGGAACCTCCTCTCAGACCTGGCGGTCGCCTTCGTCGATCCCCGCGTGAGGTTTGGTTGATGCAGCTGTTTCGGATCGACCCGCTTACGAAGAAAAGGCTCCAGCGTTTCCGGAGGATCAAGCGGGGGTACTACTCGTTCCTCATCTTGGTCATCCTCTTCACGCTCTCCCTCTTCTCGGAGTTCATTGCGAACGACCGCGCCCTCGCGGTCAAGTACGACGGCAAGCTCTACTTCCCGACGCTCAAGTTCTATCCGATGGCAACGTTCGGCCAGCAGGACGAGTACGGGTTCGATGACGTGGAGGCGAACTACCTCGGCCTCAAGACCGAGCTGCGAGAGCTCCGTGCGGAGTTCAAGCAGCGGATGGAGAGTTTCAGCGGCACGGAGGCCGAGCTGATCGCGGCGGAACCCAAGTTCGCCCGCAAAGACGGCTGGGTGCTCATGCCGATGGTTCCCTTCGATCCCTACGAACCGGACTTCTCCTACGACGTGCCGCCGCCGAACGCGCCGGATGGACGCCACTGGTTCGGTACGGATGGGCAGGGGCGAGACGTCTTCGCCCGACTGCTCTATGGGTTCCGGATCTCCATGGTGTTCGCCCTTCTCCTCGTGGTCCTGGGACAGACGGTCGGGACCATCATCGGATCGCTGCAGGGGTACATCGCGGGGCGGTTCGATCTCTACGGACAGCGGTTCATCGAGATCTGGGGAACGCTTCCGTTCCTCTACGTCGTCATCATCATCTCCGCATTCTTCATCATCAACATGTGGAAGCTCATCATCATCTTCGCCATCTTCCAGTGGATACGGATCACGTACTACATGCGGACGGAGATGTACCGAGAGAAGACGCGGGAGTACTGTCTCGCCGCCAGGAGCTATGGAGCGTCCTCCTGGAGGATCATGTTCCGGCATCTCCTGCCCAACTGCCTCACCCCCCTCGTGACCTTTACGCCGTTCTTCATCGTGGGCGCGATCGGATCGCTCACCGCACTCGACTACCTCGGGTTCGGTTTGCCGGCGCCCACGCCGAGCTGGGGAGAGCTCATCGACCAAGCGCTGCAGAGCGACAACCGGGACAAAGTCTGGCTGAGCATCGCGCCGTTCGGCGCGATCTCGATCACGCTGGTCCTGGTGACGTTCGTCGGCGAATCCGTGCGCGAAGCCTTCGATCCGAAGCAGTTCGCGCGCTACAAGTGACAAGGAGTGGAGTCATGCTGAAGAAGCTCCCCATGGCCGGGCGCCTGCTCGTCGCCAGCTGCCTCATCGCCGGTGGGTTCGTCGTCGGTTGCTCGTCCGAGAAGAAGCCGGAGGCAACGAAGGATTCGGTCGAGAGTTCGGAGGCCGACAGTAGCGAGGAAGCTGCCGAGGTCGCTCCCGTTCATCAGAAGGTCCCAAAGGGATCGACCGGGATCGTCGTCGATCCTGCGTCGATCGAGTGGGAGACGAACGAGGACGCACCGATGATCGGTAATCCCGATGCTCCCCAGGGCGGCACCTGGCACGACTGGATGGGCTCCTATCCGCTCACGTTCCGGCTCCAGGGGCCGGACTCCAATGATGCGTTTGCCGGCTGGAACCGTTCATTCACCATGGACTTCGCACTCGTCCGTCTCCATCCGGTCACCGATGAGTTCATCCCCTGCCTCGCCACGCACTGGAAGGTGATGGAAGACAACCAGACCATCTACTACAAGCTCGATCCCGACGCCCGCTGGTCGGATGGCGAGAAGATCACCGCCCAGGACTTCGAGTTCTGCTACGACATGATGCTCTCTCCCCACATCGTCGACCCGTTCTACAACACGCACTTCGACGAGTACTACTCGGCAGTCGAGGCGGTGGACGACTACACGCTCCGGATCGTCGGCAAGCGGGAGAGCTGGCGTCCTCTCTACGACTACGGGCTTTGGCCGATGCCGAAGCACATCTTCGAAGGGAAGCTCGACGAGAACTGGGTCAGGAACTTCAACCTCCAGTTCCAGGTCGCCGCGGGACCCTACGTGATCAAGGAGACCGAGAACGGGCAGCGGGTCGTGTTCGAGCGGATCCGTCCCTGGTGGGGCGACGAAAAGCGCTACTTCAAGGGGCTCTACAACGTCGACAAGATCGACCTGATGGTCGTCCTGGACTCCGACCGCGCCCTCGACCATTTCAAGAAGGGTGAGCTCAGCCACTTCCGCGTGACCACCGCCAAGACGTGGGCCCAGGACATGGAGTTCGAGTCCATCCAGAAGGGATGGGTGCACAAGAAGCGCGTGTTCATCGACTATCCGCAGGGTCTCTACGGGTTCGCCATGAACCTCCAGAAGCCGATCTTCCAGAACAAGGACTTCCGGAAGGCGGTCCAGTACGGATTCGACTTCGACGAGATCAACAAGAACCTCATGTTCAATGCGTACTTCCGTGCCGTATCGGCGTTCGAGGGCACCGAGTACGAGAACCCGAACCTCAAACCCTACGGGTTCGATCCCGCCAAAGTGCGTGAGCACCTCGCCGCCGCGGGGTACAAGACGCGAGGCAAGGACGGCATCTTCCAGAAGGACGACGGCAGCCGCGCCGCGTTCACGCTGATGTACGGTCAGCCCGGTCTCGAGCGGCACTTCACCGTCGTGAAGCAGAAGTACGCGGGCCTCGGTATCGAAGTCCAACTCCAGCAGCTGGAGCCGGGAACGGCATTCCAGCGTGGTCTCGAGCGCGAGTACGAGATGACGATCATGAGCCGGACGACGAACCTCTTCCCGTCTCCGCACCAGTACTTCGCGAGCGAGTACATCAAGACGACGAACAACAACAACATATGGGCGTTCGGCACACCGCGCACGGATGAACTCATCGACGTCTATCGCTTCGACATGGACAAGCAGAAGCGGATCGATGCGATGTGGGAGCTCGACTCGATCATCCAGGACGAGGCCTTCTACGCGCCGTTCTGGCAGGCTCCGTTCGTCCGGCTCCTCTTCTGGGACTACGTGGTTTGGCCGGACGGATTCTTCCCGCGCCGGTTCGAGCAGATCACGGACTGGCAGGTCATGGCCATCGACACGGAGAAGGAGAAGGCGCTCGCCGAGGCCATGAAGGCCGGCAAAGCCCTCGCGCGTGACGAGATCGTCGACGTGGATCGTTGGGGCGTGAAGGCGGCGATGGTCCAGGCGGGCGGGAACTAGAGCGTGCCGATCCTGGAAGTCAAGGAGCTCCGCACCGAGTTCCGCATCGAAGAGGGCGTCGTGCACGCCGTGGATGGCGTCTCCTTTTCCGTCGAGAACGGCGAGACGCTCGGGATCGTGGGTGAGTCCGGGTGTGGGAAGAGCGTGACCGCCATGTCGATCATGCGGCTCATTCCCGACCCGCCCGGACACATCGCTTCCGGTCAGATCCTCTGGAAGGGGAAGGACATCCTCTCCCTTCCGGACGAGGCCCTCCCGGACTTTCGGGGCGCCGAGATCGCGATGATCTTCCAGGATCCGATGACGTCGCTGAACCCGGTCTTCACCGTCGAACGGCAGCTCGGCGAAGTGCTCGAGAAGCGGTTCAAGCTCGTCGGTGAACCGGCCCGGAAGAAGATGGTCGAGGCTCTGGAGATGGTGGGAATCGCCGATCCGGGCGATCGCCTCCGTTCCTATCCGCACGAGCTCTCCGGTGGCATGAAGCAACGCATCATGATCGCGATGGCGCTCATGTGCGAGCCGGACCTCCTCATCGCGGACGAGCCGACCACGGCTCTCGACGTGACGGTGCAGGCCCAGATCCTGCACCTGATGAAGAGCCTCCAGGAACGCGTCGGCGCCGCGATCATCCTCATCACGCACGACATGGCGGTGGTCGCGGAGACCTGTGACCGAGTCGCGGTGATGTACGCGGGCCGGGTCGTCGAGTTCTGTGATGTCTACAAGCTCTTCGAGAGCAATCGTCACCCCTACACGTTCGGGCTCCTTCGGAGTATTCCGAAGGAGGGCCTGACGAAGAACGATCAGCTCCCGACGATCGAGGGCATCGTTCCGTCTCTCATCCATCCACCGCAGGGCTGCCGGTTCGCCGAGCGATGCTTCAAGGCGCAAGGCCGCTGCAAGACCGACGACCCGAAGTTGCGTGACGTGGGCGAGGGGCATCTCGTCGCCTGTCATTTCCCGATCGAGGAGGAGGATCGGTGATCGATCCGAGGAGCCCAATGGCAGATGGTGCGGCGGTCGGAGGTGTCGGCACGGAACTCGCGAAGGACACGATCCTCCGCGTGCAGGACCTCAAGAAGTACTACCCGATCCGAGGAGGCGTCTTCTCGCGGGTGCAGGCGGACGTCAAAGCGGTCGACGGCGTCTCCTTCGATCTGAAGAAGGGGGAGACGCTCGGTCTGGTCGGCGAGTCCGGCTGTGGCAAATCGACCCTGGGGCGCACACTCATGCGTCTCGAAGAGCCAACCGAAGGTCGTGTGCTCTTCGAGGGTGCGGACCTCGCGCACGCGAACAAGAAGCAGCTGTTCGTGCTCCGTCGCGAGATCCAGATGATCTTCCAGGATCCGTACTCGTCACTCAATCCGCGCCTCCCCGTCGGCGACATCGTCCGCGAGCCGTTGGACGTCCACGCGATCGGAACACGCGAGGAACGGCAGCGGAAGGTCGAGGAGCTCTGCCTCCAGGTCGGTCTCAAGACGGAAGTGATCAACCGGTATCCGCACGAGTTCTCCGGAGGCCAGCGGCAGCGTGTCGGAATCGCGCGTGCTCTCGCGCTCGAGCCGAAGGTCATCGTGGCGGACGAGCCGGTCTCCGCTCTCGACGTTTCTGTGCAGGCGCAGGTCATCAACCTGATGGTCCAGCTCCAGAAGAAGCTCGGACTCACCTACATCTTCATCTCGCACGACCTCTCGGTCGTGGAGTACATCTCGGACTCCATCGCCATCATGTACCTCGGCCGGATCGTCGAGATGGGTGCGAAAGAGACGATTTTCGAGCGCCCGACTCACCCGTACACGAGGGCTCTCATCGCCTCCGTGCCGAATCCGGATCCGCGCAAGCGCCGGAAGCAGGTCCCGATCGAGGGAGAGACGCCGAGCCCGGTCAATCCTCCCCGCGGGTGTGCGTTCCATCCACGGTGTCCGTTCGCGGAGGAGAAGTGCAAGCAGGCGCGTCCCGAGCTGGAGCCGTTCGCCGGGACCCCGGATCCGCGACACCTCGTCGCCTGCGTCCGGAAGGACGAGGTCTGATAGCGCACATCCCCGGTAGCCAGAACCCCGATATGGGGTAAACTGCCCCGATCCGACGGGAGACCGATCCCTCCTCAACATGCGGGTGCCCCTGGGCCGATTGTTGAGAAGGGGCAGAGGGCGACATCCAAGGCACGACAGCGACGGGGAGGCGCCCCGAACCTCGGAATCCGTGTCGCGGGAGCACTAGAACAGCCCATGGACCAAGACAGGCAGGTGGAGCGGTCAGGGAGACCAGTTTCGCCGATGGATCAACTCGGGGTGAATGCGGGGATCGTCGAGATCCTTCGCGAGCGGTTCTCGCTCAATCCGAACTCGGTCCCTCCCGAGTGGGTGGAATTCTTCCGAGGAAGTGAAAACGGGGAGACGGGTTCGGCCAGTTCCGGTCCGGCTGCCGGAGCCTGGCAGGCGTCTCCTGCCGTGGCGGCATCCACGCCGGCTCCTGCGGCCTCGGTTCCATCGAGCCCACCGTCGCGGCCCGCGGTCCCGACGGGTACGGCGCCGTCCGCATCCGTGCCTTCTCCGGCATCCGTCCCCGGCCCCCTTTCGCCGGCCACGCCGCTCGCCCCCGCGTCGGCCGCGGTGCCGGGAGTCGTCCCGCCTCCGGGCTACATCCTGGTCGAGGCGAGTACGGCCCGAGCCCTGGACCAGACCCTCACGCTCAAGAACTCCCGCGTCCTTCGCATGATCCATGCCTTCCGGGCGCGCGGACACCGGATCGCCGAGACGGATCCGCTCGGGATGCGTCCGAGCTACTTCCCGGAGGTGGACCCCGCCTACTGGGGGTTCGACGAGTCCGACATGGATCGGGAGTTCGTGACCGGGGACCTCTACGGCGGCCCCCTCCAATCGCTGAGGCAGATCCTCGATCACCTGCGGGAAACCTACACGCGGAGTGTCGGCGTCGAGTTCACTCACATCCAGGATCCCGAGCGGAAGAACTGGCTCATCGACCAGATGGAGTCGACCCGCAACCGCACGGAGTTCAGCGCCGATGAACGGCTTCGCATCCTCCGCGACCTGGCGGAAGCCGAGCTGTTCGAGAACTTCGTCCACACCCGTTTCGTGGGGCAGAAGCGGTTCTCCCTCGAAGGCGGTGAATCGCTGATTCCGCTGCTGGAGGAGCTGGTCGAAGAGTCGGGCGCCTACGGGATCCGGGAGTACGTTCTCGGCATGGCGCATCGTGGGCGGCTCAACGTCCTCTGCAACATCCTCGACAAGTCGAAGGAGATGATCTTCTCCGAGTTCGAGGACACCGCGAACGAGATGCCGTTCGGGTCCGGCGACGTCAAGTACCACAAGGGCTACTCGAGCAACCGGAAGACACGCACCGGTTACCAGGTCCATCTCTCTCTCACGTCCAACCCCTCCCATCTCGAGGCGGTGAATCCGGTCGTGGAGGGGAGGGCGCGGGCCAAGCAGACCCGGGACGGTGACGAGGCCGGAGCCCGGACCGTGCCGGTCCTGGTCCATGGTGACGCCGCCTTCGCGGGACAGGGAGTCGTCGCCGAGACGCTGAACCTCTCCCAACTGCAGGGGTACACGACCGGTGGAACGGTCCATATCGTGGTGGACAACCAGATCGGGTTCACCACGACGCCGGCGGAGGCGCGCTCCAGTCTCTACGCGACCGACGTCGCGAAGATGATCCAGGTGCCGATCTTCCACGTGAACGGTGATCATCCCGAGGCCGTGGTCCACGTCACCCGTCTGGCGCTCGCGTATCGGCAGAAGTTCCGCAGCGACGTCGTCATCGCCCTCGTCTGCTACCGGAAGCACGGCCACAACGAAGGCGACGAGCCGATGTTCACGCAGCCGCTCCTCTACGGAGTGATCAAGGAGAAGCGGCCGGTTCGCCAGATGTATCGCGACCGTCTCATCGCCATGAACGTCCTCTCGAAAGAAGAGGCCGAGGCGATGGAGAACGAATTCAAGGAGCGGCTGGACAAGGGGCTCGAGTCGATCAAGACGAAGGTCCCAAAGCCGGAGGAGCCCTACGAACCGCGGGGTGTATGGGACGGGTTCTCCCGGACCACGCCGGCGGAAGAGACTCCGACGCAGCTTCGTCGTGAGGTCCTGGTCGACCTGATGGCCCGGATCACGGAGCTCCCCGACAGTCTCCATGTGCATCCGAAGCTGAAGAAGCTGTTCGAGAAGCGCCAGGACGCAGTCCGCAAAGGTGTCGGGCTCGACTGGTCGTTCGGTGAGACGATGGCGTATGCATCGCTGCTCGAGGACGGATACAGCGTCCGTCTCTCCGGGCAGGACAGCTCCCGAGGCACCTTCAGCCACCGGCACGCGGTGATCGTGGATCAGCTGACGGGGGCTGAGTACACGCCACTCGCGCATCTCACGCCCAAGGCCCGGTTCGAGGTGTATGACAGCCTCCTTTCCGAGGCAGCCGTTCTCGGGTACGAGTACGGATACAGTCTCGCCGATCCGATGACGCTCGTGATCTGGGAGGCGCAGTTCGGTGACTTCGTCAACGGTGCCCAGGTGATCATCGATCAGTTCATCGCTTCCGCCCACGTCAAGTGGGGCCGGATGAGCGGGCTCACGATGCTCCTTCCCCACGGCTACGAGGGGCAGGGCCCGGAGCACTCCAGTGCGCGTATCGAACGGTTCCTGCAGCTCTGCGCGGAGGACAATCTCCAGATCGCGAACTGCACGACACCGGCGCAGATCTTCCACCTGCTCCGTCGTCAGATGGTGCGGAACTACCGTGCTCCGCTCATCGTCTTCACGCCCAAGAGTCTCCTGAGACACCCCAAGGCGGTGTCGACGATCGAGGAGTTCACGGAGGGCCGGTTCCAGAGGGTGGTCGAAGATCCGGCGATCCGGGAGTCGAAGACGGTGCAGCGGATCCTCCTCTGCTCGGGCAAGGTCTACTACGATCTCGCCGCGGAACGGAAGAAGCGGGGCGCAGACGGGACGGCGGATCCGGACACGGTTGCGATCGCCCGCGTGGAGCAGATCTATCCGTGGCCGGCAGAGGAACTCGAGCGGATCTTCGCGTACTACGAGAATGCGACCGAGATCTTCTGGGTGCAGGAGGAGCCGAAGAACGACGGTGCGTGGTTCTTCGTCGAGCCTCGTCTGCAGGAGATGCTGGAAGAACGGTGCAGGGTGCGCTACGTTGGGCGCCCGGAAGGGGCCAGTCCCGCCGTGGGTTCGGCCAGGCTCCATCACCAACGTCAGGCCAAGGTGCTTTCCGATGCTCTGGACGGACTGCCGGAGCGAACGGGGACGCCGGACGTGCAGAGCGCGTCCTCCAAGATCGGTTCTGCCGCGCGCTGACCGCTGTCGAACTCCGGAATCGCGACGGGAGCCCCGGATGCTCGCTGAATGAACTATCGTGTCATCGTCCGAGTCATCGGGTTCATCCTCGCGGCCGTGGGTGTGGCGATGGTCCCGTCCGCCATCCTCTCGTGGTTCGATCACACGATCGACCGGTTCGCGTTCCTCTTCTCCGCCCTGATCCCACTCCTCGTCGGCGGCGTCATTCTCGCCGTCACGCGCGGTGAGAAGGTCGACCTGAGAATCCGTGAGGGGTTCGCCATCACGACGTTCGCGTGGCTCGCGGCCTCGGTCTTCGGCGCTCTGCCGTACGTCATGTGCGGAGTCTGTGGGCCCGTCGATGCTTTCTTCGAGACGATGAGCGGGTTCACGACGACGGGCGCCACGATCTTCGACAACATCGAGTCACTTCCCCACGGCATCCTACTCTGGAGGAGCCTCACGCAGTGGCTGGGCGGGATGGGGATCGTCGTCCTCTCCGTGGCCGTTCTGCCGATGCTCGGGGTCGGGGGAATGCAGCTCTTCCGTGCCGAAGTGCCGGGACCCACCGCGGACCGACTCTCGCCCCGCATCCAGGACACCGCGAAGATCCTCTGGAGCGTCTACTTCGGGCTCACCGCGATCCAGACCGTGCTTCTCATGTTCGGCGGCATGAACCTCTTCGAGGCTGTGTGCCACGCGTTCACCACTCTCTCCACCGGCGGGTTCTCGACCCGGGACCGGAGTGTCGGCGCGTTCGACAGTACGTACATCGATCTCGTCATCACCGCCTTCATGTTCATCGCGGGTGCGAACTTCTCGCTCCACTACTGGCTCGTGCGTGGGCGCTGGAACCGGTACTGGCAGAACGAAGAGTTCCGCTACTACACCTACCTCACGGTTGCGGGCTCGGTCCTTCTCGCGGTCGCCTCGATCGTCCACACGGACGTTTCCGTGGGGCATGGGCTCCGTCTCGGGTTGTTCCAGATGGCTTCCATCGTCACCTCGACGGGATACGGTACCGCAGACTATCTCCTCTGGGGATTCGGTGCCCACGCCCTCATCTTCACGATCATGTTCTGCGGTGGGTGCGCCGGGTCGACGGCCGGGGGCGTCAAGGTCATGCGTGTGGTGCTCCTCGCGAAGCACGCGAACCGAGTCGTAAAAAAGACCCTCCATCCCCACGCTGTCTTCAACGTGCGCCATTCCGGCAAGGTCGTGGACGACGAAGTGATGATGACCGTGCTCGGATTCTTCCTGCTCTACTTCGTCCTCTTCCTCATCTCGTCGCTTCTCGTTGCGCACCTCGGTGCCGACTTCACGACCGCCGTCGGGGCGACCGTTTCGGCGCTCGGCAACGTAGGCCCGGGGCTGGGCGTGGTGGGGCCGGCGAGCACGTACTCGACACTTCCGGCGGCCAGCAAACTGATCCTCGCCATCGACATGCTCTTTGGTCGGCTCGAGCTGTTCACCGTGTTCGTGATGCTGACGCCGATGTTCTGGCGGAAGGTCGGATAGCGAAGACACGACCGGGCCGGGCTACCGTGGCCGAGTCGCGCCCGTGGCCGAGCCGGGCCAACGTAGTCGAGAAGCGCCCCATGCCGACGCAGCAGTTCGTGGCCGATCGGCACCCCGTGCGGACGCCGCGTCCCTGCCGACGCCGTGTCTCAGAATCGACCGATGAGCTGGAGCGCGGCGACGTTGGCGGCCGGATCGAAGCCCTCGGCGCCCGAGTGGTTCAGCTGAAACCCGGCCCGGACGGTGAAGCTCCGGGAGACGTCGTAGGAAGAGCCCAGGTCGAGTCGCTTCTGCGATTCGCTCCAGCGTGATCTCCCGAAGGACTCACTCTCGATCTCGCTGAAGCGGATCTCATCCCAACGCGCGCCGACCGTCCACCCCGCGGCGACTCGATAGAGTGCCTCGACGTAGTACGAGATCTGATCCAGGTCGTTTGCGATGAGTGGAGACTCGTAGCGGCCCCAAGCGACCTCCGAGTAGAGCGTGCCGTGGCCTCGGGACGCCTCGAGATCGAAGACGGCGACCGTCTGCGCGAAGTCTCCCGGCTCGTCGCCGGCTGCAAACCTCGCTCCGGCCGGCAGGCCGACGTCGTCGGGCAGATAGGCGCCCCAGGCTCCCGAGATGCCGACGCGAAGGGCGGGGCCCGGGGACCACCCGAGGCGGCCCGCGAGGGTTCGGCTGTCGTTCGAATCGTTGCCGGCGGCCGGATTGCCGGGAGTGCCAGCGAGCACGCCGGCGCGGTACTCCCACGAACCGGAGGAGCCGATCCCAACGACTCCGTAGTCGTAGCACGCGGCGTAGAGGAGGGCGAGTCCGCGTCGGGACGATGGCGCGCCCGCATAGACCGGAGGCGCCGTCTGGCCTGTTCCTTGTGCGGCCAGGAGTTCGTCGGCACTCGAAGGAAGAACGTCCCGGGCCAGGCTGCTGTGCCAGTGCCATGCGAGCGGGATCGCGATGATCGGGCTGCGGTCCAGAGAGAATCGATCGAGGTAGTTGCCGAGCGGAACGGGGATCTTGCCGGCTTGGAGGTAGAGTCGGCCGTCGTCCACTACTTCGTAGAGGAGCATCGCGGCCGCGAGACTCATCGTGTGGGGATAGACGTCGTTGAATACGAGCCAGGTGCGGAGCTGGAGGTCGGGCGTGGGTGCCGCGTCGATGAACAGGTCGACATCGAGGAGGTCGAACGGCGTTTCGCCTCGATTGCTCTGGTTGAGCGCGACGCCGTCTGACTCCGGCCGGAGAGTGGACGTCAATCGACCGTGCACGTCGACCGGCTCTGCCTGGGCCGCCGAGATTCCGAGGAGGCTCATCGGGAGCGCGGCCGAGGCAACGGTCGAAAGAACGGTCGACAGAAGGTTCGAGACGCCGGTCGAATCGCCTCTCGAAATGCCTCTCGAATCGCCTCTCGAAATGCCGGTCGAAGCAACGGTCGAAAGAAGGTTCGAAAGCCTCGTGAGACGGCTCATGCCGCGATTCCCCCTGACTCCTGCGATGACTCGATCTGGCCCGCCATCGGAATCTCTATGATGAATCGGCTGCCGCCGGTACGGACGGGTTCGTACGCGATCGTCCCGCCGTGGGCGTGCGCGATGCTCCTCGAGAGGGCCAGGCCCAGGCCGAGCCCGGCGGAGCCGAACTCGGTGTCACCCGACCGGTGCCCGAGGACGTCCCGGGCTTCGTAGAACGCCTCGAAGATCGAGTCGCGATGTTCGGACGGAACTCCGATGCCGTTGTCCTCGACCACGAATCGTGTCGTCTGTCCCGCGAGTTCGAGCGACAGTCGAACCGACCCACCGTCCGGTGTGAACCGGAGCGTGTTGTGGAGAAGGTTCTGGACCGCCTGCCGGAGTCGCCCTGCGTCTGCGTGGAGCGGGGCCGGATCCGACGGTGTGGACACCTCGAATGCGAGTGCGCGATCCTGCTTCGTACGGGTCCACCACGTGGAGAGTTCGGGGAGCAGGTCCCGACCGTCGAATGGACGCATCGAGAGTCGCATCTTCTCGCTGTCGAGGAGCGCCATGTCCCCGATCCGCTCCAGGACTCCATGGAGTCGGGTGACTCCCCGACGCAGTCCGTCGATCACCTCGGAGTACTGATCGTCATCCGGAAGCGGCAGGTACTCGAGCAGCTCCACGTTTCCCTGGATGATCGTCGCGGGAGTTCTCAGCTCGTGCGATGCGATCGTGAGGAACGTGGACTTCATCCGGTCCAGCTCCCGGAGGGACTGGATCTGATTCCGCAGTGCCGAGCGCATCTCGCCGAATCGACGTCCCAGGTACTCGAGCTCGTCTCCGGTTTGGATGTCGATCTCGCTGTCTGGTTCGTCTCGTTCGAGATGGATCGCGGCGCGGACGAGCATCTGGACCGGGCCGGTCAGCCGACGGACGACGGCACGGGCCCCGAGAAGACTGGTTGCGATGACTCCGAGTCCGATCAAGGCCAGCTTCGTCCGGAGGGAGGCAAGGAACCTCTCCTCGGGCTCGATCGACCGGTAGATGCTGACGGAGACCGAATCCCCCTGCAGCGTCGCCAGCGGTTCGGTGACCTCGATATGTGAGACCTTGGGATCGAGAAGTGTGCTCGCGGTGACCGTGGAGCCGCAACGGAACGCGACCTCGCATCGGGTGAGGGAGCGGATCTTGCCCAGCAGCTCCGTGTCGATCCTTCTACCGTGACGGAGCACGCCGACGATGCGGTCTCCGACCCACACGGGCACGGTGGCCGACTGGATGAGGGTGCCGCCGTCGAGTTGTTGGAGTCCGGCGACCGGAGTTCCCTCGAGCGCGGACGCGACGTCCGTTTCCGTCGATGCGTTCCTCGGGACGACCGGGACACCGAGCGCGGAATGGCGGGGCTCGAACTGCGCCTGAACGACTCCGGAATCGTCGAGGATCTCCAGTCGATCGCTGTCCAGGGTCGCCGCGAACTGGATGGCGATGTCTTCCAGTGTCCTCCGGTAGCTCGCGTCCCGCACGATTCCTGGCGACGCAAGCATGGCGAAGAACTTGGGGTCACGGGCGACGATCCATCCCTGCGTGAGCAGGTCCTGCTCGCGCGACATGAGGAGGTCGAGGGCGAGCGTGCGGGCCACTCCGAGATGCTCCTGGATCTCCGCTTCGGTCAGGTCGCGAACCTGGCGATCGACTAGGATCACGGACACGCCGATGGCGAGCAGGATCGGGAGGAGCGTGAGCGCGAGGATGCGTCGGGCCAGTCGCGGCTTCACCTCGGAAGACTGGTTCGTCGCCGAAGTCGGGTGGGACGCCCCAGATCGGGCGTGCGCGTCGTCGGAAGAGACGTGTGTTCGTCGCGGCCGTGGATCCACCTTCATCCTCGCGTCAGAAGCTCAGCGCCATGTCGTGCAGCCCTGTGCTCGACACCTCTACATTCCGCACCTGTTCGGACCTGTCCGGGTGCCACAGGACGAGCTGATAGTTGCCGGGAGGGACGTTCTCGATCCGGAAGTGGCCGGTCTCGTCGGGTTGCGTGAAGAAGCCGTTCTCCATCACCAGGATCACGGCGTTCATCTCGGAGTGGATGTCGCAGAAGATCCGGACTTCGCCCGGGTCCGGGAACACGATCGAGCTGGATCTACCCTCCGCGTACTTGCCCAGGTCGAAACGCTTCACAGGCGAGTAGGAGAAGACGTTGTGATAGAAGGGATCGAAGTTCGGGAACTCCACCTCGTCTCCGACCTCGATCGGCAGCACCCGTGGAACGAAGGTCTTGTCCTGCTGCGCGAGCTGGTGGGTCGCTCCCTTTGTGGACCGCCTCGGCAGGCCGTCGCCTCGGAGAAACACGACGATGTCACTCCAGCGGGCGGAGTGGGCCGCGTCTTCCGCATGCGTCGCCGTGGTGTGGGCGCGTCCGGGGTAGGGATTGACGACGACGTTCTGCTGACGGGGTGGAGGTGGGAGGACTGTCCCTTCGATCACCGCCGCCTGGGCCGATACGGCTGCACCAACGTAGAGTAGGAGGCACGCAATGGCCTGGCACGCTGTCCTCAGCTTCCGCACTCGAGTGGATTCCTTCCGTCAGTGCCTGGACGCTCTGGGCGCTCTTCCTGTGTCTGGTGTGTCACATATGTAGATCGACTCCCGCCGCATGCGGCTGAACCGTTCGTTGTGGACCGAAGAAGGTTCCGGGCACTCAATTCGTTGGTAGAGGGCGGCTTACGTCTGGACCCCAAACGCGCCGACTCGCCTCTAACTTCAACCTTCCGAGGAGGTTGGTGCGTCCGGCCAAGGTCCTGGGTACACTTTTCGGTCCACAACCACAGGAGCCAAGATGAGAGAGCTGGGAGAAGGGAAGGTCGCCACCCGGATCGTGGCGACGATCGGACCCGCGACGGAGAGCGAGGGCCGGATCCGGGAGATGATCCGGGCCGGAGTGGACGTGTTCCGGTGCAACATGTCGCACGGAACACATGCCGAACACCATGCCCGAGTGGAGCGGGTTCGGGAGGTCGCGCACGATCTCGACCGGCCGGTGGCGATCCTGGTCGATCTCCGCGGGCCGAAGATCCGGACGGGGAGGACGGCCACCGGCGAGTTGGTTCCGCTGGTCGAAGGATCGACGGTGGTGGTCGTCGGAGGAAGCCAGGGAGTCGACGAGACGACGGTCTCGATCGACCCGAAGCGGCTCGTCGACTCCCTGACTCCCGGAGACCGGCTCTTGCTCGACGATGGGAAGCTCGAGCTCGAGGTCCTTCGTCGGGAGACGGCAGGGGAGAGTGGACGAAAGCGCCGCAATGCCAAGAGCGGCGCTACGTCCGGTGCGGGAGCGTCCCAGGCCGTCCGCGGAGGAGCCCGTGCGACCGGTGGAGCGTGGCTCGCGAAAGTCGTGCATGGCGGCATGCTGAAGAGCCGGGCCGGAGTGAACCTGCCGGGACGGAAGCTCGATCTGGCGGTTCCGACGCCAAAGGACCTCGAGGACTTGGATTTTGCACTTGTCGCGCGGGCGGACTTCGTCGCGTTGTCGTTCGTTCAGACGGCCGAGGAACTGAAGCGCGTGCGGAGGCGGATCCGGAAGTACGTCGGAGAGACAGGTTGGCGCGATGGAGGCTGGGCGGCCGAGGGCGTGCTCGCGGATCGTTCACCCACGTCGCTTCGGGAGGGCCCGGCCCTGATTGCGAAGATCGAGCGGCCGACGGCGCTCGAGCATCTCGATTCGATCCTGGACGAGGCGGATGGAGTGATGGTGGCCCGAGGCGACCTGGGCGTGGAGATCTCTCTCGAGAAGGTGCCGATCTGGCAGAAGGAGATCCTGCGGCGCGCGCGTGCGAAGGGTGTGTTCTCGATCACCGCGACGCAGATGCTGGAATCGATGATCCAGTCGTCGACGCCGACGAGGGCGGAAGTGTCCGACGTCGCCAATGCGATCCTGGACGGAACGGACGCGGTGATGCTCTCCGCGGAGTCGGCTGTCGGGGCATACCCCGTCGAGTCGGTCCGGACTCTCACTCGGATTGCGCGGGAGACGGAGAATGCACTGCGCGACGATCTCGCGGGCGGTGAACTCCTGGAGTACGATCCGGCGGCGGACGAGTGGGGCGATCCGGTCCAGGCGATGGCGCGGGCGACGGTCGAACTCGCGGAAGTCTCGGAAGCGAAGGCGATCGTGGTGTTCACGGTGAGCGGGCGGACCGGGTATCGCGTTTCCCGCTATCGGCCGCACGTGCCGATCGTCTGCCTCACTCCGACGGAAGCGACCCGGAGGAAGCTGTCGCTGGCCTGGAACACCGACGCGCTGGTCGTGGGCCGGGCGCGTACCGTCGATGAGCTGCTACGCAGGGGGGTGGAGATGCTGAAGAGCGTGGGTCGGGTGAAGAAAGGCGACACCGTCGTCCTCCTGGGTGGGGCCGCGGACCTGGCAGAGGCGACCAATCTACTCCGGTGGGTCCGGGTATGACGCCAGAGGGCCCGAACGCAGAACGCGCCAAGTCAGAAGGCGACGGCCTGGGGCGCGGTCGGAACTTCCCGGTCGATGACGGCACCGAGTCCGAGAGTCCGACGAAGCGTGCGCTCGTCCTTCCCGATGGCATCCGGTTCCCGGAGCGAGACGAGCTCACGGGGCCCCGCGCGGAGCGCGAGCGTCTCTGGGCGCGCATCGGAAGGGCGAACCTACGAAGTGGGTTCGTCTCGCGAGTGTCGACGGAGCCCGAGTTCGCGGTCTTTGCCGAGGCGAACGTCGATGCGCCCGCACTCTGGTCCGTCCTTGTCACGCTCGTCCGTGCCCTGCTGCCGGCCGGAGTGGACTCCTGTCAGCTGCTCCTCGGTGACGCCGACTCCGAGCTGGAACCGATCGCGTGGGATTCGGCAGCCCATTGGCTCGAGACCTTGGAACCGTACGCTCACCGCCTGGTTCATGACGCGTGGGTCCAGTTCGGGTTGGTCGACGACGGCGGGGGCAAGGTCAGTGGAGTCCTCGTGACGCCGACCAAGCACCTGCAGATCTGGGCGCAGTCCCGAGAGAAACTCGTCGAGATCCTGAAGAGCATCGGATTGGACGAACTCTCGGAGCTCGAACTGCTGGCCGGGTACCCGGTGGTACTCGAACCACTCGACGTGGCGACCGAAGCAGCTCCCAGTCTCGAGGAGCTGTTCGCGAAGCTTCGCGGGGACGAGGAAGGACCTGCCGACGAACTCGATGAGAACTCTTTCGAGGATGCTGCCGAGGACGCTGCGGAGAAGCCTGCCGAGGATTGACGTCGGACCCGGATCCCGACTCGGATGTCGACCCGGATCCCGATCCGGACTTCGAGTCGCCGCGCAACGGTCGGCCCGGTTGCCGGTACCTGTGCCGATACTCCCGGTCCTGCTCGTGGTGGGCGTCGGCTTTGCTCTGACCGGCTGCGCGTCGACCCACAACTACACCCTCCCGGACGCACCGAGGTACGCGGGAAGGGCGATCGTCTCCCGTCCGGACCCGGATCCCGAGATTCGGGTCGTCTCGTTCAACATCGAACACGCGAGGCGGATCTCGGAGGCCACTCGGCTTCTTCTCGACGCTCCGGAGCTCCGGGGCGCCGACATCGTGTTCCTGCAGGAGATGGACGCGGCCGGGACCGAGTCGATCGCCGATTCCCTTGGGATGCACTGGGTCTACTACCCGGCGATGGTGTCGTCAGGAACCGGCCGAGACTTCGGCAACGCGATCCTCTCGCGTTGGCCGCTTCGGGACGATCAGAAGATCGTGCTTCCGCACACCGAGTTCTGGAAGTGGTCGCGGAGGATCGCGGTGAGTGCAACGGCCGACATCGAGGGGCGGACCGTTCGCCTCTATTCCGTGCACCTGGCGCTTCCGTTCCTCGTGGGGCGGTCGGGTCGCCGCGATCAGATCGAGGCGATCCTCCGAGACGTGGCGTGGCATCCCGGTCCGGTCATCATCGGAGGTGACTTCAACGCTCAGGGTGTGGGGGAGCCGATCGAGGACGCCGGGTTCAGTTGGCCGACGCGGGGTCTCGGACATACAACGAAGGTGTTCGCGGTGGACCACATCTTCGCCCGCGGCTTCGAGTATGCGGACGCTCCGCCCTCCGGCGTGGTTCGGAACGGTTCTGGGGCGAGCGATCACAGTCCGGTCTGGGCGGTCTTCGAACCGGTCCGTCGGGTTCCGATTGCTGCCGCGCCTTGGCGCTTCGCCGTTCGGGATCTCACTCTTCCGATCGACAACGCCGCCTACCTCGAGCCCGGTCTCGTCAGAGGATCGTGGCCGGGGGACCGTGGACTCGAGGAACTCCACCGGCGCGGCTTCAAGACCATCGTGAACCTCACGGGGGACGGAGGCGAACACGGGAAGGTCCGAGAGCTGGGCCTCGACTACTTCGAGATTCCGCTCACGGCGACCCTCTGGTCCAGCCCCCCTGAGGCGGCCCAGGTCGAGCAGTTTCTCGACCTCCTCACCGATCCTGCCCGCCGGCCACTCTACTTCCACTGCAAGCAGGGGAAGGACCGCACGGGGATGATGGCGGCGCTCTACCGGGTCGAGGTCGATCGGTGGACGAACGGGGAGGCGATCGAGGAGATGCAGGCGTTCGGCTACCACGACTGGTTCAAGGATCTGATCCAGTACGTTCGGAGCTACGTGCCGAAGCGGTCTCGTTGACGGCTTCGCGGCCCGCGGACGATTCGCGGGAACTCGGAGGATCCGATCGGCGTACACCCGCCATCCCTTCCGCACGAGGGCTCCGGGAGTGGGTTCTGAGATCAGGACGCGCGTGCATCCCTCGCCACCACGAGCGTGGTTCGATCGGACGGAGCCCGAAGCTGGCTTCCTCCTCGAGGCACTATGATTCGCTCCCGCAACCCCCTGAGCTCAGGTTCCAACTCCGTCGGTTCCCCGTCGCCGAGTGTCCCGAACGGAACGCCGCCAGAGAGGAAGCCCAGCCAGGGTTGGACCGGCATCCTCTGGTTCTTCGTTCCGCTGGTCGGGGTCGTGCTGATGGAGTATCTCCGGCGCCATCACTGACCAGCCGTTGTCTCCGGCGTCAGGGGCTCCGCGTACCAGCGAACTCGGGTCGGGGTCGAAATCGAACTCGTGTCTGGCGGCGTCGTGCCCGGGTTCTCGGCCGGTGGCGTTGCGCGCGGGGCCGTGCCCGGCGCCGTCGAAGCCGAACGGACATCGTGTGGAGTTGCGACCGAGTCAGCAGACGGTGAAGTCGTTCCGACGCCGCCATCCGTCGGCGTGGACGTCCGATCGGCGTCCGCGGTACCGGGCTCTTCCTCCGCGGAGATCATCTCGGGCTCGAGTCGGGTTTCCGGCGCGGAGAAGAGTGGCTCGAGACTGGGACAGAGCGTCGCGAAGATCTGCACCGGAAGGGCGCTCGTGAACTTGTACCTCTCGGCGGCGGTTCCGGGTACGTACGCGACGATGGTCCCGTAGAACCGATCCCCGACCAAGAAGACGAACGTCGCCGTACGGCTCATGGCCTTCGACTCGACGAGTTGCCCGTCCGCACCAAACACCTTGATCCGGTTGTCGCCGGTACCTGTCTTCCCGCCGACGGGGATCACCGTGCCGTCGTTCAGCGCAACCGCTCGGTTGGCGCGGCGTGCCGTGCCATGTTCCACGACGCCCACGAGCTCACTCTGGAGGACGCGAGCGACCGCAGGGTCCATCACCTGCTCACCGCGGTCCGGCTTCCGCTCGAGATGAGTCTCATACGGTGTTCCCTCGGCGAACGACAGGTCGAGGATCCGCATGTTCGTCTGCTTCACACCGTCGCCGGCAATGATCCCCATCAGGTCGGAAAGGGCGGATGCGCGGTCTCCGGAGCTACCGATCGAGGTGGCGTAGGACGGGACCAGATTCGCGAACGGGTATCCGAACCTCGCCCAGGCGCGCTGTATCTCCACGAACGCCTCGACTTCGAGCAGGGCACGGATGCGGACGTCCTGGGCGTCGCGTCTCTTCGTCTTGTAGAGCCAACTGTAGACCTCGCGTCTCTGTTCCCGGCTCGCATCCAGCACGTCCGTGAGGCTCGCTTCCGGATGCTCCGTGAGATAGGCGACGAGCCAGAGTTCGAGTGGATGGGTTCGCGCGGTGTAGGCCTGGTCTTCCAGCCCGAGCTTGCCGGGCGCGAGCTCGGCGAACAAGTCGTCTACGTTCTTGTTCGTGACGTTGGCGTTGGGAAGGGCACGGCGCAGGAAGTCACCCAGCTCGGCCGCCGAGCGATCCGGAAACACCGCCCGGTACGCGGCGGCGAGTCCGCGCGGTGACTTGCGGACGCCCTCGAGGAAGCTCTGGCTTCGATCCTCCGGAGCCATTGGTTCATAGCTGCGGTAGAAGCGGCGGAGGAAGTCCGATCCCTCGCGGTCCGCAAACCGCTCCAGGTAGACTCTGCGCAGCGTGTCCCCGGAGGCCTCGAGGAACTTCGCCGCGGGCCCGCTTCCCCGATAGGTGTAGTGGTGGACGACGTCGCGCATCAGTCGGATGAAGACGAGGTTGACCGAGTTCTGGAAGCCCTCGCGCAGCGGGATCGAACGACTGTCGAACTTGTGATCGAAGTTCGCGAACTTGTGGACTCCACCGCCCGTGTAGAACTCCTCGTTCGGGTCGCACGAGTAGGTTCTCTGCATGGCCGCCTCGAGGGTTTCCTCGATCGTGGCGTCGGGATGTGCGGTCAGATAGCGAACGGTCCAGCCGGTGAGCGGGTCGCGCGGATGGACGTCCACGGCGCGGAGCTCCGTCGGCGACCTGCCGGCGTGTTCGTGGTAGAGATCCGCGATGATCTGGAGGTAGTTGGCGAGAGTCCGGAGCTTGGCGGTCGATCCCAGCTCGAGGCGCGCACTCTCGTTGAGATTGAGCGCACCGGGGTAGTTGTCCGCCTGAACACGGAGCAGGTTTCCGCCCTCAACGCGTTCATACAGCGTGAAGCTGTAGACGACCGACTCGAGGTCGTCCGGAGGCAGCATGCGCGGCTCGAGCAGTTTGGCGCTCCGTGCGAACTCCGGATCTTTGAGCCGGGAAAGGACCTCGACGACTCTCCGCTGGGAGAGCGAGTCGAGCGTCGTCACCGCCCGCAGATCGAGTCGGTCGAGATCGTAGAGATTCCTGCAGTCGAGCAGCGTGGCGAGCTTGGATCGGATGGAGACGGCGGCTTTGGTGGCGGCCGGGGAAGCCGGAGCAGCCGGACTGCCGACTCCGTCGACGCGGTTCGCGGTCGAGCCTGTGCCGACGCCGTTCGACGTAGAGGTCTTGCCGACGCTGTTCGACGCCGGGGGGGCGCTCTCCTGCGAGCGCGCGGCCAGAGCACGATCCCGAAACTCCGGCGTGAGCCTGCCGTTGTTCGCGAGCAGCCGGATGTAGCTGTCCGTCAGATCCGCGAGCGCATTCCGATCCTGGAGGAGGTAGTAGGTGGGACGTCGCTGCGCGATGAGCAGCGAGAGGACTCGGCGGTAGGAGAGTGCGGATACGTCAGGCTGCTCGTTCGGCACGGTCGTCTCGAGCGCGACCGGCTGGAGCTGCCTCGTGACCTCCTCCAAGTCCGCCCCGTACCACGCCCTGAGCCCGTCACCCAGGCCGTTCACCTCTCCGTAGCCTGGGGCAGCCGCAAGGGGGATCGAGTTCAGGTAGTCGAGGAAGATCGCCCGGCGGGCGGCACTCGTATCTCGTCCCTCTCGATAGGTTCGAAGCGAGGCCGCGATCATCTGTCGCACTTTGTCCTTGGGAGTTGCCGTGATTCCGCCCGGCGAGTGCCGAAACTTCTCGATCTGCGTGACGAGAGTGCTGCCCCCTGCGACGTTTCGATCTGGTTGGAAGCGACGCATCCCTTCCTCGAGGGCCGCCTTTGCGAGTCGATCCCACTCCACTGCGGGGTTCCGGTACGGGTGCCTGTCCTGGAGGAGTTCCCGATTCTCGATGAAGAGCAGTGATTGCACGACGACATCTGAGATCGAATCGAACGACGTGTACACGCGATTTGGATAGCGCGACCGATAGAGGTGTCGACCGGTCGGATCGACTACCTCGAGACCCGCTGATGTCTTCTCCGGATAGATCGGACCGATCCCGCGCTTCGACCAATCGATCATCGTTGCGCTGCTGCGCGCCTGCGACGTGATTCGATAGCCCTGTGTCCGGAGCGTATCGACGAACGTGGACAGGTCTGCGTAGCCCAATCTCTCATCCCACGGACCCATTGTCGGTGTCGGCAGATCCGAACTGCCGCCCGGCTCCACCTCGTATCTCATTTCGCTCGCGACTCGGGTGAAGTATCGCGACTGGAAGAACGAGGTCTGGGCCTCGTAGACGGCGATCGCCGCCAACCCCAGGACACCGAGGGAGGTGATACCGAACAGGATCCGGATCGTCCGGTACCAGACGCGGCCCCGCCGGGTCGGGGCCGCACCGAGTTCTGGGTCGTGCATGGCCGCTGATTCTATCGGATCCGATAGCGGACGGAAGGTACGCCGTGATAGAGTTGCATTTCTCAGAGGCGGGTCCGAGCCATGTACCAGATGCTCTGCCCGCCATCCTTGGAAGCCAGTTTCAGGATTTGTTGAAAGTCAGGCATGACGAAGCAGCATCCAGCCTCGCAAATCGATGCGACCGCGGAGATTCGGGACTTCGAGGTTCTCGCGTCGGTCGACGCAGTGAAGGCCCTGGCCGACGCGACCCGGCTGCAGATGTTGGAGGTTCTCCAAAAGGCACCGGAGACAGGTTCGTCTCTTGCACGTCTGCTGGGAATCCCTGCGAACCGCGCCCACTACCACCTGGGCCGACTGGTCGACGCGGGGCTGGTCAAGGAGATCGGCCCGGAGCGGGACCAGAAGACCGAAGAGCGCTACTTCGTCGCGACCGCGCGTCACCTGCTCGTCGACCCTGGCCTGACCGGCATCACCGGTGGCGCCATCGCCAGCGTGAGGAGCTCGATCGAGGCTGCGTTCCTCGAGTGGAGACGCTCCCAGGTGCTGGCCCTCGATTGGGGCGATCTCGCCAGTTCCATCGTCGACCGGAGTCTCGCCGTGCGTCCGACGGACGAGGTGCTCATCGTCTTCATGCCCGGGTCACTCGAGCTCGCCGAGGTCCTGTTCCTGGAGGTCGAGGCCGCGGGCGCGTGCGCCCATCTCCGGCCCTGGTCGCGGAACGTGATCCTCCGGGAGGCCGAACGTCGCCGGCCTGTCTCCGGAGCGAGTTCCGGTGGTCGGTCAGGTGACGGGGCGGCGGGAGCGGGCTACCTCCCCGCGGATCTCGACGCTCGGATCACGGCCGTCGTCTTCCTGACCAGCAGCATGGTGCAAGGGGCACCTCCGAGTCCAGAGCAGAGAGAAGGGCTTCCGTATCTGATGGAAGCCGTCTCCGATTGGAAGAAGTCGCTCTCCAGTCGCGGGATCAGATACCTGACCGTTGGGCTCCCGCACCGCGCGGAGTTCGCGCACGGAGAGCTCAGCTCCGAGGCGGCGATCGACCTCTTCTGGCAATGCGTGACCGTGGAGCCGGAGCAGCTGCGGCCGACGGGCGAGCTTCTCGAGGGCAGCCTGCGCGAGTCGCCCCAACTCCTCATCACGAGTCGTGACGGCTCGGAGCTACGCGTCGAGATCGATCCGGCCCATCTCACCACGGACGATGGTGTGATCCGTGAAGAAGACGTGCGACGTGGGCGGTGCGTCCGATCGCTTCCCGCGGGAGCTTTGGTCGCGCTTCCTCGGCCCGCCAGTGGTGAGGGCGAGTTTCTCGCCGACTACACCTTTGCCAGCGGCGGACATGTTGCCGACGTCCGTGTCACGCTCCGTGACGGCCGGATCGTCGCGCTCGATGCTCCCCACGATGCGGACCTCGTGCGCGGACGTCTCGAACGCGAGTCCGGCGATCCGGATCTCCTCTCGGCCATCTCGATCGGACTCAACCCGGCCGGAAGCGCCGTGACGGGCAGGCCCGAACTCGACTCCGTGTTGCACGGGGTCGTGACACTCGATTTCGGAAACAACGAACTCTGGGGCGGGAACGTCCGATCCACGTTCAACCTCAGCTTGCCTTCCCATGGCGCGACCGTTCGTGCCGGCACGAGAACTCTCGTGGCGCGCGGACGACTCGTGGCCGGGAAACATCGCACTGAGTGACTCCACTCGGCGCGCGACGGCCATCGGCGTGCGACGCGGAGCGGACTCGGTACGTAGTGGAGCAGCTCCCGGACGGAGCGGAGGATGAATCGATGGAGAGTCGGGTTTCTCGCAGCTTGATCGTGTCTGGTTGTGCCCTGTGTCTGGCATCGGGGTGCCTCGTCTCAGAGGCTGGAGCAGGCGATACGTACTCGTGGCGCTACTACCGCCCTTCCAATACGGGCATCCAGGGGGACGACAATGGCGCCCTCTGGATCTCTCCGACCGGTGATCCGTACATCGGAGGATACGACCCCATCTTCGAAGAGGGCGGTTTCGCCCGCTTCGTGCAGGCGGATGACCGGTGGGAGAACTTCTCGAACGTCGACTATCCGGTGATCGGGCACCCCGACGATACGGGACGCATTCGAATCACGGAGATCGTCGAAGGCCCCGAGGGTCTCCTCTGGATGGCGACGATGAAGGGCGCGATGACTTTCGATCCCGCGGTCGGGGCCGCGTCGATCCAGCGCCTGGGTCCGTCGAACTCCGAACTCCAAGATTCGTACGTCTACGACATCACTGTAGCGCCCGATGGGACGGTCTGGATCTCCAACGACGGGGCGGTTCGCTATTCACCGGACAACGACACCTGGACTCGTTGGGAAGAAGGGGGACGCTTCCTGTCGATCCAACCCAAGCCCGCCGGTGGATACCTGGTTTGGGGCGGTGACTACCCCGCGCTCTCGTCTCCCACGTTCGTCTACGACAGTGATACGGACTCGTGGACCATCATCGATCCGAACGGACAACCGGGCGACATCTGGGGGTTCCCCGGACAGGATTGTGTCGACGACATGGGAAACATGTGGGCCGCGCGAGAGGTGTCTCCCGGACAGTGGCCGAGTCTCTACTACCGCACTCCGGATGGCAGCGGGGTGAGCCCTCCCGAGCCCTACGCGTCGTTCGCCTACGATCCCTGGGCGTTCCGTGCCTTCGGGGATCGGCGGGCGCTGCTCGTCGATGGCAATGGCGTCACCTGGTGGTTCGACGGATCGACGTGGCACGACTTCGGTCAGTGGAGAGAAGGCGCGTACACGTCCTGCGTCGACATGGACGAAGCGGGAAACGTCTGGGTCTGCGGCGTCGGTGGCGCGGCGAAGCGGGATGCGGTGACCGGTGCATGGCAGCGATACAGGATCACGAACACGAGTCAGATCTCGGGTTGGAACTGGGACCTCGCATTCGATGACGTGACCGGCGATCTCTACGCAGGTGGGAATGCGGCGGCCGGTGTCGGAGGTATGTGCCGCTTCGACGGCGTGCGTTGGCACGGATGGAACCCGCTCACATACGGGCTCGGCGAGGAGTGGCCGTTCGACAACGACGACTGCCATGTGATCGCATACCGTCCGTCGAACGGACGGATCGTCGTGTCGCCCTATACCTCGTACTACGGGATCCACGAGTACGACGGCGCCGGTTTCGTCCCCATGTCCGTCGACGATGGTGCCGAGGACATGTGCGAGGACTCGCAGGGGCGCCTCTGGGTGCTCGGGGAGTATCTCAACCTCCGTTACTTCGACGGTACGAGCTGGACGCAGATTCCCGACTTCTGCTGCTGGGGCCAGGCCATCCTGCCCGATCCCGACCTGCCCGGAACCGTGTGGGCGGTTGCCGGGTCTCAGCTCGTGCGCACGGACGGAACGACGACGCTGTCTTGGTTCGAGGGGGACTTCGGAACCTTGGGTCAGTTCCGCGGCGTTGCACCGGCGGGGGGCGGAATCGCATGGGTTGGAACCCGGAATGGGTTGATCCGGCTCGACAGCTCGAACGGAACCTATGAGGTGTTCCACTCCGGCAACTCCTCGATCCCTGCGGACTGGGTGTTCCCGCGGGTGGTCACGCCCGACGGACGCGTGTGGATGAGCTTCAGCGAGTCCGACGTCTCGGCGAACCATGGATTGTGTTGGTTCGACGGGCAGGACGTCGGCGTCTTCTATGCGCCCGCCGATGGCGGCCCGCAGTGGGGTGGGCTTCCGCACGCGGCGATCGACGAGATCGAAATGCGGACGATCGCAGGCGGATACGAATTGTGGATGAGTTGTCTGAGTCGCGGGATCGCGGTTCTGACCGTGCAGAACGAACCTGCGTCCGTTTCTGAGTCGAGCGAAGCGACGCACCCTGGCCAGCTGCGATTCGAGCCGAACCCGTTCCGGGGAGCGACCCGGGTGACCTTCGACCTGGCGTCGGAGGAGCGGGTGCGCGTCGTCTTCTACGACGCCGCCGGTCGCCTGGTCCGGACGCTCCTGGACGAGGTTCTCCCCGCAGGCCCGCACTCGAAGGAGTGGGATGGTCGTGATGATGCGGGCCGGACCCTACCCACGGGCGTCTACTACTCGCGAACGGAACGTGGTGACGCCTCGTCGGAAGGACGCGTGTTGCTCGTCAGGTGAGCGTGGAGGCAGGTCGAGACTGCCCGCAGTCTCGACCTTGCGGACGGAACCGATCCCAGCGATCCTCCCGGAGACCTGCGCCGAGATGGTGCGGGTCTCCGTTGTCGTGATCGGCTGGGAGGTTGTCCGTGGACCTCATGGGATTCGCTCTCTTGTCGCTCTCTTCACTCTTCGCGGTGATCGATCCGCTTGGCTGCATCCCTTTCTTCTCGGGTCAGACCGCGGGGATGGACGGGAAGATGAAGGCGCGGGTCCTCTTCCGTGCGCTCTTCGTGTCGCTCCTGCTCCTCCTGCTCTTCACATATGCGGGCGCAGCCGTTCTGCACACGTTCGGCATCACGATCGACGCGTTCCGGATTGCGGGTGGGGTCATCTTCTTCGGGATCGGGCTCGACATGCTGCAGTCGAAGCCGAGGCGATGGAGAACGGGGATCGATCAGGCCTTCCAGAAGGACCATCCGGATGCTCCGGCCGCGCCTTTGGCCCATGTCGAGCCGGGACACGATCCCTCGGTAACCCCCCTGGCGATTCCGATGATCGCAGGCCCCGGGTCGATCACCACGGTGATGGTGCTCCGCGCGGAGGCGGGTTCTCCGGAGAAACTGCTCGTGGTCGCGGGCGCGGTCGTCGCGATCCTTCTTCTGACCGGGCTCATCCTCTGGGCGGCGGACAAGGTCCTGACGAGGCTCGGGGAGACGGGGATGAAGATCGTCGAGAAGCTGATGGGACTTCTCGTCACGGTGATCGCTGTGCAGCTCATCCTCAACGGTTTCGCGCCGTACTTCAGGTCTCTCCTGAGCGAAGGGATCTAAAGACCAGGGACGCGTGCCGTCGCTCGCGTGCCGTCGTTCGTGGGCGACCGCGGGAGGGTCGTGGAACGACCCTCCCGAGCGATGCTCCCCGAGCGGCCCTCTCGAGTGACCCTCCCGGAGTGACCCTCCTGGAGTGAACCTCCCGGAGGATGGTTACGCCATTGCCGGTTCCTTCTTCGGCTTCCACTCCTTCCAGACCTTGCCCACGAGTTCGGGCCCAGGAGTGAGGACGTGTTGGCCCGGTGTCCAGCCGGCGGGTGTCGCCTTGGTTCCGCCGGACTCGCGGACGAGCTGGAACGCCATGATCTGGCGGAGTAGCTCGCGTACGTTGCGACCGACCGGTGGTGTCATGACCTCCATGGCCTGGATCACACCATCGGGATCGATGAGGAAGCGGCCGCGGATGTCGACGCCGGCGGCTTCTTCGTAGACTCCGTAGACGGCTCCGACGCGTCCGCCGCTGTCGGAGAGCATCGGGAACGGGACTCCTCCGTCGACCATGCGGGAGAGCTCTTCCTCCTGCCAGATCTTGTGGGTGAACTGACTGTCCGTGCTCATGGCCAGGATCTGCACGCCGAGCTTCTCGAACTCTTCGTAGTGGGCGGCGACCGCCGCCAGTTCCGTCGGTCAGACGAACGTGAAGTCGCCGGGGTAGAAGCAGAGGACGACCCACTTCCCCACGTAGTCGGACAACTTCACGTTCTTGAAGCCGCCTTCGTGGAAGGCGGTGACCTCGAAGTCCGGCGCCGGATGGCCGACTCGCGCGTGCATCTTCTTACCTCCAGTTCGTTCCGTACCGTGGTTCGCGCCGGGGTGGTCGTGGAGCATTCCGTCGTCTGGGACGATCGGTCCTCTCGCGGGTGGCGCGCAGCCCTTCTTGGTTTCGGTCATCGTCTCTGGTCCTCCGAGCTCGGTGGCCAGACGCGACTCGCCGAGCGGTGTGGACGGGGTACGAGCGGGATTACTCCCCACCCGAAGTCCGGGAGGTGCATGAGGCACGTGGAAAGATGCGCCCCTCGGGCGATTGGGAGGCACGGCACCGATGAGAGCAATACGAGGTTCCCGATCGACCGCGTGGCCTGCCTTTGCCCGATGACTCCGGACTACTCGAGAGAGACGCGTCGGGACGGGGGAGGAAACGGAGGAGGTGACGTTCGGAGTGCTTTCCCCGAGATCCACGATTTCGAGCGTCCGCGCGACGAGCCACGGAAGACCGCCGCCACACCGCGGACGGGGGACCGGGAGGTTGCCAGAGGAGCGAGAGGACCCGAAATGACATGATCAGAAAAAACTGAACATGATGTATCATGGCCACGCGGCCCTTCCCTTCCGGACTCTGAGGAGGGGGGCCGCAACTTCACTCGAGTGTCTCGGGATCTCGCACGGCTGCCGACCCTGCCCAGGCGGCGCATCTCGAACACGGCGACGGGATTCTCCGCAAACCCGCGTCCAGACGCGAGGACCCCAGGAGGGGAGACATGATGCCATCCACGAAACTCGTGCGCGTCCCGATCGTGCCGCTGGCTCTGGCGGCCATCATCCTTCCGGCATTGCCGCAGACGACCTCGGCGAGCCCAGCACTCTTCGACACGTTCCGCGCTTTCGACGCTTCGGACTTCCGCGTGAACAGCTACCCCCAGAGCGGCGCCGTTGGTGACTTCAACCGGGACGGCTTCGCGGACGTTGCCGTCGTCCGCTGGTGGAACGCTCCGAAGCTCGGGATCCTGATCAGTGATGGCCAAGGGGGGTATGCCCCCCCGGTCGAGTACCCGGCAGACTGTTCCTACCATGCAGAGACGGGCGACTTCGACGGCGACGGTTGGGACGACATCGTCGTGTCGGACCACGGCATGCACGGTGCGTCGTCCACGGTGTCGTTCTACT
Source organism: Candidatus Eiseniibacteriota bacterium (assembly GCA_041390305.1). Taxonomy (GTDB): domain Bacteria; phylum Eisenbacteria; class RBG-16-71-46; order CAIMUX01; family CAIMUX01; genus JACKCR01. Next base: position 28,741 of record JAWKQE010000006.1, read on the forward strand.
TCAACAACGGGGACGGCACCTTCACCGGCCGGCAGATCGAGTCCGTCGGTCCGGGGCCGAGAGGGATGGCCGTCTCAGACCTGGACGGAGACGGAGATCTCGACCTGGCGGTCTGCCTCAACGGGGGCTTCCTCACCGCGGAAACGGACGTTTCGATTCTCCTCAACCAGGGCGGTCGGGTGTTTTCGGGACCGTTCCGATACATCGGGGCCGACCCGAGCGCTTCTGCCGGCGTGGAGGTGCCGATCCGAGTCCGAGCCGGCGACATGGATGGCGACGGAACGAACGATCTGGTTGTCACGACGTCGAGTGGCCCCTTCCTCAGCGTGCTCTTCAACGCAGGGGACGGGACGTTCGGCTTCCCGGTCACGTACAACGTGTTCGGGCTCGGTGACGGCAAGGGGGGCGTCCAGATTTCGGACATCGACCATGACGGACAGCTCGACGTTGTCTACTCAGATCCGGCCCTCAAGGCGAGTCTCGACGTTGGAGGGTTCGCCGTGATGAGAGGGCTCGGTGGTGGAAGCCTCGGACCTGCAGTGGTTTATCCGCTCACGAACTTCACCCTGGGTACGTCGGTGTTCACGGTCGGGGACGTCACGGGAGACGGTTGGGACGACGTCTTCGTCTCCTACGGCGGGCAGTCGGGTATCGCGCTCGCACGCAACGATGGGGCCGGAGGCTTCCTGCCGGCGACTCGCTACCCCGCGGCGAGCCCCAATGACATCCGACTCGGTGACGTCGACGGGGACTCCGACCTGGACGCGGTCGTCACGAACCAGACCGCCTGCGTGTCGGTCCACATCAACGAGGGGGCCGGCGACTTCTCGGTTCCGGCCGTCCATCCCGCCGGCTATCTCGGGAATCGGAACATGGATGCGGGAGACATCGACGGTGACGGCGACGATGACCTCGTGGTCATCGGAGGTCTCGGCGGCTACGGGGGTTGGATCGAAGTCGTTCGCAACAACGGTGACGGAACCCTCGCTCCGGCAGTCACCTATGCAACCGGACAGGTTGGCCGGCGGGTCAAACTGGTGGACCTGAACGGCGACAAATCGCTCGACCTCGTGTGGGCGGATGATCCCGACGCGCCACCCTACAACTTCAAGACGATGCTGAACGACAATCATGGGAACTACGGACCGGTCAACGACTGGCCGGTTGGCACCGGTGGGACGTGGGACCTGGCTGCGCTCGACATCGACAACGACAACGACAACGACATCCTGCTGGCGGAGCTCCTCTACGGGGGCGGAGGGTTCGAGAAGTTCGTCTACATCCGCAAGAACAACCACGATGGCACGTTTGCGCCGCCCTACATCGTCGAAGGAGACGGTACGGGCATCCGCGGGATCACGGGGGGCGACTTCGACGGCAACGGAACGATGGATCTGGCTCTCACTACCGGCTTGGGAATCAACATCTTGCGCGGGAATGGAAATGGAACCTACCAGCCGGCAGTGGTCATCGCATCGGTCCCGGAAGGGCTCGAGAACATCCGCACGGCCGACCTGGACGGTGATGGGGATCTCGACCTCGCGGCTCAGGGAGGATCCGGCGGGCCGCTGTGGGTTCTGCTCGGGCGCGGAGACGGTACCTTCGGTCCAGCCGGAGAGTACGGGACGCAGGCTCTCCAAGGGGGGATGGGAATCGACGTTCAGGATCTGGACGGGGACGGCGACCTGGACGTAGCGATCTCCCACTACGATCCGGGACAGGTGTCGGTCCACGTCAACCGTGGCGACGGAACGTTCGAGCCGCAGGATCGCTACGGAGCCCACGGAACTGGTATCGACTTGCGTGCCAGAGACTTCGACGGTGACGGGACCGTGGATCTCGCCGTGCTGACCAACGTCAGCCACATTCCGGCCGAAGGGTATGGGATCCAGATCCTGAAGGGGACCGGGCAGACGCCTGCCGGGCTACCCGCGCACGGAGAGCCCGAGCCTGCCTCGTTGCGACTCGAGCCGATGTCCCCGAACCCGTTCTTCGAGGCGAGCGTGATCGACTTCTCCCTGGAATCCTCCGGAAACGTGTCCGTCATGGTGTTCGACGCCGGGGGACGGGTGGTTCGGGATCTCGTGCGCGGCGCCATGGAGGCCGGACGGCATTCCCTCTCCTGGGATGGACGGGACGATCGTCGCCAGGACGTCCCGGCCGGTGTCTACTTCGTAAAGGTGGACCTGGATGGAGTGTCGGGAGCGACGAGTGTGGTGAAGGTCCGCTAGCCGGTCGCGGGCGCTCTCCAAGATCGACATCCGACACGACTCACAGTCCTGCGGGGCCTCGCTGCCGGGAGGTGGTCGGGGCCCGGCCGCAATGTGCTCGGGACCTGGCCGCAACGTGCTCGGGACTTCTGGCCCCTGGGTGCTCGTGAGCGGAGCGGGCATCGAGAGACACTACAGGCGTAGTTGTATGGGTTCACGCAGTGGCATCCTTGCCCTGGGTTCGAACGTACGGACCCGTCTTACAGTTCAATCAGTCACAGTTGATGTGTCTTGAATGGCTTGTGTATTAGTGTGTTACTACGGACGTCGTTGTATGTGATCAGGCTCCTGCGGTGCTCCGATCGCCCGGACGAAGAACGCGCTCTCAGTCCGAATCCGGACAGGATCGTGCTCCCCCAGCCCCACGCCCCCAACCGCGAAACGCTCCCAATCACGATGACGCCTCTGATTGGGGAAGCGCGAGGAACGTGAGAACTCGGTGACCCAGCGACCTCTCGTTGGCAACCGAATCGGTGACCTGTATTCCTCCTCTGTTCCGATCCGGAAACAGATATGTCGCACGCCACTCGATCCGCCCTCGTTCGAGGCCGGTTGGCGCTCGGCACGTACGCTCCAAGGAGGATCCACAGAATGACTCGCGACCAGCGCAGCCGCTTCTCCACCAGCTGGATGACAACGGCCATCTTGGCAGCCACGGTTCAGGCGCTCCAGGCGGGGCCGTCGGCCGCCGGAGTGGTCGGCCTCGACTTCCTCACCCGTTTCGAGACCGGCATCTTCGACGACGGCGGCGCCGAGATCGTCAGCTTCGACAACCAGACTCAGCGGCTGTTCTTCGTCAACGCCAGCGCGAACGAGATCGTAGCGCTGGAGGTGTCCGATATCGGCATGCTGACAGAGATGTACCGGATCGACGTCACCACCACGGCTGGCGGCGGTGGAGCGAACAGCGTCGACGCGAAAGACGGGCTGCTCGCTGTGGCGGTCGAGGCGGAGACCAAGCAGGATCCGGGGCTGATCGCACTCTACTCCGCGGTCGACGGCAGCTTCCTCGCCAGCTACCCCGCCGGTGCCCTGCCGGACATGGTCACCTTCACGCCTGACGGAACGAGAGTTCTGGTGGCCAACGAAGGTGAGCCGAGCGATGACTATACGAACGATCCGGAAGGATCGGTCACTATGGTCGACATTTCCGCCGGAGCGGCGAATGGGGTCGTCACCCAGATCGACCTCCGCCTGACCTTCCCCGAGGTCGTCGACGCGACGATCCGGATCTTCGGCCCCGGAGCGAGCCCGGTCCAGGACATGGAGCCCGAGTACATTGCGGTGTCCGGCGACTCCCGGACGGCGTGGGTCACGCTTCAGGAAAACAACGCGATGGCGCGGATCGATCTCGAGCGGGGCATCGTCACGGACATGCAGCCGCTCGGGTTCAAGAACCACGACGTGCCGGGGAACGGACTCGACGCTTCGGACCGTGACGGCATGATCCACATCACGAACTGGCCGGTTTTCGGCATGTACCAGCCGGACGCGATTGCCGCCTACGAAGTCGGCGGCGAGACCTACCTCGTCACTGCGAACGAAGGAGACGCCCGGGACTACGGCGCGTTTGCCGAGGAAGAGCGGGTGAAGAACCTGGACCTCGATCCGGTCGCGTTCCCCAACGCATCCGGGCTCCAGGCCGATGACCAGATCGGTCGTCTCACGGTCACGACGACCCTCGGTGACGTGGACGACGATGGGGACTACGACGCCCTCTACGCCTTCGGTGCCCGTTCGATCTCGATCTGGAACGCCGATGGCGAACTGGTCTGGGATAGCGGCGACGAGATCGAGCAGGTCACGGCGGCCGCCTTCCCCGACGACTTCAACTCCACGAACGACGAGAACGGTTCGTTCGACAACCGCAGCGACAACAAGGGGCCTGAGCCGGAAGGCGTGACTCTGGGTGTCGTCGACGGTCGGACCTACGCGTTCGTCGGCCTCGAGCGGATCGGGGGTGTGATGGTCTACGACGTGACCGATCCCCATGCGCCTGAGTTCATCGCCTACGAAAACACACGGGACTTCGGCGGCGACGCATCCACTTCGACCGATCTCGGACCCGAGGGGATCGAGTTCATCCCGGCCAGCCTCAGCCCGACGGGTACGAACCTCGTGGCAGTCGGCAATGAGATCAGCGGAACGGTGGGACTCTTCTCGGTGGCGACCGCGGTGGCGGATCCCGCCGACGTCGGTACACCCACCGGCGCGATCGATGCCGGGTTTTCGGTGACGGGCCCCAATCCGTTCCGTGACACGGTCGGTCTTGCTTTCGCGCTCTCGGCGGATGCTTCGGTCGACCTCGCGATCTATGACGCTTCAGGTCGTCTCGTCCGTGGGCTTGCTTCCGATGCCTTCCTCGCCGGTACGCATTCCGTAGAGTGGAACGGTCTCGACGACGCGGGGCAGGTCGCTCCGGCCGGGGTGTACTACGCCCGGCTCGATTCAGAGGGGACTGTCTCCGTGAAGCGGATCGTCAGCGTCCGCTAGTCGGGAGTTCCGAACGCTGGATCCAGCTGTGCGAGTCTGCCAGAGTCGAGGCGATCCCGAGGCCGGTCGCCTCGGCCGAACGAGGAGTTCCCGCGGAGTTCGCCGCGCAGTTCCCTGACTCGTGAAATCGAGGGCCCGAATACCGTGTCGATCCATGCACGAAACACCGCCTCCTCCTCGTGACAGCACACGGGAGGTGTCGTCTGGCGGTCGATACGACGATCCGGTGCCGTCTACGCAGGCGCCGCTCGTAGGAACGAAGGTGCGCACGCGGCCGTCCCCGGATCTGTCCGGCCTCGGTGCGCACTACGCGCGCGGTCTGTTCCGCCGCGCTCCGCTCTGGGTGGCGATCGGGGCGTTGCTAGACCTCGTCATCCTCGAGTTCGGAAGGGGAGACATCGGGATCGGCCGGGTCTTCGATCTGAGCCTCGATGCCGTCCTCCTCGGCGTCGTGCTGTCCCTCCTTCCATGGATCACGCGGACGATCCGGGTCCGCATCTGGTCGGACGCCGTCGGGGCCCGGCTTGGTCCGCTCGCGTGTCTGAGGGTTGTCGTGAGTAGTGACGTGCTGGCTGGGGTCACACCGACCGCAGTGGGAGGCGCGCCGGCGAAGGCGGCGTTTCTCTGCCGCGAGGGTGTACATCCTACGACCGCCCTCGTGCTCACCGCTCTCGGTTCGGTCGAGGACGCACTGTTCTTCGCCATCTCGGTCCCCCTGGCCGTTTGGTTGTCGCCTTCGTTCGGGTTCGGCGATCTGTGGCTCCATGCCTCGCGTACTTCGAGCGGGTTCGTGTCCGCGGTGCGAGGAGCCGTGGATCGGGCGTGGCTGGCGCTGCATTCGGAGGTGTCGTCCGCTCTCATCGCGCTTCTGACCGCGCTCGCTCTGACGCTTCTGGCTGGGTTGGCGGGCTGGATGATCCGCGCGGTCCGGCGACGTCGCGCTCGGCCGGACCGTGGGCGGGGCGGGATGAAGGTCCGTGTCCGTGACGCGACGGCACTCCTCTGGCGGAGTCGACGGAGTCTGCTCCTGACGTTGCCGCTGACCGCGATCCAGTGGACCGCGCGTTACTCGATCGTCTCCTGTCTCGCATTCGGCCTCGGTCTGCATGTCGATCCCTTCGGCCTCTACGTGCTCCAATGCCTCGTCTTCACCGCGATGGTGTTCGTCCCCACACCCGGCGCTACGGGAGGGGCGGAGGGTGCCTTCTACCTCGTGCACGAGGGAATTGCCGGCAGCGAGACGACCGCGTTGCTCGCCGGCTGGCGTCTCCTCACGTTCCTTCTGCCGGTAGGGACGGGGGCGTTGCTACTGCTCTGGATGGAACAGCGCGAGCGGAAGCACTGGCCCCGACTCGAGCATGCGGAACCCCCGGATGAAGTCGGCCGTCGTTTCGGGACCGAAGTCGAACTCGTGGTTTCCGATCGCCTTGGCGTCGTAGCGGACCCGGCTGAGCCCGATCGTATCGTAGAAGGGAGCGCCCTTCTCCAGGCTGGCCGCGAACTCCGCGCCGGCGAGGAAGTTGTCACCGGACGAGACGGTGACGACTCCAGATGCGACGACCGGATCTCCCGCCGGCTGTGCCTGCACGAGGTGCCCCGCCATCTGGAGCTGGTGCATCTTGGTCACGAAGCGAGCGATGCCGCCGAACTCCTCGAGCCCGGAACCCGCGTCGATGAGCTGCGACTCACCGTCGTTCGAGTGGAGGAGCGTCAGCCGGAACGTGACTTCGGAACCGGCGGCGTGAGCTGCGGTGAGGGGGAGAAGGTGGAGGACACCGATGAGCATCAGAAGGATCACGATGCCGATGTCAACACGAACGGAATCGCGGCTGGTGTGGCGGCCGCTACGGAACGATGAGCGATTCATTGGTGGAAGAGCCTCCTCGATTGGATGAGCAAGGAGACGGATCCTCCGTCTCCTTTCAATCGGGGCACGATAGACTGCGATTCCTCTGAACCGGTTACCGGCCGCTTCGGAGTCGACTAGGAGGTCGCTACCGGAGTGCTACGGCAACGCTACGGAATGGCTACGGGAGGTGCGACAGGCTAGGACAACGCCATGGCGCCCTTTTCTTCGCTCAGCCGTGACTTCCTGCCCGCGGCTTGGGTTTGGTTGGGCAGTCGTCCGCTCGAGACAGCGCTTCGCGACCCACACGTAGAAGATCCCGACCGGTAGAGCGTAGAACGCGTGGTGGACCGCCACCTGGGCGAGGCTCCATTCCGACATCGGAACGGACTTCCAGAAGTCGACGGCGAGAATGTTCGCGGACGGCAGCGCCAGCCAGACCAGGAGGATCCACGGCACGCGCGACCGTACGGTGAGGATGAACGTGAAGAGTGCGGGAAGGAGCATCACATGGTGGTACTCCCAGATGTCCTTGTAGATCGCGAAGAATGCGAGCAGCCAGAGGACGAGGAGCCGCTCCGCGCGCGCGTGCCGGAAGCTCCGTAGCGTGATCGCGGCCGTGACCAACCCGACGAACGCGATCCACGCATAGACGGGGACCTCGCTCGCCGTGATCGTCTTCACGCCGACATCGATGGCGAGTGCATCCGGCGGAATGAAACGCTGGCCGAGGAACTGAGTGACGGCCACGAGCCCGTAGCGAACCGGCCCGAGCTTCGGCGGCATCGGTTTGAGGTTCAAGCGAAGGAACTCGACCAGATCCTCGGGACGGCTGAGGTAGTAGGGAATGATGAGTGCGAGAACGATGACTCCGGCGAGCAGGACCGTGCGCCACCGACCCCTCAGCACGTAGACGATCGCGAAGAGGGCGGTGTAGCTCTTCACGGAGAGGGTTGCAACCCAGGCCCAGAACCCGCGGTTCGTGACGACGGAGCGCCAGCCGTCATCCGCGGCAGGGCTCTCATCCGATCCGGCGGCCTCCGCATCACTCCTCCGGATCTCGCTCGCGAACACGAGCCAGAGACAGCACGCCATGAGGAGCGAGTACTGCCCCATCCACTGCTCGAGATAGAACGGGAAGAAACCGAGCGTGATCCCGATGAGCGCATTGCGGGTCGTGCGCGTGATGCCCGGCCACCTCCAGAGCGAAGCGAGCAGACCGAGCAGGAGAAGCTCGTTGACGACGATCCAGAACCAGTACCCCTGCCACGGCGAGAAGACGGCCGCCCCCAGGGCCGCGACGTAGGCGGTGGGTGGCAGATAACGATAGAAGTAGAGGTAGGGAACGACCGGAGTCGCCTCCTGCCGGTAGTTCTGGCAGTCGTAGATGGAGTAGCCGTCGAGGAGGTTCCGGCCCGCCTGATGGATCCCGAAGTAGTCACCGGCCTGTCCGTAGGCGGTTTGCGCCTCGAGGAAGACCGGATCGAGCCAGTGCGTCCGGCTCAGGCTGAGGAGAAAGACCGCGTGGATCACGATGCCGACGATCAGGGCGACACTGGCAGCGGTTGTGCTCCGGCCTGGACTCGAGGGCATGGAAACCGGGACTCCGATCATCGTCAGTGATTCGCGTGTCGCCCCTCAAACGGGAGTTGGGCCGAACAAGCGTATCAATCCAACGAAGCGCCCGACAAGGCGGGACTCCCCGGAGGGACGGGGGGCTTTGCCCGCCCCCCGCAACTCACGACCAGCCGGGCCGTCACCTCGAATCGAAGGCCGAGCAGTCGCGCCGGCCGAGTCACTCGCGAGCGACTCACTTTCCCTCGAATGCGGCCTGGATCTCGGCGATGTTCAGCCTCTTCATCTCGAGCAGTGTCTGCATGGCACGGCCGGCCGCCTCGGTATCAGGAGACGAGATCATCTGTGTGACGGGCTCGGGCACGATCTGCCACGACACGCCGAATCGATCCTTGAGCCAGCCACACATGCTCTCCTGGCCACCGTCACTCGTGAGGGCGTCCCAGAGCCGGTCGGACTCCTCCTGATCCTGTGTGATCACGGAGATCGAAGCTGCCTCGCTGTGCTTGAAGTGAGGGCCGCCGTTCAGCGCCTGGTACGGGGTGCCGGCGAGTCTGAACTCGACGAGGACCGGGGGGGCGTCTGGGTTCGGTCGGAAGGTGGTCGTGATCTCCGAGTTCGGGAGGAGCGATACGTAGAACTTGGCGGCATCTTCGCCGTCTCCGTCGAACCAGAGGCAGGTTCTGACCTTTGCGAGCATGGTGATCTCCCTTTCGAGTGCTTTGGGTTCGGGTGCGGATTCGTTGGAAACGTGATTCGGAGCGCATCGCGACGGTGGGCTGTGGCGTCGATCGCGACTTGGAGTCACCCGCGGGATCGGGCCGGATCGGACCGGCCGAAGAGCAGCCCGAGGTATCTACGCAAATGGCCGAGCATCTCGACCGCGACCTCAGAGCTGCCCTTTGCCTTCGCGAGGACGAACGCTCCCTGGATGACGGCCTGGGTGTGGAGCGCGAGGCTCTCGGGCGTCCAGTCCGCGTCGGGTGCGTACATTTCTCGCGCGGACTCGACATCGCGCTCGAGTTCGTGGGCATGGGCGCTGATGTTTCGGTCGCACGCATCCCGGATGGCCGGGTGCGTGTCGTAGGTCTCCTGCACCATCGTGCCGAGGAGGCAGGTGAACTCCGGGATCGGTCGCTCCAGGATCGACTGACGGAACTCGACGTAGCCGAGGAGATGGTCGACCGGATCGGACAGCTCCCGATATGGAGCCGCGGCGAAGACCCCTTCCGCCATCCTGCCGAAGTGGTCCGCGGCGGCGACCGCGAGCTCCTCCTTGGTCCGGAAGTGGTGGAAGAAGCTCCCCTTCGTGAGTCCCGCCTCCGCGCATACGTCCTCGATCCGCGTGGCGGAGTATCCGCGTGACCGGATCACGTGGAGCGACGCGTCCAGGAGCTTCGTGCGGGATGGGTGGGGGCCGGGGCTGGTCTCCAGTGAGGTCATGGAGATACCATACCGACTAGTGGGTATGGGAGGCAAGAACAGAAGTCGCTGACCCTGAAGTTCGAACGTATGGACTGTGTAGCAACTAGTTACGGTACTGCACGTCCCAGGCGGGCTCAGGCCCGGGTCTCCGCAGAGGCCCGACCGGTTCGACCGGGCCGCCCGACCGGTTCAGATCGGGCCGCCCGACCTAGGCGGCCGCCTGCGGACCGTCAGCCCCCGTTCGGGAGCCGACCTCGCGGATCCGGTCTTCGCGGAGTACCGCGCGGACGAGCTGGGCGTAGTCCTGGGCGCCGTGGCTCTTCGGCGCGAAGAGCTGGATCGGCTGCTTCGCCTTGGGGGCCTCCGCCAGCCGCACGTTCTCGCGGATGATGTGCGCGGGTGGCAGGTGAGGGAACGATGCGTTCGTCGTTTCGAACGCCATCTGGCTGAGTTTCCTTCGCGCTTGGACCCGACAGAAGACGATCCGGGCGAGATGGAGCTCGTTGTTGAGGTCCGCTCGGATCCTGCCGCCGACGCGGATGATGCCGCGGATACCGGCCAGAGCCAGTGGGGTCGGCTCCGAGGTGACGAAGATTTCGTGGGCAGCGGTCAAGGCCATGGTGAGGAGTGCTCCGCTTCCCGGCGGGCAGTCGAAGATGAGGGTGTCGTACGTGGACTCGAGGGTCTCGATGCCACGCCTGATCCTCTCCAGCTGCGGGGTCTTCGTCCTGCCGGTGTCTTCCAGGTACTGAGACGCCGGGATGAGATCGAGGTTCGGGACCACGGACGGGTGGACGACTCGGTTCCAGTCGTGCCGTCCTTCCAGGGCGTCCGATAGATCCGGGCGGACGATGCCGCCCACCCAGCGAGTCGCGCTCCCCTGCGGGTCGACATCGACCAACAGAACGCGCTGCCCCTCGAGGGCGAGGCCGGCAGCCAGGTTCACCGACGTCGTGGTCTTTCCGACGCCACCCTTCTCACTCGCGATTGCGATCCGCCTCATCCTTGCGGCTCTCCTTCATGACGTCCTGTCACGTGTCGGCGCACTTCGAGTCGCCACGGCCATCGGCCGGCGTACGGAAGGCGTATGGACCCTGCCCGGTGTGCTCGCTTCGTCTACCGAATCGGCGGGTCGACGCCACGAGTTGACGGGTTCCCCTCATGAATCGCACAATCCATTGCGAGTCATCCGGTTGTGACCACGCTCATTCCGGTGGGTGGGCTCGTTCGGACGAAGAAGTCAGGGGACGCCAGTGAAGCACGAGAACGAAGCGACGAAGAAGAGGACGAGCGCAAAGCGGGCGAACGCCAAGAAGGCGAGCGCGAGGAGGGTGAGCGCGGGAGAGGCGAGTGAGAGGCCGACGAGTGCTAGGTCGGCGAGTGCGAGGCCGGTGAGCGCGAAGACGCGGTTGGCCGAACTGGACGCGCTCCGCTACGACTTCTCCTCCCAGGCGACGGAGCGACGGATCGCGCTCTTCCGGTCGTTCGAGCGGGACCGGGTGCCGCTGGCGAGCGAACTCCTCCAGCTCCACGAGCGACTCTGTTTCTCGCTCGCCTTTCCCGAGAACGAGGAGGTGCGGACGGTGGCGTCTTCTCTCCTTTCGTCCTTCGCAACGCGGGCCGATCTCAAACGTCACCGGAAGGCGCTGGCCGATACGGGCGTGGCCGGAACGTCGATCGATTTCCGGTTCTATTGGCTCACGGCGATCTGGCTCGTTCGCCAGGGGTGGGGAAAGCACCTCTCCATAGTGTGGAAGGAGTTCGAGAACGCGGAGAAGCTCAACGGTCTCTGGCACCTGCTCCTTCCGTTCAGCGAGACGCCGGCGCTGGATTCGTTCGCCTACCGCGCAAAGGACTGGGTCGAGCGGCTGAAGAACCCGGACGAGACGGACGCCGAGTTCGTCATCAGGAGGTTCGACGCGCTGCAGGTTCCGGAACCGGTCAAGGAGAAGCTCTACGAGGAGCTCGACATTCCGATGATTCTCTCCGCGGGGCCGGAGACTCCGTCCCGGACCCGTGACGGATGGCCCACGCCGGTCGCGTTCCGGAAGTCGGCTCCGGACTCGCGCCGGCCGAGGCTGCACGAGGTCGTGCGGAGCACGAAGCTGGACGTTCGGCCCGTCCGCCCGGAGGAAGGCCGCCGTCTCATCGACCTCGCGAACTCCTGCATGGTGCCGCGCCACCGAGACCTCCTCATCTTCCTGGGTGCCGATGAGAACGACGTCCGCATGGTCGATGCAGGAGATGGTCTCCAGTTCGCGTGCATGGGTGCGGTGCCGGAAAGGCGGCTCCTTCTGGAGTCCGTCTACGGATTCCTCACGCTGATGAACGGCGTTCCGATCGGCTACGTACTCAACAGCGCTCTCTACGAATCCGCTGAAGTCGCGTACAACGTGTTCGAGACGTATCGCGGACGTGGAGCGGCCTTCGTCTACTCGAAGATCCTCGCCATGGTCCACCAGCTCTTCGGCGCGACGAGCTTCGCGGTCGATCCCTACCAACTCGGGCACGGGAACCAGGAAGGGCAGCTCTCGGGCGCATGGTGGTTCTATTACAAGCTCGGCTTCCGGCCGCACGACCCGGAGATCAAGGCGTTGGTGCGGGAGGAGCTCGCAACCATCCGGAAGAAGCCTGGCTACAGGACGCCGCCGGGACGGATCGACGAACTGGCCGCCGACTACATGTACCTGCAGCTGGGACCGTCCCGTCCCGGGCGGTCGGGAGGCCGAGCCGGTTCCGGGAGTCGGGGCCGGGGCGCGGGTGGCGCACGTGGTGCCCGCGAAGACGTTCTTGGTCATCTGCCCCTGGGCGACATCGGGATGAAGGCGACCGAGTACCTCGCGTCGCGCTTCGGAGCCGATCGCGAGCGCGGCGTTCGGACGTGTGCGCGGGAATCGGCCGACTTGCTCGGCCTCCGGCGAGGCGTTTCCGCGCTCCCTCCCGGGGAGCGGGTCGCCTGGGAGCGATGGGCGCCTTTGGTACTCGCGCGTCCTGGTGTGGAGAGGTGGTCACGCCAGGAGCGTGCTCACCTGGCTGCCGTCGTCCGGGCGAAGGGAGGCCGGCGCGAGTCCGACTTCGTCGCGCTCTTCGACCGTCACCGGAAGCTGCGGAAGGCGCTCCTCTCGTAGGGCCATCGCGCGGGAAGCCGCGCGGGAGCGGAGAGCGAACTCGTGCGCAGACTCTGCCGCGCCGACGACCTGTTCCTTCGTCGACGGAGTCGAGAGGCTAGCGCCGTTCCAACGCCGCGGCCTGGGCGGGGCCGGGCAGTCCGTTTGCGACTCGATCCGACTCCTACCGAGGGATCGAGAACCGGATCGGGGACGCCGCCTGGACCGTTCCCGTGCCGACCTTCTCCGTCGAGGAGCTCTGGGGTGAGGTCGGCAGCACACGCTCCCAGATCGGCGAGAGGAACCCGCCCTCGTCCGCGTAGACGTCCGCCACCGTTCGCCGGTTCGCTCGAATGGTCTGGAAGACTCCGCCCGGCGTGATGATGTTCGAGTTGCCCTCGACGGTGGCAAAGGAACTCTGCTTGCTGGACGGCGCTTCCATCACGATGAAGAAGTGGTTGGCCGACTTCACCCGGCCGATGTCTCCCGGGCGGGGCAGTTCGCTCGCGCCGAGGACACGGTAGTCGTCCGCTCCGTCCTTGGACCAGAAACGGAGCGGCCACTCCCGTACCTTGAGGCCGGACCATCGATGCACGTAGAGCGCGAAGATTCCGCACCAGGAGGGGATGTCGTAGGTGTTGCGCCAGCTGTCGGGGAGTCCGGGAGTCCGGTACATGTTCCACGCGAGCCCGTTGATCTCGAGGCATTTCTGCGCCGTCGACACCCCCGATGTCGTGAAGATGGCGGCGAGCGCCGTGCCGCCCTGCCGTGGGGCTCGCTCCGCGGGGCTGTTCTTCATCGTCGTGAGAGTCGCGGAGTGGCTCGCGGCGATCCGAGGGTTGGCCAGCCCGAACTGATCCTGTCCGGGGCGCCATCCCAGGGTCTGCAGGCTCTGGTTCGCAACCTGGAGGATCCGGTCCCTCGCCTTGGCCTCGTCGGCCGGACTCACGATCGAGGGAACGACGAGATCGAGCCACTGCTTGAGCGCCGCATAGGTGTTGGGCCCGACGAGGCCGTCGGCCACGAGTCCTGATTTCCCCTGGAATTCACAGACCCGGCCGTGGGTCTTCCCCCCGAAGTCGCCGTCCTCGGTCAGTCGGGCGAGGATGGTTGGGGCGAGGTTGAGCGCCTTCTGTAGGATCCGAACCGGCTCTCCCTTGGAGCCGATCTTGAGGAACGGTTGGGTCGGCATCGATTCCCCTCAGGGTTCAAGTCGAGACGTGGGTTCACCAGGTGAGCCGCTGGCGCGTTGTCCAATAGACAAACACCGGAAGGTCCCAGAAGCGGTCAGGTCCACGGAGGAAAAGTGTCGGACCGGCGAGGAACGGCGGTGGGTTGCGCCGGGCATGCGAATCGGATCCGGACCTGCTAAACTCCCGGTTTTACTCGACCGTGCGGGTGGGGCGATCGGCTCCCTCCGGCGTCCGATCAAGGAACGGCCCGACGTGGCGATCCCTTCGGCGATCGATGTCCATGTCCGCCGGGCGGTGGATCGGAAAGTGGGACGGATGGGCTAAGGTTCAGTCTCGCAGTAGCTAGCGACTGGGCCAGGTCAGAACAGGAAAGACCGATGCGAGAGATTCCTCAGAAGTACGCGGCCGGAGAAGCAGAGGCTCGCTGGCAGACGCAGTGGGACGAGTGGGGTATCTATCGGTGGGATCCGTCCCGGTCCCGCGACGAGACGTTCGTCGTCGACACTCCGCCCCCGACCGTCTCCGGCTCGCTCCACGTCGGTCATGTCTTCAGCTACACGCATCAGGATCTCCTCGTCCGCTTCCAGCGGATGTGTGGGAAGAACATCCACTACGGAATGGGTTGGGACGACAACGGCCTGCCCACCGAACGCCGGGTCCAGAACGTTTTTGGGATCCGCTGCGATCCGAAGCTGCCCTACGTCGCGGATTGGAAGCCTCGTCGGGACAAGGGCAAGAAGGACCCGATCGAGGAGGTCTCGCGCCAGAACTTCATCGAAGCCTGCGCGCAGGTGACGGTGGAGGACGAGCAGGTCTACGAACACCTCTGGCGCCGTCTCGGCCTCTCCATCGACTGGAAGGAGACCTACGCGACGATCGACGAGCATTGTCGTCGGGTCTCGCAGCTCTCGTTCCTCGATCTGGTCGAGAAGAACCAGGTCTACCAGAACGAGGCGCCCACGATGTGGGACATCGACTTCAAGACCGCAGTGGCACAGGCCGAGGTCGAGGACCGCGTAGCAACAGGGCGCCATGCACGACATCCGGTTCGGGCTCGACGAAGGTGGCGAGTTCGTCATCGCGACCACGCGTCCCGAACTCCTCGCTGCCTGCATCGCGGTCGTCGCCCATCCGGACGACGAGCGCTACAGGCACCTCTTCGGCACGAACGCGATCACGCCGCTCTACGGTGTGGAGGTGCCGATCCTGGCCGCGGAGCATGCGGACCCTGAGAAGGGAACCGGCATCCTCATGGTCTGCACCTTCGGCGACGTGATGGACGTCGAGTTCTGGAAGGGTTCGGACCTGCCTCTGCGTCAGGTGATCGGGCGCGACGGTCGGATGCGTCCGGTGCAGTGGAACGAGGAGCCGTTCACCTGCTCGGATCCCGAGAGCGCGCAGGACTACTACGACCAGATCGCGGGTCTCACGACCAAGCAGGCGAAGGCCAAGATGGTCGAACTCCTCGCGGTGGATGGAACGGGCCCCGGCGGCAAGGGAGCCGCGCTCGTCGGTGAGCCCAAGCCCGTGACCCAGGCCGTGAAGTTCTACGAGAAGGGCGACCGTCCGCTCGAGTTCGTTCCGACCCGGCAGTGGTTCGTCAAGATCCTCTCCCACAAGGAAGAGCTGCTCAAGCAGGGGCAGAAGATCCAGTGGCACCCTTCCTTCATGAGGACGCGGTACGACCACTGGGTGCAGGGGCTCGGTCACGATTGGTGCATCAGCCGCCAGCGCTACTTCGGGGTGCCGTTCCCGGTCTGGTATCCGGTGGAGGGGGACGGTTCGCTCGACTACGACAATCCGATCTTCGCCGATCCGAAGGCGCTGCCGATCGACCCGATGTCGTCCGTTCCTCCCGGATACTCTGAGGACCAGAGAGACAAGCCGGGCGGATTCTCCGGCGATCCCGACGTGATGGACACGTGGGCGACGTCGTCTCTCACTCCGCAGATCCAGAGCCGGTGGACGCTCGATGCGGGGCGGCACGAGAAGTTGTTCCCGATGGACATCCGTCCTCAGTCGCACGAGATCATCCGGACGTGGGCGTTCTACACGATCGTCAAGGCATGGATGCACGAGAACGAGATTCCGTGGAAGCACGTCGTCATCAGTGGATGGATCCTCGACCCTGACCGGAAGAAGATGTCCAAGTCCAAGGGGAACGCGCTCACTCCGGAGGGCATGCTCGACGACAACTCCGTCGATGCGGTGCGCTACTGGGCCGGCCGGGCCCGTCTCGGGACCGATACCGCGTTCGACGAGTCCGTCTTCAAGGTCGGCAAGAAGCTCGCGACCAAGGTGTTCAACGCGAGCCGCTTCGTCTTCATGCAGATCGACCGCGTGGTCGGGGAGGGTACGCCCCCTGGACTCGACCAGGTGCAGGAGCCGCTCGACCAGGCGCTCCTTGCCCGCCTCGGCGCCGTGGTCGAGCAGTCGACCGATGCGTTCGAGCGGTTCGACTACGCGGCCGCGCTCCAGGGCGCGGAAGATGCGTTCTGGGACTTCTGCGACAACTACCTCGAGCTCGTGAAGACACGCTCCTACGCCGAGGAAGACTCGGCGGGCAGGCGCTCTGCGGTTGCGACGCTCCGGATCGCGATGAGCGTCTTCCTCCGCCTTCTCGCGCCGTTCCTTCCGTACGTCACCGAAGAAGTCTGGTCCTGGCGGCTCGCGGGTGAAGGGCGGCGGCGATCGATTCACACGTCACCCTGGCCCGAGGCGGGCGAGTTCCCGAAGCACGGCACCGGGGGAGCCGAGATCTTCACGGCGGCCTCCGAGGTGCTCGGCAAGATCCGTGGGGCGAAGTCCGAGGCGAAGAAGAGTCTCAAGTGGCCGGTTGCCTCGCTCACGCTCTCGGCGTCGGCCGAAGATCTCGCGGCCATCGAGGTCGTCCTGTCCGACGTGCTTCGCGCCGGTGTGGCCGAGGGTGCGGCCGTCAAGATGGAGGAGCGGAGCGACGAGAGTGAGCGGTTCCTCGTCACCGTCGAGCTGGGAGAGTCGGAAGAAACCGGCGAGTGATCAGGACACGGAGGTCCGCGTAGACAATGGGTTTCTTTCTCGAACCGTCGTTCTGGCTCGCGCTGCTCTCCGTCACCCTCATTCAGATCGCGCTCGGTGCGGACAACCTGATCATCATCACGATCATCGCGAACAAGCTCCCGGTCTCTGAGCGTGGAAAGGCCGTCCGCTGGGGGCTCATCCTCGCGATGCTCTTTCGAATCGTGCTCCTCGGGCTCGTGAGCTGGGTGCTGAGCTACGCGACCGCTGTCTTTCATACGCTCGACTCTCATGTGTTCGGCAAGGCGATCCATGGGGAGCTGAACGGGAAGTCGGTCGTGCTCCTCGTCGGCGGGCTCTTCCTGATCTGGAAGGGAGTGAAGGAACTCCGGATCAAGGCGAAGGGGGTCGAACACGAAGTGAAGTCGGCGAGCCGGTTCGGCCAGGTCGTGGCGCTCATCGTGGGCCTCAACTTGCTGTTCTCGGTGGACTCGATCCTCACCGTCGTCGGAATGACGGACCAGTTCCCGGTCATGGTTGGATCGGTCGTCATCTCCGTGGGACTCATGCTCGCGTTTGCGGACTTCATCAGCCGCTACATCAGTGCGAATCCGGACTTCGAGATCCTGGGGCTCTTCGTCCTCCTGCTCATCGGATTCGTCCTGGTCCTCGAGGCGGGACATGTCGCGCACCTGACGGTCGGAGCGAGCGAGTTCCCCTACATCCCGCAGTGGATCGTGATCTTCATGCTCTTGCTGATGTTCGCGGTCGACCTCTACCAGAACTTCCTCGACCGGAAGACGTCGCACGCGCCCGTGCACCTCAACCGGAGGAAGAAGTAGCGGCACCGTCCGTTTGCGACGGTCGTCACGAGCCGCGCTGCCTCGAGCGAAACGGTCCGGCGGTGCTCAGCGGTGCACGACGGTGGCCCGCGCGAGGACCCCTTCCGGGATGGTCACTCCCAGTTCGTGAGCGGCACCGTTCACGATCTCGAGGGATGCCTCTGCGGAGAGCACGGGAAGGTCACCCGCTGACGCGCCCTTCAGCACGCGATCGACTTGGACGGCGGCCTGGCGCCCCGAGTCCTCGATATCGGAGTTGGCGGAGAAGAGCGACCGATAGCCGTCCGTGACCATCAGTGCGCCGCCACAGGGGAGCCTTCGTGGCCGGGCGAACTCCGCCAGCGCGGAGAAGGCGTCCGGTGAGACGGCCAGAGGCTCGACGATGATGAGGATTCCATCGATCGAGTCCCGATCCTCCGGCGCGAGAGCGGCGATCTGGTGCTTGAGATCCGCTCCGTTGTCCGCCGGCACGTAGACGAGCTTGACTCCTCGCTTCTCCGCGACGACATCCAGCACCTCGATCTGCAGAGGTACGATGGGATAGCCCCTCTGGTACGGCACGAGCAGCGCGCGGGCACTGGGCACGATCTCGAGGAGGATCTCGAGCCGCTGGACGGCGATGTCGGGGCCCGGATAGCGAACTCCCGTCACGTTGCCTCCCGGATGGCGGATCGACTCGACGATGCCCATGTCCTCGATGTTGGCGTAGGTGAAGACGAGGGGGATGCCGGTGCCTTCGAGAACGTTCTTCGAGAGGATGGACGCTTCCGTCGGGCAAGAGAGGACGACGTCGACTTCGTCCTCCACGAAACGTTCGATGATCGCTTTCTCTCTGTCCGGTTCGAAGTTCGTCCGCTCGACGATGTAGACGATGTCGCGGCCCTCGACCCAACCCAGGTCCGTCATCTTCGCGCGGAGTCCGTCGACCACGCCGGAGATGTAGTTGAGTCCGCAGAGGACACCGACGCGACGCGGTTGGGCCTTCTCCGCGCAACCGCCTTCGAGGCCGAGAGTGAGTACCGCGATCCCGACCACGGCCAGGTGAGCGATCGTCTTCCTGCTCATCGGACTTCCCCTTCTCTCGTCCAGGCCCGAGCTACGAACCCGACGGGCCTATCTTTCCAGTCTCTTTCCGCTCGGCGACGTGTGAAGGACGAGTACTCGTCTGAGCTCGGTCCGATCGACCGGCTTCGTCAGGAAGTCGGTCATGCCGGCATCGAGGGCGTGTCTGCGGTCTTCCTGGAGAGCGCCGGCCGTGAGGGCGATGATCGGTACCTCTGCGTCGACCTGCTCCCGAATCGCCTGAGTGGCCTCCAGTCCGTTCATCTCCGGCATCTGCACGTCCATCAGGATGAGGTCGAAGCGCTCTCTTCTCGCAGCATCCAGAGCCTCCCGACCGTTCGATGCCTCTTCGATCTCCCTTGCGCCCATCCGCTCCAGGAGCTGTCGGACGAGACGGAGATTCACGGTGTTGTCTTCCGCCACGAGGATTCTCAGACCCGACAGCGTGTCGTCACCACCGCGCCTTGCTTTGGCGGACGGCGTGCCGTCGCGGTCTGCTTCCGCGGTCGACTCCCGGCCACCCAACGCCTGGGCGAGAGCAGAACGTAGTTCCGACCGGAGGACCGGCCTCGTCACGTATCCCTGGAACGGATCGCGTTCCGCGACCTCGGTGAGGAGATCGTGCGTCAGTGCGATGACCCGAACGTTTCGCCAGCGATCCTGACCGTGGATTGCCTCGGCCAGCTCGGTGCCGGTCTGGTCCGGAAGGTCGAGATCGACGAGCAGGGCGTCGATGCTCGGCTCCTCGGAGGATAGACCTTGGAGTGCCTTCCGAGCCTCGGCTCCGGTGGCCGACACGAATCGAACGACGAGTCCTTCGCGCCGGCATGTCTCGCGGAGCGAGCCGGCGATGTCACCATTCGAGGTCACGATGCCGACTCCGCGGCCGGACAGGGAGCCACGATCGTCAGGTGCGCCCTGTTCGGGCGACGCACACTGTTCGAGTTCCAGAGTGAAGATGAACTCGCTGCCCTGTTCCGGCTCCGACTCCACCCAGATCCGTCCACCCATCCGCTCGACGAACGCCTTCGTGATCGCGAGTCCGAGTCCGCTTCCGCCGAAGCGTCGTGTCGTAGAAGTATCGGCCTGGACGAACACCTCGAAGATCGTGGCCAGCTTGTCCCGAGGAATGCCGATGCCGGAGTCGCGGACCGAGATCCGGAGCGTCCTCCTGAGGCCGGGGTGGCCGGCGCCTTTGCGGTCGCTTTCGTCGATCCGGACATCGACGGCGATGCGGCCGCGCGGAGTGAACTTGATCGCATTGCTGAGGAGGTTGAGCAGGATCTGTTGGACCCGTGTTGGGTCCCCCAGGAACCAGGGGGGGATGTCCGAGATGTCGTGGATCAGCTCGATGGGCGAACCGGAGACGCGTGGCCTCACGATTTGGAGGACGGTCTCGACGACGTGCTCGATCTCGAACGGGATCCGTTCCAGTTCGAGTCGTCCTTCCTCCACCTTCGAGATGTCGAGGATGTCGTTGATCAGTGAGAGCAGGACGTTGCCCGAACCCCGGACGGTGGAGACGTAGTCCCGCTGGACTCCGTCGAGCTTCGAGTCCTCGAGCAGAGTCGTGAACCCGATGATGGCGTTGAGTGGCGTACGCAGCTCATGCGACATGTTCGCGAGGAATCGGCTCTTCGCAACCGACGCATCCTCGGCCTGCTTCTTGGCCTCAGCCGCCGCCTCCTCAGCCCTCCGTCGCTCCGAAACTTCTGCTGCAAGCGAGTCTCGCGAAACCGTGGTTCGGTCGAGAACCGAGACCATATGGTCGAAGCTGTGGGCGAGATCTCCGATCTCGTTCTTCAGCCTGAGATCGAGCCTCACGCTCCTTTCCCCCTGCGCAATCCGGTGCGTCGCGTCGCGGAGGCTCACGATCGGCTTCGTGACCCGGGTGGCGAGGTAACGGGCCGCGATTACGGCGAGGGTAAGGCTGAGGGCGAGGATGAGGAGGGAGTACCAAGCCTTGTGTATGGTGGCGGAGAATGCCTCTCGAACCGGTGTCTCCACGACCAAGGCCCACGGCTGGTTCTCGAGGCTGGCATGTCGCGCCACCACGTAGTCTCCGGTGAATCCTCGCTGCCAGAAATCCGTGAAGTCCTCGTGGGGGGGGCCGAGGGCTCCCAGGAACCGCTGTACTTCCGTCAGATGAGTGAGGCGCTCGCCGGAGAGTACGCGGTTGACGTCGTCCGCCGCGATGAGGCGTCCCGTCTCGTCGACGAGGTAGGCGAGCCCTTCATCTCCGATTCGGAGTTCAGCGACGAGGGTCCAGATGAACTTCAGGTTGAGCTCGGCAAACATGGCGGCGTTCGTGTCGCCGAGCGCGTTCTTTGCGGGGACACCCACGATGATGAGGGGCTCGCTCGTGACTTCGTCGATGTAGACCGGTGTGAATGCCGTTTCGCCGCCGAGGACGCGGCCGAAGTGATAGCTGTCGATGTGTGCATCGAGGGCGCCCGCGCTCAGGCTCGAGAGCCGGGAGATTTCGTCGAGCTTGGTGCCGTCTGCCCTCAGAACGAGCAGGTGACGGATGGCACTCTCCGACCCGAGGAGCTTCTCGAGATCGAGGTGGAGCTCCGCGGGATCAACGGCGATCGGGTCGTGCAGGCGGACGAGCATCTTCATCCGAAGCGCGATCCGGTCGAAGAACGCGGAGACCTTGCCCGCGGCCTCCTGCGCGATCAGTCCGTGCTGCTTGTCGATGAGCTGGCGCTGGGTCTGGATACTCGAGTAGGTCTCGAGCACGGTGGAAAAGAGGAGCACGAAGCACACGAGCAGCAGGAACGCTGCGGTGATCGAACTCTGCAGGCTACGGAAGCCGGAGTTCGATGTCGTCTCCGGCTGCGATTCCATCTCCACGTTTCGCCAAACTCCTCAGGCGATGGATGCTGCCGACCCGAGGCTCCGGGTCGTCGGCGATCCCCTTTCAAGCATCGGCGGGGAGGCCCGACATCGTGAGGGTGGAGCGACTCTAACTGAGGGGTTTCCCTAAGGACATCACTCTTCCAGCAGGGCGCCAACCCATGGAACGGGGGCAACCGAGGCCAGGGAGGGCTCAGCGCTCCGGGTGGAGCGACAGCGCCGCTTCCAGGGCACGAAGGGAGCGGACGCCGAACCAGGAAAACAGTTCTCCGTCGACGAGGGCCGCGGGAAGGTCGAGTCCGGAGACGCGATCCGGCTTCCGTCCGAAAGGGAACGGTTCGGAGGAGCAGAGGAGCAGGGTGCGCTCGGGGTCGAGTGGAGCGGGATCCACGGTCGGGTAGAGGGATACCGGTGCGGTTGCGCCGAGTGCCACGAGCCCGTTTCTCAGCATCGCCCCCAACCCGAGCTTCTCCAGTACGGAGCCGATGAAGGTCGCGTCGGTGACGCACATCCAGGGCTCCTGCCAGATGAGGTAGACGATGGACCAATCGTCGGATGGCGATGAGCCCGGCTCCCGAATCCACCGAACGAGACCTGGGAGGTCATTCCATCGGGCCAGCGGGGCGGGCGGCGATGCCTCGACGCGTCTCCACCTCGCTTCCATTCGGGCGAATGCTTCGGCTGTCGCCGCGTCACGGGTGACGGCGGTTCGGAGAAGGGCGAGAGCGTCCCCGCAGTCTCCGAGACTCCGGACGTGGGTGGCGAGGACAGGGATGCTGGACCGCTCCGCGATCTCTCGGGTGTTCTCTTCCTTGTCGAGGATGATGAGATCAGGCGCGAGCCGCTCGACCTTGCTCCAGTCGACGTCCTTCGTCCCACCCACCTTGGGGATGGACGCGACGGAAGCCGACGGGTGGATGCAGAAACGCGAACGACCGACGACGTTCGCACCGCACTCGAGCAGTGTCTCGGTCCACGAAGGGACGAGGGAGACGAGCCTGGGCGTCTTCAACCGAGGGAGAGACAGGCTCATCGCCGCCCGGTGTCACTGTCCGAGGACGTACGCGAACACGAGTGGCGCCACGATCGTGGCGTCGGACTCGATGATGAACTTCGGCGTGTCCACACCGAGCTTTCCCCACGTGATCTTCTCGTTCGGAACCGCGCCCGAGTAGGATCCGTAGCTCGTCGTCGAGTCGCTGATCTGACAGAAGTAGCCCCAGAGGGGGACGTCCGGCATCTGCATGTCCTGGTGGAGCATCGGGACGACGCAGATCGGGAAGTCGCCGGCGATTCCACCGCCGATCTGGAAGAAGCCGACGGAACGCTTGGGCGCTTCCTCGATGTACCACTTCGAGAGCATCGTCATGTACTCGATGCCGGAGCGCACGGTGTGGACGTTGCGGACGTCCTCGCGGAGACACGCGGCCGCGTACATGTTGCCGAGAGTCGAATCCTCCCAGCCGGGCACGATGATCGGCAGGTTCTTCTCGGCGGCGGCGAGGAGCCAGGAGTCCTTTGGGTCGATCTGATACTCGGAGGTGAGGGCCCCGGAGAGCAGGATCTGGTAGAGGAACTCGTGCGGGAAGAACCGCTCGCCGGCCGCATCCGCGTTCGTCCACCTTTCGAGAACGGCCCGCTCGATCCGGCGCATCGCTTCCTCCTCCGGGATGCACGTGTCCGTGACCCGATTGAGGTGCCGATCGAGGAGCGCCTGCTCGTCCTGCGGCGTGAGATCGCGGTAGTGGGGGATCCGCTCGTAGTAGTCGTGAGCGACGAGGTTGAACACGTCTTCCTCGAGGTTGGCGCCGGTGCACGTGATGATGTGCACCTTGTCCTGACGGATCATCTCGGCCAGGGAAAGGCCGAGTTCTCCCGTGCTCATGGCTCCGGCCAGAGTGACCATCATCTGACCACCATCATCGAGGTGCCGGATGTAGGCGCGTGCGGCGTCCCTCAGGGTGGCGGCGTTGAAATGACGGTAGTGATGGTCGATGAACGAGGATATGGGTCGCTGCTTCATGGGGGCGAGACTAGCAGCCGCTACCGCCGAGAGAAACCCCCCGTCCATTTCGTGGCCGGGGCGTTGGTTCGATCCTCTGCACGCCCGGTGACATCCAGGGTTTTCTACCGGTTCCGGACGGCGAAGAGCGCTCTTCCCGGGTCCGACAACACCGCAAACGTTCCGAGTTCGTCCACTTCCGTCGGCTCGAGCCAGACCTGCCCACCGGCCTCGGTGGCCTGCTCGACGGTATCCACGACGTCGGCGACGCGGACGTAGGGCAGCCAGAGCGCCGCGTGGTCGTCCTCCTGAGTTGCGAGGAGGCCGGCCATGTCGACGCCTTCGCTCCGGAGCAACCGGTGGACGTGTGCGGTCTCGGGGCTGTGCGATCGCGACACGACTCCCCAACAGCGTTGGTAGAAGCGTGACGATTCCTCGAGGTTGGGAGTGAGCAGGTCGTGCCAGACGAATGTTCCCTCGGAGGTTGGACCGGCGCCCGCGGTGATCGGTGCCGGAAGCTGGGTCGCCGCGAAGACGCCCCCCTGCGGATCCATCAATAGAGATGCGAGGCCGAGGCCGGGGAGGTTCTGCTCCCTGATCAGGATGTCGCCGGACGCAGCTTCCACGCGAACTCGCATGGCCTCGAGGTCCGGGACCGCGAGGAAGACGTTCCAACGGTCAGGAGTCTCTCCGTCGTCGAGTGGAACGATCCGGGCCAGTTCGACATCGCCGTGACGGATGCGGAGGAACTCACCGTCCGTCCGGGTTTCGCGGTCGATACTCCACCCGAAGAGTTCCCGATAGAAGTCGACTCTACCTTCCGGATCGGAGGTCCAGAGCTCGTGGTAGACGAACGAGAGCGGGGCTGGGGAAGACGAGGAACCGGTCACGGGGCGAAGCTCCTTCTCCTGACCCGAGGGTGTCGAGCGAACGGCCTCCTTGGCCTCGCGTGCGGTCAGGCGCCGAGCCCGGATCGCCCAGCTTCGTCATGCCCGCGGACGCACTGGTCGAGATCGACCGGGGGGACCATACAGGTCTCACTCCGGCCGAACCACCGATACCGTCTCCTTGCGACGAAGTCGTAGACGGCGTTGCGGATCGGTCCAGGCACGAGGAGACAGACTCGGGCGAGGCTCCAGGGGAATCCGAGGAGGGCGAGGATCCGGATTGCGGCGTCACTCCGATCGTGGAGCCGTCCGGCCCGGAGCAGGAGAACGCTTCCCGGGCCATCGCCCGGGCCGGTCCGCGCGGAGGCCCCCGTGCGCCCTTCACCACCGATCTGCTCGGTGGACCCGATGCGTCCTTCCCAAGACGTCTCCGAGGGGCTCCCGCCCCCGGTACTCCTGCGGGCCAGTGTGATGGTTTCGGAGTCGACGCCAGCTTCCCGAAGTGCCGCCGCGGCGTACCCCGACTGGAGCGGTGCGAAGGCCATGCGGCGGTGTCGATCCCGCGGCACCAGGAACTTCACCCACGCCTGGCAAAGGAGGCAGTGGCCGTCGACGAGGACCAGTGCGCGGGACTCGGGAGACACCATGCCGAAACCTCTGTAGGACCCGGACCGCTAGTCGACGTCGTCGCGGAGCAGCGGCTGCGTCAGACAGTGCGGACCGCCGCGGGCGCGCGACAACTCGTGGGAGGGAACCAGGATGCAGGTTCGCTTCGGATCGTCCAGGTCGAGGCCGGGGGCCGCGTCCTCTTCGATCAGATCTTCGGCGTCGATGACCCGGAAACCGCGCCGGACCAGCTCCTCCGCCGTACGAACGTTCCTGTCATAGAGCGCGATGACCCCGGGGGCGAGTGCGAACGCGTTCGCGCCGTCGGTCCACTGCTCGCGCTGCTGGTCGAGCGGATCCGGGCCGCCGCATGGGATCGGTTCGTAGTCGAGTCCACGCAGGGAGAGGGCCTCGAGAATGCTCGGCCTCGGGGTCGGATGGATGTCCGCTTCGCAGAGGTCGATCTCATGGACCGGGAACTCGAGGGCCGGCGGGAAGACGAGGCAGGCGTTCCGGTCCACCGCCGTCATCAGCGTGTCGAGGTGCATGTAGGCACGCGTCTGGGGAAGGTGGACGACGAGCAGGTAGCGCGGCCCCTCCCCGCGCCGAGCTTTCGTGGCCAGCGCCCGCGCCACGGCCCGGATCCCGGTGCTGTTCGTGCGTTCGGAGTACCCCACGGCGAGAACTTCCTCAGACAGGACCAGGAAGTCTCCGCCCTCGAAGCTCGGGCGCCTCAGGCCGAGCAGGATCGGACGGTCTGCGCTCGGCGTGATCGGGTCGTAGTGGATCGGCGTGTCCTGGTACTCGGGATGGAACTGATAAATGGTCCGGGAGAGCAGGACCTCGCGCCAACGTGCCGGCGTGGCCATGGCCGAAAAGACGATTCCGTCACCCACCACGAAGTGCGGATCCCGTTGGAAGCACCAGTTCGGAACCGGGGGGATCTGGAAGAGTTCGGAATGATCGAGATCCGGGTTGTCCGGGTCGGTGCGGAGGCCTCCGATGAGCACCTCGGCCATCTGGGTCGCGGTCGCCTGGAGCATGGCCGCGCGGACGTGGGTCGAGGTGTTCTCGAAGAGTCCGGAGTAGAGCCATTCCCGAGCAGCGTCGTTCTCCAGGGTCTCGATCAGGAGCTGTTTCGTGTCCACCCAGCCGATCCCGAGTCGATCGAAGACCGCCGTGAAGACGCCGTGCTCCTCCTTGGCCTGGGCGCCGTAGAGGATGTCATCGAACAGCAGCTCCTCCATCATGGCGGGAGTCATCCGTTCGACCTCAGGGCCGGGGGCGTGGACCAGGACCTTGCGGAGGCGGCCGATTTCCGATGTGACGTGAACCATGCACTCCTCATTGGGCTCGTGGCTCGGGCTGAACTGCGAAGTCCTGAGTCTAGCCGGGATTTCCGGCGCCTGTTCGGAACTTTCGCGTTCCGGGCTGGTGAAACGGTCGGGCCTGGACTCGGACCATTCCGTTTGATTGAATCCCGAACGAACGTTGGACGGTGCCGGCCGCCATGTCGCTTCGGATCCCGGTCCAGACACGCCGGGCCTGAGGCGGGCTTCGGGCCCGCCCGACGAGCCGGTCCATATGGTTTCAGATCGCCGGTCCGCGGGGCGCCAGGGAGAGGTCCATGCGGAGCGGCGTCTTCGTCGTTTCCGCCGGATCCAAGTCGAACACGGCCGTGTCCGCTCCCGTCTTCGGGGGGGGGCGAAGTCGGAACAGGGCTGGGGACGGCCCACAGAGAGGGCGAGTCAGCCCTCGAAATCGGGGAACCATCCATGAGTGAGATCTCGACCCAGGAAGCCCAGCAGACCATCGCCCAGCTCACCGGTGCCCGGGAGCGGATCATCGGAGAGATCCGAAAAGTGATCGTCGGGCAGGACCACGTGGTGGAGGAACTCCTCACCGCGCTCTTCTCGGACGGGCACGTTCTCCTGGTTGGAGTTCCGGGTCTCGCCAAGACACTTCTGATCAGCACCTTGGCCCGGGTCCTCAATCTCGACTTCAACCGGGTGCAGTTCACGCCGGACCTCATGCCGAGCGACATCACTGGGACGGAGATCCTGGAAGAGGACCGCGCCACCGGGAGGCGGGAGTTCAAGTTCGTGAAGGGGCCGATCTTCGCGAACCTCCTCCTCGCCGACGAGATCAACCGCACGCCTCCCAAGACCCAGGCGGCGCTCCTTCAGGCGATGCAGGAGAAGGCGGTGACCGCGGCCGGCCGGACGATTCCGCTGAAGCCCCCGTTCTTCGTGCTCGCGACCCAGAACCCGATCGAGCAGGAAGGAACCTATCCGCTCCCCGAGGCGCAGCTCGACCGGTTCATGTTCAACATCTTCGTCGACTATCCGTCCGAGGCGGAGGAACGTCAGATCGTGACGAGCACGACCTCGGGTTCCGACGCGACGCTCCAGCAGGTGTTCAGTGGCGAGGAGATCGTGCAGGTGCAGCGGCTCGTTCGCCGCGTGCCGGTTTCCGACCACGTCGTCAACTATGCTGTCTCGCTCGCGCGGAACACGCGGCCAAAGCACTCGACGCTCGGATTCGTGAAGGAGTTCGTGTCCTGGGGAGCCGGTCCTCGTGCATCGCAGTACCTCGTGCTCGCCGCGAAGACGCGCGCGATCCTCCATGGACGGCCGACGCCGTCGGCCGACGATGTTCGTTCCGTCGCTCCGTCGGTACTCCGCCACCGCGTGATTCCGAACTTCAACGCAGAGGCGGAGAACATCCAGGTCGAGGACCTGATCGCGCGCCTGACCAAGGAACTGCCCGAACCGGGCCAGAAGTAATCGATGTCCTCTTCCAGCACGAAAGAGCGGTTCCTCGATCCGGGACTGGTCGGAAAGCTCCAGCGGCTCGACCTCGTGGCGCGACGCGTCGTCGAAGGGTTCCTGACCGGGCTGCACAAGAGCCCGTTCCACGGGTTCAGCGTGGAGTTCGCGGAGCATCGTCAATACATGCCCGGCGACGAACTCCGCTACCTCGACTGGAAGGTGCTGGCCAAGAGCGATCGATACTACATCAAACAGTTCGAGGAGGAGACGAACCTCCGGGCCCATCTCCTCGTCGATACCTCGACGTCGATGCTGTTTCAGAGCGAACCGGATGGGGTGAGCAAGCTCAGGTACGCGATCCAGCTCGCGGCCTCGATCGCCTACCTCATGAATCGGCAGAACGACGCCGTCGGTCTCATGACCTTCAGCGACAAGATCCACAGCCATCTCCAGCCGCGGAGTTCCGGTGCCCACCTGCGTCACCTCTTCCAGGAGCTCGAGGTGGAGGCGCGTCGCTCCGCGATCCGGAAGGGCAAGGGCGAGGAGACGCCCCGCTCGACCGCGATCGGGAAGTGTCTCGAGTACCTGGCCGACCGGGTCCAGAGGCGCGGGCTCGTCGTTCTCCTGACGGACTTCTGGGATCACAACGAGCACGACGTTGTGCGGGCGCTCAAACACTTCCGCCATCGTCGCCACGAAGTCGTCGTCTTCCAGATCCAGGATCCCGCCGAGGCCGAGTTCCCATATCGCGAGGAGTCGGTCTTCCACGACATGGAGACGGGCGAGAAACTCAACGTGCTACCTTGGGAAGCGGCCAAGGAGTTCAAGCGCCGGGTCGACGAGCGGACCCAGTTCTATCAGCGTCACTGCGGAGCCAACGGAATCACGTTCGAGCGGCTCCTCACGCGGACACCCTATGACCTCGCCCTGCTGCGCTATCTGGAGAAGCGGCAGCGGCTCAACTGATCGGCGGAGCCCCTTTGTTCGGACTCTCACTGCTCAACTCGGTCTTCCTCGCGGGGCTGGCCGCGGCACTCCTGCCGATCCTCATCCACCTCTTCAGCAAGAAGAAGGCGCAGGACGTCCAGTTCTCCAGCATCGAGTACCTACGTGAGATCTCGATCAAGAAGGTCCGGCGGATGCGACTCCGCCAGTTCCTCCTCCTCGCGCTCCGAGTTCTCATCATCGCGAGCTTTGCGTTTGCGATGACCCGTCCCGTCATGAAGGGGTCCGCGGGTTCCGTGACGCGCGGGACGTCGACGGTGGCCATCCTTCTCGACAACAGCTACTCCATGGGCGCATTCGACCCGGCCGTGTCCGGCGGCGCGGTGCCCGACGTCGCGGCCACGAGTGGTGGCGATGGAACCCTCTTCGCCCAGGCGAAGTCCCGCGCGCTCGAAGTGCTGGACCTCATGAAGGACGGGGATCAGGGGATCCTTGCGTTCACGTCCCGTCCGGTCGAGATGCCGTTCCAGACCCCGGTGGCGAACCTCGGCTTGCTGCGCCAGGAAGTCGAGCGGTCTCGCCTCGCCTACACTCCATCGGATCTCCGTGCCGGGCTCGAGCAGGCGCTCGCGATGCTGGAAGATGCGCGAACGATCAACAAGGAGCTGTTCGTCGTCTCCGATTTCCAGCAGGCGGACCTCGAAGAGTGGGCGGCGTTGTGGAACGAGTCTTCGCGTGAGCCGGATCTCGGTGCGCTCTTGGGCATCCTCGCGCGCCCGGCGCACGCGCAGAACGCAGGTGGTCCTTCCGAGGCACCGCCGGCGGCGTCGGGCGGTGCCGGCGCGGGTGAGGGAGAATCCGCCACTGGAGTGAGCAACGGCGGAGCCGGTGCGGTCGACAGAGTCGGCGACGACGATGGAGGCGCTGGTGCCGGCGCGAGTGCTGTCCGGAATCAAGGGGACCTCAAGCTACCGGAAGGTCTCTCCGTCTACCTCGTGCCGGTGCGCGACGTTCGGCAGGAGAACCTGTCGATCGCCTCGCTCCATTTCGATCCGAGCGGTGGGTTCGCGGGGAAGGGGCGTGTCACCGTATCGATCGAGAACCAGGGGGTGGATGCGGTGAATGGTCGCGTCGTCCGGCTGCTGGAGGCCGGAGACATTCCGACCCCGCTCGTGGACCGCGAGTTCGACGTCGCTCCTCTGGCTGCAACCGAAGTCGAGCTGGACCTGCCGGAAGCGTCGGAGTCCGGAGTCCTGGAGGTGCGCCTCGGCGCGGACTTCCTCGAAGAGGACAACCGCGCCTATCTCGTCACGGCGAATCCGGGGACCAAGGAAGTACTTCTCGTCCGAGGTTCGATCGGGAGCCGGGGCAACGAGGCCTCACCGTTTGCCTCCACGACCGGTCTCGTGCAGGACGACGGCCTCTACATCGCGCGTGCGCTCGATCCCACGGGTGACGGCCGCTACCACAAGGTGGTCGAGGTCGGTCCCGACGCCCTGGCCGATCCCGCCAGCCTCACCGTCGACGTCGTCGTGCTCTCGGACGTCGGCCGCCTGTCGCCGGCCGCGGTCGAAAACCTGGAACGGTTCCGGCAGAGGGGCGGCGGAATCTTCATCGCCCTCGGCGATCGCGTCGACCTGCGCTACTACAATTCGCAGATCCTGGGCCGGATCGCGCCGTCGATCGAACTGCTCAACGTCATGACGGAACCGGGGGAGGGCACCTACCGAAGCCTTCGTCCTGCGGCCGCGGGCCATCCCGCCTTCCGTGGATTCCCGGTGTCGCCGGGAGATGACCTCAGCTCCGCGAAGTTCCAGCGGATCGTCGAGAGTCAGGCGCGAGAGGGAGCCCGGGTGGTCGCCCACTTCGGCAGTGAAGTTCCCGCCCTCGTCGAAGACGACGGAGTCGTGCTCTTCTCCAGCAGCCTCGACGGTACTTGGAACGACTTCGTCACGAGCGCCAGCTTCCTCCCCATGATGCACCTCACGTTGGATTACCTGGCCTCCCGTGCCGAAGGCGAACGTGGCCCGAGGACGGTGGGCGATCCGCTCGAGGCGATGGTGGAGTCCGGGTCCTACCAGGTGCCGGTGCAGCTCGTCGACCCAGAAGGCGGGCGGCTTCCCTTGGACCCCGTGCAGCAGGGAGCCGTCGATCGGTTCCGCACGGAGACGACGACCCTTCCGGGGGGCTATGAACTCGTGGATGCCGGTGGTGAGGTGTTGAGTCGATTCGCGGTGAACGTGGATCCCGAGGAGGGCGACCTCTCTGTCGCACAGACCGATCGGCTCCACCGCCTGTTCGGCCGGGGAGCGCAGATCCTCGGGGTGGGGCAGCCGATCTCCCGCGAACTCCTGGAAGGCCGCTATGGCCGTGAGCTCTGGCGCCCGCTCCTCATGATGGTTCTCCTCCTCCTGGTCGTCGAGACCTTCCTGGCCCGAGGCCGCTTCCTGTCCTAGGACGAGGGTTGTGGCCGGAAGATTGTGGTCCGCTGAGCCGTAATCCTCTTTGACCCAACGAGATACAGGTGACGAAGGGCCCACCGCCTCCAATGCGGGCGCGCCCACTCGCTGAGTCCTTCGCCCATAACGCCTTTTCCCGAGCGCCATCCGCAATCTCCCGACCACAACCTCCCGACCACAACCTCCCGATCACAACCCACCGGCCCCCCCGTGACGGCCTTCGGTATGGAAATGAACTTCGGGGCGGTTATTTGTCGCCGCTCGCAAAGAAAGTCAAGTTTAATCTTGAATTAATCAAGTTTCAGATCGATACTATCAATGTCGAAGGAGGCGAATATGGATGTTTCCGACGTCAAATGCAGCGGTTGTGGACACGCGATGAAGATCGAGCGAATGCGGTGTGACGACTGTGGCGTTCAGGTCGAGGGGGCCTTCGAGGTCTCCGCCCTCGGGCGCCTCTCGTTGGCGGACCAGGTGTTCTCGGTCGCGTTCCTCAGGAGTCATGGTTCGATCAAGCAGATGGAGAAGCTGTTCGGGATCAGCTACCCGACGGTCAAGAACCGTCTGAACTCGATCGTTCGGGAGCTCGACCGGGCATTCGAGGTGCGCGGCCCGAACACCCTGGTTCTCGAGCAACTGGCCCGGGGGGAAATCACGGTCGAGCAGGCACTCGAGAGGCTGACATGATGCCCCCCGCCCTGCTCGTCGCGTGGATCGGGCCCGTGCCGATCCCGATCCCGCTCTTTCTCCTCTGGCCGATCGTGTTTCTCGTCTGGCTCGCGGTCTGGGTTACGGCGTGGGTCTCCGGGCGACCGAACCCGCACAAGGTCCCGTGGCTCGTGCGGATTCTCGTGGTGATGGGATTGATGGGGGCCTTGCGAGGTCTCGTCGTGAACGTGAACACCCACGGCAGCCCCCGGATCGCCTTGCGATTCTTCTGAGAGATGGCTCGTGATTCCCGGCGTCGGTCATGCCGGACGAAGTTAGGAGGTTCCGATGACGTTCCCGAAAGAGTACCGACAGATCCTCGACATGCTGGCCGAGGGGAAAATCACGGCGGAGGAGGCCCAGCGGCTCATGGAGAAGCTCGGCGGCTCCTCTCAACGAGGCGCGGATACCGGCGCGGCGGACGCGGGGTCGTTCTCCGCAACTGAGGAGGCCGCATCCGAGCCGAGAGTTCGAACCGCGGTGCTGGTGCAGCCGGGAGGCGGGGCGGGAAACTCCGGCGCGAAGGGGACCATGCCGAAGTACCTCCGGATCCTGGTCAACAGCTCTGACGGCGACGAGGTGAACATCCGGGTGCCGCTCCAGCTCGTTCGGGCCGGGCTCAAGCTCTCGACCGTCCTGCCGAACGATGCCAAGGACAAGATCACCGAGAAGGGGATCGACCTGTCCAAGCTCGGGGAACTCGAGGGCGAGGCTCTCATCGAGGCGCTCCGCGAGCTCTCCGTGGACGTCGACTCCTCCGATGGGGATGTCGTTCGCATCTTCTGCGAGTGATCTCGGCCAAGTAGAGTAACCAGATGGGACCTGGCCGCGTCTCTTCCGCGAAATGCGAGGGAAGACACCGACCGGGTCCCAGACCGTCCCCATGCACCATCGACTAGGTGAGGACGGCGGCCGACCGGGATCCGGTCGGACTTCTTCACCGAGGAGAGCTCGCCAGTATGCCGTTCTATGAGTACCACTGCCCCAACTGCAAGAAGGGCTTCACGCTGATGCGCACGATGGCGGAGCGGGACGAGCCGGCCACGTGCCCGGACTGCGGTAAGTTCACCGCTCTGCGCGAAGTGTCTGCGTTTTCGACCGGGAGCGGCGGGGGAGGCTTCGCGGCCGGCGGGGGCGGCGGTGGATGCGGTTCCGGCGGCTTCACCTGAGGCCCGCCGCGGTAGTTCCGCACGTGGGGCTGGTGGCCCCGCTTCGCCTAGGCGGCACCCGGACTTCGGGTGCCGTTCGTCGTTTCGGGTACGGGATCACACCTATTGGCGGACGAATCTCGTATCAGCAGACTTCCTTCCATCCACGGATGCAAGGGGGCGGGACCCCAAGGATTCACACATGGATCCCGGTGGCGTCTTCCGGCTCGAATGCGTCCGTTCCGTAGATGCTCATCCCCCGGTACGCCGACTCCGTTCCGGGTCTCACTGCCGAGCCGTGCCCTTCGTGGGCGCAGCGCGGATCGAGACCGTGAGGGGCGCACGAGTCCGATTCGCGCGACACATGGCCCGTCGAGATCCGCGGCCGAGGTGGCATCGCCACCGGCCGGATCGGACCTCCTCGGGTAGGGGGAAACATGAGAGACATTCGAGTCGACCATTCACATTGGGCTGGGTTCCGCCTCCGCGCTGCGCGCGTCGCACTCGCGATGGGATGCGGAGCTCTCGCACTCGCCGGTTCCGCGCTGGCAGCGCCCGACGGCTACTCCTGGAAGTACTACACCACCGGCAACACCGGCGTGCAGGGGGACTACAGTGACGGCCTCTGGATCGACCCAGACGGCATGCTCTATCTGGCCGGGTACGTCCCCTCGTTCGAAGAAGGTGGATTCGCGAACTTCATCGAGGCCGAGAACCGTTGGGTGAACGTCTCGAACGTGGACTATCCGGTGATCGGGGATCCTGCTCTCACCGGGTCCTCCCGTATCAGTGACTTCGCGCCGGACGGGAACGGCGGCATCTGGATGGGCACGTGGCGGGGCGCCCTCTACTACGAGCCGAACGTGGGGCCCGAGTCCATCGTGCGCTACGACGCGTCCAACTCACCTCTTCCGGGTGGGCGCACCTTCGACGTAGGCGTCGCGCCGGATGGGTCGGTGTGGTTTGCGTGCTATGGCGTCTCCTGGGGAGGCGGGGGGCTCGCGCGCTATCGCCCGGACTCGAACGAGTGGAAGGTCTGGGGTTTCGACGCGGAAGCCGACGGTTGGCCCGGCCGGGTCGTCTGCGAGACGGCCGCGATCCAGCCGAAGCCGGGCGGTGGATACCTCGTCTGGGTGGACGACGTGTTCGGGAACGTCAGCTTCGACAGCGACACAGAGACGTTCACCGAGCGGCCGCGCACGCAGTCCCCGGGGACGATCATCGAGATCCAGGGCGAGAACGCGGTCGATGCGGCGGGGAACATGTGGGTGACGCGCTACACGACCGCTGGTCAGCCCTACGAACTCGACTACCTCCGTCCCGACGGCACATTCGGGAACCCGGCCACGCCGCCGTGGGGTGGAGGCAACAACTACGTCGCGTTCCGGGCCATGGGGAACGGTGCGTGTCTTCTCATCGGTCCGAACAACGATGCCCACCACTACGACGGGACGACGTGGCACGACCTCGGCCGTTGGCGTGATGGTGCGTTCACGTACGGCATCGACATGGACGAGTCCGGGAACGTCTGGGTGTCCGGGAACGGTGGGGCAGCCCGGCGTGATGCGGAGACCGGTGAGTGGCAGCGCTATCGCGTCACGAACACGTCGCAGATGGACTACTGGGTCGAGGATCTGACGATCGCGCCGAACGGAGACGTCTGGATGACGAACAATGGCGCGCCGGGAATCGGTGGGATCGTGCAGTTCGACGGAGAGCGTTGGCGCGGGCACAACGTCGAGACCTACGGACTGGGAGAGGACTGGCCCTTTCCCTGCGACAACGCGGAAGCGATCGCATGGAACGAGGGCGAGGGACGGATCGCGTTCAATCCCACGAACAACGGAATCCGAGAGTGGGACGGTGCGTCCTACATCACGCACGAGACGGGATCGTCGTCCAAGGGTGTCGCCCTCGGCTCGGACGGGAAGCTCTGGACCGTCGGGACGTACTTCAGCCTTCGCTACCACGACGAGACGGGGTTCCACTCCGTGCCGATCGCGGGATGGGGTGCGAACATCAAGCCCGATCCTTCCCGGGCCGGGACGGTGTGGGCGTGTGCGAACCTCGAGGTCGTACGCACGGACGGTACCTATCGCTACTCGAAAGAGAACGTGGACTTCCCCGAGCTGAACGCGATGCACGACGTCCTCACGGAAGTCGCCGTGGGGGCGGATGGTGTTGCCTGGGTGGGGAGCACGCAGGGGCTCTTCCGAGTGGACGCGGAAAGCGGAACACATCAGTGGTGGCACTCGAGCAACTCGGACATGCCGGCCGATCAGGTGACGCCGCTCGCCGTTGCTCCGGACGGCACCGTCTGGTTCACGAACTTCAACAGTCAGGGGTTCGAGAAGGCGCTCGTCTGGTTCGATGGTACGCAGTTCGGAACGATCACGCGCGCGGAAGGGCTGCCGCACGAGCAGATCTGGGATGGGGAGATCAGGGAGGTTCCGGGTGGGTACGAACTCTGGCTCGCCTGTGCAAGCCGGGGAGTCGCGGTGCTCACGGTTCCGACCGATGATCCGGCGGACGTTGCCGGTCACGACGAACTCGGGACGATCCGGCTGGAGCAGAACTGGCCCAACCCGTTCGCGGGTCAGACGGACATCTCTTACTCACTCGAGACGGCAGGTTCCGTACGGCTCGACGTCTTCGATGTCTCGGGCCGACTCGTACGCGAGCTGTTCCACGGAGCCTCGGTACCAGGTCGTCACAGTATTTCGTGGGACGGCATGGATCGCGAGCTCCGGCCGATGCCCGCGGGTGTCTACTACTACCGGCTGGAGACGCCGAGTGGGGCGGAGCGAAGGAGCATGACCCTGATTCGATGATCGGTCCGGGGGTCGTGTACACGGCCGCGAAGGCTACGCGTACAACGGGCGTCTCCTGCGAGGGAGATGCCCGTTGTTGCACCATATTGTTACAACGAGGTTGCAGCGAGCGAGTTCGTGACCAATGGCTAAAGAGCCGGCCTGCGGTTCGTCGATAAGAAGTCCGACGACCGACACGCCGCTTCGGCTCGTCTTGCGGCTCTAGCGTGCTCGTCGGTTCGGGAGGGACTCTCGACTTCCGGAAGGAGCATGCTCATGCCCAAACGCCACGTGCTCGACCTGGCGCTCACGACCTTCACCGCACTCGGTCTCTGTCTCACCGGTTGCTCCAGCGACAAGTCCTCGAATCCGGGAGACGACACCTCCGGCATCGGCGAGGGTTACCTGATCCTCGGATCGTTCCAGAGCCTCTACGAAGATCAAGCTTCGCTCGAGGTGATCGTGACGAGGTGGGACGTGGGGGACCCCGCGGCCAATCTGGCCGCGGTGAGCTTCGACGGGAACGACGTTCCGATGCGGTCGCTCTTCAGCAACGCAGAGTCCGCCGTCTACCTGCTCGAAGGGTTCGACTACACGGTGGGCAAGACGTACGCGCTCTCCGTCTCGTTGGGCGGAGAGTCCGCGAACTGCTCGTTCGTGGCTCCGGTGTTCGACTATCCTGTGATCTCCCAACCGGTCGACGACGGACTCTTCACGCCTGGAAACGCTCTCACCGTCGCCTGGGGCTACGACGGCAACGGCGGAACTCCGGATCAGGTCTTCCTCGCGGCGAGCCCTGTCTCGTCGCAGGATGAAAACGTCTACTACGAGAAGACGCTCAGCGGATCCTCGAACTCGTACGAGATTCCGGGAACGGAGACGGCCACCTGGAGCGACGATGAAGTGCTCGTCACGGTGGACCTGGGAGAGAAGGTCTGGAGCTTCCAGGGAAGTCTCGCCAGCGCCGGGAGCAGTGTCGCGGCCGTACTGCCGGGAGACGCGGTCATCATCCGCAACTCACACGGCGGCTCCGGTGCGGACTATTCCATGAGCGCGTCGATCTATCCCTCGTCGATCGCCGCGGATGGCGTGAGCTCGGCGGACCTCTCCATCGTCATCTTCGACCAGGACAGTGGAGCCCCGTGTCCGGATGGGACCATGGTCGTCGTCACCGCGTCGCCTCAGGACAGGGTGAGCCTGGGTTCGGGGACTGCGACGACATCGGGCGGCACCGCGACGATCACGACGACCGCGGGATCGTCGACGGGACCTGTGACCTTCACCGTGAGCGCGCCCAATCTGGATGCCGGTCTCGAGGCATCCGCGGTCCTCACGCTCACGGAGCCGGATGGAAACAATGGGTATGACATCACCGTCGGCACCGGAACGCATCCCACCATCGATTGGTCCCCGGCGGACGGAATGGCGACGGTGCTCGTCACGCCCGCGTCGCTCGACATCGAGGATGCGCTCTGGTCGATCGGACGGCGCGTCGTCGGTGGGTCGTGGATCACGCCGACCGTGACATTCGGGACGACACCGTCGGGCGCGAGCCAGCTCGTTCCGCTCCAGGGTGAACCTGCGGGACTCGTGCCGGGGACGTCCTACAAGGTCTGGCTCGTGACGCAGCTCGGTGTCGTTCACTCCGAGACCTTCGTGCCGTAGACGACCGAGGCGATGCCGTGGACGACCGCGGCCATGCCGTCGGTGACCGCGGCATGCCGTGGGCACACGGGCGAAGGGCGAACCTGGCAAGACGCCGGATGGGAACGTTCCCATCCGGCGCTTCGTTTCGAGAGACGTCACGCCCGTCGAGGGAAACTCGGCGGGCGTCGCTTCGAATCAGCGGATCCTGACGATCCGGTCCACGCGCTGAGTATGGCCGTCGTCGAGACGGAGGAAGTAGATCCCGGAGGGGAGGGCCCGCCCGTGGACATCGGCTCCTCCGAGCACGACTTTGTGGATCCCCGCTTCGAGCGAAGCGCCCGGAACGTTCTGAACGAGGCGGCCGTTCGCGTCGTAGAGACCGAGACTCGCGTCGGTCGTCCCTTCCGGGACGTAGTACTGGATCGCGAGTTCCTCCTGGAACGGGTTCGGACGGCAGCTCAGGATCGAGAGGCCGCTGAGGAGCGGCTCGTTCGGGCCGGGTCCGACCTGGCTCGAGTCCTCGAAGAACGCGCGGACTTCGAGGTCGTCGATTGCGGCCTCCACGATCGAGCCTGGATCGTCGTCGGTCGCGATGAAACGGAACCGCATCTGCTCGGTGAGAGGCAGGAGCGTGGAGAGTTCGACATCGATCTGCGCCCAGTTCCGGAGGCTCGACCGAGTGATCTCGAGCCGGGTCCAGGTGTTGCCGTCGTCGTTCGAAGCGTCGACGATCCAGTCGTCGGTTTCGGGGCCGCCACCAGTGTCGTTCGTGTACCAACGGTGGTAGCGGATCCAGGCGAAGTTCGCATCGGTGAGATCGATTCGCGGGCTCGTGAGCGTGGTCTTCCCGCCATCGACGTCCTGATCCCCCTGGGCCCCTCCGACCGGTCCGTTCCCGGTGATGTAGCAGTAGGTTCCCGGATCGGCCGTATGGTCGTCCTCCGGCTGCACCGGGCGGTCGCCGTCCCAGCTGCCGACCGGGTCGGCCCGCACCCAAAGGCCCGTCGTCGCGTTGTCGTCCGGCGAGCCGACCGTCCAGCCGAGGTCGTTCTCGAAGTCGTCGGCGAAGACGATGTCGGTGGTGCCGACGAAGAATCGGTACATGGAAGTCGGGGCTTCGGACGGAGCGGTGAGATGGTGACCCTCGAGGTCCGAGGCCTCGATGTAGTACTCGACGAACGTGCCGGCGGGTTGTGGCTGGATGAAGGCCTCGTAGACGTCCTCCGTTCCGGTCGGGAGGAGTGACTCGCTGAATGGGCCGTCGCTCGTAGTGCCCTGAACGAGGAGTGCATTCGGGTCGAGTTCGTATGCGCTCCGGATCGTCGCTTCCACCCGATAGGCCGAGTTCGTGTCCTCCGTGTCCGTGAGCGGTTCGTGGGCGATCGCGATTTCGAATGGACCGGCCAGGATGGTGGTGACGGCGGTCAGGATCTGGGTCGACGCGAGGGCGAGCTCCGGGGAGTTGTAGCTGACACCGACCACGTCGTTCGACGTGTGGATGTACGGACTGTAGTTCCCCGAGTCCTCGAAGAGGAGGACGGCGTCGTAGCCGGCCTGCCAGTACGGGTAGTGATCACTGCTCGCGCCGCTCGGGAGCGTGCCCGGGACGGACGAAGTGCTCGGGACGTATTGGGCCGCGGTTTCGATGACGAGCGTCCGAAGCCACTCGGAGCTGTTGTTCGAGATGACGTCGAGGTCACGCGCGTCTCCGGATGCGAGGTACCCGATCATGTCGACGGCGATCGAAGCGACGATGTCGTCGCCGCGCATCGCAGCCTCCTCCGTGTAGGCATAGCTTCCGAGTAGGCCCAGTTCCTCGCCGCCGTAGGCGATGACGACGATCGTCCGGTTGAACTCGCCCTGGGCCAGCACGCGCGCGCACTCGAGGACGCCCGCGGTCCCGGATGCGTTGTCGTCCGCGCCGGGAGCGAGCGAGTGGTTCGACGTGATGGAGTCGTAGTGGCCGCCGATGACGATCTGTTCGTCCGGACTGCCGATACCTGGGATGACCGCGACGACGTTGGGTCCGTACCGGCTGTCGAAGGAGTGGAAGGACACGTCGTCGATCCCGTAGGACCGGAACTGATCCGCGATCCACTCGGCCGCGGCGAAGCAGCTGTCGGAGTTCGCGTACCGAGTCACGAAGTCCTGGAGG
Source organism: Candidatus Eiseniibacteriota bacterium (assembly GCA_041390305.1). Classification (GTDB taxonomy): domain Bacteria; phylum Eisenbacteria; class RBG-16-71-46; order CAIMUX01; family CAIMUX01; genus JACKCR01. The sequence goes on from JAWKQE010000006.1 coordinate 68,548, forward strand.
CGTTGCACGTTGGAATCGACCCGCCCGCCTTCGATGAGGGCGACCTGGGCCTCGACCCATGGATCGACTCCGTCCCGGCGGGAGAACGACTCGCGTGCCGGATGCGGGCTCCGGGTGCGGACCGCCCGGAGGCGGATCTGCGCGACCTCCGCACCTTCAGCGGAGAGGAAGCCGATTTCGTCCTCGTCGGCCTCCACGATCGCGTAGCCGCTGCCGTCGCGCGACTCTCGGTAGAGCACGTCGACTCGGGCGAGCGCACGCCAGCTTCGGGCACTTCGTGGGATCACCGTGTAGTAGGTCTTTCCGTCGGTGGACCGGTCGAGGACGTGGGCGACTCGCCCGAGCTGCCGGAGGGACTCCATGTCTTCGCGGCTGTCGGCGAGGGCGAGGACGTGATCTGTCGCGACTTCGACCACGGTGATGTCCGCATCCTGCAGTTGCTGCACGAGCTCGCCCGACGACTCGGGGACGAGGAGGAGCGCAGGGTCCGAGGATGCGGCATCGGCAGCCGACACCACGAGCGAGGCGCCCGCGAAGAGTGTGAGAGGCATGAACGCGAGAAGCTGGGAGCGCATGGCGAAGACCTCCCGAGTGGGATCGGTCCGAGGACCGGGGATGGCTGGCGCGATCGGCGCGTCGGCGGGGGAGCCGGCAGCGAGGTCCCCCGGGCGGAGTTCACGAGGCAGTTCCAGCGGCCTCTTTTCGAGATGGGCGCTGGACGAGCCTCACCGAGGAAACCGTAGCCCTGGTCCGCGGGTGCTGCGATCGTGGAACCCACGTACGACGGAGGCGACGCGGTTCGTAGCATCCGGTCCGGAGTGGGATGCCTGGTGGAACAGGGAGTTGTAGTCTCCCGTCGTTGGGTTCGCGAGTCGTCGATCGGCCCGCTTTCGAGGACGCGCCGGAGGCGGCCTCGCCCTCGACTGTCGGGAAGGGAAGGAGTTCGTTCGTGGTGTCTCGTAGTCGCTCCGCTGGTCGCAGTGTTCTCCACCTGGAGCTCGGACTCCTTCTCGCGCTGGTCCTTCTCTCCACGATCAGTTCGATCGGACTCGCCCAGGCGGATGCCAGCATCGAGAGTCGGCTCGTGTTGGCGGGAACGAACCGAGGAGAGATCGAGCGCGCGCTCGATCTCGTTCCGAAGTCACAACGAATGGGGATGGAGTTCCTGGTGCGGAACATGCCGGAGGTCGACCTTCGTTCGCTCTCCTCGGTGTTCCTTCTGGAGGAAGTCGGAGTCTCCTATCGTGCCTGGCTCGAGAGCCCGTGGCGGAGCCGGGTGTCCGAGTCGGTCTTCCTGAACGACGTGCTACCCTATGCGGTCGTGAGTGAAGAGCGAACGGCGTCCCGGCGTCATCTCCGCGCTCGCGCGCTACCGCTCGTTCGGGGTGCGGCCACGCCGACGGAAGCCGCGGTACGGCTCAATCAGACGATCTTTCGGGAGTTCGGCGTGCGCTACTCCACGGAACGATCCCGAACGGACCAGAACGCGATGCAGGTGATCGAGGAGCAGAAGGCGACATGCACCGGACTCTCGACCTTGCTCATCTCCGCCTGTCGCTCGGTGGGGGTCCCCGCGAGGTTGGTCGGCATTCCGCTCTGGGCGGACAGCACCGGCAACCACTCCTGGGTCGAGATCTGGGATGACGGCTGGCACTTCACAGGTGCGGCCGAGCCCACGGACGATCGTCTCGATGACGGTTGGTTCGTCGAGAAGGCGAGCCAGGCGGTTCCGGGTGTGCCGATCCACTCGATCTACGCGACGAGCTGGGAGTGGACCGGGCTCTCCTTCCCACTGGCGTGGGATGAGGACGGGTCGCTCGGCTACGTGCAGGCGGTCGACGTGACGTCACGATACGCAGGGGTGGCGGCGACTCCGGCCGGAATGGCACGAGTGGAGTTCGTTGTGCGGGACGAAGCCGGAGCGCGAGTGCCGACGGAGTTGGTCGTCGTGCGCGAGGGAGGCGGAGCGTCCGGAGACGGAGCGGCCGGGAGCGGAGTCGAGGGGGGCACGATCGTGTTCCGTGGCGCGACGAAGGGCGACGGCGCAGATGGGAACGATCACGTCGCAGTTCTGCTTCCGCTGGACGGGACGTACCGAGTGGAGTGGGGGAGCGCGAAGCGTGCGTTCGTTCCGGTCGACGGGATGCTGGTGCGGTTGCCGGCGGGAAAGCTCGAAGGTGCGTCGCTGGGGTGGACCGGACGTGTCGGCGCCACGGCCCGCGACGGGGCGTTTCGCTGGGGGCGTCGGTAGCCGTGCCGGGTGAGGCGCGGACGGCCATGGGCTGCGTTTCGAGGTCGGACAGGATGCTCCCGCCAGCCGTTCAACCGGCTCCGGATGCCCGTGCTTCACGGGTCGATGACGACTAGACGCGATCGGCCCAGGCCGGCATGGCCCGCATGAAGTGCCGAACCCGCTCGTCGATGTTCGATTCGTCTGCGCCCTTCTGCCAGCGCAGCATCCACCGGCGGATGTCGGCTTGCACCTCTTCCAAGGGACGAAGGGTTCCGTCTTCGTCGGAGCAGTAGCGACAGTAGTGGTCCGACACTCCGCCGTAGTCGTTGAGGGAGACGGAGCAGGACTGGCACTGCGGCGGCCTCAGGAGTTGTGGAGTCGTGTCGCCGGTTCGATCCGGTTCGTCCGGCCATGGGGGCAGAAGTGCGAGAGACGCCTCGTCTGAGACGCGTTCGCGCAGCGCTGCGTGGAGTCTCTCCAGAAAGCGAACCCCACGGCTCTCCTCGACGCCGCGGCTCAACGGGTGAAGGGTCGTCGCCTTCGCGAGGGATACGAGCAGCGGCCGCGATCCCGGCGACGGTTCGAGGTCGTGTCCCGGCGCTTCGAGGAGATCTGCGTAGAGGGATGCGGTCCGGGTCGGATTCGCGGCGATCCACCCCACCTCGAGAGTGTGCTGGACCAGCGAAACGAGGGACTCCGAGGCCGGCGGGAGTCCCACGCACAGCGTAGCGAGCGAATCCTCGTCCGCGATTCCCGGGACTTCTCGCCACTCCTTGTCGATCGCCCCCCCCACGATCGACCACGCGGCCCTCGCGTCGAGGACGAGGACGGACCCTTCGCCGCGCATCCGATCCGCGAGCACGTCCGGCCGAAGTGCATCGCTGGTCAGTTCCTCGATCCGGTCGGGGGCGACCTCGCAGTGGACGAGGAGATACTCGAGCGCCGACGACGCGGGCAGGCAGAGGAATCGAGTCGACGGAGTGCCGTGGACCTCGAGCGGCGACTGCGGGTGAGAGCCGACGGTCAGCATCCGAAGCGGCAACGTGAGGCCGGGAATCGGCACCATCCCGACACCGGTGCGCCGCGCATCCGCCGTGTCCCAGAGTCCGACCGCGAGGTCGAGCTGGTTCCTGGCCAGCGCTGCCTGGGTCGCCTCGGGAGACATGGCTCGGAACACGCTCCTGCCGCCGCGGAACAGGTTGCGCGCCAGCCGGTGTGCGAGCCGGCTGAGGAATCCCGACCGCTCGGGGAGTGTCGATTCGTCCCACCCTGGATCGTCCCACCCTGGGATGCTTGCGATGCCAACGCGGAGGGGACGGGCCTGTCCGTAGTTGGACGGCTCCGGCCAGCCTGTCTTTGCGGTTGCGGGTTTGGGGCGCGGGGGCTTGGAGCTGGAACCGAGCGGTACCCGTTCGGGCCGCAGTCCCGCCTGGTCGACGAGGCCGGCGATGGCGTCCGACCAAGGGATGCCGACCGCGTCGATCCACGAACGAGGATCGTGACCGAGCCGGAGGGCAATGCGGGAAAGCGTGCGAGTCCAAGCGCGCTGTTCGCGCACGGAGGCCCGGCGCAGATCGGGTACGTCGCCGGTGACGAGGAGTCGATGTAACGTGACCGACGAGACGCGTAGGTCACGCGCCAGGGCGCGCCGGGACACGGCCGACTCGTCGGCCTGATCGAGCGCGTCCCAGATCGGGCGGAACGCGGCGGGTAGCGCTTTGGGCGGTTGCCTCATCCAGGCTCTCCAGCCAACGAGAATAGGTGCTTTCCAAAGCATGGACAAGACGGTCCCGGTCCTCTGCGGTCCGAATGTCCCCGAGCGGTCCGGCTTCGGAGCCAAGTCGTGGTCTTGGAGTCCATTCTCCTCACCATGGTACATGAATCGGCATTGTTGTGTTGCTTCTGAAAGCGCTTTTAGAAGCGTGCGATGATGTGATAGATTTCGTCCGGGAAGCAACTGTCGGGGTCAGGACTTCGCGCCACCGGAACGCCGGACTGTCAGGGAACTGCGGGCCGGGCGTGTTCACGGTAGGAGGACACCTTCATGCGGCAAACTCTTGGCTCCGTTTCAAACGTCGTCGATCGCTCGGTACGTTCCCGGCCGACACCGCCGGACAGGTCGCCCTCCCTCCCGGCGATCCTCTTCGCGGCGTTCTTCGTCGTGGCTACCTCCGTCGCGGCGCTTACGATCGGGACGATCCTGTCCGGCCCCGCGTTCGCGGCGACCTTCACGGAGACTCCCGAGTTCGGGACCGCGAACACGATCTGCGTGGTGTGGGCCGACCTGGACTCCGATGACGATCTCGATCTGATCGTCGGCAACTACTTCAATCAGGCGAACCCGATCTACTGGAACCAGGGAGATGGCACCTTCGCTCTCGGCCCGAATCTCGGCACGGGCTCGAGCTTCGCGGTGACCGCGTTCGACTTCGACAACGACGGTGACCTCGATGTCGCGGTCGGGAACGGGGCGAACCAGCAGAACTTGCTGTTCGAGAACGACGGCGCCGGAGGATTCACGCAGAGGAACGAGTTCGGACTCCGCAGCACGGTTGCGCTCGCAGCCGCGGACTTCGACCTGGACGGCGATCTGGACCTCGCCATCGGCAACGGAATCCTCGGCGCGAACCAGCCGAACGCTCTCTTCGTCAATCAGGGCGACGGGACGTTCGTCGAGGAGCTCCAGTTCGGGGAGATGCAGTCCTGCACCCTGGCGTGGGGCGACTGCGATGGAGACGGTGATCCGGATCTCGCCGTCGGAAACGGAGGATTCGGGACCGTCCAGCAGAACTACCTCTACCGCAACAACGGCGACGGGACGTTCACCGGAGAGGAACAGTTCGGGTTGGGAGACACGTCCTCGCTCGCGTGGGGGGATGCCGACAACGACGGGGACTTGGATCTGGCCGTTGCGAACTGGAACGCGGGGCAGAACTACCTCTACCTCAACGACGGGACGGGCGTGTTCACGGAGCTGGCGCGGTTCGGTCTCCGCGATCCGAACACGCTCTCGTGGGGCGACGCCGACAACGACGGCGACCTGGACCTCGCCGTCGGGAACGGTGACTTCGGCTCGGCGGATCAGAACTACCTCTACGTGAACGACGGCGCGCTCGGATTCACGGAGGAGGCGCAGTTCGGCCTCGGAAGCACCGATGGGGTGAGCTGGGCCGACTACGATGGTGACGGAGATCTCGATCTCGCCTCCGGCAACGAACACACTCCCACGACGAACTATCTCTACGTGAACGACGGATCGATCGGCCATTGGCTCGAGGTGGAGCTGGTCGGGCGGTTCCACGAGCTGGGCGCGGGGTACTCGAACCGGAACGGGGTCGGGGCAAAGGTGTCGATCTACGACGCGGGTTCTCTCGGGGACTCCGGCGCACTCATCGGTTACCGAGAGGTCGGGATCACCGGCGGATTCACATCCCAACTGCCACTCGCCCCTCACTTCGGGATTCCGGCTGCCGGAGACGTCGACCTTCGGATCGAGTGGCCGGGATCGGGCGGGACGCATCTCGTTCAGGACCTCCCCGGCGTTCCGATCGATCAGCGACTGGTCGTGATCGAAGGAGTCGAGACGAGCGACGTTCCGGGAACCACGCCCGGTGGCAGTGGGCCCGATCGATCCGATACCGGCCGCGAAGGTGCGGGGGAGCCGTGGCTCGGCGCGCCCTGGCCGAATCCAGCGCGCGGGGAGGTGTCGGTTGCGTACGCGACTCGGGACGCAGGCGTCGTTCGGATCGACCTCTACGACATCGCCGGGCGGCGCCTCGAGTCCTGGCGTGAGAGCGCCGGTGACGCCGGACCGGGGGGAAGCCGAATGGGAGTCGCGACGTTGGCCTTCGGCGGAACGGAGCTCGGCTCCGGAACGTACTTCCTCGAACTGGCCGCGTCCGGGCACAAGGTCCGCCAGCAGTTCATCGTCTTGAGGTAGTCGGGCCTCTGATACTCTCCACGAGCCGACAAGACCCTCGGTGGGGGCTCGCGCTCCACCGAGGCGTCGCCGGTGTCTCCATCGGCTTCCGTTGATCTCGACCTTCGTGGAGGTGCGTGCTTGCAGCCGGCATCCGGTTCGCCTGGTCACTCGTCCCCTCGGCTCCGTCGCTACACGTGCCTTCGTGTGCCCCATCCACCGCGCGTCGACGGTACGCTCGCGGACTCCGCGTGGCGTGAGCTTCCCTGGAGCGACGAGTTCGTCGACATTACGGGAGATCCGGCCCGCGCGCCGCGCTTTCGCACCCGGTTCAAGATGGGGTGGGACGACGAGTGTCTCTACGTGGGAGCGGAACTCGAAGAGCCTCACGTGTGGGGGACGTTGCGCGAAATGCACTCGCGTCTCTACGAGGACAACGACTTCGAACTCTTCCTCGATCCGGACGGTGATGGCCGCGACTACTACGAACTCGAGGTGAACGCGCTGACGACGAGATGGGAGCTGTTCCTGCCGCGGCCCTACCGCGAAGGCGGCCGGGCCGTCTCGCCGTTCGAGATCCCCGGGCTCCGGGTGGCCGTGTCCGTGCGGGGCACGCTCAACGATCCGAGCGACGTCGACGAAGGTTGGAGCGTCGAGATCGCCCTTCCCTGGTCCGGGCTCGCCCGGATTCCCGGCGTCGGCCCGCGGCCCCCCCGCTCGGGCGAGATCTGGCGGATGAACTTCTCGCGCGTGCAATGGCGGCACGAGATCGTGGACGGTGTCTACCGTCGCGTTCCTCCGCATGGCACGCCCTGGCCCACGGGGCAGGCCCACGAGTACGAGCACCAGGAAGACAACTGGGTCTGGAGCCCACAGGGCGTGGTCAACATGCACATCCCGGACCGTTGGGGAGAGATCGTGTTCTCCTGACCGGTCCGTGATGTCGTATGGTCCCACCGTTGATTTTGGGGCGGTGTGTCCGTCGGGTCGCAAACGGGATGTGAGGCGGTGGCCGAGTGGTGCGCTGCCGGTGAAACGCCGGGGCCGGGAGTCGTGCGGCCCGGGAGGAGGGGAAGGGCGTTGTCGGGTCTTCACCGTCACTCCAGGAATCCGATCCTCACCCGTGCGGACATTCCACGGATCGACTCCTACATCGACGACGTCACTTCCGTCTTCAACCCAGGTGCGGTGCGGCTGGATGCGGGGTCCCGTGTCGATCGACTCCTCCTCCGCGTGCAGACGCGTGGCCGCGAAACGGTGCTCCTCGTTGCGGAGAGCCCGGACGGTGAATCATTCGCCGTGTTGCCGGAGCGGGTCGAGATCGATGGCGTGGCGTCGCTGAAGAAGAAGCCGATCCATGTTTACGATCCGCGCGTCACGCAGATCGACGGCGTCGCGCACGTCGTCCTCAGCGTGGATACCGAGGACGGTTGCTTCCTTCTCACCACACGCTGGGAGTCGACCTTCCGTCTCCGGGTGGTCGGGTGGAGTCCCGAGCGCGAGTCGCGGAACGGAGTCCTCTTTCCCGAACGGATCGGCGGGAAGTACTGCCGACTCGAACGACCGAACGAGAAGCGCCTCGCGTCCGGGGTGCGCACGGGTGACGAGATCTGGCTCGCGACGTCGGACGATCTCCGCAACTGGGCGCTCGAGCGCCCGGTGATTGCGGGACGTTGGCACTACTGGGACGAACTCATCGGTTCCGGACCGCCGCCGATCAAGACGCGGGAAGGATGGCTCCACGTCTATCACGGGGTCGCGACGCATCTCGGTGGTGGGATCTACCAGGCCGGAGTCGTCTTGCTCGACCTGTCCGATCCTTCCCGCGTTCTCGCCCGAGGAAGGAACAACATCCTGGAGCCACGCGAGCCTTACGAGATGGTCGGCCAGGTGCCGAACGTCGTCTTTCCTTCGGGCATCATCGTCGAGTCCGTGGACGGCGAGGGCTTCGCCCTGACGGACTCGGTGGTTCGGATCTACTACGGGGCGGCCGACACCTCCGTCTGCCTCGCCGAGACCACGGTTCGCGAGCTGCTCGACGCGAGTCGTCTGCAATGAACCTGACCGCGCTCGACTGGGGGATCGTTCTCGTCCTGCTCGTCACGCTCTTCGGCGCGGCGTTCTACACGAACCGGTACGCGAAGAGCGTGAGCACCTTCCTGGCCGCGGGGCGTTGCGGTGGTCGTTATCTCATCGCGATGGCGTTCGCGGCGGCGGGCACGGGAGTGATCTCGCTCGTCTACTGGTTCGAGATCTACTATGAGGCAGGGTATCCGGCCTACTGGTGGAGTTCCCTCACCGAGCCCGCTCTCATCGTGATCGCGCTTTCCGGCTGGATCGTCTACCGGTTCCGTCAGACGCGCGCGCTCACTTTGGCCCAATTCTTCGAGACCCGGTACAGCCGAAACTTCCGTGTCTTCGCCGGACTCGTCGCGTTCATCTCCGGGCTGGTCAACTTCGGGATCTATCCCGCGGTGGGGGCGAGGTTCTTCATCGCGCTCTGTGGGCTGCCGACCACGGTCCACTGGTTCGGCACGGACGTGCAGACCTACATCCTCCTCATGGTCCTGCTCCTCACCATCTCGCTCGTCTTCACGTTCCAGGGTGGGCAGGTGACGGTCATGGTCACGGACTTCATCCAGGGTGCGTTCGCGAACATCGTCTTCGTCCTCCTCATCGGGTACCTCCTCGGGTCGGTCTTCCGCTGGGACCAGATCGCGGACGTGCTGCTCCAGGCTCCGGAAGGGCACTCGCTCGTCCATCCGCTGAAGATGGGAGGGCAGAACGACTTCAACCTCAGCTACTTCCTCATCGCGGTGGCGATCGTCTTCTATACCTTCAACTCGTGGCAGGGGACGTCGGGATACAACGCCAGCGCCCGGAGCGCGCACGAGGCGAAGATGGCGGGGATCCTCTATGGATGGAGGTTCCGGGTCCTCCTCACGGTCACGATCGTCATTCCGCTCGCCGTTCTGACTCTGGAGCGACACCCGGACTTCGCCGCGCAGGCCGCGCAGCTGAAGAGCGCGCTGGATGGAATCGCCGCGCCGACCGAGGAACAGAGGACGACGCTCCAGGGCCAGCTGCGGGTCCCGTACGCCCTTGCGCTCCTTCTTCCGCCTGGTCTTCTCGGTCTCGTCGTTGCCTCGATGCTCGCGCTCTTCATCAGCACGCACGACACCTACCTCCATTCCTGGGGATCGATCTTCCTCCAGGACGTCGTCCTTCCGTTCCGGAAGGAGCCGTTCACGCCCAAGACCCACCTCCGGGTCCTGCGTCTCTCCATCTTCGGGGTCGCGCTCTTCATCTTCTTCTTCAGCATCCTGGTGAAGCCGACCCAGTTCATTGCGATGTTCTTCGCGATCACGGGCGCGATCTTCGTGAGCGGTGCTGGCGCCGTGATCATCGGGGGGCTCTACTGGAAGCGGGGGACGGCCCGCGGCGCGTGGGCCGCACTCGTCACCGGAATGGTCATCTCGAGCACGGGCGTGTTCGTGAAGCAACTCGATCCGAGTACGGTCGAGTCGCTCTCCGCGACGGCCCCCTGGCTCGGGAGCGCGGTGCGCTTTCTCAAGGATGGTCTCACCGGCCAGGAACTGACCGGGCTCGCGATGGCGAGCTCGATCATCGCGTACGTTCTGGGATCCCTCCTGGGTCCGAAGCAGGTGACCGACATGGATCGCCTACTCCACCGGGGAGCGTATGCAGTCGAAGCGGAGATCAATACTCCCGGCCCGGTGGAGGAATCCGAGAAGGGAAGGTCGATGCCGCGGCGGTGGCTCGCGCGACTCGGGATCGATCGCGAGTTCAGCCGTGGCGATCGTTGGGTCGCCTACGTTTCCATTGCCTGGCCGCTGCTCTGGACCGGACTCTTCTTCGTCGTGACGATCTGGAATCTGACCACCGAGGTTCCGGATTCCTGGTGGGTGCAGTTCTGGCGGGTCTGGACCTGGGTGTTCTCGGCCGGAGCGTTGGCCGTCACCGTTTGGTTCACGATCGGCGGTGCGAAGGATCTCCGCTACCTCGTCCGTCACCTGGCGAACTTCGTCCCGGATCCCACGGACGACGGTAGGGTGATCGGGGGTGGAGACGCTTCGGAGCGAGGCTCGGCCCCGGGAGTCCGTCCCGACGCGGATTCCAACGCGGGTCCCAACGCGCATCCCAACGCGCATCCCGGCGCACATCCCAACGCAGGTCCCGACGCGCATCCCGACGATCACCTCCCTTGATGTGGTGACGTGTCACCGAACGGCTCGGCCCGTTTTCGGTCGGCCGGTCTGCGAGCTCCCGAGGGGGAACGCTCGATTCTTCTCCCTGGGATCGCCCCGATCCGATGCGATATGGTTTCTCCTTTGGGGGCTCCCACGAAAACAGGGACGTGATGAGTATCGATACCGAGACCGAGCAGAAGACCGTCCAGGACGGGCCGCCGCCGCGGCCGCCCGTCGCGGGGGCCCTCGTCGATCGCTTCCGGCGGACGACTGCGTTCCGGCGTGTCGAGTCGCGTCTCGAGGACGACGACTCGACCCGGAAGCCGATCTGGCTGCGGGGGCTCGCCGGATCCTCCAAAGCGCTCTTCGTGGCGGGATTGACGAAGGATCGGACGCGCGAGACCGTCGTTGTCGTTCCTGATCTCGCGACGGCGGAAGATCTCAAGGAAGACATCCAGTTCCTGCTCGGGCGGGGAAGCGTCGCCATCCTGCCGGAACCCGGCTTGGATCCGTACCATGCCCGGCATCCAAAGCTGTCTCTTCGCGCGAACCGGATCGAGCTTCTCGCCGCGCTCTCCGAACCTGCCCGGCGCAGCGCGCTACCCGCCTGCTCCGATCTCCGCGTCATCATCGTCACCGCGATCTCGCTCATCACCCCGGTTCCGGACAGGTCCGTGTTCGCCCGTTCGATCCACCGGATCGGGGTCGGGGAGTCGGTCGATCTCGACTTCGTGATGGAGCTCCTCGTCGGTGATGGCTTCCAACCGGTGCACATGGTGTCCGAGTACGGCGAAGTGAGCCGCCGCGGAGGTATCCTCGACGTCTTCAGCTTCGGGCGGAACAACCCGATCCGGATCGAGTTCGACGGCGACGAAGTCCTCTCCATCCGCGAATTCGACGCCTACAGCCAGCGCTCGGTCGAGACCCTGCAGGAGGTCGTGCTCCTTCCGATCTGGGAGTGGCTTCCCGGCGCCGACGTGATCCGGAAGGTGCGGGAGAATCCTCCCGAGGGGACGGATCCCGAGCGGTGGGACGGAATCGTCGATTCTTTGGAGACGGACGGAACGCTCGAGGGCATCGAGTGGACGCTCCCGTCTCTCGGGGTGCACCTCTCGATGCTCCGCGACTACCTCGCCGCCGACACCATCACCGTGGTCGACGGACCGACGTACGTCCGTACTCGCCACTCGAGTTGGCAGGCCGAGCTGGAGCAGGCGTACTCCATGCTCACCGTCGATCACGCCGAGGATCCACTCGGAGGACACCTGGGCCTTCCGCCCGGTGCGCCTGAGGAACTGTTCTTCTTCGAAAGAGAGATCGCGGATCTGCTCCCGACCGGCAAGCGGATCTACGTCGGCAGTGGAATCGGTCCGACCGTCCAGTCGCCCAACGACGAGGATGACCGAGACGGAGCGCGAGACGGGGCGGGAGATGGCGTCGGCACCGGCGGTGGGCCGGGGAGCGGTGCAGGCAACGGACCGGGGAATGGCGCCGGAGACGGACGCGGAGTCGGGTCGGGAGACTCGCCCGACACCGCCGGATCCGGAACACCTCCCCGGAACATCGTCCACGCGGACTTCAAGGCCCACGCGCGTGGCGGCCCGGCCACGGCCGATCGCTCCACGAAGGAAGGACGGATCGAGGCGCGGATCGACGAGTCCGACGGCAGCGACGCGGGCAAGTTCTCGTTCGGAACGGTGCCGCCCGAGACCTTCGGGCGGGAACTCGACCGAACGCGTGGGTATCTCCGGACGCTTTTCGAGCGGACACCGGAGATGTACATCCTCTGCGACACGGAGGCGCATCGCGATCGGCTGGTCGAACTGCTCCACCGACTTCCTGCGGAGTTCCACGTCGGCAACCTGGCCGGCGGGTTCCTCATGCCGGACGAAGGGTTCGCCGTCCTCACCGACCACGAGATTTTCTCCCGGTCCCGCCGCCGCACTCCGCCGAGACGGTTTGCGCGCGGTCTCTCGATCAAGGAGCTGCTCGCACTCTCGACCGGCGACTTCGTCGTCCATGTCGAGCACGGGATAGGGAAGTACATCGGGATGAACCGGCTCGTGGTGGACGGGCAGGAAACGGACTGTCTCTCCCTCGAGTACTCCGGCGGCGACATCCTCTACGTTCCCGTCGACCAGCTCATGAAGGTCCAGAAGTACGCCGGAGGGGACAGCGCGCAGCCGCAGCTCTCCAAGATGGGCGGGAAGTCCTGGGCCAAGACGAAGGCCAAGGTCAAGAAGTCGATCAAGGACATGGCCGAAGAGCTCATAAAGACGTACTCGATCCGAAAGTCGCGTCCGGGCTTCACGTACAGCGTCGACACCGAGTACCAGAAACAGCTCGAAGCCTCTTTCCCCTACGACGAGACCCCTGACCAGCTGCGCGCGATCGAGGACGTCAAGACCGACATGGAGACGGACCATCCGATGGACCGCCTCATCTGCGGAGACGTCGGCTACGGAAAGACGGAGGTGGCGATCCGTGCGGCATTCAAGGCCGCGCAGGACGGGAAGCAGGTCGCGATTCTCGTTCCCACGACGCTCCTCGCCCGGCAGCACTACGAGAGTTTCCGAAAGCGTCTCGAGGGAATGCCGGTCGTCGTCGACTACGTGAGCCGGTTCCGTACGGCGAAGGAGACGAAGGAGGTCTTCGAGAAGCTCGAGCTCGGGCAGATCGACGTCCTCATCGGCACACACAAGATCCTCGGCAAGAGCGTCGTGTTCAAGGATCTCGGCCTTCTCATCATCGATGAGGAACAGCTCTTCGGCGTCAAAGCCAAGGAGAAGCTGAAGAAGTACCGGGAGACGATCGACTGCCTCACGCTCACGGCGACTCCCATTCCGCGGACCATGCACTTCTCTCTCATGGGCGGACGGGACATGAGCCTCATCCTGACGCCGCCGCGGGATCGTCTCCCGATCCAGACGGAAGTGCTGGAGTTTCGGGACGACGTCATCGCGCACGCACTCATGCAGGAGGCGGACCGAGGCGGGCAGTCCTTCTTCGTCCACAACCGGGTCGCGACGATCGATTCGATGGCGAGCCACATCTCCAACCTCGTTCCGCATCTTCGCATCGCGGTCGCGCATGGGCAGATGCCGGAGCGGGCCCTGGAGAGCGTGATGCGGGCGTTCCTCGACAACGAGTACGACGTCCTCGTCTCGACGATGATCATCGAGTCCGGGCTCGACCTTCCGAACGTCAACACGATCGTGATCAACCGCGGAGACACCTTCGGTCTCTCCCAGCTCTACCAGCTCCGGGGGCGGGTCGGACGATCCTCGCGGAAGGCGTACGCCTACCTTCTCCTCCCGCCTCACCGAGTGGTGACCGAACAGGCGCAGAAGCGGCTCAAGGCGATGGAGGAGTTCGAGGATCTCGGCAGCGGGTATCAGCTCGCGTTGCGTGATCTCGAGATCCGCGGCGCGGGAGATCTCCTCGGCTCGCAGCAGAGCGGGTTCATCATCTCCGTCGGGTTCGAACTCTACTGTTCTCTCCTCGAAGAAGCCGTCCGTGAGCTCAAGGGGATCCAGACCGAAGAAGTTCGGGAGCCGAAGATGGTGACGGACATCGAGGCCTACCTTCCCGAGGACTACGTTCCGGATCCGCGCGAGAAGATCAACCTCTACAAGTCGATCGCGGACGCGAAATCGGTCGAGTCGCTCGAGAAGATCGCGGCCGACCTCTCCGACCGGTTCGGCAAGCACCCAGAACCTGTCCGGCACCTGCTCGCACTCCGTCGGATCCGCGTGCTCTCCGCCGAGTTCGGCATCGATCGGGCTATCGTCAAGGAGGGGATGGTGCAGCTCGAGCTGGCCCGCGAACTCGAGAAGGTGGAAGTCCAGACGCTCGTGCGCACGGTGCCGGGGCAGGTCGAGTTCGACATGCACGGTCGGCACAAGATCCGGATGAAGAGTCCGGGCGCGGGCGAAGCGATCTCGAAGGCACTCATACTCCTCAACGCGATGGGGAAGGCCAGATGACGAAACGGATCCTCGCCCTCGTGCCGGGATACAACGAGGAACGTGGCATCGCGGGCGTCGTCAAGGGCGTGCTGCCGCACCTGCCTCTCCTCGTCGTGGACGACGGTTCGAAGGACGCAACCGCATCGAGAGCTGAAGAAGCGGGGGCACGCGTTCATCGCCAGGTGCCGAACCAGGGAAAGGGCGCCGCGCTCCGTGCCGGCTTCCGGATCGCTCTCGAGGAAGGCTACGACGCGGTTCTCACCTTGGACGCGGATGGACAACACGATCCAGAAGAGATCCCGCGCTTCGTCGATTGCTTTGGGCGCACCGGGGCCGAACTCGTCATCGGTGCGCGCGACTTTTCGCGCATGCCGTTCATCCGTCGTGCGTCGAACACCTTCGCTCGTGCCACCTTCTCATGGGCGGTCGGACGCCCCGTCGACGACAACCAGTCCGGCTACCGGCTCATCGCCGCGCCGCTCCTTCGTCTCCTGGAGAAGAGTGAGGAGGGAGGGTTCGAGTTCGAGGTCGAGATGATCGCGACCTGCATCCGCGAGGGGATGCGGCTCGAGTCGGTACCGATCTCGACGATCTATGCGGACGAGACGAGCCATATCCAGCCGATCGCACACACGAAGAACTTCCTCCGCATCCTGCGAAAGGCGCGCGGGATCGTGAAGCAGGAACCTGTCGGCACTTCCGAGTAGCGCGCGTACGCGGCGGTCACTTCGTCGTCCACCCCATGGTCACTGGGTCACGCACACCGCAGAGGTCACTTCGGCGCCCACGGCGCGGTCACTTCGGCGCGAACCGCTGCGGCGACTCCGTCGCACGCGCCGGTCCGATCACTCCGCGTCGGCGCTCGCCGGTGTCAACTCCTCCACGAAATCGCGCGGACTGAGCATGGCGCCGGAATCGCGGAGGGCCCCGAACAGGTCCGGCCCCATCCGGGACTCCAGGGTCTTCGTAATCTCCTCGACCTTTCCGACGATGCCGTCGTGGAGAGGAATGTCGTTCGCACGAAGCGCTGCGATCGTACCTCCCAGGACCCGAGCGGCGAGGTCGTCCCGACCTTGATCCGTCTCCAAGGCCGCGAAGTCGAGGAGCACGGAGCACACGGAACTCTTCTGCCCGGCCCGGTGCCGGATCCGAAGCGATTCGTGCCAGAGGACTCGCGCCTTCCGCGCGTCGCCATCCACACGCCAGGCGAGTTCACCGAGGTTGTGGAGACAGATCGCCGTTCCGGGCAGGTCATTGGCCTCGCGATGGGTGTCGAGTGCGCGGTGGATGAGATTCGCGGCCTCGGCCACGCGTCCTTGCATCTGTGCGGTCCGGCCGAGATTCGCGAGTACTCGTGCCGCCGCGAGCCTGTCCCCGATCTCACCGTTGAGGCGAAGGGCCTCCTCGTAGAATGGTCTGGCTTCGTCGTGCTTTCCGGCCACACTTCGGACCCGCGCTCGATCCGCCAGGCACCTTGCGAGGGTGGGCCGGTCGTTCACGGCGCGGCTAGCGGCCTCTGCTTCCGCCATGAGCCGATCGGACTCGATCAGTTTCACGCGGTAGAACGCCACGATCCCCGTCGCCGCGAGCATGCGGCCCATGGCGGCGGTGCCGGGCAGGGATTCGGCGATTGGCATGCCGTGCGCGATGAAGGCCTCGGCGAGTGTATGGTCGTCGAGAAACGCCGCCATCTCGGCCGCCCGTGCCAGCACCAGGGCCCGGGTGAGGCGCCCTTCCGCTTCGAGTTCGGCGAGTCCGCCGTCGACGCCGCGGCTTCCGAGCCCGGCGGCCGAGGCGATTTCCCGATCATCGGGAGTGCGGGCCGTGTCGACGCAAGCGGCCAAGACGCGCTCCGAGAACTCCACTCCCGTCCGCCACCGACCGTCGTGCGTCCAGTAACTGGAGAGATGGAGAACGAGGTGGAGCGCCGCGATCTCCGCTTCGATCGCTTCCGAGCGGGAGTCCCATTCGCGTCCGGGTCCGGCCGTCGATGCGAGCGTCGTACGCCTCTGGAGCGCGAGTTCGATGACTTCGATGAGGTTCGGTTCTTCCGCGCGGATCCGGTTCGGCCAGTCGGGATCGAGGACTCCAGCGTCGTCGTGCTCGCTTCTGGCGAGTTCGACGAAGTGCGCGATCTGCCGGTCGGTGAGCCGTTGCGACCGTACGGGGTCGGACGCCCTCAGGGCGCCGAGGCGATCCAGTGCGAAGTGACGAACCGTCTCCAGGAAGCGGTATCGCATGCGGTTCGAGGACACTTCGACTTCGACCAGCGACTTCTCCACGAGCTGTCCGAGCGCTCCGTACACCTTCCACTCGGGGAGGAGATCGTCCGCGCAGATCGCCTCCGCCGAGGCCAACGTCCAGGTTCCCCGGAACGTCGCAAGTCGATCGAAGAGGAGTCGCTCGTCGTCGTCGAGGAGTCGGTAGCTCCAGTCGACGAGGCCACGGAGGGAGCGATGCCGGCGTGCGCGACGCGAGCTCGTGTCCTCCAGGAACCTCGGATCCTGCTGGATCCGGGCCGCGATCTCGGACAGGGGCAAGGTTCGAACATGCCCCGCGGCCAGCTCGATCGCGAGCGGGAGCCCGTCGAGGGCGCGGCAGATGGATGCGATCGCGAGCGCGCCGGCCTCATCCGGCTGGAACCCCGGCGCCCGTGCTTTCGCTCTCGCTTCGAAGAGGGCGACGGCGTCGGACTTCCCGGCCGAAGCCGCCGAGGCCTGGCTACTCGGTACGTCGAGTGGGCCGAGCGGGAACGACTGCTCGCTCTCGACTCCGAGAGGTCCGCGGCTCGTGGCGATGACGTGCAGATGCGGACAATGGACCAGGAGGTCGCGGATGAAACGCGCCGCACCCGTGGAGACGTGCTCACAGTTGTCCATGATCAGGACGAGTGCGCGATCGGAGAGTGCTTCCCAGATCGGGCGAAGGAGGTCCGTGTCCTTCCCGACGCGCAGATCGAGGGACCGGATCACGTGGGACGGAATCCCATCGGCGTCGTCGATGTCCGCGAGTTCGACGAACCAGGCTCCGTCCACGAACCGCGTCTCCAACCTGCGTGCGACTTCCAGCGCCGTCCGCGTCTTGCCGGCGCCACCCATGCCCACCAAGGTGACGAGCCGGTTCGTCTCCGTGACGTCGAGCAGCTTCGTCAGGAGATCCCGACGCCCGACGAAACTGCCGAGGTTGCTCGGGAGGTTGCCACGCCGCTCTCTCGCCGCGAGAGCCGGGGCACTCTCGAGGAACGGGACCGACCTCAGGCGCAGCAGTTCGTCCTCCAACACGCGCCGGACCTGGGTTGCGCTCTCCGGTCGGTTGGACGGCGACGCGTGAAGGCACTGCCGAAGGAGCCCTACGACCGGGGCCGGTACGTCCGGGGCGAGATCGTTCCAGTCGACCCCCGCAGCTCGCGTTGCGTCGACCAGCTCGAGTGCGCTGCCGGGAAGGGCGCGCTTTCGGGCGATACACTCGAACAGAATGACGCCGAGCGACCAGAGGTCCGAACGCGCGTCCACAGCCGCGCCTTCGAGCTGTTCCGGGCTCATGTACCCGAGAGTGCCGCGCATCGGCTCCGCCGTTCCGGAGGAGCCCGCCAGGCCGAAGTCCAGGACCTTCACCCATCCGTCCGGCGTGATCCGGATGTTCAGCGGTTTCAGATCCCGGTGGATGATCCCCCGGGCGTGGGCGGCTTCGAGCGCGGATGCGATCTGCCGCGAGTAGTCCAGTGCCGTTTCCAGTGTGAGGGACGGTGACCGCATCTTCCCGGCCAGGCTCGTTCCCGGGACGTACTCCATGGTGATGAACGATTCCGAATCGTCTCCGGGCCCGGGCTCGTGCGTCTCCAGGGTGTAGATCTGGGCGATGTTCGGGTGTGTGGTGGAGGCGAGAGCCAGGGCTTCCTGTCGGATCCGTTCGCGTTGGCTGGAGGACCGGTGAGCCCCCAGGGTCTTGATCGCGACCTGTCGCTCCAGCTCCGGATCCTCCGCGAGGAAGACCACACCCATCGCACCACGCCCGATCTCGCGGAGGACCCGATACCGTCCAATCGACTGACGGAGCTCCTCACCGGACCCCGGTGGCTCGAGGAATCGGGTCGGCGTTTGGGCCGCCTGGATCATCGCGACGGCCCGACGTCGAAGCGCCGGATCGCCGGAGCAGGCAGTCTCCAGGTACCCGTCCCGCTGGGGTTCCGGAAGGTCGAAGTACGCCTCGAAGATCTCGCTGAGGCGGGGGATATCCGCGGGTTGTGGATCCATAAATGGTACGCGGAGCTATCCTATTGTCAGTTCGCTACTTACGATGCAGTGTCAAATGCGTCACGAATGACGTAAGGTGCTGTCGACTAGTGGGTTGGCTCGGCCGAACTCCGCTCCGTACCACTTTCCGATCCACAACGATCGTAACACGCGCGGGGGCGAGGGGACCGGGTTGGGGCGAATCACTCCCGACACCCGAGGTCAGCCATTATCCGTGATCGTGATCCACGCGCCAGGTCATCGACACCGGCGCCCGTCGAGCCAAGCGAAGCAGTCGCGGATGGCGACCTCGAGCGGCGTATGGGGCAGGCCGAGTTCCCGACGGGCGCGCCCGGTGTCCAGCGGTTGTGCGTGCCGAAGCATCCGGACGGAGCTGAGGGGGAGGAGCGGCCACGGGCGCCGGGCGATCAGATTCCAGATCTCGGTCGCCCAGCCGACCGCTTCCAGCAGGGCCAGGGGGAGCTCTCCCCGAGGCGGCCGCACGCCAGCGATCGTGGCGATCCGGGTGAGGAACTCCGTAGTCGGGAGGCTTTCGCCCCCCAGAATGTACCGTCGGCCTGGGGTCCCAACGGCGAGCGCCCGGGCGATGCCGATGGCCACGTCACGCGTGGCGACTGCATCGACGACCCCTGGGAGACCAAAGGCCAGCCGGCCCTCTCTCACCCCTTCCAGCAGTTGGGCCGTCGTTGGGGTGACGTCGAGTGTGTCGACGCAGAGCGATGGATTGACGACGACGACGGGGAAGCCGCGCGCGGCTTCGGCCATCACCTCGGCCTCCATGGCCGCCTTCATCCGGAAGTAGGGGGAACCGTCGATCGCCGGCGACCAAGCGTCGTCCTCGGTGGCTACCGGTCTTCCGAAGCGGACGTCTCGTCCCGCGGGCGCGGGGCCGATCGTGGTGAGACTGCTCACGTAGACCATACGGAGGAGCGTCGACGCATCGGTTCCCGGCGCGAGCGACTTCAGCTCGAGTAGCGTCGCCGGCGCGTCCTTCGCCCCCTTCGAGGGCTCACTCGAGAGCGCGGGATGGAGCCGGGACTTCGCTGCCTCCAGGACGTTCCGGACGGAAGTGACGGCCTCTGCCGTTTGCCGATCGGCGCGAAAGTGACTCCGTGGATAGGGCGCGGCTGCGTGTACGAGGAGATGGCAGTCCTCCAACGCTCTGCGAAGCGTGTCCTCCTGGTGGAGATCACCCGAGACCCGCTCGACTTCGAGTCCCTCCAAGTTCTCGGCTCGACTCGTGGGGCGAACGAGGGCCCGAACCGACACGCCTCGCGCGAGGAGGGCGCGTGCCGCGTGCGCACCGATCATTCCCGTCGCCCCGATCACGAGGGCGCGGAGCCCCGCGATCGGCGCGTCGAACGTCGGGTCCAGAGCGTAGGACGGTTCGGGTGGTTCGAACGGTCGGTCTGCTTTCGATGACATGTTCGCGAGTCCTCGTGGAGGGATACGGTGGACTGAAGTAGCATCGCTCCGGGCGCGCTCAAAGGGAACCTGTCGAATGTGACACGGAGACCGAGGAACGAACGAACCGGGATGCGGGTGGATGGCTGACGAGGTTGGATCAGACCGGACTCACTGTGGGTACTTCGGGCGAGGTGTCTGCCGCTCCTGTGCCGAGATCACGCTTCCGTACGCGGAGCAGTGCCTCCGGAAGGGGGAGCACGCCCGCCTCTCCCTGAGTTCCCTGGGCGCGCGGTGCGTGGGATGCGAGTGGGAACCGGTCGTGGCCAGCGAGGTCGCCGGGTTCCGAAACCGCGCCAAGATGGTCGTCAGTGGGACCTCGGACCGGCCGCTGCTCGGGATCCTCGCCGAGGATCTGTCGGGAGTCGATCTCGGCGAGTGTCTGATCTGCGCGCAGGAGATACGCGCGGCGTTTCCGGCTCTGCGTGAGTTCATCGGTCGGGCGATGATTCCGCCCTACGACGTGAGCCGAAGGCGTGGCGAGCTGAAGTACGTCCTCGTCACGCTCGGTGCGGACGGCGCATTGATGGTGCGGTTCGTTCTCCGCAGCACGGAGGCAGAGGTCCGGATCCGCAAGCACATGAGTTGGCTCTGCAGTGAACTCCCGACGCTGAGCGTGGTCTCGATCAACCTCCAGCCCCGACATGCGGCGATCATCGAGGGCGATCGAGAGACGATCCTCCTCGGCGACATGTTGGCGATGCCGACCCGGCGCGGGCCGATCCTCCTACCGCCTGGTGCGTTCTTCCAGACCAACACCGGCGTGGCCGAACAGCTCTACGAGACCGCCGCGGAGTGGAGCCACGCTCGTGGTGCACGATGCGCTGTGGACCTGTTCTGTGGAGTGGGAGGATTCGCGCTTCATCTCGGCGCGGTCGGGTTCTCCGCGGTCCGAGGTGTCGAACTCCATCCTGCCGCCGTCGCTGCGG
Source organism: Candidatus Eiseniibacteriota bacterium (assembly GCA_041390305.1). Lineage (GTDB taxonomy): Bacteria > Eisenbacteria > RBG-16-71-46 > CAIMUX01 > CAIMUX01 > JACKCR01. The sequence continues at coordinate 89,525 of JAWKQE010000006.1, forward strand.
GTCGGAAGAGTGCGGCTCTCTGGGGGCTCGAGACGGTTTCCTTCGAGGCAGGGGATGCGACCGCACTAGGGAGAAGCGTCGGCCGTGTGTCCGGCGGGCCTTCGAGACACCAGGACCCGGCGCGGCCCAAGGCGGGGGAGGATGTCGATCTCGTCGTGGTCAATCCACCGCGACGGGGGCTGGGGCCTGAACTCGTGGCCGCGATCGACGGTTCGGCCGCAAGCCGCGTCATCTATTCCAGCTGCAATGTGGATAGCCTGGTGCGCGACCTCTCTCAGCTCTCCCGCTTCCGGGTCGAGCGCGCGCGGGTGTTCGACATGTTTCCACACACGAAGCACTACGAACTGCTGGTTGCGCTCACGCGGGAGTGAAGAGAGATGGGAGCGTCGGCTACTTGAGTCGTGGAGTGCCGACCCTGCCCAGGGCGGCTTGGAGTTCGCCGACGCGGCGTGACAGTTGCGTTCCCGCCGTCGACTCGATCTTCGCGACCTCTGCTAGCGCGTCATCCCGACGGCCTGCCTCGAAGAGCACGTACGCGAGGTCGAACCGGGCGACTGCGTCACCTGGATCGAGTTCGAGTGTGGCCCGTAGTTCGCGTTCTGCCCCGGCGAGATCGTTCTGGCGGTACTGCGCGATCGCGAGGAGGGTCCGGAGCTTCGGTTCGTCGGGGTGACGATGGAGTGCCGAATCCAGCTCGGCACGAGCGATCCGGTTGCGACTCACGGAGAGTTCACCGGCGATGTTCCAGATCGTGGCATCGATCGCGGCCCGGCCGACGTTCGATCCGTCACCCGACCCTGCTCCACGGGAGCCGGCGGCGAGGGGGTCCTCATCCAGGATGCCCTTCAGTGCCGGCGAGATCGAACTTCCGGAGCGGTACTGTGCGTCGTTGGCCGGTGTGTTCTCCGCGCCCGGGAGGATGAGGCCGGTTCTCGAGGCATCCGCCACCGCGGCACGCAGGATCTCCGGGGGAGCGTAGCTCGGTTCCTCCAGACCGACCGGTGGGCGGCTCAGGAACCACACACCCACGGCAGCGACGACGCCGGGGAGAGCGAGCCAACGAAGGATGCGGGGTAGCAGCGAAGGGCTGTGCGTCGTCGGGTCGGCTGCGGCCGTGGCCGCCTGCAGTTCCGCGCGACGCGTCCGGGCCCACTCCTCTCCCTGCCGCAGCGCGAGGGACCGGAGCTCCCCTTCGATCGGGGTGCGGGTCGAGCCCGACAACCAGCTGGCGCGAATCCGAACGGCTTCTTCGAGGGCCGCGGCGCACTCGTGGCAATCGGCGAGGTGGTCGGCAGTGTGTGCGGGAATCCGAGTCGCGTCGACGCCGTCGGTCGGGCCCGGGAGCAGCATCTCACAGAGCGCGGCCAGGTCTTCCGAAGAGGGGTGACGACCGCCCCCGCCCTCACTGGGTCGGGAAGTGACGGCCGGGTTCGGCCCCGTGTCAGGACGCGATGGACGGGGTCGATTCACCTGGGAGCCGTTTCCGGTCGTGTGGACCCCGCGATTTCGAGGGTCTTCCCCAGTCGAGTTCGAGATGGGGTTCATTGCGTCTGACCTCGTTTCCCGTGGGTGGTTGCCTTTTCTTTGGTCGACTCTCGTGGCTCGATTCCCGGTCCCGATTCCCCTGCCTCGTCGATCCATCGCCGCAAGCGGGCGAGGGCCCGGTCGGCGATCGAATAGACCTTCCGAGGGCCGCTCAGGCCGAGATGGGACGCTGCTTCCTTGGCCGACATGTTCTCGTGGTACCGAAGCCTCAGAACGTCGTGTTCCTCCTGGGGGAGACGGCCGACGAGGTCGGCCACGTCCGGGCCGCCATTGGTCTCGATGGGGAGTTCCTGCTGGTCGGCGTGGATGTCTTCGGCCCGGAGTTGTTCGTGGTCCACGTACTCGAGCAGACGGGCGCTCATCCCTGGGATCGTGGCCGCGCGGCATCCGTAGGCGAGCCGCCGTTTCACATGAGGATCGAGATGGGTCTCCACCCTGTCTACGGTGGCGAGGAGATCCTCCAAGGCGAGCGCCTGGCCGTCACCCGCGAGCCTCGAAGACACCGCATCGATCGGAAGTCCTTCCACGAAGTGCAGTTGGAAGACCTTCCGTTCCAAGTCCCCGAGCTGTTCGATCGCGACCGGAACTCGGTTCCTGCCGAGCTTGGCGCGGAGATAGTCGAGCGTCTTCCCCCGGGCCACGACGCCGAGCCAGGTCGAGAGAGACGCCCGGCCTTCGTACGTAGCGAACGACTGCTTGTAGAGCGTTTCGAGGACCTGGACGAACACGGTCTGGACTTCGTCTTCGTCACCGTAGAGGTGCTTCCGGATCACCGCATGGATCAGCGCCGCATACTCGTGCACGAACTGGTGCCAGGCGTCGACCGACCCAGAGAGGATCGATTGGACGCGCTGGTGATCATCTTCGTGCTCGAGCATGTTGTTTCCACTTTCACGTGGGAATCCCGGGACGAGATCCGACTCTAGTGACGGGGCGGAGTCAAGGGGAGGTAGTAGCCCTACCGATCCTAGGAAACGTCGTCCCGGCTTGTCCAGGCCACGTGTGGCGGGACAGCGGAAAATCGGAGTCCGATGGGGAGGTGTGCGGCCAGAGGGGGGATGCTGCCTGCCCATCGGTCTTTTTTTGTGTGTTGTGCTAGATTCCGGCAATGGCAGAGCGACCCCCAGCCACCGAGCGCTTTCGTCAGACGCAAGGGACGTTGCCGGATCGTCGTCAGTTCTTCCCCGCATCTCTCGCCACGCTACTGATCCACCTGTGGATGGTGGCATCTGTCCTCGTACTCGCCTCCTGTTCAGATCGAAACGACCCGCAGACCCTGATCGGTGCGGTCCCGTCGATTCCGCTCGATGTCGTCCAACACCTTCTCGAGGACGACGAGCCCGAGTTCGAGACCTTCTCCCGGGACCTCGGTGCGCGCGGTCTCGAGTTGCTCGAGGAGGATCTCTGGCGGGCGTCGCTGGATGCGACGTCACCCCGCGCGTTCGCCCTGGCCTGCCGAAGTCTCGAGCGGGTGACACAGAGCCGGAGCCGCATCTTCGGGATCGAAGGTGCCCCTGAGGTCTCCGTTTGGGTTCGGGCGGCGACTCCCGAGGGGCGCGCGCGCGTCGCACGGCTTCTCGCGGAACGCGACACGATCCGGTTCGAGGACGCGTCGCTCGTGGAGGACAAGGCGCGGTTGGACGACATCGTCGCGGAACTCGAGGCCGAGGGACTCCTGGGCGAGGCCATTCGCACGTCTCTGCGTCGTCTCGAGAAGGGGCGGGAGTTGCCGGAGCAGGCAGAGGAAATCAGTCGGCGTGCCCTTGCCGCGGCCCGGCGTGCCGGCCGACCGGACCTCGCCTGCGACGCGCTCGGCCGTTTGGCTCTTCGCTACGTGTCCAACGGGCCGTTCGACTCTCTGCATGTCTGCATGGGAGAGGCGATCGACATCGCGAGGACGCACAGGCTTCCCGTAAGGCTCGGCGGACTCACCGGTGTCTACGCGAACTACTTCCACCTTGTGGGGCGAGAGGGACTCGCCACGGAGCTTCGTGAGGAGAGTGTCGCATGTGGACGGGAGTTTCGCGGGGGGGCGGAACAGCTCGACGTGCTCGAGATGATGGTGGCGGATCACTCGGGGTACGGACAGTGGGAGTTGGTCGAGAGGGATCTCGGGCGGGTGGAAGAGGTCGTGCGTTCCGTGCCCGACTGCATGGAGGCGCCGATCGCGCGCCGATCGTTGGAATCGATCCGGTTCCAGCAGGCCTCGTTTCTCATGCGTGACGGGCGGACGGCGGCAGCGGATTCGGTCTACCGCTCGATGGATCCGTCGCCGCTCGTGACCGATCGTTGGGCGCGTGACCTCCTGGCAGCGGGCCGGCCCGAGGAGGCCCTCGCGGTGCTGGCCAAGACCCCTGTCCCTAAGGGGAAGCCAACTTGGAGGAGTGGAAACCTCCTTCTCGACGCGGCCGATGCCTACCTCCAGCTGGGCGATCTGGGGGAGGTCGAAGCCGTTCTCGCCCGGCTGGACGAACAGGACCGGACTCCCACGAATCCTTGGCTGAGGTTCGAACGCGAGCTGCTCGAGGCCAGGTACGAGTTCGCGAAGGGGAGTTGGGACGGAGTCGAACGCGAGCTCGCCGGGGCAGAACGAGAGTTCGAGGTGATGACGGCGTCCGATCCCACGGGAGCGGCGCTCTACCTCTTGCGGACTTGGGCGGCCCGGCTACGTCAGGAGAGACGACGTCTGGCGCGTCCTGGTCTCGAGGCGTCCTACCTGGCTGCATTCGATGACGTGAGAGTCGCGGGGGCCGTCCGCTCGTGGAGCGAGAGGACCAGGGGGGTCTTCCTCCTCTACGAAGAGATGGACGACAGGATGCTCCGGTGGACGGCGGACTTGGACGGTCTCGTCTGTGACACCCTCTCCATCTCGCCGGAGGAGTTGCGGATCCGCGTGGTGGAAGTGCAGTCGCTCCTCGGATCGGATCCGGCTGCGGTCGATGCTCCAGTTCCGGCGCGACTGGTGGCGATGCTGACTTCCCTGCGCGAACTCCTCCTTCCCGAGGGGCTGGAGGGAATGGAGGCTCCGTTACTCATCAGTGTGACCGGTACTCTTCGCCTCCTGCCGTTCGAAGCGCTTCCCATCGCCGGTACGACCTACACGCCGATCCTGATGCGCCATGAGGTTGCCTACCTCCGTCTCCAGCGGGACGTGTCGTACCCCGACTACGACTGGCGGGGAAGGCCGCGGACGAGAGGCCTGGCTCCCGCGCCGGGACTGATCGTCACCCAGCCGCACCTGCCAAAGGAGATTCGTCGTCGGTACGGGGGGCTGGTGGACCTCGTCGGCGGAGACCGCGAGGCGCAACACCTGCGCGCACTCTCGTCGGGAGCCCAGGTCCTCGAGGGAGCGGACGCTTCGCAGGAACGTCTCCGTTCCTGCTGGGACGGCGCGGAGTTCATCTACTTCGCCACACACGTGGTGCGGGACCCCGAGAACCCGTTCTGGACTTTCCTGCCCGTGGCGGCGCCGCCTCGCGCCGCGCCGGACGAGTCACGCCTCGAAGTGATCGACATCCTGCACGCGAGACTCGGGCTCACGAAGTTGGTGGTGCTGTCCGGGTGCGCGAGTGGCGCGCCTCACGTCGCGCCGGGAAATGTCTCACCGAGCCTGGCCGACGCTTTCCTCGACGCCGGGGCGGAGAAAGTGGTCCAGACTTTCTGGAACGTCCACGATGAGGAATCGACCGAGCTGATGATCCGCTTCCAGGATGCGTGGCTTCGCGACGGCCTCGATCCCGTCGCCGCGCTCGCCCGGGCGCGGCGCGAGCGCTTCGAGTCGGGCGTCACCCACCCGTTCTACTGGGCGGCCTACGCCGTGCAGATGACATCGCCCTGACCTCGCGCCGAGTGATCGCGCCGTGGTCTTTCGTCGTCTCGCTCAACTCGCCGAGATCGAGGTGCCGAGGACTGCGTCTCCGCGGAGACGTGCCTCGAGTCGTCCCGGCTCGAGGCCGGAGAGGATGACGGTGTCGCGCTGGGCGTCAGCGATCCGCTGGATCTCTTCGAGCTTCCCTTCCATGCCGCCGGTCACGTCCGCACGGGGTTCGTCACGGCGGCGCTCGTCACCGCGACGCTCGTCAGCACAACGCTCGTCACCGTGACGTTCGGACCTTGGACGGCGGGCTTCGAGAGCGCGATCCACTCCGGGTTCCGGTTCGCCGGGCGTCCGTATCCATCCCGTGGACAGGTCGAGTCGGTCGATGAGGATCGCTTCTGGGCTCTCCGGATCTCGGTCGTAGACTCCATCCACGTCCGTCACGAAGGTGACGCGCTCCGGCTCCGACTGCCGACAGATCTCCACCATGACGCGGTCCCCCGAGATGACGTGTGGTCCCTTCACTGCATCCAGGATCACGTCTCCGCAGGTCAGCGGAACGAGTCCCTGGGAAGTAGCGCGTAGGAACTCGGTCAGGTCGGGACGCTCCAGCCTCCCGTTCTGCATGCGAAGAAAGCCGGCCCCCGGGAGTGAGACGGCGGGGATGCCGACTTCGACGAGGGTTTCCAGGAGCATCAGGTGGAGACGCCTCACTTCGGCCTGTACGGTGACGACGGACTGGCGCAGCGACGGCAGCGGTGCCGAGGAGGAGGTGGCGCGGCCGAGGACGGGGAGTGCGGAAGACGATGCGCGCGGATGGCCGAACGAGCCCGCCCCGTGAACGATGACGATGCCCGCGCCAGACTGCCACCGTTCTTCGGGCACGCCTTCCAGGATCTCTCTCGCGAGACGACGGAGGACGTCCTCTCTCAGACGGTAGGGTGTCCGCTTGTCCGTCAGGACCGAACCACCCAGCTTGATCAGGTCGAAGATCACGACGTATGCACCGTCTCCCAGAAGGGCGATGACCGTCGGAAGCACGCGCGCTCCGCGATCGATTCGTCCTACCGGACGGTAGCCGAATCGATCGCGGAGCGCATCCCGGGTTGTCGGTCCGGATCAGAAGTTGAACTCGAACCGGGCTCCCCACGTATGGTTCGTAGCGCTTCCGTCCAGCTCCATCGGGCCGAGAGGGAGATCGACTTCGTCCCTCTCGAAGTTCACGACTCCGTAGCGATAGTCGAACCCAACCGTCCACCGACGGCTGACCGCGAAGTCGACGCCACCGCCGAAGGAGGCTACGGAGCCTTCCAGCTCTTCCAGGTCATCGTCGTCCGGTCCGACGCCGAGGAAGGCACCGCCCACGGAGCCGGCGATGTACGGTTGCACGCTCCCCTCCGCCTTGAATCGCGAGAGCACTTCGATCCGGGCCTCCCCGTACGCGGCCTCGACGTCCGGATCACCGGTCTCGAGATCGAGTCCGGAGAAGACGAGGTCGACCTGGAGGTGCGGATTGAAGGTGTAGCCGGCGCGGAGGAACCCACCCTCGGCATCAGGGTCGAGAGAAACTCCGCCTTCGGCGAGGCCGGACTCGAGTTGGTCCGAGAGGTCCAGATGGCCGGCGCCGAAACCCAGGCCGACATGGAAACCGTTGGCGAGAGCGGGGGCCGACGCCCAGGCGAGTGAGCAGAGACCGAGTGCGAGAGCGAGGGAGATCGTGTGCCGTCGGGGCGTCCGATCGAGAGTCGAGGTGCGGTTCGTCATTTCCAACCTCCGAGGTTCTTCGTCTGGTTCATCGAGTCTGGGGGAGGAGGCGAGGCTCCTTCCGTTGCCGTTCGTTGGAGGAGATGCAGCTGTCGTGCCGAACCGCGGGCCTTTCGCGTTTGCGCTTGGCTCGAGACCCTCTCGCGGACCGGGGTGCGGCGGCAACCGTTAGTGGGTGTGTGTTTTACGGCGCGGTACGGCTGCCGTTCGCGGGCGGCGCAGAGGCCGCGGGGTCGGCGTTCGAGCGTACGCGGCACGCGTGGCGTCGGTGGCACACGTGTGACGGCACAGCACGGTCACGACCGGTGGGCGGTCCTGGCGCAGTCTCCCGCGCGAGCGGTCAGGCGACGCGAGCGATGAGATACCGGGGGCGGTCAGGCGTCGGGGGAGTCGACGAACACCGCGGCAGACCACCGCGGCATCCGAATCGTGCCGCGCTCGGGATCGTGCGTGGCCTCCTTCGTCAGGAGCGGGTCGGTGCCGTTCGCGAGGAGCGGATGCAGCTGGAGAGACCGACCGACCAGGGCGGGGTGCGCCAGTTCGCGCGCGCTGCCGTGAGCGTGGAAGACGACACAGAGCCGAGTGACGTCGGGGGGAGCACTCTCGGCGGAAACGGCAGACTTCACTTTCCGAGCGGGGGAGTCGGGGTGCCCGGCGCCGTCCGCCGGGGTGAGTGTGTATGCGATCCAACCCGGGGCAGCACCTTGGTCGAGGAACGTGGTTGCTTCTTGAATGCTCTGCGTGCCGGAAAGACGGAAGAGTGGAGATCCCTTCCGGATCCGGAGGTACGCCTCGATCTGGTCCCGCGTGCGGAGGATCTCTGCCTTGCTGGGGAGGAGATCACGACGGGAGAGGATCGGTCGCAGAATCTCCCAGCGGTCGGCGTTCTTCTTCGCCGGCGGCAGCCCTCGGCCGAAGCCGTGCGTGTCGCCGCTGAAGTCCAGCTGGTTGAACCAGTCGCCCGAACGGTAGCTGTCCGCGTCGAAGGACTTGGAGCGGAGGAGCTCGGAGCCGGCGTGGAGGAACGGGATCCCCTGGGCGAGTATGACGAGCGCGAGCGACAGCACCTGCATCCGGATCCGATCTTCGAGCGGGAGATCCGGAGGCGTGGAGAACAGCACCTTGTCGAAGAGTGTTTCGTTGTCGTGGGCCGAGACGTACTGGATCGACTCCGTGGGGGTGCTGGCGTATCCGCCCAGGTAGACGTCTCCTGCGCGGACGTCGTCCCCGTTCCGGTCCACGAGGCGGAAGTCCCTGAGGTTGCCGGTGAGTGCGATCCGGAGGCGGTCGGTCGACTCGGCGAGGCGGTCCTGTGCGTCCTCTCCGTCTCCATCGTAGGCAGGGGCGGCGACGAGTCCGGTGCCGAACCCCTGGGCCCTTCGGTCGGAGAAAGGCGATCCACCGCGGATCGCATCCCGGATCCGGTCGTTGAACGTCCCGACTCCCGTGCCCGCCATCCGGGCCTGGCTCGCGTTCTCGCCCCGCTTCCCGTTCTCGACTTCACCGAAGTCCCATCCCTCTCCGTAGAGGTAGATCCTCGGGCCGTCGACCCCCTCGAGTCCAGTCGGAGCGAGCGGAGCCGGTCGCGCCAGGCGATCACGTTCCGCTTCATGTGGTGCCCCATGAGGTCGAAGCGGAACCCGTCGATCCTGTACTCGGTGGCCCACCTCACGAGGTCGTCTCCGATCAACCGCTCCATCATCCGGTTCTCGCTCGCGGTGTTCGCGCAGCACGTGCTCGTCGTGACCTTCCCGTTCAGATCGAGACGGTGGTAGTAACCTGGGACGATCCGGTCGAGGATGGAACGCGGACTCTGTCCGCACTTGAATGTGTGGTTGTAGACGACGTCCATGACGACGCGGAGGCCGAGCCTGGCCAGCGCCTGAACCATCCGACGTACCTCGAAGATCCGGGCGGGACCGTCGGGCGCCGTGCTGTAGCTGCCTTCGGGGACTCCGTAGTGCTGCGGGTCGTAGCCCCAGTTGTAGCCGAGTCGTCCCCGGAGCTCGTGGATCCGCGCCTGCTGCTCTTCTGAGTCCGGAGGGAGCGCTTCGAGCCCGGACGGCACCTTCCACGTCGACCGGTCTTCGTCCACCGTCGCGAAATCCTGGATGGGGAGCAGGTGGACATGGGTGACGCCGGCTTCGGCCAGTCGACGGAGATGACGCACCGGTGTCGAGTCGACGGTGAAGGCCAGGTAGGTGCCGCGGAGGTGAGGCGGTGTTCCGGGATCGAGTGCGGAGAAGTCACGAACGTGGAGTTCGTAGAGGACGATGTCCTCGAACCTCTCGAGCCGAGGCTTGGGGAGCGTGGCCCATCCTGTGGGCGCGAGCGCCGGATCGGCGAGGTCGAGGATCTGGCTTCGTCGTCCGTTGCAGGACAGCCCTACCGAATAGGGATCCGTCACCCTGTTCGTCACCACTTCGCCCTTGCTCGGGGCGTAGACCTCCACTTCGTAGAGGTAGTAGGCGAGCTTCCACTCTGCCTCGCCGCGCACGCTGAACACGCCGCGGTCATGGGGAAGAGAACTCGCGCCACGGGGCCGCATGCCTCCGCGAGACATCTCGATGACCTGCCGGGGCCGCCTCGAACTCGACGAGCTGAAGAGGAGGAGCCGGACGGCGTGCGCGGTCGGGGCCCAGAGATGCAGAGTGGGAACGTCACCGTCCCAGACGATCCCCAGGGGGTGGTCGGTGGCGCAGAGGTCGTCGATGACGCCGGCGAGCTGGACGCCGGTCGAACGCTCCGGGCCACCGCGCCCGTCGGCCGCCGACAGAGTCAGCCGATGACGGAGCCACGACTCGAGCCGGTTCTGATTCCGAACGAACTCTTCGGGCACAGTGAACGCGGGAAAGCCGGCGAGATGGGGATGGAGGGCGCGGACCGCGTCGCCCGCTCCCGAGTGCTTCGGAATGAGGTCGATCGACTCACCGGTTCCGGGGCCGCCGGTGAGACGCACTCGATCTTCCGGTCCGGCATCAGGCCAGAGTACGGTCCGGGCGTCGATCCAGTGAGCACGTCGAACTCGGGTGCGGTCGGGATGTTCGGGGTTCATCGACACGGGATCAGCCTACTCGCAAAGAGGCAGCACTGCGCGTCAAAAGGCGCCACATTGCCCCGGCGCTGTCTTTGGGCGACACTGACCGGCGAACCGATCCCGGCCGCTTTCGAGGATGCGAACGCGTGGTGCGCTTCCGGGCCGATCGGTCTTCCGCGAGGTTGGCGGAAGGAGAAAGGAACAAACGGACCATGAAACTCAACCGACCCACTCAGAGGCCGTTGGCCGGTTGGCGCGAGTGGGTGGCGTTGCCCGACCTCGGCATCGAGTCGGTGAAGGCGAAGCTCGATGTGGGCGCGCGTACGTCCGCGCTCCACGCGTTCGACGTCGAACCGTTCGACGAGGACGCGGTGGAGAAGGTACGGTTCAAAGTCCACCCGGTGCAGGGAAGGGACGACATCGAAGTCCGCTGTGTCGCACCTTTGGTCGGAAAGCGCTCGGTCAAGAACTCGGGAGGAGTGGTCGAGGTGCGTTGGGTCGTGCGGACGTCGCTCCGGGTTGGTGCCCAGGAGTGGCCGATCGACCTCACCCTCACGAACCGAAAGCGGATGCGCTTTCGGATGTTGATAGGTCGTGCGGCCATGCGGGGGCACCTTCTCGTGAACCCAGGCCGGTCGTTTCTAATCCCATTGGAGAACTCATGAAGATCGCCGTCCTGTCCCGCAAGGAAACACTCTACTCGACGCGTCGTCTGATAGAGGCGGGCCAAGCACGAGGACACGAGATGCAGGTCATCGATCCGCTCCGTTGCTACATGAACATCACGCCTCACAACCCATCCATGCACTACCGAGGGGAAGTGCTGGAGGGGATCGATGCCGTCATCCCTCGGATCGGGGCGTCGATCACGTTCTACGGCACCGCCGTCGTCCGTCAGTTCGAGATGATGGGGACCTACTCGGTGAACGAATCGGTGGCCATCACCAGGTCGCGCGACAAGCTCAGGAGCCTTCAGCTTCTCGCCCGCAAGGGGATCGGTCTCGCCGTGACGGGGTACGCTCACTCCACGAAGTACACGAGCGACCTCATCCAGATGGTGGGCGGTGCTCCTCTCGTCGTGAAGCTGCTCGAAGGAACCCAGGGCATCGGTGTCGTCCTCGCCGAAACGAACAAGGCGGCGGAGAGTGTGATCGAGGCGTTTCGTGGGCTCCATGCGGACATCCTGGTGCAGGAGTTCATCAAGGAGGCGAACGGGACCGACATCCGGTGCTTCGTCGTGGGCGGGAAGGTCGTGGCGTCGATGATGCGGAAGAGCAAGGAAGGCGAGTTCCGTTCGAACCTCCATCGAGGTGGAACCGGCATGTCCATCAAGATCACCCCGGAGGAGAGGTCGACCGCGGTTCGCGCGGCGCAGATCATGGGGCTCAACGTCGCCGGTGTGGACATGCTTCGGTCGAACCACGGGCCGGTGGTGATGGAAGTGAACTCCTCTCCCGGACTCGAGGGGATCGAGACGTATACCGGTAAGGACGTGGCGGGCACCGTCATCGAGTTCGTGGAGAAGAGCGCCAAGCCGAATCAGACGAGGACGCGTGGGCGTGGCTGAGCCCAGGCTCCAGGAGTCGATCACCGTCGGCGGACTCGAGATCCGGCCGGGACAGCGCGTCACCGTCGATCTCGACATCGCGCGACTCTACACACGTACGGCTCTCTCGCTTCCGGTGCACGTGATCCACGGGAGGGAGCCGGGGCCGAGAGTCTTCGTGTGTGCCGCGATCCATGGCGACGAGATCAACGGAACCGAGATCATCAGGCGTCTACTCCGGTCCCGTTCGCTCGGTCGGATCAAGGGAACGCTCCTCGCCGTGCCGGTCGTGAACGTGTACGGGTTCGTGCAGCAATCCCGCTACTCACCTGATCGGCGTGACCTCAACCGGTTCTTCCCCGGCTCGGACACCGGCTCGATGACGTCTCGTCTCGCCCACGAGTTCATGGAGAACGTGGTTCGGGGTTGCGAGTACGGCATCGATCTCCACACGGGCTCGAATCATCGGGCGAACCTGCCGCAGATCCGAGCCTATCTCGACGACGAGGAGACCCGACGTCTGGCCGTGGCGTTCGGTGCCCCGGTCGTGCTCGACGCAGACCTGCTCGAAGGGTCACTCCGGCAGGCCGCGCGCGACGAAGGCGTCCGCATCCTGCTCTACGAGGCGGGGGAGACGCTGCGGTTCGACGAGCGGGCGATCCGCACCGGCCTCCAGGGCGTCTTCGCGGTCCTCCGCACGATCGGCATGCTTTCGGAGTCCTCCAAGGGTTCCGCGCGTCCCGTGGTGGCGAGGCCCGCGATCTCTCGCGCCAGCACGTGGGTGCGCGCGCCTCTGAGTGGAATCCTCATCGCTCGGGCGAAGCTCGGTGACTCCGTCTCGGAAGGCGAGCGGATCGGGGAGATCGTCGACCCGTTCGAGAAGTGGGAGGAGCCGGTCCTCGCGAAGACGGACGGCATCGTCATCGGCCGCACCCATTTGCCTCTCGTCCACAAGGGCGATGCACTCTTCCACCTCGCACAGGTGGAGAATCCGGCGCGTGCGGAGGCAGCCCTCGACACGTTCCGCCAGGAGTTCGAGCCCGACGCGGGCGTCTGACCCCACTTCGGAAGACCTTACAGGGGCCGAGTTCCCTTCTTACAAGACAGAGCCGAGCCCAGGCGCGGTCGGGCATGCATCGCGACGGATGTCCAATCGACTAATCGATTGAAAGACAATCGGTTGTAGCTCAACTGCCGATCCGTCGCCGTTTCGGCACGTCGGTTGCGTTTCTCCCATTGAACACGGTTCCGAGTCCGGAGCCAACAAGGGAGGAATCATGAAGCAGCAGCCGATGAACTCGAATCCGCGGATCGACGGGCAGCCCCAGTTGCATACAGTGGCGCTCCGCGCGCAGCGACGCGCGCACGTCTCTCCCTCGACTCGGGAGACTCTGATCGGTCTCCTGTCGGCGCTGTTCGTCGGTGGTCTCGCTTCGACTTCCGCGTCGGCGGAGCCTGGACAGGTGACTGACTCGTGCGCCCGGTCCGAACCTGACGACCGACCGATGATGCACGCGGCGTTCTACCAGGACTACGCGTCGTCCGATGCTCCCACCGTCATCATCTCCGACATCGAGACGTGGACGGAGTTCCGTAAGAAGACGGACCGCACCTACGTCGACGAGAAGGGGGAGACGCAGCCTCTTTACGTGCTTCTCGAGCCGTCCGCCGGTCACGTCTATCTTCGCGTCGTTGCGGACGTGTCGACCGCCGCGCCGAGAAGCTACGCGACGGATCAGCTCCTCATCGTGAGTGGTCCGGACGACGGTGAACGCTGGGAGTCCGCGCCCCTCGCCACATTCGACGCACAGGGCCTGCCGCAGGTCGGCGCCGTGACCGAACCGGCCGAGAAGGTCGAACTCGACCTGCTCTACGAAGTCCCCGCGGGCGCGTGGCACGACTACTACATCGAGATCGGAAACCGTTCGTATGGACCGCTCGATCGCTATCTCGATCCGATCCCGGTGAACGAGGACGCGGCCGACGCCGGCCCGTCGATGGACCGGATTCCGTTCGATGAACTCTCGATGCGCTAGACCGAACACTCAACCAGGAGGTCGATCATGCTGAGCTGGGCTCTCACTTTCTTCATCGTCGCGCTCGTCGCGGCTCTCTTCGGATTCACCGGTATCGCGGCGGGTGCCGCCGTGGTCGCCAAGTTCCTCTTCTTCCTCTTCGTCGTGCTCTTCCTCGTCTCCCTCGTGATGGGGCTGGCCAGGCGAGCGGTCTAGCCCTCGCTGGGTGGCAGACGCGCGAAGGCGGAATCGCAGACAGGAATCTGAACATGAGGCGGAAGTCGGACAGGACGGACGCCAACAATGACGAAGGAACCAAACATCAGCGGACGCCGCTCGTCGGCTCCCGCCACTCGAAAGGAGACAAGGAATGAACAGGAACACAGTTCTCGGGTTTGCGCTGGGTGCTGCAGTTGGTGGGGCGGTCGCGCTGCTCCGGGCTCCGAACTCGGGCGTGGAGACGCGCCGGCGGGTCCGTGAGAAGACCGGCGAGCTGAGTGGCCAGGCCAAGGAGAAGCTCTCCGGCACCGCGAGCACGGTCAAGGAGCACGCGGTTGCGACCAAGGATACGGTGAAGCACGGCGTCGAGACGGGGCTCGACGTGGTGAAGCGGAACGCGTCCGCCATCAGTGACGCGGCGTCGGAGGGCTACCGGGTCTACCGGGAGCAGCTCGAAGTCGCCAGCACGAACGGACACGTGGAGTAGGGGTGGCGACCGTCCTGAAGGACGTTGCCCCGCTCCCACCTGCTCCCGACACCGATAGGTCGCCTTCCGGCCTCTCCGATGGGGAACCCAGGGGCAGCAGCCGTACCGCCGACCGGCCGTCAAGGCCCGTCGACGGTACGGCTGTTGCGTCTTCCCGGTTCCCCAGTGGACAATCCGGGGTCATGCAACGAGGACCATGGCGCAGGGACGACTCACTTGGCGCCGGTCCTCGAGGATTCTCCGCGGGGAGGGATGGTTTGGCCTCGATTCTCCTGGTCGACGACGACGCCGACTTCACGACGGCGACAGCCGGGCTCCTGGACCGTCTGGGACACCGGACGAGGACCGCGAACGATCTCACCGAGGCCCGGCAGGTCCTGGCGTCGGATACGTTCGATGTCCTGTTGCTCGATCTCATGCTTCCGGACGGGAATGGATTCGATCTCCTGACCGAGATGCCGGCCGGGAGAGAGGTCCCCCACGTCGCGATCATCACGGGCAACACGGCGGTGACCTCCCTCGTCAAGAGCGTGATGGGGCCGAACGTGAGCTACCTCATCAAGCCGATCTCGATGAGCGATCTCCAGTCCGTGCTCGGTAAGGTGGGAGAGTCCACCCCGATCGAGGATGCGCCCGACACACATTTCGGAATCCTGGTCGGTGAATCCGAGGCGATGCACGGCGTCTACAAGATGATCGAGAGGGTCGCAGCCACCGGCGCCAACGTGCTTCTCCAGGGCGAGAGTGGCGTCGGGAAGGAGCTCGTCGCGCAGTCGATCCACCGGGCGAGCAAAGCCAAAGGGCGCTTCGTCGCCGCGAACTGCGGGGCGATCTCGCGCGAACTGATCGGCAGTGAACTCTTCGGACACGAGAAGGGCGCCTTCACCGGAGCCGTGGGGCGACGGCAGGGAGTCTTCGAGCAAGCGACCGACGGGACGCTCTTCCTCGACGAGGTCACGGAGATGCCGATCGATCTCCAACCGAACCTGCTGCGCGTGCTGGAGACGAACCGGGTGACGCGCCTGGGCGCAACCGAGGAGATTCCGGTGGATTGTCGGGTCATCTCGGCGACCAACCGAACGGCGCAGCAGCTGGCCGCGGAACAATGCCTGCGCGAGGACCTCTACTTCCGACTCGCGGTCTTTCCGATCGCCATCCCGCCGCTTCGTGAGCGGGAGGGCGACATCCGTCTCCTCGCGAACTCCTTTCTCGGACAGCTCAACAACCAGAATGGAACGCAGATGACGCTCGACGAACCGAGTCTGGCCCGTCTCGAGTCGTACAGCTGGCCGGGGAACGTTCGGGAGTTGCGACACGCGATCCATCGCGCCTACATCATGAGTGACCCGGACGATGCTCTCCTCCGACTGCCCGATCAGCTGTCCTCGCCTTTTGCCAAGGAACCGGAACCCACCGGTGGATTGGTTCCGGGCAAGACGATCAGCGAAGTGGAGCGGGAGCTGATCCAGCTGACGCTCGACAAGACGGACGGAGACAAGCCGGAGGCAGCGAAGATGCTGGGGATCAGCCTCAAGACTCTCTACAACCGTCTCAACGCCTACAAAGAGGAGGACGAGAGCTAGCATGGCAGACCCGATCGACGTCTCCAAACTCGTGCACGACCTCCGGAATCCGCTCAACTCGATCTCGATGACGGCAGAGCTGGCGAAGCTGCAACTACTCCAGGGGGAGACGGCGGAAGCCGTGGCCGCCAACCTGGACGCGATCGTCCGCATCTGTCGGAGCTGCAGCTCACGGCTCGATGAGTTCTCGGCCGCGGCGAAGGCGGGGCGCGCCGGCGAGGCGACGGGTCCCGGGTCAGATTCCGAGTCCGAGGGTGAGGGCCGGTGACCTCACCTCTTCGTAGCGGAGAAGGTGGCGGTTCGCAGCGTTCGCGTTGGGCCCGTGGCGCCTACGGGACGCCGACCCTCTATCGGATCAATTTCGCGGTGTTGGCCGTCCTCCTTCTCATCAACGGTGCCTACTCGTATCAGGCGAACCGCGAACTCATCCGAAACGAGTCGCGGGTCCAGAACACACAGAGCGTTCTCGCCGCGATCAAGGACACGTTCTCCTCGCTGCAGGACGCGGAGACGGGACAACGGGGGTACGTGATCACAGGGGGGGATCCGGAGTATCTGGAGCCGTACGACTCCGCGGTCCAAGAGATTCGATCCCGGCGGGACGAACTGCGGACGCTGGATTCCGAACTCGACGACCAGCGGGTGAGCATCGAGGAGTTCGGCGATCTCATCGATCAGAAGATGGAGGAACTGAAGGAAGTCGTCGGGTTGGTCGACCAGAATCGGGACGAGGCGGCTCTGCGCCTCATCGAGACCGACCGCGGCAACCGACTCATGGCCCGGATCCGCGACCTCGTCGTGGTCATGGAGGCCCGCGAGTACGCTCTCATGGCGGAGCAGCGGGCGCAGTCACGCCGAAGCCGGGAGCAGGTCCTTCGGTCGATCCACATCGCGACCCTCGCCGGTCTTCTCTTCCTGACCGCCGCCTTCTACCTGGTTCAGCGCGCGATCCGGACGGAACGAGAGAGCGTCGAGAAGCTGGTTCTCACGAACGAGGAACTCGAGGCGATGATCGACGATCGCACGATCGCTCTCGAGCGCTACTCGAAGGAACTCCAACGCAGCAACCGTGAGCTCCAGGACTTCGCGTTCGTCGCGTCACACGATCTGCAGGAGCCGCTCCGGAAGATCCGCGCCTTTGGCGATCGGCTGAAGATCAAGTACGCGGACCAGCTGGGCGACGGGGCGGACTACGTCAACCGGATGCAGGCGGCCGCGGAGCGGATGTCCCGGCTCATCAACGATCTGCTCGCGTTCTCTCGCGTCACGACGAGAGCACAGCCGTTCGAGGACACTTCGCTCCAGGAGGCGTTCGACGAAGTGCTGGAGGACCTCGGGGAGCGGATCGCGGAGACGGGGGCGAAGGTCCGAGCGACCCCTCTGCCCAGGATCGAAGCCGACCCGACTCAAATGCGGCAGCTCCTCCAGAACCTGATCGGGAACGCGCTCAAGTTCACCGCGCCCGGCACATCGCCGGAAGTGGAGATCACGAGTACGATGTCCGCGCGGGAGGATGACCCGTCGGACCGCATCTGGTACACGATTGCAGTGAGAGACAACGGCATCGGCTTCGATGAACAGTTCGCCGAGAAGATCTTCATCCCGTTCCAGCGTCTCCACAACCGAGAGAGCTACTCCGGGACTGGAATCGGGCTTGCCGTGTGCCGGCGGGTCGTGGAGCGCCACGGGGGACACATCGAAGTCTCCAGTCAGCCTGGAGTAGGCACGACCTTCCTCGTCCACGTGCCCAGTACACAACATCCGATTCCCTTGGAGGTGAACGGACAGTCATGAAGAGCAAACGACCTATCGTGATCCTGATGGCCGAAGACGACGCCGACGACCGGCTCCTCACGAGTGACGCCCTGGAGGAGAGTCGTGTCGTCAACGACCTCAAGTTCGTGGTCGATGGCGTGGATCTGCTCGAGTACCTGCGCCGGCAGGGCCAATACTCGGATCCGGATGCATCTCCCCGGCCCGATCTCATCCTCCTCGACCTCAACATGCCGCGGATGGACGGACGTGAAGCGCTCGCCGCGATCAAGGCCGATCCCGACCTCCGACGGATCCCCGTCGTCATCCTGACCACGTCCGAGACGGAGGAGGACATGGTCAAGGGGTACGACCTCGGTGCAGCCTCGTACTGCACGAAGCCGGTCACCTTCGAGCGGCTCGTCGATCTGATGAAGGCGATCGGGAAGTACTGGGTCGAGTTCGTCGAATTCCCGTAGCGGAGGGCCTGTGTTTCTTTCGAGCAGTCTTCCGCACCTCCGCCTCCTCCTGGTGGAGGACGACGAGGACGATTACATCATCACCCGGGATCTCCTCGACGAGATCGCTCCCGGACAGTACGCGCTCGATTGGGTGCAGTCCGCTGCCGAAGCGCGGAAGGCGCTGGCCCAGGACGCCCACCACGTTTGCCTCCTGGACTACCGACTCGGGGCCGAAGACGGTCTGGTCCTTCTCGAAGAGGCCGGTTCCCTCGGTTTCAGCGCGCCGATCATCATGCTCACCGGACAGGACGACCGTGAGATCGATCACCGCGCGCTCCGGGCCGGGGCGGCCGACTACCTGGTCAAGTCCCAACTCACGAGTTCGACTCTGGCCCGCGCCGTTCGCTACGCCGTGGCCCGGCACGAGACGGAGCGGGAGCGGGCGGAGCGTCATCGCGCCGAGGCCGAGAACCGATCGAAGAGCGAATTCCTCGCTCACCTGAGCCACGAGCTGCGGACACCGCTGACGGCGATCCTGGGCTACACCGATTTGATGTTGAGTAGTGACCCGAGTTCGGAGGCGCGGGCACGGCTCGAGATCGTGAAGCGCAACGGGAGTCACCTACTCGGACTCCTCAACGATGTCCTCGACCTCTCGAAGATCGAAGCGGGTCGTCTCGAGATCGAGTCCCAGGACGTGGACCTGCAGCAACTCATGGCGGACGTTCACTCCCTGCTCGTCGCCTCCGCGGTCGACAAGAATCTACGGCTGGAGATTCGGCAGGAGGGCAACCTACCGACGGACATACGCACGGATCCACTTCGTTTCCGGCAGATCCTCATCAACCTGGTCTCGAACGCGATCAAGTTCACCGATGTCGGAGGGGTCGAGGTCGAACTCTCGTTGACGAACGCCGGTGGAGCGCAGGAAGGGAGACTGCTCCGCGCTTCCGTTCGCGACACGGGGGTTGGGATCTCTCCTCGTGACCTCAAGAAGCTGTTCGCTCCGTTCACACAGCTCAGAGCCGGCGACGCCCCGATGCGAGGGGGGACTGGTCTGGGCCTCGCGATCAGCAAGCGGTTGGCCCAACGCCTGGGCGGCGACATCTCCGTGGTGAGCGATCCGGGGCAGGGGAGCACGTTCACGGTGACGATCGATCCGGGAGATCTCACCGGTGTTCCTTTCGGCGTGCTGGCGCCCCAATCAGTGGTCGATCCCGGCCACGCGACGCGACGGCCCACGGTCACGGGACGAGTGCTGGTGGCGGATGACCTGCCGGACATCAGGGAACTCGTCGGATACATGGTGCGCCGCGCGGGGGCCGACGTGGACTTCGCGTCCGACGGGGCGGATGCGATCGAGAAGATCCAGGCCGCGGCCTCGGATCGTCCGTACGATCTCGTGCTGATGGACGTGCAGATGCCGAAGCTGAGTGGACTCGAAGCGACGGCGTGCCTCCGTGAACTCGGCTTCCGGATGCCGATCCTCGCTCTGACCGCAGCCACCATGAGTGGCGAGAGAGAGCGGTGTCTGGAGGCGGGATACGACGAGCATCTCAGCAAGCCGATCGATGAGCGACTTCTCCTCCGCTTGATCCGTCGTCATCTGAAGAGACGAGTCGAAGAAGGGCCCGCGGGGAAACTGGACGCAGACGGGAGTTCGGGCCGATCCACGGCCCCGGACTCCGGCGCCAGGCCTCTCCTCGTCCTGCTGGTGGAGGACGACCCCGACGCGAGAAACGCGACTGCGGAGATCCTTCGGCTCTTTGGGTGCGAGGTTCTGACGGCGGGAAGTGGAGCTGAGGCCCGCTCCTCGGCCTCTCAGGCGGCCCGGCGTCCCGACCTGGCGCTCCTGGACCTCACGCTGCCGGACACCGACGGCTACGAACTCGTCCAATCACTGCGCCGGGACGGTCTGACCGGAACGAAGTTCATCTCTCTGAGTGGTCGTGAGGAAGACACGCGACGTGCTGCGGCGGCCGGGCTGGAACGGCATCTCGAGAAGCCGATCGGACTCGCCGCGCTGAAGGAGTTGGTCGAAGGCCTACGGAAGGACGGATAGCGCACCGGCCGGGTCAGCGAGTGCCAATGAAGAGGGCCACGGGGAGCGATTTCCGTGGCCCTCTCACCTCATCTCGTACTCGGAAGCTGACCGGTCTACCGAGCCACGAGAACGAGGGTTGTGAAAGATGACTGCCGATTGCTGCGGAGCAACTCACTAGCTGCGGATGTCGTTCCACGCCCGGTCCACACTCCGCTCGAGATCGTCGAGGTTCTCGGCCATCTCGTCCTGGACTTCGATCCACCCGTTCTGGGTGTAGTCCGCGGCATCGTGGAGTTCATCGCCGATGGAGGCGAGGCGGAGTTCGAGTTCGTCGAGTGTACGCTGCATCTCTTCGCTCACGTCGTCACCTCTCGCCTCTATGTCTTCCTTCAGATCGTCGAAGCGCACCTCGAGCTGGTCGTACTTCTGGTTGGCGTTGTCGAGGGTGAACTCCACCTTCGTTTCGTCCTCGGCGTCTCCACATCCGGCGAGAATCGCGCCGGAAGCGAGGATGGCGGCTGCAGTGAGCTTCGTGTAGTTCATCGGGGGACCTCCTGTTGGGGAATCGTGACCGGACTCGAGCCGCCGGCTGCAGGAGGCTCCCGGTTCCATCCATGATCTCGGGTGACTAGAACTCGAGGCTGAGACCGGCGATGATGTTGCTCCTGTCGTAGTCGAGCTCGCCGATCTCCTGCTGGACGTCTTCGCCCAGCTTCTTGTCCGGGTCCAGGAACGTGTAGCGACCTTCTCCGTAGACCGAGATGCGATCCGCTACGCGCCACTTGCCTCCCAGTCCGAGATGCCATCCGAAGGTGCTCACGGTCTCGTCGTCGAAACCGAGCGCCTCGAACTGGGCCGGGAAGTCGTAGATCACGTTGTACCAACCGCCACCTGCCGTCAGGAAGGGCGAGAACCCCGAGACGACGGGGAGGTAGAGGCGTGCGCTCAGCGTGACCGGGATCGTCCTCACCTCGACCGCGGGGTCGGCGATCGATGCGAGCGGATAGTCCTCCGACCCGTTGTAGTCGACCGCGGCCTGGAGTCCGAGAGCGGGGGCGAGGCGGGCCTCGATGTGTCCTCCCACGAGGATGTCCCCCTCTTCCGCCTGGGCCGACTTCGTATAGCCGACGTGGATTCCGTAGTCACCTGCTCCGGTTGGACCGGCGGCGTGTGCCGCCGAGACGCCGACCATTGCCATCCCAATGCCGGCCGCCGCGAGCCGGGCTCTCCCGAACGATCGCTGCCCCTTCCTCATCGACTGCGTCTTCTCGGTGTTCATCGTCAGTCTCCTTTCTGGATGTGGTTCAACAGGCCGTTACAGCTTGGGACTGCGGACGAGCCCAGAGACCAGGGAGACGAGGAACACGATCAGGAACACGAAGAAGATGAGCTTGGCGATTCCGGCGGCGCCGGCGGCCAGTCCACCGAAGCCGAAGAGAGCCGCGACCAACGCGAAGACGAGAAATGCCAGTGCCCAACTCAACATGATCAACCTCCTGTCGTTCTGTCCGTAGTTCGACGACCGGTCGTCGGCCGTCAGTTCGTTCTCCAAGACGTCGAGTTCAGTGCTTGCTGCGTGACCCGGACTCTTCGATTCGCGTGTCCGGGTGGCCGAAGGCCACGGTCCCGCAGATCAGTTGGTGTCGCTATCGGTCTACGCCGTCTGACGGCGTCCGGTGAAGAGAAGGACCGATCCCGCGATCAGGGCGATCGCGCTGGCGATCGGCGGGATCGGCACGGAGTCCTCCTGAGTGACCGTCACTTCCGCGACTCCGAGGTCGACCGAATCGCGGTCCTTCACGTAGGTGATCCCTCCCCAAACGACTCCGATGACTCCCACCGCGATCAACGCAACTCCGAGCATCCGCTTCATGGCCTGGTCCCCCTTCTGTGGTGCGCTTGTTCTCGTTCGATCCGGGAGGTCGGCGTCCACCGCACGATCCGCCCGGCTGTCTTTCGAGGGATCGAGAGAGCAACGCCCGGGCCAAACCGACTCACCATCCCGGCGGATTCGGGTGATGCCGCGTCTTTCGCGACTCGAAGACGTTGTTGCAGGGGACGATGGGGGCGGCGAAAAAACACCGCCACGCCGCGGCGGTGGTGTCGGCGTGTCCGTACCGGGCCCATCGGAAGGAGCGTCAGGCAATGGGATGGGGAACGAGTTACATGTCGGGAGAGCAGTTCCTACAAAGGGCTTGGCCGCCGGGCCGGTTCCTCGCCACCGCGTCTCGGGGCCGGAAGGGGCGGCGCCTCTGCACATCACGTTCGATCAACGAGATGGCACCGAGCTGCGACCATGCACCTCCGATGGCACGGATCCTGCCCTACTCCACCTGAAGTGGGAGCCGCGGAGGTTCGGGACGGGACGTCCCCACGGAACGGCGAAGGACTCCCAACCGGATGCGAGAGTGGGCAACCAATCAGAGGAGGGTGTCATGAAGAAGGCGATCTGTTCGATGGTGGCGGTGGGAGTAGCTCTGGTCCTCTCCGGTGCGGCAGCGGGGAACGCGCAGGCCGAGGGGAATCTCGGGCTCGGAGTGGTGGCGGGTGAGCCGACAGGGTTCTCGATGAAGCTCTGGACGACGAACCGGACGGCGTTCGACGGTGCGATCGCCTGGTCCTTCGACGAAGCCATGCACATCCACGGCGACTACCTCTGGCACTTCTACGATCGTGTCTCCGTCGACGAAGGGTACCTTCCTCTCTACGTGGGCGTCGGCGCACGTGCGCAACTCCACGACAGGCGGGACGACGAGATCGGTCTGCGGGTCCCGGTCGGGATGTCCTATCTGTTCGAGGACGCTCCGATCGACATCTTCGCCGAAGTCGCTCCGGTCATGAATTTCGCGCCGGACACGGACCTCGAGGCGGAAGGCGGCATCGGAATGCGGTACTTCTTCGGCAGCACGCGCTAGAGCCGAGGAAATCGCACAACCTCCGCGTCAGACGGAGTAGGATTCTCCCTCGTCGTTGGGCTCGACTGCGGAACGCGGGGGCGGAGCACGCCCGAGGGAGAATCCCCGGTTGACCGGTAGTCACGTGGTATCGAACGGGTGGGCGCATGCCCGGATCGCCCTCCAGCGACAGCTCGTCTACCGTTTCTCGAACTGGTCCGGGCTCTTCACGAACTGCTTCTTCCTCTACTTCCGGGCCTATGCGCTCCGTGCCTGCTACGAACACCGGGACTCGATCGGCGGTCTCGACGTCGCCCAGATCGTGACGTACGTGACGGTGAGCCAGGCGTTCCTCATGGTGATTCCCGCGTGGGGCAAGGTGGGGGTGGCCGACTCGGTTCGCAGTGGACAGATCGCCATCGACCTCGCCCGTCCCACCGATTTCGTGACCTGCTACCTCGGTTCCAGGTTCGGGGTCAGTACGTACTACTCGGTGGCGCGCGCGCTCCCGCTCCTGGTCGTCGGTGGGCTCGCCGGCTTCCTCACTCTGCCGCCAATTGGAGTGCTTCCGATCTTCCTGCTCTCCGTCGTGCTGGCGGCGTGGATCGCTCACCTCATCCTCCTCCTCATCGAGCTCAGCAGCTTCTGGCTGGGTTCGGAGCAGGGTGTGCGTTGGTTGGTCCTCGGCTTCTCCAGCCTCTTCTCCGGGCTCATCCTGCCGATCGACTTCTTCCCGGCCTGGGCCCAGATGCTCTCGCGCTTTCTTCCGTTCGAGCAGACGCTCTATGCGCCGACGAGCGTTTGGATCGGTGCCGAGGCGGGCGTCCTCTCCGTGGTCGGTGTCCAGTTCCTCTGGGCCGTGCTGCTCACCGCGCTCGCCCGGACGGTCTTCCAGGCCGGACGGAGGGAGGTGCTCGTCCATGGGGGCTGATCTCCGCGTCTGGATGCGCATGTACGGCAGCATGGTCGCGGCATCGGTCCGCGAACAGATGAGCTATCGGGGCTCGTTTGCCTTCGAACTGCTCGGGCGGCTCACAGTGACGGGCCTAGAACTCGTCGGGCTCCTCTTCCTCTTCGAGCACGTCGATGCGATCGCGGGATGGACGAAGTGGGAGGTGATCTACCTCTACGGGATGGCGAGCATCTGCCTCGGGTTGGGGGAGGCTCTCACGACCGGATTCGACGCGATGCCGGAACTCATTCGGAGCGGGAGCTTCGACTACGTTCTCGTCCGGCCGCTTCCGGCGCTCCTCTTCGTCCTGGGACGGGAAGTGAAGCTGAGGATCCTGGGGCGTTCCCTCCAGGGTGCCCTCGCGGTCGGGCTCTGCCTGTCTCACCTCATGCTCCTCTGGGACGTTGGTTCCGTTCTGCTCCTGGTCTCGAGCGTGATCTGTGGCGTTGCGGTCTATGCGGGGCTGTTCCTCGCCAGTGCCGCTCAGTGTTTCTGGACCGTCGAGAGCACGGAGATGTTCAATGCATTCACATACGGTGGCGCGCAGATGACGGAGTACCCCGTCAGCCTCTATCCGGATTGGCTCCGCTCGATCTTCCTCTACGTAGTTCCGGTCGGATTCGTGAGCTACGTGCCGGCCGTATCTCTCCTCGGCAAGTCCGACCCCCTGGGTCTCACGCCGTGGGGCGTCTGGGTCACGCCGGTCGTTGCGGGTGCGTTCCTCGCCGTCTGCCTCTTCTTCTGGCGGCTGGGAGTCCGGCGTTACGAAGGAGCCGGCGGATGACGGAGCCGAAGGCGATCGTCGAGGTCCATGACCTCCGCAAGGAGTTCCGGGTCCTGCGTCACCGGACCGGGGTCTTCGGTGCGGTGCGCGGTCTCTTCTCCCACGAGGGCCGGACCGTCCGCGCGGTCGACGACGTTTCCTTCACCATCGAGAGTGGGGAACTGGTCGGGTACGTCGGAGCAAACGGAGCAGGCAAGTCTACGACGATCAAGATCCTCGTCGGCATCCTCCGCGCGACATCCGGCTCCGTGCGCGTGCTCGGGCGCGATCCTCATCGGTACAGGCGACAGAACGCCCTCCGGATCGGTGTCGTCTTCGGGCAGCGCACGCAGCTCTGGTGGGACCTGCCGCCGACCGAGTCCTTCCAGCTGCTGGGCACGCTCTACCGGATTCCGCCGCGCGAACTGGAGACGCGGAGGGACGAACTCGTGGACCGCCTCGCGCTCGGTTCCGTGCTCGACGTACCGGTGCGGAAGCTGAGCCTCGGACAACGGATGCGGTGCGAGCTGACGGCATCGCTCCTCCACTCGCCAGACCTCGTCATCCTCGATGAGCCGACGATCGGACTCGACGTCGTTGCGAAGGAGGAGGTGCGCGCGTTCCTCCGGAAGCTGCACGCCGACCGCGGGACCACCCTGATCCTCACGTCGCACGACCTGGGCGACATCGAACGACTCTGCTCCCGCGTTCTCGTCATCGACGAAGGACGTCTGCTCCACGACGGGGACGTCGAATCGCTCCGGCGTCTCTTCGGCCACCGTCGGATCCTGCAGATCGACCTCCGCTCCTCCGGACTCCGCGATGACGATGGGCGGAGCAGCGACGGCGAGGCGAGGGACTCCCTGCACCTGCCGCCGGGATGCGAGGTGCTGGAGCAGACGGGACCGAGGATCCTGGTCGAGTTCGATCCGGATCAGATTCCCGCGCCCGAACTCATCCGCCAGGTCCTGGCGCAGCGCGAGGTGCTGGACCTGGGGCTCCAGGAAACGCCGATCGAGGACGTCGTCCGCCGGATCTATCGGGGCGATCGGGGGAGCGAAGCCTGATCTGGTCTGATCAGGGCCTGATCGAGGTCCGATCGCGCGGGGCGCGCGGCCGGGCCGGTCGACCCGTGCGCGCTGTCCACTATCTCGGCCGGATTGAGCCTAATGGCCCAGCTTTCTGGTTCCGTGCTTCGAACAACCGCTCGATCCGGTCCCTGGATTCCTACCTCCAACCTGCCAGGGCTCGGCATGGGCGACCGATGGAAGGTCTTTCCGGGTAAAAAAACGGTCCCGTTCGCTATACTTGCCCTTTCATCCAGACGACCATCGATTGAGGACGGGGAAGATGAGCAGACTGACCATTCTCGGCGAGATCTGGGCGTTCATGCGGGTTCGGAAGAAGTGGTGGCTGCTTCCGATCATCCTGTTCATGGTCCTTTTCGGCGCCGTTCTCTTCCTGACGCAAAACGCGGCTCTCGCGCCGTTCATCTACGCGCTGTTCTAATCGGACCCGACCGGTCGGCCGATCTCTATACCCTAGGGACGAATACAGGTACCGTCCGGTGGACCGGAACATGACGACACACGACACGGAGAGGAAACCGCCGGCGAGCGAGCCGGCCAGATCCGCGGAGCCCCCGACGGAGGGGCCCGTGTGTCCGTCGTGCTCTTCTGTTCCCAGAGCGTGGAGCACACTCCGAGGATCCTGGACGAACTCCTGGCCTTCCTCGGGCCCAGGTCCTGCGATCACGAGTTGATCCTCTCCCTCGACGGCCATTTGGGAGGCCTCCACGCACGGTTCTCCGAGAGGGTGGCCGGGCTCGGATGGGTGCGGACCGTCCGGCTCCATGCATCGATGGGGCAGATCGCGACGATCCGGGCCGGTGCCGCGATCGCCGCGGGAAGGTACATCGTGACCTATCCGGCCTATCCGCAGGTGCGCCCCGAGGCGATCGACGAGATCGTGTCCCGCCTGGCGGACGACGAGTACGTGGTCGGCTATCGGCTGGGGCGAAAGGGCTCGGAGTTCAACCGGTCGGCGAGCCGTGTGTTCAACCGTCTCATCGCCTGGACGACAGGTGTTTCGTTCCGCGATCTCGCCTGCGGTGTCCACGGCATGCGGGACTACGTCGCGACCGCGATCTCGGGCTACGGGCACAACCAACTCTTCCTTCCGATCCTGCTCGCGCGGGAGGGATTCCGGATCGGGGAAGTCGGAGTTCCCTCCGACACTTCGGGTGCGAACCTCCGTCTCTTCGGTCCCGCGACGTTCGGACGCCGCGCGCTCGACCTCCTGACGCTGGCGTATCTGGTGAGGTTCACGCAGAAGCCGCTCCGGCCCTTCGGTGCGCTCGGGCTCGTGCTGCTCGCCGCGGGCCTCATCCTAGGCGGCGTTCTCGTCTACCAGCGGCTCTTTCTCGGGAGCGCTCTCGCCGAGCGCCCACTCCTTCTCCTCTCGCTCCTCCTCGTGACGGCTGGGATCCAGGTCGTGATCCTCGGGTTCCTCGGTGAACTCCTCCTCTACCTGCACTTCAGGGACCAGTCCCACTATCGGGTGGCCGAGTGGTTCCACGGCGAGGAAGGGGACGTCTGGGTGGAAGGCCGGCAGGAGTTCGGCGTGGGCCCAGGTGCGACCGAGTCCGGGGAGAGCCCCGCGACCGCTCCTCGGGTCGAAACGAACCAGAGCGTATGAACCCGCGCCCTGACCAGGCCCGCCGACTGCCGCGATCGTCCAACGACGAGGCCGTGGACATCTCGGTCGTCGTTCCGGTCTACAACGAAGTCGACTCCGTTCCACGACTCGTCGAGCAGGTCGAGGCGGCGCTCGATCCGCTGGGAAGGAGCTACGAGCTCATCGTCGTCGACGATGGATCCAAGGATGGAAGTTGGGGTGCGCTCACCAGGCTCCGCGATGCCCACCCGCATCTCGTCGCCATCCGGCTCGCCGTCAACCGTGGGCAGACGCCGGCGCTGATGGCTGGGTTCGACGCGAGTCGCGGCCACGTGGTCGTGACCCTGGACGGCGATCTCCAGAACGACCCCGCCGACATCCCGAAGCTACTCGACGAACTCGATCGCGGGTTCGAGATCGTCTCCGGTTGGCGCAAGAAGCGCCAGGACGGTTTGCTCCTTCGGCGCGTGCCCTCCATCGCGGCGAACTGGATCTCGCGCAAACTCACCGGCCTTTCCATCCGCGACAACGGCTGTGCCCTCAAGGCCTATCGTGGGGAGGTACTCCGGTCGGTGTCGCTCTACTCTGAGTTCCATCGCTTCATCGTCCCCCTCGCTCAGATGGGCGGCGCACGCGTGAGCGAAGTGGAGACGAATCACCGAGCGCGCGAGTTCGGCAGTTCGAAGTACGGAATCGGTCGCGTCTTCCGCGTCGTCGCCGATCTCGCGACGTTGTTCATGGTGACGCGATACTCGCAGCGGCTCTTCATCTGGTTCCTCCTCTTCGCCGTTCCCTCGATCGGGCTGGCCGTGGTCTTCGCCATCTGGGTCGGGCACATCCTGGTCGGCAACCTCGGTGGCCCGCTCCTCGTTCCGATCGCGGGGACCATCGTGATGATCCAGGCGGCACTCGCTGCGGTCGGCTACGGCCTCTTCGCGGAGCGGATCAGGTTTCTCGCTCCCACCCGAGGACGCGTGGGTTCGCGGCTCGTGGCCACGGTGAGCGGTGCGGTGGGGGAAGAAACCGTTCTCCTCCGCGGGACCGAGTCGCGTCAGCTCACGAAGTCGCGGCGGGTGCACGAGAGCGGGCCGGCGGATGGAGACGTCCGAGTCGGCGGGGAGACGCGGCGGTGAGTGGCTCGCGTCCGCTCCCGGCCTCCGGAACTCCCGTCGACGGGCACGTCCATCTCTACGCAGGCCACGATCACAGAAGAGTCCTCGACGCTGCCGTGCGTTCGATGCGCCCAGTCCGCGCTGATCAGTCCCGGGACGATGAGTTCACCGCTTGTGGGATCCTCTGCCTCACGGAGGACCGAAACCACGACTCCTTCTCCCGCCTGGCGGAGGGCCGCGCCGAGATCCCGGGTTGGTCGATCGTGTCGACGGGCGAGGCGGAGAGCCTCTGGGCGACGCGTGCGGATGGCGCCCGTCTCCTGCTCGTTGCCGGGTTCCAGGTCGTGACGGCCGAAGGCCTCGAGGTGCTCGCACTCGGAACGTCCAACCGTCCCGAGGACGGCCTGGCTCTCGATGCCACGACGCACGCGATCGCGGCGAGCAGCGGGCTGCCGGTCCTGCCCTGGGCGTTCGGGAAGTGGTGGTTCGGCCGGGGCAAGACGCTCGTCCGCCATCTCGCCGCTTCCGGCCGCACGGACCTCTGGCTCGGGGACAACGGAGGGCGTCCGCCGCTCCTTCCGGGTGCGGCGCCGTACGCGTTGGGTTCGCGCTTCGGGTTGGTCGTGTTGCCGGGTAGCGATCCACTCCCGATCTCCGGACACGAGGAGCGCGCGGGCAGCTACGGATTCGTGCTACCCGGAGACGTTCCCGAGGTTTGGCCGGCGCAGTGGTTCAAGGACACGGTGACATCGCTCGAGGCGAACCCTCCGGCCTATGGCGGCCGGAGCGGATGGTTGCGGTTCGTCCGTGACCAGGCCGCACTCCGGAAGCCGAGCGCGGGCTCTCAGGGAAGTGGTGCGCGAGCCATGAGCGGGAGTGGACAGTGAGCGCGGGTGGTCCCGGATTCGTTCGTCGCTCCCAAGACCTCAGGGGACGGAGTTTCGACTGCGTGGTCGTGGGTGGAGGGATCCACGGAGCGTCTCTCCTCTTCGAGCTGACCAGTCGCGGCTACCGCACTCTCCTCGTCGAACGGCGCGACTTCGGACGGGGCGCCAGCGCTCGTAGCCTCCGAATTCTGCACGGGGGACTGCGCTACCTCCAGAGCTTCGATCTGGCGCGTTTTCGGGAGTCGGTCGAGGCACGCCGGTGGTTCCTCCGCGCATTCCCGGAGTTCACGGCTCCACGCTCCTTCCTTCTCCCGCTCGACGGCAAAGGCGTACGCCACCCTGTGCCTTTCTCGGCTGCGTTCGCGCTCGACGCCTGGCTCTCGCGGGAGCGGAACCACGGCGTCCTTCCGACCCACCACCTGCCGGCTGGGCGCGTGGTCCGACGCGAGAACCTCGATGGTGTGCCGCAGGTGACGGGGGCGGGCGGGGCGTTCGCTTCGTGGTCCGACGGATGGATCGCCGATCCGCAGCGCCTGCTTCTCGAGTACTTGCGCTGGTCCGCCAGCCTGGGAGCAACGGTCACGAATCACACGGCAGCGCGTCCGCTCGTGCGTGACGGGGAACTCACCGGGATGGTCCTGACGCGCGACGGGCACGAAGTGGAGATCGCCGCCCCCTTGGTCGTTCTCTCGGCCGGGGCATGGACCGAGCCGACGTTGAACGGTTGGGGGTGGAAGCTCCCCAGCGCGATCCCGACGGCGAAGGCGTTCAATCTCGTCCTGAGTGGCGCCACGGACCTGGGCACCGCCGGAGGTACGCCCGTGTCCGGCCTCGGGGTGCGGGCGCGCGACGGAAGGAATGCGTTTCTCTGGAGTGACGCGCGCCACACCCATGTCGGCACTGTCCATCGGATCGAAGACTCGACGCCGGACGAAGTCGGCGTCACGATCGCGGAAGCAGAGGAACTCCTCCGGGCCGTCGACGAGCACCTGCCTTCCGTCGGGCTCCTCGCGCGCAGGATCGTATCCGTGCAGGTGGGACGGCTGCCGTCGCGTTCCGGCGAAGATCCGGAGATGCCGCATCGAGACCACGTCGTCTCCCCGGACGAGTTCGGAGGACCGAAGGGGCTCTTCGTCACCATGGGCCTCAAGTACACGACCGCTCCCGTCGTTGCGTCGCGAGTCGTGGACCGGCTCGGGCTACGCCCCGATCCCTCCGGCGCGCGATCGATCGATCACCCGAATGCCCTGCCTCCACGCCCCACTTCGCGAGGGCCGCTCCGGATTCCGGACCTTCTCGCTTCGTGGGAGACCGAAACGGACGCGACGCTGGAGGCTCTGCAGGTACTGCGGGAGGAAGAAGCCGCGTTCGGTCTCGCCGATCTCGTCCTGGGACGTCTCGACGGAAGCGAGGACACGGACGCCGCGCGTGAACTCGCCGGCCGTCTCGCGGCGCGGCTCTACACGACCGAGGCAGAGAGGACGGCGCAGCTGCAGGGCCTCGAACGCGCGCTGGCTTCGCAGTCGCTTCGCGAACACGCGAACAGATGACGAGCCTTCCGGCCGTTTCCGTCCTCCTTCCCGTCCGAAACGCGTCTTCCACGCTTCCCGGGGCCCTCGACTCGCTCCTCGCGCAGACCTTCACGGACTTCGAGTGCATCGCGATCGATGACGGCTCGACCGACGGCACCGCCGGAGTTCTGGCAACCTACGCGGGGCAGGACCCACGGGTGCGGGTGGCGCGGATCGAGCCGTCGGGAATCGTTGCCGCACTCGACGTGGCGGTTGGGCTGGCGCGCGGACGCCTTCTTGCTCGGCAGGACGCGGATGACAGGTCCCATCCGCAGCGGTTCGCGGCGCAGGTCGAGTTTCTCCGGGCGAACCCCGACATCGATCTCGTCGCGACGCAGGTGACGCACGTGGGCACGCCCCTCACGGACGGGGGTAGACGGTATCTGGATTGGGTGAGGTCCTGCCGGAAGCCGGAGGAAATCGCGAACGGACTCTGGGTCGAGTCACCGCTCCCGCATCCCACCGTCCTCATGAGGCGGTCGATCTTCGAGGACGTCGGCGGCTACCGCGACGAAGGGTGGCCCGAGGACTACGACCTATGGCTCCGGATGCTTCGCCGAGGAGCGCGGTTCGGAAAGGTCGACCGCGACCTCTACGAATGGGCCGACGCGCCGGAGCGCGCCTCCCGCACGCAACCGCAGTACGCACCGGAGCGGTTCCTCGCCTGCCGGGCCCATCACCTCGCGGCCTTTCTGAAGGGCAGAGACACGATCGTCTGGGGAGCGGGCCGAGACGGACGTCGCTTCGCGCGTACGTTCCTCGCCCAGGGTGGGGTCGTCTCGTCGTTCCTCGACATCGATCCGCGCAAGATCGGCCGGAAGGCGTACGGGAGACCGATCGAGGAAGCCGAGGCCGGGTTGGCCCGGCGCGGAGACCGGCTCGTTCTGGTCGCCGTCGGAGCGAAGGGCGCCCGAGGAATCATCCGTGCGGCCCTCGGAGACTCGGGTTGTGTGGAGGGGGCGGACTACATCTGCGTCGCGTGAGCGGTTCGCGATGGTGATCGCGTCCTGCGCGAGAGGTGAGATGGCGCGTAGCCTGGCCGGGCAAAGAGAAACCCGAGGATCCGGAGATCCCCGGGCTTCGTGAAGCGAGAGCTTCTAGCAGTATCGACTACTTGTAGATGCTCTTGATCTGTCCCCACGACTTCTCTTCGATCGGAACCACGCCGCCGCAGAACTCAACGCCGGTGAGGGCGATGAAGTAGTCACCCGCGGAGCTGCCGGCACCGTTCCAAGAAACGAGGACCGGATCACCAGCGCCCGCGCCGTCAGGCTGACGCTCTTCCGCGAACGGAGAGTCGGCCCAGATCTCCTGGCCAGCAGCGTTCAGAGCATCGTTGCTGTAGGTGGAGATGGCGAGGAAGTAGTCTCCGGGGCCGAGCAGGAACGCGCCGGTCACCGTGGACTGGAGGCCGCAGCCAGAGGGATCGTCGTCGTCGAACGAGATACCAACACCGTTCTCGTCGAAGATCCACATCTGGGTATCGATCGTGGCACCACCGCAGCTGGTGGCGACGAGCATGCCGGCATCCGGAACCGAGATGCAGTACATGTCAGCGTCATTGTTGGCACCGATCGTCCCCTGGATACCATCCAGCGGGCCCGAACCGTCCGGGATTTGGGCGGTGCCAGGGAGGTCGCCGGCGTCGTCGACTTCCACCCAGGTAGCAGCCATGGCCGCACTGGACACACAGAGGAGTCCGATTGCTACCGCTATCGCTTTCTTCATTTGGGGTCCTCCAACGAACTGACGTCAGATGTCGTGGCGATTGAAGTTCTCCGAGAGTCGTGGCCGGAAGGAATCCAGCCAGACTTGCGGTCTATCCACTTTGGCGCAAGATCATCGATTTTTTGAGTTAGTATGCGGAATAGTCCAAATAAGTTGTTGTCCCAACCAAGTTTGCGTGCACCACGAGACGACGAATCTCCCACGGGAGGGGACGGAAGGAGTTGGTGCGCTGTCGGTTTGACATGCCCTGCTGACTTTCCTAAGGTCCTGCGCGACAGGCATCTCGACGCTCGGGCGTATGCAACGGAGGGAACTCTGATCAGAGATTGGATGGAGGGCTCCAAGGCGAGTGCGCAGAGGCTCGGGGTCGACGGCCGCGCGCGCCGGCGTCTCCTCTGGCTCGCCCTGGGCGCTGTGATCGCCGGGTGCGGCGGAGAGCCAGGGACGACCACGCAGGACCCTGCCTCCGCGGTGGAGCTTCCGAATCCGTTCACGGAGCTGCGGCCCCACGCCGGTGACGTCCTGGTTCCCCCCCAGATCGGGTTCCGGTGGGCGCTCTCGGGGGCGGATGGTTCGGAGGAGGACCCCGCCGCGCTCCGGAGCGGAGAGTTCTCCGCGGACTCCGGTGCCGACGACCCTGCTTCCTCCGACGCGGACGGCGCGGAAGGTGAGGATCCGTCCGGGGAGGGCGGAGGTGGAGACTACGACGCCGGTTCCTCCAGCCACGGCGCCGAGCCGGAGGACGGATCCGAAGTGGACTCGGCGGAAGGGAGACGCCTTCGGAGCTGGAGCAGGTCGACGCCTATCCGAACGGGGACACTCCTTCCCTCCTGCCCCGGATCCCGAAGGAGCGGCTCTTCCGGGTCGTGATGGTCGACTCGATCGACGCGATCTACGCCAACGTGGTCACCGCGAGCAACTCGATCCGGGTGCCCCTCCCCCCACACCCAACCTGGTCCGTATGAATGGTTTGTCGAGTTGCTCACTACGGACTCGACGGTCGTTGCCAGGAGCGAGAGGGAGACTTTCGAGATCCGCTGAGATCAGGCGGGCGCTACTGGGTATACTCCCTGGATACGTCTCATGCCCTCGGCGCGTGGACGGAGGCCTTGCCGGGCCGCGCCGACGAGGGCGCCGAGGTGCCGCTTCCCGGGGAGTCGGTGCCAGCGCCCCGGCCAGATTCGGAAGTCTTTGCCTTGAGAAGGGAGTGGCAACTTGATCAGTGGAATCGCGAGGGGGGTCGTGCGTCTCGGTGGCGCGGGACTGATCGGTCTCTCATTGCTTGGCGCGATCGTTCAGGCGGCCAGCGCGGAGACATGGCTCTGTCCGAACTGCGAGACCCGGGTCGAGCGCGCGCCCGGCGCGGCCACCCTGGACTGTGGGGAGTGCGGTAGCTACACCGACGAGGATCTCTCCTGGATCGTGGGGTACCTGAACTACAAGACCCGCTCGGCCGAGACGTCGTTCCTGGTCTCGCCGGAGGAGTGCGACCGGTTCCGTCAGGACGGTCTCGCGGCGTTCGGAGAGAACCGGGAGAGCATCTGGATCCCCTGGATCGCCGTCGAGTACTTCATCCCTCGCCAGCGCATCGTACGGCTCGTCGATGGCCGCGAGTTCACCACCGACTACGCGCGCACGCGCGGGGAGCCCTGCCCCGCGCCGCCCAAGTTCATGTTCCAGATCGCGGACACGCTACGAATTGCGGGGCAGAAGGAGCGGGTCGTGACGCAGGATCTGGAGGAGGACATCTCCACGCTCTTCGTCATCGCCGGAACCGAGAGCGGGCTCCGGGCCGGAATCACCCGGTTCATCGAGGAAGTGGAAGCGGGAAACCACCCACGGCTCCCGAGGACCGACAACAAGGTGTCCCGCGCCGTGGTCCCGTCCATTCCGGCCTCGATGAAGGGGAAGAAGCTCGCGCACGAGGTCACGGTGAAGGTGCGGTCCGAGCGGACCGGTCAGCTCCTCGAACTCCAGCTCGTGAAGGGCTCCGGCGTGTCCGAGCTCGATGAAGCGGCGCTCCGGGCCGCCAAGGCGA
Organism: Candidatus Eiseniibacteriota bacterium; assembly: GCA_041390305.1. Taxonomy (GTDB): domain Bacteria; phylum Eisenbacteria; class RBG-16-71-46; order CAIMUX01; family CAIMUX01; genus JACKCR01. Next base: position 124,416 of record JAWKQE010000006.1, read on the forward strand.
CCCCTCTCTCGACCGCGGGGGAGATGGGAGTCGGCGTTCCCTCGTCCGTGTTCCTGCACTACCACTACGCAGGCGACACGTGCACGGTCGACGTAGAGGTTCCGAAGAACTCGATCTGGGAGAACTAGCGGCGACGCCGGGGCTGACGGAAGCCCGGACGCGGTGGACCCTGCTGCATCTGGCGCAGCGCGTTCGGGACCTTCTCCAGCTGCAGCCCGTACCAGGTCATACCGAAGCCCTTCATGGACATCTTCTTTCCGTTCTGTAGACGGATCAGATTGTCCTTCGTCGCGGAATCGTCCTTCATCGACTTGAGGGCGTCTTGGAGCGCGGCGATCGCCTCGTCGGTCCGATCGGACTGGCTCAGCATCCAGGCGAGGGTATTGTGGAGGAGCGCGTTCTTCTGGTTGTACTTCACCGAGCCCCGCAGTGCGGACGTCGCGCCGTCGACGTCGTGCTTCCGGTAGAGGAGCGCGGCACGGAAGAGCTGCGCTTCCGCCACCCGGGCGTGGGACTTGGAGAGAGACTCCATCGCCTTCGCCTCTTCGCCCTGCGCATAGTGGATCGTTCCGATCTGCGCGTGGAGCTGGCCGCCGAGGAGCACCTGCCACTTCGCCATCGGTAGGAGCGACTCGAGCGTCTGGAGGGCGAGACGGGTTTGTCCCGCCTGGATCTGCCTCTGCACCGACTGCATGGCCGGTTCGATCCGCTTCCCGATCCGGCGCGCAACGAGCGCGGAGATGGCGACCATGATGAGGATCCCGAGGATCGTCCCCAGCCAGATCCCGCCCCAGAGCCCGAGCGCGATCCAGAGGATCGTGACGAGGAGACCGACTGCCACCGCGATGATCAACGTGTACACGAGCTGCGTCCTTCCCTGAGTCGCCGAAACCCTCGGCGCGACGGTTCGAGTTCCGTAGGGTACCTGATTGGCGAGGGTTCGTCGAACTCCCGAGGAACGGCAGTTGCGTTGGCCTATTGATCGTGCTATCGTGCACCTACACAATGGTTTAGGGGTTCTTGCGAACGGGGGGCGACCGGCTCCGTCCGAACCCCGAGGGGCAGGGCAGCAACTGAATCGTCTCGACGCGCCTCGGAGCGCGCGGGCGACCAGGCGTTTGGATGGATCCGGCTCGGGCGGGAACCCGCTCGGGAGAGCCTAGGAGAGGTATGCGACTGCATCGGTCCCGTCTGCATCTGTGCTTCGAATCGACTCTGCTCGCACTGCTCGCGGTCCTGTTCGTCGGGTGTGGCGGTAAGGGAACGGAGGCCGTTCCTCCGATGCCCGACCTCCCGGACGCGCCGGTGCTGCGATTCGCGGGACGTCCACTCGAGTGGGCGGGGGAGACGTGCGAATCCGCCATCCTGATCGAGGCGAGCACAGGAACGATCCTCTACGAGAAGAACTCGCACGAACGACGGCCGCCCGCCAGCATCGCAAAGATGATGCTCGAACTCGTCGTCATGCGTGAGGTCGATGCCGGGCGGCTCTCACTCAGCGACTCGATCCGAGTCTCCGGCAGTGCGAGCAAGCTCGGAGGATCCCAGGTCTACCTCAAGCAAGGCGAAGTGTTCAGTCTCGAGCAGATGCTGGAGGCGATCGCGATCGGTTCCGCGAACGACGCTTGTGTCGCGGTGGCGGAACACATCGCGGGAACGCCGCGTGGCTTCGTCGAACTCATGAACCGAGAAGCGGACCTCCTCCGCCTCGAGGCGACGGAGTACAAGAACGTCCACGGTCTCGACGACGATCCGAACGCGATCAACCTGACGACTGCGTTCGACATCTCCCAGATCGCCCGTCAGCTCGTCCAGTACCCGGACGTACTCCGGATGGCGTCGACGGTGGAGGCACCGTTCCGGGGCGGGCAGTTCATCCTCCGCAACACGAACGAACTCGTCGGACGGTTCCCCGGTCTCGATGGTCTCAAGACCGGTTTTACCTCGAAGGCGGGCTTCTGTCTCTGCGCCACCGCGAAGCGGGGCGACCTGCGTCTCATCTCCGTCGTTCTCGGGTGCGACACGAACCAGGGCCGCTTCGCGACGACGCGCGAACTCCTCGGTCTCGGATTCGGGAGCTTCCTCCCGATGGAGATCGCGAAGAGGGGTGACGTCCTGGAGACCGACGTACCAATCGCGGGAGGAACGATCGCCTCGATCCGCCCCGTCGTCGCGCACGACCTTACGGTCATCGTGTCTCGCCCGGACGACCGCCTGCTCGAGACGCGGTTCGTGCCGGCAGAGAACCTCGAGGCACCGCTCGATCCGTGGGATCCCGTCGGCGAGGTGGAGGTCGTGGTGGACGATCATGTGCTCGCGACCGTGCCGGTCTGGACCCCTGTCGCCGTGCCGAAGAGTGGACTCGGCGGCTGGCTCAAGTCGCGTTTCTAGGTGGGCGGCCCGATCGACTCGAGAGCGGGCGGCCGGCTCGCCTCACGTCTCCACGGGTTCGAGACGACCATCTTCGCGGAGATGACGCGGCTCGCGGAACTCCACGGCGCGGTCAACCTGTCCCAGGGCTTTCCCGACTTCTCCGGCCCCGAGTTCCTCAAGGAGGCTGCGATCCAGGCGATCGAGGCCGATCACAATCAGTACGCGCGATCCGCCGGGCTTCCTCAGCTGACCGAAGCGATCGCCGAGAGTCAGGCAGGTCGATTCGGGCTCCATTACGACCCCGGCACGGAAGTCTGCGTCTTCAGTGGCGCCACCGAAGGGATCGCGTGCGCGTTCCTTGGGTTGATCGAACCTGGCGACGAAGTCGTGCTGCTCGAGCCGTACTACGACTCCTACCGTGCCTGCGCGAGCCTGGCCGGGGCGGCTCCCCGTTTCGTCACCCTGCGCGCTCCGTCGTTCGAGTGGAGCGACGACGATCTTCGGGCGGCATTCTCGGACCGAACCAAGATGGTGGTTCTCAACTCACCGCACAACCCGACGGGACGAGTGTTTCGACAGGAGGAACTCTCGGTGCTCGCGGAGCTCTGCACACGCCACGACGTGATCTGCCTGTCGGACGAGGTCTACGACCGCCTCGTCTACGAGGGGCGCCACGTGCCGATCGCGTCCCTTCCGGGAATGAGGGAACGGACCGTGACGCTCGGGTCGACGGGCAAGACGTTCTCTCTCACCGGCTGGAAGATCGGCTACGCGACCGGCCCGGCGCACCTCCTCTCCGCGCTCCGGACCGCACACCAGTACCTGACCTTCGCCGTCGCCACGCCGTTTCAACACGCGATGGTCCGTGGCCTCGGGGCACCGGACTCCTACTTCTCGGAGCTCCGTACCGCGTACATGGAGCGACGCGAACTCCTGGTCGATGCGCTTCGTGCCGCTGGATTCGGCGTCGCTGCGCCCGAGGGGACCTACTTCGTCCTCGCAGACCTGACGCCACTCGGCTGGCACGATGACGTTGCGTTCTGTCGCTACCTGGTCGAGGAAGTGGGGATCGCGGCGGTTCCGCCGAGCGTGTTCTACGAGAACATGGACGAGGGGCGGAGGCTCGTCCGGTTCGCCTTCTGCAAGCAGATGGATACGCTGAGGGAGGCCGCACGGCGCCTGTCGGCGGCGTCTCTCCATCGAGGTTGAACCGAAGGACGGGCGGCGGAGCGGAGGTCAGGCGGCGGAGCGGAGGATCTGCTTCAGTTCTGTTCGTGTCCGTGCGTGGGCGAGTCGCAACGCCGTCACGCTTTCCTCTCTGACCTGACCCCGCTGCGCGTCGGATTCGATCCGCTCGCAGAGGGCGCTGAGCTCCGTGGCGCCGAGATTCCCGGCGGATGCTTTCATGGAATGGGCCAGGCGCTCTAGGCCTGCCCAGTCGCCGGAGTGCGCCGCGCTCACCATTCCACCGATCTGTTCGTTCGAGTGGGCGAGGAAGAGCTCTGCGGATCTCTCGAGCAGACTCTTCTGTCCGGGCCTCTGGAAAGACTGGAGTGCTTCCAGGCGCGCGGGATCGAGGACGGGAGGAGGCTCGGTAGTGCGTTCGCTCGTCGCGCTTCCGAGTTCCATACCGTCGATCCGCGTAACGTGGGCTCCGGTGTCGTCGACCCGCGTGCCTTCGATCACGAGATCTTCGGCCGCGGAGGCCCCGACTGCGGAAGCCTCGAGCGCGGAACTCGTGCCGGCCATGCTCTCGGCCGCGTCCGGCTTCGTGGCTGGGGAAGAACCGTCGTCCGTGTGCGATTGCGGATCCATCCACCGGTCCAGAATCTGCCTCAGGTCGGATTCGTCGTACGGCTTCGCGAGGTGATCGTTCATGCCGACCTCCAGGCATCGCTCGCGGTCGCCGGACATGGCGTTCGCCGTCAGAGCGATGATCGGAGTCGGCGCGGCCCCCGCAGCGCGCTCGTGCTCCCGAATCCTCTCCGTGGCGGCCAGTCCGTCCATCTCCGGCATCTGGCAGTCCATGAGGACGAGGTCGAAGCTCGACGCCCGAAAGGCGGCGATGGCCTGAGCGCCGTTCTCGACGAGTTCCGCGTCGATACCCAGGTGTTCGAGCATGGCGCCAACGACTTCCTGATTGACCGGATTGTCCTCCGCCACGAGAACGCGGGCGTTCTTCCAGAGTGGCGACGCGAGGGGAGTCACCCCGGACCCGGGCATCTCCCGAGGAGCACTTTCGCTGGAGAGCGGGAAATCGAGATCGAACCAGAACGAGGACCCCTCCCCGATCGTGCTCATGACTTGGAGATGCCCGCCCATCCGCGCGACGATCCGGCTCGAGATGGCGAGTCCAAGGCCGGTTCCTCCGTACCTGCGCGTAGTGGATCCGTCGGCCTGGCGGAAGGACTCGAAGATGTGGCTCTGCGCGTCGGGCGGGATTCCGATGCCCGTGTCCTGGACTTCGAAGCGGACGCGCACGTGGTTGGAAGGTGCGTTGGAGGGCAGGAGTGTCGCGTAGATCGATACGGATCCGCGCTCCGTGAACCGGATCGCGTTCCCGATGAGGTTGACCAGAACCTGACGGAGTCGTCCCCGGTCGGTACGCACCGTGACCGAGACGCCTGGATCCGTCTGCTCCCTGAGGACGATCCCTCGTGAGAGCGCCTGCGTGTGGAGTTCCGCGCAGACCGCGGACAGGAGTTCGTCGATCCGTACGGGTTCGCTCGCGAGTTCGATGTGCCCCGCCTCCATCTTCGAGAAGTCGAGCACGTCGTCGATGATGCGTAGGAGCGCCTTTCCCGACATCCGGGCGGTGTCGAGATAGCCGGCCTCCGTGTCTCCCAGGGGCGCGCGGGAGAGGAGGTCCAGCATTCCCAGAACGCCGTGCATCGGCGTCCGGATCTCGTGACTCATCGTGGCGAGGAACTCACTCTTGGCTCGGTTGGCCGCCTCGGCTACTTCCGTGGCGGCGATCAGCCGCTGGGTCTGTTCGTTGGCCCGTTCCCTCGACCGCACGAGGTTCGTGTGCATCTCCTCGAAGGCGCGGGCGAGATCGCCGATCTCGTCCCGTAGACCGACGCCGAGCGCCGGTGGGTCTTCCCCGACGCCGATCGCCTGGGCGGCGGACCGAAGACGCAGAATCGGCAGGATCACGGTCCTTCGGAGGATCAAGAGAACGAGTGCCGCGGAGATCAACGTCGCCCAGATCGTGACGTAGAAGATGGAGCGGACGACGGCGCTGCCTGCATCCGTCAACTGTGATTCGGGGAGTACCGCGATGAGGCGGAGGTCGGGATGGATCGCCCTGGTCCAGACGAGTGAGGGTTCGCCCCCGTCTTCGGGGACGAATCGAGTTCCCGGAGCGAGGACACGCGCTTGGTCGAGAAGCGAAGCGCTCACGCGCGTCCCGACCTCCGCGCTGTCAGGGTGACTCAGAATCGTGCCCTCACCGTCGACGAAGAAGATCGCACCGCTCTGGCCCAGGGTTCCTCTGCTCGAGATCTCGTCGAGGAAGGCGAGATCGAGTGTGATTGCGAGGTAGCCGCGGAGGCGGATCCGGTCCAGCTCGGGGGCGACAAAGAGATCATCGTAGCGAAGCGGGATTCCGGCGACGAAGACGGGACGACCGTCGTCCGGGTTCGTCTGGACCTGGGAGTAGATATCCTGGGTGGACTCGAGCCCCGCGAAGAACCGCGTCCCGGACTCCTCCTCGGTGGCGTTCCGGACCGTCCGGGACACCATCCGCGCCTCCTCGAAGCCGTCTTCCAGCAGCACGCGGATCTCGTAGTACTCGGGGAAGATCCGTTGGTAGCTGGAGAACTCCCGGAGGAGGGAACGAAGCATGACGTCGTATCGATCTGCTTCGTCTTCCGTCGACATGTAGCGGCGGAGGAGATCGCTGGCCGCGAACAGCTCGAGATCCGCCTCCGCAGTCGAGAGTCGATTCGAGACCAGGGCTACTGGTCCGGTCCACGGACGTCGACATCTGGTTTCGCGTTTGGTCGATCGTGATGCCCCGGACTCGATCGCTCACGACGACTCCGAGGAGGAAGATGGCACCGACCACGAGGAGGAGGACGGTGAGTAGCAGCTTCGCCTGAAGCCTCATTGCTCAGCGATGTTCCCCACCACGTTCTGGTAGATCGAACTGCGCTTCCGGATCGTCCGTGGGCTCATGATCTCGTACCGATAGGCATGAGCCATCGCTTCCTCGGACGGATACACGTTCTCGTCGGTGAGGAGCTCCTCCGGGAGGAGCTTCGTTGCCGCGGTGTTCGGGGACGCGTAGTAGAGGTATTCCGACGTACGGGCAGCGTTCTTCGGAACCTGCAGGAAGTCGACGAACTCCAGTGCCAACTCGGGATCGGAGGCAGCGGAGGAAACCGTCACGTAGTCGCACCAGAGGAACGTTCCCTCTTCCGGCACCACATAGGTGACCCGAGGATCGACGTCCCGGAGGGCGAGGGCGTCACCGCTGTACATCGTCGCAGCGAGCGTCTCACCGGTGACCAGGCTGCTCTGTTCGGTGAGGTTCGGGTATCCGTATCGCGAGACGTAGGAGCGCTGGCCGAGGAGCAGGTCACCGGCCGCGTCGAGTTGCTCCGGCTCCTCCGAGTTGAAGTCGAAACCGAGCGCGAGGAGCGAAACACCCACGAGCTCCCAGGAGTCCGCGACCATCAGGATCTTCCCCTGGATCGACGGCTGCGGATGGAAGAGGTCCATCCATCGGGTGATCGGTTCGGACACGAGGTCCGACCGATAGGCGATGCCGCTCGTTCCCCAGGCGTACGGCACGCCGTAGTCCATGCCGTCCTCGGCGGTTTCCCTCCACCGCTTCTCCATGTGCTGCAGGTTCGGCACGCTCGACTCGTTCATCCCGACGAGCCAGTCACGTCCACGGTAACGGCCCAGGGCATCGTCGCTCACGAGGATGACGTCGTATCCACGTCCGCGGGATTGCACGAGGATCTCGTCCCGCTCCTCGTCCGTTTCGTAGTAGGAGAACTCCACTTGGGCGTGGTGGGACGCCTCGAATTCGGTGACGAGATCCGGATCCGTGTACTCGTCCCAGGTGAGGAAGCGGAGCGTGCGTGTCTCAGCTTCCGCGGAGTGCACTCCCAACGATGCGAGCATGGCGAATGGGACCAAGAGGCCCAGGTACGCGAGTGAACGCTGAGCACGCGTATGCGCGCGCGCAAGTGGACGCGATTGCACGGAGACCTCCTTCGTGGCCGACACCTCGGTCGACCTTTCTCCAAGGAGTATCGGCGGTTGGGGCACGTTGACTTAGACGGGCGGAGGTTGGTGGAGGCAACGGGACCGGGGAGGAGGAACATCGTGCCGACGGGGGGAATCTCTTTCCGTTGCCGCCCGAGTTCACCCGGCGAGAGTGGTACTCTCCGGCCCACATGCGAAGCGGATCCCGAGGGATCCGCGGTCGACCGGAACACCGAGGAGGTTCACGAGTGGACAGACGGATGGACACAGCGGTCGAGCGGGCCCTGGCGGATCGGATGCGGTTCGCACTCGATATCGCGGAGAAGTCGGCGCACCTGGTGCTTCGGTACTTCCGCACGGACGACCTCTCGGTGGATCGGAAGGCGGATGCTTCGCCGGTGACGATCGCGGATCGGGAAGCCGAGCGGTTCCTCCGTGATCAGATCGGGCTCGTCTTTCCGGACGACGCGGTGCTGGGCGAGGAGCACGGGGAGACGGAGGGTGGGGTCTTTCGCTGGATCCTCGACCCGATCGATGGCACCGAGTCGTTCATCCGTGGCGTTCCGCTCTTCGGCACTCTGATCGGGCTCGAGTGGAACGGGATCGCGGTCGGCGGGATCCTGGGGCTCCCTGCCCTCGCCGAGACGATCTACGCATGGAGGGGCCACGGTGCCTGGCAGGTGAGAGAGGGACGTCGTCCTCGGCCCGCGCGCGTGTCTGCGGTCCCGTCCCCGGATCAGGCGCTCCTCTGCATGACATCTCCCAGCGCGTTCCACCAGTCAGGGATCGCCGGGACCTTCGACCGACTCGCCCGCGGGTTCGGAAAGACCCGTGGTTGGGGAGACTGCTACGCCTACGCACTCGTCGCCACGGGTCGTGCGGACGCGGCGATCGACCACCGGATGCACATCTGGGACTCCGCGCCGCTCCTCCCGATTCTGGAGGAGGCCGGGGGGCGGTTCACGGATTGGACCGGTGTCGCGACGATCGACGGGGGAGACGCGCTCGCGACGAACGGGCGGATCCATGACGAGGTGCTGAGTTGGCTCGACTCACCGCCGCAGGCTTCATGATGCGGTTGCGGACTCTGCTCCAGGCCGGCTCGACTCCGGCCGCAGACGCCGTGATCGTCGCGGCTACTTGATCAGCTTGAGCCAGGCCTTGAACTCGTCCGTTGCGCAGACGTGGAGCATCTCGAAGATCGCCATCTCGACGGACGCGTGCTTCACCCCCTCCTGGGACATCCGTGACAGCGCGATCTCCACGTTCCTCGGGCTTCGCGAAGAGACGGCGTCCGCGAGGACGTAGGTCTCGAACTCCCGCTCGACCAGTTGGAGCGCGGTCTGGAGGACGCAGACATGGGCCTCGATCCCGACCAGTACGATCTGCCGTTTCCCCCGAGTCTCGATGTGGTCCAGAAAGGCGGGGTCGGCGGCGCAGGAGAACGTCATCTTCTCGAGCACCTCGAATCCCGGAGAGACGGCGAAGGCATCCCGAGGGGGAGCGAGATCGGTGGGAAGCGTCCCGTCATGAGGAGGGGGCGTCAGCACGGCCTCCTGGATCGCGGGGTGAGTGGCTCCGAGTCCACGGCGGTACTGCTCGGTCACGATGACGGGTGCACCCAGGAGTTGGAACCCTCGGATGGCGCGGACGATCTGCCGGAGTGTCTGCTCCGAGTCGTGGATGGTGGGAAGCAGTCGGGACTGAACGTCGACGACGACGAGTGCCGCGCGATCGCGATGGAGCATGCCTGGCCTCCTGTCTCCTCCGCGCGCCTCGGGCGCGGAACTCCTGCCGACGGCGAGGATAGCAGCTGCCCGCACTCTCCCGCTTCGGGTATCGTCTCCTCGATGCGTCCGAGAGGAATCATCCTGGCGTCCACTTCCCCCTACCGACGGGAGCTCCTCTCTCGGCTGGGACTCCCGTTCCGTTCCGTTTCTCCCGACTACGAAGAGCGCGGCGCGTCTTCCCGGGACGAAGTCTCGGCCGAGGCTGCGATCGCGATCGCGAAGGAACACGCGATCGGGAAGGCGGACTCCCTCCTTCGCAGGCTCCCGGACGATCTCATCCTCGCCTCCGATCAGGTGTGTGAATGCGAGGGGCGCGTGCTCGGGAAGGCCGGGACCGAGGAACGCGCGGTTCAGCAGCTGCTCCACCTCGCGGGTAAGGAGCATCGACTCCACACCGCGGTCGTGCTGCTCGGCGGGCCGGACGTCGATCGGCCGGGCTCGAGCGGCACGTTTCCGGAGATGCGTGAAGGTGTCGTCACGACGCGGATCCGGATGCGTCCCCTCACTGAAGCTCAGGTCCGCTACTACGTGACGAAGGAGCGGCCGCTCGACTCTGCCGGGAGCTACTACTCGGAGAAACTCGGCATCGCGCTGTTCGAACGGTTCGAGACGGTCGACCCGACCGCTATCATCGGCCTGCCGTTGACGCTGGTCTGTACCCTTCTCGCGGATGCCGGAGTCGACGTTCTGAACCCGGACACCTGGCCGGTGGAAGGAGAGCCCCGATGAGCCCTCGTCGCGTCGAACGAGAGCACGCCGACCGTGAGCGGGCCGATCGGCTTCGCTGCAGGGAGCTTCTGCCGACGGTGTCCCGGACGTTCGCGCTCACCATCCGCGTGTTGCCCGGCGCCCTTCGCGACACGGTGACCGTGGCCTATCTGCTCTGTCGTCTCGCGGACGTCGTGGAGGACGCGACAGGGCTCGACCCCGATCTGCGCGTGGCCACGCTCGAGGCGTTCGCCGACGTGCTCCATGCCTCGCCATCCGGCGCGCCCTCGGATGGGCGCGCGGCGGAACTATCGCTCTCGCTTCGGCCGGCGGAGTCGCTCCCGCTCTCGGACCCGCACGCGCGACGGCTCCTCGGCGAACGTGGAATCGTATTCCGAGCCTACTGCGCGCTCGGAACGGAGGAGCGGCGGATCGTCGCCCGCTGGGTGGAGGACATGTCGCGCGGCATGGCGGGTTTCGTGGCGCGCGAACGAGTCTGCCGGGACGATGCCCCCGCCTATCGACTCGAGACGGCCGCCGAACTGCGCGACTACGCGTACTACGTGGCGGGAACGGTGGGACACCTCCTCACCGATCTCTTCCAGCATCACATCGGGAGCGGACGGCTCGATGCCGCGGCGCTACGGGCGCGCGCGGTGCCGTTCGGTCTCGGTCTCCAGTTCACGAACATCCTGCAGGACCTCGCCGAGGACCGGAGTCGGGGTTGGAGCTACGTTCCCGAAGAACTGGCGTCCAAACACGGCACTTCGATCTCGGGACTCCTCCGGGACACGGACCGGAGCCAGGCTCTCCGCGTCGTCGGTGACCTCGCCCGCGAGGCGGCCAGGAATCTCGATCAGGCCATGGAGTTCACTCTGCTCCTGCCTCGGTCCGCGCCGCGGATCCGGCTCTTCTGCCTCTGGCCGATCTTCTTCGCGATGCGCACCCTGCAGGGGATCTGCAGCGACGAGCGCGTTCTCGACGGGACCGAGAAGGTGAAGATCACGCGCGGGGAGGTGCGTCGGCTCATCGGTGTCACCGCGCTCGCCTGTCTCTCGGACGGCTCGCTCCGCCGTCTCTACCGTGCCGAGCGCGATCGGTTCGCTGCGTGCCTGGACTCCGTTCCGGTCTAGGCCGTGCGGCGAGAACCCGACCACGCTACGAGTCGCCGGTTCGGCTCTGTGTCATCCCTCCAACTCCTCGATCGTGCGGGGCCAGTCCCCTTTGAGGAGGCGGGAGAGAGAGCGGTCGGCGAGCACGCGTCCGCCTGTTTGGCACCGCGCGCAGTAGTTCGTCTCGTTGCTCGCGTACTGGATCCGCTGGACCGGGGCGCCGCAGTCCGGGCACGGCTTTCCGAACCTGCCGTGCACCGCCATCTTGGGATGGAAGGCGGTCACCTTCTCCGGGAATCCATCTCCCACTTCGGTGCGAAGGCGGTCGATCCAGGTGAGGAGGACTTCCTGGGTCGACTCGTGCAGCCGCACGATCTCTTCGTCCTTCATCTTGGACGTGAGGAGGATCGGGGAGAGCCTGGCGTGGTGGAGGATCTCGTCGGAGTATGCGTTTCCGATGCCGCTGAAGATCCGCGGGTCCGTGAGCGTGCGCTTGAGCGTGTGATTCTCCCGGCGCAGCGCGGCGCCGAAATCGTCGACGGAGATACCGAGCACCTCGGCCCCTCCCCGATCGAGCGCGAGGGCGGACTGTTTGTCGGAGAACACGTGGAGCGCGGCGCGCTTCTGAGTTCCCGCCTCGGTGAGGAGGAGAGTCCCGGCGGGGAAGTCGAAGGCCGCGACGACGAGCTTCTTCTGGAGGGCCGCGCCGCGCTCCCGCCAACGGAACCTTCCCGCGATCATGAGGTGGACGACGAGCCAGAGCCCGCCTTCGAGTTCCCAGAGGATCCGCTTGCCGGAACGGTGGAATGCGAGCACGGTTCTACCTTCGACCTCCTCGATCGAAGGATCGAAGGTACGGAGGACGAACGGATTCCCGATCCGCACGCGTTCGAGTGTCCGGCCGGCGGCGACTCGGGTGAGCGACTCGATGTAGACGGTGACGTCAGGAAGTTCAGGCACGTCGTGATGTTGGCAAAGGCGAACCGGGATGGACAAGTCCAAGGATCCGGACTCCCCCGGAGATCGATGCCGTGAACGGCTCCCGTCGGCGCGGAGTGGTGGCGCTCCTGTCCCTCGCCCTGCTCGCGATCGGTGTGGTCGTGGGCACCCAGGCCTATCGATACTGCGTCGACTACTACTGGCAGGAGTACCTACCGGAGTCCCGGGGCCCGGGCGCACCCGGGTACTTCTATCTCGATTGGCGTCGCGATTGGAGCGATGACGAGGAGCTGCGCGCGGCCACGCCCGACGGGCCGATCCGCACGCCTCGCGCCGTGGAGGCGATTCCGGGAGAGTGGCGGTACGATCCGATCAGCGTCATTCAAACGGGACTCTCCCTCCACGATCAGATCCTGGACGAGCTGCACGATGGGACGCGCCGGCTCTCTGCGGACGGTCGTCCCACGGAGTGGGCTGGTGGCGAGGCCCCGGAGTTCGATCGATTCGAGGTTCTCAACGCCCAGCTCGACTGGCTCCATGCGCACGCGGAATGGCTTCCCGACTCTGTGGCGGTCTGGCCCGTTCCGTGGGTTGCGGAGCGGTACGGCCTGGAGCCTCCGTGGTACTCGGCGCTGTCGCAGGGCCAGGGCATCTCGCTACTCGTCCGGACGGCGCAGTGGGGACGTCCGGAAGACCTCGTGCTCGCGGAGGCTGCCGTTCGTTCTCTTCTCGAGAGCGATCTCTCGATCGTGATCCGTGATGCGCGTGGTGTCCGCTTCCTCGAGGAGTTTCCCGTCGAATCGAGGCCGGAGGTACTGAACGGTTGCCTCCTCGCATGGCTCGGTCTCTGGGACTACGCACGCGCGACCGGGGATGCGCAGTTGCGGACAGAGTGTCTCGAACTCCTCGATCGGATCGAGACGCAGGTGCCGAAGTACGAACTCACCCGTTCGGGGCTGATCGGCTGGACCCGATACGACCTCGAAACCACGCTGCCGACGAGTCCAACGTATCAGGAGCTGCACGCGGCGCTCGCACGCGCCCTGGCGGAAGAGACGGGCCGTGCGTTCTGGGAAGTGCGCGCGGTGGAATGGAGAAGAGCCGCCGCGTCGATGACGCAGCGGCTCCGTGTGTTCGGTCTCGTCGCCTGGGCCAAGGTCTGGGGCTAGCTGTGAGCTCCCGTGCGGACCTCGGCCTGGGCCAGGAGCGCTTCCTTCATGTCCTCGAGCGTCGGACCCAGATACGTATTGAGCGCCTGGGCCATCGGATCGCCGCTGTCCGGCTCGGACTCGCTCAGGACACGGCGGGCGCTCTCGAGCAGCACCTGGAGCTCGCGAAGCTTCGAGCGGCTCTGGTTGAGCTGCTCCTCCATCCGCTGCCGCCCGTTCGTGTCCCAGTCCTGACTGAGCAGACTCTGGGACGCGAGGTACTGCGATAGCGAGGGAAGGAGGCCCTCCAAGGCAGTGACGGCAGATGAAAGCGCGGAGTGAGGGCCGGGGCCGGAGCCAGGGTGCAAGAGCCCCTGGATCTGCTCGATCCGGGTCACGAACCGCTGGTGGCTGTCCGCATAGAGACGCGTGTCCGGGCGGTTGTAGGTGGCGTTCATGGCTCTCCCTCCTTGCTTCTCAGGTCGGCGACTCTAGCTTGGATGCTTACGCATCCGTTGCCGTCTGTCCCGAGTTGCTCGTTTTTCCCGGCCCGCGCCTTCTACCCCACAGGGGGAATTCTCTTCCACGAAACGCGAGGATTCTCACCCCTTCGCGCCCTCGGATGTCGTGAGCATACCGTGCGTTTCCCCCGCGGGGCCAGGTGCGTACGGCCCGAGGACCACGTGGACGGGGTGCACGAGGTAGTTTGCTACTGATGTAAGTCATTGTCGAGATATGGATTGTGGCGGCGCCGGCCGCGCGGGGAGTGCGGCCGAATCGCACCTTTGAGCTCCTCGAAGACGGTCCGGTTCTCGGCCCTGTGGGATCTCCGATGCCGCCACGCCCGAGCGAACGAACTCACAGCTCCGGGGCTCGCGTTCCCGACGGTCTGGGGCTACTCTGCGGCTTTCGTGGTCGATCACGTATCCAGGAGGTGAGCGGTTGGCGCAGTCGAATCGAGGGGGGGCTCAGGTGGCCAGGCGGAAGCGGAATGCCGTCCCGAGGGACAAACACGTCCTCTACGAGCGGGCCGTCCAGTGTCCGGAGGCCGATGTCCGCTTCTTCGATCGGATCTACAAGAAGGCGAACGGGAAGCCGGCTTCGCTCCTCCGTGAAGACTTCTGCGGCACGGCCGCCCTCGCGGCCGAGTGGGTGCGGTCCCGCCCCGACAACCGCGCGATCGGGGTCGACCTGCACCGGCCGACGCTTGCGTGGGGACGGAAGCACAACATCGCTCCGCTCGGCGCCGCCGCGGCTCGGGTCGAGCTGCTGGAGCAGAACGTCCTCGACGTCACCCGCCCCAAGGTGGACATGGTGGCCGCGCTCAACTTCTCGTACTTCATCTTCAAGCAGCGGAATCAGCTGAAGGAGTACTTCCAGACGGTGAAGAAGTCGCTTCGTCCGGGAGGCATGTTCGTCCTCGACATCTTCGGCGGGACCGAGTGCCAGGATCTCGACACGGAGACCAAGCATCTCGACGGGTTCAAGTACCACTGGGACCAGGTCAGTTACAACCCGGTCGATAGCGAGACGCTCTACCACATCCACTTCTCCTTCCCGGACGGCACCTGGATGCGGAAGGCGTTCACCTACGACTGGCGGATGTGGACGCCCCGGGAAGTGACCGAGCTCCTCGAGGAGGTCGGATTCGCCGATGCCACCGTCTACTGGGAAGGTGCCGACGAGGACGGCGATGGGAACGGCGTCTTCCGTCCCGCGAAGCGGCGCACACCGGAACGGGGCTGGATCGCGTACATCTCGGGCGTGCGTTCTTAGAGACGCAGAGGTCCGCCAGGCCGGATGGCGCAAACACCCCGCGACTCGGCAGGGCCTCGTCTCCCGAACGGCGGGTTGCCCCGGAGGCACTCGATTGCGGTAGGATTCCCGAGTGGCTCGCTGTCTGCCGGGGGCAGAGCCCAGGACAGGACGATGCCGATCTCGAACCCCATCCGCCCGCTTCCTCCACGCGTGCTCCACGGCCCGGTCCGTGGGCGGAGCCCGTTGTTCCCATGGAGCGCTGCCCTCCTCGCTGCGTGTCTCCTGGGCTCGTGCATCCTCGCCTGCGGGCAGGAGGACCGGCCAGGATTCCAGCTCGAGGACGACTTCGTGGCCCCCTCCACGGTGGAGGATCTGCGCGTCGGGACGAGAACCGACTCCACGCTCACCCTGCTCTGGACCTCTCCGGGCGACGACGGGGCCGAGGGACTGGCCTGGCGTTACGACGTCCGGAGGGCCGAGGAGCCGATCGATGCGGGCAGTTGGGACGTGGCCACCCCGATCAACGGTGAACCGGCTCCTTTCCCCGCCGGTCGATCTCAGCTCTTCATTCTCCGCGGGCTGGGCGCTGAGGAGCGGTACTACTTCGCGCTCCGCACCGAGGACGAGTGGGGGAACGTTTCCGGACTCTCGAACGTCGCCTTGGCGGAGCCGCTCGACCGAACGGCGCCGGGGCAGGTCAGGGACCTCACGGCGGTTGCGGTCGGGCCCTTCACGGTGAGGCTGACATGGACGGCGACGGGAGATGACGGCGACGTCGGCCGGGCGGCCGGCTACGTTCTGCGCTACGCGGATCACGAACTCGATACGGCGAACTTCTCGTCCGGCACGCTCCTCGGCTTCGCGCCGGTGCCGGCGGAGGCCGGTGCAGACGAGTCGTTCGAGGTGACGGTGGAGGACAGCCCCGGACCGCGCACCGTGTGGTTCGCGCTCCAGGTATGGGATGAGGTGAGTCAGAAGGGACCGGTCTCGAACGCGGCCCGAGTCGAACTCTCCGGTACGAACCCGAGTCGAGCTCTCCGGTGAAGACCGAGTCGCGATTCGCAGATAGGGAGGTAGGGGTGCGGATTCCTCGAACGAGCTATGGGAACGTTTCGGCCTGGAGCGTGCTCGTCACGGCTTCACTCGTGGTGGGAGTGTTGGTGGTCGGCGGTTGTGGAGACGATTCCAAACCGACCCCGCCGCCGGTTCCCGATACGACGCCGCCCGCGGCGATCATCGATCTCGGGAGCAGCTTCCTCCGGTCGAACTCGCTACGGCTCGACTGGACCGCGCCTGGGGACGATGGGGAGTCGGGCCAGGCGACGGAGTACGATATCCGGTTCTCCTCTCTCCCGATCACGCCGGACAACTGGCAGGATGCGCCGAAGGTCATCTACGACGAGCGGCCGCTGCCCGCGTTTCTGATCGAACACGTCCCGGTGAGTGGACTCCAGCCGGAGACGGTCTACTACTTCGTCGTTGCGACTCGGGACGAAGCGGACAACTGGTCGGAGATCTCGAACATCCACGCCGTCTCCACCACCGCGCTCACGGACGCGACCCCGCCGGCCGAGGTCACGGATCTCGCGCTCGTCTCGGTCTCCGACTCGTCCGCGGTCGTCACCTGGACGGCCACGGGTGATGATGGCGACGTCGGTACTGCCTTCGCCTATGACATCCGGTTCTCGCGCCAGGTGATCACGGAAGAGAACTACTTCGACATCGTGGACGAAGGGATCCCGCGGTTCCCACCGGTGCCGCAGCCCGCCGGTACGACGATGGTGTACGAAGTCCCCGAACTCGAGCCGAACACGCACTACTACGTCGCGATGCAGGTTCTCGACGACGCGCAGAACCGGTCCCGGCTCTCGAACAACGTCGAACTGACGACGCTGCCTTAGGGCGTCGTCGCAAGGGCCTCGAGCAGCGTCTTCGCCTTGTGCTCGGTTTCGGCCCATTCGAGCAGGGGAACGGAGTCGGCGACGATGCCGCCGCCCACGCCGAACCTGAGTTCCCGCTCGGGTCCCGGTGTGATCCAGAGGGTCCGGATCGTGAGTGAGAGCATCATGTGGCCACGGTCGTCCAGGTAACCCAGGGCGCCGGTGTAGATCCCGCGGGGACTCGTTTCGTGCTCCGCGATCAATTCCATGGCGCGGATCTTGGGGGCTCCCGTGACCGAACCTCCCGGAAACGTTGCGGCCAGGATCTCCCGCAGCGATACGTCCCGCCTCAGCGTTCCTTCCACGTCGGCGACGAGATGGTGCACGCCGCGGTACGACTCCACGCGTGGGAATGCGTGCGTCCGCACCGATCCGTACTCGCAGACCCGCCCGAGGTCGTTCCGCTCCAGATCCACGATCATGGTCAGTTCGGCACGGTCCTTCTCACTCAGGAAGAGTTCGCGGGCCAGAGCCGCATCGCGGTTCGCGTCCGCGAGATCGCGGGGGCGCGTGCCTTTGATCGGGCGCGTCCGGATCCGACCGCCGCGCGAGGAGAGGTAGAGCTCGGGACTCGCGGCGAGGATCTCGAGCGGCGCTTCCACGTTCGCTTCGACACGCGCGGTCACCCCGCCTCGCCCGGTCGCCCCGCTACACGCGGTCACTCCACCATGCTCGACGTGCTCGTCGCGGTCGAGTCGAAGATAGGCTCCGAACGGGACGGGACTGGTGCGCCGAAGTTCTGGGTAGAGGTCGAGCCCACGCCCTTCAAAGGCGGCTCGGACTCGATACGTGAGGTTCGCCTGATAGATGTGGCCGCGGGCGATCCACTCCTGAATCGCCTCGACCCTTTGGACGTAGGCGTCGAGAGGTAGTTCGGGGCTGGGGGAGCCGACTCGGTAGGGCCGCGACGCCGATGCGGGCCCGAGCGTCTCGGGCCGTTCGAGGCAGGCCCGGAGCTTCGCCGCCCGCTGCCGCGCGTCGGGCTCGTCCTCGTACGACAGCCACCAGGTGCGGTCGGAGTGCCGATAGGCGAGAGACGCTGTGTACCGGCTCCACTGCGCGCGCGGTCCGCTCGCTTCTCTCTCCCGCGTCGTGACGTAGGGCGAGAACGCGCCCGCCGACTCGTAGGAGAGGAACCCGATCCAGCCGGTGCGGAAGGGTGGGACGTCGCGGCCTCCTGGAGAATCGTGACCTGCGGCCGAGGAACGCGGAGGTGACGGGGCGGGCTCCTCATGCCGACGTTCCGGGCTCCACGGTGGGAGCTCGTCCGTGACCTCCCGTGTCGGATCCGCCGTCAGTATGGTCCAGGCGTCTCGTCCGTCGAGCGTGGAGTCGAGGAAGACCGGGCAGCGCTGGGAATGGGCGACCGCGAAGAGAGCGTCCGTTGGCTCGATCCGGCAAGGGATCTCTTCGGTGCGGACTCGATCGGCGGTTCCGTGGTCGGGTGGCGCGGCTGGCGTCGTCGTCGAGTTCGAGTTCGTCACTCGGCTCGAGGAGTCCTTCACTGTGGGTGCTTCCAGATCGGTACGTCCTGCTTCAGTTCGTCGATGATCTCGGCGCAGGCCGTGAGTGCCTCCTGCCGGTGCGGACTGAGGACACGGACGAGAAGGGATGCTTCGCCCACCGGTACGACGCCGATCCGATGGACGAGCACGACTCGGGAAACAGGGTGCCGGTTCGCGATGCGGTCCAGGATGAGGTGGAGCTGGTGCTCGGCCATCTGCTCGTGCGCTTCATACTCGATGGCACGGAGCGGTGTGCCGTCGGGCTCGGCGTCGCGGACGATTCCGTAGAAGTCGAGCCAGGCGCCGTCACGGCCATCGGCTCTGACCTCGGTCTGGTCTAGTGCTGTCTCGATCGGGCCACGAGTGATGACGACGACACGCTCCATCCCGATCAACCTCCCTGGACGGGGGGAATGAGGCTGAGTTCGTCGCCGTCCCGGACCGGGTGATCGAGCGACGCGTAGTCCATGCCCACGGCCACCCTGGAAGAAGAGAGATGCGCTTCGATCTCGGGATGCTTCTCGAGAAGTGCGGCCAGTGCGTCCTTCACGGTCGGAGCGTCCGGGCCCGCGACGGAGAGATCGACTCTATCGACGCCCGCGGCGAGCCTGATCTGCGCGAAGAGGAGAACGGTGATCTCGACTCGTTCCGACCGAGAGGACGACATGCCTCAGCCCCCGATTCCCGTCATGCTGCGGTTCGGAGTGTAGTTCTCACGGAACTCGTGCTCCTTCGGCTTGAGCCCGAGCGTCTCGCCGAAGAGCCGGATGATGTCGTCGTCCGTTCCGCCGCTGCGCAGGATGTTCTTCAGGTCGAACTCGAGATGGCTTCCGAGACAGGGGCGGATCTTGCCGTCCGAGGTGAGCCGGATCTTGTTGCAGCTCTCGCAGAAGTGCAGGTCCGTCATCGCGCCGATGAACCCGATCCGTTGCCCGGTCGGAGTCCGGTAGTACACGGCCGGGCCGTGGCCGAGACGGGCTTCCGGATCCCGCTCCAGTGGAACGGAGGCCTCGATCCTCTTCCGGGCTTCACCGATCGAGAGGAAGGTCTCCGGGCGGAGAAGGGTGCGGGTCGTGACCGGCATGAGCTCGATGAACCGCAGGATGGCGCCCCGCTCCTCGGCGAACCGCATGAGCGGGAGGAGCTGGTCCTCGCTCTGTCCCCGCATGAGGACGGCGTTCAGTTTGAGCTGCGGAAACTCGAGCCGCCGCACGGCCTCGATCCCTTCGAGCGCCTGGGCGAGGGGCCGGAGCGTGACCCGCTCGTACGTCGCGGGATCGAGCGTGTCGAGGCTGATGTTGACGGAACCGATTCCGGCCGCACGCAGACGCTCTGCTACCGGCGCGAGCAGGGTCGCGTTCGTGCTGAGCCCGAAGGACGACACGCCTTCGAGCTTTCCGAGCCGCTCGAGGAAGGAGACGACGTCCTTGCGCACCAGTGGCTCGCCGCCGGTGACGCGGAACTTCCGGAAACCGAGCCGGATCGCCACGGCGACCACCCGCAGGATCTCCTCGTAGGTGAGGATCTCCGCATGCTCCTTCCAGTCCTTGAGGCCCTGGGGCATGCAGTAGACGCACCGCTCGTTGCACCGGTCGGTGACGGAGATGCGGAGGTAGTCGATCCGCCTCTTCGACCAGTCGAGGAGGGCGGGGATTTTCGGCTCGTTCGGGTCCACGGGCGGAGTATAGCGGTTTCCGCACGGATGGGTACGTCCGGCGGGCAGAAGAGCGGGTGTCCGCCGGGCACCCCGTTTTGTAGACTCGAAGTCACTCGGGACCGTGGCGAGGAGACGATTCGATGGCGGACATGCGTGACGCCCTGCGCAAAGCGGGCCTCATCTCGGAGAAGCAGGCGCGACAGTCGACGCACCAGAAGCGACTCCATCGCAAGGAAGTCGGCGATGAGGGGCTGGCCGAGGAACAGCGGCACAAGGACGATGAGTTCCGTCAGGAGCAGGAGGCGAAGCGGGCCAAGGACCGCGCGCTGGAAGAGAGGAAGGCCGAGGAGGCGCGGGAGGCCGTAGGGAAGGTCGATCTGGTCGGGTTGATCCGGGACGGGATCGTTTCCGGGGCGATGCCGGGTCCCAAGCAGTATTTCTTCACCCTCCCGGGCGGACAGATCACCTTCATCGAAGTGAACGACAATGGAGGGAGGCGGATCGCCTCGGGTTCCGCCGCGATCGTCCGGAGTCGTGGCGCCGTGCGGGGCGACTACTGCGTGGTCGACACGAAGACCGCCGAGATCCTCACGAAGGAAGCGCCGGACCTCGTCGTCGAGTGGTCACGGGGCTGAGGGCGGTCCGCGGCGCACAGGCGAGCGGAAGCCGGCCTTGACGGACGGCGCCTTTGCCGGACGGTCACGAACATCGGCCGGCGCAGCCGGCGAGAGGTCTCTCAGCGCCGTCCTAGCGCCCGTTCAGCCTGAGTCCCTCTCTCCGGGCCGCGTCCCGCATCCAGGCTTCCGCCGAGCGTGACTCCGTCGCGCAGAGGGCCGCGCGTGTGCCCGGCGTCACCGGCGACGAGGGGAGCCAGCCCGGAGTCGGGCTCTGGCTTCGTTCGTAGTCGACCGAGCAGGAGTAATCCGCGAACGGTCCGGACGGGCGAGGTTCGTAGGCGCCGCCGATCCCTCCGTGAGACGTCTCGAAGTGCTCTTCGATGTAGCGACCGGTCGAACGACGTCCCGTGTTGCCGAACGAGGGGCGCGAGCCGATCGACGGATCCCGCAGCGCGTGGTACGTCACGCGGACGTTCCGGATCTCGGATCCATCCGGCCCATAGACGCGGTCGACCGCATCGTAGAGGCCGAGGAAGTCCACCGGGGGCTGGAGTCCCGCCGCGGCGAGGATGGCGATGAGCCCACCACGGCTGTGTCCGACGAGGACGATCTTCGCCACGCGGTCGTGGATGGTCTGGAAGATCTGCCGCTGCGCGCGCATCCGCTCTCCGAGAGGAAGGTCGGGCGGGCCTTCCCAGGGGAGCCGGATGTTCGTCGCGACGTAGTAGGACGCGTAGATGAAGTTCATCACGTCCTGCAGGATCGCCGTCGAATCGGAACCCGTGGCCTGGTTGTCGGGGCCGGGGAAGTACTGCTTCGCGCCTTCCTGTGGATCGAAGTCGGCCACGAACCGTCTCACCGACGAGCCGCCGCTCGTCTGGATCCAGACCCGCGAACCGGTGCCGTCGATTCCTGCGAGGATGTACTTCATGTCGGCCCGCTACTCCTTCGCCAGCTCATTCAGGAGCGCGAGGTGGGTCTTGATGCCGCGTTCGAGGCAGACGAGCGTGAACTTCTCGTTCGGGCTGTGGACGCGGTCGTCGTCGAGTCCGAAACCGAGCAGCACCGAGTCGATGCCGAGCGTCTCGCGGATCGAGGCCGCCACCGGGATCGAGCCGCCGCTGCCGATGAGCGCGGCCGGGCGCGGGAATGCATGGGTCGTGGCCTGGCGGGCCGCTTCGATGAACCGGCTCTCGGCGGGGACGCGGATCGGGTCGCCCTTGCCGAGGTCGGTTACCTTGATCAGGCACCCTGGCGGACAGTTCTCCGCGAAGTACCGCTTCAGGCTGTCGAGGACGGCGTCGGAGCGTTGATCGGGGACGAGGCGGCAGCTGAGTTTCGCCGAGGCGTGCGCGGGGATGACCGTCTTCGCGCCCTTGCCGGTGTATCCGCCCCAAACACCGTTCACGTCGAGGGTCGGTCGGCTCCAGATCCTCTCGAGCAGGGTGCGTCCCGCCTCTCCCACCGATCGATCCAATCCGGCCGTTCCGAGGAACGT
Source organism: Candidatus Eiseniibacteriota bacterium (assembly GCA_041390305.1). GTDB lineage: Bacteria > Eisenbacteria > RBG-16-71-46 > CAIMUX01 > CAIMUX01 > JACKCR01. Next base: position 146,681 of record JAWKQE010000006.1, read on the forward strand.
GGCATCGTCGAATCCGAGCGAGTTCCACTCAGCGGTCTGCTCCGGGGTGAGCTCGAGGACGGCGTCGTAGAAGCCTGGGAGAGTGACCCGACCGTCGGCGTCGTGGAGTCCGGCGAGGAGACCGGAGAGCACGTTGAGCGGGTTCACGACCGCGCCGCCGTACATTCCGGAGTGGAGGTCGTGGCTCGGCCCCGACAGTGTCACCTCGATGTAGACGATCCCGCGCAGCATCGTCGTGATCGCGGGACGGTCGACGTCGAGCATGCCCGTGTCCGAGATGATGCAGACGTCCGATGCGAGTTCCTTTGCGTTGGCCTGGAGGAACGGTTCGAGGTTTGCGCTGGAGCTCTCTTCCTCACCTTCGACCAGAACCGTGATCGGGAAGGGGAGGTTGCCGCGCACCGCCTTGTAGGCCCGAAACGCCTCGAGCCAGGTCATGACCTGCCCCTTGTCGTCCACCGCGCCCCGCGCCACGATCTGCCGGCCCTTCGGTCCCTCCATGATGCGTGGCTCGAACGGCGGGCTCTCCCAGAGTTCGAGCGGATCCGCGGGCTGCACGTCGTAGTGTCCGTAGTAGAGCAGGTGTGGCCCGTCCGCGGCCGGGTTCGGCCAGTGCCCGACCACGATCGGTTGTCCCGGAGTGTCGCGGACGGAGGCCTCGAATCCGATCCCGGCGAGTTCCGACGCGAGCCATTCGGCGCATCGCCGCGTTTCCGGATCGAACGCCGGATCCGTTCCCACGCTGGGCATCCGCAGGAACTGGCTGAGCCGCTCCACGGAAGCCTCGAATCCCTCGTCGACGTATCGGAACAGCTCGTCCATTGCATCCTCCGTCCATTGGATCTCCATCGGCACGGGGTGCTCGCGAGAACGTGGGGAACCCAGCTGCGTCGCCACCACTCCCATGGCATTGCCGAGCCCGGAGTGTCACCTCTTTGCGGGACTGGGGGCAAGGGGGGACGCGGGAGTGGTTGTTTCGCGGGTCGCTTCCGAAGGAGAATGTCTGGCACTGGCTCGGGACAGACCCCGGGGGCTCGGACCTCTCTCGTGCCGCAATTCACAACTCAGCTTTCCGAACCCCGGAGGTACACGCGTGCGCCTTCTGCTTGCCCTTTCCCTCGCCGTGGTTCCTGCTTCGTCCGCTCTCGCCCTGGACGTGCAGACCCGAGCCGTCAGCCCTGTCCTGTCCTGGACCGAGTCCCGCCTCGAACGGTTCGACCCGTCCTGGGTCCACGTCAAGTTCCGAGAAGGGATGGACGTCGACCTCCGCGAAGGACGTTTCGTGCAGGTCGGCCTCGCGGACATGGAGTCTCCACTCACGTCGGTCGATGCCGTTCTGGATGGCGCACTCGAAGTGCGTCGCACCTTTTCCGGAGAGAAGGCGCAGATGCGCGAATGGAAGCGGATCGGCGAGCGGAAGAGCGGCCAGGTCGGGCCGGACCTCTCACTCTGGTACGACGTCCATCTTCCCGAGGGAAGGGCCAACCTCGCCGACGTGCTGAACGAACTCAACGCGCTGCCCGAGGTCGAGGTCGCGCATCCCGCGCCGATCTGCGAGACCGCCGTGATCCGGGAGTCCGTTTCGGCCCCGACGAGCACGCTCCCACCGACCGATGCGTCTCGTCGGGGAGGGCCGCTTGGAGCGTCCGGATCGCGGGAGGATGGAGCTCCGTCGGATGCGTCTCGTGCGGAGTCGTCTCCCCTCCTTCGCGGCTCGACGCCGGACTTCACCGCGCAGCAGGGTTACCTGGGCGCGTCGCCGGTGGGACTCGATGCGGCGGCGGCCTGGGCGGAGACCGGTGGGCGCGGTGAGTCGATGCGTTTCCTCGATGTGGAACTCGGTTGGATCCTGTCCCACGAGGACTTCGTCGGCGCGAACCAGTTCTACCAGAGCGGGACGATCGATCCGGCCTACACTGATCACGGGACTGCGGTGTTGGGCGAGGTCGTCGGTGCGGACAACGGGTACGGCGTGACCGGCTTCGCGAACGAAGCGGAGTGGGGAGTGGTCGCGATCGCGATCGGCGACTGGCCGACGGTGCCGCAGTACTTCCAGGACGCCGTCGACAACCTCGATGCCGGTGATGTCTGGCTGATCGAGCTGCAGATGTACCCGCCGGGCCGGGACGCCACCCCGATGGAGTGGCTCCAGGTGAACTACGACGTGATCTGGACGAGCTGCTGGGCTCGGGACATCGTCTGCGTCGAAGCCGGCGCGAACGGCTCGCAGGATCTGGACAGCTCCGTCTGGAGCGGCGTCTTCGACCGGTCCGTTCGGGACTCCGGTGCCATCCTCGTCGCGGCCGGAACGCCGACGGGACGGGTGGCGGAGTGGTTCACGAACTACGGAAGCCGGATGGACGTTCACGCCTGGGGCTCGCAGATCGTCACCACCGGGTACGGGAACCTCTACAACGGGGGGACGAGCAGCAGTTGGTATACGAACAATTTCGGCGGAACGTCCGGAGCCTCTCCGATGGTGACGGGGGCGTCCCTCTGCGTGCAGGGTGTCGCGAAGGCGAGATTCGGTGCACCCCTCACTCCACCGGAACTCCGCGCACTCCTCGCCGACACGGGTGCGGCGCACCTGGACGCGAGCAAGGAGATCGGCCCCCGGCCGGATCTATCGGCGGCGCTGGTGGCACTGGCCGATCCTGCGAGCGTGCCGAACGTCGGAAGCTCTGACCCTGTGCGGCCCGGCGGGCTCGAGATCCGAAGTCCGTTCGCGGATGGGACGGAGATCCGTTTCGATCAGAGAGTCGCGAGCGCCGCACATCTCGACGTTCTCGACGCTTCCGGACGCCTTCTGCGAACCGTCGACCTCGGAGTGATCTCGGTGGGAGCGTCCGAGGTTCACTGGGACGGGAAGGACTCGCGGGGCAGAGAGGTCGGCAGCGGTGTGTACTGGCTCAGGCTCCGTACCGAGCACGGCGCCGCGGCCGGACGTGCCGTGAAGGTGAACTGACCGGAAGTCGTACTGCGGGGCGGAGGCGATCCGCGTCGAGTCGCCTCACCGGACAGAGGGGGCGCGCGCATGGCGGGCACCTCCGTGGCCACCGAGACGTTTCAGCGGTCGCCCGTGATGATGTTCCGTACCGTCTGGTTCAGTTCGTCGAAGGCGTCGTTCTCCTGATTGCAGAAGAGGACGAACGTGACGTCGTCGGCCGGGAAGTGGCGGAGTTCGAAGTTCACGCCGGGCGCGAAGCCTTCGTGCCCCCAGGAGAGCGTGCCCGTATCGCTCCGTTCGAGGAGGAGGCCGAGTCCGTAGGCGTGGCCTCCTTCGTACGGATCGTCGGCCGAGGCGAACGGTGGCTGGGGAGTCGTCATCTCGGCCAGGGTTTCCGGGCGCACGAGCGTGCCTCCGACGAGGGCGCGGACGAGCCGGAGAAGGTCCGGCGGCGTCGAGAACGAGCCTTCGGAGGAGGTTCCGCGGACCGCCGACGGGCCCGTGATCCAGATCGCACTCGTCTCCTCCTCGCCGGCGGCCGGGCGAACGAGACGCGGCGCGAGGTCGGTCGGGCCTTCGTCCGGCCCGCAGAAGTCGGTATGGGTCATGCCGAGCGGCTCCAGGATCCGACGGCGAACGACACTGACGAAGTCCTCTCCCGTCACTTCCTCGATGACCCGGCCGAGGAGCAGATAGCCGGAATCGCTGTACCTGTGCTGCGTACCCGGTTCGAAGCGGACGCCGTCTCCCGCGGTTTCCCAATCGCTCCCCAGGCCGGACGAGTGGGAGAGGAGTTGACGGACCGTGATCCGTTCGCCCAGGTCGGCGTCCGGGAAGGTCGGGAGGATCGGGCCGATCGGGTCGTCGAGTTGGATCCGGCCCTCCTCCACGAGCAGCATCGTCACGATCGCAGTGAGCATCTTGGTGCCGGATCCGAGCTCGAATCGAGTCTCGGGCATGACGGGGAGCGAGCGTCTCGCATCCACGTAGCCGATCGACCGCTGGAACAGGGTCAGGTTGCCGCGGGCGACCAGGATCTTGCCGCCGAGTTCGTCCCCATGCATCAGCGTCTCGACGTACTGGTGGATCCAGTCGATCGTCTCGGCGCTCCGGAGCCCGCCGGCCGGAGGGGACGAAGTCGCGTCCGCCCGGGCCGGGCGGATAACCGGGCCGAGCATCGATCCCAGGAGGACGCCTAGGACGGCGATCCAACCGAGGTGATTCCCGGACGGCCCCCGGCCGGTGTTTGCGAAGGAGGTTCTCATTGCGGTCTCGGAGGCGATTGTACGCGACCCGGTGGAACGATGGAAATCGACCCCGAGGCAGCCGGCGGGGTAGAGTGATGGCCCCCGGGTTCGCGCCCCTGGTCGGCTACGGCCCGCGGACCCCCAGTAGAAGGAGGACGCCGTATGAAGGTGCAGCTCCGGACCTACCGGATCCGTCCCGGGTCGCTCGACCTCTTCGCGGAGGAGTGGCGTGGGAAGATCAGGCCGCTTCGACTCAAGTTGGGGTTCGAGATCGTGGGCGCCTGGAAGGTGGCCGAGACGAGCGAGTTCGTTTGGATCCTCTCCTACGACGGGCCCGAGGAGTGGTCCGTGCTCGATCGGGCCTACCACGAGTCGGAGGAGAGGCGGCGCATGGATCCGGATCCCGCGCGTCTCATTCAGGGGAGCAAGGATCACTGGATCGAAGACGTTTAGGGCCTCGCGTCCGGTTTCCAAGACACAACGGTCTCGGGCATGGCCGGGGTTGACTCCGGCGCCATCCTCCCGAGCGACTCCCACCGAGTACACGGTTCCCAACCGAAGACGAAAGAGGCGGGCCCAAAGGCCCGCCTCTCCGCGTACCGAGACGATGTCCCGGTTCTGTGTCGATCTGCTTACCAGGTCGTGAAGAAGCCGAGGACGACCGTCATGGCAGAGTCCTCGCTGCCGTCCGAGCCGTCGGTGGCCACGAGGAGCGGGTTGTCCGAACTCGTCAGCTCGACGCCGAGCTTGACGTTCGCGTTCTGACCCGAGAAGTACCGCGTGCCGCCGATGCGGATGGCGCTGTAGTTGCCGACGTTGTCCTCATCGTCGCTCGAGAACGACTCGAACTCCACCCAAGGCTGCCAGACCTGCTTGACCAGGAGTCCGGCCTGGGCGTACATGCCCGTGCCGGTGGCCTGCAGGTAGTCATCACCACCGAAGTCGGGCATGAGAAGTCCGACTTCAGCCGTCAGTGTATGCTCGCCCACCGGCCACTCGATGAACCCATCGGCGGAGATGCAGGTGTAGTCGACCGTGTCGCCGCTGTTGTCCTCAGCCATGGCGACGTTCGGCATCATGTCGATGGAGGCACCGATACCCACGGTCTTCTTCTTTCCGAGGTAGGTCGAGCTGTTGTAGTAGCCGTCCTCTGCATCGAAGAAGTTGACCTGGCCACGAGCCGTGATCCGCTCGCTGTTCTCGGTCGCCACGTGGACGCCGTTGTAGGTACCGACGTAGTACTTTGCGCTCGCGTTCTCGCCGACCTTACCGGCACCGAACAGCGTGATACCCACGTCGCGGACCGGAGCGTCGCCCGAGCCGACTCCCGCGCCCGACCCCGGAATGTCTGCCAGCGTGAAGCGGTAGCGCGAACGGTTCCCCCAGTTGAGGGACTGGTAGGCGACACCGGGGCGGTCCATCGCCATCAGCACACCCGAGCTCGTGAGGTTCTGGCGGTTCGTCGGAGCCATGTTCTCACCGACGAAGAACCGTGCCCAGGGATCGAGGTCCATCTGGATGAACGCATCGATGACACGCATGTCGACACCGCTGGTACCGCCGGCGGCGACTTCGGTCTGGATGAACGCCGAGAACCAGCTGTTCGTGGCTGCTTTCACCCGGAGACGCCCACGGCGGATCTGGTGGTGGATGCTGCTGTCCCACTGCCCGTCACCGTCGATGTCGTTCTGGGTCATCATCGAGAGGTGCTGAAGACGGAATCCGAGGTCCAGGTACGCGTCGTCCTTGATCGGTACCTTCACCCCACCCTGAGCTTCCGGAGCGGCGATCCCCGCGAGCATGAGCCCGGCGGCCCCCAGCCCCACGAAAGATCCCCAGTTACGCTTGGTCATCGCGACCCTCCCTTTCCTTGGTCAGTGTGCCTCTACGAATCGATCGTGAGATCCTGATGCCCCTCCGGCACCTGGACTGTGAGAACGGGAACAGGGCAGGACCGGAGTACTTTCTGCGCCGTGTTGCCCGTCAGACGTTCCAGCAAGGACGAGTCCGCGGAGGCGCCGATCACGACCAGGTCGGCGTTCGTCGCCTCGACCTGTTCGATGATCGTCTCCGCGGCATGGCCGTGGACGACGATGACGTCCTTGATGACGTCGTGCCAGTCGCCCTCGACACACTCCTTGCTGCAGAATTCTTCGATCCGCTTCGGGATCCTGGCGTGGGCATCAGCGGTGGCCCTGGCCAGGATTTCCTCGAGCGTTCCTGCCCGGAGTACCCCTCCACGAACGCCTTCTGGGTCCGCGAGAGCCGCTCCAGCACGTGGAGGACGACGATCTTCGCGGGAAGGTCCTTCGCCAGGGCGTAGGCATGGCGGAAGACATAGGAGCTGTTCGGCCCCATCTGAGTGCAGTAGAGAATGGTCTCCACTTTTGGAAGCATGGCTTCTTCCTCGTATCCTTACGATGCCCGGTCCGGATCGGGGATGATCCCGAATCGAACCGAGGAGAATCTACGCCGGGACGGCCGCCAGCGCGTCCTTTTTGTTTTTGCTCCGCTGGAGGAACCAGACCAGGACCACCAGCAGAATCCCCATGCCGTCGGTCACGAATCCGGGCCAGTAGAGGAGCACGGTCCCCACGGCCAGGAGCAGCCACTCGATCAGGCTCGTCTTCCGGATCAGATAGAGCATGGTGAGGGCCGAAAAGGCCACTGTGCCCAGGACCGCGGAGAACATCGACGAGAAGATCCGGTGGGGGAGCGCGGAAGTCTCGGCCACGTGGGTTCCGCCGGAGACGAAGGTTCCGGGCTCCACCAGGATCTCTTTGATCTTGCCGTCGCGGGCCGCCGTGATGGTCTTGGGGGTCTCCCCGTCCATGACCGTCATGATCTCGGTGCCCTGCTCGATCTCATCGCCCTGGGCTACGTGGATCTTGGTCACCATCCCACCCATGATCGTGTCGTCCATTGCCGGGGCGAGGATCGCCTTGCCCTCGAAGAGGATCGACGGGGTGAAGGCGAATAGGACCGGCATCACGTAGAGCAGCTTCGCGAACTTGAACGAGGTCCATCCGGTCTTCCAGGGGTCCGACCCGGCGATCGCCGCCCCGGCATAGGCTGCGACGCAGACCGGTGGGGTGATGTTCAGAGTCCTGGCTGAACCAGTACACGATCATGTGCCCGCGATCAGGACCGCCCATCTCCGTCAGCGGGGCACCGCGAGGACCGCCGTGATGAGGTAGGCGGCGGTCACGGGGACGCCCATTCCGAGGACGAGAGAGGCGAGCCCGACGAGGAGCAGGGCCGCCAGGAGGTTGCCGTTCGCGAGCGAGATGATGATGTCGGAGAACTTGAGGCCGATCCCGGTCAGCGAGATGGTGCCGACGATGATCCCGATGACGCCGAGCGTGGCCCCGATGATGAGCGTGTTCCGGGCTCCGGTCTGGATCGCTTCCCAGATCTCGGGGATGCCCATCCGGGTCTCCTTGCGGAGCCAGCTGATCACGATGCACGAGATCGTGGCCCAGAACGCGGAGTAGCCGGGCGAGCGCCCGATGACCATGAGCACGGTGATGACGATGAGGGGGAGGGTAGTACCACTCCCTTCAGCACGACCGTCCAGTGTGGCGAGGTCGTCGGGGACGTGCCCCTCGATCTTGTGCTTCTTCGCCTCGAAATGGATCATGCAGAACACGGAGAAGAAGTAGAGGATGGCCGGAAAGATCGCGATCGCCATGATGTGGTGGTAGGGCGTCTCCGTCAGTTCGACCATGAGGAACCCGCCCGCGCCCATGATGGGCGGCATGAACATGCCGCCGATGGAGGCCGCCGGCTCGATCGCTCCCGCGACGTGGGGCTTGAAGCCGCCCGCTTCATGAGCGGGATGGTGAACGCGCCGGTCGAGACCGTGTTCGCGATCGCGCTCCCGGAGACGGAGCCGAAGGTGCCGACGCCATCACGGCGACCTTGGCCGGGCCGCCCGTGCTACGTCCCGCCGGGGCCATCAGGAGTCGATGAAGAACCGTCCCGCCCCGGACTTCTGCAGGAACGCCCCGAAGAAGATGAAGAGGATGACGTAGGTGGCGAGGACGCTCGCCATGACTCGAAGACACCGTTCACGGTGAGGAAGAGCGACGTGCAGAGGCGCTCGAAGCCGACCCACGGTGCGCGATGACGTCCGGGAGGTAGGGACCGTAGTAGGCATAACCGATCATCGACAGGCCGATGATCGTCATGGCCCAGCCCAGCACGCGCCGGCAGACCTCCACGGAGAGGATGATGCCGATGACGCTGATGATCGCGTCGAAGTGGGTCTCGGCGCCGGCCCGGTAGTTCAGGTCCTCGAACTCCATGATCCAGTAGAGGACGACCGAGGCCGCCGAGGCCGCGAGGAACACGTCGGTCAGAACCGGATTCCTCGGGAACCTCTTCTCGAGTTGACGATCGATGACGAAGAGGACCGCTCCGATGACCAGGCCCGCCGAGGAAGAGGGGCCAGAAGCTTCCGAGGGCCGCGATCCCCGCGCCGAACCCGTCGGATGAACGGGCCACGTTGGGAGCGTCGAGCCAGGTGTGGAAGGCCTCGAAATCCGGGAAGAATCGGTTCGCGATTGCGCCCGTGGCGCCGAATCCGACGAGGAACGAGAGGAGATAGCGGACCCAACTCCGTCCCGCCGGATAGACGAGGAACACGAGGACGTACGTGATGAAGACGTAGACCCCGAGGTGGAACTGCGTCGCTACCGAGGCGACTCCGGCCGTGTAGAAGTAGAAACCGACCATGAACGCGCCGAGCAGCGCGATGATCCAGTGCCAGAGACCGGTCGGCGTCCGCCCTGTCTTGGCGTCCTTCTCGAGGAGCTCCTTGGCTTCTCGTCCTCGAGGAGGGCTCCCGGTTCGTCTCCGGGGAGGGCGTCGCGATCATCAGGTGGGGTGTCGGACATCTGGCCTCCGGTCGGGTGCGTCTGAGCCGAGTCAGCGGTAGGGCGGAACGGACCTGCGAAGCGAAAGAACCGGGTACAGAAAAGGGGACGGGCTGGTGGACCGATCGGCCCGTCCTGAGAAACGACTCTGTCGTCTTCTGCTACTTCACCATCTGCGCGTCGGTCATGGTCAGTCCGTGCTCCTTCCAGAACGCCGCCGCGCCCGGATGGACCGGGGTGACGACTCCGGAGAGCCCGCCGGCGACCGACATCTCCTTGGCCGTGCTCTTCACCTTGACCATGTAGGCGAGTCCCTCCGTCGAGAAGACGTCGGCGAGCGCCGCGGTGACGAGCTCCGGCTTCACGTGCTTTCCGGCTACCCAGAGCGCGGAGTCCTGGAACGACGAGATGTCGTAGTCGACACCCTGGTAGGTGCCCTTCGGGATCGTGAGCTCGGTGTAGAACGGGTAGGCATCGAAGAAACCGGCTTCCTTGGCGGGCTCGACCAGGTTCAGCATCACGATCTTGTTGCTCGCGGCTGCCTGGATGACGGACGAGTTCGGGAATCCAGCGAAGACCCACATCGCGTCGATGAGCTTGTCACCGAGGGCGGAAGCGGCCTGGCTGTAGCCGAGATACTCGACCTTCATCTCGCTCCACAGACCGAGCTGCTCGAAGTACCGTTGCGCGGCCGAGGCAGCGCCCGAACCGGCACCACCGACCGCGACGCGCTTGCCCTTGAGGTCCGCCACGGACGTGATGCCGGTGCCCTCGACCGTGAGGAGGTGGGCCGGAGCGCCGTAGAGGTAGGCCATGGCGTAGCAGTTCTCGTACTTGTTCTCGTCCTTGGTGAGCTTGCCGTTCATGCCGAGGTAGACGTCGCCCGAGTAGACGATGCCGAAGTCGGCGTCGCCCGAGTTCACTCGCCGGAGGTTCTCGAGAGAGCCCGCCGACGCCATGTTCGAGACCTCGACGTCCGGGAGGTCCTTGGAGAGCCGCGTGGCGATACCGTTCGAGAAGTACTGGAACGTACCTCCGTCGGGACCGCCCGAGAACGCCAGACGGTCCTTGGCCAGCGCCGGGCCAGCGGCCATGAGTCCTAGGGTGAGGAGTGATACGACCAGCTTGGGTGAACGGATCATGAGGAAAGGTCCTCCTTCCACATGGGGTTCGACTCTGTGCGTCCGTATCGACCGCGGTAGGAATCAAGACTGCGGCTATGCGTCAACGCGAGCGCTCGGACACGGTGGAGAAACCGAATAGAGATGGAATGTCCGCCTCGCATTGTACGTCGGAACGAACAAAGCACCACCATCGGGGAATTCCCGTACGATTCGAGTCCTCGCTCATCGGGCCGGCGAACTCGCCATGCGGGCTGACTCGGTGCGACGCGTGCGTGACGCTCTCGCCCTACAAGTTCGCGATATCGGACTCGTCCACGCCCTTGGCGGCCTTCAGCGAGAGTTGGATCCGCCCACGTTCGGTTCCGAGCACCTTCACCGTCACGATGTCTCCCTCGGAGAGGACTGCTTCGACGTTCGCGACGCGTTCGTCGCTCAGCTCGCTCACGTGGATCATGCCCTCGATTCCTTCGAAGAGGCGGACGAAGGCACCGAAGTTGGCGATTCCGGTGACCGGGCCCCGGTAGAACCGACCAGAGCCTCGGTTCCCCGGTCAGCTCCTGAAGCCCGCCTTTCGGCCGCACAGGCTTCCACGTCGGGGCGAAGATGCGGACGGTTCCGTCGTCCGCGACATCGATACTGGTTCGGTGTCGGCTTGGAGTTCACGGATGGTCCCTCCGACCGATGAGGTCGGATCCGGTGCGTACCGATCTTGAGACTCCGGATGCGCGGCGCGTTCGCGGAGATCTGAGGTCTCGGTTCTGCGAGCGCCTCAGCCATCGGCCGGGATGTAGAGCCGTCCTCTTCGCCTGTTCGAGCGCACGGGCGAGGAGGTCGGCCGGGAGCGAACCGAGCTTGTTGTCGAGCTGGATCGCGGTGATCCCCCGGTTCGTTCCCGCCACTTTGAAGTCCATGTCTCCGAGGTGATCTTCGTTGCCGAGGATGTCGGAGAGGATGACGGTCTCGTCGCCGTCGGAGATGAGCCCCATCGCGATGCCCGCGACCGGCCGTGTGATCGGGACGCCCGCGTCCATGAGGGCGAGGCATCCGCCACAGACGGTGGCCATCGATGACGATCCGTTCGATTCCGTGATCTCGGACTCCACCTTGAGGGTGTAGAGGAAGTCGTCCGGCGTGGGAAGGATCTGCGCGAGTGCACCAGGAGTGCGAGGTTGCCGTGCCCGATCTCGCGCCGTCCGGCCGCGGAGAGGACGCGTTTCGCCGACGGAATAGGGCGGGAACGAGTAGTGGGCTGGAACCGTTGCCGCTCGTGCCGTGGAGTCGTTCGCCTGCTCAAGTGCGCCTCGCGGATCCCGGCGTGGTCCCACGACGAGCCGCCATGTTGGTCGCCCGCGTGAGCGCGGAGCGTAGACGCGGAAGGACGGTCGTCTCGATCGAGATCGGGCGGATGTCGGTCGAGCTCCGGCCGTCGATCCTGTCCTTCCGAGAGGGCCAGGTGTGTCTCAGCAGCTTCTTCTCGACCGAGTGGAACGCTTCGTCGATCTCACGTCCGCGCTCCGGATAGGTCTCGGCGAGCGCCGCATGTACGCGCTTCCTCACGCCCTTCACCGCCGCGGACTTCTCGTGCTCCCTTCGTCAGTACGGCGTCACGGAGCGAAAGCGCGGGCCTTCGTCTTCGGCCGACGGCGTTCCTGTTCCGTGGCCGTCGTCGCCGTGCGTTGGACGGCCTCCAGAAGCTCCGCGTCGTGGCGTCGGCCTGGAACTCCCTCGGGACGATGCCGAGCGCCTTCCGCCCTTCGGCGAGAAGCTCGAAGAACGGCTGCGCCGCTTTCGTTGCCGCCTGGATCGCTTCCGCCACGGTCGCTTCCGATACTTCCTTCGCCTCTCCTTCCGCCATGACGAGGCCATTCGGGCCGATCGTGAGGACGAGGTCCATCTTCCGGTCGGTCGATGCGCCTCCCTCGGGGGCGACGACGAACCGTCTGCCTCCTGCACGACACCCGGAATCGACCGGGCCGTCGAACCGGAACCGGTGAGAGGTGGAGGGCGGCCGCGGTGCCAGGATCGCGGGATTCGGGATCGCCAAATGCGAGCAGGCACGTTGGCGATGACCTGGATATCCATCGATACCCGTCAGGAAGAGGGGCGGATCGACCGGTCGATGAGGCGGCAGGTGAGGATCTCGTGGTCGTTGGCCCGACCCTCGCGCTTCCAGTATCCGCCGGAAACCCATACGACGAAGCGCTCCTTGTACTCGACGGTGAGGGGAAAATCGGTTCCTCCAGGCGCGCTCGCCGCTACCACCGTCACGAGCAGTCACCGTCCAGGCGAACGAGAGAACCGCTCCGTCTGCCCGGCGCGATCCGGCCCGTCTCGAGGACGACGCTCCACGCTGCCCAATCCGTGGCCCTTCCAGGTCGGTTCGATGACGTTCAACGGCTACCTCCGAGACTCGGTGGGATGCGCGGTCTGCCACGTAGAGGAAGCGCGACTGTACGTCAGGGGAGGAGGTGAGTCCGCAAAGCAGCCGCTGGGGGGGAACAACAGCGGGGCGCCGAGAACCGACTCGAGCGGTCGGCCAACCATTCCTCCGCCTGGCCGGCGAACGGGAGTCATCGAGCGCTCCGGACATTCGCACATCGGTATCGTCGACCATCGGCACCCCATCAGGCCGGAGCGTTCAGCTAGGTGAGTCAAGCCGCGTGCCGTTTTCACGGCCGAGTGCGGTCGGCTCTCGATGGATCGCGCGGGGCACCTTTGCTACATCCGGGCTTGGCCCGGCACACCGTGTTCCGCGTGGATTGCGGCGCGATCCGCCTTCGGAGAGGCCGTTTGGGAGGAGCTTCGGGCGAGATGCAGCGCGGGGGGCGCTGCATCTTGCACCGTGCCGTCAGTGCTTTGCAGTCTCGTAGTCGGAGACGTCCCGCATCCGTCGCCGGTACTGATGGGGTGGCTCGAACGGCGCCGGACCCGCGGTCTTCGCTGCCGCCATGACCTCACGCGGCCGGCTCGGGAGCCGTTGTCGCCGTAGAAAGAGACCAGCTCGACCGCGGAACGGGCGGACACGATCGCCGCCGAGTAGTTCTTTCCGTTCAGGTAGAGGTAGCCGAGTGTCCGGCCGAACGGATCCATCATGTCGGCGCGGAGCAATCACGGCTCGTCGCGAGCCCGAACGCTCCTGCTGAACCCGGCCGCCTCCTTCCGAACGGCTGGTCGTAGGGGATCCGGTGCTCGACGTGCTGCGTCTCCGGGGTATCGATCCCGAGGACTCGGATGATCTCTTCCTCACCCTCCGCCCAGACGATCACGACCGTGTCTCCGTCGTCCACCCGCACCTTTTCGAGCGGGACGGCGATCCGGGTCTTCGACTCGCGCGGCTGTGGAGTAGGCTTTGCCCCGTCCTGCGCCCAGGCCGGCGCGGCGGCGAGTACCGCCGTCGCCAGCGCGGGCGGAGCGAGTGTTCCCAGCGACCGGGCGCGGAGCCGGGGGAGCGATCCCTGACAGCGGGACGTGAACCGAGCACGGACGTTCATCAGATCCTCCTTGGAAACCGTACGAATCCGGAACTGTGTGGCCAGCCGCGTATGATCAATCCAGGAGAGCGAGACGGAACGGAGCGAGCCGGGGAACGTGCGAGGAGATGCGCCGTCGGGCGGCGGTGCGAGACGAAGAGGAGGCGGATGATGCGCTGCGGTCACGGTGGGACCTGAGTTCAGACTCGACTGGGAGGAAGTCCCCGGATCGATCCGTGGAGACGGCGAGGTTCTGGTCGAGCACCATCACACGCGAACGGCCGTCAACCGAGCGGACCTGCTTCAGCGTCGGGGCAAGTATCCACCTCCTCCGGGAGCGCCGCCTACCGCATGGGGCTCGAGATGGCGGGAGTGGTGACGGACGTGGGGCCCGACTCCGACTGGGCGTCGGGGACCGTGTCTGCGGGCTCCTCGCGGGCGGTGGGTACGCGGAGAGAGTCGCGATCCGAGGGCCTGCTCCTCCCTGTCCCGAATGCACTGTCGTTCGTGGAGGCCGCGTCCCTCCCGGAGGTCTTCGCCACGGCCTACCTCAACCTCTTTCTCGAGGCGGGACTCGGGCGCGGCGAAACGCTTTTCGTACACGCGGGCGCGAGCGGCGTGGGGATCGCGGCGACGCAGCTGGGACGATGGGCGGGAGCGAACGTGATCACCACAGTCGGCAGTGAGGCCAAGGCGGATGCGATCCGTGCGCTCGGCGCGGACTGGATCGTGGACCGGACGAAGGACGACATCGGTGCCGTCTTCGACCGTGCGACCCGGGAGTGGGAGGCGTTGACGTCGTCCTCGACTGTGTCGGGGGCGGCGAGCTCGGTGACCACTTCGGACGGCTCGCGCGGGGAGGCCGCTGGGTCTGATCGCGACCCTCGGCGGCCCGAAGAGCGAGATCGATCTCCGGAGCCTCCTCGTGCGCAGTCTCGGGCTCGTCGGGAGCACGCTCCGGAACCGACCGTTGGAGACGAAGGCGCGGATCGTCCGTGAACTCCGAACCCGGGTCTGGCCGGAGCTCGACGCAAGGCGGATCCGCCCGGTCGTCTTCCGTGCGCTCCCGGTCGGGCAGGTGACCGAGGCTCACGGCATCCTGGAACGCCGGGAGAACGTGGGGAAGGTCGTCTTGACCGTGCGTTGAGACGAGGATGCGTGTGCTACCTTTCCGCAGGGTGCTCCGTCACGATTCCCGCGACAGGCCCTTCGTACCTAGCCGAGTGATCAGAGGAATCAGTGAGCGGCTTCAGGCGGACCGGAAGGGTGTGGACGCTCTTCCCCAGGCAACCGGACTTTGGCGCCAAGCGATTGGTGCACAGTGTGTTGACTCGTGGTCTCTCCGCGGTTGCGGTCACCGCGATCACGGGCGCCTGCTCTTGGCCCCCGTGTTCAGACTACCTGGAGCGACATCGGTCGCACTGGCCAAGGAGGCGATCACAGTCCGGGCTCCAGCCCTCCATCTCGGCCTTGTGGAACTGGTCGGACATCGCGGCGGCGAGGAGAACTTCCGAAGGAAGCGGCCCGCGCCGAGACCACGGGAGACGTCGCACGTTCTCTCGCATAAGGCGGCGCAGATCGCCCTCGGACTGCAGCGGAAGTTCGACGCGGCCCATGCGGTTCTGGACGACGTCGAGTCGCGGCTCGTCCCCGGGATCTCCTCCGGCTTCGACCGCTTCCGAAGTCGAGGTGCGCCTCCGCCTGGAGCGTGGTCGTGTCTGGAACTCGTCGGGGAATCCCGATGCGGCGAAGGCCCGTTCGCGGATGCGTTCGAGATCGCGGTGGCAGAGAAGCTCAGAGTATCTCGCCATCGATGCCGCGCACATGATGGCGATCGGCATCGAGTTGCGCGGCCCGCGTCTGGTTCGAGCGTGGGGTGGAGATGGCGGAGTCGAGCCTCGACGCCGAGGCGCGGAGCTGGCTCGGCCCGCTCTACAACAACTACGGTTGGACCCTCCACGATCAGGGCCGCTTCGAGGACGCGCTCGCCGTCTTCCAGAAGGGGCTCGCCTGGCGCCAGGAGAACAGCGGTCCGAAGCAGATACGGATCGCGAAGTACACCGTCGCCCGCGCACTCCGTTCGCTCGACCGGTGTCCGGAAGCGCTCGTCGTGCACGAGATAACTACCGAACTCGAGTCCCGCGGGTGAAGATGACGGTTACGTCGAGGAGGAGCTCGAGTGTCTCCTCGCGACGGGAAGAAGGCCGAGTCGGCTGTTCACTTCCGTAAGTCCTACGACCTGCTCTCCCAGGATCCCTGGATGAAGCAGAACGAAGCCGAGCGACTGGCCCGTCTCGAGACACTGGCCCAGCCGTAGCTAGGTCGCCTGGTCGGAAGGAGTGTCGCCGTTGCCGCGTCCGCTCTGGGGCGATGTGCTCAGCTGACTGGGTGTCTACAATCCATGGCTGGACCCCGGCTTCCCCGGAAGGATACTCCGTTCCATGTCCAATCCCGCCCTCGTCTTGCGCGGCATCCGGAAGTCCTACTATGGGAACGTGGTGCTCCAGGGTGTGGACCTCGAGGTCCGCGCCGGTGAGATCCATGCGCTCGTGGGAGAGAACGGCGCCGGCAAATCGACCCTCATGAACATCCTGTTCGGGATGCCGGTCATCCACGAGACGGGAGGGTTCGAGGGCACGATCGAGTTGGGCGGGACCGCCGTGGTTCCCGCGACGCCTTCCGACGCGATGGCCCACGGCGTCGGGATGGTGCATCAGGAGTTCATGCTGCTCCCCGGCTTCGGTGGCGGAGAACATCAAGCTCGCGCGGGAACCATCCAAGCCGAACGTCGCGAGTCGGTTGCTCGGTCCCTTGGGGAGAGGCCTCGAGTCTCGACCTCAAGCGGATGAAGCAGGAGTCGAGGGCCGCGCTCGACCGGATCGGAATGTCTCTCGACGAAATGCGCCCGGTCGCCGGACTGCCGGTCGGACACATGCAGTTCGTGGAGATCGCGCGAAGTCGACAAGGAGAACGCCAGGCTCCTCGTCTTCGCGAGCCGACCGCGGTGCTCACCGAGTGAAGCGGAAGAGAGCTTCTCGCGACGATGAAGGCGCTCGCCGAGCAGGGTCCGCCATTCTGTTCATCACACCCACCGGCTCGACGAAGTGCTCGCGGTCGCGGACCGGATCACCGTGCTGCGGGACGGAGCGGTGGCGGGCCGTGTCGATCGGGCCGACGCGACGGTGGAGAAGATCGCGGAGCTCATGATCGGGCGCGCCCTTCCGGAGCGGGACCTCCCGCCACGGGCAGAAGGAGCCGACCCGAGTGTGACCCTTCGTCTCCGCGACCTCGTTGTCGAGATGCCGGGCGAAGAAGTGCGCGGCGTGGATCTCGACGTGAAGGACGGGGAGATCCTCGGCGTCGCTGGCCTCGCGGGTCAGGGCAAACTGGGAATCGCGAACGGGGTCCTCGGACTCTTCCCCGCAACCGGTACGGTGGAGAGTGGCGGCTCGCCGCTTCCACTCGGCGACACCCTCGGCGTGCTGAAGCGAGGGGTCGCTTTCGTGAGCGAGGACCGCCGGCAGGTCGGGCTCCTCCTCGATGAGTCGATCGAAACGAACATCGTCGGCACCGCGGCCCACGTCCAGGGCCGGTTCCTCAAGGGGAGCGGACCGTTCGCCCTCCTCGACAAGTCGGCGATTCGCGCCCACGCCGAGCGGATGATCGAGGAGTTCGACATCCGCTGTCAGGGGCCGACACAGGCGGTGCGCCGCCTCTCCGGTGGAAACCAGCAGAAGGTCTGCCTGGCGCGTGCCTTCACGCTGGAACCGTCGCTTCTCTTCGTCTCCGAGCCGACGCGAGGAGTCGACGTCGGCGCGAAGGACCGAGTCCTCCAGCTACTGGTCAAGGTCAACCGCGAACGGGGCACGACGATCGTGCTGACGTCGAGTGAACTCGCGGAGCTGCGTCAGGTCTCGGACCGGATCGCGGTCGTGAGCGAGGGCAGGATCCAGGGGATCCTTCCGCCGGACGCACCCGACGTGGACTTCGGGCTGCTCTTCGCGGGCGGCCACGGCGCACGTAGGGATGGGCACGGGGGCGAGTCATGAACGTGGTCGCTCTCCTCAAGCGGCTCGGCCTCACCCGCACCGTCCTCGCGGCGTTCCTGCTCGGGCTCTGGGTGCTGAGCGCCACCGCCAGCTCCCTCGACATGTCGATTCTCATCTCCGACTGTCTCGTCCGCACCGGTATGAACGGAATCCTCGTGCTCGCGCTCGTACCCGCGGTGCGGGCTGGCGTCGGTCTCAACTTCGGGCTCCCCCTCGGTATGGTCTGCGGCCTGATCGGCATGGTCACGGTGATGGACCTGGCGGGACGGACGATGCCGCTCGAACTCGGCGAGAGCTACGGCATGGGCCTCCAGTTCGCTCTCCTCGGCACGGCCATGATCCTTGGGGCACTGCTCGGGATGATCGCCGGGTGGCTCTACTCGCGACTGCTCGAGGCGGTGAAGGGCCAGGAGATGATGGTCGGCATCTACGTCGGCTTCGGTTCCGTGGCGGGTGCGTCGATTCTGTGGCTTCTCTTCCCGGCCAAGAATCCCGAGCTGATCTGGCCGCTCGGCGGCGTGGGGCTCAGGAACACCCTCGTCCTCGACGGCTACTTCCAGCACCTGCTCGATCGGTTCGGTTCGTTCTCGTTCGGAAACGGGTTCTTCCCGACCGGAGTGCTCCTGGTCTGGGTCCTCGCCTGCGCCGCGCTCTGGCTCTTCTTCCGGACGCGGATCGGTGCGGCCCTGGCGGCGGCCGGAGCGAACCCCCGCTTCGCCGCGGCGAGTGGCATCGACGTTCGGAGCATGCGCTCTCTCGGAGTCGTCCTCTCGACCGCACTCGCGGCGATCGGCATCGTCGTGTTCAGTCAGTCCTACGGATTCGTACAGCTCTACAAGGCGCCGCTGCTCATGGCGTTTCCGACCGTGGCGGCACTCCTCATCGGAGGGGCGTCGGTTCGGAACGCGAAGATCGCACACGTCCTCATCGGGACGTTCCTCTTCCAGAGTGTCCTCACGACGTCCCTGCCCCTCGTCAACGACCTCATCGCCCAGCACGGCGGCGCGAAGGCGCTCGCCAACGTTCCCGAGATCGCGCGTCTCATCATCTCGAACGGGATCATCCTGTACGCGCTCACCCGGAAGGAGTCCTGATCGTGCGAAGCGCACCGTCGGTACGCGGGCTCCTCGGACAGAACGTGGTGCCGCTCCTCTTCGCCACGCTCTGCATCGCGGGAATCGTGGCGGCGCGGGAAGCGATCGCGCTCGAGATCCTGGCCGGCGACATCGTGACCCGTCTGGGTCGGAACCTCTTCCTCGTCCTCTCGCTCATCGTTCCCGTCGTGGCAGGGATGGGACTCAACTTCGGGATCGTGATCGGCGCGATGTGCGGGCAGATCGGGCTGATCCTGGTCGAGAACGCCGGTTGGAGCGGCCTCGGTGCCCTCGGCGCGGCCATGGCCTTCTCCGTTCCGCTCAGCCTCGTCTTCGGAGGACTCACCGGACGGCTCCTCAACCGGGCGAAGGGCAAGGAGATGATCACTGGGATGATCCTCGCCTTCTTCGCGAACGGCGTGTACCAGATGATCTTCCTCCTCCTCGCCGGTCCCGTCCTTCCGCTCCACAACCAGAAGATCCTCCTCGACGACGGTATCGGGCTCGCGAATACGATCGACCTCTCGGGCACGGCCGGGAAGCTCGACCATCTCCTCCGGATCTCGCTTCTGGGAGGACGGATCCAGTTTCCGATCGCGACGTTCCTCCTCATCACACTCCTCTGCCTCGGGCTCCGCTGGTATCTCCGCACGCGGTCCGGACAGGAGCTCCGCACCGTCGGCCAGGACATGCACGTCGCCGAGATCTCCGGGATCGGCGTCGACAAGGTCCGGATGCGCGCGATCCTCATCTCGACCGTGCTGGGCGGGATCGGCCAGATCCTCTGGCTCACGTCCACCGGCATGGGGACGATGAACACGTACTCGAGCCACGAGCAGGTGGGCCCCTACGCCATCGCCGCGATCCTCGTGGGTGGCGCGACCGTGACCCACGCCACGATCTGGCACGCGATCCTGGGGACGCTGCTCTTCCACACCCTTTTCGTCGTCGCTCCGCTCGCCGGCCAGGCCGTGTTCGGAGCCGTCCAGATCGGCGAGTACTTCCGCGAATTCGTGGCCTATGCCGTCATCGGCGTCACGCTCGCGCTCCACGCCTGGAAGTCACGGCGGGGGTAGTCGCGACGCGACGCTGACGCCCGGATCGGTGTAGGATCTCAGCCGATAGAGGGGCCGGATCCCATCCGCACACGGAGGAAGAAGATGAAGCCGTTCACACACGGGGTCGGGAGTTCGAGGTCTTGGTCCGCTTCGTCGGCTACGCGGGCGCTCAGGGCGGCCGCACTCGCTGCCGTCGTCGCCGTCTCGCTGCCCGCCTGCTCGGGATCCGGTGACAGCGACTCCGGCGGCGCCGCTGGGGGAGCCGAGAGTGCGAGTGCCTCCGCGGACTTCGGCACGTCCGGCAGGGATCTCGGCTTCAAGGTCGGCATCATGACCGGCACGGTTTCCCAGGGAGAGGACGAGTACCGCGGCGCCGAGGCGGTCATTCGGCGATACGGCAGCAAGCAGATCCGCCACGTCACCTACCCGGACAACTTCATGACGGAGCAGGAAGCGATGATCTCGCAGATCCTGAACCTGGCCGGTGACAAGAACGTCAAGGCGATCGTCGTCGCTCAGGGTGTTCCTGGAACCATGGCCGCGATCAAGCGCGTCCGCGAGTTCCGGCCCGACGTGAAGTTCCTCGTCTACGAACCGCACGAGGATCCGCACCAGATCGCGGAGTACGCGGATCTCTGCATCATGCCGGACCAGCTCAAGCGCGGAGAGACGATCGTCCAGCTCGCGCACGACATGGGCGCGAAGACGTTCGTCCACTACTCGTTCCCGCGGCACATGAGCCAGGAAATGATCTCGCGCCGCGCCAAGATCATGGAAGACAAGTGCACCGAGCTCGGCATGGAGTTCGTCTTCGCGAACGCTCCGGATCCGACGGGCGACCAGGGGCTCCCGGGCGCGCAGAAGTTCATCCTCGAGGACGTTCCGCGCGAGATCGAGACGTACGGCAACGACACCGCGTTTTTCTCCACGAACTGCGGCATGCAGGAGCCGCTCATCCGGGCGACGGTCGACAACCACGCGATCATGCCGGAGCAGTGCTGTCCGTCTCCCACCCACGGCTATCCCGGCGCGCTCGGAATCGCCATCGCCGATGACGACGCTGGGGACATGGGAAAGATCCGCGAGGCGATCCACGCAAAGATCGACGCGGCCGGGAACTCCGGGCGGATGGGGGCCTGGCCGGTCTCCGTCGGCATGGTGGCGATCGATGCGCTTACCGAACATGCGATCGCTGTCGTGAGCGGGACTGCCCAGATCACGGACCAGGCGACCGTGCAGGCAGAACTCCAAAAGGCTGCGGACGCGTCAGTTACCGTCCTCCCCTTTGAAGCCAAACCGAATTACTATATGTTCCTGATCGACAGCGTGATCTTCTAGATCCCGCGACACAGTTTTCGGCCTCGGCCGATTCCGTAGTGCGCGTCAGAGGATGTGGCCCGGCTGACAATCAGGCAGCTTCTACCACATCTTCTGACGTCGCTGTTTTTTGTCCGCTGTTCCTCCCCGCGTGCAACCTTCCGCCGTCCCCGTGCCCTTCCTATCGAGAGAAGGAGACGACGTGGCGCGACGATGGGAAGACCTCGCCGATGGAATCCGCTCTCGGGACCCTGAGGCTGTCCGCGACCTCTTCCGCACGCACCACGGGATGGTCTTTCGGTTCGTTCGTCGTGAGTGCGGCTCCCGCGACGAGGCCGAAGAACTGACCGCGCGCGTCTTCTTCCGTGTGATCGACTCAGCATTCGAGTTTCGGGGCACGACCGCCATGCTGCCGGCGTACCTCTTCGGCGTCGCGCGCAACGTGATCCGAGAGAATCGGCGGGATGTGGCGCGGTGGATCCCGATGGAGGATGCGGTCACCTCGGTGCAGCCGGCGGCCCACGACCTCGTGCAGGTCGAAGACGAGTGGTCGCGACTGCGGGAGGCGGTCGCCTGCCTTCGTCCGGAGGAGCAGGAAGTCCTCCACCTTCGATTCGTCGAGGGCTTTCCGCTCGCCCGGGTCGCGAGTGCGATGGGCCTGCCCGTCGGGACGGTGAAGAGCCATATCCACCGGCTGCGCGTGAAGCTCCGCGGAGTTCGTGAGCCGCAGAGAGAAGCGACATGAACCACCTCGGTGACGACACTCCCAGGAACTCGGACGAACTGACTCGGCTGGTCGGCCCCGTCGCGGACGACCGTCCGTCGGCGGGCTGGGTCGACCGCACGGAGGCCGCGCTGGTTGCGCGTGCGGAGCAGCTCGGTCCGGCCGGAGCGCAGACCCGGATCGGCCAGGCCTCGCGCGCATCACTCGGCGGACGCGCCCCATCCCGTCGTCGCGCACACGCGGATGCGCGGACCTCTCCGAGAGCGAGAGTCCTCAACTGGGCGGCGGGTGCGGTACTCGTCGCCGTCGCCTCGTTGGTCTCGATCCTCGTCCTCTCCCGAGACGGTCGACCGAAGAGCAACGACGTCGACGTGAACGAAACGGCCCCGTTCGAGGAGGGCTACCTGCCGGGTTTCGGCACGCTGCCCGGCGTCGACGGGTACGTGCGTGTCCAAAGGAGGTAGCGATGTTCCGACGGTTTGCAGCCTCGAGGTTCCCTGGGATCGCGTCTCTGGTCGCGGTCGTGCTGGTGCTGCCCCCCGTCAGTGCTCGAGAAGCACTCGCGGTGGCCGGGCCGAGTGGGACGGACGATGCGGAGCTCGCCGTCGAGTTGGTCGGAGTCGGAGCGGACGGTACCTCCGGCACTCTGGGGTCGGGCACGGTCCGCCGGGCGGGCTCCCTTGGGTTCGAGTACGACTCCGGAGGCGAGAGGCTGCAGGTACGGGGGACGATGGCCGCTCAGGACGAGAAGACCATCTTCACGGTTCGCGTCGAAGACCCCTCCGGTGTTCGCTTCGAGCACGCGCACGACCTGTCCGATTGGCGGGCGCGGTCGATCGAGCTACCGGGGGGAGGCGAGGGTTCCGTCCTCCTCAACGTGTTTCCCCGTCACCTACCGGGCGAGCCGGCACCTGTCGAACTCACGGAAGGAGCCGGGGAGTTCCTCGGGCACTGGTCGTTCCGTGAGAGCCCGATCGTTCTCGACGACCAGCACTATGCAGGCCGCATCGTCTTCCTGATCGGCGGGCATTCTCTCTGGCTCGAGATTCCGGGGGAGGTCCACCTCGTTCTCGACCTCTTCGATTCCCCGGGACTCCAGCCGATCGGGACGCTCCGGAACGGCAAACTGGATGTGAAGGGACCGGACGATCGCACGATCCAGGTGTTTCAGGTGTCCCTCGGTGATCCGGCGGTTCCGCTCGAGGGCCGCACGATCCGGGTCTATGGGCGGTGGGAGCCGCCACGCTCCACGCGCGAGGAGGCGGCCGAGCGCCACGCGGCGGGACTCGCGAAGTGGCGTCCGGATCTGACGCACGAACAGGTGGAGGAAAGCGCAGACCGGATGCGCTCCGGGTTCTCGGTGTCGTACGGTACTCCCTGACGCAGCGAACCAGTGCCACTGGACCGCAGTCATCGCTGCTCCACCAGGGTCGTTCCACTTCTCCGTCCAGTTCGCGCGAGTCGGGTACGACGCACACGATCCGGAGGACACCTGATGAAATCTCACCGCAAGGAGCTGTGGTTCGAGACGCCGAACCGGATGGACTTCGTCAACATCACGCCGCAGGTCGAGGCCGAGGTCCGCGCCAGTGGGGTGGAGGAGGGGCTCTGCCTGGTCAACGCGATGCACATCACGGCCTCCGTCTTCATCAACGACGACGAGCCCGGACTCCATCGGGACTACAAGCGATGGCTCGAGCAGCTCGCCCTCACGCCCCGACAGACCGCTATGACCACAACAACACTGGTGAAGACAACGGCGATGCTCATCATAAGCGGCAGATCATGGGGCGGGAGGTGGTCGTCGCGATCACGGAGGGGCGGCTCGACTTCGGCCCCTGGGAGCAGATCTTCTACGGCGAGTTCGACGGTCGTCGGCGTAAACGCGTCCTGGTCAAGATCATCGGCGACTGACACGCACGGATCGGGATGCCTTCCGGCGCCGAGGGAAACCCCTCACTCATCGAGGGGTCCCACCCATGCCGAGTCCCTCAACCCCTAAAGATGGCACGACGCCCTCCCGATGCCCTACATGAGGATCGCTTCGGGGGATGACTTCCATTGCGTCGGCTGCAGGCCGGGACGATCCGAAGACAGGATTCGACGAACCAGTGCACGTCAGCTCGGCCGCCGACGGCCCAGGAGGCTCGTCCGTGCTCAAAAGACTCCAGTCCCTAAGTCTCACCGCACGCATCCTCTTCCTCACGAGTCTCGCCATCGCCGTCGTGGTGACGGCGAACTACCTCGTGTTCAACCGCGCGATCCGATCCACGTCCGTCGATGCCATGGTGGAAAAGGCTGCGGCTTTTACGGCCGTGGCCGATGAGGCGAAGAACCACGTCGCCTCCATGCACGCGAGGAACTCCTTCGACATCCCATCGCTCAGCGAGGAGCTCGAGGAGGCGAAGGCAAAGAACAAGGTCAAGGACACCGCGTTCTTCGACGTGATTCCGGTGGTCGCGGGATGGAAGTCCGCCCAGAGTGCCGCCGAGAGAGAGAACATCAACTTCCGGATCTCCGCTTTCGAGGCACGGAACAAGGACAACGAGCCGGAAAAGGGGTCGTTCTCCGAGTCACTTCTCCGTGATCTCACGACGCAGGCCAAGGCGGGCAAGGCAGAGACGGTCTACGCCATCGACAAGGACACCAACGTCCTCCACTACATGCGCGCGATCCGTCTCGGCGAAGACTGCCTCATGTGTCACGGTGACCGGGGGAACCGCTGGGACACGGACGGCGACGGGAAGGACATCCTAGGTCTCACGATGGAGGGATGGAAGGTCGGGGACATGCACGGCGCGTATCACGTGCTGATGCCACTCGAACCGGTCGACGCAGCGGTCGCCGGGTTCATGAAGACCGGACTGGCGTGGACGTTGCCCCTGGTTGGCCTCTCGCTCGTCGGATTCTTCTTCGCCCTTCGCGCGGTCTTCAGCCGTCCGGCCATGGCGCTCGTGCGCCGGCTCCAGGACATCGCGCAGGGTGAGGGGGATCTCACGCGCCGTATCCCTGTGACCAGCTCGGACGAACTGGGACAGCTGGGGCTGTGGTTCAACCGGTTCGTGGCTCGAATCCACGACATGATCGTCGAACTCGGGGGGGTGAGCCACGAGGTGGCATCCGCGGCTACCGAGATCGCGGCATCGGCCGAACAAATGGCTTCGGGCCTGGACGTCCAGAATCAGCGCGTCGTCGAGATCACCGAAGCGATGGAGAAGGTCGCGAGCGCCGCGCACGAGGTCGCGGAGCGCGGTGGGCTGGCCACGGAGTCGGCCACGGAGTCCAGGCGGAGCGCGGAAGAAGGTGGCGCCGTCGTCTCCGAGACGATCCGGGAAATGCACGCGATCAGCGACTCTGTGGGTGCCAGCGCCCACGCGGTGAGTGAGCTCGGGAAGCGCGGCGAGGAGATCGGGAAGATCATCGAGGTGATCAACGACATCGCCGACCAGACGAATCTGCTCGCGCTCAACGCCGCCATCGAAGCTGCTCGGGCCGGGGAGCATGGTCGTGGCTTCGCGGTCGTTGCCGACGAAGTTCGGTCCCTCGCGGACCGTACGACGAAAGCAACGCAGGAGATCGAGACCTCGATTACCGAAATTCAACGAGGCACCAGCGATGCCGTGGTCCGGATGGAGGAGAGTCGCGGACAGATCACGAAGGGGACCGAGAGCGCGGCGCGTGCGGAGGACAGTCTCCGTGGAATCGTGTCGAGCGCGATCAGTGTCACCGAAATGGTGCAGGCGATTGCAGCGGCAGCAGATCAGCAGTCTCGTGCGAGCGAGCAGGTGAGTCAGAACTCCGAGACGGTGAGTGCAGCGACCCGCGAGACGAACGAAGGCGCTCGTCAGGCGGCGATCGCGGCGGCCCAGCTCTCGGAGAAAGCCGAGCAGCTCCAGCTGCTCGTGAGTTCGTTCAAAGTCGACAGCCGATCTACGGGGGCTGCGGATCACTACTCCGTACATCCCAGCCCGGGAACCAAGCGTCCAGTGGTCAGGCGGCGCGCCGCCTGACCCGAGAACGCATTCGAGGCCGCTGGGGAGTCGCGACGAGTCGCGAACTACCAGCCTCTATACTGGAGGCACAACAATGGGTCGTCTGCGATCCACGAGCCTGACCGTTCGCATCCTCGCGTTGACGGTCATCACCGTTACTGCAGTTTTGGCCGCCAACTTCTTCTCCTTCTCCCGTGCGATCCGCTCCACGGCGGAGGAAAGTCTCGTCGAGAAGGCAGCCGCCTTCACGATGTTCGCGGACCAGGGGGTCGCCGTCGCGCTCGAGAGCGGCGACGACTCGTTCGAGGCACTCCATCAGTGGCAGATCGCGAAGCGGGCCGCGAGCGAGGAGAAGCTCGAGTTCGGAGTGCCCGCGTTTCACGCGGAGAACGATGGAAACGAGCCGGAGAAGAGCAGCTTCGAGGCGGAGATGCTGACCGACCTCCAGGCTCAGGTCGCACAAGGTGGCGGAGGGACCCTTCACCGGATCGATTCCGAATCCAACTCCGTGCACTACATGCGGGCCGTCCGGCTCGGAGCCGTGTGTGTCGACTGTCATGACGGGTCGAGTGCCGGGAAGACGTGGAAGGCCGGAGACATGCACGGGGCGTACCACGTGACGTTGCCCCTCACGCCGGTGGATCACGCGGTAGCGCGGTATCTCTCGCAGGGTAGTGTCTGGGCCGCAGCGCTACTCGTGATCGCGCTGGTCGGATTCTTCTTCGCCCTTCGTACGGTCTTCTCTCGCCCGATGGCTCTCCTCATCCATCGTCTCGGCGACATCGCCGAAGGGGAGGCGGATCTCTCCCAGCGGCTCGAGGTGTCCGCGAACGACGAAGTGGGACAGCTGAGCCTCCGCTTCAACAGGTTCGTCGACCGGATGGAGAAGATGATCCAGGACCTCGCCGGCGTGAGTCGGGACGTCGCGTCCGCGGCCACCGAGATCGCGGCGTCGAGCGAGCAGATGGCCGCCGGGCTCGAGACGCAGCGTCAGCAGGTACTGGAGATCTCGTCCGCCATGGAAGAGGTCGCGGTCTCGGCGAACGAGGTCGCCGAGCGGAGTGGCCTCGCGTCCCAGTCGGCGTCGGAGTCACGCGCCAGCGCGGAGCAAGGTGGAGTCGTCGTCAGCGAGACGATCGAGCGGATGTTGGCCATCTCCGAGTCCGTGGGAGCCGGCTCGGACGCCGTCGCGGACCTCGGACGAAAGGGTGAGGCGATCGGGAAGATCATCGAGGTGATCAACGACATCGCGGACCAGACCAACCTCCTCGCATTGAACGCCGCGATCGAGGCCGCCCGGGCCGGGGAGCATGGCCGTGGCTTTGCGGTCGTGGCCGACGAAGTTCGCTCGCTCGCCGACCGCACCACCAAGGCGACGCAGGAGATCCGCGGATCGATCGTCGAGATCCAGGAGGGGACCGCGTCCGCCGTCCGGAAGATGGGGGAGAGCCGCGTCGAGATCGAGAGCGGGACGTCGAGCGCGGCGCAGGCCGAGAACAGCCTCGGACAGATCGTCGGGAGTGCCCAGCACGTCACCGAGATGGTCTCCGCGATCGCCGCCGCGGCGCAGCAGCAGTCCGTTGCCAGCGGACAGGTGAGCCGGAACGCCGAGATCGTCCGGGCCGCGACCGAGGAGTCGTCCGAGGGGGCGCGCCAGGCCTCGATGGCGGCGGCTCAGCTCTCGCAGAGGGCGGAGCAGCTCCAGGCCTTGGTCGACTCCTTCCGGGTGTCGGACGCTAGTACAGTCCGATCAGGTGGAGGAACACCGCCCCGACACCGATCGGGACGACGTAGCGCAGCAGCATGACCCAGCCCCAGTAGAGGCGGGAGGGCCCGCTCGCCTCGAACGCGCGACGACGTGGTTCGTCGCCGATTCGCCATGCGACGAAGAGCGCGATTCCGAGACCGCCGAGCGGGAGCAGCCAGTTGCTCGCGAGATAGTCGAACGTGTCGAACCAGTTCTTCCCGGCCTCGTGGCCGAGCAGGTGGAAGACCGGCGCGGTCATTTCGGCGAACCGGTCACCGAAGAGCTTTCCTCCGCTCAGCGCCGACGGGATCCCGACGACGAGCGTCGTGAGGCCACAGACCCAGGTCGCCTTCTTCCGCGTCCATCCCTTCTCGTCGATGAAGTAGCTGCTCGTCACCTCGAGAAGCGAGATCGCACTCGTCAGCGCGGCGAAGACGAGGAGGATGAAGAAGATCGTCGACCAGATCGGCCCTCCCGGCATCTGGCTGAACGCGATCGGCAGACTCTGGAAGACCAGGCCGGGGCCGGCGGATGGCTCCATCCCGAAGCTGAACGTGATCGGGAAGAGCACCATGCACGCCATCAGCGCGATCACGGTATCGAGGACGCCGACGGTGAGCGACGTCTGGAACAGGTCGTCCTTCTGGCTGAGATAGCTTCCGTACGTGATCATCGCTCCCATGCCGAGGCTGAGCGTGAAGAACGCGTGGCCGAGCGCTTCGAGCACTCCGGCGGGGCGCAGCTTGTCCGCGTGGAGGCCGAAGACGAAGTCGAGGGCGTTGCCGAAACCCGAGAGGGTCGCGGCCCTCACCAGCAGTACGGCCATCATGAGGAAGAGCGCCGGCATGAGGATCCGTGCCCAACGCTCGACGCCCTCGCGCACGCCACCCAGCACGATCGCGATCGTCATGATCATGAAAACGACATGCCAGAGCAGGTTGAGTGGCCCATTCACGAAGAGCGCGCCGAACGAGCCTCCGACCTGAGCCGATTCCATGCCCGCGAACGCGTTCGTTACGGAGAGATAGA
This sequence comes from Candidatus Eiseniibacteriota bacterium, assembly GCA_041390305.1. Classification (GTDB taxonomy): domain Bacteria; phylum Eisenbacteria; class RBG-16-71-46; order CAIMUX01; family CAIMUX01; genus JACKCR01. Next base: position 175,356 of record JAWKQE010000006.1, read on the forward strand.
CGTAGTGGAGCGCCCAGCCCGCAACGACGCTGTAGTAGGACAGAATGACGAAGCCCGCGACCACGCCCATGATCCCGACGCCGATCCATGGACTGCCGGGGTGGGAGAGAGCGCGGAAGGCACCGACGGGCGAGTTCTTGGCCGTCCTCCCGATGAAGATCTCCGCAGTCATGACGGGGAGTCCGACGAGCAGCACGCAGAAAAGGTAGATGATGACGAACCAACCACCGCCGTTCTCACCGGTGATGTAGGGGAACTTCCAGATGTTGCCGAGTCCGACTGCGGAGCCTGCGGCTGCGAGGATGAACCCGAACCGGCTCCCCCATTGGGCACGTTCTTGCGTCATCATGTCTCCCCTGTCTCGGGCTAACGGGCTGGAGTCGCTCGCCGGCCATTATCCCCATGGTTCGGAACGGTCGCAAGCAAGAGCGCCCCGATCGGAATGCCGGCGTTCCTCTGTGGTGCGGACCGCGAGTCGTGGTACGATCGGGCCCTGCCGGTGACCAGGTTCCTTGCCCTTAGTCCAGCTCTCACCTGATCGAGGAGGAGCCCGATGTTCCGTACCCTCTCCCGTGCTCTCGGTCCCGGCCGCTTCGTCCAGGCCGCGTTTGCCGGTCTCGCCGGCATGGCCGCTTTCTCGCTCCCCGCGGCCGCGCTCGACGTCGTTTCGACGAGCCCGAGCCGCTACGCCCTCGGTGTTTCGCGCTCGATCTCCTCGATCGATATCGTCTTCGACGAGGACATCATCGTGCCCGCCACCTCGATTCGAGTCGCGGGCGTGATGTCGGGAATCGAACCGGGGACAGTGAGCGTGAACGGCAACACGCTGAGCTATGAGCCCAGTACTCCCTTCCTTCCCGGAGAAAAGGTGCGAGTGCATCTCCACCGGGACATCGAAGGGGCGACCTCGGGAACGACGCTGACCGGCGGGTATTACTTTTCGTTCACCGTCGCCTCGGATTTTGGTGGCCTGGACTTCTCCGCGTTCTCCGTGTTCGACGCATCGGTCATCCCCTACTTCATCCACGGCGGTGACGTCGACGAGGACGGAAGGCCGGACATCTGTGTCCCGAACGAGGGCACGAGCGACGTTTCGGTCTTCCTCAACGACAGCGGCGTGGGCGAGTTCGACTCGCGCACCGACTATGGGGTCGGTCAGAAGCCGAGTTCGATCTTCGGCGACGATCTCGACAACGACGGGTTTCAGGACCTCGCTACCGCTGACATCCAAGGCAGCACGATGTCCGTTCTCATGAACAACGGCGACGGGACCTTCTCGCCGGCCGGTTTCTACGCGACCGACTCCGACGACTGCCGGCAGGTCCACGGCGCGGACCTGGATGGGGACCTCGACATCGACCTCGTCGCCACCTCGCACGTTCCGACGACAGGGCAGGGCCAGATCTGGGTCTTCTACAACCGTGGGAGCGGCACGTTCTTCTCGGGCGTGCCCTACGGGGGGATCGCGGACGGTTCGTTCACGGTCGAGGTCGAGGACTACGACGGGGACGGGCATCCGGATATCGCGGTCGGCTGCCGGGAGGCCGATATGGTCACCATCCTCACGAACGACGGAACCGGGGGCAGCTTCTCGATCCGCGGACACTACGCCGCCGGCAACGGCCCGTGGGACACCGATGCGAACGATCTCGACGGTGACGGGGACGTCGATCTCGTCATGGCCGACTCGTTCGGGAACCGGATGGGAGTTCTCCTCAACGACGGGACCGGCGCGTTCACAGCGTCGTCCGTCGCGACCGCGGCGTTCCCGCTCGGTGTGCACCTCGCGGACCTCGACGGGAACGGGACGATCGACGCCATCACCTCGAACTTCGCGGGTTCGAACGCGCAGGTCTTCCTGAACGACGGGAACGGCGCGTTCACCTGGCACGACAACCTACTCGTGCAGTTGACCGGTTCGTATCCGTGGGCGAGCGATCTCGACGGCGACGGGGACATGGACATCTCCGTCGTCGACGAGAACTCGGATCTCCTCTTCGTCTTCTACAACGGGCTCGAGTCCGCCTCCGGTCCGGCGCCCGATGGGCGGCCGACGCCGGCGCTCCTGTCCCTTCCGAACCCGATGCGCTCGACGTCCGGGGCGCGCATCTTCCTACGCGGCGAGTCCCGCCTCTCACGGATCGAGATCGTGTCCGCTTCGGGACGTCTCGTTCGTTCGTTGGATGCACCACCGGAAGGTGCAGGGCTGCCCTACGTCGATTGGGACGGTCGCGATGGTGAGGGGCGGAAGGTCGCCCCCGGACGGTACTTCTTCCGTGGACGCACGGCGGACGGGCGAACGCTTGCGGGTGAGGCCCAGGTCGTCGACTGATCTCGAGCGGGCGGATCGTTCTCCCCCGACGATCCGTGGCTGGTGACGTCGATCGTTCTCCGGCGACCATCCGCGACTGGGGACGTGGATCCGTCTCCAGTCACCATCCGCGACTGGGGACGTGGATCCGTCTCCAGTGACGAGCGGTCTCTAGGAGCGCGGATCCGCGGCGGCGAGGACGTCTCCCACGCGCAGGGTTCCACCCTCGTGCAGGCGTCCCCAGACGCCGGCGCGGGCGTTCGGCTTCAATGCGTCCTTGAGGCCGGGGTGGAACTCGTCCATCACTTCGCAGGGTGCCGTGATGCCCTTCACTTCGAAGAGAGAAGGGCCGAGACGGACCCAGCGCTTGATCCAGCTCTGCCCGCCGCCGCCGGAGAGGAGGACGTTCGCACGCCGGCCGACCGGATCGAGGTCCGCGCGCCCGGCGTCGCTCGCGGCCTGCCGCCAATCGTCTTCGAAGACGATGGTGACATGCCGCATCGACCCTTTCGTATGGTCCAGATCGACCCCTTGGCCGGCGAGCAACTCGAGGCTCTCTACTTCGATCGGTGTTGCGCCCGGACTGGGGCGGTACCAGAGCCTGAGGACGCGGTGTTCCATCCGAACTCTCCTTCCGATGGCGGCGAAGGCTGACGAGTTAGGGTAAAGGCAAGGTTCGGCGACGGGCAAGCCAACAGGAGAACGGCATGGGTGAGATTCGCATCGAACAGCGAGAGTCATGGGACTGGGTCCATCTCGAACTCGGTCGTGCAAACGCGGTCGGGCCGGAGTTTCTCGCGGAGATGGACGAAGCGCTGGATGCTCTGTCCGCGGAGGGACCGGCTCCCGGGTTCGAACTCGACGGTCCGTCCCGTCCGGTGCTCATCACGGGCCAGGGTGCGGCGTTCTCGGCCGGTCTCGACCTCACGACGCTCCTCCAGTTCGGCCGCGACGAGATGCGTGCGTTCGTCGAACGGTTCGACCACGTCTTCCGGCGTGTCGCGACTCTACCCAGACCGACCATCGCGGTCGTGAACGGACACGCCGTTGCGGGAGGAACCGTGCTCGCTCTTGCCTGCGATGTGCGGATCGGGGCGGAGACGACTCCGAAAGGAACGCCGTTCGTCATGGGGCTGAAGGAGTCCGCGATCGGGCTTCCCGTTCCCTCGATCGTTGCGGAGATCGTGGAAGTGTCGATCCCGCCCGGCGCGCGTCGGAACGAGATCGTGCTGACCGGCAACCTCTACTCGCCTCAGGACGCATTCTCGGTGGGACTCCTCGACCGCCTCGCTTCCACGGGTGAACTCACCGCCGAGGCGGAAGCACTCGCGACGCCGTTCACGCAGTCGACGGGACGGGCGGCGCGTCGTCTCAAGCGGCAGCTTCGTCCCGTCCTCTACCGGGGCCTCGCGTCACCACGCGACGACGAGGAGTTCCTCGAGGCGTGGTTCTCGCCCGAGACGCAGCGCCGGATCACTGCGGTGGTGGAGAGTCTGCGCCGTTGACCTCAGTCGCCAGGTCTCAGTCGGATCCCTCCGCTGACCACTCCGAGCGGAACGTGACGCGAAGCAGAATCTCGTCCGGGAAGAGGTAGGACTGCGCAACCAGCCCCGCGATCCTGGTCGCCTGAACCTGATCCCGGAGCCTGGCGAGTGGTTCGCCACGATCGATGTCACCCTTGGCGTAGGAACCGATCAGATCTGCGAGTTCCGACTGCTCCGATGCATCCAACTTCGATCCCAGGAGTTCCACCACGTGCGTCATGACATGGGCGTGCTTCCGCCGGGTCATCGGCTTCGCGATGGCCGAGAGGAAGAGCTCCGTGATCTGCTGCTCGAGGAACTCTCGTGGGTGGTTCTTCGCCTTCGCGACCAGTCTACCGATGAGCGTGTGTTTCTTCGGATCGTGGCCGATCACGCGATACCGGTGGCGGACGTTGAAGGCGACGAGGTCGGCCGTCCTCCAGTCCTCGCGGAAGAGGGCGCGGACTTCATGGTAGGCGAGTGCTTCGTCCAGGAACTGCTCGAGCGACTCTGCGTCCGCGAGGTCCGTGAGTGCGCGGGTTGGCGGGCATTCCGTGCCGCCGCCGTTCCCTGGATCCGCTCCTACGATGACGATGCCCGAGACGTTCCCGGGTCGTCCCTCCGCGCCGGAGACACCCTGCGTCAGGTCGTGCCAGCGGACGAGGCTCCCAAGGAACCCGAAAACGGTGTCGATCTGCTCCCTGGCCCCCGGACCGATGTGGCCGAGCTCGATCGGGTTCCGCTCTGTCCCGCGTCCGCTACCGGCGGCCCCGGATTGGTTCTCTACAGTTGGCCCCGCGGCGGAATGCTCGCCGGGCGTTTCGTTTGCGTGTTTCGTATCCATGGCAGGGAATCAAAGCACAGACGGTGCTTGCACCCAACTGGTCTGTGCTGTTACTCCTCGTAGCTCGGGGAGCGGCGGTTCGGTCTTCCTGCGATTACCGAGAGCAATTCATCTAGTATTTGCCACCAAGACGCCGTTCCCCGGCTCTCACTTCCCCCATCCGATCCCGATCCCGGAACGGCCGCCCAGCCAAGCGCGAAGCGAAGTCCGTTCTCGAGGGCTCCCTCTCCGTGATCCCGTCCGGTACCCTTCTCGAGACGAGAACCTGACGAGCGCGGATCTGGGTGCGCAAAGGAGAAGGCGCACGAACACGACACGTAGGGAGGCGATCACATGGCCAGCGACTTCGGAATCATCGGGCTCGGCGTCATGGGGAGTAACCTCGCACGCAATGTCGAACGCAACGGCTTCTCGGTGGCCGTGTACAACCGCGAACCCGAGACGTTGGACGCGTTCCTCGGTGAGTTCGGCGAGGGGCACGCGTTCACTCCCGCACGAACGTACGAGGCGTTCGTTGCCGAACTCTCGAGGCCCCGTCGCATTCTCATGATGATCCCGGCCGGTGCGCCCGTGGACTCCGTGAGCGCCACCCTCCGCCCCCTCCTCGAGGACGGTGACATTCTCATCGACGGAGGGAACTCGAACTTCCAGGACACGGATCGGCGGCTGGAAGAACTCGCGCCATCGGGCATCCGGTACTTCGGCATGGGCGTGAGCGGGGGCGAGGAAGGCGCGCTCTGGGGGCCGAGCCTCATGCCCGGCGGCGACGAGGAGACGTTCGCCCACCTCGAGCCGATCCTGACGAGGATCGCCGCCAAGGTGGATTCCGGGCCTTGCGTCACCTGGTGTGGCAGGCGGAGTGCCGGACACTTCGTCAAGATGGTCCACAACGGGATCGAATACGGAGACATGCAGCTCATCGCGGAGGCATATGACCTCATGCGGAACGCGCTGGGCATGTCTCCCGACGCGATCGCCGCCACCTTCGCTGAGTGGAACCGCGGAGAGCTCGAGTCCTTCCTCATCGAGATCACGTCCAAGATCGTCGACTTCCCCGACGACCAGGGAGGAGGCGGCATCCTGCTCGACCAGATCGTCGACGCGGCCGGACAGAAGGGAACCGGGAAGTGGACGACCATCACCGCCCTTCAGGTCGGAGTGCCGATTCCGACGATCACGGCGGCCGTCGACGCGCGTATCGCCTCTTCCTTCCGGTCCCTGAGGCAGCGCGTGGCCGACGCTCATCCCGGGTCGGTGCCGGCGCCGAAGGAGCTGCTCGCCGCCCTTGGGGTCGAGGCGCCCCAGGTCGTGGGCTGGATCCGGGAGGCGCTCTATGCGTCCAAGATCTGCTCCTACGCCCAGGGCTTCGATCTCATCCACCAGGCCTCGAAGGACTTTGACTACGGTACCCGTCTCGACGAACTGGCCCGGATCTGGAAGGGTGGCTGCATCATCCGTGCACGGTTCCTCGATCGGATCCGGGAGGCCTTCCGGAGAGACTCCGAGCTCGATAACCTCCTGTTGGACAATCGATTCGGCGAGGAGGTGCGAGCCCGAGAGGCCTCCTGGCGGCGCCTGGTGCGGCTGAGCCTCGATCTCGGGATGACCGCCCCCGCCATGGCCGCCTCCCTCGCCTACTACGATCAGCTGCGCCGTAAGAGACTACCTGCTAACATGATACAGGCGCAGCGGGACTTCTTCGGGGCCCATACCTACCAGAGGCTGGATCGTGAGGGGACGTTCCATACGGAGTGGCCAAAGCTCCACGAATCCGAATAACGAGATCCGAAATTCCACCGAACCTTGGACCCTGGGATTCGTACCTTTGGGTGTGAAGGAGAGGGGAAAGCGGTGAAGACCGATGCGGAACTCGTGAAGCTCTGCCAGAAGCGCGACGCTCATGCCTGGCAGACGCTGATCGATCGACACCAAAGATGGACGCTCAATCTCGCCTTCCAGTTCGCGGGCGAGTACGAGACCGCTCGTGATTTGGCCCAGGACATATTCGTACGAGTGTACGAGTCGCTGGACTCTTACGACGGCAGCAAGTCCTTCCGGAGCTGGTTCGTTTCGATCGCGCGCAACCTCTGCATCGACGACTACCGCAAACGGAAGAGGCGGCTGGCCGCGGATCCGATCACGCAGGACGATCTGACCAGCCTCCAGGCGACTGAGGAACCGGCCGACGTCCGGCTGGAACGAGAGGAACGGAGTGACGTGCTTCTGGCCGCACTCGAGCAGCTCGGTTCGATCAGTCGGGACACGATCGTACTCCGGGACTTCCAGGGCATGACCCACGAGGAGATGGCGGCGCTGGATGGGGTGGCGATCGGAACGGTGAAGTCACGCATCTCGAGGGCTCGTACCGATCTCGCCCGCGCGGTGCTCAAACTGGAACGAGGGGAGAAACGGCAGGTACGACATGAAATGTCATGAGTTCCAAAGCCGACTCCGTGCCTACCTCCTCGGGGAGGTTCGGGAACCGCAGTTCGGCGCGCTCGTGGAACACGAGGCGTCCTGTCCGGACTGCCGAGCGCTGGCGCTCGAACGTTCCATGGACCTCGAGCCCTTCTACGAACTCGACGCGAAGGAACGTGAGTTCGATCGGGAACGGATCCGGGCCCGCACCGAAGGAAGAGACTGTCGGTGGGTCGAGATCCGGATGGCCGAGGCGCTCGAGGATCCGCTCGCGAGCGGCGACGCCGTCCTCGTGCGCGAACATGTCGCCGACTGTCCGAGCTGTCAGCGAATGCGGGACGCGCTGCAGGCGCTTCCCGAGTACTACGCTTCGATTCCGGATCTCAAGCCGGACCGCGCGTTCACCCAGGCCGTCCTCGCGAGGACGATCGGGCCGCGGCCGGGCATTCTCGAAGTGTTCCGGGCACTTTGGCGGCGCCCGGAAGCGGTGTGGGAAGCGGCCATGGCGTGCGCGCTCGTGGGAGCGATCCTCTTCGGCAGCCGCGTCCCGACCTACGATTCGGTTTCGGACCGGATCCAGGAGGTCGCCCAGGTCCAGATGCCGGTGATCAGCGAGACCGGAGTGAGCGAGAACCGCTTCGGTCCGTGGAGGCGCGTGGCGTCTCGTGTCGAGTGGATGTGGGAGCAGGTGGAAGGCAGGGCGGAGCAGGTTTCGGACTGGGGTGGGCGCACGCGTACCCACTTCCAGGACGGCAACTACCCTGCGTTGCTCGAAGATCTGCGGTTCGTTCTGGACCCGATCGGGCTGTACCCGGAAAAAGAGGCTTCGGACGGAGATACCTCAGATGAGGGCTAGTATCATGACTGCGTCGGCGACTTCCAGGGAGACGATGATGAAGCAGAGCGATGGCACCCAGATCCGGAAGTCCCCGGTCCTGGCCGGGTTCCTCTCTGTTCTGCCCGGTGCCGGGCAGACGTACGTAGGCCACTACGTCGCCGGCTTCACGAACATCCTCGTGATCGGGAGCCTGATGACGTTGCTCGACTCCGGCCAGGCCCGGCCTGCGGAGCCGTTCTTCGGGATGCTGCTCGCCTTCTTCTGGATCTTCAACATCGTCGATGCCGTGCGGCGCGCGCGGATCTACAACCTCCACGCGGTCGGTATAGAAGAGCCGATGCCGACCGACAGTCCGCTCGTGGGCGGAGTCCTCCTCGCGTTCCTGGGCCTCGTCCTGACCCTGACGGTCACGTTCGATGTCGACCTCGATTGGCTCGGGAACGTCTGGCCACTCGGCGTGCTCGGTGCGGGCATCTACCTGATCCTGCGTTACCGCAAGGCGAAGGAGCAGCTCGAGCGCGAGGCAATGACACGCACGGCTCACGAACGCGTGGCGATGGCCCCCTCGCCACCCCCTCCGCCACCGCCCTTCGTCCCGCCGACCTTCACGCCGTCCGCCGCGGCACCGGTGGCCAGCATGACCGCATCGGGTGGTGACGAAGACTACGTCGAGGAACCCGGCGAGGCGGAGGCTGGAGAAGGTTCCCCCGACCGGCAGTAGCGTTTGGCCGGCTCCGCCGGCCGCGCGACTCGATCGATCGCCGGCGAGGGGCCGGCCACTTCAGACTTCGATCAGTCCGTCGACCAGGTTCGGGTCCGTCAGAGCCGCCTCCAACTCTTCGAGCCGCTTGTGCATCTGGCGTTGCTCCCAGATGAACGCCGATGCCGGAGCATAGGCCACGATGCCGAGAGTCCGCCGGGCCAGCCCTTGGAGCCAGCCGGACTTCATCACCCGATCACTCTCCAGCGCGAGCTTCGCGAGCTTCCGGAGACGGGGGTGTTTGCGGAGGAACGTGCGTTTGATCGGCAGGGCCTGTTGCAGGCTGAAGACGAGGTCGAGCGTTCCGTGCACCTCGTCGAGGAAGTCGCCGAGCGAGGTGCAGCGAGGGACGACGACGGAGTTGCCGGCCGTCACGTTCGCCAGAAACTCCTCTGGCGTCGTTCCGGGTGCCGACGTGTAGGCGCGCCCGACCCTTCCGGTGTGCGAGTCAGAGCACGCGACCAGGCTCTTCGCGTGCGTCTCGGCGAGCGCGATGGTGCGGTGGTTGAGCGGCAGGATCCTTCCCGCGTTGATCTCCACCACCGGGAACATGGCCACCAACGTCGCGATCGTATCGAGCGAAGCGCGTTCCCCCGGCTCGAACCAGAAAGGGTGGTTGTACGCGTGGTAGAGGGACTCCTGCCGACAGAACGAGAGGAACGCATCCAGATCTCGGCGTCGCTTCGCCAGCGCGGAGGCCTGTCTCCGATCGAGCCCGAGCACGTTCACGTGGATGACATGGCCGACGCGAGGATCCCGCACATACAACTCGATTCCGGTCACGGTTGGGATCGGCGGCGTGCCCCCGTACTCCTCGCGGAGTTCCGATTGGAGATGCTGGATGCCCCGCATCGTCTCGTGGTCGGTGAGGGTGAAAAGACCCATTCCCCGCTCGACGGCCCGCTCGTAGAGGGCGCGGGGGAGCAGCGCGGGGTGGTTGATCACGTCATACGAGGCGCTCGAGTGGAGATGGAGGTCGGCACGAATGTGGGACAGCCCAGGGACGAACGCACGTCCCGGCAGGGGGCGCCCGAAGATGTGCGGCATTCTCGTTGGCGTCTCTCTTGGCATGACGTCCCGCCGAGGTGAGAGGGGTTTTCGTTGCCATCGGCGGGCGAGCCGAGGTTGTTGAGTCCCCGATTGCCCGCAGTTCAGTACCGAGGACGGTCCGGTGCGAACGGCGTGGTTCAGCCCGAAAGAGCGATCCGGTACGAGAAGAGTGTAGGGAGGCGGGCCGGTCCCTGCGGTTCGGCCTCAGTGAGGGTTCGGTTCCCGCCGTGTCACGGCGTGCTGATGTCGGGCGGCGGACCCACCTCGAAACCGGCATCCGCGAGCTCCCGGCGGACCGCGTCCAGGCCCACCACGCGCCGTGCGTCGATGCCGTGTGCTTTCGCCGCGTCGACGTTCCGAGGGTGATCGTCGAGGAAGAGGACGCGCTCGGCCGCTCGGTCGATCCACGGGGAGAGCTGGGTGAGCAGGTGCGTGTAGATACCGTCGTCCGGCTTGAGGAGGCCGCAGCGGAAGGATAGGAAGCGGTGGTCGAGGAGACCGTAGAGGTCGACTTCCCGGGTCATCCGGCTCCAGTGCAACTCGTTCGTGTTGGAGAGGCACGCAAGCCTCACCTGTGGCCGGAGCGAGGAAAGGAGCTCGGACGCACCGGGATAGAACCCGTGGATCCAGGCCCCGATCTCACGTTCGATGGCCCGGGTATCCGGTTCCAGGTCGAACTCGGTTCGGAGTGCTTCCGCGAACTCGGCCGCCGTACTCTCCCCGCACTCGAAAGCGCGGACGGACGGGGAGGCGAGCCACCTCGCCCAGAGTTCTCTCCTCGTGAGCCGCGGAGTCCACGAGAGGAGCTGCTCGATCCCGGCATTGTCGACGAGCACACCTCCGAGATCGAAGACCACGATCGCGTGGGTGCGGCCGCCATTCTTCGCCAGCTCCTCGCTGCGGACGACGAACGCATCCCTCGAGGAGCTCCAGCCGAGTACGGGGTGAGTCGGGTGCGCGCGGAGAACCTGGAAACCCTGGCCCAGGAAAGCGCGTTCCGGTCCGGTCCAGACGTCGTCGTCGGGGAGCTCCGCGCCCGTTCTCGGGAAGGCGAGCACGCGGGCCTTCGAGTCGGCCCCGATCCTCTCCAGCACCAGCTCGAGGAAGCGGTGGAGGTGACCCCGTCCACGGAACTTCGGGAGGAGGAACGCACAGGAGATCGCGAGGTCGTTCGGGGTGACGCTCAGTTCATCGAGCCGGTAGGAATTCCACAGCTTCTCCAGCCGGCCGACCGTTCCGACCTGCATCCATCCGACCGGTGCGCCGTCCGCGTAGAGGAGATACCCGTCGTACTCTCCGTGCGCGAAGAGGTCGTCGCGAAGCGCCCGGTTCTCGGCCGCTGACCGGTCCCCCCACCCTGCCCAGCTCGGGACCCACCAGGCGACGCACTGGCACCAACCGCCTTCCCCGCAGTGGGCATGGACCGCCCGGAAGTCGGGAACCCGCCCGTCGTCCAGCGGGTGGACGACGAGGTCACCGGATCCGCCCGCTTCGGGAGCGGCACCGAAACCGTCTCGGCCGGGCTTCATCGGAGGACGTGCCTTCTCGTTTCAGGAGGCGGACCCATCCAGGCCGGACGGGTGCACTCTCGATTTCTCGCGTCTCAGTGGAAACATCCGTGGCTGCGAGCTTAGCATCGGGGTCCCATGTCTGCACCGAAGTCGAAGATCCGTCCAAACGCGGTCGGCCAGTTTGCCTGGACGCTCCTGCTCGGAGCCCTCTGCTTCGGGCGGAGCGCGACGGCGGCGCCCGAGGAGCCGGTCCCGCCAAGGGTCGCCGAATCGCTCCCGATCGTCGGCTCGCTCCTGCCGGCCGAGCCTCCCCAGTTCGCCGAGCCCCTCCAACTCGCCGAGTCGCTCCCGCCCGGCAGCCTCGACGAGGACGAGCCTGCCGCTGCGCCCACCGACGATCCGTTCGGCGGCGACAGTCCGTTCGGCGCGGACGATCCGTTCGGGACAGACGACCCCTTCGGAATGGAGACGACCGACTGGGACTCCGTCTTTGCGGCCGTCGATGACGACTTCGACCGGGCGAGTGGGCGTTACAGTCCGATCATCGACCTCACGTATGACAAGGTCGCCGGGTTCCACGTGGCGGGCGGTGTCACGGTCGGGCCGGTCTGGGAGCGACGGATCCGGACCGAGTCTCGCATCGGGTACGACTTCGGCCGCTCCAAGCCGACGGGCCAGGGCAGCCTTCGGGCGGGGGAACTCGACAAGGAGTCCTGGTGGACGCAGATCGGTGCGCACAGCGGGATCGTCCCGTTCGGAAGCCATCAGCCCTATGGGAACCCGATCTTCGCGATCGTGGGCGGCTATGACGCGCGGTCCTACGTGCGCGAAGAGGCCGGAGAGCTGCGGCTGAGTTGGAAGCCGTACAAGACCTGGACGCTGCAGACAGCGGTGCGACGAGTCCACCAGGCCCCGTCGCCGATCACGTCGACGGAACACATCTTCGGATCCGACCGGTGGATGGACCAGAACGCCGAGGCCAGGCGGTGGACGGGCACCGGCGTCGAACTGCACGTATCGCACCGCCCTCGCTACTCGGAGGACGTCGTCCTTCCCGGCACTTATCTCAGCGGAACGTTCGCGAACTTCGGGGGGGCGCTCTCGTCCGGCCCGGAGTTCACGCACGGCAGCGTCAGTGCGAAACAGATCTGGCTGCCGCGTGGAAAGGACGAGCTCTACGTGATCGCGGACCTCGGGCTGACCGGCGGTGACGCTCCGCCTCAGTTCGCGCAGGATCTGGGAGGGCATGGCGGTCTCCGTGGCTTCGAGCCCCGATTCGTCACGGGTACGCAGCGCCTTTTCGTCCGGGCCCAGTTCGCGTGGGCCAACGACAAGGTCGGCAAGATCAAGACGCCGATCTTCGGAAAGACGAAGCTCCGCTTCGTGCCGTTCGTGGAGGCCGGCTCCGTTTGGGGCGACTCTCCGATCCATGATGCCGGGGACATGGAGATGCCGGGCGGGAACCAAGTGCATTGGGACCTCGGCGTCGGGCTTCGCCGCAATGTCGACTCGAGCGGGCTCCTCTCCTACCTCCAGGTCGATTTCGCCTGGCCGATGGGCGCGGATACGGGGCCTGCCCGGATCACACTCACACTCTCGAGCCGTGGATTCGACTGATGGACGACGAAAAGACTCCTTGGGAAGAACAGAGTGAACTCGGAAGCAAGGCGTTCGAGGAGGGGGACTTCGAGGTCGCGGAGGTCGCGTGGTCCCGCGCCGTCGAGGAGGCCCGGCAGTTCGGTGCGGACGACGTCCGTCTCGCGACGACGCTGAACCAGCTCGGCATGCTCTACTACGCGCAGGGACGGCTGCCGGAGGCGGAGCGTGCGCTTCGGGAAGCGCTCGAGATCCGGGCCCGCAACTTCGGTGGGGAGCACGTTTCGGTCGCGGCCAGCCTCAACAACCTCGGCCAGGTTCACGACGAACTCGGGCAGTGGACGGAAGCGGAACAGCTCTACCGCCGCGCGCTCGAACTCCGGGAGTCGCTCCTCGGTGACGAACACCCTTCCGTCGCCGCTTCCCTCAACAACCTCGCCGTCCTCCTGCGCAAGCAAGGGCAGTACGAGGAGGCCGAGTACCTCTACCGGCGTGCGCTCGACGTCTGGGAGCGGGCCCTCGGCAAGGAGCATCCCGTCCGCGCGAAGGCGCTCGGGAATCTCGCGTCGCTCCTCTGGACGAGCGGCAAGCCGGAGGAGGCGGAGCGGACGTTCCAGCGCGCGCTGCGGATGGGCCGGAAGCTGCTCGGGGAGGATCACCTCGACGTTGCGCAGATCCGTTGGTCACTCGCCGGCCTCTACGAATCGACGGGGCGGTACGCCGAAGCGGAGCCGCTCTACCACCGCGCTCTCGTCTCGCGGGTCAAGGGATATGGCCCCGAGACCGTGCAGGTCGCGCGTGACCTCTCCATGCTCGCGGCGTTCTACGCTCGCCAGGGTCGGCTGAGCGAGGCGGAGCCGATGCAGCGGAAGTCGTTCGAGCTCTTCGAAGGGGCGCTGGGGGCCTCCCACACGGAGACGCTGCTCGCTCTGGCAGACCTCGCCCTCCTGCTCGAGGGACGCGGCAAGGTCGAGGGCGCCGAGGAACTCCTCCTGCGCGCCATGGAGCTCTGGGAGACAGGGGAGCGGACACCCGCCGTCCGCCAGGGCATCGAGGCGTATCTCGGGCTGCTTGGGCGGCAAGGGCGGTCCCGAGAAGCCGATGAGATGCGGGCCCGACTCGGCGAGCCAACCGGAGACTGACCGACTCGACAGAGTCCGGCGAGCCCGACCGGCCCGACCGGTCGGTGCCGACCGATCGGAGTTCCCGAGATTCCGTTCGTTGCCGCCGGATCCGGCTTCCGGTTCGATCGGTCCGTAACTGGCGGCGAAAGGGCGGCATCCGACGCCCCTCGTCCGGAAACCGCGGATTCGCGTTCCCGAGGGGGGCTTTGCCGTCGGCTCGTCCACGGCATCCGAGACATTTCTCGGTGATGCGCTAATGCGTTGCGTTTCCATCTGCTTAACATCGGTCTGACCTCCCCTTGCCGCATGTGCCTCACTGCGAGCCACTTGACAGTGGGGGGTCAAGTCCACCACGTTTCGGGCCGATCCTCCTGCCGGAGCGCGACAGGAGGGGACGCGCGGCACGAGGGGGGGGAGGCCCCACAATGGCGAAACAGGACGTCGGGACGACCACGAAGGTGGCGAAGAAGGTCACCAAGAAGTCCGCCACGAAGACGACATCTCGCAAGTCGTCCTCGAAGGCGAAGGGCGCCACTGTGACGAGCGCGGATGGTCGCCAGCTCGTCATCGTCGAGAGCCCCACCAAAGCCAAGACGATCAACAAGTACCTCGGACGGGACTTCGTCGTCATGGCGAGCGTCGGCCACGTGCGCGACCTGCCGAGCCGGGCGCCCAAGGGAGTGAAGCAGGAAGTACCGGGGGTGGACCTCGAGAACGACTTCACCCCGACCTACGAGATCCTCCCACAGAAGAAGAAGACCCTCACCGACCTCAAGAAGGTTGCGAAGTCCGCCAGCGCGATCTGGTTCGCGACGGACTTGGACCGCGAAGGGGAAGCGATCGCCTGGCACCTGGCCCAGGCGCTCGGTGTCGACCCCGAAGGCGCGAAGCGGGTCGTCTTCAACGCGATCACGAAGCAGCAGATCGACGATGCGTTCCGCCAGCCCCGCCCGATCGACCTCGGCAAGGTGAATGCCCAGCAGGCGCGGCGGATCCTCGACCGGATCGTCGGCTATCAGGTGTCTCCGCTCCTCTGGAAGAAGGTGGCGGGCGGGCTTTCCGCCGGACGGGTGCAGTCCGTTGCGGTTCGCCTCGTCGTCGAGCGCGAGCGCGAGATCGAAGCGTTCACTCCGGACGAGTACTGGAAGGTGAGTGGCTACTTCACGACCGACCTCGTGGAGCGGGACCGTCTCTCGGATCGCTGGGATGCGTTCCTCGGGACCGCGCCCGAGGGCAAGCCGCGGACGGTCAAGGACCGGCTCGCCTGGCTCTCCGAGCACCACTCGTTCAAGGCCGAGTTGATCGAGGTCGACGGTTCTCCCGCCGACATCGAGGACTCGGAGCACGCGCTCGCCGTGGCGCGAAAGGTCGGTTTCCGCGAGACGGACGTCATCCGCACCGAGGATCCCAAGGGCAAGGGACCGTCGCGGAACCGGGTCGAGATCCGTGGTCGCCTCGCCGGGCAGCCGTTGGATGGAAACGGTCTCGTCTACCGGATCGACGACGTCCAGACGAAGCGGACGAAGACGCGCCCTTCGGCGCCGTTCATCACGAGCACCATGCAGCAGGCGGCGGCCAACGTCCTCGGTTTCCCTCTGAAGCGCGCCATGCGCGTCGCCCAGTCGCTCTATGAAGGAGTCGACCTCAAGGGCCAGGGGCAGACCGGCCTCATCACCTACATGCGTACGGACTCGACCTTCGTCTCTCCGGAGGCGATCCAGGCGGCGCGCGCCTACGTCGATGACGTGGCGGGGGCGAAGTACCTCCCCGAGAAGCCGAACTTCTACACGACCAAGGCGAAGTCGGCCCAGGAAGCGCACGAAGCGATCCGGCCGACCGACGTCCGGCTCACGCCCGAGTCGGTGCGGGCCTCGCTCACGGATGAGCAGTTCAAGCTCTACGATCTCATCTGGAAGCGCTTCGTCGCCTCGCAGATGGTCCCCGCGGAGTGGGACTCCACCTCGGCCTTCATCGGAGTCTACGGGGACGCGGGCGGGGGAAGGAACGGGACAACCGTCGCCGGGACGAGCGGCAAGCCCGGTGCGGTCTTCAAGGCCAACGGACGCACGCTCGCGTTCGACGGCTTCTACCGGATCACAGGCGTGCCCAAGGGCGGCGACGATGCGATCCTGCCGCCGCTCTCGGTGACGCAGCAGGTCGCGCCGCTCCAGATCGAGCCGACCCAGCACTTCACCTCGCCGCCACCGCGCTACACGGAGGCGTCGCTCCAGAAGAAGCTGGAGGAGGAAGGGATCGGACGTCCTTCCACCTACGCGGCGATCATTTCCACGATCCAGGACCGCAAGTACGTCGAGCCTCTCCTGCCGCGGGACCGGCGGCTGCGTGCGACCGACCTCGGGAAGGTCGTGACGGACAAGTTGGTCGAAGGCTTCCCCAAGATCATGGATGTCGCGTACACGCGCTACATGGAAGAGGAACTCGACCTCATCGAGGAGGAGCGGCACGACTGGGTGCAGATGCTCCACGACTTCTACGGCCCGTTCCGGAAGAACCTCGACAAGGCGCACACGGAGATGGTCCACGCGAAGGCCGAGACCGAGCCTGCGCCGCATCCGTGCCCCAAGTGCGGTGCCGGGACGATGTACCGATTCGGACGCAACGGACGGTTCCTCTCCTGCGCCACGTACCCGGACTGTGACTACGCGGCGCCGATCGACGCCGAGGGCAATCCGATGGAGCCCGAGCTGACGAACATCGCATGTCCGGAGTGCAACTCCGGGATGACGCTCCGTTCGGGCCGGTTCGGAAAGTTCCTCGGTTGCGTGAACTACCCCCAGTGCAAGGGGATCCTGAACCTCGACCCCAAGAAGGGGACGATCAAGCTCCCGAAGACCCCGCCGCTCGTCACCGACCTGCCGTGCCCGAAGTGCGATGCGCCGCTCAACATGAGAGACTCCAAGCGCGGCTTCTGGCTTTCGTGCTCGAAGTTCCCCAAGTGCCGCGGGCGCGGCACCTGGGCGCCGCTTCCGGATGAGAAGAAGAAGGAACTCGAGGACCTCTGGAACGCGCACGTGGCGGCGAACCCTCTACCGGTCGTGAAGACAGTGGACGGAGACAAGGTCGGCGAGGAGTACGTGCCGCTCATGGCCGGCCAGTCGGAGGATGAGTACGCCGAAGTCTCGTAAGCGGATGGTCGCTGAGATCGGCGCGCAGGGGGGTGTCCCGACGATGGACGCGAAGATCGACGCGCCGAAGGTTCCGTAGATGACGCCCACGGTACTCGTGATCGAAGACGATGCCCGGATCTCCGAGCTGGTCGCGAAGAATCTGGATGCCTCCGGGTTTCGTTCCCTCCGCGCGGCCGACGGAGTCCAGGGCCTTTCCCTCTTCAAGGAACACGATCCCGATCTCGTCATCCTGGACCTCATGATTCCAGGGGTGGAAGGGCTCGAGGTCTGTCGCCGCATCCGTGCCGGGTCCCAGGTTCCCGTCCTCATGCTCACCACGCGCGGGGACGAAGCCGACAAGCTGCTCGGCTTCGAGGTCGGTGCCGACGACTACCTGACCAAACCGTTCAGCACGCGGGAGCTCATCGCCCGTGTGCGTGCGCTGCTCAGGCGTGCGGGCCCCGAGGGCGCCACGGAGCCCGTGCTTCGTCGGGGCGATCTCGTCATCGATCCGGCCCGTCGCGTGGTCGAACGAGCGGGAACCGCGATCGAACTCACGTCTCTCGAATTCGACCTCCTCCGTTTCCTCGCGCAGCGTCCCGGTTTCGTCTATACGCGCGATCAGCTCCTCCACCGGGTGTGGGGCGACGATCGCGTGGTCGACGACCGGTCGATCGATAGCCTCGTGAGCCGGCTGCGGCGCAAGGTCGAAGCAGACCCTGCCCATCCTCGCTACGTCCAGACGGTCTGGGGAACGGGCTACAGGTTCGCCGAAGGCGCACCGAGCGACGAGCGCTGACCATGGTGCGGACGCGGAGCCTCTTCTGGACTTTCGGAGGCGCGTTCCTCGCCGTCCTCGTCCTCTGGCTCGTGCTCCAGGTCGTGTTGCTCCTCACGGTCGTCGATCCACTCGTTTCGCAGCAGCATCGGTCCCAGATGAGTTCGCTCGCCGAATCCTGTGCGAACGCGATCGGGAACCTCGAGTCCAAAGGCGGGGGCTCGGTCGGGGATCCGGGCGGGACCGGGACCGGAGCCACGACTTCGGCGCAGAATGCCTCCGACCCCGCGTGGGCGGACGGTCCGAGTTCGACGCAGAGTCCCGCAGGGGCGGCGGGGCCGCTGCCGGCGCCGTTTCCTGCACCGACGTTCCGTCAGCCGACGGATGCGGGTCCCTTTCCGGGCGGTGCACCTCCGTTCGGGAATGGTGCGCTTCCCGGTGTGGAGCTCGTTCCCGAGCGCCTCCTTCCCTTCCACGAGATCCTGCTCACCTTCCAGGGCCGGTCGCGGGATCACTTCTTCCTCTTCGAGTCAGCGGACGGTTGGACGAGCGGGCTTCCCACCGGCGTCATTCCCGGACGGATCGCGGAGTTCCTCTCCGCTCGGATCGGCCGAACCGTTCCTGAGGTGGAACCGCCGATCCCTGGCCGTCAGGGACGGAGCGACCTTTGGCGCGAACGGTCCGAGCGGGAGGGAGAGGGGGGGACCAAGCCCGGAAGACGGCAGCGGTTCCGGTCTGCGTCGGCGCAGGTGGAGGGCCGGCCCGACCAGTGGGTCCACGTCGTCTACCTGGAGCGTCGGCTCGATCTTCCGCGCGAGATCCCGCGGCCGGGCTTCGTCTTCATTCCCCTCGCCACGTTGCTCTCCGCCCTCGCGGGGCTCTGGCTCTTCCGAGGCATCGCCGGACGGCTTCGTGAACTGGATGCGCACACCTCTCGGGTTGCGTCGGGTGAGCTGGAAGCGCGGGTCCGCGACCTCGGTGGCGACGAGATCGGTGCTCTGGGTCGCGCACTCAACGAGATGACGTCCCGGCTCGAGGAGTCGCGGCGGAAGCTCGAGGAGACGGAGCGACAACGAAAGCAGTTCCTCGCGGACGTCACGCACGACCTCTCGACCCCGCTCACTTCGATCCGCGGGTTTGCCGAGACGCTGCTCGATCCGGCGGTCCCGGTTTCGGAATCCGAGCAGAAACAGTACATCGGCTACATCCTCGAGGAAGGGCGTCGGATGGACCGGCTCGTGCGGGATCTCCTCGACCTCGCCAAGCTCGAGGCGGGTGCCGGCAACTTCGAGCCCACGGAACTCGACCTGGCCGATCTCGTGCAGCGGTTCGTCGAGCGGCGGAAGGTCGACCTGGCACGTCAGGGCATCGCACTCGCGTCCGAAGCACCAACAGTTCCGCTCCGCGTGAACGCAGACGGCGGACGGGTCGAGCAGGCACTCGGGAATCTCATCGACAACGCCGTCCGCTATTCAGGGGACGGCGGGCTCATCTCGGTGCGCGTCGTGTCCGAGACAGGTTGGGCGGTGATCGAGGTGGACGACGCCGGGCCTGGATTCCCCGAGTCCGAGCTGCCCCACGTCTTCGATCGGTTCTATCGCGGGGAGAAGTCACGGCCCACCGGTGGCAGCGGTCTCGGTCT
This sequence comes from Candidatus Eiseniibacteriota bacterium, assembly GCA_041390305.1. Lineage (GTDB taxonomy): Bacteria > Eisenbacteria > RBG-16-71-46 > CAIMUX01 > CAIMUX01 > JACKCR01. Next base: position 194,879 of record JAWKQE010000006.1, read on the forward strand.
CTCGATCGTTCGCGAGATCGTGCACGCACACGGGGGCGAGGTTCGCGCGGAGAATCGCAGGGAAGGCGGCGCCCGCGTCGTCGTACGCTTCCCCAGCCGCTGAGCCACGCCGCGCGTGGAGTCCACGAGGAGTGCTAGCGTCTGATTCTGGGCGCACGCCGCTCATTTGGACGAACTTCTAGTGATATCCCAACTTTTGGTCTCGTCATTTCAGAACGACGTGTTACATTCCCGCGCAGCCGCATCACCCAACGTCGTGATCATGGAGGATCCCTAGATGCGTCTGGCGCTTGCGATCGTCTCGCTCGCCTTCATCTTCGTCACTCTCGCCGCTGCGACTTTCGATACCGAAGCCGGAAGCTCCGCGGAGCCGCGATTCGCGGACTCCTCGGCGCAGCGCGTGTGGGTCTCGGCTCAGTTCGGGCAGGACGGTACCGGCTGGGGTGCGGATGCGGTTTCGCAGGCGCGTCTCGCGCTCCGGAACCTCGACGCCGAACTCCGGAAGTCCGGCGGCTCGATCGCGGACGTGGTCGAGATCACGACCTACCATCGGGAGCTGAGCGGCCTCGGTGAGTTCCGTGCGGTCCTGGCCGAAGTCTTCGGTGACGACATTCCGACCTGGACGTCCGTGGAAGTGACGGACCTGGTCGAGCCGGAAGCCCTGGTCGAGATAAAAGCGACCGCCGTCTTGGGCAGCGGTCGCTGAGTTCCGCCGCCCGCATCCGCCGGGCGGCCATCTCCTCGATCTCCTCGATCAGTCCACGACGACGAGCCTGCGGGCGGACTGACTCCCGTTCTCCAGCTGCAGCCGGTAGTAGTAGACGCCGCTCGGTGCACGGTTGCCCCGTGCGTCCCGTCGGTCCCACACCGTGAGGTGCTCCCCGGCGCCACGGTTTCCGTCGACCAGGCTCCGGACGAGCCTTCCGTCCGTACTGAAGACTTCCAGCCGTACGCGCTGCTCGTCCTCGATGCGGAACCGGATCGCTGTTCCGTCCGAGAACGGGTTGGGCGCGTTCTGAGCGAGTAGCGAGCTCGGCGCGGGCAGGGCCGGATCCACGGCCGTGACTCCGATGCCCTGGCCCTCGACGACCGTCACTTCCGTGTCGATCGTGGCCAGGTTCTCGACGACGTCCACCGTGCCGCTCGGCCACGTGACGATGAGCGAGTCGATGAACGACGCCGCGGCGAGGCCGAACTGCGCGATCGCCTCGTCCTGTGACCGGTGCCCGTTCCCGGCCGTGACCTCGCGGATCTGCGAGATCCCGCCCGCCACGACGCGGACCCGTGCCCCGATGCCGTGGTCGTTCGACGTGGTTCCCGAGAGCGCGACCCGAATCCAGTGGCGGTCCGCCGGGCTGTCGTTTCGGATTACGACGTTGGCTCCGTCCGCGTTCGCGACGAACCAGTCGATGTCTCCGTCGCGATCGAAGTCGGCCCAGGCGGTACCGCGACCGTCACCGGTGTCCGCGACCGGGCCGAGACAGGCCACGCTCGTGAACGACTCGCCGCTCTCGTTCCGCCAGAGCTGGTTCATTCCGTTCGCGTTCGTCGTGAAGAGGTCGACCCAACCATCGTTGTCGAAGTCGGCGAAGAACGAGCCGCGCGTGTCCCGTGCATCGGCCAGCGGGGTTCCGATAGCGACGTCGGTGAAGCTCGCGCCGTCGATGTTGATCCAGAGGCGGTTCTCGCCGTCGAAGTTCGCGACGAAGAGGTCCATGTCGCCGTCGTTGTCGACATCACCCCAGCTCGCGCCCCTGCCGGTCACGGCATCGCCGAGGCCGCCGGTCACGTTCGTGAACGCGCCCGCGCCGTCGTTCTGGAGGAGTCGGTTCTGACCTTCGTTCGAGATGTAGAGGTCCATGAGGGCGTCGCCGTTGAAGTCTCCCCAGGCGAATCCTCCATTGGGGCGCGTGTTGCCCAACGGAAGGGCAGTGACGTCGGTGAACGCCCCTCCTCCGTCGTTCCGGAGGATGACGTTCGCGGTCCCGTCGTTCCCGAAGTAGAGGTCCATGTCGCCGTCGTTGTCGTAGTCGATCCACGACGTGGTGGTGGCGATGTCGGCGTTGGCCAGCGGCGCGACCGTCGCGTCGACGAAGCTGCCGCCGTCGTTGCGGAGGTACGTGTTGGCGCCGTCGCGGGCCAGGTAGAGGTCGAGATCCCCGTCGCCGTCCGCGTCACCGAAGGCGGCCGAGGCGCCGGCGCCGGAGTCGCCGAGGAGGCCGCTCGTCGCGTCGACGAACGTGCCGTTGTCGTTCCGGAAGTACTCGTTTGCCGCGCCGTCGTTGACGACGTAGAGATCGGCGTCGCCGTCCCCGTCCACGTCACTGAAGGCGACGCCGAGGGACGGATCGGATCCGCCGATGCTTCCGGTGCCGTCGACCAGGTAGTAGGCCTGGACCGCGCTCGCGGGGTTGATGTGACCGTAGCCGGTCTCGTTGTCCCACCCCGGTGCGTACATGTCGGTCGCGGAGAGACGGAGGAGGTCACGCAGCTCGGCGTTCGTGAGCGTCGGGATGTACGACCAGACGAGCGCGGCGGAGCCGGCCGCGAACGGGCACGCGGAGGACGTGCCGTTGAAGTGCTCGTAGTAGTCGATCACCCAGTAGCCGCCCGCGCCCGAGATGTCCGTCGTGTAGATGAGAACGCCCGGAGCGAGGAAGTCGAGACCCGCGCCGTAGTTCGATCCCCACCAGCTCTCTCCGTCGCAGCTACCCGGATACTTCCGCTCGAGGCAGGGAGACATGGCGCCGACCGCCATGACGTTCGAGAACCCGGCCGGGTAGCCCACGGTCGCGAGGTTGTCGTTCCCGGAAGACGCGAAGAGGATGAGTCCCGCGGACCAAGCGTAGTTGGCGGCGTTCTGGATCGTCGACGAAGGCGTGTCGCTGCCGAGGCTCATGCTGATCACGTTGGCGCCGTGGTCGGCCGCGTACGTGATGCCGTTCGCGATCCACGTCGATGCGCCGTGCCCTGTCTCGTCGAGCACCTTGATCGGCATGATGTCGCAGTTCCAGACGACGCCCGCGATGCCGATGCCGTTGTCCCCCGTGGCTGCGGCGATTCCGGCGCACGCGGTGCCGTGGCCTTCGTCGTCGAACGGGTCCGAGTCGTTGTTCACGTAGTCCCAGCCCGCGACGATGCGGTCCATGAGGTCTTCGTGATTCGTGTCGATGCCGGTGTCCAGGATCGCGATCGTGAGGCCGGCATCCCCCGTCGAATAGTCCCAGGCGACGTCCGAGTCCCCGTCCGAGTCCTGCGTCCAGTCGAGCGGGAAGTCGGGGACGTGGTGTCCCCACTGCAGATCGACGTCCGGGTCGTTCGGCCAGGTCGCGGTCGCCGTGTGGATGATGTCCGGTTCCGCGTAGACCAGGTTCGGGTCCTGGGCCATTTCCACCGCGAGTTGAGGAGACGTCGCGGCGTCGTACTCGAGTACGTAGATCCGGTCGAGTCCTGCCGCGGACTTGGCGGCGGATGCGGCGACGTCCGCGAAGACGGGTTCGATCGTTGCGGGCCGCAGGGCCGAAAGACGCGCGTCGAGGCTCGGGAGTCCGGTGCGTCCCTGGCTGGCGAGGTCCACCTGGAACGCCCCTTGGGCTGCTTCGGTGAGCTGGAAGACGATCCGCTGGGCGGGAGCGGGCGTGGGCCGTGGCACCTCGGGAGCGTTCGCCATCGCCGGGCCCGACACGAGGGCGAGGGCCACCGGTGCGATTCCCATGGATACGAGGCGAGTCAGACGCCCGGCGCCCTGGCCCAGATCCAGGGTCCGTGCCCGGCGGTGATGCGGCTCGATGGTGGAGTGGGTACGAAGCATGGAGATTCCCTTCTGGTCGTAGCGGGCCGTCGGAACTTCCCTTGAGTTTACCGACCTCACTCCATTCAGAGCAACTCTGTCGTCCAATCGGTCCAAGTTGCTGACAATCATTGTTTTATGTACTGGTTGACTGGTCGGTCAGAATCCGATTCGCGCTCGTCGCTCCGGGAACCACACACGGAGGCTCGGGTCTTCGGCCCGGGAGTTCGGCTCCGATCCTTCGGTGTCGTGCAATCGCCCGGGGTCTGCAACATCTCTGACAAGACCCGTGCGTACTGTTCCCTGCGTGGATGAGGCGGGAGGGGCGTCTCGAGCACAGCGACACTCGAAGGGATGACCGCCCGGATGGGCGACCACAAGGGAGACACCACCATGAAGCGGACCTCGAAGAACTCGATCGGCCGGAGCCTTTGTACCGTCGTCGGTGCATTGACTCTGGGGAGCGCCTTTCTCCTCTCCGGCTGCGGCGATTCTGAAACCTCTGACCTGCTCGGGAGCGCGACCTCCGATACGGCCCTGGCTTCCGAGACCCTGTCCATGACCTCGTTCACCACCCAGGACCTTCCCACCGAGTTGGAGCTCACTGCGCAGCAGGAGTCGGCACTCAGCGCGGCGATCGAGGAGTTGGAGTCCGCGAGGGCTGAGATGAAGGCTCGTTTCGAGGCGAACCATCCCGTCGGCGGAGGCCGTGGCGGCCGGGCCGCCGGTGGCCCCGATGGTGGTCGGCGTGGCGGCCCGGTTGGCGGAGGCATGATGCCCGACGAGGGCTTCGTCCCGCCGATGATGACCTTCCTCTCCACGGCCGCGGACATTCTGGATCGCGACCAGTTCGTCATCCTGGCTCAGTACCTCGCTGAGAATCGTCCGGCGCGGCCCGACCGGGGTGACCGGCCCGATCACGAAAAGTTGGGTGAACGGTTTGGTCGTCATCTGGCCGAGGAGCTCGGACTCTCCGACGAACAGATCGAGTCCTTCCGGACGGTCGTCAGCAGCTACCGCGAGCAGTTCCGCGACCTCCGCGAGGCCGTGCGCGACGAAGAGATGGGCGCGGCGGAAGCGCTCTCGCAGGCCCTCACTCTCGCCGGCTCGATGAAGACCGAACTCGCCGCGATCCTCACGGCCGACCAGCTCTCCGCGTTCCAGGAGCTGAAAGCGGCGCGGATGGCGGAAGGGATCGAGCGACGGATCGACAATCTCGATGAGCGGATGACACAGCGGGCCGAGTTCGTCGCCGCCGTCCTGGACATGGACGACGCGCAGACGGCCCAGACCCTGTCGATCTTCCAGAACACCGTGACCCAGCGCACCGAGATCCTGAACGGCCTGAAGGATGGATCGATCGACCCCGAAGTCGCCGCGTTCCGACTCCTCGTCATCGAGAAGGATGCATGGGACGCTGTCTACGCGATCCTCACGCCCGAACAGCAGGAGAGCTGGGAGGCGCTGAAGGACATGCTCCCCGTTCCGCACGGCCGCTTCTAGCCGCAGGAATCGGATCGAGCGGGAACTCGAAGGCCCTCGGCGTGAGCCGGGGGCCTTCGTCTTGTCGTGCGCGGACGTCTCAACGGGATCGCCGGGTTGCTGCAATCACCCCGTCCGAATCTCATGCACACGGTCGTGGCCCACCGGCCGGACGGGGTGTGCCTAGGTCCGCAGGCTCGTTTCCGCGAGTCTGCGACCTGGAATCGAGAGGCCGAGCTGGGTCGTCTTCGGCGTGGCCGGGGCGTTCGGACGGGCCTCCTCGAACCAGCGATCCGCAAAGGTCCGTTCGAACCAGCGGAGATAGGTGCGACACCCACTGTCGCGCTCTTCGACCGCCTCTCTCGCGGTGCGGTGGAGGAGTCGTTCGATCTCGTCCCGACGCTCCGGCCAGGCGGCGCGAACGGGGCGCGGGATCTTGAGGTAGCAGGGGATCTCGTCCACGAGCGTGCGGTGTCGCGCGAGTGCGAAGAGATCCGCGCTCTTCTCGCCCTTCGGCACATGGCCGAGGTTCTGGAGGAGGTGGGTCAGTTCGTGCGCGATCGTGTGCAGGGTGAGGCCGCTCGGGTTCATCCAGACCATGAACTCCTCGCGCGCCGCGAACCCCGCGGCCGCCCGGGTGAGTCCGACCCGGATCGAGATTCCGTCCAACTCGGGGACGAAGAGGCGGACGCGACGGATCCGGTCCAGGACCCGCGGGCACGAAGGATGGCGCGCGAGGGGCGGAGTCGGTGCGAGATCGGCACGCCGCTCGCCCTCTCGTCCGCGGAGAAGGTCGAGTTGGGGAGCCTGCTTCACTCGGGCGTACCGACCATCGATTCGATCATCGAGTACATCGCGCGGAGACCCATCGCCTCGCCGCCTGCCGGACGCCCCGGCTTGGCGCGGAGGTTCCAGGCCATGAGGTCGACGTGGAGCCACGGTGTCGTCTCCCTCACGAACTCGCCGAGGAAGAGTGCCGCGGTGATCGCGCCTCCGTAGCCTCCTTCGGGAGCGTTGTTGAGGTCAGCGATCGGGCTCTCCAGCATTTCGCGATACGCGGTGTGCATCGGCATCCGCCAGACCGGGTCGGCGACCCGGCTCGAGGCTGCACTCAGTGCGTCCGCGAGTGCGTCCTGACGGGAGAAGAAGCCGGGGAGGTCGGTACCGAGTGCGATCCGGGCCGCTCCCGTGAGGGTCGCGAAATCGACGATCAGGTCCGGATCCTCGCTGTCTGCTTCCGTGAGCGCGTCGGCGAGGACGAGCCGGCCTTCCGCGTCCGTGTTGCCGACTTCCACGGTGATGCCCTTGCGCGTTCGAATGACGTCCTGCGGACGGAACGCGTTCCCGGAGATCGCATTCTCCACAGCGGGGACGAGCACGCGGAGCTGCACGGGCAGCTTCGCGCTGATGATCATCGAAGCGAGTCCGATGACGTGCGCGGAACCTCCCATGTCCTTCTTCATGAGGCGCATCCCGGCCGCCGACTTGATGTCGAGACCGCCCGAGTCGAACACGACGCCCTTGCCGACGAGCGTGATCTTCTTTCCGCGGGGAGATCCGGACCACCGCAGGTCGATCAGCCGCGGTTCACGCGTCGCCGCGCGACCGACGGTGTGGATCGACGGGTAGTTCTTCCGGAGCAGCTCTTCCCCTTTGATCACGGTGCACTTGGCGCCCAGTTCGGTCGCGAGGGACTTGGCGTAGCTGGCGAGTTCGGCCGGCCCCAAGTCCTCCGCAGGTAGATTGATGAGGTCTCTCACGTGGTAGACCGCGGCCGCTGTCCGTTCGACGGCCGCGCGGTCGACACCCTTCGGCCAGAGCAGCTGAGCGAAGGTCTGCGTATTCTTCTTGTAGGTCTCGAAGGTGTACGTCGCGAGCGCCCAGGCGAGGGCGACCCGTTCGGCGTCTGCCGGGTCCGGGAGCGGGTCGAGCTGGTACGCGCCCGCAGGTAGGGAGGTCGGGAGAGCCGCCGCGTCCCACAGTCCGAGTGGGGAGGAGACCCCGGCGAGTACCCGATCCACGCCGCCGCTCCGACCTGGAAGGAGACAGACCTGACCCACCTTGGCCTGGAAGTCGGTGGCGAGGACCCAGCTGAGGTGGGTCTTCGGGGCCGTGCTCTTCCACGCCTTGAGATCCGCAGAGGAGAGCAGGGTCAGAGGGATGGCAGACTTCTTACTCCTGACGAGACACCTGGTTGGCCGCACCGAACTCCTCCCGCGTTTCATGCTCAGAGACGACATCCGAGGCTAGCACGCCGAAAGAGAGCCGGAAAGCCGAGTCCGATCCTGGCGGATGCCTGTCACACTCGAGCGTCGGCGGAGTACTTCCCACGAGCGCGGCGTAGTTTCGTGCGGCGCTCCGAGGTCGTGCCGTTGGTGGAAGCCCGGCCCCCGAGACCATCGCTCGGCAGGGCCTCGTGAAACGGAGAGCGCTACGGCAGGCGATGCCGTAGCGCTCTCTTCGTTCCGGCGTTCCGGCGGACGGCGGGCTCGCTGGGGCGCGACTCGGGTCGGCCGCCTCGGCTCGTCCCGCGCCTCTCAGCGGGTCTTGACGACCCGGCTCGTCGCTTCCCAGTCGCCGGACCGGACGCGGGCCAGGTAGACACCTGCCGGCAGCTGCGATCCCGAGACTCCCACGCCGTCCCACTCGAGGAATGACGCACCCGGAGGCCCATCCGCGCGGGCGACTTCACGTCCCGTCGCGTCGAAGACACGGACGACGAGGCCGTCCGTCGACTCGTCCGGCTGCCGCCATTCGAAACGGAATCGATCCGTGCCCGGATTGGGAGAGACGCGCAGCTTCGGCGCGCCGAGCACCGCGCCGTCCGGCCCCGGCGCGGCGGCCGGATAGGACAGCGCCGCCATGACGTCGATGAGGCCCCAGCCTCGATCGTTGTCGGGCGTCTTGGCCGAGTCACCGGAGTTGCGGAGAGCGTCCCGGACATCGATCGGGGACCAGGTCGGCCGCGCTTCGAACAGGAGCGCTGCCGCCCCGCCTACCAGTGGGCAGGAGAGCGACGTCCCGGAGCTCCAGTAGAAGTCTTCGCCGAAGGTGTTCGGAATTCCGCAGTACGTGTCCACGCCGAGCGCGACGACATCCGGCTTGGTCCTTCCGTCGAACGTGGGGCCGTGTGAGGACCAATAGGCGAGCTGGTTGTCCAGGTCGACAGCTCCCACGGAGAGCACGGAGTCCCCGTCCGCCGGGGCGCCGATGTAGTACCAGTCGGCGGCGCCGAGGTTGCCGGCGGACGAGACCGTGAGGAGGCCGCGGCTCGGGCCGAGATCCGCGGCGATCGTGATCGGAGCGGTGTCCCCGTCCATGTCCTCGTACTGGTACCAGTCGACGTACGTGAGCGAGCTCGAGATCACCTCCGCACCGAGGCCGCTCGCCCACTCCGCCGCCGCGACCCAGTTGTCCTCCTCGATCGGTGTCTCGTTCAGGACGTCTTCCGTCTTCGCGAGGACGAACGTCGCTCCGTACGCGGGGCCGACCAGCTCGCCCGGGTAGAACCCTCCGAGTGCGGACCAGGTGGCCGTGCCGTGGGAGTGCTGCCACTCGACGTCCTCGGGTTCGTTCTGTGTCTCCTCGTCGTCGTTGATGAAGTCGTACTGCGCGAGCAGCCGGCCCTCCGAGACAAGCTGCTGGAACGCGAGGTGATCGTGGAAGAAGCCGGTGTCGAACATGGCGACCACCACACCGTTACCGCTGAGGCCGGCCGCGTGCGCGGCGATCACGTTGATCTGCTCGAGTTGCGGGCGGGAGAGGCCGTAGTCGAACGGATCCCCCCAGTGGCGGGTGCGGCGATCGGAGTCCGAGTCCTGGTTCGGTGCCGCGTCCGAGGTCCATCCGCGCGAAGAGGCCGCGGCCCGGACAGGGACGATCTTCGCGACGAAGGGAAGCTCCGCGATCTGGCGCGCCGCTTCCTCGGTGACCAGGACGCTGGCCGCGTTGAGCCAACGACTGATTCGGTGCACCTTCCCCAGCGCTTCGACGGCGGAGAGGTAGTCGGCCGGGATCGGCAGGTCGTAGAAATCGAGCGGAGCGTTCCGACGCTCCCGTCGGTCGGCCTCCCGAGGATCGAGGGCGACCTCGGCATCCCAGAGAGCCTCAACGAGGTCGTCGGAGGTCGCGATCTCCTTGTCACGGAAGTAGACCCACACCCGCGGAAGAGCTTCGCCGCGCTGTGCGTGGTCCGCGAGCTCATCGATCGTCGTCTGGATGGTTGCCTCGTCACGCGGAACGGAACGGAACGCCATCGACCGGGCGTTCGCCAACTCGGCGGGACGAACGAGGGGTGCGGACTGCGCGGACACCGCTGCGACAGAGAGAAGCATCGCCAGTGCCGCGAACCTGAGTGGGTAGGGGTGAGGAGTCATGTGTCGAGTTTCGCATTCGCGGGCCCCGGGGAACAACGATCGATCACTTGCGGACCGGGAATGGGCCCGGAAGAGGCGGGGAACAGAGGGCTCCGACGCGGGCGGGGAGAGGGCGAGGATGCGGTACTGAAGCGGCGACGACGCCGCCGAGGGGGACGTTTCTTCCTGCCAAACGTTCGATCGGGCGTCCAGGCATGCACATTTCGATGACGGATCGCTTCGATCGGGGTGGTGTGGCTCCCACCTGCCCAACTCGAGCGTACAGGTGTCCACGGAGGGGGCCGATCGGGACGGTATCGGAGGTGTCGTTGCTGCCCCCAGTCTTCTTCGTCTGTTCCGCCTGCGGATCCGTCGTGACGGTCGACGCGTCACCGGGATATCGCTGTCCCCATGGCACGAGGGACGAAGATGGTGCGATCCACCGCCTCGTGCGGGAAATCGATCCGGGCCGGCTCCACTGGCCCGAGGTCGGACCGGACAATCCTCTTCTCCGCTACCGTCACTTCTCCTCGCCCTACCTCAGGTTCCGCCTCGAGGGAGGAAGCGATGGCGACTACGTGGAGAGAGTCATGGAACTCGAAGCGCGCGTCGCCGAATCGACCGGTTCGAGGTTCCGTCCAAAGCGGCTCGTCCGCTCGGACGCCCTCGAGATCGCAACGGGTCGGGAAGGTCGCGGTTCGGTCTTCCTGCAGGATCGCACTTCGTTTGCGGGAGGCCCGGGTACGTGGTTGGGCCTCGCCCACGCACTCCTCCCGGAATGGCTCGGCATCGAATCCCGGCCTCTCGCCACGACCTCACTCGCCGAGGACTCTTCCGACGCGAGCGCGCTCGCGGAGATCCTCGGGCAGCGGCTCGAGACGGGCGTCTCCTCGTCTTCTGACGACTACATCCCTTGGACCGGTTGGCGTGATCTCAACGCGTGGGTGCTCGAAGGTGAGAGCTACTGGGCCTACACCGCGATCGATCGACTTCGTCGGATGGGGGAGACGGTCGATCGGGTGTTCCTCCCTCCCGACGGTCGCGGCAGTGCCGGGTGGGCCCTCGGCGTGCGCGAGGTGTACCGACTCGGCGGGATCGCCGCCATGCCACGGATACACGTCGTCGAAGAAGAGGGTAGGCGCCACGTCGGCCCGCGGTACGAGTCGACGCTCGTGGAGATTCTCCGGCGCGTTGATGAGAAGCTCCTCGACCCGAACCTCGAAGCCGTGTCGCGGCGGTTCCCGCGCGTGAGGCGCGTGATCGCCGACCAGATCCTGGGGGGGCTCCGTAGCGAGGAATCGGACCATCCGGTGCGGAGTGCGGTCGAGGAAGGGCTACGGGCCGTGCTCGGGGCGCAGGGCGCCGGCCTCGGTTACGAGGAAATACTCGTCCGCGCGATGATCGAATCCGGAGGGTTCCGCTCGAAGTCACCGACGACGACCACATCCGCGGACGGATGCTCAGCCGGAGAGAACCACCGCCCGATCCACGGCTGCGGAACGCGTCGAAAGGACGGATGCCGGGGCGGACCAAGTCCCGGCAGGAGCGGGCGGGCCCGCTCGAGGGGCCCGTGGACCCGCCGGCGAGGCGCGCAGACCTTCCGTTTCGATGTCGGGCGATTTCGGTCTTCGGTACGGTCTTGCTTCCGCCGGAATGCTGCAGCTGTTCGCGGCCGAGGATCTCGATGCGGCGGAAGTGCTCGTCGCGGTCGATCCCTAGTCTCGGTCGATCGCTCGTCTCGGTCGGTCCCTCGTCGCGGTGGGTCCCCGGTTTCGGTCGATCCCTCGCTCCGGTCGCCTCCGCCCTCAGCTGTCGCGTGCGGCCTCGAGCCTCACGCTCAGTGCGCGAGCTTCTCCCGAGTGTGGACCTTCTTCCTGGATCACCCGGTCGAGTTCGGGCGCCGCGACGTCGAGTTCCTCCTCACGCAGAAGCGTCAAGACGAGTTGCCATCGCGCCTCGTGAGCGATCGGCTCGTCCTTGCTCCCCGCGGCGAGTCGGAATGCGAGCTGGGCGCTGTTGGGGCGCTGTGCGAGGGCGTACGCGGATCCAAGGAGCAACTGTGCGAGTCCCGGTTCCTCGTCTCCCTTCGCGAGTCCATCGAAGAGTTCGACGGCACGCGAGTAGTGGCCGTCTTCATACGCGGACATCGCGGTCGTCCACGTGCTATCGGCGGGAGCGCGTTCGAGCCAGCCCTCGTCGAGTGCACTGATCGGGGGGAGTCGCAGGTCGGCAACTGGAGACGGTTCCTCCGGCGTCCGGAGGTAGAGGAGCAGCGCGACGATTCCGCAGAGGAGCAGGAGGCCGATGATCCGGTCGCGCAACGAGAGCTGCCGCGCGTTTGGTGCGTTCGGCGGGTTCGGATTCCTATCAGACGAGTTCGTCATAGACTTCGGCCATCCTTCCGACTTGCCGCGTGATGTCGAACTCCGCTTCCACGTGGCTCCGGCCCGCGCGTCCCATCTCACTCCAGCTCTCCGGACGCGAGAGCAACTCGTCGATCCGGTCAGCGAGGCGACGAGCGTCGCGTTCCGGCGCGAGCAACGCCGACCGATCCGGGAGTGTGATCTCCGGGATGTCGCAGTGCGTCGACGCGACGATCGGAAGCCCGGAGGCCTGCGCGTCGAGCAGACAGACCGGCGCACCGCCCTCCGAGTCTCCGTCGTTCGCGACCACGCTCGGTGCGAGCAGGAAATGAGCGCGGGAGAGTTCCTCGCGGAAGACGGGGTAGGGCTGGTATCCGAGGAGGTCGACGCGGTCCGCGATCCCGGTGGCGGCGATCTGCGCTTCGATCTCACTACGCAGGGGACCGTCGCCGATCACGCGGAGGCGCAGACGAGGATGCGTGTCCCGCAACAGGGCGAGTGCGTCCAGGGCGTACCGGATCCCCTTCTTCTCGCGGAACGACGCCGCGATGAGGCCCACGATCGGTAGATCCGTTTCCGGAAGCGTCCGTTCCCGGAAGGGGAAGGTAGTCGGATCGACGCCGAGGTGGACGACCCGGATCCGGTCCCGAGGAGCGCCGATCTTCTCGAGGGTTCCGGCCATGTAATGTCCCTCGGCGATGATCCTGTCCGCGCGCGCGAAGCGGCCGCGATAGAGCCGGCGCCAGTAGGGGTTCTTCGGGAGGAGGGTCGCGTCTCGTCCATAGAAGGAGACGACGAGAGGGACGCGTGCAGTCGACCGTAGATGAGCGATACGGGCGCCCTCCCATCCTTGGTGCGCGTGGAGCAGGGTGACGCCCTCTTCCCGGATCGCACGAAGGTAGGGACCCGACGGAAACCGGCCCAGGACATACTTCGAGGCCAACGCCCCGAGCCGTCCGAGGGACGAACGCGCGGAGAGATCGTGAACCGGCGAGAACGGGAACAGCTCGAGATTCTCGGTCCCCTGCGTGAGGACCACGGGCCGGTAGCGGCTGGAGTTCGCGAGCTGGGAATGGATCCAGCTGCCGGTGAGGAAGAGGTACGGAGTCACACAGTGCGCGACCGTCGGTCGTCGCGATCCGTTCACGCTGGCCTCAACTGCCCGTCTTCCAGTCGATAGCCGTGGCCACAGGGGCAGGAGAGAGACTCCGGAAGACGACGCCCGCAGCGGCAGGCCCACCCGATCCGTCGGGCCGGATTGCCCGCCACCATGCTGTAGGGCGCGACGTCACGGGTCACGACGCTGCCGGCCGCGATGAACGACCACTCGCCCAGCGTCACGCCACACACGATGGTCGCGTTCGCTCCGATCGTCGTGCCTTCCTCGACCAGGGTCGGGTCCCAGCCGTCGGGCCCCGTGCGGTAGTCGGGATGGCTCCTCGGAATCCGGTCGTTCGTGAAGACGCAGTAGGGCCCGAGGAAGACGTGGTCCTCGATCGTCACGAGGTCCCAGACTGCCACTCCGTTCTTCACGGTGACCCGATTCCCGAGCTTCGCGCCACCCTCGATGAACGCGCCCTCCCCGATGTTGCAGTTCTCGCCGATCCGGGCGCCCTTCATGACGTGCGCGAACGCCCAGACGCGGGATCCCGCGCCGACGTCATCGGACTCGCAGATGCCGGAGGGGTGGACGAAGATCTCGGACACGGTGCTACCTCTCATCCTTCGAATGCGGACTCGATCTCGTCATGGCCTGTGACGAGAACTCTCCGCCCCGCGGAATCGCTACGGAGAGCCGCCGAAGTGTACGTCCGACCTTCCACGGTCGGCAAGAAAGCGCTCGCGGGCCTGCAGGAATGGCGAATCGAGCCGCGCGGAGTAGACATCTCCCTCCAGCTCGGCCGGGAGCCAAGGTGAGCAGCTCGAGCCGCGAGCAGCCGGCTCGGGTGGTCGCGATGCGACCTCCACTCCGGTCCGGCCCGGGCTCTCACCTCGGTCCGGCACGGGATCCCAGGCACCGTTTGCCAAGGAGACCGGTTCGTTCTACCATCCGCGGCGCAGTCACCGTCCAGCTCCAGGAGAAAGCGAGGGATCGTGTACACCATCGACCTGTCCGAGAAGACCGCCCTGGTCACCGGTGTGGCCAACAAGCGAAGTCTCGCCTGGGCGATCGCTTTGGAGCTGGCGGAGGCCGGGGCCCGCGTCATCCTGACCTATGCGGGGGAGCGGGTGCGGGCCGGGGTCGAGGAGCTGGCCGCGGAAATCCCGGGAACCGAGATCTTCGAGTGCGACGTTTCCCGGGACGAGAGCATCGATCAGGCGTTCGCGGCGATCGGGAAGGTGGCGCCCAAGCTGGACTACTTCGTCCACTCGATCGCGTTCGCGCAGCGCGACGATCTGGAGGGGAAGTTCATCGACACGAGCCGGGATGGCTTCCACCTGGCGCTCGACATCAGCTCGTACTCGATGCTCGCGCTCGCCCGGCACGTCGTCCCGATGATGCCGGCGGGAGGCAGCATGGTGTCGCTGAGCTACATCGCGGCACAGCGTGCCGTCCCGAACTACAACGTGATGGGGACGGCGAAGGCGGCGCTCGAGCAGATGACGCGGCAGCTCGCGTTCGAACTCGGCCCCGAGAACATCCGGGTCAACTGTATCTCCGCAGGCCCGCTCAATACGCTCTCCGCGCGCGGGATCTCAGGGTTCTCCGGGATCCTCAAGCACTACGAAGGGCGTGCGCCTCTCGGGCGGAACATCTCGCACAAGGAAGTCGGGACGGTGGGTCTGTTCCTCCTCAGTGACCTGTCGAGCGGAATCACGGGAGAGACGCTGTTCGTCGATGCCGGGTACCACACCGTTCTCTGATCCCCCGGCGACCGAGCGACACGCGGTCGAGTGACCCGGGGTCGACCGACGAGGGTCGAGCGACGAGTCCGTTCGACGGGAGCGTCTTCCAGCGTGAGGCGGCAGCGGAGACGCCGGGAGCGTCCCTCTCACGCAGCCGATGCCGGCTTTCCCACCTGCGTGCGGTCTCTCCAGAACACCCAGGTGAGGATCGTGGCGACGAAGTAGAGCCCGATCGTCATCAGCATCGGCGGGCTGAATCCATGCCGCTCGATCACGTAGCCACCCACCTGCGTCGAGACCATCCAGGACAGGTTCCAGGCGAGCATCCGCAGTGAGTTCGTCACGGACTGCTGGTCCGGGCCCACGATCTCCATCGCGAAGTTCGTCATGAGCGGGTGGTTCATGTTCATGAGGGAACCCCGCATCCAGAACGAGAGCACGGCCAGATGGAGCGACTGGGTGAAGGCCAGTGTGAGGAAGAAGGGGATGGAGAGGAGCTGCGTCAGGCAAACCGTCGCGACGATTCCGAACCGTTTCGCGACCGCCGGCCCACTCAGGAACCCGAGCACGGTGAAGAACTGACTCACGGCGAAGAAACCGCCGATCTCGAACGGGTTCTGCCCGAAGCGGTCGCGGAAGTAGAGGTTGAGGAACGGGATGATGAGTCCCGCTCCCAGGCCGACGAGAGCCGACGGCACGATGAGCCTTACGATCAGGCGCCAGTCCTTCGGCTTGAGATACGACAGAAGTCGGCGTGATCGTTCCGCCGGTGGCGGACTGTCGATGCGTAGGAACGCGAAGAGCGCGGCGAACGATACGGCCGCGACCACGACGAGGGCCCAGCGGAGGCCGAGCAGCTCACTTCCGACCCGCGCGGCCGCCATCCGTGAGATCCACCCCACGCCGACGGCGGCGAGGATGGTCGCGGTCGTCTCGATCGCGTGCGAGAAGCCGAAGAGATAGATCCGCTCCTGGGACGTCGAGTTGCGCATGAAGAATGGCGCGGCCGCGGCCCAGTGCACGGTGAACGACATGCCGGCGAGGACGGCGAGCGCACTGAGCACCCACGCGTTCGGAGCGAATAGCTGCGATCCGATCGCGACCGCGTACCCGATCGCGGCGCCGGCGAACACGAACTGCGCCGGCACGCGGTCGACGAGCAGCGCTGCGGGAATCGCCATCAGTACGGTACCGAGGGAGCTCGAGGCGAGCAGTCGGCCGATGGTTTCTTCGCCGAGGCCGATCGCACGGTAGTAGAGGTTGAGATGCACCCAGACGGCGCCGTGGCCGAGGCCCATGAGGAACGTTCCGACCAGGTACGCACGGGCGTTGTGCTGGAAGCCGGCGATCCTTCCGAAGTAGCGGCCGGCGTCGAGGAGAGCGGTCTGCAGGGATGCGCGGATGTCGTGCCCGGTGCTCATGGAGCGAAGAGGCTAGTGGAGCGGAAAGGCGGAGGCGACCAGGATTCGTTGGAGCCGAGAAACTCGGTGTCAGGCGGCCCGCTCGAGTCCTTCGTCGGCGTCGGCCATGAGCTCGGCGGAGTCGTCCGGGTAGAGGAGCTCTTCACGAAGCGCGGTGCGCAGTCCGAGCAGGGTCGGGCCACCGAGCGGCTCGGGAAGGTCGACCCAACGGATCGCGACCTCCTCGCCCGGATCGAAGAGTCGCGCGATCTCTGCGACGTCCGACTCGTCGAGGCGGAAATAGAGGCCGTCGCGCTCCCGGCCCTCGTCCAACTCCGACCAGATCGGAGCTTCCGTGAGGGCGAGGTGGAGGTCCCACTCCTTGCCGTTCTGGATCAGTCGGCACGGGCCCGCGCTCTCGAGAACGGTGAACGCTCCCGCATGCTGGCCGAGCAGCGCCCACCCGCGCTGGATCTGCTCCGAAGCGAGCACGACGCCGTGAAGTGCGTGGATTCCGCCCAGAGCGAGCAGCACGAGCCGGATCCCGGTCGGGAGCGGGGTCGCGCTGATCCAGGAGGGAGCTGCGCCGCTCCAGCCGACCGCGGCCAGGGCCGCGGCTGCCAGGGCGTAGCCGACGAAGAGGCCGGCGGAGGCGAAGCGAGGCCCCGCGCTCGGGATCCCCAAGTCGTACGTGTGAGAGCGGTGTACGAAGCATACGCCTTCCATGTCCTGAGTATCGGCCGTTCGCGGGGCCGACTTGAGGAAGGCGATCATCCGTAACTCCACGGACCTTCGGTAGATAGACTCGACGTGGTCCGGGCCGCTCGCGTGCTCGGTCGGGGCCGGGCCTGGATATCCGGATCCGATGCCGAGGGCGCCGGGTCGCCTCAGGTCACTTCGGGTGGGTTCTGGGAGCCGCGGGCGGTCCTCCGACAGAGGCTCCGATCACTGGATCCGGACGAGCTTGGTGGGCTGCCCGCCGCCGGGAGCGATTGCGGCGCCGTCGACTCCTCGGCGTTGGACCCAGTAGACGCCACTCGGAAGTGCCCTTCCGTGGTCGTCGCGGCCGTCCCACTGCGAGTGGTTTCCCGTCACCGGGATCCGCCGAACCGTGCGTCCGCTACTGTCGAAGATCGAGAGGACCGTGGGGGGGGAGAGGTCCGAAGATCCCGCTCCAGCGGTCGGGCTCGTGGGTGACCCTGACATCGGCGTCGGCTCGTGCCAGGAGAGGTCCACGGCGTCACGGAACGGGTTCGGTTGGGCCAGGAGCGCCCCGGCCGCGCTGCTCGGGAGACCGATTCCGAGGGCGCCCGGAGCGGACGACGTTTCGAGGTCGTAGGACACGCACGCGACGTCGTCGATCTGCCAGCCGCCGGCCGAGACGGATTCGTCCGACGCCGCACGGAAGCGGACGCGAACCGTCTCCCCGGCGTAGGAGCGCAGGTCGATCCGCCCGACTCGCCAACCGTTCGATCGTCCGCTGTAGCCGGCCGACCAACCGAGCGCGGGGAGGTTGGGAACGTCATAGCCGAGCGCGGGCTCCACCGGAGTCCAGACACCGCCGGACTCGACCTCGACGACTCCGCCGTCGTATCCGAACTCGAAGTCGTAACGGTGGTGGAACGTCAGCCATGCGGACTCGGGGACGACGATCGACGGCGACACGAGCGAGACGTCGATTCCGTTCCCGTAGCCGGACGCCTCTGCCGAGCCGAGTCTCCAGCCGTATACGCCGGAGAGTGCACCGCTCTCGTCGAGGATCCATTCCGCGTCTTCGGCTCCCTGGGATGTGGACGACCAACCCGCGGCGCCGCTCTCGAACGTCTCGGCTTCGCCCACGAGCAGTGTCGGAAGCTCGACGCGATCGGGTGCGTCCGTCGGGAGATGGAGCCTCCCGAATGCCGCGGACCGACCCGGGATCGGGGTCGCGACGATCCAGTACTCCTCTCCGCGTGGTAGACCACCGAGCTCGAAGGAGAGGTCGGCGCCGAGCGGTGCCGCGTTCCGCGCGTGGGAACCGACCGGCCCCACCGCGATTGCCTCGAGCTCGACGACCGTGGTCCCGAGGTCGAGCGGCTCCTGCGTGGCGGCGGCGATCCTCCCTCCGCACACGGATCGGGGAAGCGGAGTGAGAACGACATCGTGCCGAAGGTAGCCACCCGGCCGTGGGTGGAGCATCGCCAGGGAGGGCTCGAACCCCGGCGCGGACACACGAAGGGTGACGCCCGACCCGCCGCCGCCACCCAGGGGCTCCGTGCGCACGGAGAGCCGGTACCTTCCGTCGTCGCCGCCGATCGTTTGGCGGCCGTCTTCCAGGAGTTCGACCTCGGCCAACGCGATCGGATCTCCGGCCGGGTCCAGGACGTGGCCCCGAACGTCCGCGACGCCGCGGACGAGGAGGTTCCGCGCGCGGACCAGGTCCGGTCGGGGACCTATCTCGGCTCCCGTGCCCGCCGGCGTGCCCGTCGAGACGAGGGCATCCCGAGCGAGCCAAGGGTCGAGCGAGACACCCCAGAGTTCCCGGCTCATCGACTGGAGGATGGCGACGGAGCCCGCGACGATCGGAGCGGCTCCGGACGTACCCCCGAAGCCGGCGGTGTACCAGTCCCTCTCGCGGTCGCCGCCCCAGAGGGTGCCGTAGCCGGTCGAGACGATGGCGGACCCCCAGCCATGCAGGTCGATCCGGGAGCCACGGTTCGTGAACCACTCGGCCTCCAGCCCCCACGGGGTGCCCGCGCCGACGAGGATCGCGCCGGAGTCGCGCACGGTTCGGTCGAAGAGGCCCAAGTAGCGGGGATCATCCAGGTTCTGGGATCCGTTGCCCGCGGCCTCGACCACGATCCGACCGTTTGCGGTGGCGACCGCGATGGCGTCGTAGCAGTCCTGCCAGAACTCCATCGGCAGGTAGCCGAACTGGCCCGGGCCCTCAGGGGCCGCCGGACCGGGGGCGTGGAGTTCGATCAGGACGACGTCTCCTTCGTCGACCGAAGCGGCCGCGAGGTCGATGGCGGCCGCGACACCCAGATCCAGGAAAGAGACCGAGCCCACCTCTGCGTCCGGGCAGATGCCGACGATGCCGTGCCCGTCATCCCGCGCCACGAGCTGTCCGACGACGGCTGTTCCGTGGTTCCTCCACGACGGAATGGACGTTCCGTGTGCGAAGAGTGGAGCCGGCAGGTCGCTGTGCTCCCAGTTCCAGTCCCCCTCGACATCCACGATCCGGACCGATGCGCCGCGGCCTCCCGGATAGCCCCAGACTTCGGCCGCGCCGACGCCTTCCGGTGCTGCCCGGAGATAGCCCTGACCGTGGGTGAAGTCCGGTGCCTGCCTGTCGCGTTCGGCTCCGCCACCTCCCCCGCCCCCGAGGTCGGCTCCGCCGTTTGCATCGGAGCCGGCCCTCGCCTCGGCGGCACCGTTTCTCGAGGCGGTCGTGTCGTACTCGAGGGAGGCCGGCTCAGCGGCAGGCTCGGGGTAGGCGGCGACGATCCATTCCGTGTGACCGAGTGCCTGCGCGAGCGCCGCGGGTACGTCTACAACTGTCGTTGCGGGTACGGTGATCCGCGCGTAGAGGCTGAGGTCAGGAAGGGGCCGCCCGGTGCGGGCCTCACCGCGAAGTCGGTCCGTGTCGAGCTCCGCTCGAGGTCGCCTGAACAGACGTTCCGATGCTGCTCCCGGAAGGTACAGGTCGAGGTTCGACCAGCCCTCGACGACGGCACCCTGGCGGAGGAGCACACCGTCGTCGCCCAGTTCGAGTTCGTGCCCGGCGGAGAACTTGATGATCCAGACACGGCGTGGCGCGGCGTCGCGGTCGCGACCCCCGAGTTCCGGAAGGGGAACGCCGGAGAGGAGGAGCCCGAGAAGCAGGCTCCCCAGGGCGATTCCCAGAGCCACCAAGCGAATGCGCATGTCGTTCCTGCAGTGGATGTTGTACTGGCGCACGATCCCCGGGCGGTCTCCCCCGCGGAGCGCCCTCTCACCGCCCGGAACGTGGGGTCCGATACGGATCGACGCGTCGTGCGACGGGAGCCCCGAATCCGGAGTGTCGTCAATAGTTTACATCAAACGAGGGAGGTGCGCTCGGGGAGTTCGCGCCGACCGCGGAGTTTGCTTCGGTCGGGGAGTCGGCGGCATGTCCCGGAGGTCGCCCCGGTGGGGAGTTCGCGTCGGCGGCAGAGTTTGCTTCGCTCTGGGAGCCGGCGGTCTGTCGCGGACTAGTAGCCTTCGCGGTAGGCCTTCTTGAGCTCGCCCCAGGTCACGTCCTCGTTGAGGCAGACCGTGTTGCTGCCGCAGCGGAGACCGATCCCGCGGAACCATCCGCCGATCCGTTCGCACTCGAGGGGGAGTTCCATGGTGCAGTCGCCCAGGTAGCAGCAGGCCCCGACGCAGGCGTAGGGATCACACGCCTCGTCGTCGCCGAGGTAGACGCCGTCGTCGTCCTCGCACGCGACCTCTGCGTTGATGACGCAGACGCCGGTCTCGTAGCAGCAGGCGCCGGTGGGCACGTTCGCGAGGCAGGGGTTGTAGCCCGGCACGCCGAAGCCGATCTTGCCCCGGTCATCGCGCCTGACGTCGTCCAGTTCGGACGGCACGCTGTTGTCCGCGAAGGAGGGGCCACCCTGCGCGGGGTTCTCGATGATCTCGAACGTCGTCCCCTGATAGGCGTAGGCGAGGAACCAGTAGACCGTCGAGAGACGGTCGTCGACCGGTGAGCCGTCGTCGAATGTGAGCGCGGTCCCCGATCCGGAACTCGGCCAGTCCGTGGTTGGAAGCTCGAACACCACGTCGGGCCCCTTCCCGTACGCCGCAACTTCCGTCGTGTAGCTGATCCCGAACAACACTCCCGCCATGCTCGGGGACACCCAGTCCGGGAATGCAGCGAGCACGAAGATGACGACCGGACTTTCGTCGCCCGGGAGGCTGGTCACGGCTGATTCACAGCTGCGGAGGTCTCGGTCCTCTCCATCCCGCGTCGTGGAGAGGTCCGGCACGACGTGGAGAACGAGGCGGCCGTCGCGGTGTGGTCCCGCATCGGCCGGAATCTCCGACACCGGTAGCCAGGCCAGGACGATGGCGAGGACGATGGCTATCCGTGTCCAACTCTGCGTCGGATCGAGTCGTTCGAACATCGATGGTGGTCCCGATGGAGACGAGGACTAATGGTTGCCGTTCCTCTTGATCCTCGCCGCTCAGGGCCGGTCGATGCAAGATCTCCGAGATCTGAACGGAACGAAGAGGGCCCTGGGTGATCAACCCCGGGCCCGTGGAGTTTCTCCATGAGAACTGTGCTTCGCGGTGCGTTGGCGCGCCGAGCCCGGAGCCAAACCGTCCATGGCGAAACGGCCGGCTCCCGGGGTTCGGTCAGTCGAGCTCCCGCTCCATCACCTCGTTGAGCTTCTCGAACTTCTTGAGGCTGATGTTGGGGTAGTACTCGAGGAGTAGATCGCGGAACGCGGACGAGAAGCCGGCGCCGTTTCGACTCGCGCTGGCGGCCTTCGGCGGACGACCGACCTTCTTGCGCGGACGGCCGACCTTCTTGACGGCCTTCCGGACGGTGCGGGTGGCGGCCTTTCCGGTCTTCTTGGACGACCGACGGATGGCCGGAACTAGGATCTTCGCGCCCGGGCGACGGCCCCGGCTGATCCCGAACTTCCTGGCCTTGTTGTTCACGGTCGGAAGTGAGACCCCGTGCTTCTGAGCGATCTGCCGATAGCTGAGTTCTCCCGACTTGAGGTCTGCCACGATGGCCTTCTCGCGGGCTTCGCGAGCGGCCGCCGACAGTACCTTCGTACTTGGCTTCGAACGCTTCTTCTTAGTTGCAGCCATGGGCTGCCTCCTTTCCGTCTGAGGGGGGTGCGGCCACCCATCGGAGCGCGACCGGTCCTTGTGTCGGCGTCCCGGCGGGCACAAAACCTCACCACCCCTTGGAAAAGGGTAGGTGGAGTTTTGATCGAGTCAATTTCACAGCAGTATGACAACGCACATAGGTGTGTCAATCTTTTTGTATTCAGCGACGCCCTTGTGTCAACGTGGCTAGGCGCGACCAGAGATGAGCCGGAATCGAAAGGGGCTTGGGCTGCGGCCGATTTCTGGTCAGAATGGGGCTCCGGCGGACGGAACCGCCAACGTGGCTCGACGGAATCGGAGGGAGACGATGAGCGCCAAGGAACGCGATCCGGAAGATCAGATCCGGCTGGACTTCGCGTCTGGGGTCACGGCCTCCGCGGCCCCCGGGGTAGACGTGGTCCCCGCCGGCGGCGGTTTGGATGCCGTACTCGCAAGCGCCGGGGCAGGCTCGAGCCGCAAGAGCTCGAAGACCGCGCGGAAGAGCGGAGGAGCGGCTCCGGAGAAGGCGAAGAGCGTTCGTGCCGGTAAGCCGGGAACCGGGGAACGTCGGCGGGTCAGTGCCGCGGAGATGGCGACCAAGCACCGCGAGATCTCCGTCTCCGAGTTCTTCTCCAAGAACCGGCACCTCCTCGGCTTCGACAATCCGTCCAAGGCCCTCCTCACCACCGTCAAGGAAGGTGTCGACAACTCGCTCGACGCATGTGAGGAAGCGGGCATCCTCCCCGAGGTCCGCGTGGAGATCCATCCCGAGGGCGACGACCGGTTCCGCGTCGTGATCGAAGACAACGGTCCGGGAATCGTGCGCAAGCAGGTCCCGAAGATCTTCGGAAGCCTTCTCTACGGGTCGAAGTTCCACGTCCTCAAGCAGAGTCGCGGACAGCAGGGGATCG
>JAWKQE010000007.1:0-52500 GCA_041390305.1 Candidatus Eiseniibacteriota bacterium
CATGGGCCGCGCCTCCTTCATTCATGATCTTCTTGACCGCGTGGAGCCAGGCACTGCCGCCGATCTGCCGTGCGGTCTCAGCCGCCAGCCCAGCCAAGTCCCCCAACCCAGCCAAGGCCCCCAACCCAGCCAAGACCCCAACCGCATATCAGCGCGCCAGAACCTCCATCGCCCGATATGCGCGCTTTCACCCCGGGGACCTCAAGAATCCGCTCTCTCTGGCCGATTCTACGTAGGACGAACCAAGCCGCAGGAACAGGAGACTCGCGCTCCATGGTCGTGCGGCAAGAACTGCCTACCGGGCACAGAGTGACCGGACGACGGGGGATAGGTGCGCGGGCGAACGTTCCAAAAGGTGTGCGAACGCATTCCGGACGCTCTCGTCGTCGCTCACCCCGAAGGGCAGCTCGTCTGGTTCAATGACGCATTCCGTCATCTCCTGGGTGTCGACCAGGATGCGCTTCGTTGGAAGCCGTTCCTGGACTTCGTGCATCCCGAAGACCAGGAGAGGATGAAGGACGCCTATCTCACCCTCTTCGCCAGGAAGTTCCCGATCCGCGCGTTCCCGCTGCGGCTGGTTCAGCCGAAGGGAGAGCTCGTGCACGTCCTCTGGAGCGCAGCCGTCGATCCGCGGAGCCGGCTCGTCTACTCCATCCTCACCGATGTGACGGGCCGCGTTCTCGAAGCGGAGGAGCGGACGCGGATCCTGAGTGAAGTCCATCGGCGGACTCCGGCGATGATGTTCCAAGTCGGAGACGACGGACGGATCCTCGAAGTGAGCGACACCCTCCTCGCCCGCACCGGCTACGACCGGATCCAGCTCATCGGCAGCTACGTGTCGCAGTGGCTACCGCGCTCGATCTGGCAGCGCGCCCACTGGGCTTTCGATCGTCTGCGCAGGGAAGGCGAACTGCGGGAGACGCCACTGGAGATGATCCACCGCGACGGTTCGGTCCTCGAAGTCCTCGTCTCCGCCAACGCGAGTCGGGACGGCAACGGCGATTTCGTGGGGGCCTGGGGCGTCATCGAGGACGTGACCGTCCGGAACGACGCGCTGAGGCAGCTCGACCTGGAACGGAGCGTTCTCGAGCAGCGGAACCACGAACTCAACGAGTTCGCCCGTGTCATTTCGCACGACCTGAGGGAGCCCCTCCGGGCCATCCGACTCCTCACGAGCTGGATCGAAACCGATTTCGAGACCTCGGACGTCGAACAGATGGTCGAGCGTCTCGGCCGGCTCCGCTCCCGAGTGTGCGAGCTGGACCGCTACGTGGAGGCGCTGTCGACGTACGTGAGGGCGGGGGCCGAGGGGCATCCCGCGGAGCTGGTCGACTTGCGGGAGTTGATCGCGAACGTTGCCGAGGTCGTACCCGTTCCCGACACGATGTCGTTGGAGCGGTGCGGGACGGCGATGCTCGTTCGCACGGCGCGCGCGCCGCTCGAACAGGTGCTCGTCAACCTGGTCGGGAACGCGGTCGCGCACCGCGATCGGGCCGATGGGACGATCGTGGTGTCGACTCACGGAACCGACGATGGGATTCGCGTCGTCGTTCGGGACGACGGACCTGGGATCGCGCCCGAGTTCCACGAGGCGATCTTCGAGATGGGCCGTAGGCTGAAGGCCGCCGGCTCCGGTCACACGGGCTTGGGCCTCACCCTCGTGAAGAAGCTCGTCGAGTCCCGTGGCGGGACGATCCGCGTCGATTCCGATACGGGCCGGGGCTCGGTCTTCGAGTTCACGTGGCCGGCGGAGATCATCCTCGGTACGACCGAGGCCCCCCGCGAAAGCGCCGACGAGGACGCGAACCCGATCTCGGCCTGAGGCAAGGTCGTCGGCCTCGGGTCGGTTCCGTTGCCACCTCCCGTTTGCGAATCGAACCGACGACCGTCGGATTCCGAACCAGTTCCCCTAACTCGATCCCAGCTTGAGCCAGTCGTAGAAGAGGTACTGGAAGCGCCCGATGAGGAGTGTGATCCGGCCCATGATCGTGTAGCCGAAGGAGGCGCCGAATCCGATCATGAGGAACGTGATCCCCACCTGAGAGACGGCCTTCAGCGGACCGCGGTGCTCGTGTGAGAAGTAGAAGTAGATGAGGATCGAGACCGTCCCGATGAGGATGAGCGCGGCCGAGAGATGATCCCACCAGGTCAGCCCCGGGGTGTTCCAGGGCATCAGGATCGTACTCCGCACCTGGGTCAGGACCTGCGCCTTGAGGATCGACGGGATGACGTACCCGGACCAGGCGGCGACGTAGAAGGCGATCGCGAAGCGCGAGATCCATTCCGTGCGCCGATGGAACCGGAAGAGCATGAGTGCGCCGAGGACCCCTCCGCCGAGAAGGAGCCACTGTCCGTTGTCGACGACGGGCACCCAGAGCTTCTTGTAGAGGGCGGAGAAGCAGTACTGGACGAGGTAGTAGCCGGCGCTCACGCCGACGAAGAGATGCTCGGCGAAGCGGTAGATCGGGTTCTCCCGGTAGAGGAAGCTGAAGATGGCGAGGGTGAGGAGCGCGCCCACCCAGATCCCGAACCCTTCCATCAGACCGCCCTCCTCTGCCGGATCTTCTGTGCGAGGTAGGCGAGGTTCCCGAGCAGGATGAAGAGCACCATGAGCCCGTGCCCCGTGCTCTGGGAGTCCATACCCCTCGTGGCGTCGCCGGGGAGATCCGTCAGGGTCTCGAGTTCTGCAGCGCCCTTGAGTCCACCCAGGAACCCGAGGATCTGGCCGGCCTGGTAGTACGGGTAGACGAGCACGGCCTGGACCGCGGTGTTTCCGGTCACGATCTTCTGTCCGAACTTGCCACCTGCCCAAATCGCCCAGTACTCGGCGTAGGACGATGAGGCGATGGAGACGAGGAGAGGTACGTCCGCGTACTTGTCCGCGTCGTCCAGGAGCGGGATCTCCGTCGTCGCCTTTCCGTACTGCTCGGCCGGATAGGTGAGGCGGAACGACTCGCCCATCCGGAGCATCGTCCCGGACCAGTCGGCGTTGAACCCGAGGAAGACGTAGTCGACCCCGTACTCCTTGCCGTACTTCTCCGCCGCCTCGTTCATGATGTTCTCGGCGATGCCGACTCCGCCCGGGTAGAGCGTCAGCGCGACGATCCTGATCCCGCGCGAGAAGCAGTAGTCCCAGATCACGCGGCTCATCGGATCGAGCTCTGCGTTCGTGTCGGCTTCGTAGTCGAAGGAGAAGAGGATGACGTCGCCTTCGTGGAGCGCTTCGAGCTGGGCGAAGAAGTCCCGCGTCTCGTTCGACACCTTGACCGGAAGCCCGATCGGCCTCAGGACCGGCACCGCCACCGCGATCGCGACCGCGAGATAGAGCCATCGGCGGTCGATCGACATGAGCCGTTCGAGGAAGGCGAGGAAGCGGTCCATCACGCGCTCCGCCCGAGATAGGTGCGTTCGATCCCGAGGAGGATCTTGAGCGCGGTCGCGGTGACGCCGAGGCCGACGCCGATGAGGATGCCGCGCTTCGCCGCCATGTTCGGGACGTCGAGGATCCAGCTGGAGAGGGTGGCGAGCGAGAACTCGTGGCCGGCCACGTGGATTGCCATCATCTCTCCGATCGGCACGCGCCCGAGCATGACCGTGATGCCCGCGAGGAGGAGGAGGGCCGCCTGGACCGAGCGCGCGCGGAACGCACGGTAGGACGCGGATGCGACGTAGAAGGCGAGGAGCGCGAACATCGTCGCCTGCATCGGCGCCTGCACGTGGTCGAACATCCAGCCGTAGATCCCGCCCTCCGTCGTCCGCTGCACGATCGGGGCGATCGCCATGACGGCGAAACCGAGGAGGACGACGACGGAGTAGGCCCAGTCCTTCTCACGCCGCTGGACCTTCGTGCCGTGGTGTCGGACCAGACTCACGATCCCGAGGATCAGGGTCATGCCGAAGACGACCTGCTTCCAGTCGAGGACGAGGCTGTACGCCGTGGTGAACGGAGCGTGGGGGATGAAGTACTGGAGGAACATGATCATGCCGACGACGAAGCCGAACACGATCGGCGCAGTTCTCTTCACGTTCCGCTCCTACTCCGGCAGCAGTGATCGAACGTCCCAGATGCCGGTGATCGAGAGCAGGCTACCCACGACCAGGATGACGAGGAGGACGATCTTGGCCAGGTCCTGCGCGCGCAGCGTCCCCAGGAGGAGGGGTTCGCGCGAGAGGTAGACCGACCCGGCGTAGAGCTCCTCACCGATGAGCGTGTAGTCGCAGGCCGTGATGAAGAACGGGAGCTGGGCGTCCGCGTCCGTCCCCGCGATCTGGATCGCGCCGGTCATGTTGCCGGTTTCGGCGAGGACCAGGGACTCCGCGTAGAACCGTCCGAAGTAGAGGTTCGTGGCCGGGCGTTCGCGGATCATCGTCCCGCACACGTTGGCCGCGTAGCCGAACTGACTGTAGGTGGAGTAGTAGATGTCGCCCGGACGGTAGAGATCCGGGCGCCCGGCCTCGGTGAACGCGTCGCGGACGACTTCCTGCGCGACCGTCATCACGATCGGATCGCGGTTCGGAACCATGATCGGGGTCTCGTACTCGGCGACCTTTCGGGCGACCTGGCCGAGGATGTTCATCGACGCGACGGTCGCGACCTCGTCCATGGAGTCGAGCCCCGGACAGTACAGGATCGGCCGGCCCATCTCCGTCGCGCGACCGACTGCCTCGTCGATCGCTTCGAGCCCTGGAATCGGACGGATGAAGAAGCTGCGGCCACGTCGGGCATGGGTGACGAACCAGACGACCAGGATTCCGAAGGCGAGGGCCGTGACGAACTCCGCGATCCGCGAAGTGTCGAACCAGGCCGTCTCGCCCACTAGATCTCGGTCCGCTTCCGGCGATCCACGGTGTCACCGCTCGGAACGTGGGAGACACCGAGTTCGGTGAGGTTCGACTCGGGGAAGACCACGACGTTGCGTTCGATCGTGCAGTGCCCGGGAATACGGGCGCCCTTGCCGAGCAGGCTGATGCCGGTATCGAGGTGGCCGGGAAACCGTTCGTTCACGGTCTCGTCGCCGCACCCACCGACGACCGCGCTCGGGCCGACTTCGACGAGTTTGTCGAGGATCGCGTGGTCGAGCCGGGCGCCGGCGGCGATCCGGCAGTCGGCGAGAAGGATCGAGTTCTCGACGGACGCGCCCTCTTCCACGATCACGCCGGGGGAGAGGATGGAGTTCCGCACCGTTCCGTCGATCCGGCAACCGCGGGCGATGATCGCACTCTGCACCGACCCGTTCGGACCGATCCACGCGGCCGGCCTGTCGCCGATCCGGGCTTCGTCCAGGTTCGTGCGCACGCTCCAGGAACGGATGTCGATCGGGTCCGGGGCGATCAGGTCCATG
This sequence comes from Candidatus Eiseniibacteriota bacterium, assembly GCA_041390305.1. Classification (GTDB taxonomy): domain Bacteria; phylum Eisenbacteria; class RBG-16-71-46; order CAIMUX01; family CAIMUX01; genus JACKCR01. The sequence goes on from JAWKQE010000007.1 coordinate 5,343, forward strand.
TGGGAGTCGAAGTAGGCACGGATCGTTCCGACGTCCTGCCAGTAGCCTTCGTACCGGTAGGTCGAGAGGTGGTCGCCCCGGGTCAGCATGTCGGGGAAGATGTCGTGCCCGAAGTCCGTGCGCTTCTTCTCTCCGACCACCTCGAGCAGGCGATCGACCAGGACCCGCGTATCGAACACGTAGATCCCCATCGAGATGAGGTTCGAGCGCGGGTTCTTCGGCTTCTCCTCGAATCCGGTGATCCGGCCGGAGTCGTCGACGAAGATGGTTCCGAAGCTCGACGCCTCCTCGATCGGCACGGAGCGGACTGCGATGGTCACGTCCGCCTGCGTCTCGATGTGCTGCGCGACCATGCCGCGATAGTCCATCGCGTAGACGTGGTCTCCCGAGAGAACGAGGACGTGGTCCGGCGAGTGCCGTTCGATGTAGCTGAGGTTCCGGTATACGGCGTCGGCCGTCCCCTTGTACCAGTCGCTCCCCTGCGTGCCCTGATGAGGCGGCAGGATGCGGGCCTCGCGCGAGCGGCCGACGAGTCCCCAGGAGTGTCCGTCCCCGATGTGGTCCGTGAGGGAGTAGGGGAGGTACTGCGTCAGGATGCCGACCGTCTCCACGCCGGAGTTCATCGCGTTCGAGATGGCGAAGTCGATGATCCGGTAGATACCGCCGAACGGGACCGCGGGTTTGGCGCGGCGCTGGACGAGGACGTTGAGTCGGCTTCCCACGCCACCCGCCAGGATGAGGGTGAGCGTGCGGCGGAGGTCCTGCACTTCGCGGGAGCGGTCGAGTGCGGCCGGGCTCATGAGCGTCGCTCCACGCGGGCTCCGGCCGGCACCTTCTGTTCGGGGATGATCGACGTACCGGGCGAGAGGACGGTGCGGTCCCCTATCTCGCACTTCTTGCCGAGGACCGTGATCCACCCATGCGGGTGGAGAGGTTGGCCTTCGGAGGCCGCGCCGGGCGCGTCCCCACCGCAGGTGCAGTCCGCCCCGAGGATCACGTGCTTGTCCGAGATCGTCCGCGCCACGACCGAACCCGCTCCGACCACCGTGTTGTGGCAGAGGATGGAATCGATGACGCGGGCCCCGCGTTCCACGCGGACGCCCGGGGAGAGAACGGAGCGGATGACCTCGCCGTCGATTTGACAGCCCGTGCTGATGAGGGAATCGCTCACCACCGCGTTCGCTCCGAACCGGGCCGGGGGCTGATCGGCGACGAGCGTGTCCTGGAGGTTCGTGCGGATCCCCCACGCATCGATGTCGATCTTGCCACTGATGAGGTCCTGGTGGGCCTGGTAGTACATCGGGATGGTGCGCGTGTAGGCCCAGTATCCATCGAAGTCGTAGCCGAAGACCCGATACTTCTCGAGCATGTACGGGATCACGTGTCGCCCGAACTCGAGGAACTTCCCGAGACGTCCGTCTTCGGACTCGAACACTTCGCGGAGTGCCTTCACGTCGATCACGTAGATCGTGAGGCTCGCGTGGTCCGAAACCGGCTCGTTCGACTTCTCCCCGTACTCGAGGACGCGACCGGTCTCGTCGAGTCTGCCGTATCCGAAGTGCGGGTCGTGGGGCATCTTCTTGAAGCCGATGGTGAGGTCGGCTTCCCGCTCCAGGTGGAAGCGGATGATGTCCTGGTAGTCGAGCGAGTAGATGTGATCGCCGGAGACGACGAGGAGGAGGTCGGCGCCATAGTCCTCGACGTAGTTCCAGTTCTGATGGACGGCGTCGGCGTTGCCCTGGTACCAGTCGCCCGCGTCGCCTCCCCAGAAGGGTGGGAGGATCTTCGCGCCGCGATCGAGGCCGACGAAGTCCCACGACTCGCCCGTCCCCACGTGCTCGATGAGCGAGGCGGGACGATACTGCGAGAGGATGCCGACGCGGGTGACACCCGCGAGCATCAGGTTCGAGAGGGCGAAGTCGATGATCCGGTAATACCCGGCGAACGGGAGAGCCGCCTTGGGGCGCTCCATCGTGAGCACGGAGAGTTCGCCGACCCGTCCCCCAGCGAGGATCATGGCCACCGTGCGAATCGGTTCCAGCGATACATCCTTCATTGGAGTCCCATCATAGGCGGAAGCGGAGACGGACGGAACCCGTACGTTGGATGCGTTTGGGGGGCGGTGTCGGCCTCGGCTTCTCACTCGGACCGGCGTTCGGTCCGAGAGGGGTTCCCCTCGAACGCCCTGGGGATGTCCGCCATTCGCCCCATCGGACCGGGTGGCGCTCAAGCAACCTTCGGGCCAGGCCGATGATCGGATAGGTATCGAGAGCCTTCAGCCTTCAGGGAGATCGGACGACTCATGTCGCAGCCGCAGGCGACACTCGAGGGGGTCCAGCCCACGAGTCAGTACGTCATCTGTGTCGATGACGATCAGGCCTTCCTCCACTCGTTGGAGATTTTCCTTCCAGACGCACTCAATGACGCCCGGGGACCGGACATCTGGTACCGGTTTCTCTTCGCGTCGGATCCCCTCAGCGCACTCGACATGTTGCGGGAACTCCTGGACGAGGGAGAGACCGTGGCCATGATCGTCTGCGACCAGAAGATGCCCGGCATGGTCGGCACGGACTTCTTCCTCCGCGCGAAGGACGTCTGCGACTGCGTGCGGGTGCTCCTCACCGGCCATGCGGGGATGGAATCCGCGATCTCGGCCATCAACGAGGGGCTCCTCGACCGCTACCTGACGAAGCCGATCGAGAACCAACACGACTTCGTTCTCACCCTCTCCCAGCTCCTCCACCGGTTCGAGCTCAAACAGACGATCGCGCTCCAGAACCAGGCGCTCCAGTCTCTCTACGAGTTCTCCGACCGGATCAACGCGCTCCACTCGTTCGATGAGACCGTGCAGTTCCTCGCTGCTTTCGCGAAGGACACCGTCGGGTGCCGTCGTCTCGATCTCTTCCTCTGGAGGGAGAGTGTGCTCGAGTGCGTCGTGACTCTGTCCGAGGGAGGCGGGGAAGAGGATCTCGGACCGATCGATTCGTCGACCTTTGCCGACCGGTTCCCGGAGGTCGATCCCGGACGGCCGGCCAAGGAAGCCGTGCCGTACAGGCTTCCCGCGGCCGGCTCGCCGGAGGAGCAGGAAGCACTCGTCGCGTGTCTCGTCCACTCCGACGGTCCGGTGGGCATGATCCTCGCCGTGGGACCCGAGGACGGATACCCGTTCGGTCCCGCCGATCGGGAAGTGCTGGCCTGCATCGCGAACACCGGTGCGATCGCTCTCCGGAATCACCAGAGCCGACTCCGTCTCCGGGATCTCCTCACGGACGCGAGGCGACGCTCCCGGGAGCTGGCCGAGGCGAAGAGGCGGCTGGAGGGTCTCGACCGGCTGCGGAGCGACTTCCTCAGCTTCATCTCGCACGAACTCAGAACTCCGCTCAGTCAGATGTCCGCCGTCAGCCTCGTCGAGTCCGTCGGAGGAGGCGAGAACGAGCAGATACTGGCCGCCGTGCAGGCGGGCTACGAACGCCTCGAGTCGCTGGTCCTCCAGGGCCTCGACTACTTCGACAGTCTCGGCATGGACGGAATCGCGAAGGCTCAGCCCGTCGACCTGGTGGACGTCGTGAGGACGACGAGTCGGCAGATGGCGAGCGACGCGGTGAGCGCCGAACTCCTCCTCCCGGACGAACCGTGCCTCGTGCGGTTCCAGGAGCAACGGCTCGTGCAGGTCGTCTCGATTCTCCTCGAGAACGCGGTGAAGTTCTCGCCGGTCGAGAAGTGGATCCAGACCGAGGTCGCACGTAGGGGCGATGTCGCGAGTCTCACGGTCAGGGACCGCGGAGTCGGCTTCCCGCTCGGGGTGGGGGACCACCTTCTCCGGCCCTTCACGGTCGGGAACATCCGCAACCACTCCCGCGGTTCGGCCCTCAATCTGGCGAAGGCCGCGGCGCTCGTGGAGGCGTTCGGGGGCAAGATGGAAGCCCGGAGTCCCGGCGAAGGCCAGGGGGCGACCTTCTCGATCACGCTGCCGATCCTCGAGGTGTCGGAGGCGGCCTAGGGACCTGAGATTCGCCGCCCGGAACTCGATCCCGGGGAGACGACAACGGCCCACCGACACGCGTCGATGGGCCGTTCTGGGATCAGGCCAGGAGGGACTCGAACCCCCAACCTGCGGTTTTGGAGACCGCTGCTCTGCCAGTTGAGCTACTGGCCTAACGCACACCCAGCCCGGATTTGCTCTCCGAGCTGGCCCTGGAAGATATCACCCCCGGTCCGCCGGCTGCAAGCGCTCTCACGGGGCCGACGGCCGCGCCGGCGAGACCCAACGGTTCCCGATCTCGAAGAACCGGAGCGGGCGCTCGACGGCTTTGGAGATCCCGATGCGCGTGCTTCGGCCGACGTCGGGGACGGCATCCCGGATCACCAAGTGGAGGCCCGGCGGCGCGTTCGGGGGGAGGAGGGCCCGTCCGTCGTGTCCTTGGGTGATCGAGAGCGCCTGGCAGAGCTTCCCCGGCCCGTTCGTGAGGCCGAATCCGCGCGGTGGAACGCGACCCTGCGTCGCCGCGGCGCGGGCCTTCTCCATCACGGGCACTCCCTCGAGGGGCTCGAGCGCCCGAATCAGGACCGCCTCCCCCCGGCCTTCGGGCCCGGTGACGACATTGAAGCAGAGCACCTGATGGATCCGGTAGACGTAGGCTGTGGCCGGAGGCCCGAACATGGCGAGGTTGCGCTGGGTCCGGCCCCGGAAGGAGTGGGACGCCGGATCGTTCGGGAGATAGGCCTCCGTCTCCACGATCCTGCCTCGCCGGATCCTGCCTCTTTCGACGCGGACCAGCTCGCAGCCGATCAGTCTCGGCGCGGCGATCTCGGCGTCGTACCACCAGCTGTCCACGAGGGGCCTCCTCCGGGTCCTACCGCGAAGATGAGAACTTCGCTATTCTCCGGCGGTTCGCACGAATGCAGACGAGGTAGGCGATTCCCGGAGGACCAACGGATGGCAAGCATGACATGGAACGGACCGTCGCGCAGGAATCTGCTCCGGCAGGCGGGCGGGGGACTCCTCGGCGTGATGATCGCAGCAAGTGTCCTCGGCATCGGGTGCGGGGGCGGCGCGGACAGCGGGTCCGGCGGGGCCGGACAGGGCGGCGAAGGAGCCGCGCAGAACTCCGACCCGGGGCATGGCGCGGCCGATGCGGCTCACGCTGGTTCGGGTGACCATCCCTCTGCCGGTGGGGGAGAGTTCGTATCCGGTCAGCGGGTCGATCACCTCATCCGCGAGGGGGAGACCCACTTCAAGGCTCTCTATCAGCTGACGAACGGCGGGGAGAACGCGGAGGCGTACTTCTCGTCCGACGAGTCCCAGCTCATCCTGCAGATCACTGGTCTCGGTCACGACTGCGACCAGATCTACACCCTGCCGATCCATGGCGGGACGCCGAAGCTGGTCAGTACCGGAACCGGCCGTACGACCTGCGCCTACTTCTTCCCCGGCGACGAGAGGATTCTCTACTCGTCGACCCATCTCGCTGGCCCCGAGTGTCCTCCGACTCCCGACTACTCCCGGGGCTACGTCTGGCCGCTCTACGAGTCCTACGACATCTTCACCGCGAACCCCGATGGAAGCGGGATCCAGCAGCTGACGAACACACCGGGGTATGACGCCGAGGCGACGATCGCTCCCGACGGAACGATCGTGTTCACCTCTTCCCGGGACGGAGACCTCGAGATCTACACGATGGCTTCCGACGGATCGAACGTGAAGCGTCTCACTCACGAAGTCGGCTATGACGGCGGTCCGTTCTGGTCCCAGGATGGGGCTCGGATCTGCTTCCGGTCCTCGCATCCGACCGAGCCGGCGGCGCTCGAGGACTACAAGTCGCTCCTCGCGGACGGCCTCATCCGTCCGAGTCAGCTCGACATCTGGATCATGGATCGTGACGGCGAGAACAAGACGAGGCTGACCGACAACGGGGCCGCGAACTTCGGGCCGTTCTTCCATCCGTCCGGTGAGAAGATCATCTTCGCGTCGAACCTCGCCGATGAGCGTGGTCGCAACTTCGATCTCTTCCTGGTCGACATCGCGACGAAGGAGATCGAGCGGATCACGCACGAGGACACGTTCGACGGATTCCCGATGTTCTCCCGGAACCACGAGTACCTGGTGTTCGCCTCCAACCGCGGCAACGCCAAGGAAGGCGAGACGAACGTCTTCCTCGCGGAGTGGGTGGACTGAGTCGGAAACGCAGGCGGGGCTCGTCCGGCGCCGAGGAGCCCGAGGGCGGGCCGGCGCGCGACTGGCTCTTCTGGATCGCAGCGGGAGCGGCCGTGCTGGTCGCTCTCGTCACGTTCGATCCGAAACTCTACGTCAACGGTGACAACGCGGAGTATCTCCGCATGGGGGCGAAGGTCCTGGAGGGTGACCTCTGGCCGTCCGCGAAGTTCCCACCACTCTTTCCGTACCTGCTCGCCCCTCTCGTCGCTGCTTTCGGGAAGTCCGTCGTTCCGGAGAAGATCCTCGTCCTGATCTCGTACGCGGGCGCGGCGTTCCTTCTCGTGCCCGTCTTTCGACGGCGGCTGTCGGGACTGGGTGGCGCGGCGCTCCTCTTCTGCGCGCTCACCGCGATCCCGGTGCTCGAGTTCTCCCACTACGTCATGTCCGAGATTCCGTTTCTCCTCACCCTGGCGGCGACGCTCGCTCTCGTCGATCGCTGGAGCGACGCGGAAGCGGCGGTGAGTATCCCGGCCGCGCTTCGGAGTCCCAACGCGTGGCTCCTCGCGATCTCGCTCGCGGCCGGCTTCTACATCCGGACGGCTGGCGTCGCGGTCGGAGCCGGTGTCGTGGCTGTGCTCCTCCTCTCCCGGCGCCGACAGGAGGCCTTGGCGTTGGTCGTTCTCCTGCTCGTGCTGGGGATTCCATGGATCGCGCACTCGCTCGCGACTCCCGGCGGAAATCCCTATGTCCGTCAGTTCCTTCTCGTGAACCCGTATTACCCCGACTTCGGTTCGATCGACGCGAACGGGCTCTTCCAGCGTGTCCGCTACAACGTCCTCGAGTACTTCGGGAACATCCTGCCTCTCTCCATGCTCCCGATTCCGTATCGCTCGACCTACTCGCCGAACGAACTCCAGCTGACACGGCTTCCCTGGCCGATCACGATGCTTCTGATGTTCCTACTGGTAGTCGGGATCGTCCGGGGGCTGAGAAACCGGGACACGGTGGCGTGGGTCTTCACGTCTTCCCTCGCGCTCATCCTCCTCTGGCCGCCGGTCTGGGCGGGGAGCCGGTTTCTCGTTCCGCTCGTTCCGCTCTGCTTCCTGCTCGTTGCGGGCGGTTGTGTCGGCGTGGCGAGATTCCCGGGAATCGACGCCTCGCTTCGTGCACCGGTACGGAAAGGCGTCGGAGTCGCGCTCGTCTCGTTCCTCGTACTCGTCTCCTTCGTTTCGATCGTGAAGTACGAGAAGGAGACCGCGGCCTATCCCGTTCCGTGGAAGAACTACTTCGACGCACTCGCCTGGATCCGGCAGAACACACCGGAGGATGCGCTCGTGATCGATCGGAAGAGTGTGTTCGTCGACTGGGTCGCGGACCGGAGAGCCCGCGGGTTTCCCCGAGAGTCGGATCCGGCGGCCATGCGGGCGTTCTTCGTGGAGTCAGGTGCGGACTACATCGTCTACCCGTCACTTCCCTACGACGACATCCAGCGCTACCTCGTACCGGCAGTGGCCGCGATGCCGCAGCACCTGTCCGTGGAGGGAGTCTTTGGTGGGGATCCGGCGACGGGGGAGTTCCTCACCTTCGTGTTCCGGTTCCATCCGGAGGGTGGCCAGAACCTCGGGCGGTAGGGAGCCCCGGTTCGGCCCGTGCGACGGAGAGGCGGGCGAACGGCAATTCGTCCTTCTGTCGGCTAGGCTCCGCGACCCCGCCGGCAACCGGATCGATGGTGCTCCGGCGTCGGGGTCAGCCGCTTGGTGCAGGCCGGCTCCCGTCGGACCACCAGCGCAGGGCCTGTCGCTCCATCTCCTTGATGAACGAGTCCTTCCCGTCCATGTATGCCTCGATGTCGAGGTTGCGCCCGGCCAGGCGGACCTTGAGCTCCGAGTACTCCCGCGCAAGGTCGGGGTGGGAGCGCATGAAGTCCCGGAAGGCGAGGTGCCGGTTGGCTCCGGGCGATCCCGCCTCGAAGGCGTGGACCTGGCAGACCCGCGTCCCGGTCTCGTCGTCCATCCGGTAGTAACGTCGGCCTGGGATTCCGAATTCGCCGAGGGACTCGTACCCCGCGTCCACCATCGCTTCCGCACGGTCGTCGAGAGCGTCGAGCGAGGTCGCCTCGACCAGGATGTCGATGATCGGCTTGGCGTGGATACCGGGAATCGAGGTACTTCCGATGTGGTGGACCGCGACGGCGACGTCTCCGAGAGCCTCGTGGACCCCACGCGCGAACCTGCCGAAGCGAGCGGGCCAACTCGGGTCCGGTTGTACGACGACGACACGCATTGGGACGGGGCTACGCAGCGATGGCGTCGGCCGCGTTGCTACGCCGCCACCTTCTTCGGCTTCGGCTTTGCGTTCCACAGCCGTAGCGCCAGGACGAGGCCGATCAACGCGATCGGGACCATCGCCATCGGCCACGAGCGCCAGTTGGCCGGATCGGTTGCGGGTCCCGTGATGTGTCCGGCGGCGTCGAGCTCGACCCGTGGCAGGATCTGGCGATAGGTGAGTGCCATCACGCCGGTGCCGAGGTAGACGAACCCGTCGATGATCCCGACCGCGATGCCGGTGTTCTTCGATCCACCGAAGTCCATACTCGCCGTTCCGGAGAGCATTCCGTGGACGCCGATGACGGCCATCGACATGAAGATCACGAGCCAACCGACGATAGGGCTGGTGTAGGAGAAGACGAGGGCGATCGAGCCGACCAGCATGATGCCGTAGAGGAAGCCCGCCACCGGGCCTCGTCGCGACTGGAAGAGGTGGTCACTGATCGTTCCCGCGAACACGCCACCGACGATTCCTGCGATGCAGAGGAGCAGTCCCCAGTTGTCGTAGACGAAGTCCCCCTTGAGTCCGAGCACGGCGTTCGTCTGCTTCGCGTACGAAGTGTACTGCTGCATGATCGCCTGGCGGAGGAAGCCGCTGCAGAACTCCACGCCGGAGATGGTGAGAATGATCGGATTCGTCATCATCTTCTTGAAGACTTCGCCAACACCGAGTCGAGGACCCTCGTCTCCGCTCGTCGCGTCGCCGGTGAGGAAATCGTCGAAGCCTGCATCGCTCGGAGTGTTCCTGACGATGAACCAGTCGATGACCCAGAAGAGCGCGAGGAGGATCGCGGGCACGAAGAACACCCAGACGAGCCCCATGCCACCCAGGATCATGTAGCCGAGGTCGAAGGCGAAGTAGACGCCGAGCGAGATGAGGATGCCGAAGATCGCCCCGAAGACGCCTCGCTCACGAACGTGGAACCAGGGCGCGTTCACCTTCACGATGGCAACTGCGCCGTAGCTCTGGAAGTACATGTTGAGACCGTAGAGGACGGCCATCGTCGCGATGAAGTGCGCCGCGAAGAACTCGGCGCCCGGACCCTGATTGAGGAGCGACCAGGAGACGAAGCCCATGAGCGTATTCGCGACGAGAGCGCCACCCGCGCCCGTCAGGATGGAGAACCGTCCACCCAGGCGGTCCGTGAGCGGACCGTTGAGGAGGAAGGAGACGCCGTAGACGATCGTCCCGACCATGAAGACGGTGTTGAACCCCGCGTTGCCCATGAGCGGGTGCCCGCCCGGACCGGCCATCTCTTCGAACGCGTTCTGGCTGACCTTGAGGTTGTAGCGCCCCATGTAGAGGAACGCATAGGTGAGGCCGAGCGGCAGCCAGTTCGTGATCCGCCTGCGGAGATAGGCACGGCTGTGCCCGACGTGAACCGAGGGCAGGCGCATGAACACGAGTGTGACGACGACGAGAAGGATGAGGACGGGGGTGAATTCCCGAAGCCAAGCGGGCATGTGTGGTCTCCCGATCGCGGCCGAGATCCTTCGGCCGTTTCCGAACAAACGTGTCGGGAGACGATACCCTCCGACCCTGGCCGGCGCCACGAGGAATCCCGTGCGCCGCCTGGCACGGGCGTGGTCCGCTAGCCGGCGTCTCGGAGCCCGAGCTCGATGATCCGCCTGAGTGCCGGACCGACCCGTGTGTACTCGCTCGCCGGGTCGGGCGGGTTGAACGTGAAGAATGGGTCGAGGAGCCGCCTGAGCCCCCAACGTCCGAATCCGCCCCACGAGAGTTCGACGAGGAAGGCGTGGCTTCTCGGGGAGGCGTGGCTCGGGAGGAACGCGTCGATCTCCGTCCCATAGGCACGGAACCACCTCGCGTATCGTCCCAGGGTTCGGTGCCGGTATCCGTCGGCGGATGCTTCGGCCAACGCGCGGGAGGCGATCCGTTGGTGTGACTCCGCCACCTCGTCGATCGTCCGCGCATGAGCCGGGGGGTAGAAGATCCAGCGGCCGAAGGAGTGGAGGGAGAGGACCAGGGTCGGATGTTCGCCCGCCGCCTTCAGCACGGCCCGCGTTTCCGGTTCGGAGGCAGGGCCGGGGCCGGGGCGCCACATTGGCCAGAAGTCGATCCACCGCGGACGGGTCCGGAACGCTCGCGGGAAGTTCCGGTTGAGATCCACGCCCCGGGCATTGCCTCGGGTCCAGGCCGCCTGCCCGGACCGGAGGGCTGCTTCGACACGTGCCGTTCCGTCCGGATTGGCATCGAGGAGTGACGTCACCACCGTCCCCGCCGGGACGTCGATCTCACCGTCCAGCAGGTCCCGAAGCAGCGCGAGGTGTATCTCCCTGCCGATCCACTCCATCGGGTGGATGAGGGAGAGAAGGAAGAGGTGCGGACCGGATTGCGAGTCGGTGGAAGGGGCGTCGGTGGACCAGGGCGCTCCTCGGTCGACGGGGCGTCGGGGCGTGGGTGAGCCCGCCGGCCCGGCGACGGGTCCACCGAGTCGCCAACGGCAGGCCTCGATCGGGCGGTCTCGACCGATTCTCCCACGTGGAGACGGACCCCGTTCCTTCGGACGAGTTCGTCCAGGACGGTGCGGGCCTCGGCATTCGAGCGGTAGCCGAGCCTCAGTCGGGTCCAGTCTGTGTCTGCCTCACGTGTCATGGGCGAAGGATACGATGGAGATCTCGAAGCGATAGACCATCGATTCCGACGCCTTGGTGTTCTATCCTCGCGGGTTCCGAGAGGAGGAGGTTGCTAGGTGAAGATGACGATACCGGCTGTGTCTACGGGTGTCCCGGCTTTCGGCCGCCCCATGCGGTGGATGCTCGTGCTCGCGCTGTTTGCGGTGGGTGTCGGGTGCAGCCAGAATACGGAGCGGATCGACAAGAACCAGCCGCCCCCCCCGCCTCCGCGGCCCCTCGCAGGGCAGTCCGGATCTCCCGCTCCCTCTGGAGGTGGCGGTGGTGAAATGGCGCCCACGGATGCCGTGTCCATCGAAGGCGAAGTCCAGATCGCTCCTGAACTATTGGAGAAGATCGGTCCGAACGCGGCGCTGTTCGTCTTCGCGAGACGACCCGGTGGCGGCCCCGTCGCGGCCACGCGGATCGGGAGCCCGCAGTTTCCTCTCCACTACAAACTGACCAACCAGAACGTGATGTTCTCGGACGAGGGGCTATCCGGCGAACTCGACATCGTCGCCCGCATTTCCCAGAGCGGGACCGCTGGACCCGCCAGTCCCGGCGACCTCTCGGGTTCGGCGGCCGGGAATCCGGTCACGGTGGGCGATGGGCAGGCCCACGACATCCTCATCGACACGGTGAACTAGCGCCGGGTCGATGCCACAAAAATGCACCCGAGTCGCATCCCGTCGCAGAAGCCGCATTTCTGCTCTGAGACGCGATAACTCGGGTGCAAAAGAACGGTCCCGCGTATCGGCCGTTCTGGTGGCCGCAACACCATCACCGCCGAAGACGACGGGACCGCAAACCTTCCTTTGGGATCCGCTGGTTGAGTTGTCCGGCTACGGGAGCGAACTCGTAGCCGGACGTCTCTACTCTCGTTCCGGATCGGTGGGGCTCTCTACCCACCGCCTTTCCAGACCCATCCCCGGCCCTGGAGTCACATCTCCGGTCATCTGATTGCGACTTTTTTCGGGACCGCGCGCGGACGGGCGTAAGTAGATGGCATGGAGGCGTCTAGCGTGGCGAGACGTCGGAGCGGGCCTCAGGAATTCAGGTCGCGGGCGAGGCGGGCGAGGTGTGGGAAGTCACGCTCGGCCAGTGTCGCGACGTGAGCCAGTGCCCGCGGAGCGTGCTCGAGGAAACCGGGCTTGCCGAGTCGTCCGCCGAGATAGCCGTATGCGCCGAGGGCCTGGAGGAGCCGCGCCAGCGCAGTGGGCGGCACGAGCTCCTGTGCTCGATTCGCGTGTCCGGTTCGCTCCGCGAAGGTGCGGATCAGCTCCTCGCGCAGGCCGGCGTCCAGGTCCACGTACGGGTCGTACACGAGCGAGACGATGTCGTAGAACGGGGGGCCGAGGCGCGCTCCCTGGAAGTCGATCACCGCGAGTCCGCTCGGCAGCACCATCAGGTTTCGCGACTGGAAGTCCCGGTGGATCAGGACGAGGTCCGCGCCTTCCGCGGCCTGGGTCGCGATCGACCGATACTCTGCTTCCAGGGCTGCATCCGCCTTGGGACCGCCTCGATGTCCCTCCACGAACTCGCGCTGGAAGTAACCACACTCGAAGACGAGCGCGAACTCCGCGGTGTACGTTGGCGACTGCACGCGGTCGGGATCGAACGGCTCGCCTTCGGGCAGCTGCATCTGCACGAGGAGTCGCATCGCTTGCTGGTAGAGGTCGCGAATCCGCTCCGGCTCCGCGTGCGCGATGCAGTCGAAGAGCGTCTGGTCACCCAGGTCCTCGACGAGCAGGAGGCCGGACTCCGGTTCGTGCACGCGGAGATCAGGGGCCCGGACGCCTCGCCGGGAGAGGACCTTCGCGACGTACGCGAACGTCGTCGGCTCATCGGGGACGTCAGGTCCGATACGGCGCGGATAGATCGGGAGTGCGCGACCGGGCGCATCGCGCATCGCGCCGCCCAGATTCGGCGCTGACGCCGACGTCGTTCCCGAAGTCGGCGCGGAGGACGACGCCGACTTCGACGTTGACGTCGCCGCCGGGTCGGCCGCCGGAGCCGGTGCGACGAGGATGTGACTGTCCGCGCCCGCCGTGACGCGCACGAGACGGCGTCCCGATCCGTCACCGTGGAGCGGCAGGAGCTGCTTCCAGACACGGCGTACTTCGCGCGGCCAGACCGGTGCGTGACGCGCGAGGAACGACGCGAACCTTGCCTCGGTCTGTCGATCGAGAATGGGGAACGAACGGGCCTCGCCGCCTGCGAGACATGCTCCGAAGACGTCGCCCTTCACTTCCGTCCCGGCGCCGATGATCGCTCTCTGGATGCGGCTTCCCGACCGTACCGTCGCTCCGGGGAGGACCAGACTTTCTTCGATCGTGACGCCACCTTCGACCGTTGCGCGTGCGTCGACGTATCCGTACCCACCCAGCGCGGGGGTGACGTGCGCGGGCGGCGTGCCGGGGAGGAGTTCCGGAGACTCCGCCAAGGTCCGGTGGACGCGCAGGTAGCTCTCGAGCGTTCCGACCTCCAGAAACGGCGCGCGCTCCATGTGTCCGTGGAGCCGGCCCGCGGAGGCCCAGCTCCGGAGGCGAGGCGGGAGTTCGTCGAACTGACCGACTGGGAGCTGCGCGAGTGCTTCCTGGGAGAGGAGCATCACACCGGTGTACGCCCACAGCGTCGTGTTGGACGGATCCGCATCCGGCGCAACGGAGAGGATCTTCGAGCCGGAGAGCGCGATCTTCGCGTGGAGTGGAGACCGGGTGAGGAAGAGCGTCGCGAGTGCGCGCTCCTGCTCATGGAGCGCGAGCGCCGCCGAGATGTCCGGGAGGTAGATCAGGTCCACGTTCCACACGAGGACGGGATCGCTCTGGAGGAGAGGCGACGCGTTGCCGAGGCCTCCGCCTGTTCCGAGGAGGACGAGCTCCCGAACGAGCCGGACCTCGGGCTTGGGTGGCGCCTCCGGATCGGCGAACTCGCGTGCGAGCTCCGAGTCGACGTAGGCCTCCATCTCCGCCGCGAGATGGTACGTGTTGATGACGACCCGCCGCGCGCCGAGAGCTGCCAGGGCCCGGAGGTTCCAGACGAGAAGCGGACGCCCGAGGACGGGCAGAAGTGGTTTCGGCGTGTGATCGGTCAGGGGCCGCATCCGTGTGCCGAGGCCCGCGGCCAGGATCATGACGTCGGTTCCGTCGAGCGGTTTGGCCGGCGGTTCGGCCGTCCTCTCCGGCGCTCCTTCCGACGACGCGGACATCTAGACGAGCCCTCCGGAGTAGAGGAGGTGGGGCCGGATGGCGTCGCGATACTGATCGAGCTCGGACATCCACTCCCGCGCGAGTTCGACGGCGGGGATGTCGTCCTCGATCGCCTGTCGCGTTCGTGCGTTCCCGGTGATGAGATCGATCGGCAGCTTCTCCGTCTCGTATTCGTAGGGCGGCTTCCGCCAATCGAAGAGGCGTCCGTGATGGGCACGGATCGCGCGGAAGACCTCGATGTAGGCGAGCACGGGCCGGAACGGCTTCCGGTCGAGCACGTGCATCTGGAATCCGTGCACGGTCTCGCCCCGGAACTTGTGGAACGTCGGCTCGTAGGACACCTGCCGGAGCAGGGCGCCTTCCAGCGCGTTTCCGCCGGTTGCACGTCTCGCCGCCACGATTTCGCTGACGACTCCCCGCGGTTCGATCCAGGGTGCGCCGAAGAGTTCGAACGGCCGCGTCGTGCCCCGCCCTTCGGAGAGGTTCACGCCCTCGAGCATGACGCCCCCTGGATAGACGACCGCCGTCTCCAACGTCGGCATGTTCGGCGAGGGAAAGACCCAAGGGACACCGGTGAGTTCATAGGGCAGGTTCCGCCGCCATCCGTTCATGGTCACGACCTGGAGATCGACGTCGAGGCCGAGTGCGGCGCGACCGAACGAAGCGTACTCGCCGGCCGTCAGTCCGTGCTGGAGTGGAACCGGTGCGAGCCCGACGAAGGAACGGAACTCGGGCGACAGGATCGGTCCGTCGATACGTGGCCCGATCGGGTTCGGCCGATCGAGAATGTAAACAGGCAAGCCGCGGCGCCCGGCGGCACGCATGACGTGCAGCATCGTGATGAAGAACGTGTATACGCGGGTCCCGACGTCCGGGACGTCGAAGACCACGGCGTCGAGCCCGTCCAGCATCTCGTCGGTCGGCTCCCGCACTTCGCCGTAGAGGCTGAAGATCGGCAGCCCAGTGACGGAATGAGTCCCGTGGCCCGACTCGATCATGTTGTCCTGCTTCTCACCGCCATAGCCGTGCTGCGGGGAGAAGATCCGATCGAGCCTCACGCCGGAGAGGCCGAGCAGGACCTCCGGAGCGGAGAGAAAGTCGCGTCCCACGCTCGCCGCGTTCGCGACGAGTCCGATCCTGCCCGCACCGGGGAGACGAAACCCCTCGTCCCGAATCCGATCGAGTCCGAGCCTCACGCTCATCGCGTCTTTCCTTCCCTACCCCAGTTCCAATCTCCGGAGGGAGACATCCCGTGCCGGGTGAAGAAGTCGCTTTGCGCTGCGGCCGGGTAGACCGCGAGGCGGGCTGCGAGGTTCGCGAGGGTCAGCCCCACCGCCGCGGGGTCCGCGTCACCGCTCCCCGGACGTCCCCCCGGCTCCCGGTTGTCCAGGAGGAGATTGCCTCCGATTCCGAACGACTCGGGGGCCGCGTGGAGAGCGATCGCGGCCTGGTAGCAGTAGGGCTCACCGTCGTCGTACTTCGGGTTCTGGCCCGTCCGGGAGAAGACGTTCCCGCGGAGTTCGCCCGGCGCGGGGAGTTCCGCGGACTCCCTCACGATCGAACAGCCGCAGGCTCCGGTGGAGTCGACCACGTTGTGGAGGAAGCGCGCGCTCGGGCGACCCTTGCCGGCGTCCCAGAGCGACAGCCCCCACGTCGCGATCCGTTCGACCACGTTGTCCTCGACCGTGGCCTGTGCGTCGACGAAGACGCCGATCCCCTTCCAGTAGCGAGCGACCCGGTTCCCGCGCACGGTCGCCTTCGCGTTCCAGGTGAGACCGATACCCACGCCGCGTCCGCCACCGGCGGTGCGTCCGAGGGCGAGGTCGATCCCGTCGATCTCGTTGTCCACGATCTCGGCTTCGGCGCCTCTGTAGAGCGCGATCCCGTCCCAGGAGTTGCGTAGGATCCTGTTTCCGTCGATCCGCATCCTGGCGCCTTCGCGTCCGGCGATTCCGATGATGCCGACGATCTTCTCCTCGATGACTTCGGGACTTCCGATGTTGTCGCGGATCGTGTTGCCTTCGATCCGGACGGACGAACGCCGCACTACCAACGCTGCATCCGTAGCCGATCCCGATGTATCGCGGACTCCGTCCGTGAAGACGAGATTCGAGATCTCGCAGTCCGTACAGTCCTCCACGAGCACGCCGTAGCCCGCGCGGGTATGGACGATCGCCTCGCCCTGCTCAGAGCCGACGAGCCTCAGTGCTTTGCCCGTCATGACCACGCCGACCGATGCGGGAACGAGTGTGCCCGGGTCCTCGCAGTTTCCACAGCTCGGGTCGAGGTAGGGAGACGGATCGAGCCAGTGGTGGCCTTCCAGGAGCAGCACGCGCACCGGTTCCGCGCCATCGGAACGACGCGCGGCCCAGAGGAGCGCCTCTTCGAGACGCCACGTCCATTCGGGTGCGGGTCGATCGGGAAGCCAGAGGTCCCCGGCCCAGGGCTCTTCGGCCGGAGCTTTCAGGTCGGCCGGGGAGAGCGGCCCCGATGCGTTGCCATTCGGCCGCACGACGATCGTCCTGGGGGAGACGATCGGGTCGGCCGCGTCGGCCCGCGCCGGCCACGCCAACTTCGCGGCGGTCGTGCCCAGCGTGCCGATGACGACCGCGAGGACGGCGATGCGGAAGGTGGCCGCGAGGACGGCGACGGTGCTCGTAGGGGAAGCGGCGTGGGTCGGGATCCCCGGAGGCGCGGAAGGGGCGGAGGCGGCCCGGGTCATGCGGCGTTCACCTCCGACTCGCCTTCGCTCTTCGCGATGATGGCCGCGCCGACCGAGTCGCTCGTGATGTTGACCATGGTTCGGAGCATGTCGAGCGGACGGTCCACCGCGAGCATGATCCCGACGATCGTCGCGACCTCCGGTCCCTTCAGCCCGACGGCCTCCGTGACGAGGAAGATCATGACGAGTCCGGCCGAGGGGATACCGGCGGCGCCGATCGAGGCCAGGAGCGCCGTGACGACGACCGTGGCCTGCTGGGCGAACGACAGATCGACCCCCAGAACCTGCGCGATGAAGATCGCGCCGACGCACTCGTAGAGCGCTGTCCCGTCCATGTTGATCGTCGCGCCCATTGGAAGGACGAAGCTCGTCACCTGGTTGCTCGCGCCGACGCGCTCGCGTACCGAGCGGATGGTGACGGGAAGGGTCGCCGACGAACTCGACGTCGAGAACGCGGTGATCATGGCTTCCGCCATGTTCCGGTAGTGCCGGAGCGGGCTCATCCGGCCGAGCAGGAACAGGAAGAGTGGCAGCGTCACGAGCATGTGCACTGCGAGCCCGGCCACGATGGTGACGGCGTAGAGGCCTACGGCCTGGAGGGTGCCGGCTCCCGACTTCGCGACCGCGGTGCTGATGAGGCCGAGCACACCGAGCGGGAGAAGTCGGATGATGCCGCTCGTGAGGAGCATCATGAGCTCGAAGCCTTGCTCGAAGAGGTCGCGGAGCGTGCGGTCCTTGCCGGAGGGGAGATGCGCGATGCCGACTCCGAGGAGGATCGCGAAGAAGATGATCGCGAGCATGTCTCCCGACGCCATCGCGGAGATCGGGTTCGTCGGGATCATCCGGTAGAAGATGTCGGACACGCCGCCGACGGTCGTGAGTTCGGGAAGGTCTGCTCCCTTCGTGTCCACCAGATCGGCTCCGACGCCCGGCCGGAGCGCGTTGACGAGAACGAGTCCCGTGAGGATGGCCGCGAGACTGGTGGCCATGTAGTACGTCAGCGTCTTCGCCCCGAGGCGGCCGAGCGTCTTGCCCGTCCCCACGGAGGCGACTCCGGTGACGATGCTCGTGAGGATGAGCGGCACGATCACCATCTTGAGGAGCCGGACGAAGATCGTACCCATCCAGCCGAACCACTCGGCGGATTCTCCGTTCGTGGCGAAGCCGACCCCGGCTCCGACCACGATCGAGACCAGGGTCTGGAACCAGAGCTGCTTGTAGAATGGGCCGCGAGTCTGCATGGCCGCGACTATGCGGGCAGACAGCGGGCCATGCAAGGCCTCCCCGGGGTAGCGGACTGCCGCGAAACCGCTCGCGGCCCGAGCCCGGCTCCGGCCGCCGCCAACGGGATGTCGGCTCCCGCCCGCAGTGGATCGACGGACCCCGAAACCCGTATCCTCTTTGGGCAGCCTGAATGGATCGACAACATTGGGGGTCTCGAGATGCGCGATCGGTGGACGGAGGTGGGGGCGGACTCCAGGGGAACGGACTCCGTGGGAGCTGGCTCCAAGGGGGCAGACTCCAGGGCGACGCAGGCCCGCGTGGGACGGGCAGCTGCTTCTCTTGCCGCGCTGCTCGCGTGCGGGTTCTCCGTGCTCACGACCCCGGCAGAGGGGACCGTGCCGGACTACACGACATACCAGCTGGAGGCCCGGAGCAACTTCGGGGATGGCTTCAACCTCCCGTCCGGAAGCAGTTTCAACAGCGGCACGCCCGCGATCGCGCCGGACGGCACGGTCACGGTGCGTCTCCTCGTGGTCGGAAACACCGGCAACGGAGGTCTCTTCTACGGCAGGGACGGTGTCGGTGGTGTCGTCTACGACGCGCCAACCGACCGGTTCGTGGGTGATCCCGGTATCAACTCGGCCGGCGAAGTGTCGTTCGAGCGGACCTGGGACTTCGAGTCCGAGGGGGTCTACGTCTACGACCCCGTGACCGGAAACTCCACGCTGCGGGTTCCGGTCGGCGGAAGCCTCGGCATCCAGAACTTCGGCGACCCGCAGATCAACGCGTCGGGGCAGGTCGGGTGCCGCGTCGACCTCGGATCCGCGCAGGCGTTCGTCGTGGACGATGCCGGGACGCAGACCGTCTACGCCCGGGAAGGGGTGGATGGGGTCGGATACCTCTTCCTCGGGGAGTTCAACGACGCCGGACAGCTGGCCGGCAAGGTGCGGCTGGGCGGCATCGACGAGTCCCGGCCCGACGAGATCCGTCGTTACGAACCGGGTGGAGGATTCACCACCATCGCGGTCGACCAGAACTCAGATCCCGGGTCGATCTTCACTCGGTTCGGCAACGGAGTGAGTCTCTCCAACAGTGGATGGGTTGCGTTCGTCGGCCGAACGTCGGTGGGTGACGGGATCTACGTTTCGGACGGCGTCACCCTTCGGACCATCGCCACCGTGGCGGATCCGGACATCAACTCGATCGACTTCTTCTACCCTTCGGTCAACGACGACGGGCTCTGTGCCTTTCGCGCCTTCGACGGTGCGGGGCTGCGCGTCATCTTCGCGGGCGACGGGACGACGCTGAAGCGCGTCGTCACCGAACACGACATCCTGCCGACCGATCTCGGAGACGCACGCGTCGATCAGAACGACAGCTCACCCGTCTTCGGCGGGAATCCGGCCATCAACGATCGCGGTGACGTTGCCTTCGCCGCGACCCTGACTCCGCCGGACAACAACCAGATCGAGTGGGGGACCGGGCTCTTCGTCGCCCGAGGCCTCGACCCCGCTGCCGTGGATCCGTCCCCGGCCGCGACGTTCGAGTCCCGATGGACGGCGCAGCCGAATCCGTTCGGCGGACGTGTGCGCGTCGATCTGCGGTTGGAGCCCAGCCAGGTCGGTCGTGGGGGGAACGGCGGCGCGGAGAACAGCGGTGCGGAGAACGGCGGTGCGGATGGTGCGCAGTTGGCCAACGGGACGGCGCCTTCCGTCGCCATTCACGACGCGCAAGGTAGGCTCGTGCGCACGCTCTCCGGACGATGGGACGGTGACGTGTCCCAGGTCTTCGAGTGGGACGGCAGAGACGAACGGGGTGGAGACGTCCCCGCGGGAGTCTTCTTCTTCCGCGCGTCCGACGAAAGCGTGACGCCGCTCCGCGTCGTGCTCGTGAGGTAAGGGACTCGCGGACGTTCAGCGATCCGTTGCTCCGGACGGCCGCTCTGCCGACAGGTTCCGCCCGTCCGTCGGACTATTCGTTCGCCAGCCGGGGCATCTCGAGCCAGAAGACGCCCCGGAGATCGCCTGCCGCGAATCCCACGGCCTGGTCCCCGGGGTAGTTCTGCGCAATCGCCTCCCGGACTTCCGGTGCGATCTCTCCACCGTGGCACTGGAGACAGAGCCCCATCGTCCCGATCGGCTCGACGTAGCCGACCCGGTCGGACGACAGCTCGACCCACTGAGGATGCGACTCGCCCTGCGACGAAAGGTACTGATCGAGGATCGGCTCGACCCAGTCCCTCGGCGCGTTCTCCGGATTGCGCAGCTTGTGGCTGGTCCGTCCGATTTCGACACCATCCTGTGACAGTTCGGCCGCTACCTGTGGGGCCAGGGTCCGGCAGACTTCGATCGCCTGCGTGGGGCCGCCTTCCGTCATCGCGCCCGACAACCCGCCCATCAGAGCCTTCTTGAGCGGCCCGATATGGGCCTGTGCCCGTGCCTGTTCCGCATCCGTGGCCTGACGAGCGCCGCCTGAATCTGCAACGCGACTCGCCTGCCCTGATCGAGCCACCGCCTCTCCCGAAGAGGCGTCGACCTCCGGGCGGCTTCCCGAACAACCGGCGCCGCCACCGATCACGACGCCGGTGAGGCCCGCGAGCCCCACGAGTCCGACGAGGCCGAGATGGCGCCATAGCGGGAGGCGATACCGCTGGTTGGCTGCGTCCCTCACGGGGCGCGGTCCGGACTCCGAGAGGCCTGCTTCATCGAGACGGGTCATTTCGACTCCTTCTGCGCGCTCTCCGGCCGATTCCCCGCTTGGTCGCCCCGCCGTGGGCGTGTAGGGTCGGCCCGATTCCACGGTCACGATCAGAGAGACGCATCCGGGCCCGCGAAGTAACGCGAACTCAGGCGCGAACGGCCGGTCTCGGGCGATTCGGCCGACCTGCCCGAACCCGGCCGACCCCGACCGACCCGAACGATCGCGCCGATCTGGAGGCACATGCATCTCTTCTTCGACCTGGACGGAACCCTGACCGATCCGGCGGTCGGCATCAGCCGCTGCATCGAGCACGCGATGTTCGAGATGGCGCGGGCACTGCCGGTCGGCACGGACCTCCGTCGGTTCATCGGGCCGCCGCTCCAGGACACCTTCCGTACCCTTCTCGGGACGGACGAGCCGAAACCGATCGCGGAGGCGGTGAAACACTACCGCGACCGGTTCGCGCGGATTGGCATGTACGAGAACGAACTCTACCCCGCGATCCCCGGGGAACTGGGAACGCTGTCGGAACGTGGATACACGCTCTGGGTCGTCACCTCGAAGCCGCACGTGTTCGCACGCAGGATCGTCGCCCACTTCGGAGTCGAGGACTTCTTCGAGGGGATTCACGGTTCGGAACTCGATGGAACGAACACGGACAAGCGGGACCTCGTCGCCCACGTGCTCGAGTTCGAGTCGATACGCGCCACGGACGCGTGGATGATCGGTGACCGGGGACACGATGTCCGCGGTGGGGTTGCGAACGGCGTCCGGACGGCCGGAGTCCTCTGGGGCTACGGCTCGAGAGACGAACTCGAAGAGGCCGGGGCCGACATCATCCTGGAGCAGCCGGGGCAACTGTCCGAACGATTTTCGGGAGAGGGAGCGTAGAGCGCCGATGTCGATCGAAACCGAGTACGAACTGGACGCGATGATCCGTGTGGGGAGTGCGGTCGCTGCCGCCCGGGACGCGATGCTCGCGGCCGTGCGGCCCGGGATCTCCACGCTGGAGCTCGACCGGATCGGCGAGTCGATGCTGGCCGCGCGCGGTTGCCGGTCCGCACCGCGGCTCGCCTACGGATTCCCCGGGAGCACCTGCGTCAGCGTCAACGACGCGCTCGCCCACGGAATCCCGAGCGCGGATCAGGTCCTGCGCTCCGGTGACGTCGTCAACGTGGACGTGTCGGCGGAGCTGGGTGGGTTCTGGGCGGACACGGGCGCGAGCACGGCCGTGGGAACGGTCGGGACTCGGACGGAACGTCTGCTCGCGGAGACGCGTGCGGCGCTGAGCGATGCGATCGCAGTCGCTCGTCCCGGAGTTCGGCTCTCCGAGATCGGGCGGGTCATCGAACGACGTGCGCGACGCGCGGGGCTTCGGGTCGTGCGCGATCTCTCCGGTCACGGTGTCGGACGCCACATTCACGAGGATCCGGTCGTTCCCAATCACTACGACCCCAAGGACCGAACCCGCCTTCACGAGGGGCTCGTCATCACGATCGAGCCGTTCTTCACGCTCGGCAGTGATCGCGTGATCGAGGACGAGGACGGTTGGACTCTCCGCACCGGGGACGGGAGCGTCGGCGCTCAGTTCGAGCACACGATCGTGATCACGGACCAGGACGCGTTGATTCTCACCTGACCCCTACCGGTCACCTCGACGTCCACAGTTCGATCCGTCTGGCGATCTCGGCGGCCGACCACTCGGGCACGGCCGTGATCCGGTGGATCGCATGAGGCTCCGCGCGCCAATCCCGCACGCCCTTGTTTCCCGAGGCGAAACCACAGGCATATCGCTTCTTCGCGACGCCGATGACCGTGTCATCGAACGATCCGTAGGGATAGGCGAGCGAGAGATCGCGAGCGGGAAGGCCGAGGTGCAGCTCGAGGGCTTCGGCCGACCCATGCAGCTCGGACTTGATCCGCTCGCGATCGAACTTGACGAGCGCGTGGTGGGAACGCGTATGCGATCCGATGAGGTGGCCACGCTCGGTGAGCTCTTCGAGCTCCTCCCAGCTCATGTGCGCCGACCGGACGTGGCTCCGCGCGTTCCAGGAGTCCCAGGCTCCGACGTAGTCCGTGATGGCGAAGATCAGGCAGCGCATGCCGCGTGCTTCGAGTTCCGGAATCGCCGTGTCGAGAAGGGATCGATAGGCGTCGTCGAACGTGATGAGCGTGCCGATCGGCTCGGATCCGTTGGGTTCGGATCCGCCGGACCGGAACGACTCCAACGCAGCCCGCGGGTCTGCGGCTCCGCCCGTGTCCGCGATCGCTGCCAGGTGCTCCCGGAAGAGGGCCGGAGGAACTGACCACATGCCGTCCACCGCGTCGTCGACGTGGTGGTACGAGATCACGGGGAGCTGGAACGCAGGGACAGTCATCGAATCGTCTCTCGAGAAGCGAGACGTCGCTCCCGGGCCGAACCACTCGGGTTCGACCCAGGAGGCGACGGAGCACCACCTTCAGCAACAGGAGTTCGGTTCCAATCCAGAGAGGCCGGAATCGGCAGCGCTGATACACGAAAGCTCGAATGGAGTATTTCTCGGGCGCCCGGCTCGCTCTACCCGATCGAAGAGGGGAGGCACACCGTTTGTTCCTGGACGCCACATCATCATCCGCGGCGGGAGTCGGGTCCGGCTCCGTACTCTGCCACGTCGGCGTTCACCGCGGCCTCGGTCATCTGAGCCGACAGGCGACGATCCTCCGCGCACTTCGTTCCTCTCGGAACGACCTCCGCATCACGTTCCACCTCGCGAGTCCGGACACGCACGTTCTCCGGCCCAACGAGTTTCCCGTGCGGGTCGGGGACCCGGAGTCCGAGGCCGATCTCGTACGCGTCGTCGACGAAGCCGAGGCCGACGTTCTGATCTTCGACACGTTCCTTCCCTCGACGAGACCATCCGCCGATGCATTCGGTGCGGGGGAGCCCCCTGCCGTCGTGCTCGTACTCCGGAAGGTCTTCCCGGATCGGATTCGTGCGATCCTGTCGAATCCCTGGATGGAATGGGTGCAGTCGATCGTCGTCCCACACGACCGGACCGAGTTCGTGCCGCGGCCCGCCGATCGGTATCACGCCGAGCTGGTGCATGCGGGTCCGATCGTGCGCGATTGCGGAAGGCGCGATGGCGACCAGAGACTCCAGGATGAGGACCAGCGACATCGCGACGTGGTTCTCGGCCGGTACGGTCTCGCACGTGGGGAGCCGTTCTGCCTCGCGACGACGGGAGGCGGAGGGATCCCTTCCTACTTCGAGAAGTTTCGGAACTGCGTCATCCGCGGAGTGGAGTCGGCCCGCCTGACACTCGGCCCACCCTTCGCCGAAATGCGTTGGATCTTCGTGGCAGGGCCCCAGAATCCGCTGGATGGAGAGATCCCCGCTCGGTTCGATCGGGTCGCGTTCGAGCCCGATCTTCCCGTCCTCATCTCGGAAGCCCGGCTCGTCGTCTCGCACACCGGGTACAACACGACGCAGGAGATCCTCGCCTCGGGCACGCCCGCGGTCTTCCTTCCGATGCTGACGAAGTACGACGACGGACTCTCTCGGGCACGGAGCGCTGTGGGCCTCGGTGTCGCGGAGATCGTGGATGATCTGGAACCGCGAACGATGGCCTCCACTCTCGAGAAGCTCTTCGGTGATCCTGCCACACTCGACGCCATGCGGGCCGCCTCGGCCTCGATCTCGCTCGGCGGTGGCGCAGAGCGGGCCGCGGCCGCAATCGGCGCACTCGTCGACAGGCGCCGGGCCCAGATGAGGAACGTCCACGCTCCCTCGTGGACCGTGAGTGCGTCCCGTGAGCCCGGCGAGCCGGCGCTCCACCGATGTGTCCGGGGCGTACCGGTGCTCGTCTACCGTACGGTCGATGACAGGCCCGACGCTCCCGGCGCCGTGACGCGGGAGGCCCTCCGGTCCCAGCTCGACTGGCTGGAGCGAAATGCCAAGGTCGTTGCCCTCGAAGACGTGGCCGACCGGATCACCGCCGGCGATCCAGTCCCGGCCGGAGCGGTCGTCCTCACCTTCGACGATGCCTACCTGGACACGCTCGCGTTCGTCCTGCCCGAACTCGCGCGACGCAAGATGCCCGCGACGTTCTTCCTACCGACCCGCTGGCTCGGGAAGTGGGACGAGTGGAACACGCGGTGTCACCGAGTCCGTCAGCACTTCACCTGGGACGACGCGAAGCGCCTCCTCGCGGAGGGGCACGGAGTCGGCGTGCAGGGGCGCGCCAACCACGCACTCGTCAAGTTCGACCGGGACGAACTCAAGAAGGAGCTCCAGGGAGCCGCGAGAGACATCGAGGACGCGCTCGGAGTCGTTCCGATCGCGGTCGCCTATCCTCACGGTGTCATTGCGCCTCTCGTCCTCAAGATCGCGAAGAAGATGGCACGTCTCGGCTTCGTCTGGGAGGACGGCGAGGACGACTGGCGCACCTCACCACTCGCGATCCGCCGCATCCAGGTCCGGCCGTTCTGGAGGCTCCCGGAGTTCGCGCACGCACTGTCGGAAGCGGCCGCTTCCGCGCAGCCGGATGCCTCCAGCTCGAGCTAGCGTCTCACGATGACGCTGCTGTTCGCGACGTCGCCGTTCCTCGAGCGGAGGCGCAGCTGATAGACGCCCGAGGGAACGGCTTCCCCGTGCACGTCCCTACCGTCCCACTGCGTGTTCCCGCGTGTGTTCGCCTCCCAACGCACGGGGATCGACCGAACGAGCCGCCCGCTCACCGCGTAGACTTCCAGCTCGCCGCTTCCCGCTGATGCCGCGCTCCACTCGATCGTGGTGGGGCCGGCGCTCGGGTTGGGGCGCGGGCCGAGTGCCGCAATGCCGGTCGGGACGCGCGTGTCGCCGATCTCCGGCGCATCCGCCGGTTCGGGCAGCGTGATCTCGAAGAACGACCGTCCGTAGGTCGCGGCGAAGAGCCGACGGCTGGGCGCTTCGTACGCAAGGTCCGTGACTACGATGTTGGGAAGGCCGGCCCCGAGGACGTTCCAGCTCGCTCCACCGTCCACGGATTCGTACACCCCGAAGTCGGAAGCGACGATGAGATGCGAGCCGGCGGCCGGATCCACGAAGACGTCGTTCAGCGGAACGTCGGGCAGGTTGCCCGAGACGGACGTCCAAGTCGCGCCGAGGTCGGTGGTGCGGTGGAGCCGCGGAAGAGGCTCGTCCCAACGGAATCCGGAGAGCGTGACGTATGCGGTCTCACGATCGATCGGATCGGGACGGACCGACGTGATCCAGCGATCGTCGAGCGAGCCGTCGACCCGCGTCCAGTTCGTGCCGCCGTTCGTCGTTACGTTGACGTAGCCGTCGTCGCTCCCGGTCCAGATGACATCGAAGTCGACCGGGGAGACGCCGATCGTGGTGAGCGTTCCCATCACCTGGCCGCTGTTTCCGAGGTGCGGACCTCCGGTAAGGTCCGGGCTCACGGCGACCCAGCTCGTGTTCCCGCTCGAGTGATAGAGACGGTTCGTGCCGTAGTAGCGCGTATCCGGATCGATCGGGTCCTGTTCGATCGGCGAGTTCCAGTTCCGCCGGTCACTTCCGCTGATTCCGTTCGTCGCGCCGGTGAACGAGCCTCCTCCGTTGGAGGAGTAGTTGAGGTTTCCGTACTGGTACTGCGCCCAGATTCGGAGCGACGAGCTCGGGTGGACGAGTGGTCCGAAGCCGTCGCCGCCGAAGATGGAGACGAAATCGTCGCCCAGGCCGCTCCAGCTGCCCAGAGTTCCGTTGTCCTGTGCGCCTCCGAGGAGAGCGTCCGGGTTGTTGGCGTCGAGCGCGATCCGGTAGAACTGGGTGAACGGCTGCGTCCCCGAGAAACTCCAAACGGATCCGCCGTTCGTCGACTTGTAGATGCCTCCGTCGTTTCCGGCCCAGATCGTGGTCGCGCCCGGTCCGAACTCGAGTGCGTGGTGGTCGACGTGCATCGAGCCGCCCACGCTGCTCCACGACGCGCCGCCGTTCGTGCTCCGATAGAAGTCCAGTCCGAGTACGAAGATCCTCTGCGCGTCGGTCGGATGCGTGCGCACGTTGCCGAACCACCAACCGTAGCTCGAGAAGACGCTCGACAGAGCTCCGTCGCTGGTGCGCGTCCAGGAGACGCCCCCGTCGGTGCTCCGGTAGAGACCGTCGAAGAATCCGGTGCGGTCCGCGTAGACCGCGTGCATTACGTTCGGACTGCTCTCGCAGAGGGAGAGACCGATCCGGCCGTCGTTGTTGTTGGGCGCGGGAAGCCCTCCGCCCACGACGCTCCAACTGTCGCCGCCGTCGGTCGAGCGATAGACGGCGCAGAGCGGGCCGCCGTAGTCGTACACCTCCGGCTGACGGAGACGTTGCCAGATCGCGGCGAGGAGTACGTTCGGCTGATCGGGACGTTGGATGAGATCCACCGCGCCCGCGTCATCCGCGACGAAGAGGACGCGCTCCCAGCTCGCGCCGCCGTCCGTGCTCCGGTAGACACCCCGCTCGGTGCTGCGCGACCAGAGCCGTCCCGTCGCGGCGACGAAGATCCGGTTCGAGTCCGTTGGGTCCACCACGATCCGGCCGATCGAGCCTGTCTCTTCGAGACCGATCGGCTCCCAGTGGTCGCCCGAGTCCGTGGACCGGAAGACGCCGAGCCCGCCGTAGGCGACGCCTCCGCCCCCGGGGTTCACTTCGCCCGTTCCGGCGTAGACCGTGGTCGGCTGATTCGGGTCGAGTGCGATCGCGCCGATCGTGAGGGTCGGCTGGTCGTCGAAGATCGGATCCCAGGAGGCGCCGCCGTTCGTCGTCCGCACGACGCCGCCCTCCGCCGTCCCCGCGAAGATGACGTTTGGGTCGGTTGGATGCGGCGCCAGATCGGTGATCCGGCCGCCTATGTTCGTCGGACCGCGGAAGGTCCAGGTAGCGCCGCCGCGGTGCTGGACCTCGTCCTTCATCGCCTTCGCCTGGGCAACTCCGGCATGCCACCGTTCGAGCGGGATTTCGCCGAGGGGATAGGCGCGTTCGGCGAAGAAGCACGGGTTCGGAGCCTTGGGCGGAAGTCCGTCGCCCGGCGAGGTCGACGTATGACCGGCGTTCGCCTGATGGAAGTGGACGGTGGCGTTCCCGAACTCAGAGGCTTCGTTCGGTGCGTTCCAGAGAACGACCCCGAGCGCCAGGAGCGACGCCAGCCCTCCGACGCCGATCCACGGGGATCGGATCCAGCCTGGAGTCGAGCGTTCGGAGTTCCCGCGATGCGTGGTCATGGAGCCTCCCGGGGTCGGGACCGTGGTTCGAGTGGGGCGCGGGTTTGCAGCGCGCGTCTCCTGAGTATACCGCCCCGGCCCTCGGCGGTCCCCTTCCAGGTCATCGGTCGGCTCGGCCTCACCCGGCCCCGCTTCCGCCGAATCCCCTTGCACCTCCGCCGGGACGGGCGGGAAAGTACGCGGACCATGACGAACATCAGAGAGACGCTCGTTCGGCTCGTTTCCACCGAATCGGTGACGGGCCAGGAGGCGCGCATCGCGGACGAACTCGAGTCCCGCCTCCGCCCACTCTCCTCCGGATCCCAGAAGCTGAGACGCCTCGGCGACTCCCTCATCCTCGGTCCGGAGAGACCGGGCGCGTCCGGCCGTCCGCTCGTCGTGCTCGCGGGGCACCTCGACACCGTTCCCCTGGGCGACGCCTGGCCACCGCGTACCGAAGGCGACGTCCTCCACGGCCGGGGCGTCGTGGACATGAAGGCTGGCGTCGCGACGATGATCCACCTCGCGGAAGAGCTCGATCCCGATGCCGGTTTCTGCGAGCGTGCGTTCGTCTTCTACACCGGGGAAGAGGGGCCGGCGGAAGGGAACAGCCTCGGCCCGGTTCTCGAGTCCGAAGACTGGCTCCGGCAGGCTGGCCTCGCCATCCTCCTCGAGCCGACCTCGGGCGCGCTCGAACTCGGCTGCAAAGGGACGCTCCACTGCCGCGTCGTCTTCACCGGTCGGGCCTGTCACAGCGCACGCCCTTGGACCGGTCTCCATCCGTTCGAGGCGGCGCTCCCGTGGCTCGAGCGGGTCCGTGCCGTGCCGGAGCGCCCCGTGGAGATCGCCGACGTGGTTTTTCGCGAAGCGGTGGTCGTGACCACGATCCACGGAGGTGACGTACGCAACGTCTCGCCGGGGAGGCTCGAAGTGAACCTCAACGTTCGCTACGCGCCGGACCGGACGCCGGAGGACGCGGAGCGCTGGGCGCGTGGTCTCTGTCCCACGCCGCGTCCGCTCTCCCCGGAGGGAGCGAACGTATCGCCGGAGGACGCAGTCGGCGTTTCCGTCGAGATCGTCGACCATGCCGGCCCCGGACTCGTCGACCTCAGCGCGCCGCTCTTTCGGTACCTGCTCGACTCGACCGGGCTCCCGCGCGAAGCGAAGCAAGGGTGGACCGACGTCGCACGGTTCGGTGCGTTCGGTGTGCCCGCGGTGAACTGGGGGGCCGGCGATCCGCTCCTCTGTCATCGTGCGGACGAGCGCCTCGATCTCCGCGAGGTGGAGGCGCTCCGGCGTGCCGTCGGCGAGTTCCTGATGAGTGATGGCCCCACGGGTGGCGCCGGGGGACAGGCGGGATGAGCGACGCGCCGCGCACCGGGCCGATCCGGCGCCGGGTGCTGGAACAGCCGACCTATGCGTTCGTCGCCATCGCGGAGGTGCGCGCCCGACTCGCGGCGGAGGGACGTACCGTCATCGACTTTACGGTGGGTGAGCCACGGGAAGAGACGCCTGCATTCATTCGCGAAGCGGCCGCCGAATCCATTCCCGTCCGCACGTCCTATCCGCCGACGAACGGAACTCCGGAGCTGCGCCGGTCGATTGCGGGTTGGGTGGCCCGTCGCTTCGGTGTCTCGCTCGATCCCGATCGTGACCTCCTCGCCACGCTCGGATCGAAGGAAGCGATCTACTCGCTCGCGTCCGTCGTGGTCGAACCCGGCCATCGCGATCTCGTTCTCGTCCCCGAACCGGCCTATCCGGTGTACGTGACGGGAGCGGAGATGGCCGGCGGCGAGGTACGCACGCTTCCGCTTCTCGAGGAACGCGGGTTCCTTCCCGACCTCGAGAGCCTCGATGCCGAGACACTGGAACGCACGGCGCTGCTCTGGATCAACTATCCGAACAACCCGACTGGTGCGTCGGCACCCCCGAGCTTCTTCGCCCAGGCGGCCGCACTCGCCCGACGTCACGGGTTCTGGCTCGCCTCGGACGAGGCGTACATCGACCTCTTCGGAACGGATCCGTCCCCGTCGGTGCTGGAGCAGGGGCTCCGCAATGTCGTCGCGTTTCACAGCCTCAGCAAGCGAAGCGCGATGGCGGGGTTCCGCTCCGGCTTTCTCGCCGGAGATGCGCGGCTCGTCAATGCCCTCCGGACGATCCGGCCGAGCCAGGGCGTGGCGACCCCTCACTTCGTCCAGTCGGCGGCGACTCTGGCCTGGGCCGACGACGAACACGCCGCCGAGATGCGCGATCTATATAGAAGGAAACGGATCCTCCTCCGCCGCGCGCTCGAAGGTCGCGGCGCGCACGTCGCGCCGAGTGACGCAGGCTTCTTTCTCTACTTCCGGCCCCCGGGAACGGAGTCGGTGGACGAATGTCTTGCACGGCTCCAGGATCTCGGCATCCTGCTCATACCGGGAGACCGGTTCGGGGCCAGTGGGCGAGGTTGGATCCGGATGGCGCTCGTTCCCACGCTCGAGCAGTGCGAGGAGGCGGCCCGGATCCTGGAACGTGAACTCTGAGGAGACGAGAGCGTGAGTGATTGGCAGACGTTGAAGGCGCGGATCGAGGCCGCGTGGCGCGACCCCGGACTCCGCGGGACGGACGAGACCCGCGCGGCCGTCGATGCGGCGTGGGCCGCACTCGACCGCGGGGAGATCCGGGTCGCGGAGCCGACTCCGGAAGGCGACTGGGCCCTCAACGTCTGGGTCAAGGAGGCGATCCTGCTCCGGTTCGCGTCCGTGCCTCCCGAGCCGTTCTCCGTCGGACCGTTCCACTACCGGGACAAGGTGCCGCTCAAGACCGATCCGGCCGGCGCGGGGATTCGGGTCGTCCCTCCCGCCACGATCCGGTATGGCGCCTTCCTCGAAGAGGGCGTCGTCTGCATGCCGTCCTACGTCAACGTGGGCGCGTGGGTCGGCTCCGGCACGATGATCGACACTTGGGCGACGGTCGGAAGCTGCGCCCAGGTCGGGCGGAACGTCCATGTCTCGGGCGGCGTCGGAATCGGTGGGGTGCTCGAGCCGATGCAGGCCGCGCCCGTCATCGTCGAGGACCACGCGTTCCTCGGCTCCCGGGTCGTCCTCACGGAAGGCGTTCGCGTCGGGGCGGGCGCGGTGCTGGGTGCCGGTGTCATCCTCACCGGTTCGACACCGATCGTCGACGTGACGGGGCCCGAGCCGCGGATCGTCAAGGGGACGGTTCCGCCCCGCGCGGTCGTCATTCCAGGTACCATGCCGAAACGGTTTCCGGCCGGGGAGTACGGAGTCCCCGCCGCTCTCGTCATCGGGGCGCGCAAGCCGTCCACCGACGAGAAGACGTCGCTCAACGAGACGCTCCGCGAGTTCCCGATCGCGACGTGAGTCGTTCCCCGGTTCGCCGCGTGAGGCGCGTACGAACCAGGTATCGAACCGCTCACGTATCGCCGGGAAGACGAGCGCAGCAGAGGAGTCGAACCGCGTGAGGCGAGGACTACGTCCCTCTCCGAGAAGTCGCGGCCGCCAACAGGAAGGAAGGACGTTTCGATGACCCAGGACGAAAGCAAGGGCAGCCCGGCGGACAGAGCAGACAAGGCGGACAAGGCGGACAAGGCGGAGCCGGGGACGAGCGAGGGCGAGGTCCGCACCGAGACCGTCCCGCCTCCGAAGGAGGATCCGGTCGAGCCGCTCGCACCGGACGCTCTCAGGTGGCGCTGTGATCCGGACTCCCTGGGCTTCGAGCGCGCCGACGAACTCGACCGCAAGGACGGCATCATCGGGCAGGATCGCGCCATCGCCGCGCTCGAACTCGGCATCACCCTCCGGAACAAGGGCTACAACGTCTTCGTCACCGGCCCGTCCGGCTCCGGCCGCACGACCACGGTCAAGCACGTCCTCGAAACGACCGAGACCGATCGCGGTGCACCCTGCGACATCGTCGTCGTCAACAACTTCCGTGACACGGATCGTCCGCGTCCGATCTACCTCCCCGCGGGCCGCGGCTGTCAGCTCGCCAAGGAGATGCACGAACTGATCGACTCCCTCCGGCGCTCCATGCCTCAGCTCTACCAGAGCGACGGCTACAAGGAGCGGAGGAAGACCGTCATCGAGTCGTTCCAGGAGGAAGAGAAGACCGCGATCACGACGTTCGAGGCGGAGGTCAAGAAGGACAACTTCGCGCTCGTCCAGATCCAGATGGGCCCGATCAACCGTCCCGAGGTCGCGCCCCTCATCGCCGGAGAGCCGGTTCAGATCGAACGGCTCCAGGCGCTCACCGCCGAAGGGAAGTTCGCCGAAGAGGAGCTGACCAAGCTCCAGGAGAAGTACGCCCATCTGCGCGGCCGGCTCGAGGAGACGTTCCGGAAGTCCCGCTCCATCCAACGTCGGCTGAAGAGCACCCTCGGTGACCTCGAGAAGGAGTTCGCCCGTCCGATCCTGGGCGAAGCCCTGGAGGACATCCGGGACGACTACGTCAACCCGCAGGTCGAGCAGTTCCTGAGCGAGGTGAAGGAAGAGATCCTCGCGCATCTGCGCGTCTTCCTCGAGGAGGAGTCGGACGACGAACATCCGGAGCTGCCGCTCGACGAGGACGACCGGTTCCGCCCGTACCTCGTCAATGTGCTCGTCGACAACACCGGCGTCGATCGTCCTCCCGTCGTGGTCGAGACGTCTCCCAACTACCGCGCCCTCTTCGGAACGATCGAGAAGGCGCTCGACCGCTCCGGGGTCTGGAAGAGCGACTTCCACCACATCAAAGCGGGTTCGGTGCTCCGAGCCAACGGCGGCTACCTCGTTCTCCATCTCAACGACATGCTCGCCGAGGCGGGCGTCTGGCAGGCGCTGATCCGCACGCTCAAGAACAGACACATCGACATCCAGAGCTTCGATCCGTTCTTCCTCGTCTCGTCGAGCGCGATCAAGCCCGAACCGATCGAGGTCGACGTCCGCGTCATCGTGATCGGGAACAACTACTCCCACTCGGTGCTCTCCGCGTACGACCCGGACTTCCGCTCCGTCTTCAAGGTCAAGGCGGACTTCGACTCGGTCATCCCGCGGAACGACGAGAACATCGGCCGGTACGCGGCCTTCATCCGGAACGTGTGCGAGGCCGAACATCTCCTCACCCTCGACAAGACCGGGGTGGCGCGGGTCTGTGAGTACGGCGCGCGGCTCGCGGGACACGGGAAGAAGCTCTCCACGCTCTTCAGCGAGATCGCGGACATCCTGCGCGAGTCGACCTACTGGGCACGGAAGGCCGGTTCCGATCTCGTCCGCGCGGAGCACGTGGGCGAGGCGATCCGCCAGAAGGAGGTGCGCGTCGCTCTCCCGGAGGAGAAGCTCCAGGAAGCGATCATGGAAGGGCTGATCCACGTCGACACGCGAGGCGCCGTGATCGGTCAGGTCAACGGCCTCTCCGTCTACGACCTCGGAGACCACCGGTTCGGCAAGCCCGCGCGCATCACGGCGCAGACCGCGCTCGGCAGCAGTGGGATCGTGAACATCGAACGGGAGGCCGAGCTCTCGGGGCGGAGTTTCAACAAAGCGATGCTCATCCTCGACGGATTCTTCCGTGCCCACTTCGGGCAGGACCAACCCGTCTCGATGTTCGCCTCGATCGCGTTCGAGCAGTCGTACGGGGAGGTCGATGGCGACAGCGCTTCGGTGGCCGAGATCTGCGCGGTTCTCTCCTCGCTCGCGGAGGTCCCGATCCGCCAGGACATCGCGATCACCGGATCCGCGGACCAGTACGGAAACGTGCAGGCGATCGGCGGCGCGAACGAGAAGGTCGAAGGGTTCTACGACCTCTGCAAGGAACGCGGTCTGACCGGAACGCAGGGCGCGATCCTGCCCGCGGCGAACATCCCGGACCTCATGCTGCGGGAAGACGTCGTCGAGGCCTGCGCGAACGGGCAGTTCACGGTCTGGCCGGTCTGGCGGGTCGAGGAAGCCGCCCGGATCCTCATGGACGTCCCAGTCGGCAAGCGCGGCGAGGACGGCGAGTTCCCCGAAGGCACCCTCTACCGGAGGGTCGAGGACAAGCTCTTCGACTTCGCCGAGCGGATGAAGGAGTTCGGCAAGGACGGCGCCGAGGTGGAGGAGACCACTCATCCCAAGGGACACGGCAAGGCCGCCGAGGAGGCCGAGGAGGAAGGCGACCAGCCGGCGTAGTCAGCGACCCGTTCGAGGAAGGCGACCAGCCGGCGTAGTCAGCGATCCGTTCGAGGACGGCGATCAGCTGACGTCGTCATCAGCCGGCATGCGGGCGGCGGTTCGCCGCCCAACCGGCGGAGTCGGCGGGCTCTCACGACCCGAGGAGTTCACCCGGCACGGTGATCCCGAGCCGCCGGCACAGCGCTGCGAGGTCGTTCGGGAGCGGGGCGTGGAGGTTCAGCGCGGCCTCCGTCTCCGGGTGGGTGAGCGAGAGCCGGAATGCATGAAGGGCCTGACGAGGATGGACGAGGCGTTCTCTGTCGTCCGGCCCCAGCTCCTCGCCCGAGATGAAGCGGAGGAAGATCCCTTCGTCGAGCCCGTACATCTTGTCCCCGACGATCGGATGTCCGGCGTGCTGGACGTGGACCCGGATCTGGTGGAGTCGCCCGGTCAGCGGTCGGGCCAGGAGCAGGGCGTGGCTCTCGCCGCGCGCGAGAACCTCGAACTCCGTCCGGGCCGGTTTCCCTTCGTTCGGCGGGACGACTCCGACAGCCTTTCGGATCCGGGACGCCTTGCGCGGCCCGAGGGCTCCATCGACCTCGAATGCGTCCTCCTGCGGTGATCCGTGGACGACGAGGAGATACTGTTTCTTTGCGGTCCGGTTTTCGAACTGCTGGCCCAGCGCTCCCGCCACCTCCCGCGTCTTCCCGAAGACGATCGCACCGCTGGTTTCGCGGTCGAGACGGTGGACGACCCGGAGACCAGGTCGGTCGAGTGTCTGACCCCGCTCCTCGAGCAGATGCGAGAGGAGCGTGTTCCGGAAGTACCGGCCCGAGGGGTGGACGGGGAGGTCACCCGGCTTGTCGACCGCGAGGAGCGAGTCATCCTCGTGCAGCAGGCCGATCTCGAACGAGACCGAGGGCTCGGCGATCGGTTCCGGTTCGTAGTCGATCCGGACACCGGGCCTCAGCATCTGGCTCGGCCGCACGACCGCCCCGTTGACCTGGACACGTCCGGACTTGATGATCGCGACCCACTGGGTACGCGTCCGGTAGTTGAAACGAGAGGAGAGGTACCGATCGAGTCGCTCTTCCCCCACGGTGTCGGGGACCAAATGAGTCCCGTGCCTCACCCAGCGCGCCTGGGAGTCCGGCTGGCCCGAGAGGTCGTCGAACGACGGTTCGTCGTCCGGCATCCAGGCCTCTGAGCCGGGTTCGTCCGATGTCCGATCCGAAGACTGCATCCTCAGAAGGTATCGTCGTTCGCGTCCGCCCGCGCAAGGTTTGGGTCGAGATCGAGGGGCGGAATCATCCTGCCTTCCTCCGCGGGAGCCTCAGCGTCGGTCCCCGCCGGACGACTCACGTGGTTGCGGTTGGGGACCGGGTGAAGGTGAGCCGCGAGCGGGGCCGCTACGCCATCGAAGAGGTGTTGCCGCGCCGGAACGTGATCTCCCGGGTCGACCCTGGGAGCACGAAGCGCGACATCGAACACGTCATGGCGGCGAACCTCGACTGGTTCGTCGTCGTCGTGAGCCTCGCCCAGCCGGCCCTCAACTTTCGGGGCCTGGACCGGTTCCTCGTCCTCGGGGAGATCTCCGACATCCCTTGCGCGATCCTGCTCAACAAGGACGACGTCGCGGAGGCGTACGATCCGTCGCCGGAAGAGGTCTACGCCCGGACCGGCTATCCGCTCATCCGGACGAGTGCGAAGGAGGGGACGGGGCTCGCCGAAGTCCGGGAGCTCCTCCAGAACCGGGTGTCCCTCCTCGCCGGACCCTCTGGCGTGGGGAAGAGTTCGCTCCTCAACGCCATCTTTCCCGGCCTCGAACTGCCCACGCAGCCCGTCAGTGACGCGACCGGGAAGGGCGTCCACACGACGACCCGTGTCGAGTGGGTACCGATCCCCGGAGGAGGTGCGCTCCTCGATTCGCCGGGAGTCCGATCGATCCAGCCGTTCGGGCTCACGGGCGAGAATCTCGATCTCTGTGTCCCGGAGTTGGCGCGGCTCCACGGCGGATGCCAGTTCAACGACTGCAAGCACCGGGAAGAACCTGGATGTGCGGTGAGGGCGGCGGTAGAGGCCGGAGAGGTTTCCGAGTCCCGCTACGAAGGCTACTGCAGAATTCTCCAGGGCGTGGACAAACCCGAGTGGTGGCGGAGATCGATCGGCTCCTGAGCGAGCAGGGCCAGGGGGATCTCGTACGGCGAGATCGGAGTCTTCGGGTCGACGATCGCCATGTAGGTCTCTCGGCGTCCCCAGGCGAGGGCCTCTTCCGTGGACGGGAACCAGACGTCGACGCGACGGGTCCAGCGCGGGTTCATCGTGTCTTCGATCTGGTAGACCCCGACGCCCGAGATGAGGACGCGGTCCCCGAAGTCGAACGGCGCCCCCGGAGTGAATGTGCGGAGCATGTCCCGGCTCACGGCGAGCACCCCCGGCGCGGTGATCGTGTTGATCGCCGTGATGAAGGGGGAAGAGTCGGTCTCTTCGATCCGGCTCGAGTAGCCGGTCACCGAGACGGAGTGGAAGACGAACCCCGTCTCCTCATCGTCCATCGGGGCGGCCGGACCGTAGTCCGCGAATGCGAGGCTCGGCAGCCAGGCGTTCCAGACCGGCGTTTCATCGTCGACCTGTGGCGGGTACGCGATCGTGCCGATCGCCTCCCGGCTCCAGTCGCGATCGAGGGGCAAGAGTTCGATGCCGCTGGGTTCCCGGGAGGCCAGTGAGCCGACCGCGGTCACGAACGCCGTGACGGACAGAGCGACGAACCACGGCCGGGCGAGCGTCCGGTCGGTCCTCTGCGCCTGGAGGCGCTCTGTCGGGGTCACGGTTTCCATGTCTCTCTCTCGCCGTCTGCGGTGTCCCAGGGCGTCTGCTCGGAAACGCCGATGGATGAGCGTATCGATTCGGGTCTCTCCCGGTCAACGTTCCAAGACGGGTGCCATCGTTTCGGGGCAACGCCCCCAAGCGTCGATTCCGCCCCGGGAGAGGCCCCTAGAGTTCGTATCGGCCAAGATCCGCCGATTGTTGCGCGCGCAATGGGCGGAAGTCGGGGTTGCGAATCCCGGTCCCGTTCGCGTTACGCAACGGGATATCGTTGCGCTTGGGACTTGTCTGCATTCGCGGAATCGCTTACCTTCCCGTCAGTTAGTCGCATCCGAAGGGCCCTTTGGACGCGGGCGCTGGAGATGCCACGGAAGGCGGTAGGCGCGGACTCGGCGGGCTTTCCCGCTTCGGCCGTGTTTTGAACTCGGGAATGCGCGAGCGCACCAGAGATCCTCGTTGCAACCGGTAGCGTCAGTCCCGTTCGTCGACTGGAGGAGGGAACCATGCCCACAGCGATCGGAAAGCTACTGGGGAGACGAATCCGTAGGATTCGGCAAGAGAAGAACCTGACCCTCAAGCAGATCGAGAGCAAGGTTGGTGTGAGTGCGACTCACATCTCCGAAATCGAGCGGGGGAAGACCTCCCCGACCATCGGCGCACTCGAGAAGATCGCATCCGCTCTCGATGTTCCGCCGTCGCACCTCATCGACGTACCGCCGGTGGCGAAGCTCGAGTCACGGCACCGAGACGAGCTCCCGTCGCTCCACATGCGGGACGGAGCGATCCACCTCCAGAGCGTGACGAACCGGGATGCCACGTCCGAGATGTCCATCTTCTTTGCGACCATCGACGGCAGCGGCGTCGTCGATCCGGTCGGCGGTCATCGTGGCGAGGAGTTCTGCTACGTGCTCGAGGGTTTCCTCGAGGTGAGCGTGAACGGTCAGCCACATGTGCTCCGTCGTGGAGACTCGATTCACTTCAAAGCCAGTCAGTCCCATCACATTCGTAACCTCAGCCCGGAACCGGTCCGCACCCTTTGGGCGGTCCGTCCCAAGCTCTTCGTATAGGTAGGGAGGGATGGACATGTTGGACAAAGAAAAAGTCGGGCACCGGATTCGCCAGGTTCGCACGGAACAGCAGAAGACCCTTCGCGACGTCGAGAGTGCCTCTGGGTTCTCTTCGACACACATCTCCGAGATCGAGCGGGGACGGACCTGTCCCACCATCGGGGCCCTGATCCAGATCGCGGAAGCGCTGGACAAGGACCCCAGCTACTTCATCGAGGAACGAGAGCTCCAGGAAATCGTGGTGACGAACCCGGGGCGCAGGGCGAACGTCGATCCCAACGTCTTCGACATCGAAGGGACGGGGATCCTCCTCGAGAGCCTCACACCTGGGATTCTCGGGGGGCGGCTCATCATCATGGAGATGATCCTCGAGCCCTGAGCCAAGGGAAAGACACGTCGCCTCGCCTCCGGCGCGGACCTCGCGATCGTATCGCTCGAGGGTACGTTCGAGGTGGAGATCGACGGGACCACCGTGACCTTCGGGGCCGAGGACAGCGGGCACGCGAACATCAACGATGGATTCGCGTTCCGGAACCCGGGCGCGGGCGTGGCCAAGGTCCTCTTCATCCTCGATCCGGCAACGACGCACGTCTAGTCGCCGGGCCTCTGCCGCCCGGCACGGAATGGTCGTGTCGCCCGAACGAAAGTGGGCGCTCCCTCGGGAGCGCCCCATGCTTTTTGTGGTTCCCTCTCGGAAACTCCTGCCCTTCGCGTGCCGGCCGAACTGCGCCGCGCCATCATCGATGGGCGCGCTCGCGTCGCGTCTCGCGTCTCGCGTCTCTACTCCGGACGAGGCTTCCGCTCCTCCGACTTGGTCTTCTCCCAATATGCGTCCATCGTCTCGAGTGAGGACTCCGTCGGGTCGAGGCCGTCGGCCTCCATCGAGTGGAGCATTCCGTGGAAGCGGTTCCGAAACTTCTCGTTCGCCCGGCGTAGTGCCGACTCGGGCTCGACGCCGAGGAACCGAGCGAGGTTGACGACGGCGAAGAGGAGGTCACCGAGCT
The DNA here is from genome assembly GCA_041390305.1 of Candidatus Eiseniibacteriota bacterium. Lineage (GTDB taxonomy): Bacteria > Eisenbacteria > RBG-16-71-46 > CAIMUX01 > CAIMUX01 > JACKCR01. Next base: position 44,535 of record JAWKQE010000007.1, read on the forward strand.
CTTCGCGCACCTCGTGGATCCCGGCGGTGCTCCTCGCCTCCTCCAGTTCGGCGAGCTCCTCCCGGACCTTGGCGAACACCGGCGCGATCTCGGGCCAGTCGAACCCCAGGTTCGCGGCCTTGCCTTGGAGCTTCGCTGCCTGCGCGAGCGCCGGCAGCGCGGGATGGGGAGGGGGCAGGCGGTGGAGTCGGTCCGCCGTCTCGTCCACTTCGCTGGCCGGTCCCTTGCTCTGCTTGAGCCGTTCCCACTCCAGCTGCAGCGCCTTGGAAACATCGGCTTCGCTGCCCGAACCGGAGCTGGCCCCCGCGAACACGTGGGGGTGACGGGCTTCGATCTTCCTGACCGTCCGGCCCAGCGCAGCCTCTGTCTCGCCCCGTCCTTCCTGCTCCGCGGTGTGGAGGAAGAGGGAGAGAACGAACGCGAGGTCCCCGGCCTCCTCGAGAATCCCCTCGTCCCCACCGTTTTCGACAGCGTGGAGGACCTCGAAGGACTCTTCGACCAGGTAGGGAGCCAGGGTGAAGGCCGTTTGGGCGCGGTCCCGGGGGCATCCGTCCGGTCCGCGCAGAGTCTTCACGAGCTCCATGAGCTGTGGCCAACCTCTCTCCGAGCGATGCGTTGTCATGGCGAGCAGGGTACCATGGGGACATGTCGATTCCATCGGAAGTGAAGGTTCTCGCCCGCCGCGCGAGACGGAACGCCCGCCGCGCGCACGCCCCGTACTCCCACTACGAAGTGGGAGCCGTGCTCCGGACCCGATCCGGTGAAACCCACGACGGTGCCAACATCGAGAACGCAGCCTATCCGCTCGGATTCTGTGCCGAGCGCGTGGCACTCTCCCTCTGGCGCCTCCGGTCCGACGATCCGGTGGTGGAGGTCGTCGTCTGGACCCGGAGTGAGCCGCCGGCGCCACCTTGTGGGCTGTGCCGGGATGCGATTGCCGAGCTCGCACCCGGAGCCCGTGTCTGGCTGGCCGGGCCGAGCGAGATCCGAGGTCCGTTCGGCGTGAACGACCTGATTCCGACCGCCGACGGGACTTTCCGAGAGGACAGGAAATGACGAAGACGCCGAACGCGAAGTCGATCATCGCGAAGAAGCGGGACGGTGGTGCCCTCGACAAGGGCGAGATCGAAGCGTTCGTCCACGGCGCGGTGAACGGTCAGGTTCCGGACTATCAGGTCACCGCGTGGCTCATGGCCGTCTACTTCCAGGGAATGACCGCCGAGGAGACGGCCGAGTTCACGCGCACGATGATCGGGACCGGGGAGTTCCTGCCGCGCGTGTCCGAGCACCCGCTGCCGGTCGACAAGCACTCGACCGGTGGCGTGGGTGACAAGATCTCCTTCCTCGTCGCACCACTCGTGGCCGCCGCGGGGGGGATCGTTCCGATGATCTCGGGGCGGTCGCTCGGTCACACCGGCGGAACCCTGGACAAGCTCGAAACCATCCCGGGACTCCGCACGAACCTCTCGACCGCGGAGTTCATGAGCTGCGTCCGCCAGACCGGTCTCTGCATCTCCGGGCAGTCGGATCAGATGGTCCCCGCCGACCGGCTCTTCTACTCCCTGCGGGACGCGGCGTCGATCGTCGAGTCCATTCCGCTCATCACCGCGAGCATTCTGAGCAAGAAGGTCGCCGAGGGGGCGGGGGCGCTCGTTCTCGACGTGAAGTACGGCCGAGGCGCGTTCATGCCGGATCGAGAGCGGGCGCGGACGCTCGCCCTGTCACTCACCAGGACCTCCGCGCTTCTCGGCCAGCGAGTGCGCGCCTACCTGACGGACATGGATCGGGTGCTCGGGCGCACCGCCGGAAACGCGATCGAGATCGTGGAGTCGGTGCGGTCCTTGCGGGAGGGCCCGGATGCGACGTCCCCGGATCTCCGGGAGCTCACGCTCGCACTCGGAGCCGGGATGCTGGAGCTCTCGGGAGCATCCGTCGACGACCGATCCGCGCGCAGAGCTCTGACCGAGGCATGGACCAGTGGCGCCGGGCTCCAGAAGCTCCGCTCCATGGTGGAGTGGTTGGGTGGGGATGTCGCCACGATCGACGATCTGTCCAGGCTTCCCTCCTCGTCGCACCAACTCTTGGTCGAGAGCCCCGTCGAGGGAGTGTTTGCAGGACTCGCGGCCCGGGACGTCGGTGACTGGATCACCGAGTCGGGAGGTGGACGTCTCCGGACCTCCGATGTCATCGATCCTGGAATCGGGGTCGAAGTCCTGGTCGACGTGGGTGAGGCGATCGGTAGAGGTGAGCCGGCCTTGCGCCTCCACCTCACCTCGAAACCCGAGGATGCGGCCGCCATGACGGCTCGGGCGGCCAGGTGGATCGAGGTTGCGGACCGACCGCGCGGCCCCTGGGTCACCGAGACGATCGATCCCGAGGTCTGAACCCGAAGTCCGGCCCGAAGCCGAGCCCGAGTCCGAACCGGACGCGGAACCCGAAGGTGAGCCCGAACTCGGACGTGAGGGCGAACAGCGAACCGACGCCGATCAGGCGGCGAAACCGCTTTGCAGCCGCTCTCTACGGCGTGCCGTTCGGTTCGTCGTCACGCCGGACCCAGGTCGATCGGCGCTCGTCGCCTCCAAACACCGGTGCCAGGTATTGGGCGTGAATCGGGCACGTCCGGTTGGGTTGGCGTCCGGGCAGGAACAGGTCCCGCACTTTGGGGCAATCCGGGAGTGCGATGAGTCCGGTGTCCCGACACGTCGTGAGTTGCACGAGCCCCTTCGGGACCGGGAACTCCTCGTCGCCGAAGTCCGCGGTCGCGGCTTTCATGAAGCCCGCCCAGGAGGGGAGGGCCGCGGCGGTACCGGTCATGCGGGAACCGATCGTTTTCTTCTCGTCGAAGCCGACCCAGACTCCACAGGCCAGACGAGGCACGAATCCGACGAACCAGGCGTCCGAGTAGTCGTCCGTCGTGCCGGTCTTGCCCCCGGCGGGGGCGCGGAAACCGAACGAGGACCGCGCGGACGCTCCCGTACCGGCGTCCATGACGGATTGCATGAGGCTCACCATGATCGCGTTCGTTCGTTCGTCGATCACTTCGCGTGTCTTCGGCACCCTGAGATCTACGAGTGACCCGTACCGATCCTCGACTCGCTCGATCATGTAGGGCTCACAGTAGATGCCCTGATTCGCGAAGATTCCGTAGGCGGAGGTCAACTCCAGAGGGGTGACTTCTCCGGTTCCGAGCGCCAGCGAGAGGTAGGGAGGAAGGTTCCGGTCGATTCCCATCGACTTCGCCATCGCAATGACGCGCCTGGGGGTCGCCTCCTCCATGAGTCGGACGGCCGGGATGTTGAGGCTCTTCATGAGGGAGTAGCGAAGTGTGACCGGCCCTCTGAACTCGAGATCGAAGTTCTTCGGTTCCCACGATTGCACCTGGCGACCCGGTCCCGGGATCTCGAATTCGAGCGGAGTGTCGTAGATGATGTCGTTCGTCGAGTGACCATCCTGGATCGAAACGGTGAACGAGATCGGCTTGAACGCACTTCCCGGTTGGCGGACAGCCTGCGTTGCCCTGTTGAACTTGCTCTCCGCGAAGTTCCGTCCGCCAACCATGGCACGGATCGCACCTGTCTGCGGCTCTACTGCGACGAGCGCCCCCTGAAGATAAGGAGTCCCGTTCTCAGGATGCGCGAGGGTGCCCGCGCACGTGGCTTCGTCCTTGAGGTACTTGTAGCGGTGCGCCTGCTGCTTCTCGATGGACTGGAGCTGCTTCTCCATCGCCTCCACTGCAGCGTTCTGCATCGACAGGTCGAGCGTCGTATGGACGGTCAGGCCGCCTGTGTATACGTGCGTGTCGCCGTAGCGATCCGCGAGTTCTCTTCGCACGGCTTCCGTGAAATAGGGCGCCTTCGATGCCGACTTGCCGCGCGGATTGAGTACGACGGCGGTCGTCTCTGCCACCGCGTACTGTGTCGAATCCACCACGCCGGCCTGCAGCATCCGCCTGAGCACTAGGTTCCGACGCTTGCGTGCGTTCTCGGGACGCCGAATCGGATGGAACGCTGACGGATTCGCGAGAATCCCCGCGAGAAGTGCTGTCTCCTGGAGTTCGAGATCATCGACGGACTTGCCGAAGTACGTCTGCGCAGCTGCCTCGACCCCATAGGCGCCCTCGCCGAAGTAGATCTTGTTGAGGTAGAGCTCGAGGATCTCGTCCTTGGAAAACGAGCGCTCGAGCCGGATCGCGAGGACAGCTTCTTTGAGCTTCCTGTCCCACGTCTGCGAGTCAGTGAGGAAGAGCTTCCGTGCGAGCTGTTGAGTGATCGTGCTCGCGCCTTCTTCGATCGTGCCGTGAGTCACGTTCGTGAACGCTGCACGGATGATCCCCAGAACGTCGAGCCCCCAGTGGTCGTCGAACCGCGTGTCCTCGGTGGAGAGGACCGCTTCCTGCATGAGTTCGGGGATCTCCGTGATCGGACGGGGCGATCGATTCTCGAGGAAGAACTCGTCGATGACCTCACCGTTCTGATCGAGGATCACCGTGTTCATGCTCGGTTCGAGCTCACGGAGTGACTGCGGGCTCGGCAGTTCGTCTCCCCACGCGGAGAAGAGCCCGTAGATGACAGCTGCGCCCGCGAGCGGCGTCAGCAGCAGAAACAGGATGAAGAGGCGCATGATCGAGACTCCAACACAGCCACCGCAAAGGGTCAAGCGACGCCACCGCTCGGAGTGAACCGGCGGAGCGGCCCCGGGCAGTCCGGACCCAGCGGCCGGATCTGGGGCCTCCTGACCAGGGCCAGGCACCGGGGACGCACCCCGGTGCTCCTGACCAGCGCCCGGGTCCGGCGACAGCACCCCGGTCCTCCTGACCGGCCACCCGAATTCGGGCCTCGATCGGGACGCCCGATGGAAAAAAACACCGACCGCCGCCCTCCGGATCCCCAAAACCACCCGGATTCGGGGCGGAGAGAACGGCGCACGAGGGGGCTGAAAGAGGGGGATTTCGCCGCCCCTTCTCCGGCCCCCGGGTGGAATCGCATGCGGAGCGCGTGTTGGGGGTGGTTTCCAACGCCTTGGCGTGCTGTGCCTTACAGGGGCGCCAAGAAAACGAGAAACGTACGCAAAAAACTCGTTGACGGAACCGAAATGGATCCCTAGTTTCCGCGATCTCGGCGCGACGTCAGGCCAACAGCCGGACGCAGCCACCGACCCCCGGACATCCGGAACAAGGGCGGAATTCTCTTGACGAGTTCAAGTGAGCCGAGTACGTTTTGCGTCTGCGCTCGAAAGCGCGATCGATGGTCTTTGACAAGAGAATAGAGCAGAATTGTGCGGGTCAAGGTCTTGCATCCTCGAGACCGCTCTTTGGAGAGGTTCCCGAGGAAGCACAATTACTTTGACTCACGTCCCAGCCAGGGACGTGAGACTCCATGTTTTTACATGAACACGGAGAGTTTGATCCTGGCTCAGAACGAACGTTGGCGGCGTGGATTAGGCATGCAAGTCGTACGAGAAAGTCACCTTCGGGTGGCGAGTAAAGTGGCGAACGGGTGAGTAACGCGTGGGAAATCTGCCCTGCAGTTGGGGATAACACTCCTAACGGAGTGCTAATACCGAATGAGACCACGAGGTCGCATGGCCTCGGGGTTAAAGGTGGCCTCTCCTTGGAAGCTACCGCTGCTGGAGGATCCCGCGTCCCATTAGCTTGTTGGCGGGGTAAAGGCCCACCAAGGCACCGATGGGTAGCTGGTCTGAGAGGATGGTCAGCCACACTGGGACTGAGATACGGCCCAGACTCCTACGGGAGGCAGCAGTCGAGAGGCTTCGGCAATGGGGGAAACCCTGACCGAGCGACGCCGCGTGGGCGATGAAGGTTGTAAGATCGTAAAGCCCTGTCAGGAGGGAAGAACTGCCGGTGGGCGAACAGGCCATCGGTTTGACGGTACCTCCAGAGGAAGCTCCGGCTAACTCCGTGCCAGCAGCCGCGGTAATACGGGGGGAGCAAACGTTGTTCGGAATTACTGGGCGTAAAGGGGGCGCAGGCGGCCAAGTAAGTGGATTGTGAAATGCTCTGGCTCAACCAGAGAACTGCAGTCCAAACTGCTTGGCTTGGGTACAGCAGAGGATGGGGGAATTCCCGGTGTAGCGGTGGAATGCATTGATATCGGGAGGAACACCAGTGGCGAAGGCGCCCATCTGGGCTGATACCGACGCTCAGGCCCGAAAGCTAGGGGAGCAAACAGGATTAGATACCCTGGTAGTCCTAGCCGTAAACGGTGTGCACTAGGTGTAGGAAGCATCGACCCTTCCTGTGCCGCAGCTAACGCATTAAGTGCACCGCCTGGGGAGTACGACCGCAAGGTTGAAACTCAAAGGAATTGACGGGGGCCCGCACAAGCGGTGGAGCATGTGGTTTAATTCGATGCAACGCGAAGAACCTTACCTAGGTTTGACATGCACCTGCCTGGTGTGGAAACACACCTTCTCTTCGGAGCGGGTGCACAGGTGCTGCATGGCTGTCGTCAGCTCGTGTCGTGAGATGTTGGGTTAAGTCCCGCAACGAGCGCAACCCTTGTCCTTAGTTGCTAACAGGTAAAGCTGAGCACTCTAAGGAGACCGCCGTCGACAAGACGGAGGAAGGTGGGGATGACGTCAAGTCCTCATGGTCCTTACGCCTAGGGCTACACACGTGCTACAATGGGCAGTACAAAGGGTCGCAATACCGCGAGGTGGAGCCAATCCCAAAAAGCTGTCCTCAGTTCGGATTGCAGTCTGCAACTCGACTGCATGAAGGTGGAATCGCTAGTAATCGCTGATCAGCAGGCAGCGGTGAATATGTTCCCGGGGCTTGTACACACCGCCCGTCAAGCCACGAAAGTCGGCAGTACCCGAAGTCGCTATCCTAACCCTCGGGAGGGAAGCGCCTAAGGTAAGGCTGGCGATTGGGGCTAAGTCGTAACAAGGTAGCCGTACCGGAAGGTGCGGCTGGATCACCTCCTTTCTATAGAGACCGTCTCAGAAGGCTTCGGCCGGACGAGACTACTCAGGTCGGTGGCCTTTCCTGTCACAATTCTGTTCTATCTCTTGATCACTTCGATCGAGCGGGCCTGATCGGTCGTGCCGGTTAGGTGGCACTCCGAGTCTGGGCCTATAGCTCAGTTGGTTAGAGCGCACGCCTGATAAGCGTGAGGTCGGTAGTTCAAATCTACCTAGGCCCACATGTCTTCGTAAGGGGATATAGCTCAGTTGGGAGAGCGACGGCTTTGCAAGCCGTAGGTCGCCGGTTCGATCCCGGCTATCTCCACCAGTCGAAGTGAACGCTAGATTGCCGACGGCGTGTCGCCGTGGGCGATTATTGGTCTTTGACAGCTGAATAGAGACGAGATTGCTTCAACGATGGACTCATGAAGTCCGTCGTCGAGCGAACGAGAACGAGCTCTTAGGTAATAACGATTTCGATCAAGCTACTAAGGGCGAATGGTGGATGCCTTGGCGTCAGAAGGCGATGAAGGACGTGGTAAGCTGCGATAAGCTTCGGTGAGCTGCTACAAGCGTCGACCCGGAGATTTCCGAATGGGGAAACCCGGCGAGGGTCATGCCTCGTCACTTCCGGCTGAACACATAGGCCGGATAGAGCAAACGGAGGGAACTGAAACATCTAAGTACCTCCAGGAAGAGAAAGCAATCGCGATTTCCTTAGTAGCGGCGAGCGAACGGGAAAGAGCCCAAACCGATGTCATGCCAAGCGTGCAGGCGTTGTGGTGTCGGGGTTGTGGGGTCACTTCTGATCTTTCTGCATTGAGATCGGAGAGTAAGAAATCCATTGGTTAGATGAACAGTCTGGGAAGTCAGACCATAGAGGGTGATAGTCCCGTAGTCGAAAATCAATGGACTCTCTCGAAGTGATACCCGAGTAGCACGGGACACGTGAAATCTTGTGTGAATCTGGGAGGACCACCTTCCAAGGCTAAATACTCTCTGACGACCGATAGTGAACCAGTACCGTGAGGGAAAGGTGAAA
>JAWKQE010000007.1:55000-216659 GCA_041390305.1 Candidatus Eiseniibacteriota bacterium
TCAGCTGTCGAGTTTTCCGCCGTTCGGTCCTGCGTAGTCGGGACCGTCGGCTCGGTTTTCCGGTGGCAATGGCGGAGGGGCCACACCCGTTCCCATTTCGAACACGGTCGTTAAGCCCTCCTGCGCCGATGGTACTGCACCTGCGAGGGTGTGGGAGAGTAGGTCGCCGCCGGAGCTTTTCTTGGAGAGGCGGATTCAGTAGTGAGTCCGCCTTTTCTGCGATAGGCAGGTGACCCCAATCGGGTCTCTATCAAAAGGTGAATGCAGATGGCGAAGAAGGGAAAGATCGTCAAGAACGAGAAGCGCCGCGAGATGGCCGCTCGTTATCGCGAGGTCCGTGCGGATCTGAAGGCGAAGATCGCCGATCCGCTGACGGATATGGCGACCCGCGAAGAGGCGATGGCCCGGCTCCAGAAGCTGCCGCGTGACGGTAGCCCCACGCGCATCGTGAATCGGTGTGCGGTCTCTGGTCGTCCTCGCGCCTATCATCGTAAGTTCGGCGTGTCCCGCATCGCGCTTCGCGAGCTCGCCCTCGAGGGTAAGCTGCCGGGCGTCGTCAAGGCGAGTTGGTGAGGAGGAAGGGATCATGAAGGAAGGCGTTCACCCGAGCTACCGACTCGTCGTGTTCAACGACATTTCGTCGGACTTCAAGCTTCTCACGCGCTCGACGATCAAGACGAAGGATACGATCGAGTACGAAGGGAAAGAGTATCCCTGCGTGAACATCGAAATCTCGAGCGAATCGCACCCGTTCTACACGGGGAAGCAGAAGCTCGTCGACACGGCCGGTCGTATCGACAAGTTCCGTCGTCGCTATGGGCTCGCAGAGGGCGCGAAGTCCTGACCTGCTAGAATCAGTTTCGTCAGTCGAAACAAAGCCGCGTCGTACCGAAGTGCGACGCGGCTTTTTTCGTTCATCTGATGTTGCCTCGTTCATCTGACGATGCGGAAAGGCACGGCCGGAGTTCCATGGGAGTCCTGGACCGACATCCAGTAGGCCCCGGCCGCGACCGACCTGCCCGCGTCGTCCCGACCGTCCCAGGAGCGGGCGTCCGCGGGGAGCATTCGGACGACTCGTCCCTTGGCGTCGACGATCCGGAGCGGATGGGATGACGTCTCCTGGGCGAGTGTCCAGGAGACTCTTCCGTCGCTCGGGTTGGGACGGATCTGTGCTGGGAGGTGAGACTCGGGGATCGGGGCGTCCGAGGTTGCCGGGCGAAGCACGTGGAGCTCGACGGGAGGGAGGCCCACGTAGACCGGTCCGGAGGCCTGGGCTCCGGAGGCCGCGTTGAACACGCGCACACCAGGGTCGTCGAAGCTCCTGTCCGCGACGTAGAGCCACCCCTCGGAGGCGTAGGCGCAGTCGGCGAGGTCGAATCCGTCGGAGCAGTAGAGCGTGGACCCGACGGATCCGGCTGCCAGGTCGAGTTCCACCAGGCAGGTCACGAAGGAGGAGTTCGATACGATTGCGAACATCGTGTCCCCTTCGTAGGCGCAGAGGTCGACCAAGTCCCCTCCCAGATCCGACCCTGACATGACGAGTCCGTCACTGGTCCAGGCGTCGAGATCCACACGTTCCAGTCCGCCGTCGGCCTGACTCACATAGGATCCGGGGCATGGAACGAGGAGGTGACGGCCCGTCCGGAGGTCGAGTTCCATCGGTCCGAACGGGTTCGTGGTCGCCGTGAGTGCGATTCCCGGCAACCCGGATTCGTCCGGATCGGGGTCGACGAGGGAGTTGTTTCGGGTGTCGATCACCGCGAGATAGGAGTCCCCCACCGGTTCGTAGAACTGGCCTCGGTCGAGCCTCTGAATCTGGACGTACATGTACGGATCGTCGAAGTGAAGTCGCGCCGCCTCGGGGAGTCCATCCGAGTCGGCGAAAACGGAGAGGTCGATCCGGTCCAGGATCTCGCCGGTGATCGGGTTCATCTCGATCAGGTCGGTCGAGTTGTAGAGGGAGAGGTAGGCCCTCGTGGGGGAGAGGACTGACACGTCCTGGGGGTTGGCGCCGGATCCGACGGAGTGCTGATGGAGCGTGGCGTTGGTTGCGGGGTCGATCACCTGGAGGTTGTCCCCTCCAAGCCGGTTCACGACGTAGAGCAACCCGAAGGCGTACCGCGCAACCGGATCGGCGCCCACCGGCTCCACGTCGAGCTGGGTGTTCCACGGCGAGAGAAGGCCAACCGTCGAGCTGCTTCCCGTCGCGTAGTCCGTGGTCAGAACGAAGAGTCGGTCCGCGAAGCCGCCGGGGCGCTCGGCGGAGAAGGTGGTCCAGTCCGGGGCATCCGCGGCCCCGGCGGGCCCCGCCAGCGCGAGAGCCCCAGCGCAGGCGAGGCCGAAACGGACGGCCAGTGGTAGACCGCCCCGTTCGGGGAGTGCGCGCCGATCCCCGTGCTCGCGCCGATCCGTAGGGTCCGCCTGCTCCATGTGATCGGGCGGAGGGACGGCGATTCGAGCGTCGAATAGGTTGTCGGGTCGCAGGTGATTCATGCAGTGCTCCGTTTGTCGAATCGGCTCGAGTATCGATCGGCATCGATCTGGTGCCGACTCAGGTACGAGTCAGGTATCGAGTCAGGAATCGAGTCGGGTATCGAGCCTGGCGTCGACTCGGGTATCGAGTCAGGGTTTGGAAGATCCGAAAGGCTCCAATGACAGCTCCAGGAAGTAGACGCGGCCGGGGAGGGGATACCCCTCGACGTCTTGAGACCGGTGATCGAAGAGGTTCTCCACCTCGAACCTCAGGCCCGCCCGTCCGCGAAACAGACCCTTCTGGAGCGACACGCGATGGAGGGTGTGTCCGGGTGACTGCTTTTCCTCCGAGTTGTAGCGGTCTCGGTAGACGTCTGACCTCGTTGTGATTCCGTACTCGGCGGACCACGACGCTGCGTCGAGGGAGACGGCACCGTGGCCTTCGACGCTGGGGAGGTATGGGACCGCCTTGCCGCGGTACGCGCGACCGGTGCCCCGGTCGATCGCTTCCTGCCAGGTGACGTTCGTGGATAGCCGGACCGTCATCTCGTTGGGGAGAGAGGCGGTGGTCTCGAGGCTGGACTCGACACCGCGGGCCCAGGTTCGGTCGACATTCTGGGCCTTGACCGTGCGCTGGCTGTTTTGGAGGAGGAGGATCTCGTCGTCCGTCACGCTCTCGAAGTATGCGACGACAGCGCCGACGTGGTCGCCACGCGCGCCGAGGCCGAGGTCCCACTGGAGGCCGGACTCGGGCTCGAGCTTCGGATTCCCGTCCTGCACCCCGTTCTGCCCGAACAGCTCCGGGAAGGTCGGCCAGCGGAGGAACCTCCCCCGATTGCCCTGTAGGGAGAGACCGTGGCCGAGGCCCAAGCGGAAACCAAACGTCGGCGCCTCGAACCGCTGGGTGCGTTCCGGCCCCGCCGCCGGCGGTCTTCCGAAGACGGTCGGGCCGTCGTAGTTGTCCGTCGCCCGGTCCCAACGGTAGGAAGCATCGAAGGTGATGTGGTCGTCGAGCCCCGTCCACCGTCCGGACGTGATGGTGGTGCGCGAACTGCGTTCGCGACCGTACTCGCGGATGTCGTGGAGTCGATCGTAGGGAGTCCAGGTCTCCGTGTCCCGCGCGTGGACCGCTTCGATGCGGACTCCTGCGGGGACCAACGGCAGTGCAATCCGGGTCTCCCAGCCCGTCTTCTCGAGATCGCTCTCCGTGTCGGCGAGGCCGAGACCGACTTCGCCGTCGAGGTTCGAGAAGTGATCCGAGGTGTCGTCCCGGAAGAACTGGACGGAGCCGGACAGTCTGCCCCACGCGGGGGAGAGGGTCGGAATCGCCGTCCGCGCGTCGATGCTGATCTGGTGCCGATCGCGCGTGGAACGGTAGCGCGTCGTCTCCGTCTGGATGGTCTCGGTCCCCGGAACGCCGCCGTCTCGATCGGTACGTTGGCCGGTATAGGCCAGGGACACGCTGCGGTTGGGCGCGTAGCTGGTCTTCCAGAGAAACGACTCGTCGATGTGATCGTTGTTGCTCCGGGTCGTGACTTCGTCGTCGTCGGTGTTGGCCGGCGTGCCCTTCCGGTCGAGGTAGGCGAAGTCCCCATCCGTACTGCGGCGCTGGCCGGTGAGGAGGAGGCCCCAGGGTCCTTTCGAGGTGCCCCACTGGCCGAAGGTGGTCCGCGTGTCGAAACTCCCCAGGGAGAAACCGAGGCGGAGCGGAGTCGTCGATGCTCGCGGGCTGAAGAGTTGGATGACGCCCGCCGTGGGCGGACCGGCGAGTGACAGGGTCTGGGCGCCGCGATGAACGATCGCGTGGTCCAGAACCTGAAGCGGAATGAGTCCCAGGTTCGTGAACCCATCCCTGGCCGATGTCAGCGGCACTCCGTCCAGAACCACCTGCACCTGGCTCGCGGAGCTGCCCCGGATGCTCGCCGTGCTGAACGCACCGATCCCACCGTAGCTGTTCACGTGCACGCCCTCCACTTCGTCGATGAGGTCGGCGAGGTCACGGGAGGCGGGAACGGCAGGGCCGAGCTGGATCCAGGTCGAGAAGCCGGGAGAGTCCTCGAGCAGTTCCCGAGCCGACACGAGACTCCGCACGACTTCCAGCGTGTCCACGACGTCGGGCCAGAATCGCGGCTCCTCGTCACGGGTCGGGCCGGCCTGGGCGACGGAAGAGAGGGCGACCGGGGCGAGGCCGCAGATCAGGCGGACGGCGATGTGCCGCGTGCGGCCCGCAGCGCCGACGCGATCCATGACGCCGGTACGACCCGGTGTGCCGGTACGAACCATGGCGCCGACGCGATCCATGACGCCGGTACGCGCCGTAACGCCGAAACGATCCTCGGCGCTGGGACGACCGATGATCCCCCGCACGATCGTGCCGAAGAAACCGGTCCCGTGCCCGTGGTCCGGACTTGCGGACATGAAAAACCCCCCGGTTCTCACCGGAGGGCAAAGCCGATCGGACCGGACGGCAGCCGTCCGGTCAGTCGAACCCTTGCCCTCGAAGGTCGACGACTGCCTCCCGAGTCGGTCTCCTGGCTCGCGGGTCGTCCTACTCTCCAACTCTTCCCAACTCCGAATGCGGAGTCAGTGATCGCGTCGGATTTCGTCGCCGCTCACAGTGGCGGGGCCGCGCCGGATTCGCACCGGCTTCCGGTAGACACCGGGAGATGTTCCGACGAACGGGTCACGCGGACGTTTCGTGATGCGGATGCCGAGGCATCCACGTATCGTCCAGAAACCCATTCGACAACGCGAGACGCTAGTCGAGGCGAGTCCCTTGGGTCAAGCGATTCCCCCTTCGGCTGCTGTCGATACGACCGAAGACTCGAGGGACCGATCAGGAGCGTCAGGAAGGAAGGATTCGCATGGCCGACCGAAGGAAGGAGCTCCGTCGGGAGTACAAGGAGACCCCGCGTCCGATGGGGGTCTACGTGATCCGCAACGTGGAGAACGGGAAGTGTTTCGTGGCGTCGAGCCGCGACATTCCCGCCCGGCTCCAGCGTCACCAGTTCGAACTCCGGAACGGTAGTGAAGCGGTGAAGGATCTTCTGGCCGAATGGCGTGAGTTCGGCGATGGCGCGTTCGTCTTCGAAGCGCTCGACGTTCTCGAGCCCTTGGATACGCCGGGGTACGATCCGCGATCTGATCTGGCGGAGCTGGAGCGGATGTGGCTCGAGAAGCTCGAACCGTATGGTGAGAACGGGTACAACCCCGGACCGGAGCGGCACTAGCGGAAACGACATTCCGGGAGCGGTACTGACGGAAACGACACTCAGGGAGCCGCGCACGCCCCGGACGTAGAATGCTGTATGCAAGAGAGCACCGATGAACCGTAGGATCCATCGGTGCTCTACTTGTTTCCATCCCGAACGTGCGATCACGCCCCGGGCGCGGCGGTGCGGGTGTACCGGTCAGGCGCCCGCGACGGTGAGTGCGTCGAACACGATCGAGGGAGTCCGCCAGGAGCTGAACGTGTAGGGGTCGTTTCCGATCCCGATCACTTTGTGCCAGAACTCGAGGTGGTTTCCCGCGATGTTGAGTTCATTCACCGGCTTCACGATCTGCCCGCCGTCGAAGAGGAATCCGTAGATCCCGGTCGAGAAGTCACCGGTCGAGCTGTTGGAGTTGCCTCCGATGAAACCCGTGACGAGGATGCCGCGACCGAGCTGCTTCATCCAATCCTCGGGACTCCTGTCTCCATAGTCGAAGACCACGTTGCTGGGACCACCGGTCGTCGCCTCCACGCCGAGCTTTCTCGCGTAGTAGGTGTCGATGAAGTAGTTCTTCAGCACGCCCTTCTCGATGACCGGCATCCGCTTGGCCGCGATGCCCTCGCCGTCGAAGAGCTGCGAGCCGAAGCCGCGCGGGATGAGCGGGTCGTCGTAGATGCTGAGGAGCGGGGATGCGATCTGCTCGCCCTGCTTGCCTTCGAGATAGGAGCTCTTCTGCTGGAGATTCCGGCCGTAGAGCCCGTTGCCCATGAACCGGAGGAGCCGGGCGGTCGTTCGGTTCTGCACGACCAGCGGGAGCTTCTCCGTGGCGATCTTGCTCGCTCCCACGCGGGCGAGCGAACGGCTCACCGCTTCCTTTCCGATCGCGACGGGATCCACGATCCCACCGCGGTGGACGCCACCTTCCCAGCACCAGTCGCTCGGACGTTTGTCGCCTTCGTCCTTAGCCGTGACGGAGGCGCCGGTCCAGAAGTTCGTGCCCGCCGTCGTACCGACGAATCCGTTCGAGGACACGGTGACTTCCTCGGCCACGGCGTCGTAGTAGCCGGCCTCGACGGACACGATCTTGTCTCCGCCGGCTTCGAGCGCGGCGTTCTCGACTTCCTGGACCATCCGGTGCCGATCTTCGGCGCTGAGGGCGCCATAGTTCGGGTCGACGAGATCGAGGTCCTTGTCGCTCCGGCCCTCGTAGTACTTGGGCTCCGGCAGGTACCGATAAGGATCCTTCTCCAGATAGCCTGTCATCCCCGTGGCCTGGGCCACGAAGCTCTGGAGCGCGTCCCGCCGGAGATCACTGGTTCGGTGCGCGGAGTACTTTCCGTCGACGTAGAGCGACAGGAGAGTCCGTTCTCGACGGACTCCTCCAGCTTCTCCACCTGCCGCTCGCGATAGTCGAGGCTGACGCCTCCGGCGGTTGATGGAGACTCTGACTTCGGTCGCTCCGCTCTTGCTGGCCTGCTCGACGACCCACTGGGCGAGCTCGAGCCGTTCATCGAACTTGGACATGGTTGGCTCCTTTCTGCTCAGCCCTGAGCTCCGCCTTCGACACCACCGACCGTGACAGATCCGTCGATCCGAACCGTGGGCATGCCCTGGCTCACCGGTACGGACTGTCCGTTCTTTCCGCAGGTCCATCCACCAACGGCGATCTTGAGGTCGTTGCCGACCATCGAGACGTTCGAGGCCTGGCCGTTCCCGATCAGGTTGACGTCCTTGATCGGTGCGGTGAGCTTGCCGTTCTCGATCAGATAGCCGGAGCTGACGTAGAACGAAAAATCACCGGCTCCGATCTCGACCTGTCCGTTCGTGAACTCCTCGCAGTAGATCCCCCTGGAGACGCTCTTGATGATCTCCATCGATCGTGCGGGCCGTTCTCCATGTACGTGTTCCGCATCCGCGGCATGATGGCGTGACGGAAGGACTGACGGCGGCCGGAACCGGTCGGTGCGACCCCGTAGTGCTTTGCACTGATCCGGTCGTGCATGTAGCTCCGGAGGACGCCGTTCTCGACGAGCACTGTGCGCTCGCTCGGGTTGCCTTCGTCGTCGACGTTGATCGAGCCACGCTCGTGCGGATGGGTGCCGTCGTCGACCACGGTGACGAAGTCCTTCGCCACGTTGCGGCCGATCATCTCCGCGTAGATCGAGATGCCCTTGCGGTTGAAGTCCGCCTCCATTCCGTGGCCGATCGCCTCGTGGAGGAGGACGCCGGATCCACCGGGGCCGAGAACGACCGGCATCTCGCCGGCCGGCGGCTGCACCGCTTCGAACAGCTTGACCGTGCGGGAGACGGCCATGTCGGCGATCTCCGCGATCTCGGAGTCGCCGTAGCTGTGGATGTCCCGGCGGCCCGCCAGGTTGTAGCCGTTCTGCTCCCGGCGCCCGTCCTGCTCGGCGACGCAGCTCTGCTCCGATGGAAGAACTCGGCTGGTAGTCTTCGACCGCCAGTCCGTCCGAGTTGACGATGAGGATCCGGCCGGTCCCGTCGGAGAAGCGATCGACGCCTTCTTCACCCGCGCGTCCGCCGCGAAGATCCGGCTGTTGATCTGATCGAGGAACGGGATCTTCTGATCGATCCCGATCTCCTCCCACGCGGTTTCGATCGGATAGAAGCTGTTTCTCGCCCGCGACCTTGAACGCTTCCGGGACGGCCCGCGCACTGCCCTGAGCGATCGTGGCGGCCGTCTTCGTGGCCGCTTCGATGATCGACTCCGGCGTGAGCCTCCTCGGTGAAGTGAATCCGGTCTGGTCTCCAACGACGACCCGGACCCCGACTCCGAGGTCGACCGAGGAGTAGGCGCGATTGACCGAACCGTCCTCGAGGCCGACGAAGTTGCTGATCTGATGCTGGAAGAAGAGGTCCGCGAAACTCCTCCCTTGGACAGCGCCGCCGTCATCGCCTTCCGGATGGTCAGCTCATCCACTCCGAAGGAAGTCGCGGAAGTACGTGCGTTGAGGTTCTTCGCCGGGGTCGCGATGCCGGAGTGGGGGACGCGAACAGGTTGCCGCTCCGGCTGAGGAACGTGGGGATGACGACCATCCCGAGCCCACCTTGCCGCTCCTCTCATGAAGTCTCTCCTGTTCCAATCGGACATGCCGGTCTCCTTCCGGGAATAGAGTGCTTCAGGACGCGGGCGGGCGGAACGAGAGGTGCCTGTCCTTGGATAGACGTATCCAGGCCCGGAAACGTTCGATCGAAACGTCTCTGGCTCCTCTCTCCCAGGGGGAAGGTAGCAATAGCTGACGCGGCTTGGCGCCGTCTGGGTCCCCTCCGGCGGCCCATCCGAGGTGGATCTCGGTGACGGAGGTGTCCGCGATGGAGCCATCGAGGGTGGGAAGCTGTTTGTCAATCAGTCGGTTATGGGATTCTGGCGCGGCGTTGGGCAGCTCCCGGCGCCAGATGCTCCGTCACACCGGTGGCAGGTCGACGATACACGGCTCGTGCAGCTCTGGCTTGGATACGTGCGGGAGGCTTTCCTCGAGTCCCCTCTCACGGAGAGCCCCTGGCCGGGAAATGCGTCCTGGAAGGGGCCGAGTCCTCTGGGGGATACTGGATGAGAAGCGGACGCGATCCCGAGTCATTGGTGAAATGGCTATTGGTAGGTGTCCGCGCACCCCGCTCACTCACGGGAGGTTTTTCGATGTCGTCGGGTCTCCGGAATCCATCATTGTTCGGCGCATTTCTCCTCGCCGCCACCCTCGTTTCCGGGTGCGACGACGACAAGGACCCGGTGGCCCCGGTGCCGACGACCGGTACGATCATGCTCGATGTGGTCCACCAGGTCGGGCCGGCGGATTCTCGAACTCGAACGGTCCGGTACAATGAACGCGTTCGGGAACGTGTATGGCGTCTACAACCTGGAGTACTTCCTCTCGGACTTCTTCGTGATGAACGACGATGGTCGGCAGGAGGTCGACGGGGCGCATTACGTTCTGGCGAGCGACGAGACCACCCACACGATCGTCGTCGAGGACGTTCCGGCCGGGCACTACCACACGCTCGGGTTCACCTTCTCGGCCTCGATGACGAGGACAACGTGACGGGCGCGCTGTCCGGTCAGAGTCAGGAAGTCGACAACATGTTCTGGCCGGAGAGCTGGGGTGGCGGATACCACTACAGCTCGAAGGCCGGTTCATCAACTCCGAGCAGACCGAGAGCGCGTTCGCCACCCACGCGGGCCGGTTCCGGGCCGACGGACGGGATGAACCGCACTTCGTCGAGGAGTCACCACGCTCCATCAGAACGTGAACGCGGGCGAGACGCTCCACCTCACGCTCGTCGTCAACGTCAACAAGTGGTACGAGGGGCCGAACACGATCGACCTCACCACCCACAACGCGATCATGAACAACTACGATCGTCAGCTCGAACTCGAGCAGAACTGTGGCGACGTGTTCACGCTCCTCGGAGGCGGCAGCCACTGATCTAGAGGGCGATGCGATCGCATGCATGCAACAGGAAACGCCGGATGCGCGGACCCGCATCCGGCGTTTCTCGTATCGTCGAATCCGATCGGGGCTCAGGTTCGGAGCGACGCGGATCTTCTCGTTCACGTCCTTCGGCTCGAGCTTCTCCAGGAAGGCTTGGAGCGACATCTCCCCGAGCCTCGCCGTGGTCCCCGCGAACGCACGTTGACCGAACCGTTCTGCATCTCCTTGTCCCCGACGACCAGTACGTACGGGATCTTTCCATCGTCGCCTCGCGGATCTTGTACCCGAGACGATCGTCGGAGAGATTGGCCTCGGCCCGGAGACCGGCCATCCGCATCTTGTCCCGCAGCTCCTTGGCGTAGCCGAAGTACGACTCCGCGACCGGCACGAGCTTGACCTGCTCCGGCGCGAGCCAGAGCGGGAACGCGCCCGCGAAGTGCTCGATGATGATTCCGAAGAACCGTTCGAGAGATCCGAAGCAGGCACGGTGGATCATGACCGGCGTGTGGCGCTGTCCGTCCGCTCCGACGTACTCGAGGCCGAACCGCTCCGGCATCGAGAAGTCGAGCTGGATCGTGCCGCACTGCCACG
The DNA here is from genome assembly GCA_041390305.1 of Candidatus Eiseniibacteriota bacterium. GTDB lineage: Bacteria > Eisenbacteria > RBG-16-71-46 > CAIMUX01 > CAIMUX01 > JACKCR01. The sequence continues at coordinate 65,724 of JAWKQE010000007.1, forward strand.
TCCTCCCGATCGCGTCCCGGATGTGGAAGTCGATCTTGGGACCGTAGAATGCACCGTCGCCGGGGTTCAGTTTGTAGGGCTTGCCGCAGCCGTCCATCACCTTCGTGAGAGCGGTCTCCGCCGTCTCCCAGACCTCCGCGGACCCGACCGCTTTCTCCGGCTTCGTCGAGAGTTCGAGCGCAACGTCCGTCAGGTCGAACGCGCGGTAGACCTCGAAGAAGAAATCGATGAGGAGCAGGATCTCGCCCTCGATCTGATCGGGCGTGCAGAAGTGGTGAGCGTCGTCCTGCGCGAAGGCCTGCACCCGGAAGAGGCCGTGACGCACTCCGGAGGCCTCGCGGCGATGCACCACTCCCATTTCCGCCATCCGGATCGGGAGCTCGTTGTAGCTGTGGAGCCGATGGGCATACACCTGCGTGTGGCCGGGGCAGTTCATCGGCTTGACGGCCATCTGACGACCCGTCTCGATGTTGTCGTGGATCGTCTCGGCGTCGATCGCGTCCCGTTCCTTGAACTTCGTGAAGAACATGTTCTCCAGGTAGTTGTCGTAGTGGCCGGACTGATGCCACATCCGCTCCGAGTAGATGAGCGGCGTCCGCACTTCCTGGTACCCACGATGAGAGAGCTGGGCGCGCATGAAGTCGGCGAGCAGGTTGAAGATCCGCGCGCCCTTGTCATGGAAGAACGGCATGGCCGGAGCATCGTCGCTGAAGTGGAAGAGGCCGAGCTGCTCACCGAGCACTCGGTGGTCCCGCTTCTTTGCCTCCTCGAGACGATGGAGATACTCCGCCAGCTCCTCCTTCGTGAAGAAGCACGTGCCGTAGACGCGCGTCAGTGGTTCCTTCGAGGCATCTGCGCGCCAGTAGGCACCGCTCACCTTCATGAGCTTGTTGTGCTTGAGCCAGCTCGTCGATGGGACGTGGGGCCCGCGGCAGAGATCGATGAACTTTCCGCTCCGGTAGAAGCTGACCTCGGGCGCGTCCGCCTTCTCCGTGAACGCGCCGCCCTCGACGAGGCCGTCCATCAGCTCCTTCTTGAACTTGTTGTCCCCGCCGTCGATCGCCCAGTACTGCTTGTAGACTTCGTCGCTGTCGGAGCCGGCCACGAGCCGCTCGAACCGGGCGTCCTGCTTGATGATCTGCTGCATCCGCTTCTCGATCTTCGGGAAGTCGTCCTCGGTGATCTTTCCGTCCGCGAGGTGGATGTCGTAGTAGAAGCCGTCCTCGACCGCGGGCCCGATCGTGAGCTGGGCCCCGGGGAACTCGTCGAGGATCGCCTCGGCCATGAGGTGGGCGCAGGAGTGACGGAGCGTCTCGAGCGCTTCCGGATCCTTCTTCGTGATGATCCGGACCTGATCGCCGTCGTTCAGGGGGTAGTAGAGGTCGACCTGCTTGCCGTTGACCTCACCAATGACGGCCGCCTTGGCCAGTCCCGGACCGATCTTCTTCGCCAGGTCGAGCACGCTCGCACCCGGCTCGAGCTCGAAGCCCGTCCCGTCCGGAACCTGTACGTGTATCGACATCGTCGTCACCTCTCACCGGGCCAACCCACCAGCCCGCAAATAAAAAACCCCCGGACACGAGTGCCGGAGGCGCGCAGAGGGAAGCTGCGGCCTACCGGCATTCAACCGGTGGTCGTACCCGTCGTCAGGCTATCCAAGCTCCCCAGGAACCGCAAAAGCGTATACATGGCGGAAACCTTACGACGCCTCCCGCCGAGAGAGCAAGGCTGGAGTTTCATGGTTGGGAGAACGCGGCATCCCACCCTTGGTGGACCCACGCTACCTGAGCCTCCTGGGCGTTCCGGAGGTTTCGTCCCTCGAAACCGGAAGGACGCGCAGGCGGCGTAGACCGTTGCGGCGCCGGCGCGCGAAGGTGGCTTCGATTGGCGCCGCAGTGGATCCAGGAGGCGTAGACGCCCCTACTCGTACCGACGCCGGATGCTCGGCACGAGGTAGTCCCGGAACGCCCTTTCCAGGTCGTAGCGGGGAGAAGCCCCACTCCTTTCGGGCCGCCGAGTCGTCGACGTAGGCGGGCCAGGTGTCGACGATGCCCTGGCGGTTCAGGTCCGGGGCGAAGCTGATGTCGGCCCGGGAAGTGGGCGACGACCTGGTCCCGGAACTCCTCGGCAGTGAGGCTGAAGCTCGTGATGTTGTAGACCGTCCGGGTCAGGTTCGCGAGGTCGGCCGCGGCCAGGTCGAGCATCGCGTCGACCGCGTCGGGCATGGCCATGAAGGGGATGATCGTGTCTGGCCGGACGAAGCATGCGTACGGATTTCCCTGGGCAGCGGCGTGGAGCATCTCGGGGCCGTAGTCGCTCGTGCCACCGCTCGGCAGCGTGTCGGCGCTGATCAGCCCGGGAACCGGATGGAGCGGAAGTCGACGCTCCGGCTGTCTTCGGTCGCGGCCAGCTGCCGGTAGTACTTGGCGTAGTAGCGCCCGAGGTTTTCGCAGTAGAGCTTGTTGCAGCCGTACATCGTGGTCGGAGCCGTCCACTCGTGCTCCTTGACCGGGCCGATCGAGTTCTTCGACTCGAGGTCGCGCATTCCGTAGGCCGCGATCGAGCTGGGGAAGAGGAAACGGACCGGCTCTCCGCGCCAGCTCGACTGTTCGATCGCGAGCTGGAGGAGGCCCATGGTTCCGTCCACGTTGACCTTGTGGGCGGTCTCGGGCGTGAACTCCGCGCGCGTGGAGAGGAGGGCCGCCAGGTGGTAGATCTCGTGGACCTCGTACTGGCTGACGATCCGCTCCATCAGGGTGCGGTCGAGGATGTCGCCCTGGAAGGTGTCCCGGCAGTGTTGCTCGATCTCCGGTGAGATCGGGTTGAGGTCGAGTGCGAGGATTCCGTTCCGACCCGACTCGCTCATCTTCTTGATGAGTCCGTGCCCCAGCTCGCCGTTCGCTCCGGTGATCAGGACCACCGGCTTCCTCGTCCTCGGATCCATCGCTGTCCTTCCTCTCTTGGCGTCCGCGAAATGCGCGTCTCTACGTCGGTCGGCCCCACGACGAAGCGTGAGTCGCTTGCCTGGGCTGCGGAAGACGGTCCGTCCGTACTCTGGTCGGCCGCGGGAGCGGGCGCCCATCGGACGTCCCGATCGTTCGCTGGGCACCCTATCGGACGGGTGGGTCCCGGCGTAGTCCGTGGTCTCCGAGACCCGGGCGATAGTGCCCGATCCGGACCTCGAATGTCACCAGAACTGAGACGTCCCCCGGCGGCACACGTAGGTTCGTGCGCTGCCGGGGGACGTCCTTGTCGGCCCTTTCTCCGGTCGTGGTGACCGCTAGACCGAAGACGTCGACGGGGCCGGATCGTCGCGCTTCGCCTGCCGGAGCTCCTCGCGCGATCCGAACAGGTTCCGTCCCCACTCCGCGAGGGAGTCGAAGACGGAGTAGGTGACCGGGACGATGACGAGCGTGAGGAAGGTCGCCACCGCGAGCCCCCAGATCACCGCGACACCCATCGGGCCCCACCACTGACTCGACTCTCCGCCGACGATGATGGCCCGACCGAGGTCGCCTTCGAGGAGCCTTCCGAAGTCGACCGAGAATCCCGTGGTGAGCGGGATGAGGCCGAGGATCGTCGTCACCGCGGTGAGGATGACGGGGCGGAACCGCGTCTTGCCTGCCTCGACGATCGCTTCGATCTTGCTCAGCCCCGATGCGCGGAGCTGGAGCGTGTAGTCGAGGAGGACGATGGCGTTGTTGACCACGATTCCGGCCAGCGAGATCACGCCGACGCCGGTCATGATGATCCCGAACGGCGTACGGGTGACGAGGAGTCCGATGAATACGCCGATGAGAGACAGGATCACGCTCGTCATGATGACGAACGGAACGGAGACCGACCCGAACTGCGTCACGAGGATGACGAAGATCAGGATGAGCGCGATCTCGAAGGCCTGGGAGAGGAACTCCTCGGCCTCGGCCTGATCCTCGCTCGCGCCGGTGTAGGCGATGTGGTAGCCGGCCGGGAGCGCGAATCCCTCCAGCTGCTTCTGCACCTCGGCCAGGACCGCGTTCTCGTTGAACCCTGCCGCCACGTCGCCGGACACGGTGACCACGCGGCGGGCGTCGAGCCGGTTGATGCCTCCGATGCCCGCCTCGTAGCTGATGGTCGCGAATGCGGTGACCGGGATGGCCTGGCCCTCGTAGAAGACGGTGAGTTGCTCCAGGTCTTCCACGCCCTTGCGTGCGTCCTCGTCGAAACGGACGACGATGTCGTACTCGTCCTCTCCGATCCGGTACTTGGAGACGTCCTGGCCGCGGATCGCGGTTCGTACCGTCGTCGCGATGTCCTGGCGACGGAGGCCGTAGCGGGCCGCCTTCTCGAGGTCCGGGCGGATCCGGATCTCCGGCCTTCCCTCGTCGTAGTTGTCCTTGAGATCGACGAGACCGGGCACGCCGCGGATCTGATCCTTGATCCGGTCCGCGAGGCCGCCCAGGGTCGCGAAGCTGCGGCCCGAGATCTCGATGTTGACGGGAGCACCGGTCGGGGGGCCTTCCTCCTGCTTGTCGACCGAGATCTCGGCGCCGGTGAAGCCCGCGAGCTGGTTCCGCAGCGTCTCGAGCTGGTCGCGGGACGAGAGGGTGCGGTCCTCCTGGTCGATGAACTCGAGGCTGATCAGGGTGGAGTTGGCCGGGGCTTCCTGGCTCACGCCCATTCCATCCGTCGCCGCGCCGACCTGGGTCACGTAGGCCTTGAGATCCTTGAGATTGTCGATCGCCTTCTCCACGGTCGTCGCGTAGCTGTCGCTCACTTCGATCCGCGTCCCCGACGGTGCATCGATCTTGACGGAGGCGTAGGTCGGCTCGACGTCGGGGAAGAGCTCGACCCCGGCGTTGAACATCCCGAACACAACCGTTACGGCGACGAGCGCGACGACCGACACGCCGAGGATCGCCGCGCGGTGGGCGAGTGCCCAGCGGAGGGTGGGTTCGTAGGACCGGAGACCGACCCCCATCATCCGGTCGCCGAGACGGACCGCTTCCCGGCCGTCCTTGCGCTGCTTCGGGGGCTTCGGAACCCGCATGAAGCTCGCGCAGAGCACCGGGTTGAAGACGAGCGCGACCACGAGCGACGCGAGGAGGGCGAGGATCACCGTGATCGGCAGATACTTCATGAACTCGCCCATGATCCCGGGCCAGAACACGAGAGGGAGGAACGCCGAGACCGTCGTGAGCGAGGACGCGACGACCGCGGCGCTCACTTCGTGGCTGCCCACGAGTGCGGCCTGCGCACGTCCCATCCCTTCGCTACGGTGGCGGAATATGTTCTCCACGATGACGATCGCGTTGTCCACGAGCATCCCGAGCGCGAGGATGAGCGAGAAGAGCACGACCATGTTGAGTGTGTAGCCGAACGCCTTCAGCAACGCGAACGTGATGAACATCGAGAACGGGATGGCCGCGCCGACGAAGATGGAGTTCGTCCATCCGAGGAAGAGGAAGAGCACGGCGACGACGAGGATGAGCCCGGAGAGGATGTTGTTCTCGAGCTCCGCGACCATGTCTTTGATCACGACGGACTGGTCGCCCGTGATCGTGAACTTCGTTCCTTCCGGGAACGGGAACTCGGCCAGGAGTTCATCGATCGACTCCGCGATCTCGATGATGTTCTCGCCGCTCCGCTTCTTCACGGAGAGCGTGATGGCTTCGACGCCGTTCTTGCGGGAGATGGTGGTGCGGTCCGCGATCCCCAGGGTGACCTTGGCCACGTCGCGCAGGTAGACCGGCGTCGGGGCCGCCGGGTTGAGGAGGACGGACGACACCTCGTCGACGGACTCGAACTCTCCGGGAACCCGGACCTGGTACTCGTAGGAGCCCACGGCGAGGTCGCCTCCGGGGAACGTGACGTTCTCCAGCATGACCGCGTCCATGATGTCCTGGAGCGAGAGGTCGTAGAACCGCATCCGGTCCGGGTCCACGTCGACGCGCAGCTCGCGCTCGACTCCGCCGGTCAGGTCGACTTCGAGTACGCCAGGGATCTGCTCGATCTCTTCCTGCAGGTCCTCCGCGGTGTCCTTGAGGCGGATCGGATCGTACGCCGCCGAAAGCACGACCTGCATGATCGGCCACTCTTCCGAGGAGAGTTCCTGGACGAGCATGTCGTCACGCACGTCCTGTGGAAGCTCCGGCTTGGCCAACTCGACCGCGTCGCGCACCTTCTGCAGTGCGTCACTCATCTCGACGTCGGAGTTGAACTCCATCACGATGCTGGAAACGCCCTCGGAAGACGTGCTCGTCATCTCCTTGAGGTGGTTGAGCCCTTTGAGCTGCTTCTCCAGCTTGCGCGTGACGAGGTTCTCCATGTCCTCCGGAGACGTCCCGTAGTACGGCGCGTAGACCATGACGAACGGGATCTTCACGTCCGGGGACGCTTCCCGGGGGAGCTCCAGATAGGAGCTCGTCCCGAGGAGAACGACCGCGAACATCAGGACGAACACGGTCATCGACTTCCGCACCGAGTACTCGGTGATCTTCATCGCTTGCCTCCCGGCAGGTCGGTGCCGATGTTTCCACCCGCCGTCGTCTGGCGGACGACGCTCGGGTCGGTGCTGATGGAGCCGTCTCGGTTCGTGGCGCGTTCCTGGATCGCGATCGGGGTTCCATCGGCGAGGTCACGGTGACCTCGCACGACGAGTTCGTCTCCCGACTCGAGTCCGCTGCGTACTTCCACCAGCGTTCCCTGGTCGATTCCCAGGGTGACGCTCCGGCGTCTCGCCTTGCCGTTCTCCGCGACGAAAACCGTGGGGCCTTCGTTCGTGGAGAGGACGGCGTCGCGCGGAATCGCGATCGCGTCCACGATCGTCTGCTTCTCGATGCGGGCGCGCCCGAGGAGGCCGGGCCGGAGATCGAGGTCGCGGTTCTCGAGGGTCACCTCCACCGGGAACTTCCCGTTCGTCAGGTCCGCTTCGAATCCGACCCAGGTCACTTCTCCCGCGACCGGTTCCGGGACTCCTTCGAGCACGACGCTGACGGACGCACCCTTGTTGACGTACGCGACTTCCCGCTCCGTGATCGCGCCCTCCAGTTCGAGATGGAACGGATCGATGATGCGCGCGACGCGCGTGCCTGGCGCCACGAGTTCTCCTACCTCCACGTACCGTTCGCTTACGATCCCGGCGAAGGGGGAGGGGAAGCTGGCCTTCTCGAGGCGGAGCCGCGCGATGTCCGCCTGGGCCTTCGCCTGCGCGGCCTGCGTGTGGACGAGGAGCATCTCCTGCCCGCTCACGGAGTTGTCCTTGAAGAGAGCCTCGGTCCGTTCTTCGTTGAAGGAGTTCAGGGTTTCGCTCGCTTCGGCGGACTTCTTCTCGGCCTCCAGGATCCGGCGGTCGAGGGTCAGGATCGCTTCGCCGCGCTTCACGTAAGCGCCCTTGTCCCGAATCACCTGCGAGACGACACCGGACTCCTCGGCCGAGATGTCGGCGCCACGCACGGGACGAAGCGGCCCGGAGAGGACGAGGAAGTCCGTGATCTCGCCGCGCTCCAAGGTGAGGGCGCGGACGTTGCGGGGCGGCTCGACGTATCCGCTCGTCTCCTGGGCTGGGCTTCCGGGCGTGCCGGACTGGGCCGCGGCTTCACCGTTCTTCGAGCTCGCGTCCCGGGAGCACCCGGCGCCGAGGGCGCCGGCCCCCACCACCAGTGCGGCGACGAGGAACCAGGCCGAAGCCTGCGAAGTCCGGCTCCGTGCGCTCCGTGAGGCCCGGGGTGACGGAAGAGAGTGTGACGGCATGGTCGACTCCTCGATGTCGGTTGAGGCAGGGAGCGGGTGTGCTCCCACGAAGACGGTTTCACGTTCGTGGTGAATGACGGCGCTCATTGTGCGTCTCCTCGTCCGAGGCCAGGGAGCTGGCCGAAGGGAATGGAGGGGTCGAAGCCGAGAGCGCGCTTCAGTTCCGCGCCGCGCAGGAACAGTTCGGAGCGGGCCTGGATGGCCTGAGTGCGGGCCCGGAACCGCTCCGATTGGGCGTTCAGCACCTCGAGATACTCCGACTTCCCCACCTCGTACCGGTGGGTGATCTGGTTCACGAGGAGCTCTGATTGCGCGAGGTTGAGTTCCGCGGCCTTTCGGTTGGCCTCGGCTGCGAGCAGTTCACCGTAGATCCGGTCCACTTCGGCGAGAGCCTTCCTCTTGGCATCCGCGAGTTCGGTCTCGGCCCTTCGGATGGCGGCCTCCGTCTCGTGGACCTGTCCGTGCACGGAGAGGCCGCTGAAGATCGGCACGGTGAGCGAAACACTCGCGGACCAGAAGTCGTGTCCCTTGTCCGCGATCGTGTCGAGTTCCCGTCCGACGTATCCGTAGCTTCCGGCCAGGTTGAAGTACGGACGTCCGCGCGACTTCCGCGCGCCGCGCGTCTTGCGGAGGATCTCGATCTCGCGCTGCCTTTCGACGATGTCGAGGCGCTGATCGATCCTCTCGTTCATCGACTCCACGTTCGGCACGGACGCGTCGATCATCTCCCGAGCCTCGACCGCGATCGGCTCGTACGGCTCGCGGCCGAGCAGTGTGTTGAGCGACGCTCCCGCATCCCGGAGCCGGGTCTCGGCCGACCGTCGATCCGGTTCCAGGTTGGCCAGAGATACGGCAGCCTGAAGGGTATCGAGCGTGGTGGCCAGCTCGAGCTGGAATCGACGCCGCGAGATGGAGAGGAACTCCCGACGTGCCGCGATCTCCGCTTCGAGTGCACTCAGCTCCTCGCCTGCGACCCGCACGCCGTCGTAGGCGCGCAGAACCTCCAGTACGACCGCATGCTCGGTGTCCTCGATGACGGTTTGCTGCTGCTTCAGCTGCAGCCCGACGCCACGGACGGCGTTGTAGATCCGCCCGGGGTTGAGCTCCCAGTTCGCGTTGAGGCTCGCGCGCCAGAAGGTCTGGGCCGGGATGTCTTCCGGTGCCGGGATGAAACTCGAGTAGATCGAGTCGCTTCCGCTCGCGTCACCCGAACCTCCGAACGTCGAGTCGAGGGCGAAGCTGGGATCACGGCTCCGGTTCCACGTTCCGACCAGGTCGAGCGTCGGCATCGCTTCCGAGACCGTCTGGTAGGCGAGGCCCTTCACTTCGCCGGCGCGGAATCGCTCACCGGCCAGGGCCGGGTTCTGTTCGCGCGCGATCCGGATGCAGTCGTCCATGGTGAGTCCGGGTGTTCCCGCTCCACCCACGGCGACGATGGTGCCCGGCGTGTCGAGGGACGTGGATCCGGCCGTGGAGGCGACGTGCGTTCCGGACGCAGCGTTCGCGCCGGACGGAGCGTTCGTTCCATCCGCGGCGTTTGCTCCGGTCATGGCATCCGCCACGCCGAGGAGAAGGGCGGCGGTTCCCAACACGATGCATACGGTGCCGACGACGGCGCGTTTCCTGGCCTGCCATGGAGTGTGGAGTCCGAAGCATGTGCGGACTCGGTGGATCTCTTCGGGCATTGCGTCGAAAGGTGCGCTCACGAGCAGTTGCCTTTCCTTGGGATCGGGTTCGATAGGTCGATTCCGGCAGCTTCCGCGATGCGCGGGGCTGCGACTCTGAGGAGCTGATCCGCGAGCTCCGCGCTCGGTGCTGGATGCGCGGGATCGATGAGCCAGGTCGCGCCGACGATTTCGATGCCGCCGGTCAACATCACCGAGAGCGGTTCGACATGATCGGCGGGGAGGAGTCCGGCGGCCGCGCAGTCGTGGAGGAGCCGGATGAGGACACACTCGTGTGCGTCCATCTCCGCGCCGATCGCGGGAGCGTCTTCCGCACCGAGGAAGAGGTTGTTGTAGAAGAGCCGAAGTAGGTGACCTTCCTCGACGAAGGTCTGGGCCTGTGCCTGGAGGTAGGCGCGTACGCGCCGTGCCGGGTCCGCCGAAGCTCTGGTCGCCTGGGAAACCCGCGACTCGAGGTACCGGCTCGTTTCGAGGATCGCCGCGCAGTCGGGCGCGGCCTTGTCAGGAAGTGGTAGTAGGCCCCGCCTTCGTCAGACCGGAGACTTCGGCGATCTGTCTGACGGACGTCCCCGCAGACCCATACTTCGCGAAGGAAAATGCAACGTTCTGGAGGATCCGGGCGCGGACGCTGCCGGATCCGGGGTCGGGTCGAGATCGGTCATAGGCGGGGAATCCTACCGACCGACCGGTAAGTTGGCAAGCAAGGAATGCATGAGGAGTCGCGTGCGGAGCTGAGCTAGGCTCCGCCCCGATATGAGCGGCTTCAAGAGGTTCTGGGCGGAGACGTGGCTGTCGGAGGCCAGGGGAGCGAGACCGCCCCGCTGGACGCTTCCGCTGCACCTCCTCGAGCCGGTCGTTCGAGGTGTCATCCGCGGACGAGCCAACGAGTTCGACCGGGAGCCATCCCGCGCCAGGGCACGCCTGCCCGTCGTCTCGGTGGGCAACCTGACCATCGGTGGGACGAACAAGACGCCGACGGTCGACTGGCTCCTGACCCGACTGGCGGCCTCCAGTCGCCGGCTGGGGGTGGCCACGCGCGGGTACGGCCGATCCGGGCCCGCCGTGACGTTCCGTGGGGCGGACCTGCCGGATCTCACCGGGAGCCGGGAGGATCTGGGGGACGAGCCGCGTCTGCTCGCCTCCCACCACCCGGACGTCTGGGTCGCGATCGACCCTGACCGGGTTTCCGGCGTCGAGTCTCTCGCGGAGCGCGGGGTGGAGTGGGTCGTCGCGGACGACGCCTTTCAGCATCGTCGTCTTGCCCGGGCCTTCGATCTCGTCCTGGTCGATTCGTCCTGTCCCTGGGGGAATGGACATCTCCTCCCCGCGGGCATCCTCCGCGAGCCGCCGTCCGCGCTCACGCGGGCTTCGGCGGTGTTTCTGACGCGGGCGACCGACGTCGGTGCCGACGAAGTGGAGCGACTGCGTCGTCAGGTCGAGGCGTGGGTTCCCGCGGAACGCGTGCACCTCGCTCATCTCGAGGTGTCGCGTTGGATGAACCTCGGGTCTACGGACGGGGCTCCCACGCTCATCGCCACCGGCGAGGCCGAGCAGGATCGTCCGGCCGCACGGATCGGCGGGCCGGCCTTCGTCGTGACCGGGATCGCGAAGCCGGAGAGTCTGGTGCGGACGGTGGAGTCCGAAGCCATGAACGTGGTCGGGATGAGGTCGTTTCGGGATCACGCCAAGATCGGGAAGGAGCCCTTCCTCCGCGCGGTGGAGGAGGCGCGTCGGCGCGGGGCGTCCGTGCTGGTCTCGTCCGAGAAAGACGTTCCGAACCTGCCGCCCGAGGCGGTCGATGCGTCCTCCCTTCCGATCTGGGTGCCGAGAGTCGAGATGTCGGTCGAACGGGGCGAGGATGTCGTCGAGCGGATCGTCGCTTCGCTCTCGGGAGGCGTGGGGCACGGGGCCTAGCGCGCGTGTTTCATCACTTGAAGAGAGCCTCGAACGCTTCCTGGTCGCGGCGCAGGTACTCCGCGCGGGCGGAGTCTGCTTCGGCGACGCCCCGTTGGACACGCGACGCCCAGTCCGGATCCGTCTCGAACCTCGCGTCCAGGGCCCGTGTGTCGACTTCGAGACGCGCGATCTCATGAGGACGGGTGAGTTCGAGCGTGACGTGACCGAGGTACTGCCCCTTGGCGCCCGAGCGCAGGACCCACGTCGAGCCGACGCGGGAGGCGTCTTCTTCCTGCGGCGCGCGGAGTCCGTAGAGCGCGATGTCGACACCTGGGACTCGCTCGAGCAGATCGTCCGTGTGGGCCGTGGACATCTGTGACAGGAGGACGACGAGATCGGACTTCGCGCGGAGTTCCGGGAGTAGCTCCTTCATCGACTGTTCGGGTTCGGCGACGTGCCACGACTTCCTCTCGGGGAGCGGCATCGACCTGAGTTCTTCCGGGTCCATGAGGCCGAGCAACCCGATCCGGATGCCGTTCCGCTCGAGGAGGAGCGTGCGTCGACCGACGGGGCGAAGGCGGTCCGTTGTTTCATCGTTCGGGGATTCGAGCCTCGAGAGTGGCTCGGCCGGGGACTCCTCGCTCCCAGCGGGATCGTTCACAGACTCCCCGCTCGCGAAGAACAGGTTGCTCGTCACGATCGGGATGGGGCGGGCGCGGTTCAGGGAGTCGATCGTGCTCCACTGGAGGAGCTCCGCGCGGCCGAGCGTGGTCGCGTCGACCCCGAGGTCGAGGAACGCCTCCCAGAGAAACTGGGTTCGAACGGCTTCCGTGCCGGTGCGGGTCGCCGCGAAGTTTCCGAGGTCCAGGTGGACCAGGGGCGTGGTGGTTCTGAGTACTTCATCCCGAAACCTGGCCCGCCGGGCCAGGCCGCCACGGTGGCCCAGGTGTCAGCCGCACTCCTCGATCTCCCCCTGGAGCGATCCAAAGGCGAGGATTTGGAGCTTCTGACCGGGGGAGTTCGCCCAGGCGCTGTGGGGCCGGTGCGCCGGCCCGGGGGCCGTGGCGCAAACCACCCACAGCACCAGAAGTGCGTTGAGGTAGGGGCAACGCATTGTCTTGCTTCTCATTGCCACACCGTCGTCCTCCGGTCGGTTGCCGGCCCTCTCCGTCGGGGCGCAGGGCTTCGCCCGCGGATCGAGTCGAAAGCCCCGATGGGTTCGAATCCTTTCCGAACAAGGGGGGCATCCGTCAAGACCTGAGGGAAAGACGCCGATACGCAGAGAGGAGCGCGAGGAACCTCGCAGGTCCATGGAACTTGCCCACGAGGAGATCCTGAGATGGAACCAGGGGCCCTGCTCGACCTCGATGTAGTCATTCGTGATGCCTGGGAGATGCCGCCTCTGCCGGCGAGCATCGGGCGTTTGGCCGTGCTGGTCACGGACCCGACCAGTGACCTCGGCGACATCGTGGAAGTGGTCGAATTCGATCAGGCGCTGACGGCGAAGCTGCTCCGCGCCGCGAACTCCGCGGCGAGCGCGTCGGCCCGCGAGATCACGACGGTTGCCGAAGCGGTGCAGCGACTGGGCGGTGGAATGGTGCTCTCGTTCGCGACCGCGCACGGGACGCGCGACCAACTCCAGCAGCCGCTCGACGGGTACCAACTCGATGAAGGCGAACTCTGGCGTCACTCGGTCGCGTCCGCCCTCGTCGCGCAGCTCGCGCCGCGCACGCTCAAGATGAGTGTGCCGTCCGTGACGTTCACCGTTTCGCTCCTCCACGACATCGGGAAGCTGCTCCTCAACCGTTTCCTCGATCCGGAGATGCGCCAGCTCCTCCACCGCGCCCACGAAGAGGGCGGGATCGACTGGGTGAAGGCTGAGTCCGAGATCCTCGGGATCAATCACGCGGAGCTCGGCGGGATGATGGTCCAACACTGGGACCTTCCGACCCTGATCATCCGGGGCATCCACTATCACCACAATCCAGATGACTTCGCTGCCGCAGTCGGGATCCACAAGCCCGAAGGCAGGCGAGTCTGCGACATCGCCCACGTGGCGAACGTGATCGCGAACCGTGTCGACCGGGATCGTAACAGCCGCGAGCGCGCGAGATCCAACGGCGCATGGAGCGCCTGGGGCTCAACGAAGGGAAGATCGACGATCTGACCGAGCGTGTAACAGAGCAGTTCGAGGCAGTCCTCGCTCGCTACGAGTAAGTTCGACTTCGGTAGCGCCGAGTCCCGTCTCGGGCCGATGGATCCTCGGTCAGTCCACCAGATCCGAGTTCTTCGCAGGAAGACGCAAAGGCGCGCCCCCAACGGGAGACGGCGCCCTTCTCTATGATGCGTTCGCGGTCTGTGCGGGCGCGGCATCTCTGAGCGGCACTCATTCGGACGCGAACTCCCGATCCGGTGCTCCGTCTGCCGGGCTCCTATGCCCTCTGTTCACGCCTCCACTGCTGGATCCGCTCGAAGAAGAGGTCCGTGAACTCCTCGCTCGTGCTCGGGAAGAGCGCCTTCACCTTTGCGCACGATCCTTGGCTGCGTCCGTACCGAAGAACTCCCACGCGACCTCGTCCAGGTGGGGCGGAGTGCTTGGCCGAGAACTCCTCGAACTCGTCCCGGCCGAGGCGGGCGTCCGCGATCTTCGCGTAGCCCTCGAGCTTCTCCTCGAAGCTCCCCCCGCCCGCGGCGATCTCGTAGTACGGGGCCCAGTCCAGGGTGCGGCGGAACTTCCGCTGGGTGATGGCGCAGAAGAGGGCCCACCGGATCTTGGACGTGACGAGCCAGGGGAAGTGGTAGTGGAGCGACGTGACCTGTGAGTCCGGGCACGGGTTCGCATAGTCGATCGGGTGCCAGACTCCGTCCGAGTGGAGACACTCGCAGGAGTTGAAGTCCCAACCGAACATCGCGTTGATCGTATGCGTGACCTTCCGGAGGTGTTCCGCTTCGGCGTCGTTCACCGGGTTCGGGTCCATCGTGTAGCGGTTGTGGAGTGCGGCATCCGGATCGTAGCGGACGATGTGGTACTGCGGCCCGATCCCGATGCAGCGGACGAACCGGTCCCACCCTTCCACCGCGCGCTGCAGGTGCATGACGAACTTGCCACTCTGCTCATAGGCGGCCCGGAGCGCGGACTCGTTGTCGATCCGGCTGACGCCCTTCCAACCGCCACCGTCGTACGGCTTCATGAACATCGGATAGCCCAGTGTCTCGCCGATCTGTCCGAGGTCGAAGAAGCGTGCGTAACGCTCGAGCGTGGTCTGGAGGTCTTCCTTCGGTTCGTACTCCTTGGGTGGAACGAGCCAGGTTTCCGGGATGGGGAAGCCGAGGTGCATCAGCATGCAGTACGTCGTCTGCTTCTCCATCGACTGCACGGACCACGGATTGTTGAAGACGTAGAGACCGTCCATGATGACGGCCTTTTTGATCCACTCACGGCTCACGTGATACCAGTGCGTGAGTCGATCGATGACGAGGTCGTAGCTGCAGCCCTGCCGGAGGTCGAACGGTTCGATCGTCAGCCTCTCGACTTCGACTCCGACCCTCTGCCCGTTCCACGGCACGTCGAGCTGGAGTCGGTCGACGATCTGCTCGAAGCAAAGGGGCCAGCAGATGTCGGCACCCAGGGACAGTCCGATCTTGCGCATCTCGGTGGGCACGGGTCGTCTCCTCGTTCTTGGTTCGTCAGATCACGATCGCCTATTCATACACCATCCAGAGAGGCCCGGGGAACAGCCAGGAGAGGCCGCCCCGGAACGTGTCCCGCCAGTTCTCCCAGTTGTGTCCGTCCCTCGACTCGACGAACTTCACGTCCATACCGGTCGACTGGAGGATGGGGAGGAGCGGCGGTCTCGTAGATGAGTGATTCGGCGGAGCGCAGTCAGATGAGTCTTCTCGCTCACCGCGATCGAGTTCTTGCGGAATCCGTTCCGCGAGCATCCACGACGGATCGAACGCCGGACGCGGCGTACGGTCCGATGTCGGTGAACGCGAACGATCGGACTGGAGGAAGAGCCGGCCGAACTTCCCGGGATGGCGCCAGGCGGTCGAGCGCCGCGACCGCGCCGAAACTGGCGCCGAGGAAGACCACGGGCGTCGTCCACGTCGAGGAGCGGGTACGTGAACTCGAGCGGGCAGAGATCTCCGATGAAGGCGGCATGTGGCTCGTGGTCCGCGTACTCGCGCAGACGCCTGCGTGGATGGGTGAGCGCTACGATCATCGAAGGAATCTCGAGACGGTGGATGAGGTTGTCAGGCACCGTCTTCGAATCCGGAGAACTTGAGGTAGTCACGCCGCCGTCGTGCGCGATGAGGAGTGGGTATCTCCGGTCCGGGCGGAACCTGGCGGGAACGTAGACGCTCACATTCGGCGTCCACCCAGCGCCTTGCTCTGGACGATCATCCACTCGATCCGCCCCGTGCGTGCTTCGGGGTCCGGCTCCACGTCCAATCAGGGCACTTCGTATCAAAGCGCCGTGACAGACCGAGTTCGCACCGAACGGGTCGCGCGCGATCTGCGAGTTGAGCGGGTCCTGGATGGGCCGGTGTTGATCCCCCTGGACGACCTCGAGCTTGTATTCAAACAGGACATAATCTCGGGGATCTCCTGCACCAGGTACCAGACATCGTGGTTTCCGAGCCGGTGGAACGGCTGCGCGGAGGGAAGGCCGTAGATCCACTGGTGGAGATAGACGGCGTCGGCCCGTCCCCGGTAGAGGAACGTGATGCTCGTGCCTTCGACGAGCGGAAACGTGTGGTCGTCGATGAACTGCTCGACGGCCTCGGCCGACAAGTCCTGGCGGGACGCGAGTTCCTGGACCGCGAGTGGGTGGGTGAACGCCTCCATCGAAACCCGATTCATGCGGAGAGCTCCTTCACTTCGCCCGTCTCGAGCAGTTTGCGGGTTCCCTTCGTGGACTCCCAGCCGGTGTCGGTCATGTCGACGCGCGAACCTTCGTCCAGCGTCACGCAGGTGGCGGGCGAGAAGCGGCGCGCGAAGAGTGCGACGCGGCTGCGGTCGTACAGACGGAGACGCCGGCGGGCGTGGGGCAGCGGGACGACGCCTTCGACGACGCCGAGGCCTGCCTCCAGCACCTCCGGGTTGCCCTGGCCCTGGGGCGGCGAGTCGTGGAAGAGTACGATCCGCTCCGACATGGCCATCGCTCCGGCGGACCAGAGGAAGAGCGGCTTTCCCGCGCACGCGTTCGGAATGTCGAGCAGCCGGAGGCGGTTGAGGAGAATCGCAACGTGTCCCCCTGCGATCGCGAGCGCGTCACAGTCCGCGAGCGCGGCCCGCACTTCGTCCCGCTGCCGCCGGACTTCGTCCCGTCCACCGGGATCGACTTCGTGCTCGTAGTGTTCGTGGATCCTGCGGACGTTCTCGAGATGTTCCTCGTCGAGGAGCTGGAGGTCGCGGATCGCCGACGCAAGGTGACCCTCGAGGAGATCGCTCTCTTCGTCGATCGCGACGAGTTCCCGCGCGGCCTGGAGTACGTGATCGAGCCGGATCCGGTAGAACCGCTGCAGCTCCTTCAGCCGATCCTGGCGCGCCCGGAAGGCGTCACGCAGGCCGGGATCGTGCTCGAAGATGCGCGAAACCCGGTCGTAGAGGCGGAGGTTCCGGGTCCTCGACTCGAGGTGCTCGTGGAGTTCCCGGTCCTCGTCCTCGCGTTCCTGCCAGCCCGCGGTGACCGTCGCGATCCGTCCAGTGATGTTCTGGTCGCGGACGGCCTGGATCAGAGTGGGCTCGAGCCGCTGGGGACCGAGAAGTGTGATCTGGCGCACGGATGTCTCTCCCTGGAGTCCTCGCCTGGACTCGGTGCGGCCGCCGAAGGAGCCATTCGGCACTCCCCAGGGCGGGCCGCCGGCGGCATTCGAGACCGGGCGGGACGTTCGAAGGCACTAGGGTACGGGTTCCGCCGCCGTCCCGCCAGTGGCGGCGTCACGGAGGCCTTCGCCCCCTCACGCGGAGGGGCGGTGTACGCGCTCTTCCGTGCGTCCGGAACCGCGCCACCGGCGCCCGCCGGGTGCCCGGAAGGTGACGCCGGGCCCGAACCTCGGTTCTAGTGGAAGGTCCGGAGGGAGAGGATCTCCATGTCGGACGTGGATCCGCTGAGGTCGAGAGTCCACTCGTCGACCGTCTGGCCGAACTTGTCGACGAACCGCCCCTTCACCGTGTCGACCCCCGCGGGAACCTCGACGTCGATCACGTCGATCCGTCCGGGCAGGAAGATCCAGCTCCGGGTGTCCGCCTGCTCCGTGGCCACGTTGATCGCGTTGATCACCCAGCCGAGAACCTCGTTCTCCTTCTTCGCCGCCTTGCGCTGGGTCTCCTTGACGAGGGCGCGGGCCACCGTCTTGAGGAGGATGCGGGGGAGACGCTGCCCGAAGTCGTCCTCCGCGATCGCCCCGAGGTCGAGGACGGGGGTGGCGCTGAGCGCTCCCCGCGCCGGCACGTCGAGTTCGCAGTGCGCGACGGGGGAGGGGACGGTCTCGAGGCGAGGGAACGCGAACCGGAGTACGTGGTCGAGCTCCGCGCTCGAGGAGTAGGAGTAGATCTCGGGGCCGTAGCGGTCCACGTAGAGCCAGGCGCTGCTGTTGCCCTTGTCGTCGAAGATCGGGAGCGTGATGTCGACGGACTCCCGATGGGGGACGAATCCGGACTCGAAGAAGACGACGATCCTCTTGGTCTTCCCGGCCGACTCGGACGCACCCGAGACGGCCTCCGGATGCGCCTCCGCGATGCGGGCCGCCTCGCTCGACTGTCCGGTCCGGAGGAGTGCTCGGTAGAGGTCTCGCGTCAACGTCGCCGGAACTCCGACGCCGTACCTCACATTGGCCTCGCCGTAGCCCGCGTACGAGTTCCGGAAGGAGACGACGGCGTCGTTCCACTCCCCAGCGCGGGCATAGAGGAGGCCCGTGAAGTAGTCGAGGAACGCGTTGGGATGTTGCGTCGGGCCGAGCTTGCCGTCTTCGTCGTCCTCTTCTTCTTCCTTCGCGTAGACCTGATCCGCGAGGTAGTTCGCCTTCCGGGCCTCGACCAGCGCGCCGTCCAGGGAGCCGAGCTCGAGATAGTTGAGAGCCCGGTAGTACTGGATCATCTGGAGCTCGAACGGCTGTCCGCGGTAGGGAAGTGCGTTGTCCGAAGTGAGGAGAGCGGCCGCCTCCCGAGTGATGGAGCGGGTGTAGAGATCCTCCGCGCGTTCTTCAGCGCGCTGCCAGGCCTCGTTGCTCTCTTCCCAGCGACCGGCGACGTGGAGCAGATACCCCTGCTCGAGCAGGTGGAGGAGGTCTGTGTCCTTACCTCCGACCTTGTCGAACTCCGTGAGCGCGCTCTCGACGTCTCCCCGGTACAGCGCCTCCCGAACGAGGGACAGGTCCTGCGCGCGCGACGCGCACCCAGGGCCGAACGTACCGAGGACGAGGATCGAGAGCAGCAGGGGCAGGACGTCCCATAAGCCCGCGCGGGGCGCTGGGGCGGCCATGCGGGTCACGGCTTGTATGCGCTCCGTCCGACGAACTTCTTGATCTTCTTCTGACCGAGCCACGTCTTCACGTTCGTCTCGATGTCGACGAGTTCGAGGTCGATCTGGTAGTAGCGGACTTCCTTGCCGTCCTCGCGGTCGTTGATCTGGTTGATCTCGCCGAGGAGCATGTAGTCCGCGCCGACCTCGCGGCCCATCTGCTTGAGCGTCTCCGGGGTGGCGTTGACCCTCTGGTCCTCACGCTCCGCGCGGATCTCGCCGCGCTCTTCTGCGGACGCGACGACCTGCACTTCGCCTGAGTTCACCATCGCCCGCTCGATGTCGCGGAGGAAGGTTCCGACAGCGATGTGCTCCATCGACTTGTTGCGGATCGAACCCGTGATCACCGTGGGGGACTTGCTCTCGTTCTGATGGAAGCGACGCAGCCACGGACTTCCGAGGCAGTCCGCGATCATCTCCTCCGCGACCAGCCTCGAGTCGGTGTCGTTCCAGTTGCCGGACAGATCTACCTGCTCGTTCGGGTCGATCCGGCTCACGACCTTGCTCCCACCGCAGGCGGACAGAAGGAGAACGAGACCGAATAGAAGTCCCGTTCGAGCGTGCCGAAGCATCGTCATGGAAGTCGTCTCCTTGTTCGCAAGTCCCTGCTTCGACGCTAGATTCCGCCAGCGCTCCGCGGTACGCAACAGGGAAAAGGGGAGGAGACCCGAGCGAGCCGTCCCGCAGCTCGAGTCCGGGTGCGGTCCGTTCGGATCTCGTGCGGATGAGGCCCCCACCCCGACTGGCCCAAACGAAGACGCTGTCTGCGCCGACTCCTCAAATGGGGCCCGAGTGTCTCCCCGTTTCGTCCCCGCGGGGAGCCGCTTCGTCCTGTGGGGGGAGTGGTTTCGACGCGACGTCGCCCGTTGGACTCGCGTAACGACCTGTCCCTCCGTGTGATGCATGGTTCGGTGGCCCGGTGGCACAGCCGTTGAGTGGCCCGAAACCATGGAACAACGAGTGAACAACGGATCGCTGGCCCGCCTTCGAGGTCCCCATGGGTCCTCTCTATGGATCATTGGCGGCCTTCTCGCAGTCTTCGTGTGGCGCTACGGGTTCGCCGACTCCGGGAGTGACCCGACCGGACTGGACGGCCAGGGCGGGGACCGCACGACGGCTGCCGGGGCGTCTTCCTCGGAGTCGGGCGCGGACGCAAGCGGCGACGGTGAGGGAGGGCTGGTGCGGGCGCGGGAGCTGGAACCGCTCTCCGTCACCGCCGTGGTGGCGAAGCGCGCGCCGTTCGTACTTTCGGTCTACGGCACGGGGCGCGCCGAGGCGACGCGTCGTGCCGACCTCTCCACGTCCGTCGGTGGACGCGTCGATCGGGTGCGCGTGACTCCGGGAGCGGATGTGTCCCGCGGCGAACTGCTCGTCGCGCTCGATCCCGTGCCGTTCGAGATCGCATTGCGAGAGGC
The DNA here is from genome assembly GCA_041390305.1 of Candidatus Eiseniibacteriota bacterium. GTDB lineage: Bacteria > Eisenbacteria > RBG-16-71-46 > CAIMUX01 > CAIMUX01 > JACKCR01. The sequence continues at coordinate 85,977 of JAWKQE010000007.1, forward strand.
GGACGCACAGCAGGTACGAGCCGACGTCGACTACGAGCGGCAGCTCTTCCAGGACGAGGCCGCGGACTCGACGAAGCGGGTCCGTGTGGCGCATCTCACCGGCCGGACCGAGGCGGCGCTTCGAATGGAACGCGCCCAGCGCGATCTCGACGCGACCCGGGTGCGCGCGCCGTTCTCCGGTGTCGTCTCCCAGGTGTCCGTGCAGTCCGGGGAGCGGATCGGCGCGGAACAGCCGGTCGTTTCACTCGTCTCGCTCGACCGGATCCGGATCCCGGTGGAGGTGCTGGAAGGCGACGTGCCCCCGCTCCGCGTCGGAGGAAGCGCGACGGTGAGGTTCGCCGCGCTCCCCGGGGAGTCGTTCGTCGGCGCCATCGAAGCGCTCGGCCCGGAGATCGACCCGTCGACGGGGACGGGGCGGGCGTACGTGGAACTGGAGAATCCCGACCACAGGATCCGTCCGGGGATGTATGCGGAGGTCCTCCTCGAAGCGGGGACGTATCCGGACCGGATCTCGGTGCCACGCGAGGCGCTCCTCGAGCGGGACCGGAAGCTCCTCGTGTTCCGCGCGAAGCAGGGGCGCGCGGAGTGGACCTACGTGGAGACCGGGCTCGAGACGGACACGCGCGTCGAACTCGTCTCGGGGGTGGCGCCGGGCGACAGCGTTCTCGTCGAAGGCCACCTCACTCTCGCGCACGGCGCGCCGATCAAGGCGAAGACGAGGGCCGACCTCCCATGACGCTCTCCGATCTCGCCGTGCGTCGTCCGGTCGCGACGACGATGCTTGTTCTCCTCGGTGTTCTCCTCGGCTCGGTTTCGCTCGCGCGCCTCGAGGTCACGCTCTTCCCGGATCTCTCCGCGCGCGAAGTGCGGGTCTGGATCGGCTACCCGGATGCCGGTGTCGACGAGATCGAGGAGGACATCGCACGTCCGGTCGAGTCGGTGCTCGTCGGGATCACCGGTTCGGAGCGGGTGTCCTCGGAGATCGTGCCGGGCGGCGTCGAGATCACGGTGCGGCTCCGTCCCGGGACGGACGCGGAGATTGCGGCACTTGCCGTGCGGGAGCGTCTCGACGCGATCCGGTGGGACCTGCCCGATGGTGCGGAACGGCCCGTACTCGCGGAGGGGATCGGGGACCGTCCGGCCATGGTGCTCGCACTCGGCGCGGAGGACCGCGTGCTCGCGGCGGAGTGGGCCCGCTCCGTGCTTCGCCCGCGACTCGAGCAGCTGAGCGGGGTGGCCCGGGTTCAGGTCGTCGGTTCGCCCGAGCCGGAGATCCGCGTCGAGCCGATCGCCGAACGGATGCGGGCGCTTGGCGTGACGGTGGAGGATCTCGAATCGGCGCTGCGGAAGGCGGCCGTGCGGGCGGAGGGCGGAAAGCTCCGTCGTCGTGGAATCCAGTACGCGGTCGAGTTCGGAGGTGGGCTCGAAACGGGAGAGGACGTCGCGCGGACGGTGCTCCGCGCGGGGGTGCGGCCTCTTCGCGTGGAGGACGTGGCCTGTGTGACGGAAGGTTTTGCGCCGGACCTCGGCTGGAGCCGGCTCGACGGAAGTCCGGCCGTGGGCGCGCTCGTCTACCGAGCTGCAGGAGCGAACCTACTCGAGACGACGGCCGAAGTTCGGGAAGAGCTGTCGCGGCTCGAAGAGGAAGACGCGGACGTGCGGACGCTCGTGCTCCAGGATCCCGCGCCGTTCGTGGAGCAGTCCGTGAAGGGGGTGTGGCAGGCCGTTCTCCTGGGTGGAGCGTTGGCCTTCCTCGTCCTCATCTACTTCCTCGGCGACCTCAGAGCCGCACTCGTGCTCGGGGCCGCTCTTCCCGCCTCCGTGCTCACCGGGTTCCTCGTCTTCGAGCTCCTCGGCCTCTCGCTCAACCTGATGTCACTCGGTGGAGTCGCGCTCGGGGTCGGGATGCTGGTCGACAACGGGATCGTCTGTCTCGAGAGCATCGATCGTTTGCGTCGACTCGGTCGCTCCGCGAAACGCGCGGCGGCGGAGGGCGCGAACGAGATCGCGGGTGCGGTGACGTCGTCCACGCTCACGACTTGTGCGGTGTTCCTGCCGATGGCAGCGGTGCCGGGGCCGGTGGGTGGGCTTCTCCGCGACCAGGCGGTCGCGATCACGGTGTCGCTGACTCTGAGTCTTCTCGTGGCGCTGACGTTCGTTCCTGCAATGGCCGCGCGCATTCCCGCCCGTGGTCTCTCGTCGAACTCGCCGACGAGACTTCCCGGGTTCACTCAGTACCACGCCCTCCTCAGTTGGGTCGTGCGCCATCCCGGGGCTTCGCTCGGCGCACTCATGCTCGCGCTCCTGCTGAGCGGAGTCGTCTTCTCTCGGCTTCCGCGCGAGATCCTTCCCGAGCTCGCGACCGATCAGCTCCAGTTGGAACTCGAACTCCCTCCCGGACACGACGTCGACTCCACGGACCTGGCGGCGCGTGAAGTCGAAGCATGGCTCCGCGGGAATCCCGCGGTCGAACACGTTCTCTGCTCGGTGGGGGCGGCCGGCGAGCTCGTCCTCTCCCCTCACCGCCGTCTCCATCGAGCAGTTTTCTTCGTGCGCCTGGCGGGAGCTTCCGTCGATCGAAGCGACCTCGCCCGAAGCCTGGTCGACGCCTTCGCCGATCGCGCCGACTGGACCCTCACCGTGCTCGAGTCCCGTCCGGAGATCGAGTCGATCCTGCCCTCGGGAGACGCGAGCCTCGCGTGCGAAATCACGGCGGAAGACGCCGCGGACGCGGAGAGCGCCGCCGCGAGACTGCTCGCCGTGGTCGCGACCGGACCGGGGGGAGACCGTTTTCGCATCGGGTCCGAGGAACCTGCTCCGCGGCTCGGCCTCAGAGCGCGCGGCGACGCGGCGTCCTGGCTCGGTGTGACCGAGGGCGAGATCCGGCAGTCGCTGCGCGCCGAAGTCGGCGGCGAGGAGCTCGCGAGTGCGCGACGGTTCGATCGCGATGTTCCCGTCGTCCTCCGGCCCGACGGCGGCGCCATGCCGGGCGCGGGGCCGATCACTCTGGGTGGCCGTGTCGTGCCCGGACGGGCCGTAGCGCGCGCCGGCATCGGCCTCGAAGCGTCGCGCATCCTCCGCGTCGACCAGAGCCGGGTCGCGCGCGTCGTCTGGAACGGACCGATGCGGGAGGTGGCGGTTGCGAAGGCGTCCCTCCTCGCGGCGGTGGAACGCCTCGACCTTCCTCGTGGCGGACAGGCACGTCTCGCGGGAAGTCAGCTCGAACTCCAAGCTACGTTGCGTGCGCTCGGACGATCCCTGCTCCTCTCCGCGGGGCTCGTTCTCCTCATCCTCGCCGCGCAGTTCGAGTCGCTACGCCTGCCCTGGCTCGTCCTCCTCTCCGTGCCGCTCGCGGCCTGCGGTGTGGCCGCGGGGCTCGTCTCGACCGGAGCGTCGCTCAACGCGATGAGCGGCGTCGGTCTCGTCGTACTCATCGGGATCGTGGTGAACGATGCCATCCTCGAAGTCGACCTCCTCCGCCGGGCCGGAGAGACTCGCTTTGGGAAGCTTCGCGCCGCGATCGAGGCGGGGAAGCGTCGCTACCGTCCGATCCTCATGACGACCGCGACGACGACGCTCGCGCTCCTTCCGGTCTACCTGGGGACCGGTTCGGAACTCCGTGCTCCGCTCGCGACGGTGGTGATCGGCGGGCTCACGAGTTCGACGCTTCTCACCCTGCTCTTCGTTCCGCTCGTCTTCTTCCTGACCTCGCGGATCGGAGCGAGGGCCGCGCGATGAGAGCCCTGGCCCTACCTCTGCGCCGTCCGGTTGGGACCGGCGCCGTCTACCTGCTCCTCCTGCTGCTCGGCCTCGCCGCCATGCGAGATCTGCCGTTGTCGCTCGCACCGGAGGTCGAGGAGCCGGCTCTGGTGGTGCAGTCGATCTGGCCGGACGCATCGCCTCGTCTCGTGGAATCGGAACTCACCGCCCGGCTCGAGTCCCTCGTGCAGAGCCTTCCACACGTGACCGAGGTGAGTTCGCTGAGTGCGCGTGGGACCGCGGAAGTCGAGGTCCGGTTCGAGCCGGGGACGCGGATGGACCGGATGGAAGTGCTCCTGCGCGATCGTCTCGCCGCGCTCCGGCCAGACCTCCCCGAGGACGTGCTGGCTCCCGAGGTGACTCCGCTCGTTCCCGACGAGCTGGACCAGGGAACGTTCCTCGTCATCCGCGCGACCGCGCCACGGACTCCGGCGGCGCTCCAGACGGAGCTCGAAGCGAAGGTGCTCCCTCTTCTCCTCGCCGTGCCCGGGGTGAGTGGGGGAGCGGTCTACGGCGGACCACGGAGCGAGATCCGCGTCGACCTCGCGCCCGATGCCGTGGCCGCGGGGCGGGTGGATGCGCCGAGAGCGGGAAGTGCGCTGCGCGAGGTCGGCGGTCGTGTCCAACTCGGGGCCGAGCGGCGTGAAGGGTACCGGCTCCCCGTGGTCTGGGAGCGTCCCGATGTCGGTCCGGTCGCGGTCGCGGGGCAGGTGGTCGGCCGGGCCGGGGAGAGGCCAGTGCAGCTGCGTGACGTTTCGGACGTCACGTCCGGCTGGGAAGACCCTCGCCGGATCGCGCGCGTGGACGGAGAGCCGGCGGTGCAGGTGGTGCTGGAGCGCGAGCAGGGGACGAACGTGATCGCCGTCGCCCGCGCTGTGCGTGCCGCCCTCGAGCGCTGCGAGTCCTCTCTCTCGGGTGAGTTCGATCTCGAGATCCTCTACGACCAGAGTGAGACGATCGGACGCGAACTCCGGACTCTCTTCCGCCGCGCGCTCTTCTCCATCCTCAGCATTCTCGGCGTGCTGTTCGTCGCGCTCCGCAGTCTTCGCGCGGGGTTCGTCGTCGTCCTCACCCTGATCTTCGCCGCGCTCGTGACGTTCCTCCTCTTCCGTACATTCGGAATCGGTCTCGACCTCGTGACCTTGGCCGGGATCACGCTCGCGTTCGGGATGGCGGTCGACAACTCGATCGTCGTCTTCGAGAACGCCGTCGCTCGGGGCGCGCGCGGGGCGAGTCTCGTGCGGGTCCTGGCCGCGACCCGCGAAGTGCTGTTTCCACTCCTCGCCGCAACCGGTACGACCGCGATCGTCCTCCTGCCCTTTCTCTATCTGAGTGGAGACCTCCGACGGTTCTATCTGCCGTTCGCTCTCTCCGTCGGACTCTCCCTCGTCGCGTCGCTCGTCGTCGCCCTCTCCTTGACCCCGCTCCTCGCTCGGTGGGCGCTTCGGGCGACGCCGTCGTCAGTGAACCCGAGTGAGTCGCCCGTGGAGCCGGCATCGATGGTCGCGGGGGCTCGCGTCGGCCCGAATCTCCAGGGGACGAGGGCCGCGGAGGGTCTGCGGTCCGTGAGCCGCGCACTGGGACGGATCGGCTCTGCGCTCCCAAGCCTCTACCTGCGATCGCTCGGTCCCGGACTGCGTCACCCGCTCCTCTACGCGGTTCCCGCGCTCCTCCTCTTCGCCGGATCGATCTGGGTGTTCCGGGAATGGATCGATCGCGGGGCGTACTTCCCTCCGGGCGGCGACACCGGTCTGCGCGTCGGCCTCGTTTTGCCCCGCGGCGCTCCGACCGCGCGCACCGACGAGCTGCTCCGTACGTTCGAGACCCTCGTGCTGGAGCATCCGCTGCGGGCACAGGGGTTCGTCGAACACGTCGAAGTGTCGGCCATGGACAACTACGGCAGCGTCAACGTGCGCCTCCGTTCCGCGGTCGTCGGCTCCGCGATCCCGCAGGTGCTGAAAGACGAGCTCACGCAGCGCGCGGCCACGCTCTCCGGCGTGGACGTGTCGGTCTCCGGCTACGGTCCCGGATTCAGCAGCGGGACGAGCCAGGTATCGCCCAGCTACCAGCTCCGTCTCCGCGGCCCTGACTTCCTCCGCCTGGAACAGCTCGCGGAGGACGTTGGTAGCCGTCTCGCCAGACACCCGAGAGTCCGTGACATCGACACGAACTCGTCCAGTTGGCAGGCGTCGAACGAGTCCGAGCTCTACGTGGTGCCGGACCGGGACGTGATGGACCGCTTCGGGATCACGCAGCAGGATCTCGCCTCTGCGCTGGGCCCGGTCCTCGCCGGGGATCTCTCCCGCACCGAGCTGAGGGACGAGAAGGGCGAGATCCTCGCGCGCGTGCGCTGGTCGGACGGCGTCCCTCTGGAACCGCAGGACCTGCGTCGCGTGTTCCTGCCATCGCCGAGCGGTGCACGCGTTCCCTTGGCGGATCTCGTGCGGATCGAGGAACGCCCCGTACAGCGGGAGATCCGACGACGCGACCAGCGTTACGAACGAAACGTGAGCTTCGACTTCCGGGGGCCGCGTCGCGTCGGGAACCGGTACGTGGAGTCGTTCCTCGAAGGTACGCGACTTCCCGCGGGATACACGCTCGAGGACGGGCTCGGCTTCTCGCTCTCACGGAAGGACGAGCGGGAGGTGGTCTGGGCGCTCCTTCTCGCAATGGTTCTCGTCTACCTCGTTTCGGCCGCGCTCTTCGAGAGCCTGGTGCTTCCGTTCGTCGCCCTTCTCTCCGTGCCGCTATCGTTCACCGGCATCGTCCTCCTCTTCTGGGCGACGGGGGATCCGTTCGATCGCACGGCCTACATCGGGCTCGTCCTACTCGCCGGGATCGCGATCAACAGTGCACTCCTCCTCGTGCACCGGGCCGGTCGGCTCCATCGGCGGGGGCTCGCGCCCGCGGAGGCGGCACGGCGAGCCGCGCGCGAACGGCTCCTCCCGATCCTCCTCACGACCGCGACGAGCGTGGCCGGTCTCGTACCGCTGACCGTAGCGGCCGAAGCCGGAGCGGGAGACTCCTGGCGTTCCCTTGCACTCTCTGCGTCCGCCGGACTCATCGCGTCCGCCGTCGTGACCCTCTGGGTCGTGCCCGTGTTGTTCACGCTCTTCGTTCGTGTGCGGTCTGCTGTACGCAGGCCACCTCACCTTTCCACCCCGCTCGTGCTCCGGGAGGAACCCGGGCACTAGCGCCCTGCTAGCTCCGTTACCTCGCTCGGCGACGCCCGGGCGAACAGGAGGATTCCGAGATGACGTTCCATACGCAGTCTGCTCTCGGGGCCTGTCTGGCCCTCAGCCCTCCGGTCGCACTCGCTGCTTGTCTCGCTCTCGGCCAGCCGGCCGGGCCCGCGCACGCAGCGTCGGCGGAACCGAAAGAGATCCACGCCGAAAAGCCGACGATGAAGGGTGGGTACGAGATCCGCTCCGTCTGGACCCTGGGCGGTCCGGACGCGCCCGATCCGGCGCAGTTCTACGAGAAGGTGGGCGGGGTGAGCTTCGACTCCGACGCGGAAGGCCACCTGTACGTGCTCGACAACGGCAACTACCGCGTCCAGGTCTTCGGGCCGGACGGCCGGTTCTTCCGTTCCTTCGGAAGCGAAGGGAAGGGGCCCGGGGAGTTCAACCTTCCCGCGCACCTCTCGGTCAACGCGAAGGGCGAGGCCGCGGTTCACGACATCGGGAACCAGCGCGTCTCGATCTTCCGCGCGGACGGCTCTCTCCTCCGCGACCAACTCATCACCGGTGCGGTGAACGACATCGAGCTGACCGACGATGGGTACCTCGTCTGCTCCATCTCCAACCGGTACGAACTGGTCGCGTACGGTCCGAACGGTGAGATCGCGTTCGACTACGGCTACACCGCACCCCAGGCCGTCGAGCGGGAGGTCAATATCGAGACGCCTTTCCAGACCGTGGGGACGAGGCTCGTCGCGATCGACGATCGTGAGTTCGTCCAGGCCGGGCGCGCCGAGTACGCGGTGACAGTGTTCGAGTCCGGCGATCCGATCCGTCGCTGGTCCCGCCCATTCGAGAGGCAGGAACTGAACATGCCGGCCCCGAGTGGAGGGGACGGTGAAGGTGGCACGCAGGTCATCATGGTCATGAGCCGGGACGACGGAGGCGGAGAAGGCGGATCCTCGGAGACGGAGTCCTGGAGTGCGGATCAGGGGGACGGGCAGGAGATGCACTTCGACCTGGCTGACCTCCAGGACATGATCCCCAAGCACGTGCCGGACGTCCGTGGACTCCTGGTCTGGCCGGACGAGCGGGTCTGGGTCGTCACGGCTGCGAACGACGGTGATAGGATGGTCGTCGACGAGTGGAGTCTCTCCGGGCAGTATCTCCGTCGGTTCGACATGGAGCGGTATGCCTGGCTCGCGATCGGTGAAGACGGTGCGCTCTACGGGCTCACGCACGATGATGACGACTACCCGTTCGTGCACCGGCTCGAGGTGGTGCCGGAGAGCTAGGGGTCAGCGCCTGGTACGGATGGCGAGGGGCCGGAGCCCGTGTGGACCGCGACCGAGTCCGATCCGCACCGCCCTCTCATCGGGGGGCTCGTCCGGATCGCTGACGGAGGAGAGAGGTAGCTTGCGATGACGCTCAAGGTGCGGCTCACGGTGATGATGGTCGTGATCCTCGGGGCCGTGCTCGTCCTGCAGTACCTGCTGCTCGAGCGTGACCGCCGGGAGACGATGTCGCGGCTGGCCGAACTCGGCGCCGGCCTCGATCGGACGACGGCGCTATTCGTCGAAGAGCTGCACGACCTTTCCATCCGCCCGCGTGAGGACGGCCTCACTCAGATCCTGCACCGGATTTCGGGAAGCGACGCGCTCTCCCGTGACGCGCAGGTCACGGTGTTCGTCTGGACGGACTCGACGAAGCAGGGGAGCGAGGCCGGGGACGACCGGATCGAGTCGATGCGGCTCGAGTGGATCCAGTCCACCACCGACTCCGTGCTCGTGAGCCCTCCCAGGTCTGTCGCTGCCGCCGCGTCCCTTCCGAACGGTCGGCCACGACTCGATCTTCGTCGAGGCGCATTCCGGTGTGGAGCATCGGGTGATCGTTCGGAGCACGTTCGAGACCGACACCTTCGAATGTGCCAACGTCGAGTCCCTGCTCGTCGAGTTGGATCAGGACTCAGCAGGTTCCGGAGGCGGACGCATGTCCGGGAGTGGAGGCGGGCCGCGTGGAGGCGCGTCGGACGTGGCGCTGGTGCATGCCGGAGGAAGTCTCTCCGGAAGGCTGGGCGCCCGGAGCGGGACCGATGTGGTCATCAACCTGCCGCTTCTCGGTGCCGACTCCGATTCCTTCCTCGCGGTGCAGGTGCGCTATCCACTCGACGCGATCCAGGCCGAGCTCGAGAACCAGCGGAAGCGCGGCCTCCTCTGGCTCGGCACCGTGCTCGGGGTCGGCGTGCTCGGGGCGTTTCTCGTCGCGGGGCAGTTCACCCGCCCGATCCGCGCGCTCCAGGCATCGTTCCGGAAGGTGGAGGAAGGGGACCTCTCGGTCCACGTCGAGCCGAGGAGAGGCGACGAGATCGGTCGCCTCACCGGTTCGTTCAACGAAATGGTGGACCGTCTGCGTGAGTCTCGGGAAGTGGAGACGAGGCTGGGCGAAGCGGAACGGCTCGCGTCCGTGGGGCGGCTCGCCGCCGGCGTGGCGCACGAGATCAGGAATCCTCTCAATGCGATCCAGCTCACGGCTCTCCAGATGCGGGACGTGGCGCTCCGCGGCGCGGAGACATCGTCTCCCACCGGTGTACAGCTCGAGAGGTACTACCAGCTCGTCTCGAACGAGGTGAAGCGGCTGGAGCGTCTCGTCAGCGCGTTCCTCGATCTCGCGCGGGAGGAGTCGCTGTCGCGCCTCCGGATCGACGGAGCTGCGTCGCTCGAGGCTTCGGTCGAACTGTTCCGACGCGAGGCCGCCCATCGCTCCGTGACGATCGAACTCGCGTCTCCGGGGGCCGTTCCGCTCCTCGCGGATCCGACCCGGCTTCCCGCGGTCTGGAACAACCTGCTCTCGAACGCGCTCGCCGCGTCTCCCGACGGCGGGACGATCCGGGTGGACGGGCATGTCGAACGAGGCTCCCACGAACGAACGGAGAGACCTACCGATGGCGAGGGGGCGCGGACCGATTCCCCTGACGCCAACGAGGTGATGGAGCCAGGAGCAGGTGACGGATCCGGAGTCCACGGACCCGAAGGTGTGCCTACCTTTGTCGTCACCGTGCGCGACGAAGGCCCCGGAGTCTCTCCCGAGGACCGGACCAGAGTCTGGGACCCGTTCTTCTCCGGCCGCGAGTCCGGGACGGGGCTCGGCCTCAGCATCGTGCGTGCGGTGGTCGAAAGACACGGTGGAGGCGTGCGCGTGCTCGACTCGGAGCGAGGCGCTGCGTTCGAGATCCGTCTCCCGATGGAGCCGGAGATGACGTCCGGCAGCGGTGGAGGAGCCGCGGTATGACGAAAGCAAGTGACGGTCGTTCGGCTCCGGCCGGCTCCAATTCCAAGGCGCGGGCGACAGCCGGGGCCTCCCTCATCCTCTTCGTCGTCGATGACGAGGCCGCGCAACGCGAGATCCTGGTCGACATCCTGACGGACGAAGGCTACGAGGTGCACGCGTTCTCCTCCGGCGCCGAAGCTCTTCGCGCACTCGATGCCGTCGTTCCCGGCCTCGTTCTGACCGACCTCCGCATGCCCGAGATGGACGGTCTCGAGCTGCTCGCGCGGGTGAAGGAACGTCACGCGGACCTTCCCGTTCTCCTCATGACCGCATACGGGTCGGTGTCGTCCGCCGTGGCCGCGATGAAGCATGGTGCGTTCGACTATCTGCAGAAGCCGTTCGAGAAGGACGAGCTCGTCCAGCGGGTCCGGCGCGTCGCGGAACGCCAGTCCCTCGTGCGCGAGAACGAGCGGCTGAGGCGCGAACTCTCGGCCCAGGCCGGGCCGCGCATCCTGGGCGAATCTCCGGTGATGCAGACACTCCTCCGGCGGATCGAGCGGATCGCCACTCTCGAGGGGGACGTTCTGCTCGCGGGCGAGAGCGGCACCGGCAAGGAACTCGTCGCCCGCGCGCTCCACTACGGCGGAAGCCGGGCCGCGGGGCCGTTCGTTCCGGTCAACTGCGCGGCCATTCCGGAGGGGCTGGCCGAGAGCGAGCTCTTCGGCCACGAGAAGGGCGCGTTCACGCACGCGACCAGCGACCGTGCCGGGAGGTTCGAGCAGGCGGACGGCGGAACGCTCTTTCTCGACGAGATCAGCGCGATGCCGCTTCCGCTCCAGGCCAAGCTGCTGCGCGTTCTCCAGGACCGGATGGTGGAGCGGGTCGGTTCGCACAAGGCCCGCAAGGTCGAAGTGCGGATCGTCGCCGCCACGAACCGGGACTTGCCGGGGCGGATCGCGTCGGGAACGTTTCGCGAGGACCTCTACCATCGACTCAACGTCCACGAACTCTGGATTCCGCCCCTCCGCGATCGCGGGAAGGACATCGGGCTCCTGGCGGAGAGCTTCCGGGACCGCGCCGCGGCACGGTTCGGGATGCCGGCCCCCGACCTCGCGCCGGAGCTCCTTGCGTTCCTCGCGTCCTACGCCTTCCCGGGTAACGTGCGCGAACTGGAGCACATGATGGAGAAGATGGTCGCGCTCTCGGATGGCGATCCTCTCGGACTGGAAGACCTCCCTCCGTCCGTGCGGCGCGGTACTCCTCCCGTCGTGTCTTCGTCTCCACACTCGCCCGATCCGCGCGGGCTCGATCCCGCGCCTGGCGCTGCGCGGACCGGCTCCCACGCAGCCGATCCCGCCCTGCACGGCTCCCACCCGGCCGATCCCACGCGGCCCGGTTCCTACTTCGCCGGTCCCAGTCGGCTCGGCTCGCCCTCGGCCGTTTCCAACCCGTTTGGTGCCGACTCGGCGGGCGGTTCCACGAGAACCCCGGCCGAGCCTCCCGCATCGACCGCGAGCGATCCCGCTACGTCACCCGAGTCGCTCCTGGACGGCGGCCCGATTTCGCTCTTCGACGTCGAACGCAGACTGCTGGAAGAGGCAATCCGGAGAGCGGATGGGAACCTGAGCGAGGCGGCGCGGCAACTCGGCATCTCCTACAAGACGATGCGCTACCGTGCGAGGAAGTTCGACCTCGACGAGTGACCACGGGCGGTCCGCCTCCGCCCTCAGCCGAGTCTCGGGCCGGACGCAGGGAGATGCGCCCTCATGCCCTGAGGGCCGTGAGCACCCAGACGGACGCAATGAGTGTGAGGATGCCGAGGACGATGAAGAGCACGAAGTAGCCGCTCGAGAGGATCAGAAACTTGAGCGCGGTCTTGAACCACCCCTGCCCGTAGAACCTCTTCATCGCGAGGTAGACGTATCCGGCTACGATCGGGAAAGTCGCGAGAATCACTTTGGGGTGTTGCGTCAACGCCGCGAGTAGCAGCACGAGAAAGAGAAACGCGTGACAATGCAGTGAGAAGACGAGGTGCTCGACGTAGTATCTCTTTCTACGCAGGTAGATGAGCTGGAGAACGAGCGCGAAGGCGGGGAAGAGGACGAAGAGCATCTTCGGTGTGAGGGCGTAGACTTCCGAGAAGAACTCCTTCTGGTCGACCCGTCGGTTCCGTCCGAAGATCGAGACGTTCATGGTGCCGTCTCCCGACCCGAGGCCGGTGTCGACGTCGGCCGGGTCGATCTCGGCGAGCTGCTCGCGCACGGAATCCGGTAGCGCGGTGAGCGGCAGCCGCAGTGCCATCCACGTCGGGATCGCGACCGAGTCGCCATGCGCGATGGCGACGACGTTCTGGTTGCCGACGAGGAACCTTTCGGGCTGGAGAGCTTCGATCTCGTCGTCGAGGGCGATCGCGACGGAGTCCGGTAGCGGGATCCATCGGGTCCAGTTCGCGGCCTCCTGATTGTGACTCCCCGAGCCGTTTCCGCCGATACTCAGAGATCGGCCCGCGAACGTCCTCTGGTGCCCCGTCTCTCCGGCTTCGGCCGCGACCGTATTCGACGGGCCGGTCTCTCCGGTTTCGTCTGCGACCGCATCCGCCCGTGCCGCCTCTCTCGTCCCTCCTTCGACCGTTTCCGTCGGCGCCGACTCTCCTGCCTCACCCGCGTCCGACGGCCTGGTCTTCCAGCCGATGAGGAGCGAAACGACGAGGAAGAACGTCACGCTGGAGAGAAGGTAGATCCGGACCGGTGAGGCGTACCGCTTGCGGCGCCCACGGGAGTACTCGAGCGAGAGTTGTCCGGGCTTCGCGACGAGGAGTCCGAAGCTGCGGAGGAAGGTCGAGTCGAGGGAGAAGAAGTCGTCGAAGAACTGGCCGAGGAGCGTCCGGAACGAAACGAGGGTGCTGACACTCTCCTGGCCGCACTCCGGGCAGTACTTGGCGGCCCCGGACGCGCCGCAGTTGAGACAGACATCGGTGTGGGGGCGGTCCTCGCTCACGGGCCCACCCCACTCGTGCTTTCCGGCGTGACGAACGTCACGCTATCTCACCGCGCGTAGATCCGGATCGTGTTCGAGATCACGGCGAGGATCTTGCGGAGTTCGTCGTAGTCCGGATGACGGACGCGGAGCCAGGCGTTGGCCATGTAGCCGCCTTCGACTCCACCGGTGCGGGATCCGCGCGGCGGGAATCGATGGGCGACGATGTTGTTCGCGTAGCGGGAGAGAATCTCGTCGACGCCTTCGTATGCGACGATCTGGCCTTCCTGGTCCGGACGGAGCGCGAGCATGGCGCAGGAGTAGCCGCGGGACGTGGTCTGGTCCGTCCGGCCCTCGGTGACGGCGAGCGCCCAGTCACGGTAGAGGTCGAAGTCGTTCGCGGCGCAGTAGACGTCCCAGGCTCCGACTCCCGGAGGACGGCACCCGATCTCCGAGAACTTGAGCCCCTTCGGCCCGAAGAACCACTCCATGTGGGTGGCCGACGTTCCGATCCCGAGCACGTCGATCACCTTCTGCCCGAGCTTCTTCACTTCGTCGTAGCCGGACGCATCGAGACGGTTCGTCGTGATGAAGTACGGGGACACGGAGCGTGTCCGCATCGCCTCGAGGACGTTCGGGTAGTAGTGGGTCGCGAAGTCGTGATGGACCTTACCGTTCACGGTGAGGGTGTCGTAGAAGCCCTCGTGTCCCTCGATGAACTCCTCCAGTGCGATCGACTGCCCGTTTCCGAGGCCGATCTCGGCCAGGGCGTGGGTGAGTTCGCCGTCGCTCGCGACGCGGTAGGTTCCGGACGCGCCCGCACCGCCGCGGGGCTTGAGGATGATCGGGTAACCGACTTTGGCCACGAAGTCCCGGACCTGCGACTCCTCCTCCGCGGATGCGGACTGCGCGCAGGGGACACCTGCTTCGCGGAGCGCTTCCTTCATCGCGACCTTGTCCCGACAGAGGAAGGCCGTGCGGACGCTCGTTCCTGGGATCCCACACTGCTCCCTCACGTTGGCCACGGGAAGGATGTGAGCTTCGACGGTGGCTTCCAGCCGGTCGACCCACTCGCGCTGCTGGACCCGCTGCACGGCTTCGAGCACGGACGGTTCGTGCACGACGGACCGGACCTGTTCGTAGCCGTGGAGCCAGCCCTTCAGCTCGGAGTCGAGGGCATCGTACGGCGCTTCTCCGATTCCGGTGACCCGGGCGCCGACCGCGTGCAGAGCGCGCGGGAACTCCCGTTGGTTCGAAGGAAACGCCGGTTCGACGAAGATGACATGCATGGCTTTAGTACCTCGGGGAGGCGATCAGCCTCCGATAGAGCTCGACGTAGAGCGCGCCCTGCTTTTCCCAGGAGAAGTCCTTCTCCATCCCGCTCCGGACGATCTTCTCCCACACTGCCTTGTTCCGATAGAGGTCGAGCGCGGCGAGGATGGCCCAGCGAAGGCCAGCCGTATTGTAGTGCTCGAAGACGATCCCAGTCCCCTCGCCGGTTTCCGGGTCGTAGAGGTCGACGGTGTCGGCCAGACCGCCGGTCTTGCGCACGATCGGCACGGTCCCGTAGCGCAGACTGTACATCTGGTTGAGCCCGCACGGCTCGTACTTGGAAGGCATGAGGAACGCGTCGGATCCCGCCTCGATCAGGTGAGCCAGATCGTTGCTGAAGCCGTTGTGGAAGTGGACCTTTCCGGGGAAGGTGCGGCGCATCCGGAGGAAGAACTCCTCGTAACGTTGCTCTCCGCTACCGAGGACGACGAGCCTCATGTCGCGCTCGCGCAGGATCTCCGGTAGCACCTTCTCGACCAGGTCGAGCCCCTTCTGGGCGGTGAGACGCGTGACCATGCCGATGACCGGCGCGGTCGGCGAACCGGGGAGTCCAACCCCGCGGAGGAGGGCGTCGCGGTTCTTCACCTTTCCCGACAGATCGTCCGGGAGTACGGATGAGGGATGAGCGGATCGTGAGCCGGATCCCACTCCCCGTAGTCGACACCGTTGAGGAGCCCGACGAGACGCTCCTTCCGCACGCGCAGGATCTCCTCCATCCCCATCCCGTGTTCCTCGGTCTGGATCTCCTTCGCGTAGGTCGGGCTCACCGTGGTGATCCCGTCCGCGTAGAGCAGTCCGGTCTTGAGGAAGCCGATCTGCCCCTTCTTCAGGTCCTCCTGGTGGAGGAGGTACGCGTCATCGCGCAGCCCCAGGTCCGGAGCGATGTTCGGGCCGAAGATCCCCTGGTAGCCGATGTTGTGGACGGTCATCACGGTGCGGACGTGGTCGAAGAGCTGGTCCCACCGGTACACGGTGCGGAAGAGGAGCGGGATCATCCCCGTCTGCCAGTCGTTGCAGTGCACGACCTGGGGCGAGAACCCCATCCGCTGGCACGAGACGATGGCCGCGTGCGAGAGGACGAGGAAGCGCAGGTGTTCGTCCGCGTCCTGCGTGTAGATGTCTTCGCGACCGAAGAGGCTCGGGCAATGGACGAGGTGGATGTCGAGGTCCGAGCCCGGCACCGTCGTCTTGTAGATCGAGAAGCGGTGGGTCGACTGCCCGATCTCGACCTCGATCCCTTGGAGGAACTCGACCGGTTGGAGTTTCCGCTTCCCGTCGTCCACCCGCCGGTAGAGCGGTAGGAAGACGCGAACGTCGTGTCCCGCAGAGTGGAGATAGCGGGTGAGCGCGGCCGATACGTCGGCGAGCCCCCCGGTCTTGGCCAGAGGTGCGTATTCGGACGAGACGAAACAGATGCGTAGGCGTTCCATGGGAAAGAAGTCTAGTAGACGGTACTCGAGGAAGCGACAGGATCTGGTAGAGTAGGGCGTCGTTCCAACGGCTGGCGCCCCGATCCCGGGGCGTTCAGTCCTGCCTTCGGCGAGGTCCGCTCGATGAGTCTCGACATGAACGTGCTCCTGCTCTCGCCAGGCTACCCTCCGGAGATGCCGTACTTCACGCGGGCGCTCGCCGCGTCGGGTGCGCAGGTCCTCGGGATCGGCGACACGCCGACGTCTTCACTCGCGCCCGAGGTGAGGGCCGCCCTTGCCGACTACCTCCAGGTCGAGTCGCTCTGGGACGAAGATTCACTCGTCCAAGCGGTCTCGCAATGGGTCCGCGGACGTGAGATCGGCCGGGTCGAGTGCCTCTGGGAGCCCGGGATGCTCGTGGCCGCGCGTCTCCGGGAGGATCTCGGTGTCCCCGGACTCACGGTCGAGCAGACCGTTCCTTTCCGGGACAAGGAGGAGATGAAGCGGGTCCTGGACGGGGCCGGGATCCGGACTCCGAAACACCGCCGCTGCTCGTCCGTGGCCGAAGTCTGGAAGGCGGCGGAGGAAATCGGCTATCCGCTCATCGTCAAGCCGATCGCCGGTGCCGGGTCCCAGGACACCCACCGGGTGAAGGACGAGAAGGAGATGAGGACCGTCCTCACCGGGATCGGGCACGTTCCGGTGGTCAGCGTCGAGGAGTTCGTGGACGGCGAGGAGTACACCTACGACACGGTGTCGGTGGACGGGGAACCGGCCTACGAGAACATCGCCTGGTATCGTCCCCGGCCTCTCGTGGCCCGGAACGAGGAGTGGGTGAGTCCTCAGGTCATCGCGCTGCGGGATCTCGAGTCGGAGCACCTCGCGGGCGGGATCGCGATGGGACGTGCCGTGCTGAAGGCGCTCGGGTTCGAGCACGGCTTCACCCACATGGAGTGGTACCGGACCGCAGACGGCGAAGTCGTCTTCGGAGAGATCGGCGCGAGACCGCCCGGCGCCCATCAGGTCGACCAGATGAACTACGTCGGTGACATCGACGTCTTCGACGGTTGGGCCCGTGCCGTCACCGGCCAGGAAGTCGGCGTTTCGGCGGCGCGGAAGTACAACGTCGCGACCGTCTACAAACGAGCGCGTGGCCGGGGGCGGATCGCGAGGCTGAACGGAATCGAGACGTTGGAGCAGCACAAGGACGCCATCGTCTGGGAGAACCTGCTCCCGATCGGGGCCCCACGCCGCGACTGGCGGGCCACCTTGGTTTCCGACGGCTTCGTGATGCTGCGGCACCCTGACCTCGAAACCACGCTTCGCATCGCGGACGAAGTCGGAGAGAACGTCGTCCTATTCGCTCGCTGAAGTCCGGGAGGTGTCCGTGCACGTCGTCTTCGTCGCTCCGTTCCTCATGGATACGACGCTCCGCTTCGTGAAGGGGGCCACCGCGCTGCCCGGAGTGCAGCTCACTCTCGTCAGCCAGGAGCCCGCGCTCGCCGTGCCCGAGGACATTCGTGGCTCACTCGCCGCTCACCGCCAAGTCGAAGACGCGCTCGACACCGCGCAGCTGAGCCAGGCGATCGAGGAACTCGTTCCGCGATTCGGCAAGCCGCACCGGATCCTCGGTGCGCTCGAGCAGCTCCAGGTTCCTCTCGCCGAAGTCCGCGAACGTCTCGGCGTCTATGGGATGACGGTCGAGGCCGCGCACAACTTCCGGGACAAGTCGCGGATGAAGCGTGTCTTCGAGTCGGCCGGAGTTCCCTGTGCCAAGCACGCCCTGATCAAGGACGCGGGGGAGGCCGGCCGGTTCGTCGAGTCGGTCGGGTTCCCGATCGTGGTCAAGCCACCGGCGGGGGCCGGTGCGCGCAATACGTTCCGGCTCGAGAACGTCGAGCAGCTGCGCGAGTACCTGCAGGCGTTCCAGCCGCGTCCGGAAGACCCGACCCTCTTCGAGCAGTTCCTCACGGGACGGGAGCATTCCTTCGACAGCATCTGCATTCGCGGCGAACTCGTCTGGTACTCGATCTCTCGGTACTATCCGACCCCACTCGAGGTGGTCGAGAACCCGTGGATCCAGTGGTGTGTCGTCCTGCCGCGCGAGGTCGAAGGGCCGGAGTACCACGACGTGCGTCACGCGGCCCGCGCCGCGCTCCAGGCGATGGGCGTCGGCACGGCGCTCACGCACATGGAATGGTTCCGACGTGCGGACGGCTCCGTCGCGATCTCCGAAGTCGCGGCCCGTCCGCCCGGCGCCCAGTTCGTGACGTTGATCAGCTATGCGCACGACCTCGACTTCTATCGCGCCTGGCCGAGACTCCTCGCCACCGACTCCTTCGACCCGCCGGAGCGCAAGTACGCCTGTGGCGCGGCCTTCCTCCGTGGGCAGGGGACCGGCAAGGTCGTCCGCATCCAGGGGCTCGAGGAAGCGCAGAAGGCGATCGGCGAACTCGTCGTCGAGGCGAAGCTGCCCCGTATCGGTCAATCTCCCGCCTCCGGATACGAAGGCGACGGGTACGTCATCCTGCGTCATCCGGACACGCGCGTGGTCGAGAAGGCTCTTTCCGAAGTGATCCGTACGATCAAAGTGGAGCTCGGATGACCCGAATTCTCCTCGTCGCTCCTGTCTTCCCAGCCGAGATGCCTCTCTTCACCCGCGCGGCCCTCGATGCGGGGGCGGAGGTGATCGGGCTCGCGGAGGGATCCCGGGAGTCGCTTCCCGACGACGTCGCGTCGCGCCTCACCGATTTCTGGTCGGTAGGTTCTCTCTGGGACGAAGACGACGTCGTCCGCGAGGCCGTTCGTCGCGCCGAGGGCGCGTCGATCGACCGAGTCGAGTGTCTCTGGGAACCCGGTGTTCTCCTGGCCGCCCGGATCCGGGAAGCGCTCGGAGTCCCGGGGATGAACGTCGAGCAGACGACGCCGTTCCGGGACAAGGGACGGATGAAGACGATCCTCGATGCGGCCGGAGTCCGAACGCCGAAGCACGACCGTGCCCGGACGGAGGCGGCGGTGCGGGAGCACGCGGAGCGGATCGGCTATCCGGTGATCATCAAGCCGATCGCCGGGGCGGGCAGCCTCGATACGCATCGCGTGGACCGGGCCGAAGACCTCCCCGCCGTGCTGGAGAGACTGCGCCACGTCGAAGAAGTCAGCGTCGAGGAGTTCATCGTCGGCGAGGAGTACACCTACGACACGATCTGCGCGAACGGCGAGGTCCTCTTCGAGAACGTCTCCTGGTACCGTCCGGTCGTCCTCGTCGCGAGGACGGAAGAGTGGATCAGCCCCCAGACCGTCGCTCTCCGGGACCTCACGAGCGGCCCCGCGAACAAGGGGCGGGAGATGGGGCGGAAGGTCCTCTCCGCCCTCGGATTCCGGGAAGGGTTCACACACATGGAGTGGTTCCTCACTCCGAGCGGCGAGGCCGTCTTCGGCGAGATCGCGTGCCGTCCGCCGGGAGCTCGGAGTGTCGACATCATGGCGCAGGCGACGGACGGCGATCCGTACCGGGCCTGGGCCGAGGCGATCCTCCGCGGCGAGCTCTCCTCGCCGATGACGCCCAAGTACAACGCTGTCGTCGTCTTCAAGCGGGCCCGGGGCCAGGGACGGATCACGCGGATCGAAGGGCTCGAGGCGGTTCGGGAGAAGTACGGGCCCCATCTGGTCGGAGTCGACCTCCTGCCCCTCGGCGCGCAGCGGAGGAACTGGAAGCACACCCTCCTCTCCGACGGATGGATCACGCTCCGGCACGAGGATCTCCACACCGCCACCGAGATCGCGGACACGATCGCGCGCGAGGTGCAGATCTTCGCGGGGTGAGTCGTAGGGCCCCGAGACCCGGGGCTCCGCCCGCGTCCCGACCCCGATCGGCAATCCGCAATCTCCCGACCACCCACCAAGGGGGAGCAGGTCCGCCAACGGGTGGTACCGACGGTGTCACCCGTTGCGTCAATTCGCGCAGGGACTTGTCCCGTCGAGCGCACGTGCGGCGCCACCAAAGTGCCCGAACTGCAGCCTTTCGCACGACTCCACGGGTGTGCACGCTCCCGACGGCCGACGCCGCAAACCCCTGTTATTCCGGGAGAAATGAGATTCTGGGCCGAACGCCGGAACCCCGGCACGCGGCTTTCGTATACAGCACTGCCAGAAGGGAGCGATATCCGGAATGAGTGGGTCCGGATCCGCTTCTGGGAGGGAGGGGGACCGCGCCAGGGTTCAGTCCGAGATCGTAGGGCAGCACGGTCGATCGGACTTCCAAGGTAGACAAGGGTTGCGAACCTCCTCAGGGCTCTGGACCGAAGTCTCCTTCCCTCCGCCTCCGTTTTCTTTGTTGGTGAGCCTCTTGGTCAGTGGTTGTTGGTTCGTTTGGTTGGTGAATCGAGTCGATGTTCGAGAAAGAGTGAGTCCTAGGCTCAGGAGGATCCGGCAGGATTCGCGCTCAAACGTATCCCCCTGCGTGCGCGCGAAGGTTCCTCCAACGACGGACGGGGAGACGATCCGCCCGGATCCTCTCCCCGCCCGCTTTTTTTGTCCGAACGGGCTGTAACCCGTAGCCTCCCTCCAGGTCTACCTTCGCGAGTCCGGGCGAACGGCCCGGCGGACAGGAACGAGATCCGGGGGTGGGATGGCGGCGGACCAAGCGGAACGGCGATCGATTGCCGAGGGCGGCCCCTTCTGGGAAGCCGCCTACCGAGAGCACGGACCGTCCATTCTCGCCTTCCTGCGCAGGCGCCTTCCAGACGGTGACGATGCCGAGGACCTCCTGCAGGAGACCTTCGTTCGCGCCATCCGAGCACCGGAGGGGCCCCGCGATCCCGCGAAGACGAGGAGCTACCTCTTCACGACGGCGCGTCATCTGCTCATCGATCAGATCCGCCGGAGCCGAGTGGCTCTGTCGGATGCGGAGGCGCAGAGGATCGACGAGGACGTGTCCCGCGTCAGTCCGGAATCCGGAGTGCGGGTCCGTGAACTCCGGGAGCGGCTCGGCGTCGCGATGGACCGGATGACGAAGCCGGAGCGGCAGGCGTTCGAGGCGGCGGTGTTGCGTCACGAACCCTACGCCGAGATCGCGAAGCGGCTCGGATGGAGCCGGGTCCAGGTCAAGGTGAACGTGTTCCGCGCCCGCAGGCGCGCCATGCAGGAGTTGGGAGATCTGATGGAACGCATCCAGATCGGAGATTCGGCCCGATGACATCGAACGAGATGAACCCGAAGGACGAGATGTTGCTCGAACTCTCCGCTCTCCTCGACGGCGAACTCGACCGGGAGGAGCGGACCGCGATCCTGGACCGGCTCGCGACCGACGGCGAGTGCCGGAACGTCTATCTCGAGATGCGGCGGATGGAAGAGGTGGTGAGGTCTGCCGAACTCCCCGGCACGCTTCCGGGACGGATCTGGCGGACGATCCAGACGCGCGTCGGCATGACGCCTCGCCGATCGCGGGAACGGGCCTGGCTTCGCCCCGTCGCGGTTCCTATGTGGGCGATGAGTGCGGCGGCCGTCCTCGTGCTCACGCTCCTCCTCTGGGGCAACGTTCCCACCGTGACGCCACCGAGCGCTCTCCGGCCGCAGCCGGGTGTGACGATTCAGGTCGGGCTCGGGGAGGACAAGGCGAGCATGGACGACGAGCGGTTCGTCGAACTGACGACCGAACTCCTCCGTGCGGACCGGCGCTACCACCGGAAGATGCTCGAAGTGATGCAGGAGGTCGATGTCGACGCGTTCATCGCGGAAGGGTCGACGGACGTGGGGGGGGCCGGTTCCGGCGACGACGAACCGGCCACCTCGAGGAGACGAGAGGAGGTCAGCAGTTGAACCGGAACACGGGACCTCTCGGAACGGACGTAGTGGATGCCAGGAACGGGCGATCGGCCGATGACGGCGAGAAGGAGATGAACATGTACGGACGCAGCTCTCGTTGGATCGCCGGAGGCATCGCGCTCTTCTTCGCGGGAACGATTGTTTCGGCGCCGTCGGCTGCGGCCGGGGAGACGGACGGCTACCTCTACGGCCGGATCCTCACGACGTCGGGAGACTCCTACGAGGGCGTTCTCCGTTGGGGAACGGAGGAGGCGTTCTGGGATGATCTCTTCCAGTCCGCGAAGCAGGACCTCCCCGCGCTCGATCACGTTCCGAAGCGTGACCGGAAGGAGCGCAAGGGCCGTGTCGAGGTGTTCGGGTTCAAGATGGAGTGGAAGGACGATGGCGGTAGCACCCGTCAGTTCGCCACCCGCTTCGGCGACATCGAGAAGATCGAGGTGACCGGGAACAAGGATGCGACCATCACGATGAAGGGTGGGAGCGAGTTGAAGGTCTCCGGCTACGCGAACGACGTCGGGAACGCCATCACGGTCTGGGACGAGAGCGTCGGCAAGATCGACCTGCACTGGCGCCGGATCGACACGATCGAGTTCAAGGCGACTCCCAGATCGATCAAACCGACCGGGACCCGCGTTCACGGCACGGTGGAGACCGACGCCGGTGAGTTCGTGGGGTTCATTCAGTGGGACAAGCAGGAGTGTCTCTCGACCGATACCGTGACCGGTGAGTCGCGGGACGGCGAACTCGAGATCGAGCTCGGACGGATCCGTTCCATCGAGCGGATCGGAAACCACTCGCGCGTCGAGCTGAAGGACGGCCGCACGTTCGACCTGGATGGGGACAGGGATTTCGACGACTCGAACCGAGGGATCCTCGTCGAGGACGAACGGTACGGCCGCGTCGAGGTGACGTGGGACGGGTTCGACAAGGTCGTCTTCGACGACTCTCGCGATAGCGGCCCCGGCTACGGTGCGTACCGTGGAGGCGGCCCGATCCAGGCGACGGTCCACCAGGTCGACGGAGAACCCGTCCGTGGAACGATCTACTTCGACCTGGACGAGCACGAAGGTTGGGAGTTCCTCAACGGGTCGTATGCGGACGTCGAGTTCAACATCCCGTTCAACCTCGTCGCGGAGATCGAGCCGCGCGGAAGCAGTTCGTGCCAGGTCCGGCTCGTGAACGGTGAGACGTTGCGGCTCTCCGACGGCCAGGACGTGAGTGACAGCAACGACGGGATCCTCGTGCTGGTCGGCGGGAACGAGAAGAACGGCGAGTACGTCCACTGGGACGACGTCGACCGGATCGAGGTCCACCACTAGCGAGGTCCGCGGCTCCCGAACTCCGTCGCCGGAGAACTCACGATCGGAGAGCTTCGGGGTTGGCGAGCGTCGACCACTCGAGTGGCCCGTCGCCGGAGAACGTGAGTGTCCTCGTACCGCGCTGGCCAACGGAGGGCCGCTGCGGTACAAGGAGTCCATGCGCATCGTCCTTCTCTCTCCGTATCACGGCGGCAGCCATCGGGCCTGGGCCGAGGGCTGGGCGGAACGGAGTCGGCATCGGATCGAGATCCTCGCGCTGCCCGACCAGTTCTGGAAGTGGCGTCTCCACGGCGGCGCCGTCCGCCTCGCGGACCTCTATCACGAACGGTTCGGGTCCGGGGATACCGTCGATCTCATCGTCGCCACCGACATGCTCGATCTGACGACGTTCCTGGCCCTGACCCGCGAACGCACGGCCTCCGTTCCCGTGCTTCTCTACGTGCACGAGAATCAGTGGACCTATCCGCTCCCCTCCGATCCCGAGACGGGGCCGATGCGTCGCCAGAAAGGGGAGAGGGACCGGCACTACGCCTGGGTCAACTTCGCGTCGATGCTGGCCGCGGACCGGATTGCGTTCAACTCGTCGTTCCATCGCGAGGAGTTCCTGTCCGCGCTCCCCGCCTTCCTGAGTCACTACCCCGACGAGAAGGACGCCACCTGGATCGAGCGGATCGACGCGCGTTCCTCCGTGCTCCCTCTGGGAATCGACCTGGCCCGACTCGATGGAAGCGCGACGTCCGGCGGAAGTGTGATCCGGCCCGGCGAAGGGGGAAGTGCCGGTCTCTCCGGGGACGGGGCGGAAGCCTGGGCCCAGCGGGAGGCGGGAGCCACCACCCCGCGTTTCCCGAGCGCGGCGGGCGACACTTCGTCTCCGCTCGTGCTCTGGAACCACCGTTGGGAGTACGACAAGGATCCGGAGACCTTCTTCCGTGCCGTGGATGCCCTCGCCGAGGAGGGCGCCTCCTTCCGGCTCGCGGTGTGCGGCACGTGCGTGCGGACGCACACTCCCGAGTTCGATGAGGCGAGGGAGCGTCATCGCGACCGGATCGCCCACTGGGGGGAAGCGGATGCGCGAACGTACGCCGCGCTTCTCCGAGCCGCCGATGTCGTCGTCTCCACGGCGATCCACGAGTTCTTCGGCCTCTCCGTCTGTGAGGCGGTGTACTGCGGTTCGGCGCCGGTGCTGCCCCGGCGGCTGAGCTATCCGGAGCTGATTCCGGAGCCTCATCACCACCGGGTGCTCTATGAGGACTTCGCTGGTCTCGTCGATCGGCTCCGGGATCGTCTCTCCGCTCCGGCCGATCCCACGTTCCGGTCCGAACTCCGAGCCGCCATGGCCCGACACGACTGGTCGCTCCGTGCATCCGAATACGATGATCAGGTCGAGGTATGGTTCCCGGGCTAGCAGCGTAGGAGGGGCTGGTGCAGACATTCGCCGACATCGCGTGGCTCGTGCTCCTCGACATCGTCCTCCTCGCCGGAGTTCTCGCGATTCCACTCGGGCTCGGGGGGAACTTCATCCTGCTCGGCGCGGGGCTCGTCGTCGGGATCGTGACCGGCTTCCAGACCGTCGGATGGATCGCGCTCATCGTGGCCGCCGTCTTCGTCGTGCTGGGCGAAGTGGTCGAAGCGGTCCTCGGGTCCCTCGTTGCGCAGAGATTCGGGGCCAGCCGTTGGGGTATGCTCGGAGCCTTCGCCGGGGGGATCCTCGGCGCGATCGTGGGAACCGCTTGGATCCCGCTGATCGGGTCGCTCATCGGGTCCTTCGTCGGTGCGGCGGCGGGAGCGGTTGCGCTCGAACTCGTGACGGGCAAGGATCGGGATCCGGGTCTCCGCGCCGGATGGGGGGCGTTCCTCGGGAAGGTCCTTTCCACGGCGTTCAAGATGGCGATCGGGATCGGATGGGCGGTCTTCCTCGTCCTGAGGACACACAGCTAACGACCGGAGGGGCCTTTTGACGGAGCCCAGATCAGACGAAGTCGTTTCCGCCCAAGACGGTGTGAATGGGTCGTCCAACGGCCACGATG
The DNA here is from genome assembly GCA_041390305.1 of Candidatus Eiseniibacteriota bacterium. Taxonomy (GTDB): domain Bacteria; phylum Eisenbacteria; class RBG-16-71-46; order CAIMUX01; family CAIMUX01; genus JACKCR01. Next base: position 111,068 of record JAWKQE010000007.1, read on the forward strand.
GCGGCGCCGACGCCAGCACTCGGGAGATGGACGAAGAAGTCCTCCGGGCCGTGCAGGCGGATGAACCCGGCGCGTTCGACCGGTTCGTCGAGCGGTTCGGCGATCGCGTCTACGGCTTCGGCATGCGCATGTGCGGCCGCCCCGAAGACGCAGAGGACGTGTTCCAGGAGTCGCTTCTGACGGTGTACCGCCGGATTCGCGACCTGCGGCATCCCGGGGCGCTCCGAACCTGGCTCTTCCGGATCGTGTCGAACCACTGCCGGAGCGCGCACCGGAAGACCCGGGAGAAGACGCTTTCGGAGGCGCTCGACCTGGATGCTCTCCTTCCCCAGGACGGACCGATGGAGGTCGGCCCTGTTCTCCCCGATCTCGCCGATCCCGAGCAGAGCGTCTATCGCCGCGAGATCGCGGACGCGCTGGAGAAGGCCGTGTCGTCTCTGCCCCCGGATTACCGCCTGGTGTGGATGCTGCGCGACGTGGAGGGCCTCGACACGCGGGAAACCGCCGAGGCGCTCGGAATCCAGGAAGGCAACGTCAAGATGCGACTCCATCGCGCCCGTCTGGCTCTCCGGCGGGACCTGGCCCACCTGGCACCTGCGGAGGGCGGACGATGAGCGACGAAAAGCACCCGGGCCACGGTCACGAGCACGGCCACCACGGCCACGATCATGACCACGACCACGCCCACGGCGAGCACCAGCACGACGCGAGCTGCCGGGCGCTCGCGGCCCGGCTCTCCGAGTACCTCGATGGCGAGCTCCCCGAAGACCTGGTCGAGGACGTGGACACCCACTTCCAGGCCTGTCAGCGGTGCGAGGAGTTCGTGGAGTCGCTCGAGCGGGTCCGACAACTCGGGGCCGTGCTGCCAACTCCGAAGCCGACTCCGGAGCGGCGGTCGGAACTGGTCGAGTCCCTGCGTCATCGGATCGAACACGAAGGTAGCCAGAGAGTTACCGATCCAGGCTGGGACGAGGCGCCGCTCGAGGACCCGAACGGCTCCACCCAATAGGGCACGGAGCCGTCTTCCGGGAAGCGTCCGCTCGTTCCCTGTCACGTTCCGCCGATTCATGTGGCTGTTGCCGATTCCGGCGGGGCCGCGTCTATCGTTCGGGTGGGCCGCTCCGGCCCGTTGGATCACGTTGACGGAGGAACATCAATGACGGTCGAAACTGCGATTCGACGGCTGGCCGGGACCCTCGTGCTCGCCGGATTGGCACTCGGGTGGTTCGTTCACCCCGGATTCTACTTTTTGGTCGCTTTCGTTGGGCTGAACCTACTTCAGTCTTCCTTCACCGGGCTTTGCCCCGCCGAGACCATTCTGAAGAAACTCGGAGTGGGGGGGAGCTGTGCTGTCCCGAGCGGGAAGGCGACGCCGGGAGCCCGCTGATCACATCCGTTTCGGCCGTTCGGAACCGGATCCTCGTTCGTACGGGGATCCCCCTACGGCTCCTCCTCATGCTCGACTTCTGCTAATCCTCGCTCAGTTCTCGCGCTAATCAAGACCGCTTCTTCTTTATTTATAACTGCTTTGCACGCCGTCATGAGGCCTGTTCTTGGTTGACACGGATGGGGGCGGGGTCTACAAACCACCTGCCGGAGCGTGGGGGGTCTCCTTGACGGTGCAGATGGTGACCCGATAGCATGCCCAGTTTGTGAATCCATGCACGAACGTGACTATCTAGATCTCCAGACGCCGGTCGACGACGCCTCATGGGAGGCTTTGTGCCGGATCGGCGATGCACCGAACGGAGCGAGAAACAGGAGTCGATGAGCCGATTCATTTTTCCCAAGTGGCTCGACGCCATTCGCCCTCTCCTCTTGCTGATCCTCGCCGGCGGCCCAGCCTATTTGATTGCGATGGGGTACTACGGGATGTGGCCGTCCACCCGGACGAAGGGCTACATGCCGAAGCAACCCGTGCCCTACAGCCACGCGATCCACGTCGGCAAGCTAGGGATGGACTGTCGCTACTGCCACACGACGGTAGAGAAGAGTTCGCACGCCTCGATCCCTCCGACCGCGACGTGCATGAACTGCCACCAAGCGATCCGTCCGGAATCGCCGAAGCTCCTCCCGGTGCGGGAGAGTTACGCGAGCGGAGAGGCCGTGGAGTGGCTCAAGGTGCACAACCTCCCGGACTTCGTCTACTTCAACCACAGCGCCCACGTCACCCGTGGGATCGGCTGCGTCTCGTGTCACGGGCGCGTCGACAAGATGGAAGAAGTCTGGCAGGACGCGCCGATCAGCATGGGCTGGTGTCTCGATTGCCACCGCGCCCCCGAGAAACATCTACGGCCGGTCGAATTCGTCACGACCATGGATTGGGCGCCGGGTGAGGACCAGATCACCCTCGGCAAGCGGCTCCGTGAGGAGAACAACATCAACCCTTCGACGGATTGCTCCACATGTCATCGATGAAGAACGGGAACGACACGACGACCGGTAGGGACTACTGGCGCAGCCTGGAGGAATACTCCCAGACTCCGGAGTTCGCGGCGGCGGTGAAGCGGGAATTCCCGAACGCGACGCCCGACATGATCTCGGAGAATTCACGGCGCGACTTCCTCAAGGTCATGGGTGCCTCTCTCGCCTTCGCGGGGATCACGGGCTGCAAGCCAGCCGAAGGTTGGCCCCGCTGGCCCGAAGAGAAGATCCTTCCCTTCACGAACCGCCCCGAAGGCCGGATGCCCGGCAATCCGGTCTACTACGCGACCGCGATGGAGCTGGCCGGCGTGGGGCGTGGACTTCTCATCAAGAGCTTCGACGGTCGTCCGGTCAAGGTAGAGGGGAATCCGCTCCATCCCGAGAGCCAGGGCACGTCGGACGTGCTGTCCCAGGCTTCGATTCTCGAGATGTACGACCCGGACCGGATGCAGAGCCTGATGGAGTCCCAGGGCAGCAGCGGCCAGTACGGTCGGTCCTGGAGCGAGTTCTCGGTCGCGATGGAAGGGCGGATGGCCCGTCATCGCGGGGGACGGGGCAAGGGGCTCGCGGTGCTCTCCGAGGCGAGTTCGTCACCGACGCTACGCCGCCTTCGTGCCCAGCTCCAGAGCGAACTCCCCGAGTCCGCCTGGTTCGAGTGGGAGCCGATCGCGCGTGACAACGAGCGTGCCGGTTCCCGTGCGGCGTTCGGCCGCCCGCTGCGTCCGCAGTACCGGTTCGATCGGGCCCAGGTCATCGCGTCCTTCGATGACGACTTCCTCGTCAGCCACCCCGCTTCGGTTCAGTACGCATTCGACTTCGCGGAGGGGCGTCGCATGGCGCCGGCCGGCGGCGGACATGGGGAACAGGGCGGTCATGGTGGCGATACGCGCTTCAACCGTCTCTACGCCGTGGAGGCGACGCTCAGCCCCACCGGCGGAATGGCGGATCATCGCCTTCCGGTCGCTCCCTCCGAGGTCGAGTCGGTTCTCGGCGAGCTCGCGGCCGAACTCCTCGCCGCGCCCGGCATCGACGGTTCCGCACTCGGTTCGGTGGGCGCCCGCCTCGGCGCGTTCCGTCAGGGGAACAAGCACCAGGCATTCGTGAAGCAGCTTGCGCAGGATCTGCTCGCGCACCGCGGCGCGTCTCTCGTCGTCGTCGGTACGCGTCAGCCCGCGGCCGCACACGCTCTGGCCCACGCGATCAACGCCGCACTCGGAAACGTCGGGCACACGGTGAGCTTCACCGAGGATCCGGCCGGGAACGACGCGACGCACGCGGTCCAGATCCGGGAACTCGTGGAGCGGATGAAGGCCGGCCGCGTCGAGACTCTGCTCATTCTGGGCGGCAACCCCGTCTTCGATGCCCCCGCCGATCTCGATTTCGGCGCGGCGCTCGGGCAGGTCGATACGTCGGTCCACCTCACGCTCTATCCGAACGAGACGACCGAAGCGGTCCGTTGGCGGCTGCCGCGTACGCACTATCTCGAGAGCTGGGGCGATGCACGTGCCTGGAACGGCACGGTCGCGATCGTTCAGCCGCTCATCCGGCCCCTCTTCGACGGCCGGACGCCTGCCGAAGTCGTGGCCTCCGTGCTCCAGGGCGGTCTGCCCAATGGGTACGACCTCGTCCGGGAGACGTACCAGGCCGCGTTCGGTGGCCCGAACGGTGACGGATTCGAGCACACCTGGAAGAAGGCGCTTCACGACGGTGTCGTCGCGGACTCCGCACTCCCCGCGGTGAACGTCGCGATCGACGGCGGCTCGCTCGCGGCGGCGCTCGGCTCCTTCGCGCCGCACGAGGCGCGGGCCGGCGCGGATGAGATCGAAGTCGTCCTGGCGCAGGACGCCTGCGTCTTCGACGGACGGTTCGCGAACAACGGCTGGCTCCAGGAGCTGCCGAACACGTTCACGAAGCTGACCTGGGACAACGCGCTCCTCATCGGCCCGCGCATGGCGCAGGAGATGGGCCTGGCCGACGGGGACATGGTCCGTCTCGAGGCTCAGGGCCGCAGCGTCGAGGTTCCGATCTGGACCACTCCGGGGCAGGCGGGCAAGTCCGGCACGCTCCATCTCGGCTACGGGCGCCGCGTTTCCGGAAAGGTCGGTACGGGCGTCGGTTTCGACGCCTACCCGCTCCGCGCGTCGGAGAATCTCCACCTCGCGGTCGCGAAGATCTCGAAGGCCGGTGGAAACTACGCGTTCTCCGCCACCCAGGACCACTTCGCCATCGACGAGGCCGGACGCAAGGCGACACAGGCGCGTCTCTCCTCGCTCATTCAGGAGGCCACGCTCGACGAGTACCTGCACGGCGGCCACGCCGAGCACGGCCACCATCCGCCGGCGCTTCCCCTCTGGGATCCGCACGAGTACAACGGCCACAAGTGGGGGCTCTCGATCGACCTCAACGCGTGCACGGGCTGCAATGCCTGCGTGATCGCGTGTCAGTCGGAGAACAACATCCCCGTGGTCGGCAAGACCGAGGTTTCGCACGGCCGCGAGATGCACTGGATCCGGATCGATCGCTACTTCCGTGGCGATCCGGACGATCCTCAGGTCGCACTCCAGCCCGTGGCCTGTCAGCAGTGCGAGAACGCTCCGTGCGAGCAGGTTTGTCCGGTGGCGGCCACCGTCCACAGCCACGAAGGGCTGAACGACATGGTCTACAACCGCTGCATCGGAACGCGCTACTGCGCGAACAACTGTCCCTACAAGGTCCGTCGCTTCAACTTCTTCAACTTCAATGGCGGCATGACGGCCGTCGAGAAGATGCGGCCGAACCCGGACGTGACGATGCGCGCGCGCGGAGTCATGGAGAAGTGCTCGTTCTGCGTCCAGCGGATCCAGCAGGTGAAGATCGTGGCCAAGAACGAGAAGCGCCCGATCGCGGACGGCGAGATCCGCACGGCCTGTCAGCAGGCGTGCCCGTCCCAGGCGATCGTCTTCGGCGACCTCAACGACCCGAAGTCCGAGGTCCGGAGGCAGGAGGAGAGCGACCGCACGTACGCGTTGCTCGACGCAGAACTCCACACGAAGCCGAGGCTCAAGTACATGAAGCGGCTCCGCAATCCGGCCGCTGGACTCACCGCGACTCATGAGGGGCACGGAGCCGCCGGCGACGACGCCCATCACGGCTAAGGGAGACGGGATCGATCGATGAGTGAGAATCGAGACGTTCAGCTCGAGCTGGGCCGGACCCCGCTCGTCATCGGCGGGCGGGACTTCCACGCCGTCACGGAGATGGTCAGCTCCGTGGTCGAGCGGCGGAAGTGGCCGATCGGTTGGTACATCGCGTTCACCATCTCCGCCGGAGGGCTCGGCCTTCTCGGCGCGATGATCGGTTGGCTCTTCTACAAGGGCGTCGGCGTCTGGGGTGTGAACAACCCGGTCGGCTGGGGCTACGCGATCATCAACTTCGTCTTCTGGGTCGGTATCGGCCACGCCGGTACGCTCATCTCCGCCATCCTCTATCTCTTCCGGCAGCGTTGGCGTACTTCGATCAACCGGTTCGCGGAAGCGATGACGATCTTCGCGGTCATCTGCGCGCTCGTCTTCCCGGGGATCCACGTCGGGCGGCCCTGGCTCGCCTGGTGGCTCTTCCCGCTGCCGTACGCGCAGAACATGTGGCCGAACTTCCGCTCGCCGCTCCTCTGGGACGTGTTCGCGGTCGGTACCTACTTCACGGTTTCGCTCCTCTTCTGGTACGTCGGACTGATTCCCGACATCGCCACGATCCGTGACCGCGCGACGACGAAGATCCGCCGGGTCCTCTACGGCTTCTTCGCGCTCGGCTGGCGCGGGTCGCACCGGCACTGGCACCGCTACGAGGTCGCGTACATGATCCTCGCCGCGCTCGCCACGCCGCTCGTTCTCTCCGTGCACTCGGTCGTTAGCTTCGACTTCGCGACGTCGCAGCTCCCGGGCTGGCACACCACGATCTTCCCGCCCTACTTCGTCGCGGGCGCCATCTTCTCCGGGTTCGCCATGGTGCTCACGCTCATGATCCCCTGCCGGACCATCTTCGGCATGCAGGACCTCGTGACGATGCGGCACCTGGAGAACATGTGCCGGATCCTTCTCGCGACGGGGATGATGGTCGGCTATGCCTACTCCATCGAGTTCTTCATCGCTTGGTACGGCGGCAATCCGTACAAGCGGTTCGCGTTCATCAACCGCGCCTTCGGTCCCTACGCCTGGGGCTACTGGACGATGGTGAGCTGCAACGTCCTTTCTCCGCAGATCTTCTGGTTCCGCTGGGCCCGTCGGAACATCGTCGTGATGTTCATCATCTCGATCTTCGTCAACATCGGGATGTGGTTCGAGCGGTTCGTGATCGTGGTCTCTTCGCTCAGCCGTGACTTCCTGCCCGCGGCTTGGGCCTACTACCGTCCGACCTGGGTGGACATCGCCACCTTCGTCGGAAGCTTCGGTCTCTTCATGACGCTCTTCCTCCTCTTCATCCGCTTCCTTCCGATGATGGCGATGGCGGAGATCAAGGGCGTGATGCCGGAGGCCCACCCCCACCACGGTCCGGACCCGGCCGAGCGCCGCGGCACCGACCTCGGGGGAGCGACACTCCAGCCTGCGGGCGCCCTCGGGAGGGGACGAGAGCAATGAGCGTGGCCGAGAACAGAGTCGCCACCGAGCAGCCGTCTTTCTTCGGCTACCTGGTCGAGTTCGACAACGTCGATAGCCTCATCCACGCCGCCGAGAAGGTGCGGGACGCCGGCTATACGAATTGGGATGCCCACACGCCGTTCCCGGTGCACGGGATGGACCGGGCCATGGGCATCAAGTACACGAAGCTGCCGCTCGTCATCCTCGGTGGTGGACTCACCGGCCTGGGGGGCGCGCTCCTCATGCAGTGGTGGATGAACGCGGTCAGCTACCCGTACATCATCTCCGGAAAGCCGTTCTGGAGCATTCCGGCGAACATCCCGGTCATGTTCGAGCTCACGGTGCTCTTCAGTGCACTCACCACCGTCTTCGGGATGCTCGCGTTCAACAAGCTTCCGCAGTGGCGGCACGGCGTCTTCAGCAGTGCCCGCTTCGCGCGGGCGACGGACGACCGGTTCTTCATCAGCGTCGAGGCGACGGATCCCAAGTTCGACGCGAAGAAGACGGCCGAGTTCCTGGCCGGTCTCGGGGGATCTGAAGTGGAATCTCTGGAGGACTGATGCCGAGGTGGGCGATTCCGACACTGGTCCTGCTGCTCTCGCTGGCCCTGGTCCCAGCGCTCCTCATCACGCGGGCGCGCTCGACTCAGTTCCGTCAGCCCCGGGTCCACCTGATCCCGGACATGGACCATCAGTTCAAATACAAGGCGCAGCAGGAGAATCCGATCTTCGAAGACCGTCGCGCCATGCGTCTGCCCGTCGAGGGCACTGTGGCGAGGGGCGAGCTCCACGAGGATACGTTCTTCTATCTCGGTACCATCGGTGAGGATTGGGCGACCACCTTCCCGTTCGAGATCACGCGGGACGTGATGGCTCGGGGAGCAGCGCCACGACATCTACTGCGCTCCGTGTCGGCCTCGACGGCAGCGGCATGGGCACCGTGGCGGTTCGGGCACAGGAGCTCCAGGAGCCGAAGTGGGTGCCGCCCGCGTCCTTCCACACGGAGCTGGTCCGGAGCCGTCCGGTTGGCCACATCTTCAATACGATCACGAACGGGATTCGGAACATGCCGGCCTACGGACCGCAGATCGAGCCGGCCGACCGGTGGGCGATCGTGGCGTACGTACGGGCTTTGCAGAAGAGTCAGAACGCGACTCTCGAGGACGTGCCGGCGGATGTCCGGCCGTCGCTTCGCTAGGGAGATTTCGGATGCACCACCACGGAGCGGGAGAAGACAACTGGGTCCTGGGCGGAGCCGTCGACGGCGTCTTCCGGATCGGCCTGGTCATCGGAATCCTGGGTCTCGCGGCGAGCTTCTTCCTCGGCTTCGGCCAGGGGAACGTCGAGCGCTTCTATAGCGCCTGGCTCGTCAGCTTCGGTTTCTTCCTGGCCATGTCGCTCGGCGCGCTCTTCTTCGTCCTGGCGCAGCACCTGACGGGCGCGACCTGGTCCGTCGTCGTGAGGCGTCTCGCCGAGGGCGTGTCGACGAACCTCGGGCTCATGCTCATCTTCTTCATCCCGGTCGCACTCGGGCTCAAGACGCTCTACCCGTGGGCGGATCCGGAAGTGATGGCGAACGACGCCCTCCTCCAGTCGAAGCAGGGATTCCTCAACACGAACTTCTTCTACATCCGGACCGCGATCTACTTCCTGGTCTGGATCGGCGCGTCGCAGTACTTCTTCCGCCGCTCCGTCTCCCAGGACGAGTCGCGGAGCGTGAAGACGACGCTCGGGATGGAGAAGACCGCGGCCCCGGTCACGCTGCTCTTCGCGGTGACCGCGACCTTCGCGTCCTTCGACTACTTCATGTCGCTCGAACCGCACTGGTTCAGCACCATGTTCGGCGTCTACTTCTTCGCGGGAAGCCTCTTCTCCTTCTTCGCGTTCCTGCCGCTCATGGTGATCTTCGCACAGTCGAAGGGGCGGGCCGTCCACACGATCACGAAGGAACACTTCCACGACATGGGCAAGTGGATGTTCGCCTTCACCGTCTTCTGGGCCTACATCGGGTTCTCGCAGTACTTCCTCATCTGGTACGCGAACATCCCGGAAGAGACCGGCTGGTTCTACGTCCGCCAGAACAACGGATGGGCGACGATCAGCTGGCTCATGCTCATCGGACACTTCGTCATCCCGTTCTTCGGTCTCCTGCCCCGTTGGGTGAAGAAGACGCGGATGACGCTCGTCCTCTGGGCGGTCTGGATGCTCCTGATGCACTGGTTCGACCTCTTCTGGCTGACCGTGCCGAACGCGAACCCGAACGGGATTCCGTGGCATCCGCTCTACCTGACCTGCTTCCTGGGCATCGGCGGCATCTATTTCGCGGCCGTCGCCTGGACGCTCAAGAACAAGTCGATGATTCCGGCCGGGGATCCGAGACTTCCGGACTCCCTCGCTTTCGAGAACGTGTAGGAGATCTCTCTAATGGCCATCGAAGAAGGCGCGGATCCGAACGGAGCCTGGACCGCTGTCGTCGGGATCATCGGAGCCGTGCTCACGCTCGCGATCATCGTCGGGCTGCAGGCGCTCTTCAACCAGGTCTACAACGACGAAATGCAGCGGAAGGTCTACGGCGCCGCGTCGGATCAGCTCACGCAGACCCGGGCGGATCAGCTCGCGACGATGAACAGCTACAAGTGGGTCGACCAGGAAGCGGGCGTGGCGGGGATCCCGATCGAAGTAGCCATGGAGAAGGTCGTGGTCGAGCTGAAGGGTACGTCCCGCGCGGCACACGCCATGGGTGAGACGACCGCGCCCGAGACCGGGACGCACGGACACTGATGAACCTACGCAACGTCGACATCACGGCGGGCGCGTTCCGCCCGCTCCCGGGACTCTCCCGAGCCGGACGTTCCGTCCTCGGCGTGGCCGTACTCGCGCTCTCCCTTGGAGCTCTGGGCGGCGCCACGCGTCCGGCGCTCGGGCAGATCGCCGGGGACGTGCCCGAGGAGCTGGACACGGTCGGCATCACCGAACACGTCGATGAGAAGATTCCGCTCGATCTCGAGTTCGTCGACGAGGACGGCCGGACCGTCACCCTCGGTGACTACTTCGACGGGAAGAGGCCGGTCCTCCTCACGCTCAACTACTACGCCTGTCCGATGCTCTGCGGGCTCCAGCTGAACGGCATGGTCGCCGGGCTCAGCGACATGGACTGGACGATCGGTGACGAGTTCGAGTTCGTGACCGTGAGCATCAACCCGCTCGAGACCCCGAGCCTGGCGAAGGTGAAGAAGGCGAACTACCTTCGCGAGTACGGAAGGCCGGAGGCGGCGAGCGGTTGGCACTTTCTGACCGGGAAGCGACTCCAGATCGATGCTCTGGCGGAGGCCACCGGGTTCGGCTACGAGTTCGTCGAGGAGACCGGAGAGTACTCGCACGCGGCGGCAGCGTTCGTGCTGACGCCGGACGGTCGGCTCTCCCGCTACCTCTACGGGGTCGTCTACGAACCCAAAACGGTCAAGTACTCCCTGGTCGAAGCCGCCGATGGCCGCATCGGTAGCCCGCTCGACCAGATCATCCTCTTCTGTTTTCACTACGATGCCGAGGCTGGAGCCTACACCCCCGTCGTCATGAACATCATGAGAGTGGGTGCGCTCCTCACCGCGGTCGTTCTCGGTGCGGTCGTTGGGACGTTCTGGCTTCGGGAGCACCGGGCCAAGGGCGTAGACACCGCTGGGGGTGAGCTGTGAACCTGGTTTTCGATCTGATCGCGCAACTCGCACTCATGGGGGTGGCCCAGGCGGCCAACAAGACCTTCTACATGCCTCCGCAGGCCTCCGCCTCCGCGGCTCATGTCGACTGGCTCTTCGACCTCATCCTCTGGATCAGCGTTTTCTTCTTCGTCCTCATCGTGATCCTCATGGTGATGTTCATCGTGAAGTATCGGGTGAAGGACCCGAATGCCGAGGGCCCGCGGATCTACCACAACACCCCGCTCGAGATCACCTGGACGGCGATCCCGCTCGCGATCGTGGTCGTGATCTTCTGGCTCGGCTTCAAGGGGTACATGGACCTCGCGGTGCCGCCGGCCAACGCCTACGAGATCCAGGTGACCGGCCAGAAGTGGAAGTGGCTCTTCACCTATCCGAACGGCTACGTCGACGAAGTGCTCCACGTCCCGTCGGATCGGCCCGTCACTCTGGTCATGACTTCGACGGACGTCATCCACGCGATGTACATTCCGGCCTTTCGGGCCAAGACCGACGTCATGCCGGGCCGGTATACGAAGATCTGGTTCGATGCCACCGAGCCGGGCACCTATCCGCTCTTCTGCGCGGAGTACTGCGGGACCGGGCATTCGGCCATGATCACCGAGGTCCTGGTCCACGGGCCGGGGGAGTTCGAGAAGTGGATGGACGAGGCCGCCAACTGGATCGCCACGATGGCTCCGGAGGAGGCTGGGCTCAAGCTCTACGGTATGCTTGGATGTCAGCAGTGCCACTCCACGACAGGTGCCGCAGGGATCGGTCCGACCTGGGCCGGGCTCTTCGGACACGAGGTGCAGCTGAAGGATGGCAGCACCGTGGTAGCGGACGAGAACTACATCCGACAGTCGATCCTCGAGCCCCAGAGTCAGCTCGTGGCCGGCTACGATCCGGTCATGCCGACGTACCAGGGGCGGGTGAAGGACGACGGGATTGCTGCGCTCATCGCATACATCAAGAGCTTGAAGTAGTCGGGATTCCCGGGCTGCACTTCCGAGGATCGAGGTAACGAGGCAACCATGACGACCACGACGTACGACGGCCACGCCGAAGAGAAGAACTACCTGAATGCCAAACCCGGCATCTGGTCGTGGCTGACCACACTGGATCACAAACGGATCGGGGTTATGTACCTGATCTCGATCCTGTTTGCGTTCTTCCTCGGCGGCATGCTCGCGCTCCTCGTGCGGACCGAGCTCCTGACGCCCGGAAAGACGATCGTGGACGCGGACACCTACAACAAGCTCTTCACGCTCCATGGCGCGGTGATGATCTTTCTCTTCATCATCCCCGGGATTCCCGCCGCCATCGGAAACTTCGTGCTCCCGCTCATGCTGGGCGCGAAGGACGTGGCGTTCCCGCGGCTCAACCTGCTGAGCTGGTACCTCTGGGTCACCGGCGCGGTCTTCGCGATCATTTCCATGGTCGTGGGCGCCGTCGACACGGGTTGGACGTTCTATACGCCCTACAGCACCCAGACGAGCACGCAGGTCATCAACATCACGATGGGCGTCTTCATCCTGGGGTTCAGCTCCATCTTCACCGGTCTCAACTTCGTCGTGACGATCCACAAGCTCCGTCCGGCGGGGATGACCTGGTGGCGGATGCCGCTCATGCTCTGGGGGCTCTACGCCACCGCGATCATCCAGGTCCTGGCCACGCCGGTTCTCGGCATCACGCTGCTCCTCCTGGTCGCGGAGCGTGCACTCGGCGTCGGCATCTTCGATCCGGCCCTGGGCGGTGACCCGCTGCTCTACCAGCACTTCTTCTGGTTCTACTCGCACCCGGCCGTCTACATCATGATCCTGCCTGCGATGGGCGTGATCTCCGAGCTCATCTCAGTCCACAGCCGGAAGACGATCTTCGGCTACCACGCCATCGCTCTCAGCTCGGTTGCGATCGCGGCCTTCAGCTTCATCGTCTGGGGCCACCACATGTTCACGGCCATGTCCCCGATGGGGAACATGATCTTCTCGGCCCTCACCTTCAGCGTGTCGATTCCCTCGGCGGTCAAGACGTTCAACTGGCTGGCCACGCTCTATCGCGGGCACATCCGGCTCAACGCCCCGATGCTCTACGCGCTCGCCTTCATCTTCCTCTTCGGAATCGGCGGTCTGACCGGTCTCTTCCTTGGAGCGCTGGCGACCGACATCCACCTCCACGATACGTACTTCATCGTGGCGCACTTCCACTATGTGATGTTCGGCGGGACGGTGATCGCGTTCCTCGGCGGGCTCCACCACTGGTGGCCGAAGATGTTCGGGCGGATGTACAATGAAAACCTGGCGAAGATCGCGTGTCTGCTCATCTTCCTCGGGTTCAACTTCACGTTCTTCACCCAGTTCATCCTGGGCACGATGGGAATGCCGCGTCGGTACTACGACTACATCGATACCTTCGCGTCACTCCACCAGTTCTCGACCATGGGCAGCTACATCATGGCGGTCGGCTTCTTCCTGACGGCCGGATACCTCATCCACTCGCTCGTCGCCGGGCCGCGTGCGGTTGAGAATCCGTGGGGCGCCGCGACCCTCGAGTGGAGGACGTCGTCCCCGCCGATCGAGCACAACTTCCATGAGACGCCGGAGTCGAACTACCCGTACGACTTCTCGGTCAACCGGTACAACCCGGAGACCGGGAACTACGACTACGTCGGACCGAGCCGCATCGACGATCACGGCCACGCGGTCGGGTTCCACGGAGCGGAGAGCACGACGTAGAGATCGTGAACGGGACGGTGCGCCGAGAACGGTGCCGTCCGACGCACGCCGGCCATGGCTTCGGAATTCGAAGCGTGCGGCGGGCAGCCGAGCAAGATTCGAGACAGGACGAGACGATCAGGATCCGCGTAGACGATCCAGGGAGACGACAAGTTGTCCGATCATAGCGATCACCCGTCATACCTCGGGCACCACTACGATACGGTCGAGCAGCAGTTCGATTCCGGGAAGCTCGGGATGTGGCTCTTCCTCGCCACGGAGATCCTGCTCTTCGCCGGCCTCTTCTGCGCGTATGCGATCTATCGGAAGAACCATCCCGAGGTGTTCATCTACGCGCACCAGTTCCTCGACAAGCAGCTCGGCGGTATCAACACCCTGGTCCTCATCACGAGTTCGTTCACGATGGCCATGGCCGTGCGGATGGCGCAGCTCGGGAAGAAGCAGGCAACGGCCGGGCTCCTCGCGCTCACCCTCCTCGGTGGCGTCGGATTCCTCGGGATCAAGGCCGTCGAGTACGAGCACAAGTGGAAGCACGGCCTCCTCTGGGGCACGAAATACCGTGACCAGGACGCCGAGCACGCGGCTCCCGGCGAGCATGGCGGAGAGCACGGCACCGACGGTGAGGCCGCACCGGGCGAGCACAGCCTGCGGCTCGGTCTCCCGGGCGTCGAGGTCGCGCACGCGGCCGAGGATGCGGGGCACGGAGCTGCCGGATCCGAAGCTGCGGCCGACGGAGAGGCGGGTGCCGGTGGTGCCGACCACGCCGCCAGCGGTGATGCCGCGGCGGCCGGAGCGGAAACTCACGCGGCCGATGGCACGATGACGGAGGCCGCCGCCACAGGCGCGGAAGGCATCGGCGATGAGTCGCTGGAGCCTGCGCCGATCATCGGCGGAGAGGCGATGCCGCGTTCCGGGCTCGCCCACGGCGCGTCACAGCCGCAAGGTATGGCCGCACCGGCCGAGGCCGGGGAAGGCCACGGCACGGACCACAAGCCCAGCAACGTTCATATCTTCTTCGGGATCTACTTCCTGATGACCGGACTCCACGGGCTCCATGTCATCGCCGGAATGGGCGCGATCTCCTGGGTACTCGTACGGACGTTGCGCGGTGATTTCAGCGCCGAGTACTCCACGCCCGTCGACCTCGTCGGCCTCTATTGGCACCTGGTCGACCTGGTCTGGATCTACCTGTTCCCACTGCTCTACCTGATTCACTAGTCGAAGCACGAACCCGATCCGAGAGGACGAAAAGCCGAGATGTCAGATCACGCCGAACACAGCGGACCCGGACACATCGTCAGCCCGATGATCCTGGTCGGTACCCTCGTCGCGCTGCTCGTGCTGACGTTCATTACCGTCGCCGTCACCTGGGTGAATCTCGGCGAGTTCAACCTCTGGATCGCCATGATCATCGCGACGATCAAGGCCGCTCTCGTGGTCCTCTTCTTCATGCATCTCTATTGGGACAAGCCGATCATCGGGATCGTGTTCGTCACCTCGCTCCTCCTGGTGGCGCTCTTCATCGGCCTGTCGATGACCGACGTCGATCAGGTCGCGCCGCAGCGGATCCCGGACTACGCTCCCGCGGTGCAGCAGACGACGGGGTCGTGATCCCGGCGGACGAGCGGATACCCATTGGGAACACGCGCTTCCGCCAACTCGCGATCCCGCGGTGAGAATCGGACCTCGTGGCCTCAGTCGTGCGAAGCCCTGGCAACGGGGCTTTCGCTTTTCTCCGGAGCCTCGAGCAACGGTCCCAGGTGTAGACTGAAACGATGAACCAGACACCGCCCGACACTCTCACCGTGATCGACGCCGGAGGCGGCCCCGACCGCGGTCAGATCAATCCGCCCGGAACGGGAACGTTCGGCTTCGTCCTCCTGCTCATTTCCCTGGCGGTGCTCTTCTTCTCGACGATGCTCGGCTACGCTTACGTCCGTTGGAACGCGCCGGAGTGGCCGCCCCCGGGCATGCCGCCGCTGCCGCGGACTCTCTGGCTCTCGACGCTCCTCATCATCGTGTGTTCGGTGACGGTGCAGCACGCGGTGCGGGCCGTACGGCGGGACGATAGCGGAGGGCTCCGCGCCTCCCTCGTTGCGACCTGGATCCTGGGCGCGTTCTTCCTCGTCCTCCAGACGATGAACTACATGAGCCTCGCTTCCGCCAATCTCACCGCGAAGACGAACCTCTACGGGTTCACCTTCTACATGCTGACCTTCCTCCACGCCGTCCACGTGATCGGCGGCCTCATCCCCCTCGCCATCGTGACACGCCGGGCCTTCGAGGGCCGCTACTCGTCCTTCTACCACCCCGGTGTCCGCTACCAGGCGATGTACTGGCACTTCCTCGACCTCATCTGGATCTTCATCTTCGTCGTCCTGATGCTGGGAAGCTGAAGGGCTCCCGGTTCGCGTACTCCGCGCAACGCACGAGCCAAACGGGAGTGCTCGATCCGCGGGCTCTAGTGAACCGCGTACCAGGCGAACCACATCGTCGGGCGAAAATCGAACGAGTCCGAGGGATCGACGGCTTCGACGTAGGCCGTGATCGGATCGCCGGGGAAGAGGGTGAAGCGGATGTCGACGCCATCCAGCCGGGTCTCGTAGATCCCGCGAGGATCGGCGCGGCGGACGAGGTCTGCGAGGTCGTAGACGGTCCAGTCCCCCGTGGTCCGGGCTGCGATCACGCGGCTCTTGTAGGGGCGAGACTCGCGATCCGGTGGGAGCTTCGAAACGGGGAAGCGGAGGATGTCGTTTCCGTAGTACTCGCCGTAGGGCGCACGGCGGTAGGCCATGATCTTGGCTTCGTCCCGGGTGAGGACTTCTGCTTCGGGATGGCGTTTGCTCCAGACGCTCCAGGGCACGAACTGTGCATGGATCGGACGGAGCGTGTCCCCGCGCGCGGCGGCGGGCCCGCTGATGGCGCGACCGAGAAGTGGACTCCAGAGGGACGGCTCGTCGGACCGATCGAAGAGTAGGGAGTGCGTTTCGAGGAGGAGGCCACTGAAGCCGAACTCGAGTGTCTCGTTTCCGACGCGACGGTCGAACGCGGCGATGGTGCCGGTGAGGGGCGAGAAGGAGACGACGATCGGGACTCCGGCGAGCGTGTCATTGACGACCTCGTGCCAGTTGAGGATCTGGATCGGATAGGCGAGCGCCTCGTCTTCCAACTCGACCCCGAGGATGAGATCGGTCGCGACCACGTACTTGTCCCGTCCGCGGAAGTGCGTCGCTTCCTCCGCCGAGTAGCGAGGCGGAAGGTCCAGCACGTCGAGCGAGTTCCTGGGCAGGCCCGAAGCCTGGACCTCACTCATCGGAACGGTCAGGTGCTCGAACGAGAATCCGTACGTGTCCGGGTTCGAGCCGTCTCCGATCCTCGGCTTCTGCTTCGCCTCGAGGACGAGATGCACCATGTACGTTCCCGCGCCCCCGGTGACGAGGATCGCGAGTGCCAGGAGCCACCAGAGCCCGCGCATGATCGGTCAGTTTCCGGAAGGCGGGCGCCGGGTGTCGCTCGTCCCGGAAGTGTCGCTGACGGCTCCGAAGCGGCCTGCGTCCATCCCGCGGCTCACGTCGAGCGTCATTTCGAGCGACGCGGACTGCGGGATCTTGACGTTCTCGCCGAGCCGGAAGGACGGCCCCGGGCTCACGGCGGGGCCGCGGTCGAGGACGAGGAGGGCGAGGAAGAGCGGGAGGTAGATGAGCGACGCGAAGAAGACGCGCCGGGCGTGACGGGTCTCGCGGCTCGTGCGGAGCTGGACGGCGAAGACGATCCAGAAGATGCCGAGGACGAGCGCGCCCGTGAAGAACTTCCAGCCGGCGATGCCGGCGATGGTCGTGGCGAACGCGAGCGGAAGGAGCGCCGCGGTGTAGAGCACGACGAGGTTACAGGTCAGCATCCCGGTCGGGTCGAGCGACGGGAGCATCCGGAATCCGCCCCGCTCGTAGTCTTCCCGGTAGAGCCAGGCGAGCGAGAGGAAGTGCGGCATCTGCCAGACGAAGAGGATGAGGAAGAGGATCCACGCGCCGGGGTCGATCTGCCCACGCACCGCGGTCCATCCCATCATCGGAGGA
Source organism: Candidatus Eiseniibacteriota bacterium (assembly GCA_041390305.1). Taxonomy (GTDB): domain Bacteria; phylum Eisenbacteria; class RBG-16-71-46; order CAIMUX01; family CAIMUX01; genus JACKCR01. Next base: position 128,604 of record JAWKQE010000007.1, read on the forward strand.
ATCGCTCCACAGACCGCACCGACCAGTGTGTTCGCCGGAGTCCGCGGCTTGAGTGGCGTGTAGACGAAGAGGTAGAGCACCTGAATGAGGAGCGCGAGCCCGGCCGTGAGCGGGTTCACGAAGACGGCGAGGACGACGTCTCCCGTAACCGCGAGGAATCCGGAGACCGCGACGGCCTGGCCGAGCGAGAGCGTTCCGGCGGGAAGGGGCCGGCCCTTCGTCCGCTCCATGCGGGCGTCGCGGGACCGCTCGATGCACTGGTTGAACGCGTTCGCACCGAACGCCGCCATCGTCGTTCCGATCGCCGTGACGAGGAGGCGGGTCCAGTGGATGTCGCCGACCGAGGCCACGATGAACCCCACCACCGTGGTGAGGGTGACGAGGAGGCCGAGTCGGGCTTTCGTGAGCAGAGCGATGGTGTGGACTGGAGAGTGGGCCGAACGGGCCATGCTTGGGCGATTCCTCCGCGGATCGGTCGGTCCCGCCGGGGGACCACGATTCCGGGTCGATTGACAGCGCCTGCCCAACGTCCTTGGGACAGGGCGGATTCTGCTCCGAGCGAGGAAAGTCTCTGGCGGAGCAACCGAGGAACGGTACCATCGACGGGTTGAATCGAGAACCGCTATTCGCCCACTCCGGCGCATGACGCACCGGAGCGACGGAGGGAGACCCGTGCCCCCATCTTCCACGAACCGTCCTCACGACGTCCGCCCGTCCGGCGCCGCGGCCATGGCCGATTCCACGTTCTCCGGCGCCCGCGCGCTCGCGGAGAGCGGGCTCCTCCGCCTGGCCGCCGCGACGGGGACCCGCGAGGCGAGACGCCATCCGAGCTATCTCCTCGCCTTCGGATTCGGGACTTCCGTCGTCATGTGGGGGATCGGGTTTGCCTGCCGGCTGCCTCCGGTGTGGGTCCCGTCCGCGATCCTTCTCTTCCTTCTCCTCGGTTGCCAGCTCGTCGGCGGGTTCCTCGCGTCCCGCTCCACCGGCGTCGGCGTCCGGGCCGGGGTCGGAGTGGGTGTGATGAGCGCGTTCATCAACCTCCTCGTACTCGGCAGCCTCCTCGGCGACCAGAGCGCGCTCGTGCCCACCGCGTCCATCTGGGTGCCGGGATCCCTCGTGGCGGGTGCGCTCCTCGGCGGAATCGGCGGGGTGCTCGGAAGGCCTCGCCGTTTCGGCACGGCGGCGCCGGACATTCCCGCGCTCCACCCGCCGCTCTGGACGGGGAGATTCGCGCAGGTCGCCGCCCTTGCCACGCTGCTCCTCCTCGTCGTCGGCGGGATGGTGACGAGCAAGCAGGCCGGTCTCGCGGTCGTCGATTGGCCGAACAGTTTCGGCTACAACATGTTTCTCTTCCCGCTCAGCAAGATGACCGGCGGAGTCTACTTCGAGCACTCGCACCGGCTCTTCGGCGCGCTCGTGGGACTCACGACGCTCGTCCTCGCGATCCATCTCCAGTTCGCGGACCCACGTCGTTGGGTCCGGACGCTTGCGATCGTCGCGCTCGTCATGGTCATCGGTCAGGGGATCCTGGGCGGACTTCGGGTGACCGGCTACTTCACCACCTCGACCGATCCGAACATGACCGCGCCGAGCCTCCTCCTCGCCCTCGTCCACGGCGTCTTCGGGCAGGTCTTCTTCGCGACGCTGGTGGCGCTCGCCGCGGTGACGTCGCCGAGCTGGCAGATCCTTCCCGCCGCGGAGCTCCGCGCGGATGCAGGGAAGGACCATGTCTGGACGGCATGGGCGGTCGGGCTCGTCGTACCGCAGCTCGTCGTGGGTGCGCTCTACCGCCACTTCGAGGGCGGCCTCGCCATCCACCTCTCGCTCGCCGTCTTCGTCGCGATGACCGTGTTCGTGGCCGGCATCCGCGGGTTCGGACTCCACCCCGAGTCCCCCCTCTACACGAAGCTGGGGAAGATCCTCGTCGCGCTGATCTCGCTCCAGATCCTGCTCGGGTTCGGCGCGCTGACCGTCGTGACCCTTTCCCGCAACGCGCCCGAGCCGCCGATCTACGACGTGATCGTCGCCACCGCCCACCAGGCGACCGGCGCCACCGTCCTCGCCGTGTCGACGCTGATGTTCGTCTGGAGCCGCCGGCTCTTCCGTCGCGCCTAGCGACCTCGGGGCGGGACGACGGCCGGGCCCCGTCCCGCCCGGTGGCCAGCGGGCCGTGCCATCAGGGCCCTGTCCGGCGGGTCGGGCCCCGCCGGGTCGCCGTCCGGCGTAGTCCCAGGCCCCGGACGCCCTCCCCTTTTCCCATCGAGACCGCGATCCGCGGCACGAGGATTACCCTGCGGTTTTCCCGCCCCCGGCTAAAGGCCTGCCCTGGCCGTGCCGATATCTTACCGAGCCAAAAGAAGGCGCCCCGGCGCAGCTGCAGAGGACGGGGAACGTCCAGGGAGCAGTTCATGCGATACGTAGCAATTGCCATGGGGTTCGTGGGTCTCGCCGCCGGGATGGCGTTTGGGGCCGACGATGTAGACACACAGAACTCGACCGTCGGGGGAACGATTCCGGAACTCTGCCAGATCGGAATCGCCGGAGACCTCTCCGCCCTCCTAACGCTCGCCCAGGATGGGGCGGGTGAGACGGCCTACGACGCTGGGTACGTGGAGTCCGCCGCCGCGGCCACCACGCTCACGCTCGACGCCAACAAGCAGTGGTCTCTGGGAGTGAACTACTCCGGAGCCGGCTGGACGGCGCCGGGGACCTACGACAAGGCGGAGAGCGATCTGCTCATCCAGATCACGAACACGCCGACCGGAACGGTCCAGAACAGCTACGACTCGTACCAGACGACGAGCAACAGCAAGACGGCCATGTTGAGCCACACGTCCGGAGTCTCCAACAACAGCGTGGAGATCCAGACGCGGGTGCTGCTCGACTGGACGCAGGACATTCCGGGCGCCTATTCGATCACGCTGGTCTACACGATGGAGACGACACCGTAAGGGCGTAAAGACCAGCTCGGTTCCATCGGTTCACAGGAAGTGAACCGTAAGAAAGGTCGTCAGGATGACGACGCCGAGCGCTACCGAAGACACGAGGCCGTGTCGGGGGGGCCGGAGGGCCTTCGCGAACGTCTCGTTCTGCCGACCGGCCGTGGCCTGGACGCGTTGCGTCCGGGCGTGCGCGGCCGTTTTCTTCGTTGTCGGCTGCTTCGGTGTAGCGGTTCAGAGCGCGGACGGCGAGTCGGTGCAGCGCGGCACCGTCGTCTTCGAACTCCCTCGTCTCGCCCAACTCCAGATCTCCGGCGACCTCTCCGGCCTCCTCGCGCTCGACGCGGACGGCACCGGTGAGTCTTCCTACGACGTCGGAAGCGTCACGTCCGCGGTGGACGCGAACACTCTCACCGTCACGGCCACCGACGCCTGGGACCTCTCGGCGCGCCTGACCGGCGACTGGACCTGTCCCGGCACCTACGACAAGCCCGAGACGGATCTCCTCATCCGGATCACGAGCGCCGGTGCCGGCACGATCGAGAACGGCGCAGGAAGCTTCATCTCCCTCGCTCCGACCGACACGATGATCCTCTCCGACGGGAGCGCCGTGTCCGGGAACGAGGTCGATGTCCAGACTCGCGTACTCCTGGACTGGGAGTCCGACGTTCCAGGCGCCTACGCCATCTCCGTTACCTACACCTTGGTTGGGCACGTTCCATGAGCGGCCCTCTACACCGGCTCGGAGGGACGAGCCAGGAGCACGACGTGTGCTCGGAAAGGACCCGCGTGCAGAGTGAGATCGCACACCAGAGAGAGGAATCCGCCTGGGCTGCGCGACGTTTGCCGTTCCCACGGAACGGCCGACAGACTCGCGAGACTCGGTGCAGTCGTCCGAGTTGGCGCAACGGCATCGCCGTCACCGCCGCGCTCGTGGCTTCGTCTCTCGTCAGCCCATGCATCGCCTTCGCATCCTTCGTCGTCTCTCCGATGGAGCACCATCTCCCCATCGCCGCAGGGAGTCGGGAGTCCGCCGTCCTCAGCCTCCGAAACTCCGGCGACCGGCCACTCAGCCTCCGCCTCTATCTCTCGGACAGCGTGTTCGACTTCGATGGGGGCGAACAGGACATCCCACTCGGTCGCCTCGACCGGAGCTGTGCACCCTGGGTCCACCTCGACTCGGATCTGCTCGACCTCGCGCCGGGGGAGATGCGCCAGATCGACCTCGACGTGACGCCGGCCGAGGACGCGGAAGGCAGCTACTGGACCAAGCTCTACATCGAGGAAGTCAGCGTTCCCCAGCCGATGGTCGAGGAGCACCAGGGCCGGAGGTACGAAGTGTTCATGCGACAGCGCATGGGCGTTCGGATCTTCGTCGACATCGATGGCACCGAGGTTCGTGATCTCATCGTGACGAACGTGAACGTGGAACAACGCGAGGACGGAAACTCCGAGGTCGTCCTCATCGCCGAGAACACCGGCAACTCGTTCCTCCACTGCAACGGTTGGTTCGAGCTCCGCACGAGCCGAGGCGAGAGGGTCGACACCTTTCGCCCGAAGGCGGACGGCCGCTTCCTCGTGTTCCCCGGCGGTGCACGCATGGTGACAGCCCCCGTGCCGCGGAACCTGGACGACGGAACCTACACCGTGCTCGCGGTCGTCGACTATGGCGGAGAGAGCCTCGTCGCCGGCGAGCAGGTGCTGACCGTGACCCCGTCGAGCGCGCAGCCACCGCACGTGGTCGCGAGCGGAGCTCCGTAGCCATGCGCCCGGCAAGGCATCGCCCGGCAACGCTCCGCTCGGCGGTGATCCGGGCGGTTGTGCTTCGTTCGGCACTCGTCGGCGTCTGCGCGCTCCTGGGTTCGCCACCCCTGGCGCTCTCCCAGTCTACGGCTCGCGTCGAGGTGGACATGCTCGTCCCGCCGATCCAGAAGCTCGAAGTGTTGAGTCCGATCCTCGTGATGCCCCCGCTCACCGTGGCTGAGCTCGCGCCGGGATACGTTCGACTTCCACAGCCGATCGACCTGAGAGTCTGGAGCAACACGGAGTGGGAGCTCGCCGTGAGGCTCGCGGACGTCAAGACGCCGGACACGAGCGAGCTGACGCGGATCCGTTGCCTCGTGAGCGGAGGCACGGTTCGTTCACTCGGGCCAGACTGGCAGGTGATCGCGAAGGGGCAGAGTGGCGCGGACCTTCCGGTTTCGTTCGAGCTTCGCGTTCCCTTCGGCGTGGGCGGGGCCACCCCTGGGACGCAGGAGCTGTCACTCGACTACCGCCTTTCGGGCGTGGGGCGGTGAGTCGGGCTATGGCCACCTCGAGTCGAGTCCTCCGCACTCTGCGGCTCCTCGCTTTCTGTCTCCTCGCGACCCTTTTCGCGGAGCCGGCTCGCTGTGAACCGACGATCTCGGTGCGCACGCACCGCGTGTTGCTCCCTCTCATCGACGATGCGGACCTGGAGACCGGGTGGGTCGAGACGGACCCGGCCCGCGGTCAGTATGCGATCGAGGTGGAAGTCTCCTCGAAGGCGAAGAGCGGTGGTTGGGTCCTCTACATCCACTCCGACGGATCGAGCTTCCGCGCGGGGAGTGCGGACAAGCCATCCTCGGACCTCATGTGGAAGGTCGACGAAGCACCCGCTTCGGCGTACGAACGACTCGAAGAGCAGGAGTCGATCGTCCTCGCGATGCCGCAGGGGGGAGATGCCCGGGTTCTGCTCGACGTGCGCGTGCGTCTCGATTGGACGACTGAGTCGGGGCCGCTCGGCGCGGGGATCGTGTTCCGTGTGGCGCCCTACTGACGGGAGACTCCGCGCCGCGTTCGCTCGGCTGTGGTCCTGCGTCGCGTTCGCGGCTGCGGCGACTCCATTCGTGTCGACGACGGCGTCGGCCGCGATTCTCCTCACCACCCTGGACCCGGTTCCGGCGGAGCCGGGCGAGTTCGCGACCTTCAGTTGCCAGGTGGATCACGTCCCGGATGGCTCGCGAGACCTTCCGCCTTCGGGGGAGGTTCGCGTGCGCTTCCGTCCTCCGGAGGGTTGGAGTGCGCTCTCGACCGAGCGTGGCCTCGTTCTCTCGCCGGGTGGTTCCGTCGTCATGCCGTTCACCGCTCTTGTACCACTGAGTGCGGATCCGACCCTCTCCCACGATGCGATCTTCGAACTCACCTATGCGCCCGATGATGGGGTCGACCAGATCGCGATCCGTGGCGCCACCGTTCGAACGAGGCGGGGGCTCGATCTCTCGACGGCGGAAGACGGAGTGTCGGCGCGGGCCGGAGAGACGGTGACGCTCTCCGTCTTCGTGCGGAACACCGGCAACCGGAGCGATCGCGTTCGGGTCGAAGGCGAGTCCGTTCCGAACTGGGAGTGGGAGGTCGAACCGAGTGAGCTCTCCCTCGGCCCGGGCGAGGAAGGATCGGCTCGGGTCTCCCTCCATGTTCCCGAGACGGCGAGGGAGGGAACGCTTCATCTCCTGGATCTTCGGGCCACGACGACTACGACGACCCCGACGGCCACGACTGCAACGCGAGCCACGACGGGGACGCGAGCCACGACAGCGACGACTGGCACGACACCCGGGGCCACGGAGGCGTCGTCGCCGCGCGACGTCGACGTTGCGGAGGCCGCGGTCACCTACGCTCGGATCACGACAGCGGTGCTCTCCGCTCCCGAGCCGGAGGAGCGGTTCGTCCGCATTCCGATCGCCGCTACCTTCTCCGCGGGTTCCGTCTCGCCGGGTGAGGAGAGCTATGCGGTGCACACGGTCGCCGCGGGAGGTGTGGGCACCGAGTCGGAGTTCTCTCTCGAGGCGAATCTCGCGAGTGGAGCGAGTGCGTCGGGCGTCGCGGGCTGGCAGAACGAGACGCTGCGGGCCCGTGCGCGTCGCGGCGCGTGGGAGCTTGCGGCGGGGGACCTGGGTGTCGCGCTTCGGAGCCGTCTCGCGCCCAGTTTTTCCGGCCGGGGCGTCCGGCTTGCGTACGAGGACGGGCCTTGGTCCGCCCACCTCCTGCAGGTCGAGGAACGAGGGGGGGCCGGCGCGGACTCCTGGTCCGCCGGCGCCGGTCGCGCTCTCGGTGAGGATGTCGAACTCGGCTTCGATCTCCTCGCCAGAGAACAGGTCCGGGACCGGTCGCGCACCCGCACGGATCGGGTCGGTGCCGTTCACCTCGGCGGACCGGGGCCGCTCCGGTCTTCCTGGCGTCTGGAACTCGCCGAATCACGGAGCGATCTCGGCGGAGGCGTTCGGACGGAGGGGCAGGGTACGGAAGTCGCGGCCGAACGATCGGGCGACTCGGTCCAGCTTCGGGCCCGCGCGAACCGCGGCACCCGAGACTTCCGTGGGCGTACGGGGGACAGGGACGGCAACGTACTCTTCGGTTCGTGGGTTCCGGGACCTCGCTCGCTCCGTCTCTGGACGAACCTCGAATCCCAATCGGGAGGTGCGTGGGCGGGGAGCGATTCGATGCGCACGGAAATCTCCCGCGGGCGCGTGGGGCTGCGCTTCGATCCGTTCCGACTCCCCGGATTCGAACTCAGCGTGGGCGAGAACGAGGAACGGACATCGGAGCTGGACTCCCTGACCGTCCACACGGATCGCCGGGACCTGACGTTCACGACGAAGCTCGCGCGCGGGTCGTTCCTCGCGGTTTCGACGTGGAGTTGGGGTAGGGTGCGCGACCTCCGCGCCTCCGCCGAGGCGTCGACCGACGCAGGTGGCTACGGTGGTGATGCGCCGCCGTCCGAAGGCGACATCCGTACGTGGGAAGTGAACGCGGGTGGACGGCTCGGCGAGTTCCGCACCGCGATGCGTTGGTCCGCGCTCGAGGAGTGGAACCCGTCGAACGGCAGAGTGACACGGACCACCGGCTGGAGCGCCGACCTCTCGCAGCACTTGCGGCGCTGGGGTGCGGAGATCGGCGCGTCGGTCGGCGAGCGCACGAGCGACACCGGCGGCGCAACGGGGCGCGGGCACCGGCAGCTCACGGTCGAACCACGACTCGACTGGCGCCTCCACGGCAAGTGGAGCGTACGCGTCGATGCGTCGTTCGAGCGGGTCGACGGTGAGTCGCGCGTGCAGCGTTGGCGCGTCTCCCTGCACCATGCGCCGACCGAGCTGCTGCCGATCCCTTGGGTCCCGCTGCGCGGCGGTCTCCGGGGCATCGTGTTCGTCGACCTGGACGGCGACGGTGTTCCGAGTGGGATGGAACCGCGGATCGAGAACGTCGTGGTGAGGGCAGACGGGCGCTCTCTCACGACGGACCGTCACGGGGAGTTCACCTGGCGGAGTCTCGAGCCGGGCACGTACTGGGTGGAGGTGGATCGCGGAACCCTGCCCGCGGAGTTCCAACCGCCGGTCGAACTCCCGATCGAAGCGCGCGTCCGCGCCGGAGACGACAGCCACGTCTGGATCCCGCTCCGGCCGTGCGGAGCCGTGACCGGGTCCGTCTTCCTCGACGAGGATCGCAGCGGCACCTGGGACGGCCGGGAGGACGGACTCTCCGACGTCCGGATCGGCCTCTTCCGCGACGGTGTGTTCTTCACGTCGACGATCACGGACGCGGATGGAAGGTTCGAGTTCGCAAAGGTGCCGGTCGGAACGTACGAACTGAGGGCGGATCCGAACTGGCTCCCGCAGGGGCTCGGACCGACGCAGGACGCGGTGGCGCACACGTTCGAGCTGAGCGAACACTCCGCCCCGGTCCTCACGCCGTACGGACTCGCGCCGCGCCAGAAGCCGATCGTGATCACGTTCCCGAGACGCTGACGCGTCCCGGGGTCCGTCTACTTGATCCGGTGTCCCGCGGGGTCCAGCTTGTTGTTGAAGATCCAGGCGACGACTTCGCCGATCTGAATCTCGTTCTTGAGATACGCGCGACGCGTGAGCCGCTCCGAAGACCACTTCGATCCGCGGGCGTGGGTCGTGCCGTGCATCTCCCGGAACATCTCGAGCCACCAGGCCATGTGCGCGGGGCGGAGATCGACCCAACCCTTCGTCGCGTAGACATCCATCGACTTGCGGTCGAGTGGAATCCGGTGGTTCTTCGGGTTGTAGGGCGGGATCTTCACGGTGGGTCCGCGCCAGATCGTGCGGCCGTCCGGGTGGAGGATCGGGATGCCGATGGACGTGATCGTCTCACGGAGCGGATCGTGGTGGAGACGCTCGAAGAAGCGGGCCGAGATGTCCTCCGCGCTCGCCGGAGCGCCTCCCTCCAAGCCAAGCAGACTTCCGAGCGTTGTGTACTCGACCGCGAAGAGGTGCGCCTCGTAGAGATACTTGGCGAGCTGAGGCGGGCCGAGCTGTCCCAGTGCGATCGAAGGCGTCTTCGTCTCTTCCTCGAGCTTGAGCAGCTCCTCGATCGCGACGCCGCGGATCATACCTGCCTTGTAGGTCGGGTTCATGACCGCAGAGTCGACGGCGGAGATGACGTCGTGGCCGGTGTTGCTGCCGTGGAGTTCGAGGATGATGTCCTCCGCGATCTCCTCGGGGGTGATGAACTCCATCTGTCCGGTGTAGGTGATCGCCTCGAACTCGCCGCGGGTGAACGTGCCGTTCTCACCCGTGTTCACGGCCGGGAGCTGGAGTGTCTTCTCCGTTCCGTCGGCGTTGCGGAGCGGCGTGAAGTCGTCGGGCCTCGGCGTCGTGTCGAGAACGTCGCCGAGCGCCTCCTCCTGTGCTTCGTAGAGGACGTAGGGTACACGGCTCATGACGAGCCCGCCGTCCTTCCGTCGCCACTGGAGGCCGCGGACGGTCGAGTAGTCGATGTCGCGGTAGCCGATCATGGCGGCCGGCTTCACTTCCTTGACGATCGGTCCGCCCGCGGTGCGGGCCATGAGGAAGAGGAGACCGGTCTGTGCGAACGCGATCGCGGTCTTCGTCATGAGCGTCGGGCTGGGGCGGTCCTCTCCGTGCGTGTAGGGGATGTTGAGCCCCATCCCGCCGGTGCCGGTGGTGCCGACCTTGAGGTAGATCCGGCTCTTCGCTTCCATCATCGCGCGGTAGAGGAGACGGACGTGGAGGATGAGTTCGGGAACCGAGATCGAGACGAGGAGCTTCTCGAGGTCTACCCCGAACGAGTCGAACTGGGCCCGCGGAATGCAGATCTGTTCTCCGTCCCGGGCCTGTTCCTTGCCGCGCCCGGCGACGTCACGTAGCTCACCCAGTCCTCTGGACACGATGTCGCTCGCGAGGAAGACGTCCTGATAGCTGATGCCCGTCGCCGTGTTGATGCAGTCGACGACCGCGGTCGGCTTGGCCTCGTGGATCAACCGGACGAGGAGGGACTCGCGGTACGCGGTCTCGAAGTCTTCGTAGGTGTCCTCGAAGATGTGGCGCCGGACGACGGGATCGGCCTTCTGCTCGAGCGGGCTCGGAAGAGCGACGTCTTCGGACGCGGGCACCGGGCGTCCCCGGAGGAAGACGTTACCGTAGTACCCCGAGAACTCGACGTGCGGGTGGTCCTCGGCCAGGGCTTCGATCGCGTCCGTCACTTCCTTGCGGAAGAGACCGGCGATGACGATCCGTTTCGGGCGGAGGTCGGCGGCCGCGCGCTTTGCCACCTGGATGCCGACCAGTCCGCCACCTCCCAGGATGAGGAGGCTCTCGAATTGAGGATCGGTCTCTTTCGTCATTGGCAAACACCCCTTCCTGCGTGTCCTGCCACGGGGAGCGGCGTCGTCAGCGGGGGATCCCGGACTCGGTAGGTGGCGACGCCCCACTTGGAACCGTCGCGTCGCTCCCAGAGGGCGAGAGCGGAGGATAGTGGCTCGCCTGGGAGACGTCCATAAGGGGGTTCCAAGGGGGCGGGGATTGTGGGCCCCGGTCGTACGCCGGGGCCGCAGGTCGGCGTTGCCTGCCCGGGGTTGCCGGCCCGATTCGACTGCCCGCGGCGTTGGGCCTCTGTCCGCTATCGGGCCTCGTCCGAGTCCGGGTCGCGGTCCCGCAGGAGAGCGATTCCGCTCGCGAGGAGCGGCCCCACGAAGAGGATGAGAACGACGCCACGTCCCTTCGCGAGCGGGGTCGGCCCCACGATCTCGTGGAGGTGGAAGAACCAGAAGAAGAAGACGGAGAGTCCGAGGAGCAGGACGCCGACCGCTCGGGGCCACCGCGGAACGAGCCAGGCGGCCAGAAGGAACGGAACCGCGAGGAGAGACTGCATGAGGAGCTCGATCGGGTGGGCCAGGTGCCCCACGACGTTGAATGCGAGCCAGACGAGCCCGAAGGCGACGAGAACCCGCCGCGCGGTCTTGTGGGCGCCCCAGTACGCAACGAGGCTACTGATGAGCCAGGTGAACCAGAGCAGGGCGAGGATCGTCTGGAGGATCGCGTCCGGAGCGGCGCTCCTCACGCCGCCGTCACCGAGGAGCGCGAGCAGGGCGAACGTGACGAGTCCGCCGACGAGGTAGGCCTGGTACCCCGCGCGCTGCGCGGCCCGCCGCTGGAACTCGTCCTGGTCGTGCAGCCAACCGAGTTCTCGGAGGAGTCCCGGTCCGAACGCGCCCGCCGCGACGACGAGAAGGAACGCCGGATGGACTTGGAGGAGGGAGAACCCCACGAGCACGAGGCCGCCCGCGATCCAGGTGGCGCGGCTCGGATGGATGGGCAGGGTGTCACGAATCGAGGCCATCGGCGTCTCCTTCCACGAGTTCGAACAGGTCCTCCACCGGGCAGGCGAACTCCCTGGCCAGGAGGAGTGCCAACTCGATGGACGGGCGATACTTACCCTTCTCGATCGAGATGATGGTCTGGCGGGTGACCCCGAGCCGGTCGGCGAGGTCCTGCTGGGTCAGATCCCGGGTCTTCCGGAACCGCCGGAGGTGGACTCGAAGGTCTGCTTTCGGTGCCATGAGGCGATGTTAAGCCTACTCGACAAAATGTCAAGCAGGCTCGACATTTTCATTGGGACGGTACCTCTTGCCCCGTCTTCGAGCGCGGTGCTACCTTCCCGAGGATAGCCCTGTAAAGGGCGCTACAGCTGGGGGATGGTGTAGTCGGTTGGGCGTGTGGACGTCCCATCGACGGGCGTGACCCGGCGGACTGCCGATCTTCTCGGTGGCCCGGCGGGTTCCTCTGTCCCGACAACCCGGTCCGGGCTCCTGCGGCCCGAACTCGATCCCTAACGTCTGGAATCGGATCTCAGGCGGGTGGACCTCGGCCCACCTCCGTAGGGGAGTGTGTACGTGAAACAGTATCAACCGGCGGATATCCGTAACGTGGTGGTGGTGGGACACAGCGGGACGGGCAAGACGACTCTCTCCGAGTCGATGCTCTTCGTGGCGGGAGCCACCTCGCGCAAGGGGAAGACGAGCGACGGATCCTCCATCCTGGATCACACTCCCGAAGAGACGAAGCGCAAGGCGGGCGTCTATCTCTCGATCGCCCAGTTCGAGGCGGAGAAGAAGAAGTTCAATCTCCTCGACGCTCCCGGCTACGCGGACTTCGTCGGCGAAGCGATCGCCGGCATTCGCGCCACGGATCTCGCCCTCCTCGTCGTGAACGGACAGCATGGCGTCGAGCCCGACACCGAGCGGATGAACGAACTCCTCGACGAGCGCTCCAAGTCGCGTTTCATCGTCGTCAACATGATGGACAAGGAGAACGTCGAGTTCCCGACCGTCATGGCGGAACTCGGAGAACTCACGAACAACCGGTCCGTGCCGGTCTACTACCCGATCGGATCCGGTGCCGACTTCCGTGGCGTCGTGGCCGTGCTCGACGACAAGGCCTTCCTCTTCGACGGAAAGAACGTGAAGGAAGGTCCGGTGCCGGACGAGGTGAAGGCCGAGGTCGAGGAAGCGAAGCTCAAGTTGACCGAGCTCGCGGCGGAGGCCGACGACGAGCTGCTCGAGAAGTACTTCGAGACCTTCGAGCTCACGCACGAAGAAACGGTGAATGGGCTCCGCGCCGGTATCACGAGCGGAAAGCTCTATCCGGTCATCCCGGTCGCGGCCGAAACGGATCAGGGCGTGGCCGTGCTCCTCTCCATGATCGCCGAGTTCGGCCCGAGCCCGCTCGACGTTCCCGGCCCGCCCCTCGCCGAGGGTGAGACGGCGGACGTCTCGGAGACCGGTTCTCCGCTCGCGCTCGTCTTCAAGGCGACCACGGATCTCATGGCGCAGAAGTTCATCTTCCTCCGCGTCTTCTCCGGTTCGATCGCGGGTGGGGACGACCTCCACGACGTGACCAAGAACTCCGCGGAGCGGATGGGTCAGCTCTACAACTTCCTCGCGAAGGATCGGATCGAGGTCGAGAAGCTCGTGTGCGGTGACATCGGTGCCGCTGCCAAACTGAAGACGGCCGAGGTCAACCACACGATCGGAACGAAGAACAGCCCCGAGATCCGAAAGATCGCGTTCCCATACCCGGTCCACGAGATGGCCATCGCTGCCGGCAAGGGCGACGAAGAGAAGCTCGGGAGCGCGTTCCACAAGCTGGCCGAAGAAGATCCGACCTTCCGGCTCGAGGTTCAGTCCGAGCTCCATCAGACCGTGCTCCGCACTTATGGTGACCAGCATCTCGACGTGCTCTCCGATCGTCTGAAGCGGAAGTACAACCTCGAGATGAGCGTGACGAAGCCGCGCGTTCCGTTCCGCGAGACGATCCGAGGAAACTCGGATGTCGCCTACCGCCACAAGAAGCAGACGGGTGGTTCCGGGCAGTTCGCGGACGTCTCGATCAAGTTCGAGCCGAACGAGCGCGGTGGCGGCTTCGAGTTCGTGGACGAGATCACGGGCGGTGTCATCCCGTCGAAGTTCATCCCTTCGGTGGAGAAGGGACTCCGGGAAGCGATCGAACACGGTGTCCTCGCCGGCTACCCGGTCGTCGACGTCCGGGCCCGCCTCCACTTCGGTGGCTACCACGCGGTCGACTCCTCGGAAATGGCGTTCAAGATCGCCTCGATCCAGGCGTTCAAGAAGGGGATGACGGACGCACAGCCCGTGCTTCTCGAGCCGATCTGGTCCGTTTCGATCCAGATTCCCGACGAGTACATGGGTGACGTCATGGGTGACATCTCGAGCCGGCGCGGCCGGATCTCGGGAATGGAGCCGATGGGTGCCTACCAGATCATCAAGGCGACGGTGCCCCAGGTGGAGCTCCATCGGTACTCGACGACGCTCCGTTCCATGACCCAGGGTCGGGGACGGTTCGAGGCGAGGTTCTCCCACTACGAGGAAGTCCCGCGCGACGCCGCGGAGAAGCTCGTGGAGGAGCTGCGGAAGGAGCAGGAGGCCGTGGCGCACTGAACCAGTGCGTGACGGGTTCTCCGAGATGAAGTGGGGGCGGCGCGTTGGCTGCCCCCGGAACCGAACGAAGACGATCGAAGACGGAGCGAATTGAAGAATGAGCGGTCATTCCAAGTGGTCGACGATCAAGCGGAAGAAGGCCAAGATCGACGCTGAGCGTGGCAAGGCCTTCACCAAAGTGATCAAGGAAATCACGATCGCGGCCCGCGCGGGCGGGGGGGATCCCGAATCGAATCCCCGGTTGCGCACCGCGGTCCTCGCGGCCAAAGCCGTGAACATGCCGGCCGACAACGTGAAGAAGGCGATCCAGAAGGGTACGGGCGAACTCGAAGGGGTGAACTACGAAGAGATCACCTACGAAGGGTACGCTCCGCACGGAGTCGCCGTGTTCCTCGAGTGCACGACGGACAACAAGAACCGGACGGCGCCCGAGATCCGGCACCTCTTCTCGAAGTACGGTGGCAACATGGCGGAGAACGGCGCGGTTTCATGGGTCTTCGAGCGGAAGGGCCTCATCACCGTGGCGCGTGGAGGTGTCGACGAAGACGCCATCATGGAGGCCGCGCTCGAAGCCGGTGCCGAGGACGTCAAGATGGAAGAAGACGACGTCTACGAGATCTACACCGAGCCGAGTGAACTCCACACCGTGCTCGACGGACTGGAAGGCAAGGGGCTCGACATCCAGGGCGCCGAGCTGATCCGGATCCCGACGAACACGGTCACGCTCGACGAGAGGCAGGCCGAGTCCGTTCTCAAGATCATCGACCTCTTCGAAGAACACGACGACGTCAACAAGGTCTGGTCGAACTTCGACATCCCTGCTGAGGTGATGGAGAAGCTCGGAGCCTGACCCGAGCCGTGCCCTCGCCACCGTCCACGACGTCTTCATCGAACTCCCCGAGAGTCGGGGCCCGGGAGATCCGCATCCTCGGGCTCGACCCGGGGAGTCGTCGTTTGGGCTACGGAGTGATCACGCAGAGGCGGGGGCAGTGGGGGCGTCTCGACAGCGGCGTCATCAAGCTCCCGGAGAAGCGGCCTCTCGTCGAGCGCCTCAGGCTCGCGTACGAGGCGGTCGTCCAGCTCATCGAGGCTCAGCAGCCGAACCACATCGCGATCGAGGATTGCTTCGTGGCCCAGAGCGCCCGGGCCGCGCTCGTGCTCGGGCACGTTCGCGGCGTGCTCCTGCTCGCGGCGAGTGGGAGTGGGGCCGAGCTCTTCGAGTTCGCGCCCAGATCGGTCAAGTTGGCATCGGTCGGGCAGGGTGGCGCGTCCAAGGAACAGGTGCAGCAGATGATCCCTCGACTCCTCGCGGCCTGTCCGCCGCGCCTCTCTTCCGACGAGGCCGACGCTCTGGCGGTTGCCTGGTGCTGCGCCAATCAGCTTCGTTCGCCCGCACGTCTCGCGGAGAGGGGCACCCTCCGATGATCGAGCGCCTGGAGGGAACTCTGGTCCGGTCCCTCGGTTCGTCGCTCTACCTCCAGGTGGGGCCGGCAACGCTCGAGATCCTGGTCCCGGTGGCACAGGATGGGGCGTCGCCCCCCGAGGGACAGCCGCTCGCGCTCTGGACCCACCTCCAGTGGAAGGAGGGGGAGGGCCCGGTGCTGTTCGGGTTCCGCCATCCGGACGAGCGGAGGTTGTTCCGCCTCCTCCTCCAGGTGCAGGGCGTCGGCCCCCGGATCGCGCTCGCGATCCTCGCCCACCTCCCCCCGGACAGGCTTCTGGACCGTCTCCTGGCCAAGGACGACGGGGTTTTCACGACCGTCCCGGGCGTGGGGAAGAAGACGGCCGGCCGGATCCTGGTCGAGCTGGGTCCCCAGGCCGAGAAGCTCTCCCTGGAGATCCGCGGGACCACGGGGGGCGGGCCGGCGCCGGCCGGACCTCGCCCGTCGGACGACGCGATCCAGGCTCTCGCCGCCCTCGGATACGCCACGAAGGATGCCGAAAGCGCCCTTCGGGAGATCGTTGCCGAACGATCGAATGTATCTGTGGAGGAGCAGATTCGACTAGCGTTGAGAAAACTCACCCAATCCCCATCCAGGCCACGTGCATAGGGGACTTGCAGTTCCAACTTGTCTTATACTGAACAGTACCGAGGCAGGCAGGGGGTGGGGCCCCTTCGAGTCCCAGGAGCCTGAATGTCGGTCGATTGTCGCTCTACATTCCGCGCGTTCGTGTGGCTACTCGGTTGCACGGTCGCGCTTTCGCTACCGGGGCGGTCCGATACCGCCGCGGCAGTGTCGCCTACCCTCGTGGCGCCTTCCGGGCCTCACGGCGGGCCGGGGACTCCTGTCGCCGGGGCCGCCGACTCCGGTGCGACCGACCCACTCAGGTGGCATCGGGAGAGTGCGCTCCTCGTGGTCGAGGACGGCGCGACGCTTCCGTTCGGCCTCTCGGCGCGGTCCTCGGACGGCTCCGCGCCCACGCTGACGCCCCGGCTGAACCAGGTCCTCAGATACGCCCTCCCGGACGAGACCGTCCCGGTCATCGTCTACTTCCAGACGCGCGGCCTGCCCGAGGCCGACCGGTCCCGGATCCGTGCGCTCCCACGGGGGATCCGCAAGGAAGAAGGGGCGCGCGAGCTACGGCGCCGCGCGGAACGCAGCCAGGCCCCGCTCCGCTCGTTCCTCCGCGGGCTCGAAGCCCGGGGCGAGGCCACGAACGTACGTTCTCTCTGGCTCGTGAACGCCGTCGCGGTGCACGTGCCGGCCGCTCGAGTCTACGAACTCCTCGGACTGCCGGACGTCCGCCGGGTCGACTGGGATCCGATCCTCGACACCCAGGATGTGTTCGACGACGAGACCGAGATCGCGGAGCCAACTGGATCCTCCGAATCGGGCTACACGCGAGGGGACGAACTCGATCCGACGATCTTCTCGGAGCTCTACCGCATCCACGCGACCGACTGCTGGACCGCGGGCTACGACGGTGCCGGCGTTCTCGTGGCCGTGCTCGACGAAGGGTTCGACTACACCCATCCCGACGTCGTGTCGCGTCTCTACACGAACGCCGGTGAGATCCCGGGGAACTCGATCGACGACGACGAAAACGGATTCATCGACGACGTCCACGGCTGGGACTTCGTGAATGGCGACAACGACCCGCTCGTCACCTCCGGGAACGAGCACGGTACCAACGTGCTCGGCCTCATCGCGGGAGACGGTGCGAACGGAATCGTCACCGGCGTCGCGAAGGGGGCGACGTTCCTCCCGATCGCGTCGGTCAGCCCGTCCTTCTCTGCCAGTATCTGGTTCGCCGGATTCGACTACGCCGCGCTCATGGGAGCGGACGTCGTCGTCATGTCCGCGACGCAGAAGTGGTCTCCGTCGTCCAAGCCGGACTTCGACGCCTGGCGCGAGGTCGTCGAGAACGAACTCACGCTGGGATTGATCCACGTCAACTCAGCGGGGAATCGCGGCCTTCTCAGCTACGAGTCGCCGACTCCGTTCAACATCGGGGCTCCGGCGAACTCTCCCTCTCCCTGGGCCGGCCCGTACGACTACCACGTCGGCGGCCGCACCGCCGTGATCGCGGTGGGGGCGCTCGAGGAGACGGACGAGATCCGGGACTCCTCCTCCCGAGGCCCGTCGGCCTGGGAGGACATCGCATTCAACTGGCCCGTGTACCCCTACTCGGTCCGGACCGAGTACCAGGACTATCCGTGGTCGGACGGGAGCGGCGGACTCTCCAAGCCCGACCTCTGCGCGCCGGGCACGAATCTCACGACGCTCTACTTCGGAGGTGGCTACGTCGACCGGAGCGGTACGAGCTTCTCGACTCCGTACGTCGGCGGAACGGTCGCCATCCTTCTCCAGGCCCGCCCCAGTCTCACCCCCGAAGAGATCGACGAGGCACTCCAGGTGTCCGCGATCGACCTGGGCGATGCCGGCAAGGACCCCGTCTTCGGGGCCGGAATGCTCGACTGCTATGCGGCCCTCCAGTACGTCCTCGACCTCGACAATCAGAGCTACATCGATGGCGTCGTGAGGAGTGCGGCGAGTCTCGATTCTCTCGGCGGCGCCACGATCACGATGCTGGTGCCGACGCGCGAGTACCGCACGAACGAAGAGGGACGGTTCCGTCTCCCCGTGGATCCGGGGCTTCGTTCGTTCATCGTCGAGCACTACGGATTCGTGTCGGATACGCTCACGATGAACGTCCCGAACGGGGCCGTCGTTCCGTTCATCGCGGATCTGGACACGCTGGCTACCGGGTCGGTCGTCGGGACGATCCGCGGCCCTTCCGCGGAGCCGATTCCCGGCGCGACGGTTGCGATCGTGGGAACGTCCCTCAGGACGGAAGCGGACGCGACCGGCGCCTACCGGTTCGACGACGTGCCGGGGGATCAACTCCTCCAGCTCGAGGCGTACCGGTTCAACTACTCCGTGGCCACGGACACGCTGACCCTCGCCATCGGTGCGGTCGATACGCTCGACCTCGAACTGGCCGTCGGTCTCTGGGACGACTTCGAGCGCGATCAAGGGTGGATCATCGGCGATTTCGGTGACCAGGCGTTGCGCGGTGTCTGGGAACGAAGCGACCCCAACGGAACCTACGACGGCACGGATCCCGTGCAGCCGGAGGACGACTACTCGGCCGATGGATCGCTCTGCTACCACACCGAGAACAGCCACGTCGGAGCGGGGCCGCTCGTTTCCGAAGTCGGGCGTGGCCGCACGACGCTTCTCTCACCGATCTTCGATGGGACGGTCTACGAGGATCCGTATCTCAGCTACGCCCGTTGGCTCAGCAACGACTCCGACAACGATCCGAACAACGACGCCAACAGTCTGCGCATCCTCCTCAGCTCGAACGGCGGCGAGAACTGGACCGAGATCGATGCCCCCGGAACGTCCTCCGGCGGCTGGAACGAAGTGAACATCCGCGTCATGGACTTCGTCGCGCTCTCCGACTCGATGCAGATCCGCGTGCTCGCCTACGACCCCACGACCGCGGGGGTGGTCGAGGCGGCCATCGACGACGTTCGGATCGCGGAGGACACGAGCGAGATCAGCGACGCGAACTTGGGAGATGTGGGGACGCGCTTCGTCCTCGCCCTCACTCCGGGCGCCCCGAACCCGTTCCGGGACGAGACCACGCTACGGTTCCAGATTCCGAGTGCGGACGAGGTCCATCTCGACGTCTTCGACGTCGGTGGACGGCGTGTTCGTCGACTCGTGTCGGGAACGCTCGAAGCCGGGGTCCACACGGTGAAGTGGGACGGTCGCGACGATCGCGGCACCTCGGTGGCTTCGGGGCTCTACTTCTACCGACTCTCGCACGGAAACGACTACGTGACCGGTCGCGCTCTCCGCATGCGCTGACCTCGAACGGCTCCGACGACGTTTGCACCAGACGCTGCGGCCTGAGGGCGCGTCAACGCAGCATCCGTCGAGTCGGGTCCGTGAGGTCGTGTTTGTCGCATTTCGGGCTGGACCTCTGAGCGCGGGACGCCGATCTTCTTCCGCGGGCATGGTCATCGTGGGCTACTTCGTGCGGAGGTCCATCCATGCCCGTCCGGCCACTTTCCTCCCTTTCTTCCGTCCGTCTTCCGTCGGCTTTGGCTGAGACGGTGATCGCGACGGTGGCTGCGACTGCGCTTGCGGCCGCACTCACGGCGACAGCCCTGACTGCGTACGCCGACGCGGCGACACTGCCGGTCTATCAGGACGCCCTCGAGAACGGGTTCGTCGACTGGTCCTGGGCGACGCACGATCTCGCGGAGACGGACCCCGTTCACGGCGGGACGTACTCGATCTCGATGTGGGCCCGCAACTGGGAGGGCCTCTACTTCCATCGCGACCTCGGATGGAACGTGTCGGAGCTCGACACGCTTCGTTGCTGGGTCCGTGGGGGCGGCGCGAGCTCTCCGTCGATCCGTCTCGTCCTGCAGGAGGGCGGGAGCGAGATCGGCTCCGGTGACCTCGGTTCCTACTGTCCGGGAGGAGCGATCCCCGTGGGATCGTGGGCGGAGGCGACAGTTCCGCTCGCGTCGATCGGAGCGGTGGGCGGCGTGCCCGATGGGATCATCTTCCAGGCCTTCGCGGCCGCGGATCAGGGGACGGTCTACCTGGACGACATCGAGCTGTTCGGTGGCGGTGGAGGATCCGCACCCTCGGACACGGTCGATGTCACGGTGGACGTGAGCTCGGAGCGCCGGGTGATCTCGCCTGGTATCTACGGCATCAACTTCGGGTCGGACTCCGAGTGGACCGAGCTTCCCTACACGGTCCGCCGTTGGGGTGGAAACTCCGTCACCCGCTACAACTACGTCCTCGACACGTTCAACACCGCTTCGGACTGGTTCTACATGAACATCCCGAACGACCATCCGGATCCGGGTCAGCTTCCCGACGGGTCCGCCGCGGACCGTTTTGCGGAGGAGACGCTCACTTCCGGAGCCGACGTGCTCCTCACCGTACCGACGATCGGATGGACGCCGAACGCGCGGGAGAAGCGTTGGGGCTTCTCTGTCGACCTCTACGGGGAGCAGGAAGAAACGGAGTGCACGGCGTCTGGTTGGCAGTCCTGGTGTCAGGAGGACGCGGGCAACGGCATCCTGATCGGCGGCGTCCCGGTGACGGGGAACGATCCCCTCGATACGTCCATCCCGGTCGGCCCGAGCTTCGCGGAGGATTGGCTCGCGCACCTCTCCACCCGTGTCGGTACGGCTTCCCAGGGTGGGATCCGTTACTACGCGCTCGACAACGAGCCGATGCTCTGGTCTTCGACGCACCGGGACGTCCATCCCGACCCGGTCGACTACGACGAGCTCTGGAGCCGGTCGAGGGACTACGCCGCCGCGATCAAGGCGAGCGATCCGGGTGCCGAGGTGTTCGGACCGGCCGTGTGGGGATGGTGTGCGTACTTCTTCAGTGCAGAGGACGGATGTGGTCCCGGCGGAGATCACGCGGCGCACGGTGGGATGGACGTCCTGCCGTGGTACCTGGATCAGGCGAAGCAGTACGAGCTGACGCACGGAACGCGGATTCTCGACTACCTCGACATCCACTACTACCCACAGGCAGCGGGCGTCGCCCTCTCGGACGACGAGTCCTCGGCGACGTCCGCCCGGCGACTGCGGAGTGTGCGGAGTCTCTACGACCCGACCTATGTCGACGAGTCCTGGATCGGGCAGCCCGTGCGTCTGATTCCACGGATGCGGGAGTGGATCGACGAGTACTATCCCGGCACGAAGCTCGCGATCACCGAGTACAACTGGGGAGGGGACTCCGGCCTCTCCAGCGCACTCGCGCAGGCCGAAGTGTTGGCGGTGTTCGGCCGCGAGGGCGTGGACGTGGCGACGCGTTGGGTCGCTCCCGCCGCGGGCTCACGCGTGGCCGATGCGTTCCGTGTGTTCCTCGACGTGGATGGAGCCGGTACGGTGCTCACCGGCACCAGCGTCCACGCCGACGCGAGTGCGCCGGACGATCTCGGTGCGTACGCGGTCGAAGCGGAGGATGGCCGCCTCTTCGTCGTCGCGGTCTGCCGGGCTACGAGTCCGCGTCTCCTCCGCGTGGCTCCGGGCAGCGGTTGGAGCACGACCGCGTTGCTCTACCGCATGGATGGGTCGAACTCCTACGGTCCCGCGGGAACGATAGAGGGTGCGAATGGAACCTTCGAGATCGTGGCACCTGGCCGGAGCGTTTCGGTGCTCGAACTCGCTTCCGGCGACACCTCCGGCTCCGGAGATGATGGCGCTCCGGGCGATGGAAACGTTCCAGGTGACGGGGGCGTCGGTCTCACCGATGACGCTTCTTCACTCGCTCTCGAAGTCACCCCGTCGCCGTTTGCGGGGGAGGCCCAGATCTCCTGGAGACACGAAGGTGACGCCCCCGATCCGGTCTTCGTCCAGATCTACGCTGCTACCGGGCGCCGAGTGCGGGCATGGATCGCCGAGGGAAGCGATGCATCGTTGGGCCGCGCTTCCTGGGACGGCAAGGACGACGCGGGCGGTTCCGTCGCGGCGGGGCTCTACTTCGTCAGGGCCGACCGCGGGGCCGTGACGGAGACTGTGCGTGTCGTGAAGGTGAGGTGAGCGGATCCGGCGTGGAGACTCCGGCTGCGCCCATTCCGAAGTCGAAGAGGGCTCGGCCCAGCTCCTCACCCTCGCGGCCGGGAACGAGGGCGTTTCCTAGCTCGGAGTCCCAGTGCCCGCGGGAACGCTCTCCTGCTCCTCCTGCCCGCGGTACTCGAGTTCGTAGTAGCGCGCGTAGAGCCCGCCCCGCGCGAGGAGTTCGTCGTGCGTGCCCTCTTCGACCAGTTGTCCCTTGTGGAGGACGAGGATCCGGTCCACGTGGCGGATGGTGGAGAGCCGGTGGGCGATGACGAGGCTGGTGCGGCCTTCCAGTAGCACTTCGAGTGCCTTCCGGATCCGCTGCTCCGTCTCGGTGTCGACGCTCGCCGTCGCTTCATCGAGGAGGAGGATCGGCGGATCGTGGGCGAGCGCACGGGCGAAGGAAACTAGCTGACGTTCTCCCAGGGAGAGGAGGTTGCCTCGTTCCCCGACGTCGACGCTGTCGTCGGTGCGGAGACGCGAGAGGAGTGCGTCGGCGCCCACCGTCTCCAGAGCCCATTCGATCCGCTCGCGCGGAAGTCCCTTCCGTAGGCCTACGTTGAGGGCGAGTCCGCCGCTGAAGAGGAAGCTCTCCTGCTGGACGATTCCGATCCGGTCGCGGAGCGCCGCCAGATCCCACTCCTTCACGTCGAGACCGTCGATCCGGATCGAGCCGGAGTCGACGTCGTAGAAGCGAGTGAGGAGGCCGGTGATCGTCGTCTTGCCGGCTCCGGTGTGACCGACGACCGCGACCGACTCTCCCGGGCGGACCCGGAAGGAGATCCCGCGGAGCACCTCTTCACCCGGGACGTAGCTGAAGCGGACGTCGTCGAAGACGACCTCCCCATTCGGGCCAGGCGCCTGGCCCGGTTTCTCCGGTGCGACGATCGCGGGGTCGGTGTCGAGGAGTTCGAAGATCCGTTCGCTCGCAGCCATGGCGCCCTGGAGCACGTTGTAGCGCTCGGAGAGATCCCGGATCGGGCGGAAGAACCGTTCGCTGTACTGGATGAACGCGACGAGCGAGCCGAGCGTGATCGCGCTCTGGAGGAACTGCCCACCTCAGTACCAGAGAATGAGTGCGCTCGCGCCGGACTCGAGGAACGTCACCACTGGGAAGAAGACGGAGTAGAGGAAGACGGTCTGGAGATAGGCGTCCCGATGGGCGGCGTTGTTCTCGTCGAACTTCTCGGAGTGACGATCCTCGCGGCTGAAGAGGTGGACGAGCGAGATGCCGGACAGGTTCTCCTGGAGGAACGCGTTCATCTTCGCGACCTGGATCCGAACCTCGGCGAACGCCCTACGCACCCGACTCCGGAAGACGGCGCTCGCGATGAAGAGGAGCGGCACGACCGTCATCGTGACGAGCGCGAGTCTGACGTCCAGGTAGAAGAGGATCGTGGTGATTCCGATGAGCGTCACCACGTCACCGAAGATCGAGACGATGCCGGACGTGAAGAGCTGGTTCAGAGTCTCGACGTCGCTCGTGAGCCGGGTCATGACGCGGCCGACCGGGTTCCGGTCGAAGTAGCCGATATGGAGCTTCTGGAGATGCGAGAAGATCTCGTTCCGCATGTCGTGCATGACGCGCTGACCGAGGAGCTGCGTGTAGTAGAGATGCGCGTACCGGATTCCGTAGCTCACGCCGAGGAGCACGAGGAAGAGGACGGAGATCCGGATGAGTCCCTGCATGTCGCCAGGCCGGATGTAGTCGTCGATCCCCTTCGCCACGAGGAGCGGGAAGACCAGGTCGACGAGCGAGGTCAGGAGGAGGAGGAGAATCGAGACGAAGAGGAGCAGCTTGTACGGGCCGACGAAGGCGAGAAGCCGCTTCGCGAGCCGGTGATCCAGCTTCGGGGCACCGGCCGTCTCCTCTGCGGCGTGCGGGCTCGGGCGTCCGAGGCGGCTCATCGGCCACCTCCCTGCGGGGCCGCGTCGCTCCCGAGTGGATCACCCTCGAGCGCGTCGCTCAGCGCCTGGCGCCTCGCCATGTCCGCGTAGATGCCGCCCAGCTCGACGAGTTCGTCGTGCGTCCCGCTCTCGGCGATCCGGCCGTCCTTCAGAACGACGATCCGGTCCGCCTGGCGGACGGTCGAGATCCGGTGCGCGATGAGGAGAAGGGTGCGTCCTTCACGTACCTGCCGGATCGTCCCGAGCAGTGCTTCCTCGGTCACCTTGTCGACGGCGGAGAGTGCGTCGTCGAGGATGAGGATGGGAGGTTCGCGCAGGAGGGCGCGGGCGAGCGTCATCCTCTGACGCTGTCCTCCGGAGAGCGTGATGCCGCGCTCGCCGATCCGGGTCTCGAGCCCCTTGGGGAAGTCGCGGACGTCGCCGGCCATGCGCGCGAGCTCGAGTGCGTTCCAGAGCTCGTCCTCCGTCGCGTCTTCCTTGCCGAAGCGGAGGTTGTTCGCGAGTGTGTCGGAGAAGAGGAACCCGTCCTGCGGGACCATTCCGATCTGATCGCGGAGATGCGTGAGCGGGAGTTCCGGGATCGGCGTCCCGTCGATTTCGATCCGGCCTTCCGTCGGGTCCTGGAGACGGGAGAGGAGGTTGATGAGCGAGGTCTTTCCGGAAGCCGTCCGCCCCACGATGGCGAGGGTCGAGCCGGCGGGGATGTCGAAATCGACGTTCCGGAGCACCCAGGGGCCGCTTCCGTAGCGGAAGCTCACGTTCCGGAAGGAGAGAGCGCGGGACGGCGCGTCGGGGAGGTGGTTCGAACCGCCCACGATCTCCGGCTCCTCTCTCCACACTTCGAGCATCCGCTTCATCGCGGCTTCCCCGCGCTGGATGACGGAGATGATCCAGCCGATCGAGATGAAGGGCCAGGTGAGCTGGGACAGGTAGCCGAGGAACGCGACGAGTTCTCCGATCGTCACCTTCCCCTCGATCACGCGTGCGCCTCCCAGCCAGAGCAGCACCAGTGTGCCGACGCCGGCGAGGACGGACGTCGTGCTCGTGAAGAGCGCGCGGTACTGAACGAGCGCCATGTTCTTGTCGAGGTAGACCCGACTCGACTCCGAGAAGTGCGCGGCCTCTGCGTCCTCCTGCCCGTAGGTCTGGACGACGCGCATGCCCGCGAGGTTCTCCTGTGCGGCGTTGGAGAGCCGGCCGTACTCGTCCTGTACTTCGATCGACCTGTCCTGCATCTCCTTCGCGAAGCGTGCGACCGCGTAGGCGAGGACCGGCACCGGAGCCATCGACGCGATCGCGAGGACGGGGTCGAGCCGCACCATGAGGATGGCGGACGCCACCACGGTCACGGTCGTGTTGAGGCCGTACATGATGGCGGGCCCGAGCACGTCCCGAACGGCGTTGAGGTCGTTCGTGGCGCGGGCCATGAGGTCGCCCGTGCGGTGACGGAGAAAGAACGGCGTGGAGAGCCGGACGAGGTGATCGAAGAAGTCCTTCCTGACTTCGTACTCGACTTTCCTGGAGAGCCCGATCAGCACCCACCGCATGAAGTAGAGGAAGACTCCGGAGATCCCGGCCGCGGCCACGATCGCGAGTGCGTGGAAGGCGAGTTCCCGCGGGGTGGCGCCGGCCTGGAGCCGGTCGATCCCGTGCTTGAGGATCCAGGGCACGACGAGGATGGCGGCGGACTTGAGGAGCACCCAGACCATGCCCCAGACCAGGTCTCCCCGGTGTGCACGGAGGTAGGGGCCGAGGGCCCGCAGGTACGGGAACGGGTGCAGAGTGAGTCGCAAGCTTCCTCGCTGGGCGCAGGGGG
Source organism: Candidatus Eiseniibacteriota bacterium (assembly GCA_041390305.1). Lineage (GTDB taxonomy): Bacteria > Eisenbacteria > RBG-16-71-46 > CAIMUX01 > CAIMUX01 > JACKCR01. The sequence continues at coordinate 154,559 of JAWKQE010000007.1, forward strand.
CGGAAGACGTTCGCGTCAGGATACTGCGGGAGAGGGGGAGCGGCAATGATCGCGGACGGCCCCCTCCGTCGCCGGCATCTTCGATGGGGGTTCGGGGTGGAGGTTACGATGCGTGCGAGAAACCGGACGAGGTGGTGGAACCGAGGGCCGCGCGGATCTGTATTCGCTTCACGTTCCCGGCGTACGACTCAGCCTCCAGTTCGGGTGGGCGCTCCTTCCCGGACGCAGGGCTCCAGACGCAGAATCAGACCCTCACCGGCCCTCCTTCTGTCTCTGTCCCGCGAGACTCCTTCGCCCGCCTCTGGCCCGTACCGTCACCAGGAGAGAGACCGAGTATGAAGAGTCCCCGCGTTCAGGAACGCCGGCTCCTGATCCTCGCCCTGTCGGCGCTTCTTCTCAGTGGCTGCGCTTCCATGGATGTTCAGCCGTGGGACCGCGACCTGCTCGCGGAGGAAGCCATGAGCTTCAGCCCGGAACCGATGGTCACCGCGATCGACAACCACATCTACTTCAGCAAAGAGGGCTCGACGGGTGGGCAGGAGGTTGGCGGAGGGGGCTGCGGATGCAACTAGGTGAGCCCAGACGGGCCTCGTCCCTGAGGGGACGCCTGACCCAGGCTGTGTGCGTCGTCCTCGCGGCGCAGGCGGGAGCGGCGGGGGCATCGTCCGCCGCAGATGTGACCGGCACGGCATCCGGCTCCGGGACCGGTGACGAGGCTCCGAAGTGGCAGTTCGACGCGGCGGGTCTCGTCTACGGAGAGGCGGGGCGGGCAAAGGTGGTCGAACCGAATGCCCGGATCACTCGTCTCTTCGCGAACGGGGCCAGGTTATCGGGAACTCTGGGGCTCGATCTCGTGACCGGAGCCTCGCCGACCGGCGGAATCGCCTCGACGGAGATCCACACCACGACGTCGGCATCGGGCCGAGTCAAGACGGACGCGGTGGGTATCGTCCCAACGAATCAGTTCCAGGATCATCGCGGTTCGCTCGACCTCGAGTGGACGCAACCCTACACGCGGTGGCTCACGACGTCGTTCGGAAGCCATGTCTCCCGCGAGAAGGACTACCGATCCCTCGGCGGGTCGGGGAAAGTGTCGTTCTCACTCATGCGGGGGCTTCTCACTTTCAACGTGGGAGGTGGGTACGACAGCGACGAGGTGGAACCCACCGGGGGCGTTCGTGTGCCGCTCTCGGACGGAACCTTGCTGGAGGACGGCGCCGTCCGGGCCAAGCACTCCCGAACCGCACTGATCGGCCTCTCGAGAGTACTCTCCCGGAGGTGGATGGTCGGAGTCGATGTGACGCGGATGGAGGAGGACGGCTACCTCACGGAGCCGTACAAGGTCGTCAGCGTGGTGGATCCGGAAACGGGGGACCCCGTCAGCGAACTGACCGAGAGCCGCCCTTCCACACGACTCCGCCATGACTTGCTCGCGAGCTCGGTCTATCACTTCGATACCGACATCCTCTACGCCTCCCAACGTTTCTATTGGGACGATTGGGGGATCGTCTCGACGACGACCGATCTCAAGTATCGCAAGGATCTCTACGACGATCGCTACATCGAGCCCCACATCCGGTTCTATGCCCAGTCGAAGGCTGACTTCTTCCACTACTCGCTCGTGCAGAACGAAGACCTGCCGCGGTACGCGTCGGCGGATGGACGACTGGGGACCTTGCGAACCGCGACCCTCGGAGCCACGTACGGGTTCCGTCTTCCGGATCGGCCGGGCGAGTGGGCGGTCCGTGCCGAGTACATGTCCCAGTGGGGAAGCGGTCACCCGACGGATGCGATCGGGAATCAGCAGAACGTCGACCTCGCTCCGCCCGTCTCCATCGGTTCGGTCGTGGTGGCCTACTCGCTACGCTTTTGAGTCGCCGGACTGGGGCCGGAGCCGTTTCGTGGCCAAGAGCCGGAGAGGAGCCGCATCGATCGTGGCGCACGACGCGAGTCCACTGCGAAGGACCTTCTCCGCACTCGGCGGACCCTGCGAGGTGCTGGTCGACACCGATGACGCGGCGGAGGCCGACGCCGTCCTGGAAGCCGCGCAGAAGGAGGCGGTTCGGATCGAACGCAAGTTCAGCCGCTACCGCACGGACGGCGTCGTCCACGAGATCAATGCATCCGGAGGACGGCCGATCCGGGTGGACGAGGAGACCACGATGCTCCTGGACTACGCCGCGACCTGCCATGAGCTCTCCTCAGGGCTCTTCGACATCACTTCCGGCGCTCTGCGGAGGGCGTGGACCTTCGACGGCACCGGCAACCTCCCCAGCGAGGAGGACGTGCGTGCGGCACTTCGCTACGTCGGCTGGGAGAAAGTGGAGTGGTCGGCTCCGATCCTCGTGCTGCCCGAGGGAATGGAGATCGACCTCGGAGGGATCGGCAAGGAGTACGCAGTCGATCGCGCCGCGATGCTCGCCAGAGACGCGACCGAGGCCCCCTTCGTCGTGAACTTCGGCGGGGATCTCTTTGCCAGCGCTCCCCGGCGCGGGGGGCTTCCCTGGGTGATCGGGATCGAGGACCCGGAGCGGCCGAGTGAGTCCGTTCTCTACCGGGTCGACTTGATGAAGGGCGGGCTCGCAACGAGCGGGACCGCGCGTCGATTCGTCCGAAGTGGAGGACGACGTCTCGGCCATATCCTCGATCCGAGGACGGGTCGGCCGGTCGAGGGTGCGCCGTCGTCGATCACGGTGCTGGCTCCGACCTGCCTCGAAGCCGGAACTCTGGCAACTCTCGCCCATCTCCGCGGCGCCGAGGCCAAGGCGTTTCTCGAGGCCGAGGGCGTCCAGTTCGTCGCACACGGATAGACCCAGGGGGGGGCGCGCGGCGATCGGCTCCTAGGCGACCACGGTCTCCTTGAAGTCGCTCCCGTCGTGCGAGTAGATCCGCTCCTTGCCGTCCACGTAGGTGTGGATGTGGACGGGGCGGCGCCAGACCTTGACCAGGTTTCCCATCGTGGCTCGGGCGTACCCGAGGTCGAGGTCGAGTCCCTGGTGGTCGTGCTCGAGGAGGAGCTCCCCGCGGTTCTCGTAGTTGCTCTCGACCACGTGAATGGTCGGCTGGCCGCCGTTGGTCAGGCTTCCCAGGAGCTGTGCCTTCACCATGTCGAACTCGCGGTCCGAGATCTCGCGGCGCCGCGTCCGCTCGTTGTAGCGGTGGACGAAGAGCTGCTGCTGGTTGCAGAACTCGGGCGTGAGGAAGGTGTCGAGGAACGTGATGTCGTTGTAGAGACGCCGGACCTCGAAGATCTTCTCCCTGCCCTTGCCCGTGCCGATGTCCCAGTTCGCCTTCGTCTCGTAGTTCTCGCACTCGTCCCAGGCCGGACCGAACTGACCGCGGTTCCACCGGCGTTCGATGTCCCGGAAGAGTTCCAGGCCGACCTTGTAGGGGTTGAAGTTCCCGGGCGGCATCGAGAAGACACCGGCGCACTTCTCCGCGTAGTCCAGCACCTCGGACGCGTCGAGTGCGAACTCCGTCATGATCTTCGTGTGCCAGTAGCTCGCCCAGCCCTCGTTCATGATCTTCGTCTGCATCTGGGGGAGGAAGTAGTAGGACTCCTCCCGGATGATGTCGACGATGTCCTGCTGCCACCGCTCCAGGGGAGCGAAGTGGATCAGGAAGAGAAGGACGTCACGTTCGGGCCGTTCGGGGATCCGCCTGCGCTCGGCGCGCTCGCGCTCCAGACGCTGCCGTTCCTCCTCGAGCACGCTCGGAGGGTTGACGAACGGATCGAGGTACTCCTTGGCCCGGATCCGTCCCACCTGGATCGGCTCTTCCTCTTCGGGAGGGAGCGAGACCCGGTTCGACTTGTCGTCCAGGAAGACCCGGTTCGGATCGATCAGGTTCTCGAGCGAGAGGACGGCGTCGATGAAGTCCTCCACCTTCTCCTGACCGAACCGGTCCATGTGACGTCGGACACGCGCGGCATGGGCCGCCATCGTGTCGATCATCTTCCGGTTCGTGTGCCCGAAGAAGATGTTGTTCTTGAAGAAGTCAGAGTGGCCGTAGACGTGGGCCATGACCAGCTTCTGGTCGACCATCTCGTTCGACTCTTGCAGGTAGGCCACGGACGGATCGTTGTTGATCACGAGCTCGTAGATCTTGGAGAGCCCATAGGCATGGCTCTTCGAGAGGTGCTCGAACTCCATGCCGAACCGCCAGTGCGGGTAGCGGCTCGGGAACCCTCCGAAGGCCGCGACCTCGTTGATCTGCTCCCACGAGAGGAGCTCGAACACGACCTCGAAGAAGTCGAGCCCCTGTCCCACGGCATACGCCCGGATCTTGTCGCGCCAGGCGGTGAGCTCGGGAGTGAGCGACATCTCAGTTTCCCTTCCCGAGGAAGGTGCGGATCGATTCGTAGATCCCGTTCTTGTCCGGGATGTTCGAGGTCACGACCCGTTCGTCGTCCTTGAAGTGGGAACGGAGGTCCTTGAGGAACTGACCCGACCCGTAGGGGGACTCGACCTGCCCGTAGCTGAACTGGTTGCTCACTGGGATGAGCTGCTCCTCCATGAGACGGACGCAGAGCTCGGTGTCACCGCTGCCCCAGTTGTCGCCGTCGGAGAAGTGGAACGGGTAGATGTTCCACTCGTTCGCGTCGTACTCCTCGGTCAGGATCTTCGAGAGGAGCTGGTAGGCGGAGCTGATCTTGGTGCCGCCCGACTCGCGGAGGTGATAGAAGGTGTGGCGATCGACTTCCCGGGCCGCCGCGTCGTGGACGATGTAGCGGATCTCGATCTCCTTGTACTGATTCCGGAGCCAGGTATCGATCCAGAAGGACTCGATCCGCACGATCTCCTTCTGCTCGTCGCCCATCGAGCCCGAGACGTCCATCATGTAGATGATGACGGCGTTCGCCCGTGGCGAGGTGGACTCGCTCCGCGCGCGGTAGCGCATGTCGTCCCGGATCGGGATGAGGCGCGGATCCCTGGGATCGTAGGTTCCGGCCGCGATCTGACGCTTCAGCGCGCGCTTGTACGTCCTCTTGCTGTGCCGGAGCGACTCGGGGCCGGTCGTGCGGATGCCGGTGTAGCGATCGCTCGAGTCCTGGATCTGCTTCTCGCCCTTGGGCTCGATGTTCGGGAGCTCCAGCTCCTCGCCCAGGATCTGCGCGAGCTCGTCGAGTGTGACCTCGACCTCGAACATGTGCTGTCCGGGAGCGTCTCCCGCGTGGCCGTGACCGTCTCCCGGCTGACCCGCGTTTGTCTCGTCGCCGACTTCACCGTCACCCTGGCCGACCCCTCCGCCCTGGTTCTTCCCGTGACGGAAGCGCGGGAGGTCGATCTGGGGAATGGGGATGGAGACGATCTTGCCGTCCTGACGGCCGATCATCTCCCCCTGCGAGATGAAGTCACGGAAGTTCTGTTTGATCTTCCCTTTGACGATCTCTCGGAACCGCTGTCGATCTCTTTCGATGCGAAGGACCATCGGCCATCCACCCCCGACCCAATCAGCTCTTGCTCGAGGCTCCCCGCGCGAAGATCGACGCGACGTAGTTGAGGACGTCGGTCGCCGACTCCTCGTTGTATCCGTACTTGTCGATGAGGCGCTGCTTGACGATGTCGATCTTCTCCTGCGTCTGCTTGTCGACGACGGAGGAGACGAGGCTCGTCAGCTTGATCGAGTCGCGCTGGTCTTCGAACAGCTTGAGTTCGAGTGCCTTCATGAGCCGCGCGTTCATCCGGAAGTTGAACTGCTTGCCTTCCAAGGCGAGCGCTCCGATGTAGTTCATGATCTCGCGACGGAAGTCGTCCTTCCGGCTGTCCGGAATGTCGATCTTCTCTTCGATCGAGCGCATGAGCCTCTCGTCCGGTTCCTCGTCCTGGCCCGTATACGGGTTCCGTACCTTCTCCCGCTGGGTGTAGGCCTTGACGTTGTCGATGTAGTTCGCGCAGAGACGGGAGACGGCCTCCTCGTCCGCCGCGATGGCCCGTTGCACCTCGTTCTTCACGATCTGCTCGTACTCTTCCTTCACTACGTTGAGGAGTTCGCGATAGCGATCCTTCTCCTCGTCGGTCTTGAGAAGGGCGTGGTGCTTGAGCCCAGACTCGAGCTCGTTCAGGACGACGAACGGATTGATCGAGTTGCCGGCGCGGTCCGAAACGAGTGCGTTCGCGATCTTGTCCTGGATGTAGCGGGGCGAGATCCCCTCCATGCCCTCGCGCTCGGCTTCCTTCCGGAGCTCTCGGATGTTGTCGCTCGTGTAGCCGGGCAGGGTCTTGCCGTTGTAGAGCTTGAGCTTCTGGAGGAGGGTGAGGTCCGCCTTCTTCGGCGGCTCGAGGCGCGTGAGGACGGCCCACATCGCCGCCATTTCGAGCGTGTGGGGGGCGATGTGCTGCTCGATCTTCCGGGACGAGTAGTCCTTCTGGTAGATCTTCACCTCGTCGTCGAGCTTCGTGATGTAGGGGACGTCGATCTTCACCGTACGGTCCCGGAGCGCTTCCATGAACTCGTTCTTCTGGAGCTTCCGGTACTCCGGCTCGTTGGTGTGCCCGACGATCACTTCGTCGATCGAGGTCTGCGGGAACTTCTTCGGCTTGATCTTGTGCTCCTGGCTCGCGCCGAGGAGGTCGTAGAGGAAGGCGACGTCGAGCTTCAGCACTTCGATGAACTCGATCATGCCCCGGTTCGCGATGTTGAACTCGCCGTCGAAGTTGAAGGCGCGAGGATCGGAGTCCGAACCGTATTCGGCGATCTTCCGGTAGTTGATGTCACCGGTGAGTTCGGTCGAGTCCTGATTCTTCTCGTCCTTGGGCTGGAACGTGCCGATGCCGACCCGGTCCTTCTCCGAGAGGATGAGGCGGCGCACGACGATGTGCTTCATCACCTGGGTCCAGTCACCGTCGTACTGGAGCATGAGCTCGTCGTAGTTCCGCTGGCAGTACGGATTGAGGTCGCCCTCGATCTTGACCTTGTGCGCCTGGCCGTGACGCTGGTTCAGCTCGGCGAGGAAGGCCTCGCGGATCTCGACCGGCACGAGGAAGAGCGGATCCTGATTCATCGGACACGCGTCGAGGTGCGCCGACTCGAGATCCATCCGCCAGGAGTAGCTGTAGAGAGCGCCCTCGGGCTGACGCGAGTAGTGCGCGAGCCCCTTCTTGAGAAGACGGGCGATCGTGGACTTGGAGCTTCCGACCGGTCCATGGAGGAGGAGCACGCGCTTCTCCGCTCCGTAGCCGTAGGCGGCGGCGCGGAAGAAGCCGACCAGCTTCATGAGCGGGACTTCGAGCCCGAAGATGCCGTCGGCCCCGTTCTCGATCGGGTCCTCGAAGAACCGGTACCGGTAGATCTTCTTCTTGAACTCGACGTACTCCTCGATCCCGTGGGAGAGGATCATGTCGTACATCCGTTGGAACGCGTTCCTCGACACCTTCGGCTGGCGGAGCACGATCTGGATGTAGTCGTCGAAGCTGCCCGTCCAGGTGAGCTCCTGGAATCGCTCGACGCTCTGACGCTGGCGGACGAAATCGAACGGATCGAACTGCTGGGACATGACGCTTTCTCCTCCGGCCAACCCCTCGGTGGACACGAACTGCCGGTTCGGCCCGAGTCGCGACACCGCGGCGGCGCCCGACCTCCCTGTCGGCTCCCGGTCGGATCCCGCGAGGATCCGTGAGCGGGGGAGTCCAGGCACCTAGAAACGGAGCGGGGACCCGCTCCTACCTTGCACCTTATCGGCGGTCCCGTCCACGTTCTCGACCTCGCCCCACGCCGAACTTGGCCCCAAAACCGGACGGACACGGAGCGGAGGCCGCACTCCGTCGACGCCCTCCCGAACATCCGAACCTTCGTTCCAATCCTCGGTACCGATGCGCCGGCGTTGCGTGCTAGCCTCGGAGACCGGAAGCCGACCGACCGGTCAGACTTCATCCACTTCAGTGTGCGAGACGAGATCGATGGACGACCAACTACCACCCGTACCCCCACTTCCGGACGAGGGTCCCTGGAACGACCCGCTTCCGCTCGATATGGAGCGGCCGTGGGAGGAAGACCTCCGGCCGAAGGGGCTGGGTGAGTTCATCGGTCAGGTCCAACTCCGGGAGAACCTCCGGATCCTGATCCAGGCGGCCCGGATGAGGGAGGCCCCGCTCGAGCACATCCTCCTCACCGGTCCCCCCGGTCTCGGAAAGACGTCGATGGCCCGCCTCCTCGCGAACGAGATGGGCGTAGAGATCCGGCAGACGAGCGGCCCGGTGCTGGAGAAAGCGGGAGACCTCGCCGGACTCCTCACCTCACTCCCCCCGGGTGGCGTTCTCTTCGTCGACGAGATCCACAGGCTCAGCCGCACGATCGAGGAGTACCTCTATCCGGCGATGGAAGACTTCCGGCTCGACATCATGCTCGACCGTGGCCCGAGCGCGCGGAGCGTGCAGATCCGGCTCGAGCCGTTCACGCTCATCGGGGCGACGACGCGCGCCGGACTCCTGACGAGTCCGCTACGTGCGCGCTTCGGGATGGTGGGGCGGGTCGACTTCTACTCGGCGGAGGACCTCTCCGCGATCGTCGCCCGATCGGCGGGGATCCTCGGAGTCCAGGTGGAGCGAACGGCGGTGGAAGAGATCGCACGCCGGAGTCGCGGGACGCCACGGATCGCGAACCGTCTCCTCCGGCGCGTACGTGACTACGCATTGGTCGAGGGCGATGGCCGCGTCACCGATGAACTCTGCCGGGCCGGGCTCGAACTGCTCGACGTCGACGAACGTGGGCTCGACGAGATGGACCGCAGGTTCCTCCGCGCCCTCGTCGCGACGTTCGACGGCGGCCCCGTCGGCATCTCGTCCCTCGGCGCAACGGTCGGCGAAGAGCCGGACACGTTGGAGGAGGTGCACGAGCCCTACCTCGTGCAGCAGGGGCTCATCCAGAGGACGCGACTCGGACGTGTCGCCACCCGTGCGACCTACGAAGTGCTCGGCCTCACGCCCCCGCCGGAGCGGGACCAGAGTCGCGACCGTGACCGTGATCGGGATCGCGGCGAACCGCAGCAGGAGTCGCTTCTCTGAGCGGACACGGTTCTCCAGACTGGCTCGCGCCCTACGACTTCGAGCTCCCGGAAGACCGGATCGCACGGAAGCCGGCCGAGCCCCGCGGCACGAGCCGACTCCTCGTGCTCGGCCGCGCGTCGGGCGCGCGGGAGCACACCGAGTTTCCGAAGCTCGGCGACTTCCTCGAGCCCGGTGATCTCCTCGTCGTGAACGAGACGCGCGTTCTGAGAGCCCGGCTCCGGGCGGAGCTCGAACGCACGGGACGGGCCGTCGAGATCGTGCTCTCTCATCCCGACGGCGAGGATTGGATCGCGCTCCTCGGGCCGAGTCGACGGACCCGCGAGGGAGACCGCCTCGTTCTCCGCGAAGGTGAGGGGGCGTTCGAGCTCGTGGGACGAGACGAAGGCCCACTCTTCCGTCTGCGCGCCACGGGCGACGTGCTCGCGATGATGGAACAGTCGGGACATCTTCCCCTGCCTCCGTACCTGGGCCGAGAGGACGGGCCGGAGGATCGCGAGTGGTACCAGACGGTGTTCGCGCGCACCCCCGGCGCCGTGGCCGCGCCGACCGCGGGCCTCCACTTCACGCGTCCGCAACTGGACGAACTCGCGGCCGGGGGAATCACGTCCGCGGCCGTGGTGCTCCATGTCGGGCCCGGGACGTTTCTTCCTGTCCGTGCCGAGCGGGAGGACGCGCACCGCGTGCTGCCGGAGCGATACGAAGTCTCGCGGGAAGCTGCGGAGGCGATGCGGAGGGTCCGGGCGTCGGGTGGTCGGATCATCGCTGTGGGAACCACCGTCGCACGGACACTCGAAACGTGGGCGTCGGTGTCCGGTGGTGACGCCTCGTCTGGCTGGACCGACCTCACGGTGCTTCCGGGGCATACCTTTCAGGGATTCGATGGACTGATCACGAACTTCCACCTTCCGCGCTCGAGCCTCCTCCTCCTCGTGTCCGCGTTCGCGGGCCGGGACAACGCTCTCGCGGCCTACAGGGAAGCGGTGGAGTTCGGGTATCGGTTCTACAGCTATGGGGACGCGATGCTGATCGTGTGAGACCATGGCGAGCCGTGTGGGGTCCGCGCGGCCTCACGGCGGATCGTGTGGAACGACGCGCTCCTTTGGATGGGCCCGGTAGATTCGGCGAAGCGTAGTTTGGAGACGGGCGGACCGGTGACGGAATCGATGAACACAGGACGGACCACGGAGAGCACAGGGACGCCGGAGTTCGGCTACGAACTCCTCGCCAGCTCGGGACGTGCGCGCAGAGGACGCGTGCGCACGCCGCACGGCACGTTCGAGACACCGGCCTTCATGCCCGTCGGAACGCAAGGGACGGTGAAGACGCTCACGTCCGAAGAGGTCGCCGGTACGGGGTCCGGGATCCTGCTCGGCAACACCTACCACCTCTATCTCCGTCCCGGACACGAGACCGTCGCGCGACTCGGTGGTCTCCATCGCTTCATGTCGTGGCCACGCCCGATTCTCACCGACTCGGGTGGATACCAGGTCTTCAGCCTGGCCCGGCTCACGCGGATGGAGGAGGACGGCGTCGTCTTCCAGTCCCATCTGGATGGATCGCGCCATCACCTCGGCCCCGAACTCTCCATCCGGATCCAGATCGCGCTCGGGTCGGACATCGTGATGGCGTTCGACACGATGACGCCCTACCCGTCGGACCGGGACAGGGCGCGCGAAGATCTCGAACGGACCACGCGCTGGGCGGAGGTGTGTCGACGCGTCTGGCAGGACGAAGGTAACCCCGGGTCCGCGCTCTTCGGGATCGTGCAGGGCGGAACGTACGACGACCTCCGTGCGGAGTCGGCCGAGCAGCTGGTGGCCCTGGGGCTGCCGGGCTATGCGGTCGGCGGGCTCTCGGTGGGGGAGCCGATGGAAGAGTGCTACCGGGTGCTCGAGGGAGTGGTGCCGCTCCTGCCCGAGGACCGTCCCCGCTACCTCATGGGCGTCGGGCGCCCGGAGGACATCATCGAGGCGGTCGATCGTGGGATCGACATGTTCGACTGCGTGCTCCCGACCCGCAACGCCCGGAAGGGGACGGTGTTCACGAGCCGTGGGAAGCTCGTGATCAAGAACCGGCCCTACGCCGAAGACCTCCGTCCCCTCGACCCGGACTGCGCGTGTCCGGTCTGCCGGACCTACTCGAGGGCCTACATCCGGCACCTCTTCCAGGCCCGGGAGTTCCTGGCCCTCAAGCTGGCCAGTCTCCACAGCCTGAGCTACTATCAGCGGCTGATGCAGGACATCCGGGCCGCGATCGCCGAGGGACGGTGGTCCCAGTTTCGGGACGAGACCCTCGCCCGGCTCGGAACGGGTTGGAAGGATTGACGAGGAGACAGGGAGGTCTGATGTTCGAGCGACGCGATTCTTCGCGAGGTGCATGGGTGCGGAGCGGTTCCAAGGCAGTGGCCGGGGCCGCGGCGTCCGCCGTGCTTCTCCTCCACCTCAGTGCCGGGAGTGCTCTCGCCCAGAGCCCCGCACCGGGCAATCCGTTCTACATCCAGATGCTTCCGCTCGTTCTCGTCATCATCATCTTCTACTTCCTCATCCTCCGGCCGCAGCAGAAGCGACAGAAGACGCTGCAGAAGATGATCGAAGGGCTCAAGAAGGGCGATCGGGTCCTGACCGCGGGCGGTCTCTACGGAATCGTGTTCGCGATGAAGGAGGACACGGTGATCCTCGAGGTCGGCAGGGACGTACGGGCCGAGTTCGCGAAGTCGGCGATCACCGCCGTCGTTCCCGCGGAGTAGACGAGCCCGCCCTCTCCTGAGACGTCGGCCCGGCCGTGAGCGAGGCAGTCATGCGCGTACTCTTCTTTGGAACTCCCGACTTCGCCCGCGTGGTCCTCTCGCACCTCGTGGACAGCCCGCATGAGGTGGTCGGTTGCGTGTCGCAGCCGCCGAGGCCGAGTGGTCGTGGGCTCAAACTGGTGGATCCTCCTGCGGCCCGCCTTGCCATGGATGCTGTGATCCCGGTCTTCCAACCGGAGAAGCTGCACAGTGCGGGTTCGCTGGAGCGGTTTCGGGAGCTGAAGGCGGACCTCTTCGTGACCGCCGCGTTCGGGCGGCTTCTGAGACCGTCCATTCTCGGTATGCCTCCGCGCGGATGTTGGAACGTGCACACGAGCCTCCTGCCGCGTCATCGCGGCGCGTCGCCCGCCACGTCCGCGCTCCTAGCCGGCGATCTCTGGACGGGCGTCTCGATCTTCGAACTCGACGAGGGAATGGACACGGGGCCTCTCCTCGCGCAGGCGATGATCCCGATCGGTCCTCAGGAGACGGCGGGAGAACTGACCGAGCGGCTCGCGGATCTCGGCGGACGGACGCTCGTCGACACGATCACGCGCGAAGCCGAGAGCCCGCTGCCTCGGCGGCCGCAGCTGGACGAACTCGCCACCTACGCCAGGTTGCTCAGCAAGGACGACGGACACGTGGCCTGGAACCGGCCGTCGCTCCAGGTCGATCGTCAGATCCGCGCGGTGACGCCGTGGCCGGGTGCGTTCACGTTCCTGGATGGGAAGCGCGTGCGGATCCATCGGGCGACTCCGCTCCACGAGATGGTGGAGCCGAGCGAGCCCGGCACCGTCGTCGGCGTCGGCAACGCGATCGACGTCGCGTGTGGGCAGGGAGCGATCCGCTTGTTCGAACTCCAGACCGAAGGCAAGACCCGGCAGTCGGCGGAGGAGTGGGCGCGTGGCGCACGGCTCGCGACTGGAGTGAGATTCGATGGCTGATCCGGTGCGCGACGCGTGCGTGCGCCTCCTCCTCGACGTCGAGAAAGAGATCCCACTCTCCGGCCCGCTCGAGGTCGCGCAGGCACGACTCGAACCGGCCGCACGGGCCCGGCTCCGCTCGCTCCTCACGGAGACGATCCGGCATCGGGCCCGGATCGACTACGTGGTGAGCGCGTTCCTCTCGAAGGGGTCGATCGCGTCCCTCCATCCACCGATCCGTCAGATTCTCCGCGCCGCGGGAACGGAACACCTGGTCCTCCAGTCGACGTCGCCGCATGCGCTCGTCAACAGCTGGGTCGAGATCGCGAGACGGTACGGTCACAAGGGAACGACCGGGCTCGTCAACGCGATCCTGCGTCGTCTCACGCGCGAGGGTGCCGCACGTTGGGCGGCGGTCGAATCTGCCGAGGTCGGCGGCAAGGGGAAGCCGTTCCGATCGCTCACGGCGCATTGGTCGGTTCTCTACTCCCATCCGGACTGGCTCGTCGACCGGTGGATCCGGACCTGGGGGGAGAACCGTACCCGGGCGATCCTGGAGTGGAATCAGAAGACGCCCGATTACTGGCTCCGTCTCGCCCCTGGTGTGGAACCGGGCTCGAACGCCCTGCCGGAAGGACACGAAGTCGGTTGGGTTCCGGGAGCCGTGCGCGTCGCGGCCGGATCCCGTCCGTATGAGGAGACCGCGTTCGGACAAGGCGACTACACGGTTCAGGACGGAGCGGGATCGTCGTCGGGCTCCTCGCACCCGATCCGTCCGGCCTCGTGCTCGACCTCTGCGCGGCTCCCGGGACCAAGACGGGGCACCTCCTCGAGCGGGGAGGGGAGCGGATCCACGTGCTCGCGGCGGATCGGTCGCCGGGGCGACCGAGGCGGATGCGTCGCGGACTGGAGCGACTCGGCCGCGCCGAGCAGGTGCATCTCGTCGCGTGCGACGGGCGCGTGCCCGCCTGGCCCGGAGGCGTGACCGGATCGCCCCTCGGTGATGGACAGTTTTCGGGAGCGCTGGTCGACGCTCCGTGTACGAACCTGGGCGTCGTGCGCCGCAGGCCGGACGTTCGCTGGCGGGTCACGGAGGACGAGGTGGAGAGGCTCCGCGCCGTCCAGGCCGCGCTCCTGGACGCGGCGGCGGCCGGGGTCGCTCCCGGTGGGTGGCTCGTCTATAGTGTCTGCACGATCGACCCGACGGAAACTCTGGAGCAGCGTGCGGCGTTCCTCACTCGGAACCCGGGCTTTCGTCCCGTGCCGCTGCCGGACTGGATTCCCGACGGAGCGCGGGCCGCGGAGGGGGAGATGCTCCTCCTGCCCGGCGAGTTCGAGACCGACGGAGGCTATGCGTTCGTGATGCGAAAGGATGCGCGTTGAGCGAAGCCACTCCGGCTGCGCGGCGTCGCGTGGGCCTCGGCGGAGGCTCAGGTAGTAAGGGCGACGGCTCCTCCCGCTCCCGTTGGGGCAAGCGCGGCCTGCGTTTGCTCTGGTGGGGAACGGAGATCGCCATCGGCGTGATCCTGGGGCTCGGCATCTTCGACAAGATCGTGATGCCGAAGGTCGTGCGGAAGGGTGCGGATGTCGTCGTTCCCGATGTCGCGTCGCAGCCCCTTCCCGAGGCGATCGCGGTTCTGGAAGGCGCCGAGCTCGTTCCGGTCGTCTCGGATGGGAAGTTCAGCCCCGTGGTTCCGGGCGGGATGGTTCTCAGCGCGACCCCGGCGGGGGGCATCCAGGTGAAGAAGGGAAGGCAGGTCTTCCTCGTCCCGAGCCTCGGCATCGAGAGTCGGGCCGTTCCCGAACTCGCGGGTACGACGCTTCGGATCGCCCAGACGAAACTCCGCTCGTTGGGGCTCGACGTAGGAGAGATCCGTTACGCGGCCGTGGGCGATGCGGCGGATGGCGAAGTGCTCGCGACGTCGCCGGGGCCAGGTGCGCTGGCCCCGTCCGACGGCAAGGTCCAGATTCTCATGAGTCGGCTCAAGGCGGACGTGCCGCTTCGGATGCCCGAGCTGACGGGGCGCCCCGGAATCGAGACCGCTGCCTGGCTCGAGAGCTGCGGGTTCTCGGTGGAGATGCGGGAGACGAGCTTCCCGGGAGAGGCCGGTGCGATCATTTCACAGGAGCCGCTCTCCGGCTCCGCGGTCTATCCGGGGACGACGCTGATCCTCGAGGTCGCTCGTGAAGTCGAGGAGACCGATGAAGAGGGGTTGGGCTGGCGGGAGCGGCTCAAGCGCCGGTTCGGACGGTAGAGGGTGCGCCGATAGCGGGCTTGGGTCGGTCGCGGGTTCTGTCGCCGGTCCAGCGAGGAGAAGGGATCAAAGGGAATGGCGAACGGGCGTGAAGCGCTACGGGAACTGGGCGCGATCGGGCGGGCGCTGCCTTCGATCCTCTCCGCGGACTTCGCGGATCTGGGCGGAGCGGTCGATCCCCTTCTCCGCGCGGGATGCGAGATCCTCCACGTCGACGTGATGGACGCCCACTTCGTACCCAACCTCACGCTCGGCCCACCCATCGTGAAGTCGCTCCGCAGACGTGTTCCCGGCGTGTTCCTCGATACGCACCTCATGGTGACCTCTCCGCTCGAGTATCTCGAGCGGTTCGCGCATGCCGGCTCCGACCTCTGCACGGTACATGTCGAAGTCGGACTCTCTCCCGAGACGGCGAAGGCCGAGGCGGACCGCGTCGGGATCGGGCTCGGCGCCGCGATCAAGCCGGGGACGCCGCTCGAAGATTCCGTGAGACGCTGGGCCCCGTTCGTGGACCTCATCCTCATCATGAGCGTCGAGCCCGGATTCGGCGGGCAGTCGTTCATGCCCTCCGCCCTGGACCGTCTGCGCCGGACCCGGGAGATCTGTACGGAGCTGGGGGTCGCCCCGATCCTCGAGGTGGACGGCGGGATCGACGCCGTGACCGGCCCGCAGGTGGTGCAGGCGGGAGCCCAGTGGCTCGTCGCCGGGAGCGCGATCTTTGGGGCTCCGAGTCCGGTCGATGCCTATCGTGCGATCGACGGGGCCGCCCGCCAATCCCTGTGAGGGGTCGATGCGGTAAGGTGCTGTCGAGTTGTGAGTTACGATCACTCTCGGTGCTCCGGCCCCACTGTATCCCCGCGCTCCGCCCTAAGTAGATCCACCTACAGCGGGCAAACCCTGTATCGAACCCCTCCTGAACCGACTCTGCTCGATCAACCAAACGTGGCCCATTGGGGAAGAGCGAGACCCGAGCCTAGGCATCGTTTCGTCCTCGTTTCGGTGTGCCACGGGGGCCGGACAAGGAACGGCAGGAGGATCCATCATGTACCGTCCGAACCGCACAGCCCTCGTGCTGTCGCTCTGCTTGGCCAGCCCACTCGTGCTGGTCGGGCGCTCGCTCGTCAGGGCAGAGGAGCGGCCGCCGCTGGGGGACTACATCGTACTGAGTTGGAACGATCTCGGCATGCACTGCATGAACGAGACGCACGAGAAGTTCTCGATTCTTCCCCCCTACAACAACATCTATGCGCAGGTGATTCAGCGCGGTGACGCCAACAACCTGCCGCAGGTGCTCGATCAGGGTGTCACGGTCGAGTACTCGATTCCCGGGAACACGTACTCCGTCGGCAAGACCGACTTCTGGACCTACGCTTTCGATCTCTTCGGGGTCAATCTTCCGGACGACATCGGACTGACCGGGAAGGGCCTCACGGGTGAACTCGATCCGGTCAGCGGCCGCTTCGTCGCCGAAGGTGTGCCGATCACTCCGTTCCCGGATGCGACTCCGTCGACCGAGGATCCCTACCAGCAGGCCGAGCTCATCGCCCGTGATGGTTCGGGGACCATCCTCGCCGAGAGCGCTCCCGTGCTTCCGGTGTCGACCGAACTGCGTTGTGTCTCCTCGGGCTGCCACTCGAGCGAACAGGCGATTCTCAATGCGCACGAGAGGGAGCAGGGGTTCGACCCGAACAACACCCCCATCCTCTGTGCGGGCTGCCACGCGTCGCCGGCGCTGGGCACCCAAGGGAACCAGGAGGCGTTCTACTTCTCCTTCCGGATCCACGACCAGCACAAGTTCCTCGACGAGACGCTGCCCGGTATCGATGGCTGCTACAAGTGCCACCCCGGTGTCCATGCGCGCTGCCTGCGCGGGACCATGGGGACGGACTTCGGCCTCGAGTGTCAGGACTGTCACGGGAACATGCGGACTGTGTCCCGCTCCATCGAGCAAGGGCGCGTGCCGTGGCTGAACGAGCCCCGCTGCGAGACGTGCCACACGTCGCAGTTCGGTGAGCAGCCCGGACAGCTCTACCGTCTCAGCACGGGCCACGGTGGCGTCATGTGCTCCGGCTGCCACAACAGCCCGCACGCGATCTACCCGAGCGGTCTCGATCGCGACAACGCGAACGTCGTCGCCCTCCAGGGCTCGGCGGGAACGCTGTCCGACTGCACCGTCTGTCACGGTGTGACCCCGAGTGGCGCTGGTCCTCACGGGATCATGAGCACGTCGGACGTCGCGGACGGCAACGGCCTCGAAGCGGAGATCCTGAACGGCGTCCAGCCGATCGCGGTCATGCCGAACCCGGTCGTGGACTCGGCCCGTTTCTCGATCCCGGCCGGGGATGGCGACGAGGGCAAGCTCCTCGTGTTCGACGCCTCCGGACGGACGCTCGCTCTCTACAAGCCGCACCGCGCCGGCGACGGCTCCCTCTTCGTGGACTGGGAAGCCGAAGGCCGGAAGGGTGAGAAGGTCGGCCCCGGGGTCTACTTCGTACGCTGGCAGAACGGCGTCCGGAAGGCCGGCGGCAAGGTCGTCGTGAGGTGATGTAGCGGGCGGCTAGGCCGGCCAGCGCGGGGCGAGCCCGTTCCGGAAGGCCAACGCCGCCCGTTGCGATTCGGGTAGGCCAGCCCCATTCGGACCTCTCGAGTCGCCCTCGTCCGCGTGGCTGGCGAGCCCCCGGACTTGGACAGAACGATCAATCGTTCGTGTGGCGCCCCTCTCTTGGTCGACTCAGGACGACCAGGCGGGGGGCGCCGGCGTTTCCGGACCTTGTGGATCCGGGAGCCCTGGTGCTATCCTCCCCGTTTTGCGTACCTCCACCGACGGGGGTGCGAAGGAACTGCTACGCCCAAACCGTAATGTTCGACCAACTATCGAAAAAGCTCGAAGGCGTCTTCAAGACGCTTCGGGGTCACGGCACGCTGACCGAGGAGAACATCCGCGAGTCGATGCGTGAGGTTCGTCGTGCGCTGCTCGAAGCGGACGTCAACTTCCAGGTGGCCAAAGAGTTCGTCAAGAAGGTCGAAGAGCGTGCGGTCGGCACCGAAACGCTTCGGACGCTGAAGCCGGGCGAGCACGTCATCAAGATCGTCCACGACGTTCTCGTCGAGACGCTCGGCAGCACGACGTCGGAACTCGTCGAGTCCAAGCAGAAGCCGACACGGATTCTGATCGTCGGTCTCCAGGGTTCGGGAAAGACGACGTTCAGTGCGAAGCTCGCACACTACCTCCGCAAGCAGCGGAAGAAGAACGCGCTCATGGCGGCCTGCGACGTCTATCGACCCGCGGCCATGGATCAGCTCGCGAGCCTCGGGAAGCAGATCGACGTGCCCGTGCACCTCGAGCAAGGCGAAACCGACGCGGTCGG
Source organism: Candidatus Eiseniibacteriota bacterium (assembly GCA_041390305.1). Taxonomy (GTDB): domain Bacteria; phylum Eisenbacteria; class RBG-16-71-46; order CAIMUX01; family CAIMUX01; genus JACKCR01. The sequence continues at coordinate 172,895 of JAWKQE010000007.1, forward strand.
CATCGCGAAGCGGGCGCTCGAGGAAGCGCGGACCAAGGGACGCGACTATCTCCTCGTCGATACGGCGGGACGTCTCCACATCGACGACGCGATGATGGACGAGCTCGTGCGGATGAAGAAAGAGATCCAGCCGCACCAGGTCGTGCTCGTCGTCGACGGTATGACCGGGCAGGACGCGATCACCGTCGCCGAGACCTTCCATGCGAAGCTCGGCATCGACGGACTCGTACTCTCGAAGATGGATGGCGACGCGCGCGGTGGCGCCGCGCTCTCCATCCGTGCCGTCACCGGCATTCCGATCTTCTTCATCGGAACCGGTGAAACCCCGAAGGCGCTCGACGTCTTCCATCCGGACCGTCTCGCCCAGCGCATCCTGGGCATGGGAGACATCGTCAGCCTGGCCGAGCGCGCCCAGGCCGAGGTGACGGAGGAAGAGGCGGCTGAGCTCGAAGAGCGGATGAGGAAGGAGACCTTCTCTCTCGAGGACTTCCTCGGCCAGCTCAAGAAGATACGGAAGATGGGGCCGCTCACGGATCTCATGAAGATGATCCCCGGCCTTTCGAACCAGCTCCCCGAGAACTTCCAGATCGACGAGAAGCAGATCAATCGCGTTCAGGCGATGATCCAATCGATGACCCTGGAAGAGCGCCACCGTCCCGAGCTCATCGATACGAGCCGGCGTCGGCGGATCGCGAAGGGGAGCGGTACGTCCAATGCGGACGTGAAGAAGCTGATCTCGGACTTCCTCCAGATGCGGAAGATGATGGGACAGCTGACGAGGATGGGTCCGAAAGAGTTGATGAAGATGGCGAAGCGCTGACGCGCGTCGCTCGGGAGCCCGTTCGTGGGCTCGTATGGACAGGCCTGAAGGAGGTGACTGAATGGCCACAATGATCCGCATGCAGCGTGCTGGCGCGCGGAATCACCCGGCCTACCGGATCGTGGTGACTCACTCGCGTAGCCCGCGGGATGGGCGGTTCATCGAGAAGGTCGGCTACTACAACCCGACGCAGAACCCGATCATGCTCCAATTCGACGAGGAGCGGATCGAGTACTGGCTGTCTCAGGGCGCGAAGTGCTCCGAGTCCGTTGCGACGCTCTACAAGCGTCAGCGCGCGGGGAAGGTCGGCGAGCTGACCGGTCGTCCGAAGTTCAAGGAGCGGAAGGCGGCCAAGAAGGCGGCGGCGAAGGCCGGCGGCGGTGAGGAGTAGTCGATGACGGCAGGAACCCCGGACCTCAAGGGGATGATCGAGTACGTGAGCAAGGCTCTGGTCGACGAACCAGACCAGGTCGACGTCCAGGTCGTTCAAGGGGATCGGACCACGGTCTACGAGCTCCGGGTTGCGGAGACGGACCTCGGCAAGCTCATCGGGAAGAACGGCCGCACGATTCGTGCGGTGCGTACGCTCCTTTCCGCTGCTGCGGCCGGTTCGGAAGAACGCCCGGTTCTCGAGGTGTTGGAGTAGGCGCGTGTCCCGTGTCGTAGTCGGGCGGATCGTGAAGCCGTTCGGAGTGCGAGGAGAAGTCATCGTCGCTCCGACAGGGGAAGACCCCGCGCGCTTCGCTCGGGGTGAGCGGCTCTACGTCGAACCGGTCGGTGACGAAGCCCTCGAGGTCCGCGTGTCGCGGATCCGAACCGGCAACGTCACCGTGGCTTTCGAAGGGGTCGACGACAGAGACGAGGCGGAACAGCTCATCGGCATCGTGCTCCATCAGGAAGAGGAGAAGTTGCCGTCCCTGCCGGACGGAGCCTTCTACCACTTCCAGCTCATCGGCCTCTCGGTCGAGCGGGAAGATGGGACGGTGCTGGGCGAGGTCGTCCGCGTACACGAGCTGCCGAGTTCGGACGTGCTCGAGGTGCGTGGTGGGGATCACGAGTGGATGATCCCTCGAAAGGACGAGTTCGTCGCGTCGATCGACATCGAGGCCGGGCGGATCGTGCTCTCGGCGCGAGACGACCTCCTCGAGGCCGTCGGGCAGTTGCGGACGGGCAAGGAGTCGCGCGGGAAGATCAGACAGCGCGCGCGGACCGAGGCCAGACGCAAGGCTCTGGAAGCGAGAGACGCGAAGCGGGAAGAGCAGAGGAAGGAAGAGGAGCGGACCCAGGCGGAACGCGAGGCGAGAGACCTCGACGTGGACGGGTGGAACGAAGACCTCGCGAAGGGTCGGACTGCCCCACTCGAGGGGAGCGACGGGCCGGAGAGATGACGACGGTTCCGGAGCTTCGGATCAGCATCCTGACCGGATTCCCTCGCATGTTCGAGGGGCCGCTCGACGAAGGGATGCTCCGGGTCGCGCAGAAGATGGGCAAAGTGGACATCCGGATCGTCCACTTGAGAGAGTTCACGGAGGACGTCCACCGGACGATCGACGACTCGCCCTACGGGGGCGGTCCGGGGATGGTTCTCAAGATTGAGCCGGTGGTGCGGGCACTCGAATCCCTCCCGCCACCGTTGGGCGGCCGCCGCGAGGTGGTCCTCCTCACCCCCCAGGGGGAGAGGCTCGATCAGAAGGGGGTTCGGACACTGCTCGAGGCGAGGGACGTGGTCCTGGTCTTCGGGCGGTACAAAGGGATCGACGATCGGATCCGGGAGTTCGTGACCCGGGAGATCTCGATCGGGGACTACATCCTCTCCGGGGAGAGCCGGCCGCCCTCATCGTGGCCGACGCCCTCACGAGGCTGGTCCCGGGAGTGCTGGGAGACATGGAGTCCGCGGAAGGAGATTCCTTCGAGCGGACGATCCTCGATTCGGGGTACTATACTCGGCCGGAGGATTTTCGGGGTCTCAAGGTCCCCGAGGTCTACCTGTCCGGGCATCACAAGCGGATCGAGGAGGCCCGGAGGCGCGACGCGCTCCTTCGGACCTTGGAGCGGAGGCCGGACCTCCTGGAGGAGGCGCCGCTCAGCAACGAAGAGGTGCGGTGGCTCCGTACCCAAGGGTGGGAGCCGCACCGATAGCAGGTGATGACGAGCCGACCGGCGGCCGCGAGTGCGGACGAGGAGAGGTTCTTCGAGGCGACGCGGCGGCCGTGGATGCCGTGACTGACAGAGAGGGATGGAGGGGACGACCGATGGACGTCATGAAGAGTATCGAAGAGGGCCAGCTGCGCTCGGATCTTCCCGAGTTCGGCCCCGGTGACACGATCCGGGTCATGGTCAAGGTGCGCGAGGGCGAAAAGGAACGTCTCCAGCGCTTCCAGGGCGTCGTCGTCCAGCGCCGCGGCGCCGGACTCCGTGAGAGCTTCACCGTGCGGAAGGTGTCGGACGGCGTGGGCGTGGAGCGTATCTTCCCGCTCAACTCTCCCTCCATCGACAGCCTCGAAGTGCTGAAGAGGGGACACGTCCGCCGGTCCAAGATCTACTATCTGCGCGAGCTCAAGGGCAAGAAGGCGCGGATCCGCGAGAAGCGTCCGGTCAAGAAGGCCTGAGGCCTCGGTTCACCCTCCTCGAATTCTCCTTGGCCCTGGCGTGCTTCCGCGCGCCAGGGCTTTCGTGTGCGCGGCCCGAGCCTTCCTCCGAACGGCTTGGCGCGCGCCTTCGCCGAGGATCCGCACGACGAGATGGTCGTGACCGGCTCGGGTGCGATGCACGCGCTCATCAAAGAGGGGGCGGCGACCCTCTGCTTCTGAGTGGGGAGGCGACGACGCGTCGGCCGGACCCCGGCACGGGACGATGGCCTGGCCGAGGGATGGGACGTGCCTGGCGCGGAATCGGCCGGTGCATGCGAAGAGGTCCGGATCTCTCGCGAGACCCGGACCTCTTCTCTCGAACGGATGCGTTCGCATCCGCGGTGAACTCGGGACGGGGACGTGTTCCCATCCGCGTCTCGGCAACCCTCACGCTACTCGTGAATCCACCGCGTCCTCCGATCCGTGGATCAGCGAACCACCATCACCTTCTCGCGGGCCGTGCCGTTCTCCGTCGCGACGCGGACGAAGTACATTCCCGCCGGGGCCTCACGGCCGGAGTCGTCCTGGCCGTTCCACTCCATCGAGTGGGCACCGGCGGAGAGGAGACCGGACGCGAGCGAGCGCACCTGGCGGCCGGAAGCGTCGAAGATCGCGATGTCGACGTTCCCGGCGTTCGGGAGCTGGAATGCGACCGTGGACCGACCAACGCTCGGGTTCGGACCGACCTGGAGCTGGAGGCTCGCGGCGAGATCGAAGTCGACCGACCAGATCGAGTCGAAGTGGCTGCCGAACCCGCCGCCGCGCTTGGAAGCGAGGAGGATCTGGCCGCCCTGGACGAGGTTCTCGTCCTGGATGACCGGGCCGGTGACGCTGTGCGCCTGGACGTTGAGGATGAGGAGCGTCTCGGCCGGACGCGGCTCGAAGAGGTTCGTCACGTCGAGGACGCCCGACGACTCCCAGTTGCCGATGTCGGTCGGGTCCGTGTCGACCTGACCTGTCGGCACGGCGCTCCGATCCATCTCGAGGACGCGCTTCATCTGACCGTTGCCGGCGTCGTACTCCCAGACGGATGCTTCCGCACCGCTCTCGCCGCCGAAGAGGCTGCCGGGCGTGGTGGAGCGGTCCTCCTGGAAGTAGATCTTGCCGTTCCCCGACCACGTCAGGTTGTCCGGGCTACGGAGACCGTAATCCGGGCCCTGGAACTGACCAGCGCCCGCGTCGTCCGCGTCGTAGATGATCGTCGCGCTGGCCGTCATCACCTCGCCGAAGTCGACGTCGAAGATGTAGCACGTACCCCAGTTGTCCGACGGGTAGGAGCTACCACGGCCGGTCGAGGCCATGGCGAAGACCGTGCCGTCGTTCGGGCTCGTGGCGACGTCCTCGGGACGAGAGAACTGGAACGCGCCCGCCGCGGCGGCCATTCCGTCCTGCGTGTCCTGATTCGCCCAACCCGAGTTGTCGAATCCCGGCATGCCCGCCATGTCCGGCTGGTAGTGCTCGATCTCGACGAAGGTGCCCGTGGTCGTGCTTCCGGTGCCGTTCCAGTCCTCGACGGACTGGGCGCCGTTGTCCTCGACCCAGACGTAGAGCTTTCCGTAGGCGAGACCGTTCCGGTCGAGGAAGCTGCCGTCGCCGTTGTAGTTCTTCTCACCAACGAAGAGGAGAAGCGGCGCGCCGCCCCGATCGTCGCCGACGACCGCCGCGACCTTGAAGTCGTCGCCGGTATCGAGAAGCGTGCAGGACTCCCAGGCCGCGCGACCCATGGCCGGAGCGCAGTAGAGGATGCCGTTCGCGGCGTCGAGAGCGAACTCCTGACCCGTTCCGGTTTCCTCACCCGTGAAGAAGATCGTGTCCTCGAGGTTGAACTGGCCGGCGGTGAAGAGGTTCGCGGAGCAGGGACGGTCGAGCCCGTTCGTGGTCGGCGTATCCGTCTCGGAGATCTGGCTGCCGTCGGTGACGACATCGCCGTAGCGGTCGATGATCATCGAGTACGCAGGGCCCGCGCCGTCGATCCGGCGCGTCCGGCGGTTGAAGTCGAAGTAGCTGACCCGGCCACCCGTCAGCAGGGTGCCGTTGCCGAGCTCGTAGGCGTACCCCTGCGTGGCGCCGAGTTCGTGGTTCACGAACACGCGGACGGTGTTGTCATCGTGGAGATAGGCGCCCATTCCGTCCGGAACGCCGACCGGGAGGTAGCCGTCGATGGCCTCTCCGACCGTCCAGGCCGGAAGGACCTTGAACGATCCCTGCGTGTTCGAGCTCCGATTCGTCATCGCATCTTCGTGCGTCAGGAAGCCCGCGGAAGCAGCGCCGGCCGTCAAGGCGGCGGCTCCGAGGACGAAAGCCGTCGTCTGGATCACGTTGGACACGTGTTGGATTCCTTTCGTTGATGAATCAAGTCCTGCGGACGCGTGGGCGGGGCTTCGGTACCCCGATCGTTCGCGCCGAACTCCGTCGTCCGGAGCTTGGTGCGAACGTGGGCACCCTAGGAGATGTGTCCGCGGAATTGAGGTGAGTCCTCGGCGAGGACTGTGAGGACGCGGGAACCCGTTGTCGTGGCAGTGCCGTGCGCGGGTGCATTACTTCGGGATGAGGGCGTTCGTAGGTCGTGTCTGCCATCTCCTCTGCGACGAACTTACAAGGCGCGCGTACGAACTACCAATCGTAGCGGAGTCTGGGCAGGGACCGCGGTGCATGTGGGCGGCGAATCGTGATGCCTGCAGACTGTGGTGGGCAGTCGACTCCTCCGCCGCGGCGGTGCGACGTTTCCCGGTCCGCACCCGTAACCCGTGCGTTTGCAGCCATCGCCGGTCGAATCGCGTTCGTTGCGTCTCTACCGCCAGTCGCCGCACTCCTGTCCCGCCGGAGCAGGCCATCGTCCGCACCGTTTCGGCACGGTCTTTGCGTCCCATCTTCCGATAGGCGATCGGCGAAGAGACGCCGGCACCAGGAAGGAGAGTCCGATGCTGTACCGATTCGATCAACTCGAGGGGACCGCCCTTCTCGCCCGGGACGGGAAGCTGGGAAAGGTCGAAGACCTCTACTTCGACGACCGCGACTGGATGGTCCGCTATCTCGTCGCCGACACGGGCGGATGGTTCTCGACGAGGCGAGTGCTCCTCTCTCCGGCTTCGGTCGAGCGATTCGACCACGAGTCGGGGGAGATCCAGATGGACCTGACCCAGAAGCAGATCGAGGACAGCCCGCCTCTGGGGACGGAGAAGACCGTCTCGCGGAAGATGGAAGCCGCGATGGCCGCACACTACGACTGGCCGGCGTATTGGAACCTGCCGTCGCTCGTGACCGGTGGCCCCGTCCTCGCGCCTTCGCTCTCGCGTGAGTTGGCCACGGCCGCCGAATCCGAACGCGACGGCGTCCGGCCCGGGAGCGCCCGTGCCTCGGAGGACTGTGGACTGCGGAGTGCCGAGGCGGTGAAGGGCTACGACATCCGGGCCGAGGACGGCTGGATCGGCCACGTCGACGGATTCGTCTACGACTCCGAAACGTGGAAGGTCCGGTATCTCATCATCGATACGCGGAAGATCCTCCCCGGCAAGAAGGTCCTCATTCCGCCGTCGATGATCCGGACTGTGAGCTGGGATGGGATGGACGTCACCGTGATGGCCAGGGTGGAGGAGATCCGCACCGCTCCGGCCTATCGGGAATCCGAACCGATCACGCCGGAGGACGAGAGGAACATCGTCCAGCACTACCTGCGTCCCGAGTCCGTCACGGCGGACCTGACCGGTAGGTAGTCGATACCCAAGCAACGGCCCCCGGCGTGGGGCTTCCGCCACGCCGGGGCTTGGTCGTCAGGCTGGGGCCCCGTTCCTCGCTTCCTGCGTTCGGTTTCGCTGCCTTCCGCCATTGCCCTGCCACACAGCGAACCGAATCTCGATTCGTAGGAGGCCAGATGATGGATCGCCGCGCGAGACACGCCCTCGAAACGAGCCCAGGACGGGGCCTTCTCGACCGAATTGCTCGTACCCAGCGCCTGGGATCTCTCGTTCTCGTCACGCTGCTCCTCACTCCCGCCGTGTCTCAGGCGCACCTCGCCCTCATACGGCAGGGTTCGGAGTGCTTCGGCTTTGCGGAACCGGGCGACCGTCACGGCTCGACCTTGGCCGCGGGTGACTTCAACGGAGATGGCTATGACGACCTCGCGATGGGGGCGCCGAACGAGGATCACGGCTCGGCCGTCAATGCGGGAACGGTGTACATCGACCTCGGCTCGTCCGCGGGCGTCACGCATGTCGGGTCCTACGCGATCGACTTCGCCACCGACTTCGGGTACGACACGCTCGCCAACGTGCTGTTCGGCCAGAAGCTCCTCGCGGTCGACCTCGACAACGACAACCTCGACGACCTCGTGGTCGGCGCGACCGGGTTCCCCGAAGCGGGGAACCAGAATGCGGGCCGGATCTTCCTCTACCGCGGCACTCCGAGCGGACTCGTGCCCTGGGGCACTCTGAGCGAGACGGACGTCGGCGGGTTCCCGCAGCCACAGGATCGGTTCGGGTACTCCCTCGCCGCGGGAGACTTCGATGCGGACGGCGACCTGGAGCTGGTCGTCGGGAGTCCCGGATGGGATGCGACCGAGGGAGCCGTCTTCGTGATCCAGGGAACGCCGGCCGGACCGTGGGGACCTGGACAGGTGCTGAAGCCGGGTCTGTTCGGAGAGACGGATCAGGTCGGAGACTACTTCGGCGGTGCTCTCGCGACCGGCAACCTGGTCGGGGACACGCGCACGGACCTCATCATCGCGGCACCCAACCGCGATGTCTTCGGATCGAACGCCGGTGGCATCTGCTATGTACTGCGTGGCGCCACCGGATCCGGTCTCTCGACGTCGGACGTCACGAAGTTCACCGCGAAGATCGTCGATGACGTGAGCGCGCTCTCCTACTTCGGACTCTCGCTCGCCGTCGGGCAGTTTGCACCGGGAACGTACGACTACGTCGCTGTCGCGGAGCCGGGAAGGACGATCGGCGCAGACTCCGGCGCGGGCCGGGTCGTGATCGCAAAGGGCGGCCCGGACGGTGTCGAGATGGACGGTGCCTACATCCTGACGAGCGCGGACGTGGGCAACTCCGTCGAGGAGAACGAGTTCTTCGGCATGTTCCTCGGTTCCGGGTACTACGACGGCGACACGGTTGCAGAGGACCTTCTCGTCGGGTGTCCGTGGGAGGGGTTCACCGGAGAGTACGAGGGCGCGGGGTACGTCGTCTTCGGCGGTGGGAATCCACTCGGCCAGAACGGTTGGATCGGCGGCGGAACGCCGTGGGAGGGCCCCGCGACTCTCGACATGTTCGGGTTCGCGAACGTGATCGGTGAGTTCGACGGAACGAACAAAGGGAACTGGGTGGCCTCGGCCCCGGGGAAGGACGACGCGCAGGGCACCGTCTATGTGATCGCTCCCTGGCGCCAACCACCCACCCTGGGATGCAAGACCGCGGTGGCGACCGATTGCATGGGAGACCTGATCTTCTCCCTCAAGCCGTTCGACGAAGTGCTGATCGCGAGTACGACGAAGGTGATGACCGTCCTCCTCGCGTGTGAGCGAACGCAGCTTCCCACGACCGATCCTCTCTACATGTCGCCGCACGAACAGTACTGGGTTCCGGAGTGGATCCCGGCCCTCATCGGCGGATCCCTCGTGCCACTCGCGGCGGGGGAGTGGATGACCCTCGAGGATCTCATGACGACCTGTCTCTACCGATCCGGGAACGATGCGGCCCACGCCATCGCCGATCTCCTCCACGGAGCGAACGGCCCGGACGTTTCGATCCCCGCGTTCGTGGCCGAGATGAATGCGCGGGCGCTGGAGCTCGGCATGCTCGACACGTCGTTCAACAACCCGAACGGGTTCGAGCAGGAAGCGGTCGGGCCGGACCTCGGGGAGCACCACTCCACCGCGTACGACATGGCACTGCTCACCCGCGCGGCGATGCAGAACCCGCGCTTCGTCGAGATCGCCGGGAAGAAGTCCGAAGACCTGGTCCGTCACTTCTGGTGGGGCGACGTCGGGTACCAATGCGACAACTTCTTCGGCTGGATGATCGACAACGGCGGGAGTGGAGTGAAGGGAGGCTGGACGCCGGCCGCCGAAACTACCGGCTGCTTCTCCGCTCCGGGAACGATCGGCCACGCGGTCGCGACGACGTTCTACACCCTGGACGGTGACCCCGCCTACGGAAACGATGCCATGAACCTCGTCAACCTCGCGCAGGCCTACTGTGAGAGCTGGCAGTACTACTACGACGAGGATCCCTACCTCCATCCGATCCGGACCCGGCCCGACATCCACGCGGTTGCGGACACGCGGCTCCTCTTCGGAGCACAGACGCGGTCCCTGCCGATGGACATGCAGATCGATCTCTTCCGCGCAGCCTGGGAAGGGGTCGACCAGACCGATGCGTACTTCCGGATCGGACGGATCTCGACCTGCGAACTCCTCTCCGACGACAGCCCGATCACGTTCGAGATCGAGGGGGCGTCCGAGTCCACGTCGCTCGTGGTTCGAAACCTCGGGCAGACGAACGCGCAGGTCGCGGTGCGGAACTCGCTCGGGTACCACGACTCGCACACGATCACGCCCGGCCACCGGATCGTCGTTCCGGGCGGAGCCGGCACGGCGAGCGGATTCTGGTGGACAGTCCAGAGCCTCTCGGGACGGCTCGAGCTGAGTGTCGAAGAGAACTACGTGCAGCACGTCGTCGTCGACGACAGTCCCGTCTCCGGCCCGATCTACAGCGCCATCCTCCACCGCGAGTCGAGGACGCTGAACGACTCCTTCCAGTACGAGATCGAGTGGGTCTACGGCGCGGGAGCCGAGTACATCCTGGTCGAGCACGAAGCGGGTGTCGTTGCCGATGTTCCGCCAGGGGCGGGTGAGCTGGATGGGCCCCGCATGCCTCGGGTCCTTGCCTCGGCGAGTCCGAATCCGTTCGCCGAACGCGCCGAGATCCAGCTCACGCTCGCGGAGGAGGCAGCCGCTTCGGTCGTGGTGTACGACGTCGCGGGCCGCGTCCTACGGGAGCTGGGCGCGGCGCGACACCCTGTCGGTACGAGCAGCGTGGCGTGGGACGGGATGGACGCGCGAGGTGTCGCGACGCCGCCGGGCGTCTACTTCTACCAGGTCCTCGTCGACGGACTTCCCGGCCCGACGGGGAAGCTCACGCGGGTCCGCTGAGTTCGGGCCCTCCCATTCCGGTCGTCTCCCGGGGCGCACTTCGGGTACCCTCGCGGGGGTCGGGTCACTCCCGGCCCCCATGTGTTCACCGGAGGTCGATCGTTCCCCGTGCGTGATTCCACCCTGAGTTCGGCACCGAACCCGGCCTCCCTCAAGCGAGGGAAGGACACCATGCGGATCCGCGTCTGTGTCTCCGCTCTGTCCATGGCGATGTTGCTCCTCGGTGGATGCGCGTCCTCGATCCACAAGACCCGAAGCATGGTCGTGACCGCCACCGCCTACAACTCGCTCCCCGGGCAGACCCAGGGACATCCCTCCGTCGGCGCCTGGGGCGACACGCTCCATCCCGCCATCCCGTCGATCGCCGTATCGCGCGATCTCCTCTCCATCGGACTGACGCGCGGGACCCTCGTCCGGATCGAGGGCTTCGAGCGTGACTTCATTGTGCTCGACAAGATGAACAAGAGGTGGAAGAAGCGGATCGACATCCACATGGGGACGGACCTGAACGCGGCGCGGCAGTGGGGGAAACGTGAGGTAGAGATCCGCTGGACGCCGTGAGGCGTGATTCTCCGATGGGGGATGCCCGAATGAAGACTAGTGTCCCGCCCAATCCCAGCCATTCTCGATTCGCGACCTGCGTCGCTTCCCTCGTTACGATCCTCCTTGCGTCCACATCGGCCGCCATGTTCATCGGCCCGACGCTCGCGCCGATCGACCGCGTCGTGCGGAATCTGGAAGCCTATGTCACGGAGTTCCCCGCGGACGCGGAGGGCTACTTCCTGCTCGGTCGTGCCCACTATCTGGCTTGGTCGACCAGGAGTCGTTCCATTCCCTCCCGCCCCGACGATCTTCGTGGAGCCGTGGAGTTCTACCCCGACACCTCCGTGGATTGGAGTCGCAAGTGCTCTCACGACGAGAGGTCGCTACGAAGAACGGAAGCCCTGGCACGAGCGAAGGCAGAGGTGGGCCTCGACCTGTACGAAATGCCGGGGACGAACGATGCAGTTCGGGCTCTCCGTGCCCGGATGAGTGAGATCGATCACCAGCTCGAAGCCTCCGGATGGACTCCTGCCCAACCGACCGCAAAGGAGCTGGATCAGCACGCGAAGGCAGGTGTTCTCGCACTGAGGCGTGCGACCCAACTCAACGGAGGTGCGGAATCTCCGCCCAGGCGTGCGTCGCTCCATCACCACACACTCGCGTCGCTCCTCGAGGAATACGCGGAGCGGGCAGGGATCAGCGGACTCGGCGTCGATGGGGAGCGCACTGCCCTCGGGTCGATGGAGAACACGGATGCGTGGCTGCGCGAAGCGCTGGGAGAGTACGAGCAAGCGTTCGAGCTGGGGCTCCCCGAGGCGACACGAATCGACTGCCGCCCGATCGACGGTCTCTCCTACCTCGTTGCCTACAGTGCGATCCTCGGCCATGAGCGTGTCGCAGAGCGCCTCTCGGCCCACCAGGGTCCCGACGCCGTAGACCAAGACGTCGTGGGGCGTCTCGAGCAGGAGAAGCAGCGGCTGGACGCGCTTCCTCGCAGCAACGCGATCACGCCGATCCTGATCGGTGATCGTCACGGATCGCTCGACCGACTCCTCGAACCCGGGCGGATCGTGTCGTTCGATCTGGATGGAGACGGCGTTGCCGAGGATCGATCGTGGGTCCGGCCTGAGGCCGGGATTCTCGTTTGGGATCCTTCCCGTTCAGGCACGATCGCCTCGGGAAAACAGCTCTTCGGTGACCGCACTTGGTGGCTGTTCTTTCCGGACGGCTATCGGGCACTCGATGCTCTCGACGACGACCGCGACGGCTATCTCTCCGGTGACGAACTCGTCGGGCTTGCGGTGTGGTACGACCACGGCAGCGATGGGCTGGCGTTCGCGGGCGAAGTCGTACCTATCGAAGATACGGAGGTCCGGGCGATTGCAGTCCGTCCCACTTCCGTCCACCGTGGATCGCCGTCGCATCCTGCTGGGATCCTCCTCGATGACGGAACACAGCGCCCGACCTGGGACTGGATCTCATCCGGAATGGCACGTAGGGGACCAAACCTCTAGTCCGATCCCCTTCGCTTTCCCAACCGCGGAGCGTGCTCGTGCGACGCCTCGAGTGCGGCCAGTGCGCTCGAGATCTGGTGGGCATTGAACGGTTTGGCCAGGAACGCGCGGTGGGGTCCGTTCGTCGCGAACTCGAAGGCATCGCTCGTCCGGGAGGACTCCCCGGAGATGAGGAGGACGGGGCAGGGCCGTCCCGCCGCAGTCGATTCGAGTTGTCGACAGAGCGAGATGCCGTCGAGGCCCGGAAGCTGGACGTCCGTGATGAGGAGTTCGATCCCCCCACGCCGCACCATCTCGAGCGCCTGCTGGCCCGTGCTCGCCTCACGGACCTCCCCGACGAAGGGGCAAAGTCGACTCACGGCCCTTCGGACATAGCCCCGCATGTCGGGGTCGTCGTCCACTACGAGCAGAGTCTTTCTTCCGGTCTCGGTCATCTCGTCTCCCACGTTCCACGCATTCCAGCCGTGCCTCTGCTCGACTCGGAGGAAACGTAGCGAGGAGCGTGAGAACAGAGGTAACAGACTGGTTGCATTGTGCTTAGGGGGGGTGTTCTGCAACCTCGCCGACATCGTTTGCAACACAGGGAGAAGCCTCCGGGGGCGGGGAGTGCGATACTTCCGCCATGCCCTTCCATCCAGAGACGAGCGCGATCCGGCGTGTCCGGGCCCGGGCCGATCGGTTCGTGCGTGGCTGGGCCCCGTCGTGTCTTCTCCTCTACTGCCTCCTCCTCGGCACAGCCAGCGTGGATGCAGCGCCCGCGGAGTGGATCGGTCCCTCCGGATACACGGCGCGGGTGTGGACCCGGGTGGACGGACTGCCGACGGAGAACGTCGGCGGCGCGGTGCAGACGCGGGACGGCTATCTATGGTTCGGGACGACGGACGGCCTCGTCCGTTTCGACGGTGTCCGGCTCCGCACGTTCGATTCCGGGAACACGGACGGGCTCACGCTCAACTACGCGAACCACGTGACGGAGGACGCGCACGGACGGCTCGTGGCCTGGGGCAACGCTCCCTGGATCGTGATCGAGGAAGACGGACGCTTCTCCACGCCGGGGACTGAGGAGGGACTCCCGAAGGTCGGGATCCGAGACGTCCACGCGGGTGACGAGATCCTCGTCGCGTCGGCCGCGGGCGTCTACCGGTACGAAGGCGGCCGGTTCGGGCTGCTCCATCCGGACCTCGACGGGGCGGTCGCGAACCAGGTCCTCCGCACCGAAGATGGCACCACGCTCATCGCGACCACGGAGCGTGGCCTCCTTGCGGCGAAGGACGGTGGGGTCGTCGCGCTGACGGATCCGGTCCAGGTCCGTCGTGTCGCGGAAGCTCCCGACGGTGCGCTGTGGATTGCCACCGACGATGGACTGCTTCGTCTCCCCCCTGCGTCGGTCCGGCAAGGGGGAGGCACGAGAGCGACTCCGGAGCCGGTGCCGCTGCCCGCGTCTGCGGTCCCCGTCGACTGGATCGAGGTGGACGGAGAGACCGGCAGCGTGTGGGTAGGGGGAACGGCTGGCCTCTACCGGAGGACGCCGTGGAGCTCGGTCTGGGAAACCGTCGGGGAGGATCCCTGCGACATGCTCCTCCTCGACGCGAGTGGTGTGGCGTGGAGTGCGCACGGCACGCGCGTCCTGCGCGAGGGTGCGGTCGTCGCCGAGCTCCCGGGAGAGGCGCAGTCACTCCAGCACGATGACGAAGGGAACATCTGGGCCTCGACCACCGCAGGGTTCGTGCGGTTACAGCCCGCACTCGCCGTCGTGCGTGAACGCGAGGCGGATGTGGCCTCGGTGGTCGTGGATGCTGACGTCGACTTCGATGCGTCCGCTGATGTCGACGCCGCTGCCGAAGACGACGCCGCTGCCGGAGTCGCAAACGCCGGTGTCGCCACCGGAGGCGGGGAGCGCCCGAAGTCCGCATCCGGCTTCTGGTACGCGACCGGACCGTCGGTGCATCATGTCACGCCAGAGTCGGACACGACCTACGACATCGGCGCGTGGGTGCAGAGCCTCTGTGCCCACCCGGACGGTTCCGTCTACGTTGCGACGGGAGCCGCCGTCTCGAGACGGATCCTGCCCCCGGCCGTTCCAGGAGGAGCGCGCGCGACGGAGGAGTTCCAGATTCCCGGCCTCCGGCGTGTCTTCTCCTTCGGCGTGGGCGAGAACGGCGACCTCTGGGCCGCCGGGTTCGGCAGCATCGGGCTCCTGCGGGACGGGGAGTGGCGGGTCTTCGATACGAAGGACGGCGTGTCCGCGGGCCCGATGCGATACGGACAGTCGACGGAGTCCGGGGACGTCTGGTTCACCACGCCCGAGGGCGCGCTTCGCTGGCACGAGGGGGCGTTCCGTCTCTACACCGAGGCGGACGGACTCCCTTCCCTGCGGACTCGAAGCGTGCACGTCGATGAGCGCGGAGTGGTCTGGATCGGCACCGAAGGCACCGGCCTCGTTCGTCTGACCCTGGACGAGACGGGAGATGTCACGAGCCTCACGAACGTGCGCGAGCAGGACGGACTCCACGACAACGGGGTCACCTGGATCGGGGGTGATCCGGAAGGGCGGCTCTGGTTCGCGAGCAACCGTGGCGTCTACCACGTGCCGCGGAGCGAGCTCGATGCGTTCACGGCCGGGGACGTGGACCGGATCCACAGCTCCGTGTACACGGAGGAACACGGCCTCGCGAGCTCCGTCTGCGCACCGATCGGCACGCCGGCCGGTGCCATCCTCGGTTCGGACGTGCTGTTCGCGACGGCGGCGGGGGTGGCCGCGATCGATCGCCGTGACATCCTCGAGGTGGCGCCGCCGTCCAAGCCGATCATCGAAGAGGTACTGGTCGACGGAGTCTCCCAGCCCACGGACGGCGCGGCATCTCTCGCTTCCGACGCGCACGACTTCGAGATCACCTACACGACGACTTCGTTCACCGATCCTCACGGCATCCGCTTCCGGTACCGGATCGACGGCGTGCAGGAACGCTGGATCGACGCGGGCACGCGGCGCACGGCCTACTTCACGAGCATTCCGGCCGGCCGACATCTGTTCCGGGTGCAGGCGGCGCGCAGCGCGGGCGAATGGAGCGATGCCGAGACGGTTTTCCAGATCCAGGTCGCTCCGCACTTCTGGGAGACGCTCTGGTTCCGGGCCCTCGTCGTCATTGCGTTCCTTGCTTCGGTGCTCGGCGCGTTCCAGTGGCGGGTGCACCTCTCGCGGAGCCGGGAGAGGGAGCTCGAGCTCCTGGTTGGGGAGCGGACGAAAGAGCTGGCCGAGCAGGCCCGTCGGCTGGAGGAACTCGACCAGGCGAAGTCGAGGTTCTTCGCCAACGTTTCGCACGAGTTCCGGACGCCGCTCACGCTCGCGATCGGCCCGCTCGAGGACCTTCTCTCCGGTCTCCACGGAGAGGTCGAGGAGGACGCGAAGCAGGAGATCCGCACGGCGCTCCGGAGTTCGCACGCCGTGCTCGATCTCGTCAACCAGATCCTCGATCTCGCGAAGCTCGAGTCCGGTCAGTTCCGGCTCGAGATCGCCGCACACGACTTCGTCTCCACCATCCGCGGAGTCGCGGCCGAGTTCGCTCCGCTCGCGGAACGTCGTGGCGTCACTCTGAGCGTCGGTCTCCCGGACAGGCCCTTGGTCGTCTCGCACGATCCGCAGGGGATGGTGCGGGTCTTCCGCAACCTCCTCAGCAATGCGTTCAAGTTCACACCGGCGGGAGGCTCCGTCGCGATCGGGCTCGCGATTCCGCCGTCGGAAACCGGGAAGGCTGACGACCACGTCATCGTTTGGGTCAGGGACTCCGGCGTCGGGATCCCCGAGGCCGATCAGGCACGGATCTTCGATCGGTTCTATCAGGCGCACGGAAGCAGCCGGGCCGAACCGGGCACCGGCATCGGGCTCAGCCTGGCGCGCGAGATCGTCGAACTCCATCACGGACGGATCACGCTCGAGAGCACGGAGGGCGTCGGGACGAGGTTCTTCGTCGAGGTTCCCGTGATGCAGACGCACTCCGAGAGTCGTGTTGCGCGGCGTGGCGTCGGCCTCGATGCGGCCGCCGATGCCGCAGTGGGCGCAGCTGCGGCGGGTGCTTCCGGTGCTGACGCCGGTGCCGCTGCCGCGGTCGACGCCGGCGCGGGTATCGGCGCCTCACTCGCTGGCGACACTGCGCTCGTCGTCGACGGCCGGGCAACGTCCGCACAGGGTTCGGAAGACCGCACGACCGTGCTCATCGCCGAAGACCATCCCGACGTTCGCGCGCTCGTCGTCAAACATCTCTCGCCCCACTACCGCCTCCTCCAGGCGACGAACGGGAGCGAAGCCCTCCGGATCGCCCGGACGTCGATCCCGGACCTCATCGTCTCGGACGTCATGATGCCGGAGATGGACGGGATGGAGCTCTGCCGGAGGCTCAAGGAGGACGCCGAGGTCGGGTTCATTCCCGTGCTCCTCCTCACGGCCCGGGCCGACGTGACCGACCGGATCGACGCGTACTCGCTCGGCGCGGATGCGTACCTCTCGAAGCCGTTCGACTCGAGAGAGCTGGTCGCACGCGTCGACGGTCTCATTCGGGAGCGTCGCCGCCTTCGCGGTCACTATGCCTCGAAGCTCCCACAGGTGGACAACGAGAGGCTCCGGAACGCGGACGAGGTCTACCTCGAGTCGATCACGCGGATCATCCACGAGCAGCTGTCCGATGAGGAGTTCAGCGTCGAGCGACTGGCTCACGAAGCGGGCCAGACCCGCGCGACTCTGTTCCGTCGTCTCAAGGAGATCGCAGGCACCACTCCATCGGCGCTCATCCGTCAGGTCCGCCTCGAACGCGCGCGCACGATGCTCGAGCGCGGCGCGGGAACCGTGAACGAAGTCGCCTACGGCGTCGGGTTCAAGAGCGTGTCGCACTTCTGCACCGCGTTCCGTGAGACCTATGGGACGTCACCAGGATCGTGGAAGGCGACGCGTCAGGAGAACGAGAGCGCGGACCGGACTTCGCCTTAGTCGCACGGTTCGAGGACCACAAGAACGGGCACGATCGCCGCATGAGACTCCTGCGTGCGACGAACTCTCGACGACGAACAGAACGGCTGCAACGGACCCCGCGACCGCAACGGACCGCGCGACCACAACGAGCCGCGGGCCGCGGCGCGTGGCCGGTTCGGCGAAGCGCTCGCTGCGGCGTTCCTCCAGCAGTGGGGGTACCGGATCGTCTCCCGCAATCGGAGGGTCGGCCGACTGGAGCTGGACCTCGTCGCCTTGCACCAGCACGAGCTGGTCATCGTCGAGGTTCGGCTCCGGAGCCGGGAGGATCACGGATCGGCGGAGGAGACCGTCGATCGGAGGAAGCGAGCGCGACTCCGGAGTGCGGGGAGACGGGTCTGGGAAGAGACGGGGCGGCCGGACCTGTCCCTCCGCTTCGACCTGGTCACGATCCTCGCTCGGCCGGACGGCCTCCGGCTCCGTCACCATGTGCGCTTCCTCGATCCGGACGGCCCCGGAGCCGAGTCGCTCCGGGGCAGAATGTGATGGGTCGCGGAGCCCTCCACCCGGCCTAAGCCTCGGGGGCCGCGGCCTGGCTCGACTGGAGAACGCCCTCTGCGACGATGATTCGGTCCCCCGCGCGCAGAGTCATGACACTCGAGGGGAGATTCAGCGTGAGGGTCGATCGCACGGAGCCGCCGTCGACCTCGTTGTTCCCGAACGTGAAGTTGACGACCCCGGAGAAGATCGCGTCGAGTGACGGTCTGCCGGTGAGGCCGTCGCCTCCGGGGTTGATGCCGATCGAGACGCACGACAGGAGGTCGGGGTCGCCCGATTCGCGCCGAATGGAGGCGAGGAGCTCCTCGCCGTTCTCCCGCGCGTCCAGGGAGGCGATCCTGCCGTCTTCGATGTCGAGGCGCACGTCGTAGTAGTGACGACCGGCCAGGTACGTGTAGTCCGCCCAGAGCGTGCCGGTACCGCACCCGATCTTCGGGATCGAGGCGATCACTCCGGCGGGCAACGTGTCCGCGGTCTTCCGCTCCTCGATGTCCTCCTGCGACACGACGCCGTCGCCGACGTGAATGCTCTCCGGTTCGATGTCGAGTGCCAGGCTACTGCCGCGCGTGTCGGTGAGAGTCCACTTCGTGTTGGCGCGCAGTTCCTCGAGGAGAGCGCTGCCGAGTTGCCGGAGCATTCCCGGGTCGGAGTCGAGGCTGCGCCAGTACGTGTCGATCGCTTCCTCCGGCGTCATCCAGCCACCTTCGAACTCGCCCCGGTGGGGGAGGGCGATCTCGAGAGACCGCACGCCTCGCTCGACGAGTGATTTCTGCCACTGCGTGACGGCGTCGAGGAGGAGCGGGAGCTTCTTCCTTTGCTCCGGGCTGGGCGGCGCGCCCTGCGGGATGCTGCTCATGACGAAGATGACGGCGTCGAGGCCGTCGCTGAGGCCGGGATGGATGAACGGGTGGTCCGCGAGCGACTCCGGATCGTGTCGGTCGAGTGTCTGCAGGATGACGTTGCGGGACCAGATCCGGGTGCGGGCCTCGGCGCCCAGAGCTTCCAGCTCGACGACCAGGGCTTCCACGAGTTCGAGCGCCGTCGGAGCGAAGACGACCAGGACCCGGTCGTTCTTCCGTACCTGGAGGGCGTCCGACACGAGGCGCTGGGCGATCCGGGAGAGATCCAGCTCCAGGAGCCGTCTCCGGGCGTGGAGCGCCGAGACCTCGACCGATTGACGGAACGACAGGGAGATCGGGTCGTCGGATCCTGTCATTCCGGGGTCGACCAGGAACTGACGGGCGGCGGCCCGATAGTAGCGCTCGTCCTTCCGCTCCCGGCGGGCGTCGGTGACTTCCTCGAGGAGCCCCTGCTCGAGGAGCTGCTGGACGTGGTAGTGGATCTGGTTGACCGGCCGTCCGATCCGCCTCGCCACGATGGTCGCTGTCATCGGCTCTTCCGCGGCATGCCGAAGGATCTCCAGCCGCTGCTCGCGGGCCAGGGACCGGAGCTGCTCCGCCGAGCGGATGATCTCGAAGTCCTTCACTCGCCGAAGACCTCCATGCGACGCCGTTTCAGGGCGTTACCTGTTCCCGAAGCTAACCCCATAAGTTCGGTCGTTGCGACCAGAATGACCGCCACCTCAGGAAGAACTGAACATACCCATAGACCGCAGATTGATGTTCAAAAAAATCTGAACATTGGTGTATCATCCGCGGGAGGGACGGGCTCTGCTGTTCGGAAGGCGGGTCTCCGGCCCGAAATGACTCGACTCGACGCGTGGGTTCCGATCGACCCGCACCAGAACACCAGGAGGTTCCCACTATGCGCCGTGGCATTCTGCGGTCTGCCATTCCGCTCCTCATCGTCGCTTCGGCGACCACAGCGTTCTCCGCCGGTCTGGGCGACCATTCGTGGAAGTACATCCGCCCCACGAACACCGGGGTGATGGGCGACTACAGCACCGCGCTCTGGCTCGATCCCCAGGGCCAGCTCTACCTCGGTGGGTTCAACCCACTCTTCGAAGAGGGAGGATTCTCTCGATTCATCGAATCCGAGAACCGCTGGGAGAACTTCTCCAACGTCGACTATCCGATCATCGGCGACGTCAACGATACCTACGGCTCGCCTCGGATCTCCGACATGGTGCCGGACGCGAACGGCGGGCTCTGGATGGGTACCGGACGCGGGCTCCTCTACTTCGATCCCGCGATCGGACCGGACTCCTTCGTACGCTGGGACAACACGAACTCTCCGATGCCGTATGCGGGCGCCCAGGATATCGACATCGCGCCCGACGGGACGATCTGGGTCGCGACGGCGGCCGGGCAGGACGGAGGACTGGTTCGCTTCAAGCCGCAGACGAACGAGTGGAAGGTCTGGGGATACGGAACGAATGAGGACAACTGGATCGGTGACCGAACTGTCTATGCAGCTTCGGTCCAGCCCAAGCCGGATGGCGGCTACCTCGTCTGGGTCGAGACCCTCTTCGGCATCCTCAGCTACGACAGCGAGACCGCAGTGTTCACGCAGTATCCGAACAACGGAGCGGTCGGTGACCTCTACTGGGTGTGCCGCAACGATGGGACCGATTCCTCGGGCAACACCTGGATGTTCCGACTCACGAACGTCAGTCAGCACCCATCCCTCGATTACCGCCAGCCCGACGGAACGTGGGTCGTGCCTCCGCAGCCTCCGTTCGCGTTCTACGCACTCGATGCGTTCCGGGCCCTCGACGGTGGACGTGCCGTCCTGATCGGGCCGGGCAGCGAAGCCTGGTACTTCGATGGCACTACCTGGCACAACCGAGGCGAATGGCGGGCCGGTGGATTCACCTATGCGATCGACATGGACGACTCTGGCAACATCTGGGTTTCGGGGAACGGAGGGGCCGGGAGGTACGACGCGGAGATCGGCACCTGGCAACGATACCGACTCACGAACACCGGCCTCCTCGACATGTGGCCTCGTGACATCGCGTTCTCTCCGAACGGTGACCTCTGGGTGACGGAGAACGCGGCTCCGGGAGTGGGGGGCATCGGCATGTTCGATGGAGTCCGCTGGCACAACCACAACGTCTTCACCTACGGCCTCGGGGAAGAGTGGCCGTTTCCCACGGACAATGCGGACGCGATCACCTTCCGTCCCTCGACCGGAAAGGTCTGCTTCAACCCGATGAACAACGGGATCCACGAGTGGAACGGCAGCGCGTACGAGACGATCGAGGAGGGCGGGAAGTCTGATGGACTCGTCGAGGACTCGTTCGGCCGCTTGTGGACGATGGGCAACTACTTCAGCTTCCGCTACCACGACGAACTCGGATTCCACGACGTCGACATCGCCGGTTGGGGCGCCAACGTCGTGACCGACCCGAGCCGGCCAGGAACCGTCTGGGGCTGCGCGAACCTCGAGGTCGTGCGGACGGACGGAAACTACTACTTCTCGCGAGAGAACGTGGACCTTCCGGAACTGAACGCGCTCCACGACGTGCTGACGACCGTCGCGGTGGAGCCGAGCGGCGCTGCCTGGGTCGGGAGCACCGAAGGCCTCTTCCGCATCGACGCGGAAGCCGGTACGCACCAGTGGTGGCACAACTCCAACTCCGATCTGCCTGGGGACCAGTGCACGCCGCTCGCGTACACGCCCGACGGATTGATCTGGTTCACGAACTTCAACTCCCAAGGGTACGAGCCCGTTCTGGTCTGGTTCGATGGCACCACGTTCGGAACGCTGGGAAGCGCGGACGGGTTGCCACACGCCCAGATCTACGATGCGGAGTACCGGGAAGTCCCGGGTGGCTACGAACTCTGGCTCGCCTGCGCCAGCCGCGGCCTCGCCGTCCTCACGGTCCAGACGAACGACCCCGCCGATGTCGATCTGGCGGCGGTTGCGGGACCGTCCCTCCTCCATCCGAACCATCCGAATCCGTTCATGCAGGAGACCGACCTGTCGTTCACGCTCGGGGCGCCGAGTTCGGTCCGCCTCGAAGTGTTCGACGCTTCGGGCCGGCGGGTTCGCGGACTGGTCGACGGCCTCATGGGAGAGGGTACGCACACCCTGAACTGGGACGGCCGGAGCGACGCAGGGCGCGAGGTCGGGAGCGGAGTCTACTTCTACCGGATCGAGACCCCGAACGGGTCCGACGAGAGGCGGATGACTTTGGTCCGTTGACGCAGCATTTGGAGCCTGGCCCTCCCGGGCCGGGCTCTAACCTCACTTCCGCCAACGCTTCCGCGCGCTCGCTCTCCCGTCCGGCTTTCCTTTTGACCCGGCTCGAATTCCTCTGATAGCGTCCCAGTTTGCAACGACTTGGGATCCTACCGAGGAGAAACGGATGAGTCTCGACAAGCGTGTCGCATCCGCGGACGAGGCGCTCGACCGCGCAGGGATCTCGGACGGGGCGACGATCATGATGGGGGGATTCGGACTCTGCGGAATCCCGGAACACCTGATCGCCGCCCTCAGGCGCCGAGGGACCAAGAACCTCACCGTCATCAGCAACAACGCAGGTGTCGACGATTTCGGCATCGGTGTGCTGCTCCAGACCCGGCAGGTCACGAAGATGATCTCGACCTACGTGGGAGAGAACAAACTCTTCGAGACGCAATTCCTGACGGGTGAACTCGAAGTGGAGCTCGTCCCGCAGGGGACGTTCGCCGAACGGATCCGCGCGGGCGGCGCGGGCATCCCGGCCTTCTACACGCCGACGGGTGTCGGCACGAAGGTCGCGGAAGGAAAGGAGGTCCGCGAGATCGACGGGCGCGAGTACGTGCTCGAGCGTGCGCTCAAGGCGGACGTTTCGTTCGTCAAGGCCTACCAGGGCGACCACTGGGGCAACCTCGTCTATCGGAAGACGGCGCGGAACTTCAACCCGATGATGGCGACGGCCGGCAAGGTCGTGATCGCCGAGGTCGAAGAAATCGTTCCGGTCGGCACGTTCGATGCCGACACCGTCGTCACGCCGGCCGTCTTCATCGACTACCTCTTCCAGGGAGACCAGTATGAAAAGCGGATTGAGCAGAGAACAACTCGTCCGTAGGGCGGCGAAGGAGCTGCGTCCGGGCTTCTTCGTCAACCTCGGGATCGGGATGCCGACGCTGGTCTCCAACTACGTACCGGACGGCGTGGAGATCGTCCTCCAGTCGGAGAACGGAATGCTCGGAATCGGGCCGTTCCCGACCGACGACGAGGTGGACGCGGACCTCATCAACGCGGGCAAGCAGACCATCACGGAGATCCCGGGTTCGAGCTACTTCTCGAGCGCGGACTCGTTCGCGATGATCCGGGGCGGACACATCGATCTCTCCATCCTCGGAGCGATGGAAGTGGCCCAGAACGGTGACCTCGCGAACTGGATGATTCCCGGCAAGATGGTGAAGGGAATGGGCGGCGCGATGGACCTGGTCGCGGGCGCGAAGCGAGTGCTCGTGCTCATGACCCACGCGTCCAAGCACGGTGAGCCGAAGCTGCTCGAGGCGTGCTCGCTGCCGCTGACAGGAAAGGGCGTCGTCCATCAGATCATGACCGAGTTCGCGGTGATAGACGTCGAACCCGGGCGTGGGTTCGTCCTCCGCGAGATCGCTCCGGGCTGGACGGTGGAAGAGCTCCAGGAAGTGACGGGTGCGAAGCTCCATACGGATGGACCGGTTCCCGAGATCGAGATTTCGTAACTTCGAGGTGTGCGGAAGCGTCTCCCGCTCGGCCCCGGATCTCCGGGGTGAACGAGGGCCGGGGAGCGGCACAGAAGGAAGGACACCATGGCAACGATCCAAGACAACGACGTCTACATCGTGAGTGCGGTACGTACTCCGATCGGTAAGTTCCTCGGAAGCCTGGCCGGCTTCTCCGCCACGGACCTGGGCGGCCTCGCGGTGAAGGCCGCGCTCGAGCGTGCCAAGGTCCCGGGAAAGGAAGTCGACGAGGTCTTCATGGGGAACGTGCTCCAGGCCGGAGTGGGGCAGGCCCCCGCCCGCCAGGCGGCGATCAAGGGAGGCGTGCCGGATGACGTCCCGGCCATGACCGTGAACATGGTGTGCGGTTCCGGGCTCCGCGCCGTGATGCTCGCCGCGAGCGAGATCGCTGCCGGTCAGTCGGAGCTCCTCGTCGCGGGCGGCATGGAGAGCATGTCGAACTCGCCGTTCCTCCTTCCGCAGGCGCGGACCGGTCTCCGTCTCGGAAACGGACAGGTGATCGACTCGATGGTGCACGATGGACTCTGGTGCGCGTTCGAGAACTGGCACATGGGAAGCGCGGCCGAGCATATCGCACGTGAGTTCAAGATCACGCGGCAGATGCAGGACGAGTACGCGGCCGAGAGCCAGAACAAGGCGGTCGCCGCGATCGAAGGCGGGAAGTTCGAGAAGGAGATCGTCCCGGTCCAGATTCCGCAGCGGAAGGGCGATCCGATCGTGTTCGACACGGATGAGAGCCCGCGCAAGGGAACGTCGGTCGAGTCTCTTTCGGGTCTCAAGCCGGCGTTCGAGAAGGACGGGACGGTGACGGCCGGAAACGCGCCCTCGATCAACGACGGTGCGTCGGCGACCGTGGTCGCGTCGGGCAGGAAGGTCAAGGAGCTCGGGCTCACGCCGATGGCGAAGATCACCGGCTACGCGACCGGTTCCACGTCGCCCAAGATGATCTTCTACGCTCCGGTCTACGCGGTCCGCAACCTGATGGAGAAGACGGGCCGGAAGATCGGCGACTACGACCTCATCGAAGCGAACGAGGCGTTCGCCGCCCAGTCCCTGGTCGACGGGAACGAACTCGGCTGGGACTGGAGCCGCGCCAATGTCAACGGCGGCGCGATCGCTCTCGGCCACCCGATCGGAGCGAGCGGTGCGCGCGTCCTCACGACGCTGCTCTACGCGCTCGAGGACCGCGGCAAGACGCACGGCCTCGCGACGCTCTGCCTCGGCGGCGGCAACGCGGTGGCACTCTCCGTCGAGCGGATCTGAAGGATCTGACCGGATCTGGAAGGGCCGGGCGCTGCGCACCTCGTCCAAATCTGCGCGGCTCGGCCCGACACGACACGGAAGGCTCTGCCTTCCGAGCAAGGAGCGAAGGACACCATGGAGAAGAATCGAAGGATCGGCGTCGTCGGTAGCGGGACCATGGGGAGCGGGATCGCCCAGGTCTTCGCCCAGACGGGCTACGGCGTGGTCCTGCTCGACAATCATCCCGAAGCGCTCGACCGCGCCGCGGCCACGATCGAGAAGAGCCTCGGCCGTCTCGTGAAGAAGGGCACGCTCGGAGCGGAGCAGGTCCCCGCGATCCTCGAACGCGTCACCCGCACGACGAAGCCGGAGTCGCTTCGCGAATGCCAGCTCGTCGTCGAGGCGGTGTTCGAGGACGCGAAAGTGAAGAAGGAGATCCTGGAGAAGCTCGACGAGGTGACGTCTCCGGGTACGATCCTCGCGACCAATACGTCGTCCATCTCCATCACCGAACTCGCGGCCGCGACGCAGCGTCCGGAGAAGGTGATCGGGATGCATTTCATGAATCCGGTGCCGATGATGAAGCTGGTGGAGATCATCCGCGGCCTCGCGACGTCGGACGAGACATACGCCGCGGTCGAGACGCTCACGCGGGAACTCGACAAGACTCCGGTGGAAGTGCAGGACTATCCGGGCTTCATCTCCAACCGGATCCTCATGCCGATGATCAACGAGGCTTTCTTCTGCCTGATGGAAGGTGTCGCGACGCGTGAGGACATCGACACGGTCATGAAGCTGGGCATGAACCACCCGATGGGGCCGCTCACCCTGGCCGACTTCATCGGTCTCGACGTCTGCCTCAACATCATGGAGGTGCTCCAGAACGGCCTGGGCGATGACAAGTATCGTCCGTGCCCTCTCCTCCGGAAGATGGTGGTCGCCGGGCACCTCGGACGGAAATCCGGCCGCGGCGTCTACGATTACTCCGAGTAGGCAATCGGTTTCGTTTCAGAGCGTTGATTGGGCCTGGTGCCCACTCGCGCAGCACACATCGGGAAGCGATCAGGGTTTTCTGGCCCTGGTCGCTTCGCCGTATCGTTCGGTTCTCGTGTCCGTTCTACTTCTATTCCGGTGTTCTCACCGGCGGAAGCTGTTCAGAAGGGGGGAGAGGATGACGGTACTCATGAGCGCTTTGGTCACGTCGAGGCAGGATGAGGCGATGGCGGCGCCCGAGTCGGGGCGAAATGTAGTGCCCGAGGCGGCGCCCGAGTCGGGGTCCAATGCGGCGTCCGAGTTGGGGGCGAAGCCACTGCCGAAGTCGGGCGTGCGGCGCCGTCTGCCCCACGCTGGGGCGATCGGCAGCGTTCTGCTGTTCCTCTGCCTCAGTGTCCTCGCGTCGGGCTGCTTCCAGAACGAGACGCTCGTGCGCGTTCATGCGAACGGCAGCGGTGAGGTCGAGGTCCTCTCGATGATCTCGGCGGAAGCGGCGGAGCAGGCCAAGGAGATGGCGAAGCTCTTCGCCGAAGAGGGCCAGGAGGTGGAGGAGCCGGATCTCTTCCCGGTAGCCGACCTCGAAGCGGCTGCTTCCAAGATGGGGGAGGGAGTTCGGTTCGTGCGCAGCGAGCCGGTCTCGAAGGACGGGTTCGTCGGCGTGCGGGCCCACTATGCCTTTGACGACATCCGGAAGCTGACGGTGCACATGGATCCGGACGGCGGCGGCATGGACGGGACTGGTGGGTCCGGATCCGAAGGCTTCGGAGAAGACGACATGGCGGATCAGGACTCGGGTCCCGATGACGGGATCACCTTCGATCTCACCTCGTCGGGGAAGGGCGGCAAGCTCGTCATCCATCTGCCCGATTCCGACTTTGGCTCCGAGGCCGACACCGTGGATGGCGAGGATGCCGAGTGGGATGACGAAGCGGACAGTGACATGGACGATCCGATGGCCGATCACGAGCCGACGGACGAAGAGATCCAGTTCATCCAGGATCTCTTCGGCGGATTCCGCTTCAGCCTGGCCGTCGAGACGGATGGGAAGATCACGAAGACGAACAGCCCCTATGCCGATGGCAACCGGGTGACTCTCTTCGACATCGACTTCGGCAAGCTGATGGCGGACATGCCGAAGTTCAAGGCGCTGGCCGGACGCGGTGAGCCGAGTTCGATGGCCGAAGCGGCTGAGTGGCTGAAGGAGTTCGACGGGATCAAGGTCCACCTCGAAGACACCGTCGAGATCGAGTTCAGCGGGAAGTAGCACTCGTCCGAGGTTCGTGTCGAACGCGTCATCCGCTAGAGTCTCTTCCGTAGGAAGGGGAGGGGGATGACGCGGCGCGAACGGCGGAACAGGGGTTCGGGGATCCAAAACTCGGTGGATCGAGGTGCGGGTGGCCCCGGTCCCTTGAGTTCTCCTCGGGGCGGATGGCCCCGAGGCTTCCTCGCATACGTTCTCCTCGTTCTGGCGCCTGCCCTTGCCTTCGCGAACGCGCTTCCCGCGCAGTTCGTGTGGGACGACTTCGATCTCGTCGTGAACAACGTGCTGCTCCGGGTTCCTGGGGGATTCGGCGAGATCTTCCGGACGGATCCGTTCGGATTCCCGCTCTCCCTGGGCCAGTACTACCGGCCGATCCAGACGGTCACGTTCTGGATCCAGTACCAGCTCCACGGCCTCGATCCGATGCCGTACCACCTCTTCAACGTCGCACTCCATGTCGTGGACGTTCTCCTGCTGTTCGCGTTCCTGCTCCGGATGAGGGTCGGGCGGACGCTCGCGTTCCTCGTCTCGCTGGCCTTCAGCGTCCATCCGCTCGCTGTCGAGTGCGTGACGTTCGTTGCGGTGCGTGGCGACCTGCTCCTCCTCCTCTTCACGCTCCTCTCGCTCCACTCCCTTCTCTTCGTCGCGCGCGGTAGGCAGAGGGGGATCTGGATCGCGGGCGTGGTTCTCTCCGTCGTCCTCGCGCTCATCACGAAGGAGAGCGCGGTGGTGGTGCCGGTGCTGCTCGGCCTCGCCGCGTGGACGATCCGCCCGGCCGGTCCCGCTGTTTCGATTCCGCACTCCACCAGCCGGTCCGTCTGGCGCGCGGTCGTGGCGGCATTCGTCGTGACCGGCGTGTATGTAGTGATTCGAGCGACGCTCCATCTCGGGGCGGTGGCGCCGGACGTTCTCTCCAACATCGCCTTCGCAACCCCGATCGAGAAGGTGGCGACCGTCTGCCGCGTCGTGGCTACCGACCTGCGGCTCCTCTTCTTTCCGTATCGGCTCCACATCGAGTACCAGTTCATCGAGCGGTCGCTCGCGTCTCCATGGGTGTTCCTGGGTGCTCCGCTCGCCGTGTTCGTTCTCCTCTTCCTCTGGTGGCGGGCGGGGAAGGTGGAGAGCCGCCTGGCGCTCTTCTTCCTGGGTTGGTTCGTGGTCGGGATCGGGCCGTTCTTTCAGATCGTCCCGCTCGCGCAGACCATGGCCGAGCGTTGGCTCTATCTCCCGGGCGTCGGTTTTCTCACCCTGCTCGTTCTGGCTGGTGCTTCGGTGCCGACGAAGTGGCACCGGCCGATGGCGTCGCTCTTCCTCGTTTGGGTCGTCGCTCTTGGGATCCAAACGCATCTCAGGAACCGCGATTGGCGCGACGGTGAAACACTCTTCGGAGGCGACCTCGCCCTCGCGACCGACAGCTTCCTCGTGCCCCACAACTACGGCGTCGTTCTCTTTCAGCGGGGTGACGTCGAGGGTGCCAAGGAGATGTTCGAACTCTCGATCGCACGCGCACCGGGGCCCGGGTACGGGACGGCCCACAACAGTCTGGGGTCGACTCTCGAACTGCTCGGGGACCTCGCCGGCGCGGAGCGGGAGTTCGCAAAGTCGATCCGCCTCTCCCGGTACGCACTCGCGTTCTCCAACCGCGGGCGGGTTCTCACCCGTCTCGGCAGACCGGCGGAGGCGCTCGGCGTGCTGGAGGACGGCCTCCGGTCCTATCCCCAGAATCCAGACATCCTCTACTACCTGGGCGAGGCACACGCCGCCCTCGGACAGTGGGCGGAGGCCGCCGCGGCGTGGGAGCGGATTCCTCCCGGAGTGCCTGGGTTCGGGGATCTAGCGGGCCGGATCCGTGACGCACGCCAGCGCGCTGGCGCACGGTGACTCTCCCGCGCTCGCCCTGAGCGTGACCTCGACCGCGACTCCGACCGGGACCGCGACTCCGACCCCGACCCCGACCCCGACCCCGACCCCGACCCCGACCCCGTCCCCGACCCCGTCCGAGTCACGTCCCGCCGATTCCGCCTGCCCGATCTCGACTCGGGGGCAACCCAGAGGCGTCCTCCCATAAGTTTCTCGTATGCAAGACGCGATTCCAAACGACCGATGCTGGAGGGAGGGCCGGAGAACCCTTAGTATCAAGGGGCTGTCCTCGCCACGCGACGTGGCTCCGGGGGTGCTGTCGATTCCACGCGCACGGCACCACGAGAGACGAGGTGATGCCGAAGGAGCGTACCCATGGATTTCTCACTGTCCGAAGAACAACAGATGATCCGGGACACGGCCCGCGAGTTTGCGGAGAAGGAGCTCGTTCCGAACGCGCCCCACTGGGATCAGAACCGCGAGTTCCCCGTGGAGGCCGTGAAGAAGCTCGGTGAGTTGGGATTCCTCGGCATGATGGTGAGCCCGGACTGGGACGGGAGCGGGATGGACTCGATCTCCTACGCTCTCGCCATCGAGGAGATCTCCCGCGGCTGCGCCTCCACCGGCGTGATCATGAGCGTCAACAACTCGCTCGTCTGTGATCCGCTCGAGCGGTTCGGGACCGACTATCAAAGGGAGACGTTCCTGAAGCCCCTCGCTTCCGGCGCCAAGCTCGGCTCCTACTGCCTCACCGAGCCGATGGCGGGGTCGGACGCGGGCGCGACCAAGACGACGGCGGTGAAGGACGGCGACGATTGGATCGTCAACGGCGTCAAGATCTTCGTCACGAACGGCGCCTACGCCGACACGTTCGTCGTCTACGCCTCGTCCGACCCGGCGGCGAAGACGCGGGGGATCAGCGCATTCATCATCGAGAAGGAGCGGGACGGCGTCTCCGTCGGCACGCGCGAGAAGACGCTCGGCATCCGCGCTTCGTGCACGTCCGAGATCATCTTCGACAACGTCCGGGTGCCGGACGCGAACCGTCTCGGTGACCTCGGCAAGGGCTTCAAAGTGGCGATGATCACGCTCAACGGCGGCCGGATCGGGATCGCCGCGCAGGCGGTCGGGATCGCGCAGGCCGCGTTCGAGCGGTCGATCGAGTACACGAAGACGCGTCACCAGTTCGATCAGCCGATCGCGGAGTTCCAGGCCGTGCAGTTCAAGATCGCGGACATGGCGACCAAGATCGACGCGGCGCGTCTCCTCACTCTCGAAGCCGCTCACCAGAAGGACCTGGGCCAGGACTACTCGATGGCGGCGGCGAAGGCGAAGCTCCTGGCTTCTCGAGTGGCGGTCGAGGTGACCGACGACGCGATCCAGGTCCACGGCGGATACGGATACGTCGAGGAGTACCACGTCGAGCGTCACTTCCGTGACGCCAAGATCACCGAGCTCTACGAAGGTACGAGCGAAATCCAGCGGATCGTCATCGGCCGCGGCGTGACGAAGTAGGGGGCCTGCCAGCATGGATCTGACGTATTCGGACGAGGAGAAGATGATCATCGAACTCGCGCGCGAGTTCGCGGAAAAGGAACTCCGGCCGATCGCGCACGAGATCGACGTCGAGAAGCGGGTGCCGATCGAAGTCCTGCGGAAGATGCAGGAAGTGGGACTGCTCGGTCTCATGATTCCGGAGGAGTACGACGGGGCAGGAGTCAGCACCGCCTGCTACGTGCAGGTGATCGAGGAGCTGGCGCGGGTCTGTGCCGCGGTTGCGATCGTTCTCTCCGTCCACAACTCGGTCGGTGCCTATCCGATCCTCCGGTTCGGGAGCGACGAGCAGCGGAAGAACTACCTGCCGAAGCTCGCGTCCGACTGGATCGGCGCGTTCTGCCTTTCCGAGGCTGCGTCGGGAAGCGATGCCTCCGCACTCGAACTGCGGGCACGGAAGGACGGCGACAGCTACGTCCTCGACGGCGCGAAGCTCTGGGTGACGAACGGGAGCATTGCGAACCTCTACCTCGTGCTGGCGAAGACGGCGGACATCCCCGACCGTCCGCATCGGGGAATCAGCGCGTTCCTCGTCGAGCGGGACACTCCGGGAATCACGGTGGGCAAGCTCGAAGACAAGATGGGGCTACGGGCATCCGATACGGCCGAGATCCACTTCCAGGATTGCCGTGTCCCGGCTTCCGCGCTCGTCGGAGAAGAGGGCATCGGCTTCAAGATCGCGATGCAGGCGCTCGACAACGGCCGGATCGGCGTCGGCTCCCAGGCCGTCGGCATCGCCCAGGGCGCGCTCGAGGAAGCGGTTGCCTACGCCAAGGAACGCGTCGCGTTCGGTCGTCCGATCGCGGATCACCAGGCCGTCCAGTTCATGATCGCGGACATGGAGACGGAGATCTCCGCGGCCCGGAGCCTCGTGCGTCGTGCCGCGTGGCGGAAGGACGCCGGACTCTCCCACGGGAAGGAGGCCGCGATGGCGAAGCTCTACGCGTCGGAGATGTCCCACCGCGTCGTCCACCGCGCGCTCCAGATCCACGGCGGCGCCGGGTACACGAAGGAGTACGCGATCGAGCGGTACTACCGCGACCAGCGGGTCACGGAGATCTACGAGGGAACGTCGGAGATGCAGCGGATCGTGATCGGTCGCGCGGTCCTCAGCGAGTAAGCGGAGGCAGCCTGCCGACATCGGCGCCGACTCGGTGACCATCGGCGCAGGAGCGCTTCGGCGGCTTCGGCTCCGGAGGCAGGCTACCCTGGCAGCCGTCTGCTGCGGAACCCCCGCCTCGGCCCTCTACTCGGGCGAGATGCGCCTGTAGAGCCACGCTCTCGCGAACTCCCAGTCGCGCTGAACGGTCTTCACGGAGACGTCCAGCGCGGTCGCCGTTTCGGCGAGCGTGAACCCGGAGAAGTAGAGCATCTCGACGACGCGCGCTTTCCGCTCGTCCATCTCCTCCAATGCCTCCAGGGCGTCGTCCAGGGCGAGCAGATCGACCGGACGGGCCGAGGTGTCTTCCACCTCATGGGACAGAGTGACCCGGATGGCGCCGCCTCCGCGCTTCGCGGCGCGCTTCTCCCGCGCGTAGTCGACGAGGACGCGGCGCATGAGCGTCGACGCTACCGCGAGGAGATGGCCGGAGTTCTTCGGCACGAACCGGGTCTGTCCGGCGAGGCGCAGATAGGCTTCGTGTGCGAGCGCCGTGGGGCGGAGCGTTGCGGCGTCGCGCTCACTGCGGAGGAGGTACGTGGCGAGGACGCGGAGCTCTTCGTAGACGAGGGGGAGCAGGGAGTCGAGGTTCGAGGTGTCCTTGACCGTGGCGCGGAGCGCGACGCCCCGCACGAACTCGGTGAGGACGGCCTCGGTCGACCTTGCGCCCTCGTTCACTCCTCCTCCACCACCTGACAGATCTCGAGCAGGATGCCGCCCGTCGTCCGGGGGTGGAAGAAGAGGACCTTCTTGCCGTTCGCGCCGATGAACGGCTCCGGAGTGAGCGGCTCGAGTCCGGCGGCGGAGAGACGGTCTCGTTCGGCCTCGATGTCGTCGACCTGGAGGGCGACGTGATGGATCCCGGGGCCCTTCTTGGCCAGGTACTTCCCGATCACCGAGTCTTCTTCCGTCGGGTGGAGGAGCTCGATGTGGGACTCGCCGATCGCGAGGTGGTAGGAAACGAGTTTCTGACTCGGAATGTCCTCGATCTGGTCGAGCCGGAGCCCGAGTGCGTCCCGGTACGTGGCGAGTGCGCGTTCGGGATCGAGGACGGCGACGCCGAGATGGTCGATCTTCTTGATCATGCGGTTCTCCCGACAGTGAGGTGGGGACCCGGATGGGTCTCGGCCAGGTCGCTACTATAGCGGAACGGCCACCTCCGGATCCGGAGAGATGCTACGGAACGATCTCACAGAGCAAGGCACGGGCTTCGACGGCCTGACCCGCCGCGGCCTTGAGCCCATGGACCGTTCCCGCGATCGGGGCGGTGATCTCGTTCTGCATCTTCATGGCTTCGATCACGATCACGGCCTGTCCCTTTGCCACCGACTCGCCTTCGTCGACGAGGACGTTCACGACCGTCCCCGGCATGGGCGAGAGGATCTTGGACGGTCCGGAGGCGACACCCGTGGAAGCCTTCTGGAGGAGGGCACGCGCCGTGATCTCATCGTCCGCCCGCACCGGAATCTGCCTTCCGTCCATTTCGACGACGAACTCCTGCGGTGTGCTCTGCGCGATCCGCGCGATCCGCACCCTTCCGCCGATCCGGAGGAGGACGCGACCGTGGCCGATCGGGTTCCAGCTCACTTCGATCGGGTCTCCCGCGGCATCCTTCTCGATCCCCTTGACCCAGAAGGAGGACGACTCGCCGGTGGCGACGTCGAACGTGCGTTGTTCCTCGCCCACCCGGCTCACGAAACGCTGATACTTCCTCGAATCACTCATCTCTCGTTCGTCTCCTCGGACCTAGGGTGAGATCCCATCGGGGATTCGGCTCGTTCCGCGCGTTCGTACTCCTCGGCCTCGTTCCTGAGGGACCCTCTATCGTCCCGACCACGTGCGTGCCCGCTTCCAGGGCGAAACGCGTGGTGCGTTTGGATCGTTCGACTGGCCCGTCGTGCCGGAAGCGACGGCTCCGGCCGAACCCATCCGGTGGCGGAAGGTCGCGACGGCCGCGATGATGGCCGCGTCTGCCTCCAGGTCCGGGCGTTCCAGCATCTCCGGTCTGAAGTGGTCGTCGATGAACCGTGTGTAGGTGTTGCCGGCCACGAACTCGGGATGTGCCAGCGCCCAGCGTTGGAAGTCGACGTTCGTGCGGACTCCCTCCACGAGGTACTCGTCGAGCGCACGGAGCATCCGGGTGCGCGCCTCCTCCCGGTCGTTCCCCCAGGTGATGAGTTTGCCGATCATCGAGTCGTAGTGAACCGAGATCTCACGGCCGGGGAGGAAGCCGACGTCGTTGCGCACTCCAGGCCCCTGGGGGAGCCGTGCGTAGTGGACGGGGCCGGACTGCGGCACGAATCCAGCGCTCGCGTCCTCGGCGATGATCCGGCATTCGATGGCCGCCCCCTGCGGATGGATGTCGTCCTGTTTCCAGGGGAGCGGTTCCCCGTCGGCGATCCGGAGCTGCGCGCGGACGAGGTCGATCCCGGTCACCATCTCCGTGATCGGGTGCTCCACCTGGAGGCGCGTGTTCATCTCGAGGAAGTAGGGCTGCCCCGTTTCGTCGAGCAGGTACTCGACCGTGGCCGCGTTGTGATAGCCGATGTCGAGCGCGAGGCGGACGGCGGCTTCGCCCATCTGCTTCCGCGTCGCGGGATCGAGAACGACGCAGGGAGTCTCCTCGATCAGCTTCTGGTGACGCCGCTGGATCGAGCACTCCCTTTCCCCGAGATAGACACCGTTGCCGTGCTCGTCGCAGAGGATCTGGATCTCGACGTGGCGCGCCTTGAGGAGCGCGCGCTCGATGAAGATCGTGTCGTTCCCGAAGGAACGGCCCGCTTCTCCACGGGTGAGCGCGAGTGCGCTTCGGAGTTCGGTCACGTCCTTGCAGAGGCGCATCCCCTTGCCGCCACCGCCGAACGCCGCCTTGATGAGAACGGGGTAGCCGATTTTCTTTGCGTACTCGACCGCGACTTCAGGATCGGCCGGGAGCGGGGGGGAGCCGGGAACGAGCGGGACCTTCGCGGCTTCGGCCGCGTTCCGGGCCGCCACCTTGTCGCCCATGGCGCGGATCGCGGCGGCCGACGGACCGATCAGCTTGAGTCCGGCGTCCGCGATCTTCTGGACGAAGTCCGGGTTCTCCGAGAAGAAGCCGTAGCCCGGATGGACGTGGGTGGCCTCCGATTCCCGCGCGACTTCGAGGATCCGGTCCATGTTGAGGTAGCTCTGGTGCGCGGGCGCGGGGCCGACCGGATGCGCTTCGTCCGCGAGGAGCACGTGGGGCGCCGAGGCGTCGGCGTCCGAGTAGATGGCGATCGTGTGCCATCCCTCGTCCTTCGCCCCGCGGATGATCCGCGACGCGATCTCTCCCCGGTTCGCGATGAGCAGTCTGTGGTTCTTCTTCTCGATCATCCTGCCGTTCCTTCTCTCGTCCGATTCATCGTGAGATCGTCGCGTCTCGTCAGAGCGGGATGTTTCCGTGCTTCTTCGCGGGCAGCTCCTGGCGCTTGTTCTCGAGCATCTTCAGCGCCGCGATGAGTCGGGGACGAGTCTCCTTCGGGAGGATGACGTCGTCGAGGAATCCGAGTGAGGCAGCGACGTACGGATTGGCGAAGGTCGCGTTGTACTCGTCGGCCAGCTCCTTCGTCTTCGCCTTGGGATCGGAGGCGTCGGCGATCTCCTTCCGGTTCACGATCGCGACCGCGCCTTCGGCTCCCATCACCGCGATCTCGGCGCTCGGCCAGGCGATGTTGTAGTCCGCGCGGATGTGCTTGGAGCTCATGACGTCGTAGGCGCCGCCGTAGGCCTTGCGCGTGATGACCGTGAGCTTGGGCACGGTCGCCTCGCAGTAGGCGAAGAGGAGCTTCGCGCCGTGCGTGATGACTCCGCCCCATTCCTGGTCCGTGCCGGGAAGGAAGCCGGGCACGTCCTCGAACGTGATGAGCGGGATGTTGAAGCAGTCGCAGGTGCGAACGAACCGGGCGCCCTTGATCGACGAACGGATGTCGAGCACTCCGGCGAGGAACTTCGGCTGGTTCGCGACGATGCCGACGACCCGGCCCCCGAGGCGGGCGAAGCCGACGACGATGTTCTGGGCGAAGTGCTCGTGGATCTCGTAGAAGCTGCCCTGGTCCACGACGCGCTCGATCACGTCCTTGATGTCGTAGGGCATGTTCGAGTTCTCGGGGATGAGGGTGTCGAGCTCCGGATCCATCCGGTCCGAAGGATCCTCGGACGAAACGTAGGGCGGGTCCTCGAGGTTGTTCTGCGGCAGGTAGGAGAGGAGCGTCTTGATGGCGCGGAGACAGTCGAGATCGTCCTCCGTCGCGATGTGGGCGACGCCGGATTTCGTGTTGTGCGTCATTGCGCCGCCGAGTTCCTCGAACGTCACCTCTTCGTTCGTCACCTGCTTGATCACGTTGGGGCCGGTGACGAACATGTGGCTCGTCTCCTTCACCATGATCGTGAAGTCGGTGATGGCGGGGGAGTAGACCGCGCCGCCCGCGCAGGGGCCGAGAATCGCGGAGATCTGCGGGACGACGCCCGACGCGAGCGTGTTGCGGAGGAAGATGTCCGCGTACCCGCCGAGCGACTGCACGCCTTCCTGGATACGCGCACCGCCCGAGTCGTTGAGGCCGATGACCGGGCAGCCGTTCTGCATCGCCTGGTCCATGATGTCGCAGATCTTGCGGGCGTTGGACTCGGAGAGCGTTCCGCCGAAGACGGTGAAGTCCTGCGCGAAGACGTAGACCGGGCGGCCGTCGATCGTACCGGACCCCGCCACGACACCGTCGCCCAGCGTCTTCCGGTTCGACATGCCGAAGTCCGTGCAGCGATGCGTGACGAACGTGCCCCTCTCCTGGAAGGAGCCGGGGTCGAGCAGGGTGAGGACCCGCTCACGTGCGGTGAGCCGGCCGGAAGCGCGAATCTTGTCGAGCTTCTCCCGGCCGCCTCCGTCTTGGGCCTGCTCGCGGAGTCGGCCTAGCTGTTCCTGCTTCTCTTTCTGCGTCGTCATGCTTTCGCGCTCCTTCCGGAGATTCTTCGAGGGGACACGGGGCCCGACGTCGGCCCCCATCGCATCGATTCCGTCGCCCTCCCGGCGGACGCGGAACAGCGGGGAGAGTACCCCCTCCCACCGGTGCCCGGGGGAGGAAATCGGGAGGTGTGAATGAGGCTCCCAGTCGTGTCGGGTTGGGGACAGGAACCGGCCCAAGGTGGCGGATCGCCTCTCCCGGTGCGGAAGCCACGGCGGGCCGCAACTGCCAGTCTCCAAGTCGATAGCATGTTCGTCTGCGGCGTTCGGGCCCGTCGGCACGATGGCTGCATTTCCCTCCCCGACAGCGCCGCGAGCCCGGCCCCACTGGGTACGGAGCCGAGGCCGGCGGTTCACGGCTCGGTAGAGGGCACGTCCCGAGACGGCCCGAACCCAAATCGACCCAATCAGGGAGGCAGTCATGTCGATCGTACGCAGCACCCTCATCGTCTCCGCGCTCTCCATTGCGCTCGCGGCCTGTGGCAACGAGACCAGCCAACCCGAGTCCGACCGCGGAGCCCCCGATCTTCCCGATCCAGCCACGATGCAGATGGACCTCGGGTTCTTCTCCGACTCCGGAGCATTCCTTGGTTTCGCGGACGAAGAGGCGGCGCAGCGCGCGTTCGGAGGCGAGAGCACTTGGGCACCGGGGACCGCGGAGCTGGGCACCGCGGCCGGAACGACCCATTGGAACTGGATCGCCGCCGTCGTCCACGTCACCGCGGTCAACCTGATCGTGGCCGAAGTGCTGGGGCCTCCTTCGGCGGCCTTCGGTCTCGCGCTCAGCGCCGAGCCGGAGAGGATCGACCAGGGCACCTACCTCTGGGAGTACGTCTACCAGGACGGGAACGAGACGGCGACGATCGACCTCGAGGGCACGTGGGTATCCGGCGGCGTCGATTGGGCGCTCTACGTGACCGGCACGGTCGATGGACGCGAACTCGATCACGATCTCTGGTACAGCGGACACTCTTCGTCGGGCGGACGGACCGGCTACTGGATCTTCAGTGACCTGGAAGCGGATCCCACCGATGTCGCGCGTCTCGACTGGTCCCGATCTCTCGGTGAGACCGATCTGAGCTTCCGGATCATCGACGCGGATCACGAGGACTTCGGCGATCATGTCGCGTTCTCCCGGAACGGGGCGGATCGCCGCATCGAGTGGAGCGATCACTCCGAGGATCGGCTCTTCTTCGTGACCTGGGACTTGGTCACTGGCGCCGGAAGCCTGGAGGTTCCGGAGTACAACGAAGGCGAGCGGGCCTGCTGGAACGAGGACCAGGTCGACATCGCATGTCCGGCGGGCGGCGTTTCCCTCTGAGCAGGCGGTCCTGACGAAAGAAGCGGATCCGGTTCCCGGGTCCGCTTCCCTCTGCCCGCAAACCACTGACGAACTCAGAGCCTCGCGCTGAAGTCAGAACCTCGTATCGGACTTGGGACCTCCCGTCGAATCCGGAACCTCCCGTCGCATTCCGGGACTCGCGTCGAACTCAGAATCCCCAGAGCACTCCCACTGTCACCTGCCCCGCCGTTCCGCTCTCGTCCACCGGCGTCGATGCGCTCACTTGGTCTCCCTGGCCGTCGGAGAGCGTCACCTCGATCTCGTCCCAGTTGATGAACTGGAGTCGGCCGGCCAGATCGAACCAGAAGTTCCCCCGCAGACGGACGAGGACTCCACTTCCGAGCACCGCGGACCCACCGCGGGTGTCGACGTCGGCGAGGTCGGTGTCGACGCGGAGCGTGTTCCCGCCGATGCCGCCGAAGAGGTAGGGTCGCACGTCCGGGTTCGAGCCTGGGCGCCAATGCGCTTCGATCTCGGCCGAGTTGTGCGCGACGGTGAGATCCTCGAGCGTCGTGTCATGACGCGCGCCGCTCATGCGAAAGGCGAGTCCGAAGTGGCGCGTCCAGTCGTAGCCGACGAGGACCGACACGCCCCCTCCAGCGTCCTCGATGAAGAGGGCCTCGTCGGACGAGTCGGGCGCGGGGTCTTCCGCACCGATCCAGTCGCCCAGGATGCCGAGTCGATCCGAAACCCGCGCTCCTCGTCGGCGTGTGCCGTGGACGGTGCCAGCGACAGTGCGGCCGCGGCCACGGAGAGGAGTGACGTTCGCTTCGCCTGCGCCGCTCTCCGCAAGCGATGC
The DNA here is from genome assembly GCA_041390305.1 of Candidatus Eiseniibacteriota bacterium. Classification (GTDB taxonomy): domain Bacteria; phylum Eisenbacteria; class RBG-16-71-46; order CAIMUX01; family CAIMUX01; genus JACKCR01. The sequence goes on from JAWKQE010000007.1 coordinate 211,885, forward strand.
CGGGTCGAGGTCCCAGGACGTGTTGCGTTCGGCCGCACGAAGGTGAAGCTGTCGGCTCTCCGAAGAGTCGAATGCACTCTGTGTCACTTGGTCTTCCTTCTCTGGGGCGTCGAGATCCGCCCGGCCGAGGTTCACGATCCGCTCCCCGCGCGGGACGGGGTTCAGTTCATACTTGCTGATCTTCTTGTGCAGGTTGCTGCGCTCCACGCCGAGGAGCCGGGCGGCCTCCGAGACGTTTCCTCCGGACGCGTCGAGTGCCGCCTCGATGGCGAACTGCTCGAAGGCGTCGCGGGCGGCGGGAAGCCCACCGTGTTCCCGGACCAGTGCAAGAGGGTCGGACATCACCCCTGCGCCGGATTTCGGCCGGTCGTCCGGCCGATCGCTCCGCCGTGGCGAGTCCTCCGCGATCGGCGTCGTCACTGCGGAGACGCCCGCATCCGGGACCAGTGCGTCGACGTCCTCGCCCCCGATCTCCGGGCCGGGCGAGAGGATGACGAGTCGCTCGATCGCATTCCTGAGCTCACGGACGTTTCCCGGCCATCGTCTCGTCGCTAGGCGTTCGAGTGCGGTCGAGTGCAGGATGGGGACGGGCAGTCCGTTTCGCTTCGCGTAGATGTGTGCGAAGTGGACGGCGAGCCGTGCGGTGTCCTCGGGACGCTCGCGAAGAGGGGGCGTTTCGAGTGGAACGACGTGGATCCGGTGGAAGAGATCCTCCCGGAACCGCCCCGTCTCGACTTCGGCGGCCAGGTTCCGGTTCGTGGCGGCGAGGATCCGGACATCGACCGGGCGCGATGCGCTCTCCCCGACCCGTTCGATGACCCGCTCCTGCAGTGCACGGAGAACCTTCGCCTGGACCTTCGGGCTCATGTCACCGATTTCATCGAGGAAGAGGGTGCCTCCATTCGCCGCCTCGAACTTTCCTTCGCGGGCCCGGTCTGCGCCGGTGTAGGCGCCGCGGATGCATCCGAAGAGCTCGGACTCGATCAGGTCTTCTGGAATGGCGGCGCAGTTGACTTCGACGAAGGGGCCGGTCGCGCGCGGGCTCTCCTCGTGAATGAAGCGGGCGATCAACTCCTTGCCCGTGCCGCTCTCTCCGGTGATGAGGACGGTCGCATGCGTACGCGCGACCTTTCGAGCCGTCTCCAGGAGGTGGAGGAACCTCGGACTCTCGCCGACGAGAATGCGTTCCTCCGCCCGGCCCTTGATCCGGTCGATCTCCGTTTCGAGCGCGGAGATCTGAAGGGCGTTCCGGAGAGCGAGGAGAACTCGATCCCGCGAAAGGGGCTTTTCCAGGAAGTCGAATGCGCCGAGCTTCGTTGCGTCGAGGGCATCCTGGATGGTTGCGCGGCCGGAAATCATGATGACCGCGACTCCGGGATGGGAACGGCGGATCGCTTCGAGCGTCTGGAGGCCGTCCTGACCCGGGAGCCCGATGTCGAGAAGCACGGCGTGCGCGACCTCATTCTCCAGGAGGCCGAGAGCGGCCTCCCCCGAGTCTGCTTCGAGGCACTCGTAGCCGGCGCTGCCGAGGACGAGGGAGAGAGTTCGGCGGATGTTCCTTTCGTCGTCGACGATGAGAACGCGGGTGCTCATGTTTCCTCCGGGAACGTGGACGGGAGAACGAGGACGAACGACGCACCGGCCGCCCCGTCCGACGGCGCATCTACTTCGAGCGTTCCCCCGTGGGCTTCGGCAGTACTACGCGCGATGGCGAGGCCGAGTCCGATGCCGTCCGACCGGGTGGTGAAGTCCGGCTCGAAGATCCGATCGCGATCCTCGGGGCTCACCCCGGGGCCATGGTCGCGCACTTCGACGCACCAGGCGGAAGCGTCGCCGCTCCGGCGGAGCGTCAGCTCGATCGGCTGGATGGCTCCGGTTCGCTTCTGCGCTTCGATCGCGTTGTTGACGAGGTTGAGGAAGAGCCTGCGCAGTCCTTCCCGATCCCCTTGCACGAAAACCGGCGCCGGCGGAACGTCCATGGCGAGGGACTCGCCGTACGAGCGGTCGAGTTCCGACAGCAGCTCGCCGAGATCGATCCGGCTGAAGTCTCGGGACGGTCGTGCGAGCTGGGAGAAGCCCTGAACGAGGAGGCGAAGGCGCTCCACTTCCTCTTCCACGATCTGTGCGCCCTCGCTGAGGAGGGCCGCATAGCGTGGGTTGGATCCGTCGTAGGCGGTGTGGAGCTCCTGGACGGCGAGCTGGATCGGTGTGAGCGGGTTCTTGATCTCGTGCGCGAGGGACCGGGCCATCTGTTGCCACGCGGTCCGCTTTTCGAGGCGCGCCAACGCGCGTCTCTGTGATCCGAGTTCCTCGACCATCCGGTTGAACCGCTCGAGGACTTGCCGCATGTCTTCGCTCCCGCTCGGGGGGACACGGACGGTGAGGTCTCCTCGTGCCACCGCTTCGAGGCCGCCCTCGAGCTGGGCGATCGGGGCCGTCCACCGCCTCACGAGCCAGAGCGCGACCGCGATCAGGACGAGGACGACGACCCCGTGGGCGACGAGGTAGGCAGTGAGGAGCGACCGGCCGAGCGCGTTCCGGTGCTGACGCAGAGACTCGATCCGGCGCATTGCATCCGCGACGCTCGCGACGCGGGCCGAAAGAGAGTCCGGAACGGCACGGAGCGCCCACTCAGGTGCGCCCGCGACATCCGGACGGCGCGCGATCCAATAGGTCCGGCCCGCCAGATCCAGACGGAGCGGAGGATCCTCGGGCCCGAGATCCAGCGCAAGGATGGTGTTTCGATCCCGTTCCGGGAGCGAGCGGAGCCGATCCGCACCCAGGGTGTCGTACGGCGCGCCGACGGCCAGTGCACGATCGAACTCTTCGCGGTCTCGTGCGATCTCGATCCGCGTCGATTCGAACCCGGCGCGGACTCCCTCCTCGAACCCTCCGCCGAGGAGTGGCTGGAGTGCTTCGTCGAACAGTTCGCGCACGGCCCACGCGGTCGGGAGCGCGGGCAGTGCGATCGCGAGCGCGAGGAGGAGCAGGACCTGTGTGCGCCACCGTCTCATTGCGCGGCCTCTTCGATCGGGAGGGCGTTCCAGGTGAACGTCCTGCTCCGTCCACGCACCGAACTCGGCGCTTCCTGAGTGCCGTGTCCGAGGAGGTAGCGGAAGAGCCGACCGAGTCCGATCGAACGCTCGCGGTCGTTCGACGTCTCGTCGTCCCCGAAGAGACCCCAGGGAGAGCCATCGTCATCCGCCACGGGATCGACGGAGAGGACGACGTCGAGCTGGAACGAGTTCCCGGCTCGGATCTCGTCCCGGCGGGCACACGGGAAGGGGCCGAGGTGCGTGAGACCGATCCGAAGCGCGTCGATGTCGGGAAAACGGAGCTCGACGCGACTCGTGAGCAATCGCAGGTCGCCGTCCCAGAGGTCTGGTTCCACTCGGACGAGATGTCGGCTCCGTATGTGCGTGTTCGTCTCGGAGACGGAGAGGTCGATTTCGACGATGAGATCGATCGGGAGTCCGCGCGTGATCGTGTCTTCGGCGACGAGTCCGGGAAGTCCGCTCGTCACGAGGCCGCACACGACTTCGTCTCCCTGGCGCGACGCTTCGATCGCGACGAGAGCCGGTTCGTCTTCCGCGACGGCGTCGTGCACGAACGGTGCGAGAACGTTCCGTGCAGGCGCGAACGAAGGTGCGAGCATCGGGAACAGCGGGAGCAGCGCGAGGAGTGCGAGCGTTCCCCCGCCGCGCACGGCGCACAGGAAGGCGAGACGCACGTGGTGGGCCGGACGGCGGACCGCGATGCGGAGCGGGCGGCGCATCAGTACGTCCACCCGAGGCTGAGGTTGCCGTGGAATGCGTCGTCGACCGGCGAGTCGCTCAGCGGGACACCGACATCGAGCCCGAGATGCCCGAGCCATGGAATGCGGACCCGCCATCCGTATCCCAGACCGATCGCCGTCGTGCTCCGGCCGCGAAGGTCCGAGCCGACGCCGAGATCGAGGAACGCGATACCGACGACGCGGGGATGTGGACCGTCGCCGAGCAGGGGGGCGCGTAGTTCGACCGAACTGGTGGCCCGAAAGAGATCACCGGCGGCCGGGGTAAGGGCGTGGCTCGGATATCCGCGGACGGTGTAGAGCCCGCCGAGATAGAGACGGTCGTAGAACGGAGCGGCCGCGGATACTGCTTCCACCGAAACTCGGCTCGCCACCTGCCAGGTGCCAGCCGGGAAGTAGGCGCGGGCGTCGAGGTGGCCCCGATGAACGGCGCGGTCGTCCCGTGAGAGCGCGAGCGCATACCCAACGTCTCCCCACGCGCCGCTCCGGCCCAGTCCGGAGCCGATGCGGCGATCGAGCACGACGGAGGCTCCGAGCCATGTCCGCCGGCGTTCTTCGAGCGTCCTCCGGATCTCATCCGGAAGCTCATCAGTGGGAACGGTGGTTCCCGCGCTCCGCCCGTCACTCGCTTCGACGTTGAGCTTCGCGGTGGAGTCCGGGCGGACCGTTTCGGTCCGTGCGCTGAGTTCCAGTCCCAGCTTCGAGTAGAGCGGGACACCGAGGGCGAGCTCCGCGCTCCCTCTCGTCACCGGGTGCGCGATCTCGGCTCCGTCCGCGAAGTAGAGACGACTCAGGGTCTCGGAGTGGAGACCAAAGCCCCAGTACCGTCTCGGCTCGGCGAAGGAGCGGTTCCGCCAGTCCAGGTGAACGCCGGCGTTGCGCCACCCGAGACGGAACGCGAGCGCGAACTCCTCGCCCCGTCCCGTCAGATTGTCGAGACGGAGTTGCACGGGTTCGAGAAACCAACCACCGAGTTCCTCGT
>JAWKQE010000008.1:0-202974 GCA_041390305.1 Candidatus Eiseniibacteriota bacterium
CCCGAACCGTGCCAAAAGCCGTAAGTCCCGCGGACTATATCAGCGGCCTATCAGGGGGTCAACGGAACCGGGCCCGGCGGGCATGGGGGCCGGAGACGACGAGAGAGGGATCAGGCCGCGATCGGAGAAGACCCCGGTGGTGGCTCGAGCCGCAAACCGCCGGGCTCGATCGGAACTGCGTCGATCGCGCGCGTCGACCGCGCGCGCGGCCCGTCCGAAACGGGGGCGCCGGCCGCGAGCGACGGCTGCCTGAAACGGGAGCGCCGGCCCCGAACTTCAGGCGGCCTTCTGCGACTTGCGGTCCTCGACCAGGAAGCGGGTGCGCACGGGATACGGCTGCTCCGGCGACCCCGGTTGGACCCACCAGAGCCCGGCCAGGATCGAGGCGAGGGTCGTTCCCCGGCCCGACCGGTCCCCGCGGGCCCGCACTTCGTCGAGCGTCCGGAGCACGGCCGCCGCGTTGGACCCGGGCGAAGCGATCAGCACCTGGAGCTCCTGCGAGACGAGCGAGAGCGCCTCCTGGAGGAGTTCCCCGTGGCGACATTCCCGGAGGACGAGAAGACGCGGCTTGGTCCGCTCGCAAAGGGAAACCAGGTCCCCTGTCTCCGAGACGCGGTCCATCTCGAGGGACCGGATCCGTCCCGGCAGCTTCGACCAGGCGAAGGACGGCGCCGACTCCAGCACCCAGACGAGCTCCGGTGACTCCGCGGCGCGCTTCGAGAGGAACGCCGCGATCGACTGCGAGACGAACCGCTCCGACGTCGCGCCGAGCACGACCGGCCCTTGCTCGAGATGACGGAGCGATGCCGCGAGGTCGTCGTCGAAGCCCATGCCGTACCAATCCGGGAACGACTCGGAGGGTGCGGCTACGGTGAACCAAACGCCGTCCGGGGAACTGTGACGCGACACCCAGAGGCGCATCTCCTCCGGGCCCGCGCCCCATCGACTGACGGACCGTCCCGAGTAGGGACTCCACTCGGCCGCGACCGTCACCATCCGCGCGAGCCACTCTTCGACTTCCGCGAACGACGGCACCTCTACCGGAATCACGCCCTTTCCGTGCACGAGATGGATGCTCGACGCCGGCCCGACCACGAGCCGTTCCGCGCGCCCGTCACGAAGCGCTTCGATGATCGACTCCTTCCAGGTCGCCCCGAGCGTCGTCTCTTCGTCCTGCGACACCGCGGCCCGGAACGCTTCACTCAGCTCCGCGCTCCGCCGGTTCGTCTCCTGGAACCGGTCGACGTGGGACTGCGGACGCTCGCCGTCCTCGTCGTCTTCGAGGAGATCGCCCGCCGACATCTCGTCCAGGAGCCGCGCGGCTTCGAGAAGGACGTTCTCGGTAGAGGACTGGATCCGCCGCTCCGGCGGCACCGGCCCCGCCTCGAACGTGACCGTCCCGTCCGGCCACTGCACGGCCGCCAGGATCACCTCTTCCCCGTTCTTCAGCGCGTGATCGACCGCGTTGAGAAGCTGCCCCTCTTTGAACGTGAGGTAGACCGCCTTCTGCTCGTAGCGCGCGGTGAGTGTGCCCGTCTTCCGGTTCAGCATGAGGAACTGGCAGATGTCGAAGAGCGAGACCTCGGCGAGACGCCCCAGCAGCGCGTACTGCATCGAGGCGAGATCAGGCGCCTTCTTGGACGGACCGCCCGGGCTCGGTGCTCCTCCCTTCACGATCACGCTGCCTTGTCGCGATTCAGAAGCGGCGCGAACGTCTCTTTCGAGTTCGCGACCCGGTGTGCCTCTTCGATACTGACGAGGCCGTCCTTCACGAGCTGCATGAGGTGCGAGTCGAGAAGGAGCATGCCGTCACGCTTGGATGTCTGCATGATGCTCGGAATCTGAAACGTCTTGCGCTCGCGAATGAGCGTCGAGATCGCGGTGTTGCAGAAGAGGAGTTCGAGTGCGCAGACCCGGCCCTGTCCGTCCGCCCGGGGAACGAGGCGCTGCGCGACCACGCCGCGGAGCGAGTCCGCGAGCATGGTGCGGATCTGCTGCTGCTGGTCTTCCGGGAACGCGTTGACGATCCGGTCCACCGTCGCCGCCGCGCTCTGCGTGTGCAGCGTGGCGAAGACCAGCTGCCCCGTCTCCGCAGCCGTGAGCGCGAGCTGCATCGTCTGGAGGTCACGCATCTCGCCAACGAGGACGATGTTCGGGTCCTCACGAAGAGCGGCGCGGAGAGCGGCGGCGAAGGAGCGCGCACTCTTCCCCACCTCGCGCTGGTTGACCAGGCAGTTGAGGTTCGGGTGCACGTACTCCACCGGGTCCTCGATCGTGAGGATGTGCTTCCGCTGGGTCTGGTTGACGTGATGGATCATCGCCGCGAGCGTCGTGCTCTTGCCGCTCCCCGGCGGACCGGTCACCACGACCAGTCCCTTCGGCATGTCACAGAAACGCGCGATCGTCTCCGGCAGGCCCAGCTGTTCGATCGTGAAGATCTGGGACGGGAGAAGACGGAACGCCCCCGCAATCCCACGGATCTGCTCGTAGAGGTTGCAGCGGACCCGGACCTCGCCCGGCACCTCGTACGCGAAGTCGATGTCCCGATCCTTGTGGAAGAGGGACTTCTGATCCGCGGTCATCAGCTCGTAGAGAAGCTGGCGGGCCTGCTCCCCGGTCAGTTCGGGGTAGTCGACCGGCCGGATCTCCCCGTGGATCCGGAGCATTGGCGGCGCCCCCGTCGAGATGTGGAGATCCGACGCCCCTTGCTGCTTGACCATTTTGAAGATCGCGTCGATCCGTGCCACGAGACGCCGTCCTGCGGAGAGAACTCCTTTAGCCGCTGCCAGATGGGTCTACCCACTGAAGGAATCGGCGGAAACAGGCGGAACCTGGAGGAATAAGGACGGCCCCGGCTGAAGCCGGGGCCGTCCTGGGAGGAACTGGTTTGGGGGTCGGGGATCAGGTCAGTTGTCCAACTGATCATGGAACAGGCTGTACCTGTGGTCCCCATCCACACAACCCAGCGGACCCAGTCGCCGAATGCGGTCCCGCTGTCCCAACCGCCTGTCGCTGGATTGAGTGTTTCCATGGCCGGAGGGTTCAGGCTCGACGCGGGACCAGAACCTTGGTGCCAAACCTCCAGAGTCCCCGATGAGGACGTGCGCCGGGAGCAACTGATAGCCAGAACCGACCTTAGGAGCGTGAACTCCGCACCTTCGGAGAGCGCCCCCTCGGGGGATCAACATCTTCGGTACTCATCCGTTTCGACCTCCGCCCGCGGGGCCGATCCAGCCGAAGACGTGACGCGCGCGATTATGGTGAGCGTCGGGGCTCATCGGCGACGGAGTGTCTTGGTGAACAACCCGCCGCGAAGCCCAGGCTCCAATGGCGATGCTGAGAAACAAGCTGCGATTCATGCTGTCGTACTCTCCCCGGTGTAAACACGACTTGTCACCGGGAAAGAAGCAAGATCGATGCCGCTGACGGCACGAAACGCTCTGTGGACGGTCCAACGTCCAGGTGCAATGAACACGGACAGTTAGCTTCGCAAGATGGCGTACCGGACCCAGGGCCTCGATTGTCGCTCCCTCTCCCTCTCGGGTGAGGTGACGACATGGTCCCGGGCGCAGCGTCGTCACGTGGAGCCAACAGGTAGGACACAATGACTTGGCTGGCAAACGACAGGTCAGCCGATTTGGGCGGATTGAGCGCGGGGGGTAAAGAGATGTTGCCTCCGAAGCGAAAGCTCCGGAGGCAACGGATCGACGAATCAATCTATCGAGAAGCTATGGGGCCACTTAACTCCGATCGATAGGCATCCCCGTCGAACTTCCAAATCCGGGAACCGGGGGACGCGAAGCTGGGAGTGTCTAGCTATCCCCGGCTCCCGGAGGGACCGACGGCTTACGCCAGCCAGCCCTGCCACACGATCTTCCGACCATCAGGCGGGCCGGGTCTTCCTGCTGATTGTTATCATGCAATGGCTGTGCCAAGTCGCCGACGAAGGCCGGCATCTCACTAATGATTGCCTGTGCGCCACTTGTCGCGACACTTGAGTCTCGTGGACCCGAGTCCGGCCTCCGATGTCGGCGGGATCAAACAGTGTAAGCATTTATAGACAGGCAGCTTCGCTCAGGAGTCTAGGAGCGCAAGTGCTCGACGACACGCGGGGAGCGCGACGAACCGTCTCTCGTGCCTCGGGTCCGCGAGGGGAGAGAGAATCGTGAGCAGCTGGCGACGAAGCTCATCGAGCCCGTTGGAGAGAGCGTCTGCCGCTCCACCCTCCTTGATCGTCGCCTCACACCGAATCCAGGCAACTCGCCATCCATAGTAGAGCAGGCCGGAGTCGATGATTGCCGCGTGCAAGATGTCCAACTCAGCAGTCACGGCTGCAGCGGATAGTTGACTGCTCACCAGACCGTGTTGAACCAAGGCAAGCCTTCCGCGGAGTTGAGTGCTTGATGCCGGTCTCGGACACAAGTCTCCCTCAACTCCTGCGACGCGCCCCTGGTCCGAGCTTGTGAGACCGGTGTCGAGCTCCGCAAAGAGCCGATCCGTGAGACCCGGACCAGGTCCCCACTGTCTCCGAGGGCGCGAGCCTCGTTCTCCGCCTCCGACAGCAACTCTCTGCCCGACTCGTCGCCAGTGAGCAATAGAGCTGTGCCCCGGTATCGTCTGTAGTCGGATGCCAAACGGGGGGCGGCGCCGGCGGGAGTCGTCTCAGTTGCCGCTATGGTCTCTTCTAGCCAGCCCGCGTGAAGCCAGGCAACAAACGCCCCTGTTCGATCGAGACTCTCGGCTCTGGCTGACTCCGCACAGCTCAGTGCCTGATCCAACCTGCCCGATTGAGAGGCCACAACGGCGAGGTCTGTAATCGCCACGTCGAATAACGCCGTGCTCTGGAGCAGGCGAGCTTCGTCGACGACGACTTCGGAGGAGGGCCTCGCGTCGAGCAACGCCCCCTTCTCTCTGCGAGAACCGCCGATAGGTTGAGGTACACAACGCGGGGAGGTATTCCACCGGCGTGGTCACGGCACGCCTCGTCCGCGAAGCGCAGCTTCCTCGCTCTCTGGGAGAGATCCCCCTTGTTCCACGCGCGTGCACCGGCTGCAACCGCCAACTGCCAGATTCGTCCAGCAGAGCCAGATTGCATCACGGACGAGGCGAAGCCGGCCACATCGGCGTCGGCGGCGTCCCCCAACCTCCACAGCCCTCCATAGGGAGCGCTTCGTGATCGGAACAAATCAGCGCCAAACTATCCTGAATCGACTGCGAGACGTCAGCACCGAAACCTCGCTTCAGGTGGTACCAAAGTTCTGACTCCGGATAGTCGCTCGGTGCGAGGTCAGACAGTACCTCGACGGCCCCAGCACGATCGCCGAGCGAACCTCGGGATCACGGCCTCGACCACCCCGCGGCACCCGAGAACCCCGTCGAACTCGGCGGCTCGCGGTTGCGATAGCGGCGGAAGCCGTGACCCGTGTCCGCCCCGAAAGCACAAGAGCCCTCATGAACTCACGCAGCGACCACCAGCTCCCTGGGCGGCGCAGTGCTCCTCAGACGCCATGAACAACCGACCGACGCCTCGTAGCTTCCCGATCGGTAAGCAGACCCATCGCCTTCGCCAAGGAATCACCCCGTACCACGCCACAGATCGCCGCCGCCAAGGCATCCTGGATAGGGTCCGACCCAGATCGCGCGATACCTTCGAGCACGGAACGCTTTTCATCTTCGGGTGCTCTCGCCAACGCCCACCGACTGATCTGTAGCGACGTCCTCGGCCACCGGAGCCCCGCTCGACCTCGCTTTCTGGCAAAGCCCAGTCGCCGTGGTTCGCGACTGCGACGACCGCCCTTTCGAGCCATCTCAGTCGGTCAGGAGGAGGTAGCACTTCCAACGCTCGCGAAGTCCAAGCGACGGCTTTGGGCGGAGGTGCCATGCGGTTGTAGCAGCGATCGAAGTCGGTCTCTTCACGCCACGGGTGCATGCGAATCTGCTGGAGGCGTCCGCTCGATCCAGTCCTGCAGCACAGACAGGCGCCCCACTGCTCGTTGCACGAGCATAGGGCAGCCAGCGCATCGCTTCCGGATCCCATGAGCATGCGCAGCATCGGCATGCCGCGTCCGCGGGATCCAGTTCTCCGAGCCGAAGAACGAGCCCGATACGCTTGAGTCAACCTCGAGAATCAGATGAAACGGATCGTGGGCCCTAGTCCCACCTGGTCTTCGAGTGTTGGTGGAGTCAGCACAACGGAGAGTGAGACTTTCACCGGACGCAGTACGCAGCAGTCCATTCGAGTCGAGACGACCATCCTCGCGTCTGCGCGATCGAAACCCAGCGGTCTCTCAGCCTCCGCCCCCAGATGGGGTCTGACTCGGATCCGCACTGACACGGCGCCAGATGGAGTCTTGTGCAACGCCGACCAAAGACTCTCGAACCATTCGACCTCCGTACGTCTTCCAACAAATGGAAGCGAACGTCCCAAAGACAATTCGTCACAGGTCGCCCGCCACCCGTGAGCAAGCAGTACTTCCCGAACCCCGAGTCCAGACGTATCGTGCGCTCGCCGGGCGTTCTACCGGGTCGGCTTCGAGCAGCTCAGAAACCAAGAGCACAATCGGCCGTGGAACATCACCGCGCATGCGGCTCGGGTCTATCCTGAGTCCGGATGCTGTAGTCGGATTGACTGCCCGCGGACTCGGCTGCAATGGTGGCGACCCCAGAGAAGTTCAAAGAGAACGACACCAAGAGAGTACAAATCGACGCGCGCGTCCCACTCATCAGCAGACGACAGATCTCGGGAGCAACGTACCCAGCTGTCCCACGAACTCCTACGCGATGACCGAAGCGACCACTGAACCCCAGGTCCAGCAGGTGCACGTGAATGTCGTCGACACCGCCAGCGCGGCCGTCCCCATCCCCCCACCCACCAGCACCTGCTCCGGCTTGAGATCGAGATGCGCCATCTTCTCATCACGTGTGCAGCGTGTGGAGCCCTGAGAGGATCTGCCGAACGATCTCCGCGATCTCCCGGACACCACCCCGCCACGGGACCTCGAGGAAGGACGCCCCGACGACAACTCAGCTCGAACCCGTACCTGCCATGCGGAAGTGCGAAGAACCGCCGGGGCCGCACCCAGTTCGGATGGTCGATCGCTCGAGGCGGCACTGGCGCGGGCGGCTGACCGTCTCTTCGTCGATCGAGCCTGGTGAGGATGCACAGTCCGGCATCGCCCTCAGGACGATGTATTTGACGGCAGCCACTCCCCGTCTCCACGTTCCGGCAACGGAAGACACGGCGGTTGTCGTGCGATGTCAGGAAGGGTATCGCCGACGTACCGTTCTGGAAGTAAACTGTCCATGGGGCCCCACTCCTCAGAATCCGGCACGCGACCTGATCAGCATCCGCGCCGATACGAGTAGGCCATCGGTAACAGCCTCGGGCGAGAAGGCCAAGGTGCCAGAGCCCAACTCGTCCTGAGCGGCGGAAAGCTCGTCATCTGACACCAGCGGCGTCAGTTCCCTTCACGCACCTCATTGCGAGACGACAGGCCGGCGCGGCGACACATCGGCCCCGGAGATGCTGCTCGTCAGGGCTCAGCGACTCGAAGAGCTACGACACGCGCTTGGAATCGGTCTTGAACGGAGTCGGACACTCTCTCTCCGCCCCGCTCCCTACCCCTTGGGGCGCTCCAGCCCGTGATGCCGGATCCGGTTGTGCAGATGCTGCCGGCTGATCCCGAGCTCCTTCGCCGATCGAGTGATATTCCACTCGTGGCGTTCGAGCGCACCGGTGAGCGTCTGCCGTTCCGCGGTCGTCATCGTCCTTAGGGCGATCGGGAGGACGGCTCGGAGATCGACGTCGTCACCATGCGCGTCACCGTGAGGTCCGGCAGGTGGAGCTGGAGGTGCGTGATGTCGAGCGAATCGCCCATCACGCACGAGCGCACAGGCGCCTTCGATGGCGTGGCGGAGTTGCCGGACGTTCCTGCTGGCCGGATGGAGTAGGGGCCTGGAGCGCGCGGTTCGTCATCCCGTTGACGTTCCGACCAAACCGTTCCACCGCGAGCTTGAAGAAGTGCTCGATGAGGATCGATGTCGACGGCGACGTTCCCGTAGCGGCGGCAGATCGACATGGACACCGTCGAGTCGATAGAAGAGGTCTGCGCGGAACGTGCCCTCGTCGGCCATCTTCCGGAGATCTCGGTGGGTCGCGGAGATGACGCGGACGTTTGCTTTCCGGACGCGCGTCTCTCCGACGCGACGGAACTCGCCGGACTCGAGGAAGCGGAGCAGCTTCGGCTGGAACTCGATCGGCATGTCGCCGATTTCGTCGAGGAAGAGCGTGCCGTGGTCGGCCTGCTCGACGAGACCGGGTCGGTCGACGTTCGCGCCGGTGAAGGCGCCGCGCACGTGGCCGAAGAACTCGCTCTCGAAGAGGTTCGCGGGGATCGCGCCGCAGTTGACGGGCACGAAGGACTGCTTCGCGCGCGTGCCTTCGGAGTGGAGCGCCTGGGCGACGAGTTCCTTTCCCGTACCGCTCTCGCCGATGAGAACGACGGCGAGATCCAGGTCCTTGACGAGCCGGAGGCGCTCGAAGAGTTTCTGCATCTCTTCGCTCCGGCCGATGAGGGTGGCGAACTTCCAGCCGCCCTGCACCTTCGCGATCAGCTCCTGGTTCTCGCGCGTGAGCACGACCTTGGAGTTCTCGAGCTCACGAATGAGGTCCGCATTGACGAGACAGACCGACGCCTGTGCCGCGAACGCTTCGAGCATCTCGCGGTCGCCGGGAGTCGGGGTCATGGTGGGAAGAGAGCTGTCGAGGTAGAGCACGCCGAACGGCTGGTTCTGCTTGCGGAGCGGCACGCAGACGGCGGAGAAGAGTTGGTTCAGCTGGATGCTCTTGATCTCGCGGAGGTCGGGACGGGTGGAGAGTTCGTCGAACTCGAGCAGCTCGTTCTGCGCCATACATCGGCGCGCGAGCGTGAGCGAGATCTGCCCCGCGTCGGCGGGAATGGATTCGCGGGAAACGTCACGACCTCTCGCCACGTCGAGCTGCGTCCCCTGCTGCAGGAGCACGAGTGCGCGCTGGGCGCCGGTCAGCGGAATGACCGCGTCCAGGATCGCGTCGAGCAGCGACTCGTGATCGAGAATCGAGGAGAGACGCCGCATCACCTGGAGCAGGTCACGGAGGGCGGCGAGCTGCCGGTCCGAACGCGGATCGAGCCACGGATCGCGTCCACCGGATGGGAAGAGACGCGGCGGAACGAGTTCCCGTCGCTCCGACTCGCTCACTCCGCGCGTACGCGCGGCCGGATCGAGCAGTCGTTCGAATGGGGACGGCTTGGAGGCCGCGGCATCCCGGGCCAGGTCACGCGCGGGGCTCGGGGCCGGCTGGGGGCTGGGCTGGGGCCTGAGGGCCCCGGACTGGGGCCGTTCAGCGTTCGCCGCCTCGTTCGAGTCTAGCCGGTCGGGACGAGGGTGACGCTCCCCGGGGTCGCCGGGACGGGACGGGTCTGACATGGATCTACCTCGGACGACGTTTCAGCCGTGGGGGGCACCCTGTCGCGTAGCAGGCAGATCGTCCTGGGTACCGCCGGAACAGGGAAAACTTATCCTACCTGCACCGAACTGTCAAGCACCGCAGACAGCAGGATGCATGGCCAGTTTCGAGGCGTCTGCCAGAAATCGCTGTATTCGTGCAACATGCACCGGCCGCTGGAGTCTGACGTGTCGTTCTGAATTGACACGGGCACTCCCCCACCTGTAAACGAATGGGTTCGTGGAATCCCGCAAACTACTGTTCTGACGGGCAGTTCCGCGCGCGGGTGACCGACATGAATTGGCGAGACCAAGAAAGCATCAGGAGTTTCCCAGGGAGGGCGACGTGTCCGGGGCCCGAAACGTCCACCGTGGCGGGACCGGTGATGCCAGACACGGTGTCGTGTCGGCCCTTCCGTGACTCGTGGCGCGTGGCAATAGGGACGACGCCGGTGGCGGCCCCTCAGTCGGCGAAGTGGTAGCGGAAGATCGTCCAGATCGCGTTGACCCCGTCCCGCCAGCCGATTTTCTTCCCTTCCGCGTAGGTGCGGCCGTGGTACGAGATCGGGGTCTCGTAGACGCGGTAGCCGCGGCGCGCGATCTTCGCCGTCACCTCGGGCTCGAACCCGAACCGGTTCGACTTGAGGGGGATCGACTGGATGACCTCACGCCGGAAGACCTTGTAGCAGGTCTCCATGTCGGTGAGGTTGAGGTTCGTCATCATGTTGGAGAACGTGGTGAGCAGCTGATTGCCGAGGTAGTGCCAGTAGAAAAGCACGCGGTGGGGACCGCCGAGGAAGCGCGAACCGTAGACCACGTCCGCGAGGTCGGCTTCGATCGGAGCGATGAGCCTTCCGTACTCGGACGGGTCGTACTCGAGATCGGCATCCTGGATGAGGACCACGTCCCCCGTGGCGTGCCGGATCGCAGTCCGGAGGGCCGCGCCCTTGCCCCGGTTCTGTTCGTGGAAGAACTTCTTCACGACCGGGTTCTCGTACTCGCGCAGGAGCTCTCTCGTCCCGTCCGTCGAGTAGTCGTCGACGATCAGGATCTCCTTCTCGAACGGTGTGGCGAGCACACGGTCCAAGAGATCCAGGAGCGTATCGCGCTCGTTGTAGACCGGGATGACCACCGAGAGCTTGAGACCCATCACTCCCCCTCCAAAGGACCACAGCCTCGCAGTCTATCAGCTGACAGGCAGATGCGGGACCGCCTACGACTCATTGCGAGATGCGATCCGCCGCGTCCCCCTCGAATGTCCGCCCCTCAGGATGATCGACCACCTGACTCCCTGCGACGACCCAAATCCACTGTGTCGACACAGACGCCTCGAGGCAACGAGGCACCTCCCGAGCGCTGGTTCCGTGCGAGACATGGCTCCCTACGAGAGCCCAGCTCCTAGCGGCCGTCCGGCCCCTCTCGGTAGAGCTCTGCGATCTGGTCGACCATCGCCTCTTCCTCGAAGGCTCGGACGCGCTCCCGCCCCACTTCACAGAGCCGCTCCCGACGGGACGGATCCACCAGCCACCCCGCGGAGATCCGCCCCCATTCGCCCAGGTTCCACGGACGGACCCCTTCCGCGAGTTCATCGGTCAGGACCTCCTCGGCCCCGCCCACCGGTGTCGAGAGAACAGGAACCCCGGCCGCCAGGGCCTCGAGCAGGACGTACGGAAGCCCTTCCTTCCGCGACGGGAGGAGGAAGAGGCCGAGAGGGCGGAGCACGCCGAAGACGTCGCCCGTGGGGCCTGGGAACGAAACCCGGTCGCCGATACCGAGGCGGCCCGCGAGCGCTTCCAGCTCCGCGCGGAGCGGCCCGTCGCCGTGCATCTCGAGACGGAGCCGATCGCGCACGGACGCCGGGAGTCTCGCCTGTCCGGGAGCATCGTCGGCCAGGAGCCAGGCGCAGAGCTCGATCACCCGTTCCGGAGCCTTCTGCTCCGCCATCCGGCCGAGCCACCCGATGCGGAGGAAGGTGGCCTCACCGGCGCGGGAGTCGACAACAAGGTCGACACCGAGGTCGACACCGGAGTCCGCACCGGCACCCAGGTCGGCCTCGACCGTGGCGCAGGAGTCGGAGTACGGATCGAGGGCACCGTCCACGCGCCGTCCACTCCCCGTGCCCTGCGGGATCCCGTTCCACACCGCGCGCACCTTCTCCGGCGGCACGCCGCCGAGTCGGACGAGAGTCTCGCGGTCGCGCTCGCACACAGTGAGGGTGAGATGGGGCAGCACCGCCTTTGCGCCCTCCACGCGCCAGGCGGCGCGCTGGCTCGTGGATGGCTGGAACGAGTGCCCGAGCGGTCGCACGTCCTCGTCCGGGTCGAGACGGGCGTCGAGGTGCCCGTGCCGGGTATCGAGGATCCAGGGAACGTCGGCCAGACGCGCGGCGAGACACGGGAGACGTCCACTGTGCGCGTGGAGAACAGTCGGCCGGGTCTTCCGCAGATGGGCGACGAGGTTCCGGAAGTAGGTAATGCGCGACGTCCGCTCGATGCAAGTGGTCCGCACGCCACTCGCGGCGGCGGTTTCGGTGAGCGGTCCTCGCTCCGACGTGATCAGCTCTACGTCGAAACCCCGTCCGGGGAGTCCCCGGACGAGGGAGGAGAGATGACGCTCCGTCCCCCCGATTCCGGCGCGGCTACCGACGAGGGTGACCCGTGTGTCGCGGTCGTTGGACACGATCGGAAGACTA
Source organism: Candidatus Eiseniibacteriota bacterium (assembly GCA_041390305.1). Lineage (GTDB taxonomy): Bacteria > Eisenbacteria > RBG-16-71-46 > CAIMUX01 > CAIMUX01 > JACKCR01. The sequence continues at coordinate 12,176 of JAWKQE010000008.1, forward strand.
CGACAGGTCGAACGGATGCGGAACGAAGGTCAGGAGGAAGAAGAGCAGCGCAAAGATCCCGAGGAGGACGCGCGTGCGTCCGAGCGGCACCTGTTCGTCATCGGTCGACGGGTGCTTCAGCCGCGTGACGAGAAGGAACGCGAGGAGCACCCACCAGCCGGGAAACCAGAACCCGGCGACCGCGAGCGCGAGCGCGAGTACGAGGGAGACGCGCCTCGCTCTCGGGCCGAGGAGACCGTAGAGGATGTGTCCCCCGTCGAGCTGTCCGATCGGAATCAGGTTGAGTGACGTGACGAAGAGCCCGGCCCATCCCGCGATCGCGACCGGATGGAGCCGGATCACCTCACCGGCCTGGAGTTCCGGGTGGAGCAGGTGCGTGGCGGCGGAAAGGAGGAGCGACATGCCGAAGTGCGCTCCCGAGAGTCCTTCGGTCACGGCGCGATCCGCCACCCGGCTGTGCGCGAGTCCCCACCAGACCGCCGCAAGTGTCGGCGGGATCCCGGCGAGCGGCCCCGCGATACCGATGTCGAAGAGGACCCGCCGCGTCCGGATCCGTTGCCGGAGGAAGATGACGGCGCCGAACGTACCGAGCGGCGAAAGCGGGAAGGGCAGGAAGAAAGGCAGGCTCGCCCGGACCCGGTAGTGCCGCGCCATCAGGTAGTGGCCCATCTCGTGACAAAAGAGGATCCCGAGCAACGTGAACGCGAATGCGAGGCCCCCTTGGGGCAGGGTCGCGGTCGACACCAGAGTGAAGACGAGGAGGACGGCGAAATGGATCCACTCCCTCACCGTGGGGCGCGGAAGGGCGGGAGTGCGCGCGGCGAACGGGAACGGATCGCCGACCGTCGAGGCCCGCCAGGTGGCGCCGGATGCGGCCGCGGCACTGCCGTCCCAAACGGGCCCGGGGACTCTCCCCCTACCGGCCGCGGGACCGCCTTCCCGACCCGACCTGGCACCGCTGTCCCAGGCGGGCGCGGACCCGCTCGTGGGCCAACGCGGGTCACTCGCTTCTCGATCGGGACTCGACTCTCTCAACGGTTGCCTCTTCGGGTTGGTCGCGACAGTATCACGGAGACTCGACTTCACGATACAAACGAGAGGACTCTGCCGCCCCATGAAGGCTGATCGCCCGCGCTATGGCATCGTCGGCTATGGCCGATTCGGAGAACTGGTCGTCCGCTACCTGGAGGCCTATGGAAGAGTCGTCATTCACGACCCGGCCCGCCAGATACCGTTCCCGCTCGCGAACTCCTCACTCGCAGAGGTGGCCTCGGCGCGCGCGGTGATCGTCGCCGTTCCGATCCGGTTCTTGGAGAAGACGCTACAGGATCTTCGTCCGCACCTCGCGGAAGGGACCATCGTCGTCGACGTCGCGAGTGTGAAGAGTCTCCCGATGTCCTGGATGGAAACGCACCTCCCGGCGAACGTGGACTACGTGGGAACGCACCCGCTCTTCGGCCCGGACTCGGCCCGAACCGGGATTCGCGGCCACCGGATCGTCGTCGTCCCCGGCCGGATCTCTTCGTCTCGCCTCGAGCGGATGCGTCGCCTTTTCGACCGCGCCGGGCTCCGCATCATCGCCACCACCGCGGAGCAGCACGACCTCGCCATGGCCCGCACGCAGGCACTCACCCATTGGCTCGGCCGCAGCCTCACAGCCTTCGGCGTCGGCCCGGAGTCGATCGACACGCACGGCTATCGTCTGCTCACCCAAGTGGCGGAGTGGTCGAGTCGGGACAGCTGGGAGCTGTTCGAGGACATGCATCGGTTCAATCCGTTCACGGCCGAAGTGCGTGAACGGTTCACGAAGGCCCTCACCGGGCTCGATGCCGAACTCTCCGCCCGGGAAGAGACGTGAGCCGCGTCTTCCTCATCGAATGCGCGGAGACGCGACGATTCCCGTCCCTTCCCTGGTCGCTTCTCGCTTCGTCCATGGCGGAACTCGAACCGGTGCGTCTGCAGGTCCACCCGTTCGCACTCGCAGAGTCAGGCGTCCCCGCGGACGCCAGGCTCGTCCTCCTCGACACACGCTTTCCCGTACGGGAGTCCTGCCGGTTCGTCGAGGAGATTGCGCCGGCACCGGTCGTACTCTACGGGCCCTACGCGCTCGACCGGTTCGAAGCGATCCCTGTCCGCGCGGCCATGATCGGGCCGGCCCGCGAAGCGCTCGTCGACCTCGCGAAGCGCGCCGCGCGAGGGGGCGGTTTGCGGCACGCAGACGTCGCATCGATTCCGCGGCTCGCCATCCGCAGGGGCAATGCGGTTCGCTCCGAAGACGCTGACCTCACGTCCGCGCGGCATGCGGGCGTCGCCGAAGGCGGGCGCGTCCAGGAGGCCGCGGGCGGGACCGAACGCGCCCTCTGGAGCATCCCGACGCCGGGCGCATGGCCGAGCATGGAAGACCTCCTCCTCCCCTTCCTGCCGTCGCTCGACTGGGACTACCGCGGCCCCCGCCGCCGTCTCGAGGATGCGGACACGAGGCGCGTCCAACTCTGGTGGCCGACTCGAGTCGAGGGAGCACCGTCGATCGAGGAGCGGGACGCGGCCCGGGTCCCGGGGGTCGACGAAACCACGCCGGAACCCGTGGACATCGATCCACGCTGGGATCCGCCCGCGCGGGAGGCGATCCGTGCCTGGCTCGCGAACGATCCGAGCGGGGCGCTCTTCCCACTCCACGCCGTCTCGCGGGACCAGGCGCTCTCGCTTCTCGTCGAACAGGCCAGGGCCTTCGGACGCCTCGGGCACCCCACGTTCCGGATCGTCTCGAGCGACCCGACCGTGCTCCTCGCCTCGTGGCTCGGCCTCCTCTCGCGGGTGAACGAGGAACCAGTGGAGGTCGTGCTCTCTCCGAGCGTGGCCGCGCTCCGCCGTACGGACGGCATGCGGCAGGAGCTCCTCGGCGCCGCCCACCGTACCGGGCGCCTCGTCGTCGACCGAGTGCCGTTCGCCGCGTTCGACGACCGCAGCCTCCGGCTGCGCGGCCATCGCGAAACCCACTGGGACCTCCGGTGGGTCGCGCGTCTCCTCACCGAGATCGACGGATCGTTCGGCGGCAAAGTCCGTTCCCGGTGGGGACACCGGCTCGAGCTCCTCGATCCCTGGACGACGCCGCGCGAGGTGATCGACACGCTCGCCGCGATCGAAGAGGACGCGCCGTTTCTCAAAGGTCAGGCGCATCCGAGCTCGTTCCTCGCCGTCCCCTCGCGCTACTCCACGATCGGCCGGCGGATCGCGGCCGCCGGGAGCCTCTGCCAAGGCCCGACCGAGAGTGGGTGGGACTTCGAGTTCCAGGATCCGCGCATGGGCACCTACGTCAGCCTCGCGCAGCAAGGGCTCGGCCCTCTCCTCGAGGGGATTGGTCGCCTCCGCCTCGCCGCCGCCGGCCGGGAGCGGGCTATCACCGAGGCGCGCTTCCGCTGGATCCGTCAGCTCGCCGAGTGTGTCGACTCGGACCTCGAGAGCGCAACGAGTTCCTGGGGGAAGGTGCTGGGTGGCGTGACCCGCGAAGTCGCCATCGACATGAAGCGCGAAAGCGACTGACCACGCGCGGAGAGCGCCGCGCTATACTGGGCGTCTTTCGAGAGGAGATGCGCGCGCCATGGCCATGGAACAGGACCTCGTCGACTGCCTACGTCACGTCAACTACCCCGGCATCGACCGCGACATCGTCGCGCTCGGATACGTCAAGGGAGTCCGGATGGAGGGGGATGGGTTCCGCGTCCACGTGGAGCTCTCCGCCACCGCGGCCGGCATGCGCGACGAGATCGAGACGCGGATCCACACCGCCCTCGGTGAACTCGGTGTCCGCTACGACCTCGACCTCCGCGTGCAGGAGCCGAAGCCGGGCGCCGGAGTCGGCGGGCCGGCCGGGCAGGGACGACAGGAGCCTGCACCCGAGCCCGATCCGCTCGGATACATCCCGATCAAGATCGCCGTTTCGTCCGGCAAGGGCGGGGTCGGGAAGTCCACCGTGGCCGTCAACCTCGCACTCGCCTTCGCGAAGCTCGGAAAGCGGACCGGACTCCTCGACGTCGACATCTACGGTCCTTCCATCCCGATCATGCTCGGCCTGGAAGACGAAGAGCCGATGCTCGACGAAGGCCGCCAGAAGCTGGTCCCAATGGAACGCTACGACGTGAAGAACATGTCGATCGGTTACATGGTCGACCGACACACACCGGTGATCTGGCGCGGCCCGATGATGACGAAGGCGATCGACCAGCTCATGCGGGACGTCGCGTGGGACGGGGTCGAGGTCCTCCTCTTCGACCTCCCCCCCGGCACGGGCGACGTCCAGCTCTCGCTCGCGCAGAAAGTGAATCTCACCGGCGCGGTCGTCGTCACCACGCCCCAGGACGTCGCCCTGATCGACGCCGGGCGCGGAGTCGCCATGTTCGAGAAGACGGAGGTCCCGGTGCTCGGGATCGTCGAGAACATGAGCTACTTCCTCTGCCCCGACTGCGGAGGCCGGCACTTCATCTTCGGTGAAGGCGGCGGGAAGCGCGAGGCCACCCGCGTCGGCGTTCCCTTCCTCGGGCAGATCCCGATCGACGGGCGGGTCGGCCAGGGCGGAGACGCCGGGACACCGATCGTGTTCGAGCACCCGGAGAGCCCCGCGGCCGAGGCGTTCCTCGAGATCGCGAAGTCGCTCCTCGCCACCGTGGAGGGCTGAGGGCACCCCCCTCTTCCCCCACGCTGAGGGCCCCGGCCGCCGCCCCCGGCGGCTCTCCCCCTCGGGTGGCATTTGGAAGGAAAACCCCACAGCTATCCCCTCACCGGGCCGATGGTTGACTCGGGGGCGGGAGTCCGACTCCCCCCTGGGTGTGGAGCCATCGGGAGACCGACGACGTGGAGAACCAGTACAGGATTCCGAAGCAGCGAGTCGCCACGGACATCACCTTCTCCGGAAGTCCGTCCGTTCGTCTCAACCTCTACTTGAGCGAATGTGCGCAAACGCATGCCGGATATGAGCGTCCGAGTGATCTGCTCAACGGGGAATCCCAGTTCATCCCCGCCACCCAGACCGACGGCGCCGTCGTCATCCTGAATCGGGATCTCATCCGCACCGTGGAGGTGGAGAGCTCATTCGAGTTCGGGGGTCCTGGGCGGAACGGCGATGGGCCGGACTCGATGTCTCCCTACTCGGTGACCAGCGCCGACATCGAGGTGACGCTCTCGGACCGGACCAAGATCACCGGGACCGTGTCGTTCAGCCTCCCGGGCTCGCAGCGCCGGGTTCAGGACTTCATGAACCTCGGTGAGCAGTTCCTGGTCATCCGCAAAGAAGACCACGCGGTTCTCGTCAACAAGACGCAGATCCAGAGCGTGGCCATCGTCTGATCCACTTCCCGGACCGATCCTTCCACACCGCGCGACAACCGGAACGAGGGGGACTTCGTGGCGAGAATCGACAAGTTCATCGAGGCGGCCCTGGGCCATGGCGCAGAAGAAATGCGACTGGTCCCGGGGGACAAGATCCAGCTGCTCCGCGACGGCGTCTCGCGGCCGCTGTCGTCCAAGCCGCTCGAGTCGGATCAGATCCTGTCCGTCCTCGCCGAGATCGCCCCACCGGAGATCGCACCCCGCGTCGAATCCGGTCAGTGCTGTGAATTCCCCTACCTCGCCCCCGCGGGCGCGGTGAGGATCGTGATCGAAGACGGCAACGTCGCGCGCGTCATCCCGTCGCAGCTCGGCCTCGTGAACGGGGCCAACGGCGGGGGCGGCGGCGCGGATACGGCGAGCGGGAACGGGAGCGGCACGGCGGCGAACGGGAACGCTGCGGCCGCGAACGGCGGCGGCACGAACGGCGCGGCGGCCCCAGGCAGCGCGAACAGCGGCTCCTCGGATGCACTCGCGTCGATGTTCGGATCCGGCGGCCCCAACGTCTCCTCCGGAACCCCCGAGCTCGAAACCTGGCTCTGCAAGCTCGTCGAGCACGGTTGCTCCGACCTCCACCTCTGCGCCGGCTATCCCCCACTCTTCCGGAAGGACGGCGACATCACGGACTTCGGCGGCTCCGGCGACCTCGACTCCGCCGCAACCGAGCGACTCCTCCGCGGCATCACGCCCGACGAGACTTGGGAGGAGTTCCTCGAGACGAACGACGTCGACTTCAGCTACGAGATCCTCGGAGTCGCACGCTATCGCTGCAATCTCTTCCGCGATCGTCAGGGCATGGGCGGCGTCTTCCGGACCATCCCTTCGGTGATTCCCACGGCGGAGCAGCTCGGACTCTCGAAGCCGGTGCTCGGTCTCTGCGACCTCCACAAGGGGCTCGTCGTCGTCACCGGACCGACCGGCTCCGGAAAGTCGACCACGCTCGCCGCGATGATCGACCACATCAACCGGAACCACGCCCGCCACATCATCACGATCGAAGACCCGATCGAGTTCGTCCACCCGAAGCGGCGCGCCCTCGTCAACCAGCGCGAAGTGGGCAACCACACGAAGGGGTTCCGCTCCGCTCTCCGCGCGGCCCTCCGCGAGGACCCGGACATCGTCCTCCTCGGTGAGATGCGAGATCTCGAGACGGTGGAGATCGCGCTCGAGACCGCGGAAACGGGCCACCTCGTCTTCGGCACGCTCCACACGAACACGGCTGCCTCCACGGTGGACCGGATCATCGACCAATTCTCGCCCGACCAGCAGGCGCAGATCCGCGTGCTCCTCAGCGAAACGCTGAAGGGCGTGATCGCGCAGACGCTCTGCAAGAAGAACGGCGGCGGACGGGTCGCGGCCCAGGAGATCCTCTTCGTCACGCCGGCCATCTCGAACCTCATCCGCGAAGGAAAGACGTTCCAGATCCCCTCGCTCATGCAGACCGGGAAGGCCCAGGGTATGCAGACCCTCGACGCGCGGCTCATCGAACTCGTACAGGCGGGAACGATCACGGCGGAGGAGGCCTACTCGAAGTCGCTCACGAAGAACGAGTTCAAGGCGTCCCTGGAGCGGGCCGGCCACAAGCTCCCGATGGCGGCCTAGCCCGCAAAAACGGCCGGGCGGGGGTCCCACTCGAGCGGCGGCCTCGTGCGGACGGTAGCGCTGCAGGCGGCTGCGCGGCCGGCGGCTGCGCTGCAGGCACGACCTGGCGGGAAGCAGCGAGAGGACGGGACGTTTCCGGACGAAGCGACGGGACCGACCCGCTGCCGAATCGGTCCCGTACACTCGGACCCCCCAAGTAGGGTCCCATGTCATCGCGGCCCGGGGTCCTCGGCTTCGGCCTCTTGCCCTCTCCCAACAATTGGCTTCTACGTTCGGTCCGCTTCGCGATGAACACCCCTGTGAAACTGTCTGCCCGACGACCCGGGTCTCGATCCGGCCTCTCCCAACATCCACTCATCCGTCGTCGCCGGGCACTTCTCGTACTCTCAGGTTTTACAACAGCCGTGCCAGGCGCGGAGAAACTGTCCCGCCCTGGCCGCCCAAGTTGTAAACGACGCATTTACAGATAGTTCGAGAGTTTCGCCTCGGACCGCGGAAGCCCGCCGGGTGGGAAGCGCGGATCCGCGCCCCGAGATTCCTGACACCAGCGGTGCCAGGCCGCGCGGAGTTCACGGCGTTATGCAATGCAGGACATAGCCTTACGGATGTCACCGAAGGTCGTCCCGAATTGGAAACCGCACCCGTAGTCTGCTGTGCTAGCGTTCCGCGCCATGAGCCGATATCGACTTCCCGCGCCCCTGGAAGAGCTTCCGTTCGTCATCAAGCCGAATGCGGAGACACCTCCCTTCGACTGGGAGACGGTCTTCGGCCGCGCTGCGCCCGTGGAACTCGAGATAGGGTCCGGCAAGGGACTCTTCCTGACGAGCGCCGGTGGCCAGTTTCCGGACCGCTCGTTCATCGGCGTAGAACGAGCGGGCAAGTATTTCCGACGAGCAGTCGTTCGCATCCACAATGCAGGGGTGCCCAACGTCCGGATCATCCGAACCGACGCGTTCGATCTCCTCGAGCGGTGGATCCCGCCGGGGAGCGTCGCCGTGGCCCATGTCTACTTTCCGGACCCGTGGCCGAAGAAGCGCCACGCAAAGCGCCGCCTCCTCCAGGGCGAGCTGTTTCGCGGCATCCACCGGGCCCTCTCGCCTGACGGCGTCTTCTGCCTCGGCTCGGACGTCCGGAGCTACTTCGAGGAATCGGTCCGGGAGATCCTCGATTCGGGCCAGTTCGCCCAGATCGACTGGCCCGACGACTCGCCGGACCGGATCGCCACCAGCTACGCGATCAAGTACGAGAAGGAAGGCCGCCGTCTCAGTTACGCGAAGTTCCGACGTCTGGATGCGGAATAACGGGCCGACCGCCCCGGGCGCGGAAAGCCACTGGCACGCGCCGCCGAGGCAGGTGGAACGGGAGTGGCAGGCGGAAGAAATCGCCGGCGGGACCCAAGACGGGCTCCACGGAGTAGACGCCCGCAGTAGACTTCCGATGGTTGAGGTGAGTCCGAGGACGGACGAAAACCCAAGGAGAGGGATCCTGCTTCGGCGGGACCGCGAACGCTCACACAGGGAGGACTTCGATGAGCCGCCTCTGGCCCTTCAAGTACGACGACGACGATGATGACGATGACGACGACGACGCCGACGATGCGCAGGAGTCGTCCAAGAAGGACGAGGACCCGAAGCTGACCGAGAAGTTCCTCAAGGCCCGCACCGTGCTGGTCTCGGAGCCGATCTCGAGCTCACTCGCGAAGACGTTCTACCAGCAGCTGGTCCTCCTCGAGAACGACGACCCGAAGAAGGCGATCACCGTCATCATCAACTCCCCTGGTGGAGAGGCGGACGCCGGCTTCGGGATGTACGACATGCTCCGGTTCGTCTCCTGCCCGATCCGGACCATCGTGGCCGGCCTCTGTGCCTCCGCCGCGGTCATGGTCTTCCTGGGCGGCGACCGTGGGCACCGGTTCAGTCTGCCCAGCTCCCGATTCCTCCTCCACCAGCCGAGCTCCCAGAGCTTCGGGCAGGCCTCGGACCTCGAGATCGCGTCCCGCGAGATCCTGAGGCTGCGTGACCAGTACAACCAGGTGGTGGCGGAAGAGACCGGCAAGACGCTGGACAAGGTCACCGAAGACGCGGACCGCGACTTCTGGATGTCCTCTCAGGAGGCGGAGGAGTACGGCCTCGTGAACAAGGTGGTGACGGCGCGCGCGGAGATGGGCTAACCGTCCAATCCGCGAGGCGAGTCGCCGAAGTCACGAGAGGCGGTGTGGGTGAACCACGCCGCCTCTCTTCTTTCGTGCGTCGCCCTCGCGTCGTCTGATCCGCACCGGATCGGGGATCGGGTCTTGGCCGGAGGTCGACCTAGACCTCGACCGACCTCGTCGCGTTGGAGGGCTGGCGCAGGTACTGAACGATCGCCTCGGCCTGCTTCCCCGCGTTCTCGATGCACGCGTTCATCGCGACGCCGTAGTACGAGCTCCCGGCGAGCCAGAGCCCGGGGAACGCCCCGAGCGCTTCGTGGATCCGTCCCAGCCGCGCACTGTGTCCGACGTCGTACTGCGCGATGCCGAGACGGTGGCGGAAGACCCACGTCCGGATCGGCTCCGCGCGGAGCCCCATCGCGACCTCGAGGTCACGGCGCACCTCGCGCAGGAGGCCGTCGTCCGACAGGTCCACCGCACAGGGATCGTGGGCTCCGCCGATCATCGCGCGCAGGAGCACCTTCCCCTTGGGCGCACGGCCCGGGAAGAGGCTCGAGTCCCAGAGGCATCCCAGGATGCGCGGCCCTTGCCCCCGCGGGACGAGGAAGCCGAAGCCATCCGGATCGCCGCCGATCTCGGCCGCGTCATAGGCCAGTGCGACGACCGCGAGTGGGGCGGTCGGAATCTGGGAGAGGTCGCGCGAGAGATCGTCCTGGAGCGGCGCGAGGAGCGGCGAGGCGTGGACCGCCGGCATCGTCAGCACGAGGACGTCGGCTTCGAGTTCGCGGCGGTTCCCGTTCGTCCCCACCTGCACCGTCCAGGTGCGGGCGGCATCGGACCACGCGATCGATTGGATCGGGGACCGGAGCTGGATCGACGTGCCGAGCTCTTCGCCGAGCCGAAGGATGAACGTGTCGAGTCCGTTCCGGAACGAAGTCAGCGTTCCTCCGGGGCCGGCAGGGCCTCCCCCGCCCTTGTTCCGCTCCGCCGCGGCACGCTCGGCGGCCCCTCTGCCACCATCACTGCCGACACCGCCGCCCGAGGCGCCCGCGAGCCGCTCGGCCTCACGCCTCGCCTTCTTCCGTGCCTTCCCCGCCGCCATCATCGCCTTGAAGAGGCTGCCGTGCTCGGCCTCCATCTTCGCCATCTTGGGAAACGCGCTCTCGACGCTGAGCTTGTCCACGTTGCCCGCGAACACGCCGGAGACCATCGCGTCGACGAGCACGTGCGCCGCTTCCGCGCCGATCCGTCGCGTCGCGAACTCACCCACCGTTTCGTCGACGCCGTTCGGTTTGGGCTGAGCGAACGGCTCGCCCAGGATCCGGAGCTTCCCGGGCCAGCTGAGGACGGGACTGCCGAAGAACCTGAGTGGACTCGCCGCGAGTTCGTGGAGCTTTCCGCCCCGGTAGAGGAACCGTTTCGCCGCGCGCGCGTCCGCGGGCTGGACTTCGTCCGCGAGGCCGATCCGATCGATCAGCGCCGGCGTCGTCGGCACGTTGTCGAGGTAGCCGTTCGGCCCCCACTCCACGATGAAGCCGTCTGCGCGCTCGGTCCGGATGTTCCCGCCGAGCCGATCCCCCGACTCGAGGACGACGATCTCGGTGCCTTCGGGAGCGAGGTCCCTCAGTTTGAGGGCGGTGGCGAGTCCGGCGATCCCGCCCCCTCCGATGACCACACGTTTCATCCGATCGCTCCTCAGCCCGGGGTCATGACCGCCCCGGCCGTCAGACCTTGGCAGCCGCTCCAGCAGCGGCTTCCTCTCCGCGCCCTACTAGACCGTGCGACTGAAGACAGGCTTGCTCTTGTCCTTCTTGCCCATGTACGCGTCGAACACCATGGCGGCGTTCCGCACCAGGAGCTTCCCCTGGTCCGTGATCCTGAGGGCATCTTCGTCGCGCGAGACGAAGCCCGCCCCTTCGAGCTCGGCCAGAGCCGCGAGTGCGTCCGCGAAGTACGTGTCGAAGTCGACGCCGAACCGCTCCTGCACTTCCGCTTTCTTCACCTGGAAGTTGCACATCACCTGCGTGATGACCCAGCGGCGGAGCCGGTCGTCGTCCGAGAGGAGGATCCCCTTCTCGATCGGGAGCCCGCCCTGGTCGATCCGTTCGTAGTAGGTCGAGAGCTTCTTCATGTTCTGGAAGTATCCGGCGGGGATGTCGCCGATCGACGAGACGCCGAACCCGAGGTTCGCGTTGGCCGGCTTCACCGTGTAGCCCATGAAGTTCCGGGCCAGCCGTCCCTCTCTCTGCGCGACTGCGAGTTCGTCGTCCGGCAGGGCGAAATGGTCCATGCCGATCGGGTCGTAACCCTGGTCGATGAAGTGCTGGAGCGCGGCCAGGTAGAGACGGAGCTTGAGGTCCGCGTTCGGAAGGTCGGCCGTGTCGATCTTCCGCTGGTTGCCGCGGATCCACGGAACGTAGGCGAACGAGTAGACCGCGAGCCGGTCCGGACGGAGCGAAGACACCTTCGCGAGCCCGTCGAGGAACGTCTCTTCGGTCTGCCGCGGGAGTCCGTAGACGAGGTCGATGTTGATCCCCTCGTGGAAGCCGACCTTGCGCGCGTGTTCCAGCACCTGCTGCGTCTGTTCGTACGACTGGTGACGTCCGATCGCATCCTGGACGTTCTCGGTGAAATCCTGGACGCCCATCGAGAGTCGGTTGAATCCGAGGTTCCCCAGCGTATCGAGGTGCTCCAGCTTCGTGACGCGCGGGTCGACTTCGATCGCGACCTCCGCGCCATCGAGCAGGTGGAAGCGGCTCGTCAGCGTCTTCCAGAGCCGCTCGAGCTGAGGCGGTGTGAGATAGGTCGGCGTGCCTCCCCCGAGGTGGACCTGGGCGAGTCCGCGGCGATCGGGAAGGAGCTCCGCGACGCGGCCGATCTCGATGTCGAGGTAGTCGAGGTACTTGTCTGCGACCTCGCGGTGCTGCGTCGCGATGACGTGGCAGCCGCAGAACGTGCAGCGTTCCTCACAGAACGGTAGGTGGATATAGGCCGCGAGCGAGCCGTCGGGCGTCTCGTTCACATCGGCCAGGGCCGTCCGGTAGTGCTCGTCCCCCACACCCTCGTGGAACTCGACCGCGGTCGGGTACGAGGTGTACCGCGGTCCGGGGCGGTCGAACTTCTGCAGGGTCTCGATGTCGAGTGTGTAGCGGCCGGCGCTCATCGGTTCTTCCTCCGTGCGCTCTCCTCGTGCACGAAGTCGACGAGACGAGCGACCTGGTCCGGGTCGGTCGTACGTTCGATGCCGTGGCCGAGGTTGAAGATATGTCCGGGAGCGGGTCCCGCTTCGTCCAGCACTTCGCCGGCGAGGCGGAGCAGCTCGGACGGCGGCGCAAAGAGCGCCGCCGGGTCGAGGTTACCCTGAACGGCCTTCTCCGGTCCCAGGATCCGCCTCGCCTCGGAAAGAGGCAGGCGCCAGTCGATGCCGACCACGTCCACCGGGAGGGTCCGCACCGACTCCAGAAGGGTCGAGCCCTGATTCGGGAAGTAGATGATCGGAAGCCCGAGCGGGACGATCCGCGCCATCACCCGTTCGAGAGCCGGAAGTGCGAACCGGCGATAGTCCCCTGGGCCGAGGAGGCCGGCCCAGGAGTCGAAGACCATGAGCGCCTGCGCGCCGGCCTTGGCCTGTGCTTCGAGGTACGCGCCGACCATGTCGCCGAGCTTGCCGAGGAGCGCGTGGGAAGCCTCCGGCTCCCCGTAGAGGAACGACTTCGCGGTCGAGAAGGTCTTCGAGCCCTTCCCTTCCACCGCGTAGCAGAAGAGCGTGAACGGCGCGCCGCCGAATCCGATGAGCGGCACGTGCGCGGGGAGTTCGCGCCGGAGGATCCGGATCGTCTCCATCACGAACGGGACGTCCTCTTCCGGATCGGGCACGCGCAGGGCGTCGACCTGCGCCTGGCTACGGATCGGGTTCGTGATGACCGGGCCGGGATCGAAGTCGAGTTCGATTCCCATCCCTTCCACCGGAGTCATGATGTCGCTGAAGAGGATCGACGCATCGAGCGCGAACCGGCGGATCGGTTGGAGCGTCACCTCGGCCGCGAGCTCTGGTGTCTTCGTCAGCGTGAGGAAGTCGACCTTCTCGCGAACGGCGCGGTACTCCTCTAGGTAGCGTCCCGCCTGCCGCATGATCCAGATCGGCGTGTGCGGAGTCGGTTCGCGGCGGCAGGCCGCGAGGAATGGCAAGTTGCCGGACATCAACCCTCCTTGAGCCACTCGGCGGCTTCCTTGGCGAAGTACGTCAGGATGAGGTCGGCACCGGCGCGACGGATGCCGATGAGGGACTCGAGCGCGGCGCGGCGGAGGTCGAGCCAACCGTTCTGCGCCGCCGCGTGGATCATGCTGAACTCACCCGACACCTGATAGGCGGACACGGGCACGGAGACACTCTCCCGCACGGCGCGGATGATGTCGAGGTACGGGCCCGCCGGCTTCACCATCACCATGTCCGCACCCTCTTCGATGTCGAGCGCGACTTCCGCGAGCGCCTCGCGGGCGTTGGGCGGATCCATCTGGTAGCCGCGACGATCCCCGAACGACGGGGTCGACTCGGCGGCGTCCCGGAACGGGCCGTAGAAGGCGGACGCGTACTTCGCGGCGTAGGAGACGATCGGCACGTGGCCGAGTCCCGCCCCGTCCAGCTCCTCGCGGATCGCACGCACGCGGCCGTCCATCATGTCGCTCGGCGCGACTGCGTCCGCGCCCGCCTCGGCGTAGACGCGCGCGGCCCTGGCGAGGAGCGGCAGAGTCGTGTCGTTGTCGACCTCGCCCTCCGCCGTGAGAAGCCCGCAGTGCCCGTGCGCCGTGTACTCGCAGAGGCAGACGTCGGCCCACACGTTGAGCGACGGGATCTGCTCCTTGAGCGCGCGGATCGCCTTGGGGACGATTCCGTCCGGATCGTAGCCGTGACTCCCGTGCGCGTCCTTCTCGGACGGGATGCCGAAGAGGATGACGGACGGCACTCCCGCGGCGTGCGCCGCGCCGGCCGCGTCGATCAGACAGTCGACGGAGAGCTGCTGCACGCCGGGCATGCTGCGCACGTCGTTCCGTACGCCCTTCCCCTCCACCGCGAACATCGGATAGACGAAGTCTTCGGGAGCGAGACGGGTCTCGGCCACCATCTTCCGCCAGACCTCGGTCCGCCTCAGGCGCCGCATTCTCCGGTCCGGGAATCCACTGCTCATCGTCTCGTCTCCTCGTCTCTCGATCCGGACGCCCTTGCTCCGGACACGATCCATCTTCGTCTCTCGGTCCGGACGCCTTCGCTCCGGACACGATCACTCCTCATCTCTCGTCCGGACGCGTTCGTTCCGGGCACCGACGCCTCTGCGCTCACGGCCGTCCCGCGAGCGCCGTCTCCAGCGCCTCGGCGAGCCCCACGAACGTGCTCTCCTCGGCGACCACCGGGTCCAGGATCCCCGCCCCCTTCACTGCCGCCGCGGTCGTCGCACCGATCGCGGCGACGATCAACGCGTCCCCGAGGCGCGAGCACCCTTCCGTGCCGAACGTGCGGAGCCACGACTCTACGGCGGATGGACTGGCGAAGCATACCGCGTCGATCCGGCCGGTTCGGGGGCCCACCGCCGCATGGGGGCCCGGGCCGTCTTCGGTCATCGTCGCCCTGACGAGCGCTTCCGCCTCCGGCGCGAGGGCCACTGACTCCGTTCGATACGCCACGACTTCTTCCACGATGGCGCCGAGTTCGGCCAGCCCCTGGACGAGCGTGCGCCCGGCCAGGGAGCTCGCCGGGAAGAGGACGCGGAGCCCGTCCATCCCCTCGTCACGCAGCGCGCGGACGAGAGCGACGGACGAATGTTCCTCCGGCTCGAGGTGCACCGGCCATCCGGCTTCGCGGACGACCCGCGCCGTTCCGGTCCCGACCGCGGCAACTCGTACACGATCCGGAAGTGCGTCGGAACGGAGTGTCTGCCATCTGCCGAGCAGCGCATCGAACGCACGCGCGCTCGTGAGCGCGATCCAGTCGTACGACTCGATCTGCGTGACGGCGTCGTCGAGCGGGGCGAGGTCCGTGGGCGGAACGATCCGCACCGTGGGCCAGGAGAGCACAGTCGCGCCGCGTCGGGTGAGCTCCGAAGTGAGCGGCCCATCCACTCCTTCGTCGCGCGTCACGACGACCACACGTCCCGCCAGGCTCTCTGTCCGCTCGGCCACCTGCATCGACTCCGCTACTCCGTCCCCGGGAGCCGGATCGCACCGAGGATCTCGCCGGCACCGTTCGCGAGCAGCTCCTCCGCGAGAGCCAGACCGAGCGCCGCCGCGTCTCCAGGAGTTCCCTCACGCTCGCCCTCGACCGATCGCGTTCCATCGAGTGCGCAGACGACACCGGTGAGGAGGAGCGTGTCTCCCTTCCGCACGGCGTGTCCACCGACCGGAACCTGGCACCCACCTTCGAGCCGGCGGAGGAGCGCGCGCTCCGCCGTCACCGCAACGTGCGTCTCCTCGTGATCGAGCTGACGGACCCACTGTGCGGTCTCTTCGTCCGCCATTCGGATCTGCACCGCCATGGCCCCTTGCGAAACGGCCGGCACGACACGGTCCATCGGGAGGAACGCGCGGATCTTGTCGCCGAGTCCGAGCCGCTTGACGCCGGCCGCGGCGAGCACGATCGCGTCGTACTCCCCACGTTCCATCTTCTCGATCCGGGTCGGGACGTTACCGCGGAGTTCCATCAGTTCGAGGTCGGGACGCCAGCGCAGGAGGAGAGCCCGCCGACGGAGGCTGCTCGTACCGACGCGCGCGCCCTTCGGAAGTCCGTCCAGGCCGTCGACGTCCAGCGTGGTGAGGAGCGCGTCGCGCGGATCCTCCCGCTCCAGCACGGCCGCGACGTCCAGCCCTTCGGGCTGCATCGTGGCGAGATCCTTGAGGCTGTGCACGGCGAGATCGACCGACTCATCCAGCAGAGCGGCCTCGATCTCCTTCGTGAAGAACGCCTTTCCCGCGACCTGCGAGAGCGGGACGTCCTGGATCCGGTCCCCTTCCGTCTTGATCACCTGGATCTCGACTTCGGGCGCACCGGGGAGGGCGCGAAGACGCGCCTGGACGTGCCGGGCCTGCCAGAGGGCGAGGTCGGATCCTCGAGTGCCGATACGCAGGACTTGCTTCATGACTCGTTCCCTTCCGGTAGGAAGCGGTACCCGACCCCTCGGACCGTGAGGAAGTAGACGGGGGCGTCGGGATCGCGTTCGAACTTCTTGCGGATACGCTGGAGCAGCGTGTCGATCGTGCGGGTGGAGGGATAGACCTCGTAGCCCCAGACCTTCTCGAGGAGATCGTCGCGCGAGACGACCTCGCCCTTGGCCTCGAGGAGCGCCTTCACCACCATCGCTTCTTTCTGGGTCAACTCATGCGCCTGCCCGTCCCAGGCCGTACCTCGGAAGGCGCGAAGGTCGATCTCGTTCTCGCCGAACCGGACGAGCGTCGCGTTCCCCGCCTCCTGACCGTACCAGTCCCAGCGCCGGAGGATCGTCTGGACGCGCGCGAGTAGTTCGCGGAGATGGAACGGCTTGGTCAGATAGTCGTCGCCGCCGGCACCGAGCCCGCGGATCCGGTCGTCGACCGATCCTTTCGCCGTGAGGAAGAGGATCGGCGTCTGCTTGCCGGCCTTCCGCACCTCCTCGCAGACGGTGTAGCCGTCCATCCCGAGCAACATCACGTCGAGGAGGACGAGATCGTATTCGTTGGCCAGGATCCACTGGAGCGCGACCTCGCCTTCGCCGGTCGACTCGGCGCGGTACCCTTCCGCGACCAGGTTCTCGCAGATCCCCTCGGCCAGATGTCTCTCGTCTTCGACGACCAGGATCCGTGCGCCGGACGCGGGCGCCCCGGTCCGTTCCATGTTCGGGTCAGACATCCTCACTCGCCTCCGGCCACCAGACGTCGAAGGTGGCTCCCTGTCCCGGGCCCAGACTCATCGCCCGCACCCGTCCCGACATCAGCTTCTCGACGATGTAGAGCCCGAGCCCGGTGCCCGCGGTGCGCACCTGACGGCGCATCTCGTCGCCGGGCCGGTAGAACTTGTCGAAGATCCGCTTCGCTTCGCCCGGAGGAAAGCCGATTCCGGTGTCCTTCACTTCGAGATGGACGCCGTCCGGCGTACGGTGCGCATGGAGCGTGACGCGCCCTCCCCCGCCGGCCGCGGTCGCCTGGATCGCGTTCTCGAGCAGGTTGCGCACGACGGTGCGGGCCGCGACCGGATCCGCGAGGACCTCGAGGTCGTGCGGAACGTCGATCTCGATTTCCACCTTCCGCTCCGAAGCACGCTCCTTCAGCTCCCGCGTCGACTCGGACACGATGTGTCCCAGCGCGACCGGCTCGGGGTGGAGTTCGATCTTGCCGCGTTCGAGACGGGAGGCGTCGAGCAGCTTGTGGATCATGTCGTCGAGCCGCTCGGTATCGGAGAGGATCCGCGCGACGAGCGTGGCCCGCCGCTCGGGATCGGCCGGACCCCGGAGCGACATCGTCTCGGCCGTGAGACGAAGGCTCGCGAGCGGGCTCTTGAGCTCGTGCGAAACGGCGGCGATGAAGTTCTGCTGCCGGAGCCTCAGGTCCGCCTCCCGCCGGATCGTCTGCCAGAGGATCCACATCGCCATGGCGAGCACGGCGAGGAAGAACCCGCCTTCCCAGGCATAGCGCCGCACGCGCTGGCGCTCGGCGTGGTTCAGCCCCTCCACGATGGCCGGATCGACGACGGCCCGATCCAGGGTGACGTCGAGGTGCGGAAAGCGCATCTCGATCTCCGCGGCCGACGTCCCCGTCGCGAGGAGTTCCGCGGCCGCCTGCACGTCCACCTGGTAGTGGGCGAGCGCGTCCTCCCTCACCTCGGCGGTGAACATCCGTTGGTCCGCGAACCACCAGAGCACCTGCGCGAAGCAGATGACGAGGAGGAGGAACATGCAGATCTGGAGCGCACGGGTGCGGCTCCAGAGAAGCGCCGCTTTCATCAGCCGTTTGCTCCCGGGACCTCAGACGCCGCGACCTGGAACGCCTCGCCCAACGCGGCCGCGAGCCCGTCGATGTGCTCCGTGGTGTGCGCCAGGGAAAGGAACCCGACCTCATAGGCCGACGGAGCGATCGAGTACCCCTTCGTCCGCAGCTGGTGGAAGATCGGACGGTAGTACTCCGCCGCCTTGGGATCGATGCATTCGGCGGTGCGAGGAGGCTCGCCTTCCTGGAGGCTCAGCCAGAAGGCGGAGCCCACCCGCACCATCTCCACGGGAATCGGCGCCCGCTCCATGATCGGCTTCATGAGCGTTTCGAACCGCGCTCCCAACTCCTCGAAACGGGCCCAGGCGTTCTCGCGCTCGAGGATCCGCATCGTCTCGAGGCCCGCCGCCATCGCGACCGGGTTTCCGGAGAGCGTCCCCGCCTGATAGACCTTGCCTTCCGGCGCGAGGTTCTTCATGAGTTCGCGCCGTCCGCCGAACGCGCCCACCGGCATGCCGCCGCCGATCACCTTTCCGAACGTGGCGAGATCGGGCGTGATGCCGAACCGCTCGGCGGCGCCGCCCTTCGCGATCCGGAACCCACTGATCACTTCGTCGAAGATGAGGAGCGCGCCGTGCGCCTTCGTGAGATCGCGGAGCTTCTGGAGGAACTCCTGGCGCTGAAGGAGGAGTCCGTTGTTCGCCGGCATCGGTTCCAGGATGACGGCCGCGATCTCACTCCCCTCGCGCTGGAAGAGCTCTTCCACCTTCCCTTCGTCATCGAGCGGAAGGACGCGCGTGAGGGACGCGAACGGAGCCGGCACGCCGGCCGAGGAGGGTTCGCCGAACGTGACGAGGCCGCTGCCGGCCGCGACGAGGAGATGGTCCGCGTGTCCGTGATAGCAGCCGGAGAACTTGACGATGAGGTCCCGGCCCGTCGCGCCGCGGGCGAGACGGATCGCACTCATCACCGCCTCCGTACCGGACGACACGCAGCGGACCTGTTCCAGGCCCGGGTACCACTCGACGATCTTCTCCGCGAGCTCCACCTCCGCCCGACAGGGAGCGCCGTAGCTCGTTCCCTTCGTCACGGCGTTCTGGATCACTCCGATCAGCTCGTCGTTCGCATGGCCGAGGATGAGCGGGCCCCATGAGTTCACGAAGTCGACGTAGCGGTTCCCGTCCTCGTCCGTGAGGTAGGCGCCCTTGGCCTCCTTGATGAAGAACGGCACGCCACCCACCGCACGAAACGCGCGTACGGGCGAGTTCACGCCGCCAGGTATGACCTTCTTCGCCCGCTCGAACAGTTCGGTCGACTTGGCCCCAGCTTCGGTCATCTTCGCGCCTCCGCCTCTCTCCTCACTCATGACTCCACCCCTTCCATCTCGGTGATCGACTCGAGACCATCGAACACCGGCTCGACGTAGAGATCCTCGTGCGTCGCCTCGAGGAACGTACGCACGGCGCCCGCGCCGAGCTCCTCGGCCAGCCCGCGCAGACCGAGGACAGGCACGTGCGCGAACCGCTTGGCCAGCACTTCGGCCCAACGGCGCACGGCCTCCCGCTCCTCTTCGCCGAGATTCTTCAGCTCCTTCCGGAAGAGCCGTTCGACCCCCTCGTTCGCGGTGTCGCGATAGCGCTGCGTGATCTTCGCGATGACCGGCCCGACGATCTTGTCGGCGAGCTGCGTCCGCACCGTGGCGAGCCCTTCGTCGACGATCTCCCGCGCCGGCGCGAGATCGAGGAGACGGCTCTGCCGCGACGCTTCCGCCGTCTGCGTGATCTCATCCATCGTCATCCGCGGAAGGCCGACCTCGCGGGCCGCCTCGGGATCGACGTCCGGCGGAATCGCCATGTCGATGAGGAGCGGCGCGACTCCGCTCGGCACGCGCGCCGCGAGGCGCTCGAGCGTCGGTCGCTTCAGCACCGGCTCGGGACTTCCCGTCGCCAGGAGAACCGCCTCGACGCCGTCCGGCGCCTCGAGGAACTCCGCGAGCGAGCGACTCTCGCCTCCCACCTCCGCGACCAGTTCGTCCGCGCGCTCCTTCGTCCGGTTGACCACGATCACGGGCACGCCCGCGCGGGTGAGCGAACGCGCGCAGATCCGCGTCATGGGCGACACGCCGACGAGCGCGACCGGGCCGGGAGACTTCGCGTGGCGTTCGAGCAGCTTCTCCGTCGCGACGTCCGCGAGCGACGTCGGGCTCCGGTTCGCATTGACGGACCGGTGGACTTCGGCCGAGACCTTGAGCGCTTCGCTCATGAGGAAGTCGAGGAGGGACGACGAGAGTCCGAGCTCCCGGGCCTTCTTCTGCGCGTCCCGCATCTGCGTGCGGATCTCGCGTTCCCCCACCTGGGCCGAGTCGAGCCCGGACGCGACCAGGAACATGTGCTCGACCGCACCCTCCCCCGCCCAGATCCGGAGCGCGCGCTCCGACTCCCCAGGCTGGGGCGACCGCCCCTGCAGGAGCTCGAAGATGCGGGGACGGAACTGCGCGATCGGAATGTCCTCTTCCGCGTGGAACGCCACCTCGACCCGGTTACAGGTCGCGAGGTAGATCATCTCCTTGGCGCCGAGTGCGCGACGCAGTTCGGGCAGACGATCCGCCTGCTCTTCCTTCGGGATCGTGAACGCCTGCAGCGTTCCCGGCCCCGCCCGCCGTGTCGACACACCGACCAAACCGATCCGCTCCATGGCCATGGATCAGGATCCTCCGAGGCTGCGCATCACAGCCGACTCCGGTTCGAGCCAACCCTGGAGACTCCGAGCGACGAGCTCCGTGAGCATCCGGGCGTGGTCTTCCCGGTCGTTGAGACAAGGGATGTAGCGAAACCGTTCCCCGCCGTGCTCGAGGAAGATCTCCCGGTTCTGTCCGTCGATCTCCTCGAGCGTCTCGAGACAGTCGACCGAGAATCCGGGACACATCACGTCGAGCGACTTGACGCCGTTCCGCGCGAGCTGCTCCACCGTCGCGTCCGTAGCGGGCTTCACCCACTCCTCGCGGCCGAAGACGGACTGGAAGCTCGTGAGACACCGCTCCTCGTCGAGGCCGAGCTTCTCGCGGAGGAGACGGGCCGTCTCCCGGCACTGGTCCGGATAAGGATCGCCGTTGTCGTAGTACCGCTTCGGGATCCCATGAAAGGAGAGAAGGAGCCTCTCGGGCTCCTCTGCGGGTCCAGCGCTCGCGAACGGAGGCGGCGAGTGTGTCGATGTAGCCGTCCTCCGTCCCGTACTCCCTCAGGGTCCGTATCTCCGGCACCACCCTCCAGGTGAGGAGTCTCGCCAGCCTATGCCGAAGGTCGACCCGGCCGTGGTGGCCGAGTACTGGGGATAGAGAGGACGACGAGGATCCGGGCTGCATCCCGCTGCCTTGAGCTTCTCGAGAGCGGAGCCGATGGACGGGTTCCCGTATCGCATACCGAGCGCGACCTGGACGCCCCGGCCCAACCCAGCCGCCACGCGGTCCGTGAGCTTCTGGGAGAGGACGAGGGAGCGGCGAACCCTGATCCGTCCAGATGGATCATAGAGCTTCGCCGACTTCTTCGGACGGAACGGAGGATGAACCCATGGAGAACCGAAGCCATTGCCAGCGGCGCAGTTCCACGACCTGCGATCCCCCAGGAATTCCCGGAGGTACAAGGAGAGCCTCTGCGGTGGGCGCGTCGGGCGTGCCGGGAGATTGCAGAGGAGGACGCCAATCTGTGACGGGGAAGCCATGCGGGTATGGTGCCTGTCCGGACCTCGTCCCGTCAGCTAGGAAATTCCCGTATGTGGTTACGGGAGAAGCCTGAGCCCGGTTCTGCCCACGAAAAAACCCGCAGCCGGAGGGCCGCGGGTTTCGAGTTCGGGAAGGCTCCGGGAGCCGTCCCATGTGGAGAGCTAGTCGGGATCGAACCGATGACCTCATGACCGCCATGCGGGCTTCCTCCAACTGAGCTATAGCCCCGGGAGCAGGAAGATTATCCAAACTCTAGACCCTCCCGGTCAATTGCTACTTCGATCGGAAAAGGAAAGGCGCTACAGTGCGCACTTCAGCCGGAGTGGTGGAATTGGTAGACACGCCGGACTCAAAATCCGGTGGGAGTTGATCTCGTGTGGGTTCGAGTCCCACCTCCGGCACCACTTCTCCCCGCGCGCCGATCTGCGCCGTCCACCCGGCGATCCACCGGCCGCGTCCGAAGCTCTCCGACAACTCATCGACCGAAAGCACGGTCCCCCGTCGGTTGATCACCCGCCGATCAGCTCTTCCGGATGCAGGGCTCGTGTTCGCCGCGACCTGATTCCAACCCATCGGCTCCCGCAAGTAGACGTCGAGGACGCGCAAACGATAGGCCTCCGTCCGCCCCTGACGGTTCTTCCCCGCGATCCGCGCCACGTAGGGCACGATGGCGACGTCCCCGTAGAAGACCGGAGCGAGGTCCAGGATCTGATACTCCTCGAACTGCGTCGATCCGACCGCGCCTCCGCGGCCTGGATGTACGCGTCGATGCCGCGCCCGATCGACGGGGACGAAAGCGTGAACCCGCGCCAGTCCGCCGTATGGGTCCGGCGGAGCATCGCGATGTCCTTCTGCCGGTAGGCCTCGAACACGCGGAGGATCTGCTCGCGAATGGCCTGCACGTCCTCGGTCCGGTGCGAGCCCTCGACCGCATGGTGCTGGCCGCGACTCCCGAGCCACCCACGGAGGGCCCACGCGCCCTCGTGCTGGAGGAATGTCAGGGCGACGCGCCCCGACACGTAGCGCGGCGAGCCCTTCTCGCCGAGGCCGTACTCCGCGATCCACCTGCTCTGGACGGTGCCGATCTCGTCCAGGACCTGCGCGGCGTCCACGAAGTAGACGAGATTCGTGAGGCCCTTCCCTTCGCCGAAGAAGCGCCGGAGGTAGTCGATCCCCGCCTGGGTCGGAACGGGATCCGACTCTCCATCCCCCTTCGCCTGCTTCGCGGGGGCCTCTTCGTGCCACCGCGCCAATCGCGACCCGGACGGCCGGCCCGGGGAAGCCGCGCATCTGGAACGCCGGATGGAATCCGTTCTGTGCTTCGCCTTCGCCTGATCGCCGGATGCTCTCCCAGAGCCGTTCGCACGCTTCGCAACGACGGGGTGTCCATCTCTACCTCGCAATCCTCCGAAACGCCGGATATCCTAGGCTGCAGTGCGGCCGAGTTCGATTCTGCCAGACGCCTTCCGGCCGTCCAGTAGGAAGATCCCGAACCGGCGAGAGCACGGGCCCGAGGGACTCCCAACTCCAGACCGACAATCATTCGGCCGCCACCGAGGACCTGCACTGCTTGATCACTCGTTCCATCACCCCCGAACCGTGTCCGCCGATCGAAACGGATCAACCCTCGCCATGCTCACGACGTGGCGGGATCGGCGGTCTCTGCCGACTACTACGCCGAGCCGGAGACACCCGAACAGCTGCGGCCTGCTATGAGTTCGCGGCGGAGCACGGGATCCCCCTCCTCGGCCTTCGGCGGCGCGAGCAACATGCTGGTTCACGACGACGGGTATCGAGGCCTCGCCGACCGGTACATGGACCGGAACGAGGTGCGGAGTCGACGGCGAGAAGCTGTCCCTGCGCGCGTCGGCGCACGCACGCCTCTCGCCCGCCTCGCCCGGCAGATCGCGCGCGACGGCTGGGCTGGCCTCGAGTGGGCGGAGGCATTCCCGGCAACTGTGGGTGGAGCCACGTCGGCAACGCAGGCGCGTATGGCGGTGAGATGGCCCGGATCGTCGCCGAGGTCGAAGTCTTCGACCCCACGAAGCGGGAGGTCCAGACCTACGCGAACGACGAGTGCGCGTTCGCCTACCGAACCAGCCGGTTCAAGACCGACGGCACCGCGACCGCCTTCGTCCTCGGGGCGACCCTGAACCTCCACGCCGAATCACCCGAGGCGATCCTGGGGCGGATGGACGCGATCCGGGTGCGTCGAAAGCACCAGTCCGACGGGCCTCTCCTGTGGGTCCGTCTTCAAGAACCCGCCTGGAGACTTCGCAGGCCGGATCGTCGAGTCGCTCGGCCTCAAGGGCACCGCGGTGGGCGGCGCCGAGATCTCGTGCGTTCACGGCAACTACATCGTCAACCGGGATCGGGCTTCGGCGCGGGACGTCTGCGCCCTCATCGACCTCGTGCGAAGCCGCGCACGGAAGAGTTGGGGATCGACCTCGAACTGGAAGTCCGTCTCGTCGGCTTCGGCGACGAGGCCTGACCGCCGGACGCCGCTCGAGTCCAGGTGGAAAAGGAGACCGAGGCCGCGAACGTCGGGCCACGTCGGCGATCCTTCCGCGCTCCGATTGAGCCGCTACTCGACGAGATCCGTCGCGTTTCCACGCGTCGCCCAACGCACGGCGAGCACGTACTGCGCTGGGACGTCCGCGACGCCGATGCCGATCGCCTGGGCCGCGACCTGCATTTCCTGCCAGGCCCCTCTTTCGTAGGCGCAGACCACGTCGAGCAGGCTGCGGAGGTCGTTGTCCGCACCGAGGAGCGCCTCCCGCACGGACGTCTCGAGCGGCAGGAGGTCGAGCGCTTCGGTCATCGGCTGATCCGTGAACGCATCGATCTGCGAGAACATGCCCACGAGGAACGCCGCCATCGCCCGCTGCTTCATGCCGGCGAGCGGCGCGAGCAGTTCGCACATGCGCGCCCGGATGCTCGCGTTCTGGAGCAGCGCGAGCGGCTTTCCTGGTGCCAGGGACGCCATGACGAGGGAGCGTCATCCACTTCCTGGATCTCGCCTCGCCGACGAGGAAGATCAGTCGCTCCAGGTCCTCGATCTGACGCCGCCATCCGAACGTCGGGCGGCTGATGAAGCGAGGAACTTGTACGTGAGCGAAGGGTCCCGCTTGATCACCTGACCAGCCGGGCGATGTCGAGCCTCACGAGATTGGAGTTCCTGCAGGAGCCTCCGCGTAGAACGCCTGATTCTCCGGGATCGAACGCTTCCTGAGGAGGAGCGGCTTCTGGAAGAAGTATCCCTGGAAGAGCGTGTACCCGTCCTCCAGTGCCTCATCGAAGAGATCCGGCGTCTCGAGCTTCTCCGCGAGGAGGGTAACGCCGTCCGGGATGTGACCGGCCAGCGCCTGACGCGTCTCCCGAGTCGTCGAGGAAGTCGACCTTGACGATGTCCGTGGTGGAGAGGATGTCGTCCCAGGCTGGCGAGTAGACGAAGTCGTCCAGCGCGATCCGGAACCCCTTCTCCTTCAGCTCGACAGGCCCGAGGACCTCCTCGTCCGGCTCCACCGTCTCCAGGATCTCGACGATGGTGGTGTCCGTCGGCAGCACTTCGACGATCCGCCGGACCAGAGCCTGACGGGTCACGTTGACGAACGCGGCACGGCTCCTGGGTCAGCTCCTGGAAGTCCAGGAGGAGAGACCTGTTCATGATGATCGACGAGGACGCCTGGTCCGGGTCGAGGCCGTCGTACGCGTCGACCGCCGCACTCCGGAAGAGGAGTTCGTACCCGAAGATCTCCATCTGCCGATCGAGGATCGGCTGTCGTGCCACAAAGACTTCCATAGCTGTACCTTTGGGGTATCGACGCCCGGTTCCCGTTTCCGCAGGCCGAACCGGCGAAGAGACTAGGCAAACTCTTCCGCTCAGGCGTCGGCCCCGCGGTGTGGATCCCGTTGGAGGTCGAGAATCGTCTTCACGGGCGTGAAGGTCTCGATCGGAATCTCGAGGAACACGGTGTTCCAGGCGGCCATCGAGCCGTTCCAGAGGCCCGGGAGCTCGAGGGCGGAAAGGGGCCGTCCCCCATCCGACTTGTTCGCGACGATCCCGGTCTCCTCGTCGACGAAACGGGAGAGTTCGTACGGCTCGCCCTCCGCGTTCCGGAGGGAAACGGTGAGATCCACCGGGTTGAAGTGGGTCGCCTTCTCCACCGCTTCGCGCTGGGACGGATCGTTCCGATCGACCTGCGAGAGTTCGACGATCTGGATGTCGAGACTCCCATCCGGATGACGCACCCAGAACGGCCCGCCCCCGGGCTCACCTTCGTTCCGTACCATTCCACAAACACGGATCGGCCGGTCGAGAAGATCCCGCAACGTCTGGATCCGATTCCGAGGGCCCGTCTCGCCCGACGGGACCGTGCGGCAGAACGTCGACGCGTAGGCGGTTTCGATCTCCGCGAGACGAGCGGCGAACTCATCCGGAGCGGATCCAGCCCGTTCCGACCGGCTGGCCTCGCCGGATCCGGCGGAGCCGCCGGCGTCGCCGATCACGGCATCGCGACCCGCCGAGTCGAGCGCCTGCTCGATCGACGCGAGTGAGGAACGCCACTCCGCCACCTGCTCCTCGAGACGGACGACGAGCCCGGCCAGAACCTTCCGGAAGTGATGCTGGCGACGCCGATAGGACCGCCGCGCGATGTTGTCGATGTTCTTGACGAGGACGAGGTCGCCCCCGAGTTCTCCCAGGTTCGTGAGCAGCGCACCGTGCCCGCCCGGTCGGAACACGAGCCGACCGTCCGTGCTGCGGAACGGTTCGCCGCTGGGATCCGCCGCCAGCGTGTCGGTGGAGGGCGACTGGATCGAGAGATCGATCACGAACGTCGTGTCCGGGAACTCCTGCGTCGCTTCCACGAGATGCGTACGGATCCGTTCCTCGAACCCCGGAGGGACCGTGAAGTGGAGCCGGATCGGAGCACCGCCCTCGCCCAGGAGTTCGTGACTCTCCGCTACGTGCTCGGCAAACGGAGTCCTCGGACCGTCCGAGTAGAGATGGAACGGGATGAGGCCTTTGGGCAGCGACGCGAATCCGAGTCCGGGCTCACGGAGCACGGTCTCGAGGATCCACCGGCCGCGCCCCTGGGCCACGAGTTGCGTCAGCGTCCGGGCGCCGTCCGTAGCCGCGCCCGGCAGGAGGACGTCGCGCAACGCCGTCGTGAACGGAAACTCCTCGATCGCGCGGAAGAAACGGGAGACGAGACGTGCTTCGTCCGGGTCGACTGCTTCGTCCGCGGTTTCCGACTCCGCGATCGCTTCGAGCCGCTCGATCGTCAGCTCGAGTCCGGAGCCGTGAGCGGAGAGGAGCGCCTGGAACATCCGCGTCGCCGCGCCCGACGCGGGCACGAACTTCGAGATCCGCCCTTCGTCCCGGGCACGATCGAAGGCCAGGAGACACGCCTGCCGTCCGTCCGCGTCGAGCTGGAGAAGACCGTCTCCGGCCGTGCACGGGCGCTCCAACACGATCCGCGGGAAGCCGCGACGGATCAGCTCGAGCTGATGCTCCGCCGCCTCCGGCGTCACGCCCTGCCTCTGCAGTTCGATGAGGTCGTCACGCGAAAACACAGATGTTCCTCCCGGCCCCGGCGCACCCCGAGGCAACCTCGGGGCGCCCGGAGCGACCGGTACGACCACAGCGGCCGACGCGACCGATCAGATGGCCCACTTCGATTCGGGCAAGATCGCGGCTACTTCTGGAGTGGCAGCTGCCCGAGCGCGAGATACGGCGGAGTTCCCGTCTCGGTCGGAACCACCATCTCGAACATCACCGCCGGATTCTGGAGGCCGAGACGCGCGAGCGTTCGCGGATGGACTTCTCCGAAGATCCCGACCGGTCCGCCGTCCTTCCCGACGAGGAACGCGGCGCGGCCCGGCACGAGGAACGGAACTTCGGCCCGTTCGAGCCGGAACTCGACCCGAACCTCGCGCGCGAACGCCTCCGCCTCGGCCCGGATCTCGGCGAAACCGACCTTGGGCGCGATCGTGCCGAACGCAACGTAGTGGCGCTCGTGCGCGCCGGTCTCCGCCTCGTCCGAGAGGAACGAGACTTCACCGAGTTCGAAGACCCGCTGCGGAAGCGCGTTGTGCCGGTTCCGGGCGAAGGTCTGGAGCAGGCCGGGCAGGAGCGACGTCCGGAGCTGGGTCTGGTCCGCGCTGATCGGATTGTCGAGCACGACGGCGCGGGGATGCGGATCGAGGCCGAGGAGTTCGTCGCCCTGCTCCGTGCTCGTGAGCGCAATGGTGAAGATCTCCAGGTACCCCATGCCGACGAGGACGTCGCGCAGGTCGGACGTGACGCGCGTGCTGTGGAGTTCCTTCCCTACCGTCAGCGTCGGGACGAGCGCGCGCGGGATGTTCCGGTAGCCGAACGCGATCGCGGCGTCCTCCATGAGGTCACGCTCGTGCAGGATGTCGTTCCGATAGGCCGGCACCTGCACTTCGATCTCGGTCCCGTTCCGCTTCGAAATCCCGTGACGCATCTTCCGGAGCAGCTCGTCCAGGTCGTCCGTCGTCATCGGAATGCCGAGGAGCTTCGCCGTGTGCTCCGAGTCGACCCGCGCGATCTGCGGCGAGAGGTCCGGGGTGACGAGCGTGGTCGTCGGACCATCGACCTCCCCCGCGTCGGTCGCTCCGTGGATCTCGACCAGGCCGAGCTTCGCGTCCTTGTGATACTCGAGGATCGAGGTCACGAGAATGGCGAGCGTCTTCTGGACGATCCGTGCGCCCGAACCGGTCACGTCGATGAAGAAGCGGCGTGACTTCCCGTGGACCTTGGTCTCCTCGCTGTTGATGATCGGCGGCATGGAGAGCACCTGGCCGGACTTGCTGCGGAGGATCGGGTAGCGATCGAAACCCTGGAGTAGGTTCGCGTAGGCCCGTCCCTTCGCGTGCTCGTCCAGGATCCGCTCGAGCGTCCAGGGCTCGCTCCCGGTCGCGCCGAGCGGGACAAACCGGTAGTCCGGAGGCTCCGTCGTGTACTCGAACTCCGTCTCGCCGCCCAGCGAGTCGAGATCGTAGACGCCGATCGAAGCGTGCTTCCGGTTCCGACCCAGAGCCCAGTGCAGGTTCTCCTGGAGCTTCATCAGCAGCTTGATCGAGTCGTCGTCGAGCGTGACGTTCTCGATCACTGCGCATGCGATGTGCGGCCGGAGGCTTTTCTCACGGCGCACGGACGGGTCGACCGTGAGCTTCGCCACCACGTCGTGCGAGGCATACTCGATCGGCCCCGTCTCGATTCCGAGGACGCCGCGGATGGCGCGGGCGAGCCCGGCCGGGTCGAACATGTCCGGACGAACCGCGAGGAGCTCCATCCGTACCACTTCGATCGGTGACATCTCACGAGTGGCACCATCGACGTCGCGGAGCGGGGTCGTGCAGTTTCCACAGGTCGGCGGAGTGTCTTCCTTCCCCGCGAGCTCCATCACGAAGCCGCAGCGGACGCACTGCACGCGGCGGAGCGTGGCAAGCCCCTCGACGTCGCAGCCCATGTCTCCCAGCACTTCGAGGAGCTTATCCCCTTCGACTTCTTCTCCGATCCGGCGGCGCAGCTCCGCGGTCGGGATTCCGATCACCGGCATCGCGGTTCCTCCCTCAGCCAGTCGAGATCCGAAAGGTAGAGATCGCGGATGTCGCTCCGGTCATGGAGCAGCATGGCGAGACGGTCGAGGCCGAGTCCCCAGGCGAGCACCGGCTCGGTGCATCCGAGCGGTTCGGTCACCTCGGGACGGAAGATCCCGGAGCCGCCCATCTCGAACCAGTCCTGCTTCTCCTCGTGCCAGATGAACACCTCGACCGACGGCTCGGTGTACGGGAAGAACCCGGGACGGAAGTAGAACTTCTCGAACCCCATCCGCTCGTAGAACGCGGCCAGCGTGCCGAGGAGCGTGGAGAAGCTCGCGTCCTTGTCGATGATGATCCCGTCCACCTGGTAGAAGATCGGGAGGTGCTTGTAGTCGATCGTCTCGCGACGGAAGACGCGTCCGATCGAGAATACCTTGCGCGGCCCCTTCGGGTTCTTCGCCACTTCGCGCACCGTCGTCGCGGTAGTGTGGGTGCGGAGGACGTTCTGCATCGCCTTGGCCGGATCCCACTTGTACCGCCAACCGACGGAGCCCGTGTCACCGCCGGTCTCGTGCGTCTCGCGGACGCGCCGAACGAGTTCCTCGTCGGGAAGCGGAGTCTTCCCCGGCTTCGCGACGTAGAACGTGTCCTGCATCTCGCGCGCGGGATGGTCCTGTGGTTGGAAGAGCGCGTCGAAGTCCCAGAATCCGGACTCGACGTAGGACGACACCGACTCCTCGAACCCCATCTCGAGGAAGGCCTGCCAGGTCGACTCGAGCACACGCTGGAGCGGATGCTTCTTGCCGGTGCGGAACGGCTCCGTCTCGAGGTGGATGTCGTACGGCTTGAACCTCACCGACTCCCACTCCCCGCTCGCGAGGAGCTCGGGCGTGATCTGGCTGACCTCGCGAACCGCCTCGACCCCGGACGCCTTCCGTTCTTCGCCGGCGGCGGTGAGCTGGACGAACCGGTCCGTCTTCTCGCGTTCGAGGATCGCCTTCTTCCCGAGCGCGGCGGGGCCGAACTCGCGGAGCGCTTCCACGTTCACGCCGTCGGCGAGCAGCTCGGACTCACGCGCAGTGCCCTTCTGCACGAGGAGCCGCACCGCATCCGTCTCCGGGCAGGCGAACGGCTTTCCGGTGAGCGCGAGGTTTCCACCCTGCTTGGCGACCGCACCCGAGGAAAGGAGACCCTTGAGGTTCTGCCCGACCGCCTGCGGCTCGAGTCCGGCCCGCGCGGCCACTTCCTGCATCGGAAGGGGCTCGCCCGCGTCCGTGAGCGCCGCGAAGATCTGCTGCCGGGGCGGCGTCCAGCCCTCCGGAAGCGGATCGCCCTTGAAGACGAACTCGACGAACGGAACCTCGCGAACGGTCACCAGCCCCTTCTCCGCGAGGAGAGTGCAGGCGGCCGCGACCTTGGCCTGGTCTTCGCCGACCCGGGCCACGAGATCCGGCATCGCGATCTCGTCTCCCGTGAGTTCCGTGAGTACGCGTGACTCGTCGGGTGTCAGTTCCATCGTGTCCTCGTCTTGCTGCTCGTCGTCTTACTACTCGTCGTCCTGCTATGACCCATCGTCCTGCTCTGCGTCGACCCACCAACCATCAGCATGTCGGTCGGCAGCGCATCGATCGGCAGCTGCTCGATCGACCTCTCGTCGATCCCACTCAGCTCCCGGTGAACGCGTCCTTCACCTTCTCGAAGAACCCTTTGCTGAGCTTGGGAGGCTTCTCCCCCGTCGCCTGCGCGAGCTTCTCGTAGAGGGTCTTCTCCTCTCCGGAGAGCTTCGTCGGAATGATGACGTGGAGACGGACCAGGAGGTCTCCCGTGCCCTTGCCGTGGAGCCCGGGCAGCCCGAGGCCACGCATCCGGAGCACCTTCCCGTTCTGGGAACCCTGCGGCACTTCGAGCGCCGCGACCGCGTCGAGCGTCTCCACCTCGACCTTGCCGCCGAGCGCCATCTGATGGGGATGGAGCGGCAGTTCGAGGAGGAGGTCGTCGCCGTGGCGACGGAACCGGTCGTCCTCCTTCTCCGTGATGACGACGAGGAGGTCCCCCGCTTCGGCGTTCCGGATCCCGGCGTCCCCCAGCCCGGACAGGCGGAGATAGTTCCCTTCCATCACGCCCGCGGGGATCTTGACCTCCGCGGTCTCGCTTCCCTTGACCCGGCCTTCTCCGCCGCAGACGGAGCAGGGATCCTTCACGATCTCGCCTTCGCCGTTACAGGTGCGGCAGGTCGTCACGTTCACCATCTGCCCGAAGAACGAGCGCTGGATCTGACGGATCTGCCCCGCGCCCTGGCAGGTCGGACAGGTCTCGTTTCCCGAGCCGGAGTTCGAGCCTTTGCCCGCGCAATTGCCGCAGCGGACCATCTTGCTCACGCGGAGCTTCTTCTTCACGCCCTTCGCGATCTCGGAAAGGCCGAGCTCGAGACGGATCTGGCGGTCCCCACCCCGGCGTTCGACGGTGCGGCCGCGGCCGGCCATGTCGCCGAAGATGTCGAACCCACCGCCGCCGAAGTCGCGCATGAAGGCGCGGAGCGCGTCCGAGAGGTCGAACCCCTCGGCCCCACCGAAGCCACCCATACCTGCGCTCGGGTCCACTCCGGCGTGCCCGAACTGGTCGTAGGTCTGGCGCTTCTTCGGGTCGGAGAGGACTTCGTACGCCTCGGTCGCTTCCTTGAACTTCTCCTCGGCGCTCGTGTCCCCCGGATTCCGGTCGGGGTGATACTTGAGGGCGAGCTTCCGATACGCGGACTTCACCTCGTCCGCACCGGCCCCCTTCTCCACTCCCAGAACTTCGTAATAGTCGCGTTTCGCCATGGTATCCCTTGAGTTACGGCGTAAGAGTATCGAGAGAGCGTAGCCCTCTCGGGTCTGGAAATCAATCGCGGAGCCGGGGCGAGGTAGGATGCCGCGAGCGTAGTGGCGGTGCCAGAACACCCTCGCGGGGATGGAAGCTAAACTGGCGAACTCGGACCAGGTTGCCCTTCCCGGGTTCAGTCGTCGACCGGCCGGACCCGCTCGAGGATCGACGCGAG
The DNA here is from genome assembly GCA_041390305.1 of Candidatus Eiseniibacteriota bacterium. Taxonomy (GTDB): domain Bacteria; phylum Eisenbacteria; class RBG-16-71-46; order CAIMUX01; family CAIMUX01; genus JACKCR01. The sequence goes on from JAWKQE010000008.1 coordinate 44,579, forward strand.
CCTCTCCGCCTGGGCTCGCCGAGAGAACTGCAGTCGGTTGACATCCGCCGCCGAGGACTTCCAGGGAGCACGACCCGAACGCTTCACAGAACGCCACCAGTCATCGAGCGCCCTGCCGATCCCTTCTGCATCCGAAGGTCGCACCGTCGTTCCGCCGCCGGACGCATCGAGCAGCTCCTCGGCCTCACCCTCAGGAGCGAGCGCGAGGATCGGCGTACCGCTTCCCAGGTACTCGAACACCTTGCCGGTCAACATCCCCCGACTCGTTGCGTCCTCGCTCGTGAGAAGCAAGAGGAGGTCGACCGTCCGCATGAGGGAGAGGCTCTCGCCGTGGCTCAGGAAGCCGAGGAGATCCACGTTCGGCCGAAGGTCGGGTTCCGCCAGGCGGGCTTCCATTTCGGGTGCCAGGCGTCCGGCAAAGACGAGTCGTGCCTCGCCCTGCTCGGCGGAAGCCCGACACCACTTGCCAAACACATCGAGGAAGGTCCAAGGGATCCTCTGCGCAAAGACGGAGCCGACGTGAGCGATCGAGGGTTGCGGCCTCGGCGCCGGATCGACCCCCGCGAAGTCGGCGGGGTCGAATCCGTTGAGGAGGATCTCCCAGTCGTCGGCCGTGCCGCCGACCCGCTCGAGCAGGTCGTCGCGGAGCTGACGCCCGACGCTGACGCACACGGATGCCTGCCGCACACACGACGCTTCGAGCCGCTCGTCGACGCGCTTCGCCCACCCGGGTCTCTCCGGATAGAAGGTGGCCCGAGTCCAGGGATCCCTGAAGTCCAGGACGAGTGGCTTGCCCGACGCCCTCGAAAGGGTCCGGCCGATCCAGTGAGCGGTGAATGGTGGCCCCGTCGCGAAGATCGCGTCGGGATCGAACTCGCGGATGATCTGCTTTCCCAAGGCGACGCCAGGCCGATACCAACCCAAACGCCCATCCGGAATGAAGACGCTCCCCCGCACCTTCCGCGCGAGTGCGTCTTTCCACGACGAGTCCGAGCGCTGCACCGTCTGGATGTCGAGAGAGACGTTCTTGCTCTTCCCGGTGAGACGCCTGTAGGCGTCGTAGAACTCGGTGATCCCGCTCCGGAACACACGCACGCCATCCGGCACCTCGCGCGCGAGCGCAGGATCCAGCACCAGAAAGTCCGCATCCTCCGCACGGTGAGGACGATCGGCTCCCATCCGAACTGGGGCAGGTACTTGACCAGCTTCAGCACGCGCTGCACGCCGACCCCACCCGAAGGCGGGAAGTAGTACGTGATGACGAGGACCTTGCCGCGCGTAGTCACTCGATCACTTCCGCGGTGCGCAGAACACCGCCCACGCCGTCATCCAGAGGATGCGGAGGTCGAGCCAGAGCGACCAATCTCGATGTAGTAGAGATCGTAGGCGGTGCGGTCCTCGATCGGGACGTTGCCGCGGAGTCCGTGGACCTGGGCCCAGCCGGTCACCCCGGACTTGATCCGGTGGCGGTCGTAGTAGTCCTCCACGCTCGACTCGAACTCTCGACGAACTTGGGCGTTCCAGGCCGCGGCCCTGAGCGACATCTCGCCCCGACACACGTTCCAGATCTGCGGCAGCTCATCGAGGCTCCACTTGCGGAGGAACGTGCCGAGCCGCGTCCGACGCGGGTCGTTCGCCTGCGCCCAGACCGGCCCCGTCTCCTTCTCGGCGTCCGCGCGCATGGAACGGAACTTCACCATCTCGAACGGCCGCCGGTCGCGCCCCACCCGGACCTGCCGGTGGAAGATCGGGCCCGGCGAGGAGAGCTTCACAGCGATCGCGAGAACGAGGAAGACCGGCGAGAGAACGACGAGAAGCGGAATCGAGACGACGAGGTCGAGCGCACGCTTCACGACTCCGTTCCATCCCGTGAGCGGCAGATCGCGAAGACGGAGGAGCGGGAGCCCATCGACGTCTTCCACCCCCACCGACCGCCTCCAGACGGAGAAGATCTCCGGAACGAACTGGAAGTCGAGGTCGAGCCTCTGACACTCGACGTAGGCCGCGTCGAGCGCGGGCGCGGCCCCTCCACTCGCGGCCATGACGACGAGGTCGAGCTCCTCCCGCTGCGCGATCTCCGCGAGCTCGTCGAGCGTGCCGAGCACGCGCGGGTCCCCAGCCCGACGCGGACCCGACCGCGCCAGCGCGGACGCGTCGGGGAAAGCGGCCTCCGTCCCCACCGAACGGACACCCGGCACAGGTGCCGAGAGCACCGCGGACGCACCCAGCGCGATCACGCCCGCGCACTCGTGCGGATAGGAGGACTGGCGGAGGGACTCCACGATCCGCCCCACGAGCGGACCTTCTCCCATGACGACGAACCGGATCGGAGTGAGCTTGGAGAAGCGCCGACGCGCAACGTAGATCAGCGTCCGGCCGAGCACCACCAGCGTCGAGATGAGGAGCCAGGTGAGAACCATGCCCACCCGCGAGAACGACGCCCCGCGATAGAAGAAGCCGACCGCGGCGAGGATGAGCGCGCCGAGGACGAACCCGCGCGTGAGATCACCCCGCCGGTGTCGCGCCCTTCCCCGTTCCACCCGATAGAGACCGAGCGCATAGAACAACGGCACCCAGACGACGACGATCGCAACCGACGCGAGGAGGTAGATGTCGAACGGAGGAATCGCGTTCACGGGCGGCACCCAGGTCGCGAACGGACTCTGGAAACGGACGACGTACCCAAGCACCACGCCGAGCAGGATGGCCACGAGATCGGAGACGACCCAGAAGAACTGGAGCCAGGTCGTTCGCTTCTGTCTCTCTACCTGACCCATGCGCGCCTCGAGTCAGCTCCGGGCAGGAAGCGTCGTGTCCGGACGCGGGCCCGAGAACCCTCCGCCGCCGTCATCATCCGAGACCCGCGCCGACTCCGCGCCCGCATTCGCGTCCGAGGTTGCGCTACCCCGCTCGTCCGCGTCGGCGCCCGAGTCCGCCGCGCCAGGCTCACCCACGGTTTCGTCGGGGGTCGAGTTCGCCCGCTCGTCCGCGGCCACGTCCACCGCCGGCGGTGGCAGTTCGTCGAAGATGCCCTCGGGGCCGTCCTCCAGGAGCCACTCCGTCACCTCGTCCTCGAACCGCTCGCGGCCGAACCGCTCGGCGTTCCGCCGTACGGCCGTCGCCCGGAACTCCTCCGCCTCGAACCGGTCTATTGCGGCCACGAGATCCTCGGCCCGCGGCTCCCGGAAGAAGACGCCGCTCTCCCCGTCGCGCACTGTCTCGAGAAGGCCACCTTTCCCGAGCCCGACGACGGGAGCGCCGCAGGCCTGTGCTTCCACCGGCACGATGCCGAAGTCCTCTTCGCCCGGGAAGAGGAGCGCGCGACAACGCCGGTAGAGATCACGCAGCGCCCGCGCGTCCTGCCAGCCGAGGAAGCGGACAGAAGTGGGCGCCTCCCGCTCGAGCCGCTCCTGCTCGACGCCCGACCCCACGATCACCACTTCGATCGGTCGCCGCCTCGCGGCCTCGAGAACGAGTTCGACCCGCTTGTACGGGACGAGTGCCGTCACGACGAGGTAGAAGCCCTCCCGGCTCACTCCGGGATCGAGTGTATAGAACTCGGTATCGACGAGCGGATGGATCACGCGCGCGGGCCGGCCGTAGTACCGCTCGATCCGCGCCTGCACGTGCGCAGAGTTCGCCGCGAAGCTGTCGACGCGAAGCGCGCTCGTCACGTCCCAGTTCCGGAGGTAGCTCGCGACGAACGGAAGGACCCACGACGCGACGGTCCCGACCCGTCCCTCTCCGAAGTACTCCTCGTAGGCGCTCCAGACATACCGCATCGGGGTGTGGCAGTAGCAGAGATGCTTCGTGCCCGGATGGACGATGACGCCCTTGGCCACGCAGTGCGACGTCGAGAGGACGAGGTCATAGCCCCTGAGGTCGAACCGCTCGATCGCCGCGGGAAAGAAAGGCAGATACCGCTGGTACCGGTTCGCCGCACCGGGGAGCCGCTGGATGAAGCTGGTCCGGACCTCGTGGCACTCGATCGCGGCGCTGACGGACCCGCGGTTGTGCACCAGCGTGTAGATCGGGGCGGCCGGGAAACGCTCCGAGAGCGCCTCCAGCACCTTTTCGCCCCCGCGCATCCCCGTGAGCCAATCGTGGATCAAAGCCGTCCGCATGGGGAGCGAGGATAGGTGGCGCTAGAGACCGGCGCAAGCGAGCTAGCAGTCTGAAGTCCGGGAAGACGCGGGGTCCGACGGAATCTACTTCGCGAGCCCGCGACCGCGGACCGGCCCGAGAGCCTCGCAGCACTCCGCGAAGACGGTGTTGCTGACGAAGAGGCCCTCGCCCGTGAGCCGCACCCTGCTCTCGCCCGGGGCCAGCGGCTGATCGAACTCGAGCCAGCGCTCGAGCGCGGGAACCGCCTGGAGCCTCTCCACGGCGCCCTCGCCCCACCACTCCGTGACGAGGCTCACGGGCACCCCCTCGGTTCGCCGCAGGCCGAGGAAGATCCACTCCTCGGCCCGCTGCTGAGGATCGAGCGCTTCCTCCGCATCGATGGGGCCTCGACCGCCCGTGAGTGCGTCCCGATAGGCGGGAAGCGACTTCACGTTCGACCACCGCACTCCGTTTCGGTGGGAATGCGCCGAGGGGCCGAGGCCGAGGTAGTCCCCGCAGAGCCAGTAGTTCTGATTGTGCCGACTCTCCTGCCCGGGACGCGCGAAGTTCGAGATCTCGTACTGGAGGAGCCCGTTCACGCTCGTCCGCGCCCGCAGCGTATCGTACTGCGCTGCCGAATCCTCGTCCCCCGGCAGCTCCGCCACCTGCCCGCGCCGCAGCTTCCGCGCGAGCGGCACGTGGGGCTCGAGGCCGAGCAGGTAGGCCGAGAGATGGTCCGGGCCGAGGGCGAGAGCGGACTCGAGCGTCCGGAGCCAACGCATCTCCGCCTCCGTCGGCGTCCCCGAAGTGGAGGCCGCCGTTCCCGGGAGACCGTAGATGAGATCGAGACTGACCGAGGCGAATCCGGCCTTCCGGGCGTCGTCCATCCTCCGGGCGGCGTCCGCCGCGCCGTGCGCGCGGTCGAGGAGCCGAAGTTCCTCCCGGTCGAGCGACTGCACGCCGAAGGAGACCCGGTTGACGCCGAGCTGCCGGTAGGCGGAGAGACGATCCGGGGTGGCCGACTCGGGATTGCACTCGACCGTGATCTCGACGTCCTCGGCGCACCGGAAGCGCGTGCGGAGACGGCCCAGGATCGCCTCGAGCTGGCGCGGCGTCAGAAGTGACGGAGTCCCGCCGCCGAAGAAGAGGGTCTGGAACGTCGCGCCCGAGAAGTCGAAGCGGGGGTCGCCCGCGGCCGCCGCGAGGTCGATCTCCAGGAGCAGCTGCTGCACGTAGGCTTCGCGGGCGTCGTCGCCACCCAGGACGACGAAGAAGTCACAGTATCCGCAGCGCTGCACGCAGAACGGGAAGTGGACGTAGATTCCGGGGCCGTACCGGCCCCGCTCCCGCTCGCTCGGCGCCTCCTTGGAGCCCGCGCCCGGGCCCGTACCTTCGCCTGACCCGGACCTCATGACCTCACCGTTCCTCTCGGGCGCTACTTGATGAGCCGGAACATCCGGCCGAAGCGGGGCACCTTCTTGTCCATGTCCCAGGAGAAGTAGGTGATCCATGCCTTCCCACGCACGAGGGTCATGTCGACCGTGCCCCAGTAGCGCGAGTCGTAGGACTCGTCCCGGTTGTCCCCCATCATGAAGAGATGTCCCTCGGGAACGACCATTTTCTCCATCTGATCGCGGGGCGGATGCCGCTGCACGATCGGTTCACGATGGACGGTGAAGCTGTCGTCCTGCTTCACGCCGTTGACGAAGACCGCCTTGTCCTTCACCTCGACCGTGTCCCCACCGACGGCGACGCAGCGCTTGATGTAGTCCTGGCTCGGGTTCTCGGGGAACTGGAAGACGATGATGTCGCCCACCTTCGGCTCGGTGAAACCGGGCAGACGGTAGTGCGTGAACGGCACCTGGGCCCCGTAGGCGAACTTGTTGACGAAGAGGAAGTCGCCCGGGAGCAGCGTCTCTTCCATCGAACTCGTCGGGATCCGGAAGGCCTGGAAGGCCAGTGTCCGGACGACCAGGAAGATGAGGAGGGCCACGCCGAGAGACTCGATCGACTCGCGGAAGACTCCCTTCTTCGCCTTGACCGGAGTCGTCGTACCCGGGACGAAATTCGCTTCGCTCATGAAACCAGTCTCCTACACAGCATCGAACGGCCGCGTCGCCCGACGGCCGGTAATCTCATCACTCGTTCGTCTTGAGCAGGGCGAGGAACGCCTCCTGAGGTACATTCACCGTCCCGATCTGCTTCATCCTCTTCTTGCCTTCCTTCTGCTTCTCCAGGAGCTTCCGCTTCCGGGAGATGTCACCGCCGTAGCACTTCGCGGTCACGTCCTTGCGCAGCGCGCCGACCGTGGAGCGGGCGATGATCTTCGCACCGATCGCCGCCTGGATGGCGATCTGGAACTGCTGCCTCGGAATGAGGTCCCTGAGCTTGTCGACCAACTCCCGTCCCCGATCGTACGCCTTGTCGCGGTGGACGATGATCGAGAGGGCGTCGACCCGGTCTCCGTTGAGGAGCACGGTGAGCTGGACGAGATCCGAGGGCCGGTAGCCGTGGAGTTCGTAGTCGAGCGTCGCGTAGCCCCGGGAGAGCGACTTCAGCTTGTCGTAGAAGTCCCAGATGATCTCGGAGAGCGGCATCTTGTAGTTGAGCTGAACGCGCGTTGGATCGAGGTACGTCATGCCCTCGAACTCGCCCCGTCGTTCCTGGACCAGCTGCATGAGCGGGCCGGTGTAGTCGGTCGGCGTGATGACGCGCGCGTCGATGAACGGTTCCTCGATCGCGTCTTCCCGCTGGATCTCCGGCATGTCCGCGGGGCTCGAGACGGTGATGACCTCGCCCGTTCCCTTGATCACGCGCATGGCGACGTTGGGAACGGTGGCGATGATGTCGAGGTTGAACTCGCGGGCCAACCGCTCCTGGACGATCTCGATGTGGAGCGGCCCGAGGAATCCGCAGCGGAACCCGAAGCCGAGTGCGGCCGACGTCTCGGGCTCGAACGAGAGCGCGGCGTCGTTCAGCTGGAGCTTCGCGAGTGCGTCCTTGAGATCGACGTAGTCCTCGGTGTCGATCGGGAAGATCCCGGAGAAGACCATCGGCTTGATCGGCTGGAAGCCCGGGAGCGGCTCCACTTCCGACCGCTTGTGCGTCACGGTATCGCCGACCTTCGCGTCGGCCACGTTCTTGAGGCTGGCGAGGAGATAGCCCACCTCCCCCGCGCAAAGCCCGTCGCGCTTCACCATGGTGAGCTTGAAGCTCCCCACTTCGTCTACCTGGTAGACCGCCTTCGTCGAGATGAGGCGGATCTCCTCCCCGGCCTTGATCTCGCCGTCCACGACGCGCATGTGCGCAACGACCCCGCGATACTGGTCGAACTCCGAGTCGAAGATGAGGGCACGGAGCGGCGCGTCCGGATCGCCGGAAGGCGGAGGGATACGGGAGACGACCGCCTCCAGGATCTCCTCGACCCCGATGCCGGCCTTGGCCGAGGCGAGGAGGATCTCGTCGTCCCGCGAACCGATCAGGTTCTTGATCTGCGCCCTGACGTCGTCCGGCCGGGCCGCCGGCATGTCGATCTTGTTGATGACCGGAATGATCTCGAGCCCCGCCTCCATCGCCATGTAGAGGTTCGAGACCGTCTGCGCCTCGATCCCCTGGCTCGCGTCGACGAGGAGGAGGGCGCCTTCGCAGGCATGGAGCGAGCGGCTCACCTCGTAGCTGAAGTCGACGTGACCGGGCGTGTCGATGAGATGGAACCGGTAGGTCTCTCCGTTCGCCTTGGCCTTGTAATCGAGCGCGATGGCGTGGGCCTTGATCGTGATGCCCCGCTCCCGCTCGATGTCCATGTCGTCGAGGACCTGGGCCTTCATCTGCTTCTGCGTCAGCGTCTGACAGACTTCGAGGAAGCGATCGGCCAGGGTCGATTTCCCGTGGTCGATGTGCGCGATGATGCAGAAGTTCCGAATGTGTGACTGATCGAGGCTCTTCATGCTTCTAGAACGTCCAGCGGAATCCCGCTCGTCCTCCTGTTTCCGTCGGCTCGAACTCCGCGTCGAATCCGCGCAGGTGCGCGTCGACGTAGGCGTCTCCCATACTCAGGATCACGACGAAGAGGAGCCACCAGGTATAGTCCCGGCGTTCCTCGTTCCAACTCAACGCCTCCGCGTCGAGTCCCTGATCCTCCAGATCCCATTCCTTCTGCGCCGCGCGCGCCGCGCGGTAGAAGAAGTACCCCTCCGTGAGGAAGAACGCTCCCGCTTTGACGCGCTTGCCGTTCGACCACTGGCCCCATCCCGGGACCAGGACGGACTTGAACATCGTCGGCACCGGCTTCCGGTGCCACGCCGTCGTGTCCGCATCCGCCCGGACGCGCGCGGCTTCGTCCGCACTCTCCGCACGAACGCCCGCGTCGCCCAATCTATCCGGAGCCGGCACCGGGGCCGCAGGCTCGTCCGACGGTTCCTCGACCGCCAGCTCCTGAGGCACCGGCGCAGAAGCGTCCGACGCCTCCGCTTCGATCCCCGGAGTGCTCGAAGGTTCCGGATCCGTCTGGTCGTTCGCGAACGCGACCCCACTCGAGCCACCGGCCACGAGCGCCCAAAGCAGCACGAGCAGGGCCGGCAGCCCTGCTCGCCTCCGGAAGACACCCCTTCCAAGATGGCGGGAACGTGTGGGAATCGAACCCACCTCGGACACTCGAGTGCCCGACAGAGGATTTGAAGTCCTCGGAGCCCACCAGGACCCATGCGCTCCCAATAAGGCGCAATACATCAAACGATTAGAGTAGTTCTGGAAGAGGTCCGAAGTCAACGTGGCGCTGCCCCGGCTCAGTCGATCCGGTCCAGGGGCTGCCGGGCCAGGACTTCCAGCTCGACGAGTGCACCCTTGGGCAGTCCGGCCGCCGCCACGGTCGACCGGGCCGGGTACGGCGGTGAGAAGAACCCCGCGTAGATCTCGTTCACCTTCAGGAAGTCCGCCATGTCCGCGAGGTAGAGCGTCGTCTTGAGGACGTGCTCCGGACCCATGCCGCGGGCGGAGAGCACTCCCCTGACGTTCTCTAGGACCTGCTTGCACTGCTCCTCGACGCCCCCCGGGACCATCTCCCCGGACTTGGGATCGAGACCGATCTGCCCGGAGCAGTAGAGCGTGCGGGTGTCGGGGTCGTAGACCGCCTGCGAGTACGGGCCGATCGCCTTGGGAGCCCGATCGGTGTGGATCACTTCCATGTCTCGCCCTCCGTGTTGCCGTTCCGGACACCGGTCCGTGAGGCTTTCTCCCGGACAGGGCGAAAGCCTACTCGACCGTGACGCTCTTGGCTAGGTTCCGCGGCTGGTCCACGTTGCAACCCCGGAGGACGGCCACGTGGTAGGACAGCATCTGGAGCGGCAGCACCGAGAGGAGCGGCACGAGCGCGTCGACCGTCGGCGGAACGTAGAGCACCTCGTCCGCGAGCGACTGGATCTGCGTGTCGCCTTCCGTCGCGACGGCGATGATCCGTCCCTGCCGGGCCCGCACCTCCTGCATGTTGCTCTTGATCTTGTCGTACGCGCTGTCCTTCGTGCAGATGAAGACCACCGGCATGTTCTCGTCGATGAGCGCGATCGGACCGTGCTTCATCTCCGCGGCCGGATAGCCCTCGGCGTGGACGTACGAGATCTCCTTGAGCTTGAGCGCGCCCTCGAGCGCGACCGGGAAGTTGTAGCCCCGGCCCAGGTAGAGGCAGTTGTCGTGGTGGTAGTAGTGCCGCGCGATGTCGGCCACCTTGGGCTCGCTCGCGAGGATCTTCTCCATCTGCTCCGGAATCCGGCGGAGCCCATGGATGAGCGAACGCGCCGGCTCGTCGGAGAGGCCGTGGAGACGGGCGAGATGGAGCGTGAAGACGGCGAGCGTCGCCACCTGGCTCGTGAACGCCTTCGTGCTCGCGACTCCGATCTCCGGCCCGGCGTGGATGTACATACCGCCGTCGGCTTCCCGCGCGATCGTGGAGCCGACCACGTTGCAGATACCGAGCGCGGTGGCGCCGCGGCGCTGGGCCTCCCGCATCGCGGCAAGCGTGTCCGCCGTCTCGCCGGACTGGCTGATCACGATGACGAGCGTCTTGGAATCGATGACCGGGTTCCGGTAGCGGAACTCGGAGGCGTACTCCACCTCCACCGGGATCCGGCAGTACTCCTCGATCATGTACTCGCCGATCATGGCGGCGTGCCAGGAAGTACCGCAGGCCAGGAAGACGACGCGTTCGTGACGGAGGAGTTCCTCGTCCGTGAGGTTGAGACCGCCGATGTGCGCCTTCCAGCCGTCGTCGTCGAGACGACCGCGGATCGCATTCTGGATGCAGCGAGGCTGCTCGAAGATCTCCTTGAGCATGAAGTGGTCGTAGCCACCCTTCTCGACCTGCGAGAGCTCCCAGGTGATCTCCTCGATCTCCTTCGAGACCGGAATCTCGTTGATGGTCTGCGTACGGAAGCCGCGCCGCGTGATCACGACCATCTCGTCGTCCGCGAGGTAGATGACCTGGTTCGTGTGCTGGAGGATCGCAGCTACGTCCGACGCGACGAAGTACTCACCGTCACCGACACCGACGACGAGCGGGCTGCCCTTGCGGGCGCCGACGATCTTCCCCGGATCGAGGTCCGAGATGACCGCGACTCCGAACGCGCCTTCGACGAGGCGGAGTGCGGCGGCCACGGCCTTTTCGAGGCTTCCGTCCCAGTACTCACCGATGAGGTGCGAAAGCACTTCGGTGTCCGTCTCGGTGTCGAACGTGTGCCCCTTGGCGCGCAGCGTGTCGCGGAGAGCGTCACAGTTCTCGATGATGCCGTTGTGAACGATCGCGATGTGTTCGGACTGGTCCGTGTGCGGATGCGCGTTGACCTGGTTCGGCGCGCCGTGCGTCGCCCAGCGGGTGTGCGCGATCCCGAAGTTGCCGTTGACCGGATCCTTTGCGACGAGGTCCTTCAGGGATTGGAGCTTCCCCTGATCCTTGCGGACGCGGAGCCGACCGTCCTCCCCCACGATCGCCACGCCGGCGGAGTCGTAGCCGCGGTACTCGAGGCGTTCGAGCCCTCCGATCAGGATGTCGAGGCTCTGGCGGGGACCGGTGTAGCCCACGATTCCGCACATGATGAACTCCTTTTGTCGATCCGGCCCCGGGGTCGTGTCGGCTCCCGGGAAGTGTCTCACGAGGTGCGCCCTGTCGTCAGGACTTCGCCAGAGCGTCACGCGCCCGCGTGATCCGGTCCCGGGCTTCCGACTCCGTCTCCGCCTCGGCCACGACCCGAACGATCGGCTCGGTGTTCGATGCCCTTACGTGCAGGAAGCCGTCCGGGAAGGACCAACGAAGACCGTCGCGACGATCCTCGGCCGGCCCGAGCTTCGACTCGAGCGGACCTTGCCACCCCTCCCCTTCGTTCTCGGAAATCGGGAGCTTCTCTTTGACCATTATCCGGGCTGGGAAGCTCGCGGCAAGTCCCCTGAGCCCTCCGACTTGCGTCGCTTCGGCCTCACACAGCACCGCAAGGGCGACGGCTGCGTCCCGTCCCAGATGGACTCGTGGGTCGATCACACCACCGTTTCCCTCTCCCCCGATCAGCCCGTCGTGAGCCCGGATCCCGGCCACGACGTGGGCCTCTCCCACTGGGGTACGGAAGAGCGACACTCCGTTCCGCTCCGCGGTCACATCGAGCCTCGTAGATGTCGACAGGTTCGTGACTACCGGGCCCTTGGCCTGGCTCAGCCGATGGGCCACGACCAACGGGAGTGTCCACTCCTCACCCATGATCTCGGTTCCCGGAATCGCGAAGCCACAGCGGTCCGCGTCCGGGTCGGTCATGGCGAGGAAGGCGTACCCAGGACCGACCTCGTCTGAGATCTTGGTCAAGGTATCGAGCGTAGGCTCCGGATTGGGAAGGAGTTGCCCGTTGGGCTCCTCGTGGCGGACATGGAGGTCCACGCCGAGTTCGGCCGCCACCCGAGGAAGAAGCGTCCCCCGGCCCCATGCCCGCACTCGAGGGCGACCTTGAGCTTGGCGCCCCGGATCCGCTCCACGTCGAGCCCCTGCAGGACCGCCGCACAGTGGGCATCCAGAGCCTCCTCGTGGCGACGGTGGATCCCGCCGTACCCCTTGGCCTCTGACCACGGCGATCTGTTCGCCTCGTGGGCGGCGAGGAGATCCTGGAACCGCTCCGGAGAGAGGAAGCTCCCCCCGTGGTCCACGAACTTGAGGGCGTTCCACTGGCCCGGGTTGTGACTCGCGCTCAGGATGATTCCGCCCGCGGCGTGCCAGAGCTCCACCGCGAGCTGAACGGTCGGGGTAGGGACGAGTCCGACGTCGTGGACGTCCCGCCCGGAAGCTACGAAGTATGCAGTGGCAGCGGCGGAGAGAGCTTCCCCAGTCGTACGCGAATCGCGCCCGATCACTACCGGACCGGGTGGCAAAATGGCCGCGAGGGCGCGAACCCAGCGGCCGATCACGTCTGGATTGAGAGAGTCCCCGACGATGCCGCGGACGCCAGAAACGCTGACCATCAGCGTCATAGCTAGTCCCCCATGGGGTGGGACCCGTCGCGGCCCGATCCTGGTAAGGAAAGGAAAATGGAGCTGGTGAGCGGATTCGAACCGCTGACCTGCGCATTACGAATGCGCTGCTCTACCAGCTGAGCTACACCAGCTTCCGTAACAATTGGTGCTGCCTCGCGGACTTGAACCGCGGACACCCAGATTTTCAGTCTAGTGCTCTACCAACTGAGCTAAGGCAGCACGCAAAACCGAGGCGCTTTCGGCGCCAGATGGATAGTTTTACGTTCGAGCCGCTGGATCCGTCAAGTCCATTCCTTGCGGAACATCCCGTTACGCGGCCCGGCGGTCCTTCCGGCGACGGTCGTTGGCCCGTCGGCGATCCCGATTCTCCGCGATCGGGAACCGGATGCTGAAGACGACGCTCCAGGTGTCCCCGGACTTCACGTCGATCTCTCCCCCGTGGTCGACCACGATCTGGCGCGCCACCGCGAGCCCGAGTCCGTTCCCGCCGGGACGCCGGGTCGCGAACGGGACGAAGAGGCGGTCGAGGAGGTCTCCCCCCAGCCCCGCTCCGTCGGTCGCCACTTCCACCACGAGCCGGCCTGACGAACGGTACGTCTTGATCAGGAGCCGCTCTCCGCGCTCCAGGGGATCGAGCGAGTTCTGGATCACGTTCCGGAAGACCTGCGTGATCTTCTCCGGGTCGAGCAGGATCTTGGACAGCTCCGCCTCGTGGGACTCCTCCAGGCGCACGCCGCGGAGTTCCGCCTCCTCGCGGATCTGCTGGATGCACTCCTTCACGAGCCCGGGCAGATCGACCATGTCGAGACGCGGGCGCCCCACCTTGGTCCGGGTCGACTGCTCGTCGAGGAGGGCCTCGACCCGCTGCACCTCGCGGAAGACGAGCGAAGCGAGACGGGCATTCCGGTCGTCCTCGGCCCCCGCCTCGGCGATCCGACGGGCGGATTCCGCGATCGTCGTGAGCGGCCCCCGCAGTTCTTCGACGAACCGTCCCGTCTCCTCGCCGACCCCGGCGAGCCGCTCGGCCTGGAGCAGCATCCCCTGCGTCTCGCGGAGCCGCTGCTCCGTGAACCGGAGTCGCCCCAGGACCTCCGCCTCTCGCACCGCGAGCCCGATGAGCTGTGCCGCCGCCTCCAGGTGCTCCCCCGCGAGGCCGTCGGGATCGAGCGTCGCTCCCCCGACCGCGACTGCCCCGAGGGCACGGTCGGATGCGAGGAGCGGCGCCACGTAGAGGTTCGGCGATACCAGCCGACCTTCACTCCACACGAGTGAGCCGCGGGCCTGCTCGAGCACGTACTCGACGAGAGGCCCGTCCGACTCCGGCCAGTCCCCCACGGTGGCGCGGGAGCGGAACGCTTCGTCCGCGCCTTCGGTGGTCCAGATCCGGCACCAATCCGCTCTCACGTCCTCGACCAGCGCCTCCGCCACGGCAGGTAGGAGGTCGTCGAGATTGCTTGCGCTTCGAATCGTGCGCACGATTCTGGCTACGCTATACTGGCCGCTTTGGGAGGAACTCAAATGAACGACCTTTCCGGTGATGGGGGCAACGCCCAGAAGACGTTGCAGATCGATCTCTCCAACGTGGAGGGCACCTATTCCAACTTCACGCTCCTGGCTCACTCCCCCGCGGAGTTCGTCCTCGAGTTCGCGCGGATCGAGCCAGGCCTGCCGAAGGCCAAAGTCTTCTCGCGGATCATCATGACGCCCCAGTCCGCCAAGCTGCTGCTGCGGGCGCTCGAGTCCAAGGTCGCCCAGTTCGAGCAGGCGTACGGCACGATTCCGACGCCCCGCGCGGGTGGGGACCCCAATGGAGGTATCGGCTTCAAGTTCCCCTAGCCTTTAGCCGAACGCGGGAGGACGGGACGCTGGTGTCTGGAACGTAAGTCCAAGCCCAAGCGGGCGCTCTGCGCCCCAGACCCGAGCGTCCCCACCGCCCTGGTCGGTTCGCCCCAGAACCCCCGGCGCGAGAGGCCCTGCTCCCGGCACCTACCCCGAATCGCCACCACCCAGGAGGACCGACCATGAAGCCCGTCAAGGTCTCGACCCGAGGCGCCACGTCTCCCGCCAGCCCGATCCGGAAGCTCGTCCCCCTCGCGGTGAAAGCGAAGGAGTCGGGGAAGACCGTCCACATGCTCAACATCGGGCAGCCGGACCTCATCACCCCGCAGCCGATGTGGGACGCGGTCCTCAAGAACCCACCCGCCGTCCTCGCCTACTCCCCCTCCGAGGGGTTCCCGGAGCTCCGGCACGCGATGGCCCGCTACTACGAGAAGCTCGACATCCGGATCGGCGCGGACCAGATCATCGTCACGACCGGCGCGAGCGAGGCGCTCGTCTTCGCGGTCGCGTCGATCGCGGACCCCGGTGACGAGATCCTCATCCCCGAGCCACTCTACGCGAACTACATCGGGTTCTCGCACATGCTCGGCGTGAAGGTCGTTCCGATCCCGACCCGCCCGGAAGACGGCTACCATCTCCCTCCGCGCGACGTCTGGGAGGGGAAGATCACCGCGCGCACCCGCGCCATGATCGTCTGCAATCCCGGCAACCCGACCGGTACCGTCTACCGTCCGGACGAGGTGGAGATGGTCCTCGGCATCGCGAAGGACCACGGGCTCTTCGTGGTCGCGGACGAGGTCTACCGTGAGTTCTGCTTCGACGGTGAGCGTCACCGCTCGTTCATGAACTACCGCGAGACCGAGGACCGCGTGATCCTGATCGACTCGATATCGAAGCGGTTCAGCGCATGCGGCGCGCGGATCGGTGCCGTCAGCACGACGAACCGCGAGGTCTACGAAGCCTGCCACCACTTCTCGCAGGCCCGTCTCTCCCCACCCACGCTCGGGCAGCTCATGGCGGTGGACGCGTTCGGGTTCGACGACGCGTACTACGCGAAGCTCGCCGGCGCCTACGTCGAGCGCCGGGACGCCGTGATGGAGGAGCTGCGGAAGATGCCGGGCGTTCTCTGCGAAGTCCCGAAGGGCGCGTTCTACGCGATGGCGAAGCTGCCCGTGGACGACTCGGACACGTTCGCGGCGTGGATGCTCTCGGACTTCGCGCACGAGGGCGAGACGACGTTCGTCGCCCCCGGCGGAGGCTTCTACGCCACGCCCGGCGCGGGCAAGCAGGAAGTGCGGATCGCGTACGTGTTCGAGGCGAACGTGATGCGCCGCGCCATGGAAGTGCTCGGAAAGGGGCTCGAGGCGTATCCCGGCCGGATCGGCTGAGGCCGCTCCAGGCATCCCCACGCATCAACGAAGAACGCGCGCCTCGAAGCTCGGGGCGCGCGTTCTGCTGAAGAGTTCGGGTCGGGAACGACGACTAGAAGTTCACGCCCGCAGTCACCGTGAGCGTACGGTTCTTGATCGAACCCGCGTCGTCCGCAGCTTCCGACTCGAAGTCGGAAACGTCGGTGAGCCCGAGAGCGTAGGCCGCTCCGATCACGAAGTCGTAGCCACCGGCAGGAAGCTGGACCCCGCCACCCAACCGGAGCGAGAAGTCCGTGGACTTGTAGAAGTCCTTGATGTCCTCCGTACCGACGCCGTCGACATCGGACTCCGCCTTCATGAGGAAGCCGAGGTCGAGCCCGCCGAGGACGAACGGCCGGGTGCCTTCCTCGGGTCCGAAGCTCATCTTCGCCACGGCCGGAATGACCAGGTAGTCGAGCTTGGCGGTGGCATCGTACGAGCCACCCTCGAAGTCGGCAGTCTTGTACTTCGCGCCGCGGAGTTCGTAGAGCAGGCCGGTCTCGAGCGCCACGGCGGGAGTCACGGGATAGGCGACCACGCCACCGGCGGTGATGCCGACGCGGGAGCCGTCCGTCTCCCCAGGATCGACCGACTGCATGCCGACGCCGAGGCCGAACCGGAACCCGAGTTCGAACGGGCGCTCCTGTGCCGCGGCCGTGTCGAGGATGGTCCCGACCATCAGCGTTCCCAGAACCAGAGCGAATCCGATCTTCTTCATGCCAGTCCTCCGATGATGCTGGGGCTTCCCGGCCCCAGGTGGTGTCTCCCCCAGAAAGGAACCGAGTGAGGCTAGTGCTTCGCGGAATCCTCGTCCAGTAGATCCCTGAGGGCCATCGCGGCCGACGAGAGCGGCCGGGCCCGTCGCACGATCCACCCGGAGCTGCGGTCGATCGAGAAGCCCTGGACCGGGACCCGGGCCAGGCGTCCGCTCCCGATGTCCCGACGGACGGCAGCCTCCGGGAGAACGCTGAGCCCGAGCCCGGACCGGACGAGTTCGCGGATCGCCTCGGGGCTCGAGATCTCCATCTCGACCCGGAGCGACAGCCCCTGGGCACCGAAGAACCCCTCGACCAGGCGCCGGGTCACGGAGGTGGACTTGTGGAGGATCCAGGTCTCCCCCGCGACGTCCTCCGCGCTCACCCTCCGGCCCCGGGCCAGCGGGTGCTTGGGCGGCGCCACGACGACGAGCGGATCGTGGAAGAGTGCCCGCGCCTCGAACCGGGCCGGATCGACGGGCAGGGTCCCCACCGCGATCTCCGTGGCGCCCGTCTCCAGGAGATCGAGGAGTCCGGACGTGCCCTCGACGAACACCGCGAGCTCGAGCCGCGGGTGCCGTCGCCGGAGCTTCCGCAGCACCGGCGGCAGGTGGTGCACGGCGACGATGTCGGTGGCGGCGAGCTGAAGGCGACCGCGGAGAGGGCCGTCCCCCGTCACCTCCTGCCCGAGCCGGAGGAGCTCTTCCAGCATCGGAAGAGCCCGCGTGTAGAGGTGGGAGCCGGCCGGCGTCAGCGTGACGCCT
The DNA here is from genome assembly GCA_041390305.1 of Candidatus Eiseniibacteriota bacterium. Taxonomy (GTDB): domain Bacteria; phylum Eisenbacteria; class RBG-16-71-46; order CAIMUX01; family CAIMUX01; genus JACKCR01. The sequence continues at coordinate 61,946 of JAWKQE010000008.1, forward strand.
CGTCCGGTGCGGAGGAGAAGCGACTCCCCCACGGCCTGCTCCAGCTTCCGGAGTCTCGTACTCACCGCCGGCTGGCTCACGTGCAGCTTCCTCGCGGCTGCGGAGAGGCTTCCTTCCTGGACGGCACGCACGAAGGTCTCGAGCTCGGTCAGGTTCATCTGCGTTCCTCCGAAGCGGTGTTTCCATCGGGCGCGGCGCGTCCGGCGCGACCCGCGGTGAGGCCCCACTGCCCCGCCCCCGCGCCCCGCCCCCGCGCCCCGACGCCAGGTCCCCGGCCCCCGCCCAGGCCCCCGACTTCGTCCATAAACTAGCGTTATGGGTTCCCTAGAAACAATCCATTATCCGGATACCCGACCGGAGGCCTAGTCTGCGCCTAACCCAATGGATTCGGATCGCCCGCCAAGGAGCGATTCCACGGAGGAAGGACCCATGAGCCAAAAGATCCAGGAAGCGCAGGGCAAGCTCGGCGTGCTGCTCCCCGGCCTCGGAGCCGTCGCGACGACCTTCATCGCCGGCTGTCTCGCCATGCGCAAGGGCATTGCCGAGCCGATCGGAAGCCTCACCCAGACCGGAACGATCCGGCTCGGGAAGCGCACCGACAAGCGTTCCCCCAAGATCAACGAATTCGTGTCCCTGGCGAAGCTCGACGACCTCGTCTTCGGCGGCTGGGACATCTTCCCCGAGAACACGTACGAAGCGGCCATGAAGGCCGGCGTCCTCGCCCCCGAACTCCTCGCGCAGGTGAAGGACGAGATGGAAGCCATCTCCCCCTGGCCCGCCGTCTTCGATCAGCGCTACGTCAAGCGGCTCCACGGTGAGCACGTGAAGAAGGGCGCGAACTGGATGGAGCTGGCCGAGCAGCTCATGGAAGACATCAAGGCGTTCCAGAAGCAGCACGACCTCGCCCGGATGGTGATGGTCTGGTGCGGCTCGACCGAAGTCTTCATGAAGCCCGGGCCGGCGCACCAGTCCCTCTCCGCGTTCGAGAAGGCGATGCGCGAAAACGATCCGTCGATCGCTCCGTCCATGGTCTACGCCTACGCCGCGATCAAGCTCGGCATCCCCTACGCGAACGGCGCCCCGAACCTCTCCGCGGACTTCCCGGCTCTCGTCGAGCTGGCCAAGGAGACCCGGACCCCGCTCGGCGGAAAGGACTTCAAGACCGGCCAGACCCTGATGAAGACGATCCTCGCGCCCGGCTTCAAGGCCCGCCTCCTCGGCGTGAGCGGCTGGTTCTCGACGAACATCCTCGGCAACCGCGACGGAGAGGTGCTGGACGATCCCGAGTCGTTCAAGACGAAGGAAGAGTCCAAGCTCTCCGTGCTCGACTCCGTCTTCCAGCCCCACCTCTACCCCGAGCTCTACTCCGGGCTCTATCACAAGGTGCGGATCAACTACTACCCGCCCCGCGGTGACAACAAGGAGTCGTGGGACAACATCGACATCTTCGGATGGCTCGGCTACCCGATGTCGATCAAGATCAACTTCCTCTGTCGCGACTCGATCCTGGCGGCACCGATCGTCCTGGATCTCGCTCTCTTCCTCGACTTCGCGAAGCGGTCGGAGATGCGCGGCGTTCAGGAGTGGCTCTCGTTCTACTTCAAGAGCCCGATCCATGCGCCGGACCTCTATCCGGAGCACGACCTGTTCATCCAGCTGATGAAGCTGAAGAACACGCTCCGTCATCTCAAGGGCGAGGAGCTCATCACCCACCTCGGCCTCGAGTACTACGACTGATCCAGGACGCGCTCACCTCTCGCGGGTGCCCGAAGCCCCCGGAGGACGCGCGGGACTGTCACGAACCGAACACGTCGCTGTGAACGAAGACGCCGGACCGGAACCGAAGAGGTTCCGATCCGGCGTTTCTCGTTGTACCGATTCGCTCGACCCCGCCGATAGCGTTCCCGGCCGGCGCGGCTCTAGAGCACGAGGTTGATGAGCTCTCCGACCTTCTCGAGGCGGATCCGCACGGTGGTGCCGCGCTGGAGGAACACCTTCGGCTCCCGGAAGACGCCCACACCCGAGGGCGTGCCTGTTGCGATCAGGTCGCCCGGTTCGAGCGTCATCTGCTTCGAGACGTAGGCGATGAGCGCGGGCACGTCGTGAATGAGATTCGAGGTATTCCCGGCCTGCATCCGCGTGTCGCCCCAGTAGGACTCGAGGGAAAGACCCGACGGATCTCCCAGCGCCTCCTTCGTCACGATCCACGGACCGCACGGGCCGAACGTGTCGAAACTCTTTCCGCGGAACCACTGCCGATCCCCGTACTGCGCGGCCCTCCCGCTCACGTCGTTGAACGCGGTGTAGCCGAGGACGTGAGAAATGGCGTCCTCGCGGCGCACGTTCTTGGCGCGCGTACCGATCACGACACAGAGCTCCGCCTCGGCATCGACCTGGTTCTCGACCTCATCGGCGGGAAGCACGATCGGGTCGTTCGGGCCGATGAGACAGCTCGGCGCCTTCGAGAAGAGGAGCGGCACCTCGGGCGGCTGCTTGTTCTGTTCCTCGGCGTGATCCCGGTAGTTGAGGCCGATGGCGACGATCTTGGACGGATCGGGAATCGGGGCACCCAACCGCACGGATCCGAGCGGAACGGAGGGCAGATCCCCGCCCTTTCCCGCCCCAGCAACCATCGACTCCACCTCGGGCCAGAGGTTCTCCATCAGGATCCGGCGCCACGACGCCGGCCAACCAGGCCGCGACTCGGCTATGTCCAAGATCTCGTTGCCGACGACGACGCCGGGCCGTTCGTGACCTGGATCGCCAAAACTCACCAGTCTCATCCCGCTTCCTCTCTCGGAACGACGGACGTTCCCGTGACCGCCTCAGGCGGACGTGTCTTCCATCTCCGGTGCATCCAGAACCAGTGCTCCGGATGCTCGCGAACCTTGTTCTCCAGCTGCGCCACGAGCCGCTCGAGCGCCTCTCGCTCCGCCTCCTCGGCCGGGAGATCCTCTCGCACGAGGATCGGTGGTTCCAGCTGTGCGACGTAGGTGCCGTCCGGCTGCCTCACGGAGTAGCCGGACACGATCGGGCTCCTCGTCATGCGGGCGAATCGTACGACTCCCACCGGAGTCGACGCGGGACGCCCGAAGAACTCCACGAAGATACCTCTTCGGCCCGCATCCTGGTCGAAGAGGAAGGTCATGAACTCTCCGTCTCGAAGCGGACGCAGCATACGGCGGAAGCCCTCCTCCACCTTTAGCACGCGCATTCCGCGCACCTCCCGCCCGGCCGTGACGTAGGCATCGACGGCGGGATTGGACTGGGTCTTCGCAGCCACCCAGATCGGATGCCCCTGGAGCGCAACACGGGCCCCCAGGGCCTCCCAGTTGCCGAAGTGTCCGGTGCAGAGGACGAGACCGTGGCCGGATCGCGTCGCGCGTTCCAGGTGTTCCTCGCCCACCAACGTCATGAGGCGGCGAATGTCGTCGTCCTGCATGGCCGGAAACCGGGCGAGCTCCAGAAACGTGATCCCGAAGTGCCGGTAACAGTCCCGCGCGACACCCTCGACGCGGGCAGGGTCCCAATCCGGAAAAGCCTGGGAGAGGTTCTCCATCGTGACCCGCCGCCGGATCCGAAGTACGGAGAACGTGAAGTCTCCGAGCCCGCGGCCGACCCAACGGGCGCCCGAAGCGGGAAGAAGCCCAACCAGGAAGACGACGCTCCGGAGGAGGGCGTACTCGAGTCGATGCCGAACACTCACGCCGGTGATGTTACCGCGCGGCGGAGATACCAGCGACCACCGGCGTCCTTCCGGATCCATCCGCCGAGTTCGAGTTCTCCCAGGGCCGCGATCAACTCTTGGGTGGTGCCGTATCCGACCCGCCCCGAGATCTCTTCCAGTGAGCGCCCCGTGCGGAGACTCAGCACCGCGCGGATCCGGTCCGCAGGGCCGACGTGGCGATCGGCCGCCGCAACGGCTGTCGGAACCCTCGACGGGCCGCACCCCGGATCGCCTGTCGGAGACCCCGACGGGCCGCACCCCGGATCGCCTGTCGGAGACCCCGACGGAGCGGCCGTCGGCGAAGCCGGGACCGTTCGCCTTCGTCGTGGATCGGCGAGGAGCTGTACGACGTCGGACGCCGAGACGAGGGGAAACGCACCCTCTCGAAGGAGACGGTTCGGCAGCTCGCTCCCCTCGTGGAGCGGGTCCCGCGGCACGGCGAACACGTCCTTCCCCTGGTCGAGGGCATGGTCGACGCTGGACCGGGCCCCGCTCCGTTCCGTGCCTTCCACCACCACCAGTGCATCGGCCAGACCGACCAGGATCCGGTTCCGACGGGGAAAGTGGAGCGGAAGCGGCGGCGTACCCGGCGCGAACTCGGTGATCAACGCACCGCGCGTGACGATCTCCTCGGCGAGGTCGACGTGCTCTGGAGGGTAAACCCGATCGAGGCCGGTCCCGAGGACCGCGAGCGTGTCTCCACCCGCCGCGAGCCCCCCTTTGTGCGCCGCAGCGTCGATCCCCCGCGCGAGGCCGCTCACGACGACGCAGCCCGCGAGCGCGAGGTCGCGACCGAGTTCTCGCGATAGGCGCAGCCCGGCGCTCGAAGCGGCGCGCGAACCGACCACCGCGACCCGGGGCCGTCTGTCATCCGCGAGCCGGAACGCCCCTCGCGCAAAGAGGTGGAGTGGCGGATCGGGAATCTCCCAGAGCTCCCGTGGGAACCCCTCGTCCTGCCAGCGGAGAAAGGTGAAACCCTGTCGTCCCCACTCGTCCACGATCTCGTCCGTGGCGGCATCATCCGGCAGCGCCCTCACCATGTCCGCCTTCCGTTCCCGCAACCGGAGTCCTCGCAGGGGGAGCGACTCGGAGCCAAGCCGGGCGCCCTCCGCCGATGCCATCGCCTCGGCGAGCATCCGCTGCTGCTTGGGAGAGAAGACGTGGAGGAGGGCAACCCGGGCCGCATCGAGCGTCCCCAGGCGAGCCCTCACCGCCCCTCCAGGTCGTCATCCGCTGCCCGGTCGTCCGTGTCGTCGACGTCGGCAGCGTCGTCGGAAGCATCGAACTCGTCGGCGGCCATGGCCGTCTCCGCGACACCGCTCGCCTCCTCCACCCGGACGCGCGATTCTCTCGGCCACGGGAACGGGCCGAGGAACGCCTCCTCGTCGACGAGGTCGGCGAAGAATGTGTCTCCGTCCGTGGACGCGATTCCGTCTTCCATCGCGCGCTGGGTGGCGGAACCGCCCTGCGCCCGCTCCTCGCGCTCGATGTCGACGAGCATCGGCGCCGGGCCCTCCTCGAGCTCGAGCTTCGTGAAGAGCTCTCCCAGCTCGTGGAGGAGACGATCGACCCCGTCGCCGGTGTGTGCGGAGATGCGGAGCGGATCCTCCCCGCCCAGCGGCGGCAGGTCCTGGCCCACGACGAGGTCGGCCCGGCTGTAGCAGATGATGCGCGGTCGCTCGAGGAGCGCGGGCCGAAACGCGCGCAGCTCACCGAGGAGGATGTCGAGATCGTGTTGCGGCCGCGCCGACGCCGCGTCGATCAGGAAGACGAGGATCCGCGTGCGTTCGACGTGCCGGAGGAACTGGTGCCCGAGACCGCGCCCCTCGCTCGCGCCTTCGATCAATCCGGGGAGATCCGCCATGACGACGGAGCGGTAGCCGCCGAGATCCACGATGCCGAGATTCGGCCGGATCGTGGTGAAGTGGTAGTCGCCAATCCGCGGCGTCGCGTTCGAGACTCTGCGCATCAACGTCGACTTTCCGACGTTGGGGAGGCCGACGAGACCGACGTCGGCGAGCAGCTTGAGCGTGAGCTTGAGCGTGCACTCTTCGCCCGGTTGCCCCTCGGTCGCGAACTTCGGGACCTGCCGGGTCGCGCTCTTGAAGTGGACATTGCCCTTCCCGCCCTTGCCACCCCGCGCGACGATGACGCTCTGGCCGGCCGTCACGAGATCGGCGACGACGCGCCCCGCTTCGTCTTCGACCAAGGTGCCGCGGGGAACCGCAATGACCTGGTCCTCTCCGTCCCTGCCGAACATCTGCTTTCCCATGCCGGGTTGCCCGTTCTGGGCCTGGAACTCTCGCTCGTGACGGAACGGGAGGAGGGTGCGCAGGTGCGGGTCGACTTCGAGGACGACGTCACCGCCGCGCCCGCCGTCACCACCGTCCGGGCCGCCTCGGGCCACGTACTTCTCACGACGGAAGCTGACGCAGCCGTCTCCACCCTTGCCCGATCGCACCAGGATCGAAGCTTCGTCGATGAACATGGATCGAACTCACTTCCACGTCGCGCGGGACGCGCGGACCTTGACCTCGTTGGGGCGCCGACGACGATGCGTCGCGAAGGGAGTCAGTCTGCGGATTTCGTGCCGGACTTCGGCTTGGACTTTCCGTCGGACTTGGACTTGGACCCGCCCCCGGACGAGTCGCCGCCGGACGAGGAACCGCTCTTGTCGGCCTGGGCCGCCTTCTTGTAGCCCTCACTCCGGTAGTCCGTGATGTAGAAGCCGGACCCCTTGAAGATGAGGCCGGCCCCGGCTCCGATCTTCCGCTTCACCTTACCCTTGCACTCCGGACACTTCTTGGCGGGCGGATCCGACATCTTCTGGAACAGCTCGAACTCGTGTCCGCACGAGGCGCAGACGTACTCGTAGGTGGGCATCAGTTCTCCTCCCGTCCCGTCAGAAACGGCCCGCGGGCCGACCACCGGAGGGGGCCGGAATGGCCGCCTCAGCATTAGGTCAAAGGGTTGGATTGTACCGGTCCTTCGATGCGGTTGGCGACCCTTCGGTTGCGTCCGGCGTGAATCAGCCCAGCTTCCCGAGCGCCGCGACCATCGACTGGACGCCGTCCTCGATGTCCTGGTCGGAGGTGGCGAAAGAGAGCCGCACGTGGCGCGGCGACCCGAACCCACTCCCCGGGACGAGGGCCACGCCCGCCTCCTCGATGAGGTATCCGGCCAGGGCGACGTCGTCCTCCAGCACCGCTCCCCCGGCCGAGAGCCCGAAGTAGCCGGAGACATCCGGGAATGCGTAGAACGCGCCGTCCGGCGGGCAGAGGCCGAGCCGGTCCGCGGGACGGAGGAGGCCGAGCAGTTTCTCCCGTCGGCGTCCGAAGACCGAGACCATCTCCCGGACGCTCTCGTCGCCCCGGAGGAGCGCCTCGATCGCCGCCTCCTGGGAAACGCTGCACGGGTTTCCGCTGAGGTGGCTCTGGAGGGCGGTGGCCCGCTCGGCCCACTCTGGTTCGGCCGCGAAGTAGCCGATCCGCCAGCCCGTCATCGAGTAGGCCTTGGAGACCCCGTTCACCACCGCGGTCAGCGCCTTGAGTTCGGGTGAGAGCGAAGCCAGGCTCACGTGCTCGGCCCCGCCGAAGACGATCCGCTCGTAGATCTCGTCCGTCACCACCTGGATCCCGGTCTCGAGCACGACCTCACCGATCGCCTCGAGCTCCGCCCGCGAGTAGACCGCTCCGGTCGGGTTGGACGGCGAGTTGAGGATGAGACATGCCGTGCGGGGCGTGATCGCGTCCCGGAGCTGCGCCGCCGTGATCTTGAAGCCGGTCCGCTCGTCGGTGGGTAGGACGCGGGATGTCCCGCCGAGGATCGAAACCTGGGTCGGATAGGACACCCAGTAGGGAGCCGGAAGCAGCACTTCCTCCCCCGGATCGACGATCACGGCGAGCGCCATGAAGATCGACTGCTTGGCCCCGGCCGACACCACGATCTGGTCCGGCTGATACGCGAGCCCGTTGTCGCGGGCCAGCTTCTCGCAGATGGCCTGCCGGAGTTCGAGACACCCGCCCGGACTCGTGTACTTGGTCGCGCCGCCCCGGATCGCCTTGATTCCCGCCTCGCAGACACTGGCCGGGGTGGGAGCATCCGGTTGCCCCGCGCCGAACGAGATGACCCTCCGCCCTTCCGCGCGCAGCTTCTTCACCTTCTCGTCGATCGCGATCGTCTCGGAGAGCCCGACCTTTCCACTCATCTGCGACTGCTTCACGATGCTGACCTCACTTCTTGAACTTCCGACGCAGGCGCCGGGCAACCCCGGGTGGCACGAGGTCGCGAAGAGACCCACCTCCCGCAGCGATCTGCTTGATGAGCGTGGAGTTCACGGCGCCGTACTTCTCCGACGGCGGCAGGAAGACGGTTTCCATCTCGGGATGGAGCTTCCGATTGAGTTCCGCCATCTGCATCTCGAACTCGAAGTCGGAGACGAAGCGGAGACCACGAACCACCGCGAGCGCCCCCACTTCACGCGCGACGTCGACGAGGAGCCCCTCGAACTGGACGAACTCGACCCGGGACCGCTCGGAGTCGTCGACGCTCTCGCGGAACATCTCGATCCGCTCCTCGACAGTGAAGAGCGGCGTCTTGTGATGCCCGATCGCGATCGCCACGATCACGCGGTCGAAGAGGCGGAGCGACTTCCGGAGGATGTCGATGTGGCCCATGGTGACCGGGTCGAACGTTCCCGCGAAGAGAGCGGTCCGCCCGGGGCCAACTGCCCCAGCACTGGCCTTCCCACTGGCACTCGTCTTACGTGTCACGCGAGTCCTCCGTGTCCTGGGGCGTGTCCCCTGACGATGAAGGTGAGCCTTCCGTTCCCTCGACCCGACGATAGAACCTGAGCGTCGTCCCGCCTACCGTGCGTTCGCGCTCCAGGTCGAGCGCACCGGTGTCCGCGGGGACCGGCGCGTGACTCGGCACCTCCAGGAGGAGCCATCCCCCGGGCCGAAGGAGAAGGTTCCCGGAGTCGCCGATCCGCGTCAGCACCTTGAGGTCCTCGCCCTTCCCGTAGGGCGGGTCCGCGAAGATCCAGTCGAACTGCTCCGCCCGATTCGAGAGCTCCTGAAGGGCGGAGGAGGCCCGGCGCGTCCAGACCTCCGTCACCTCCTGGGCCGCGAGGGCGGAGACGATCCTCCGGATTCCGTTCGTCGCCTTGGCGTCCTGGTCCACGAAGATCGCGAAGTCCGCGCCCCGTGAGAGTGCCTCCAGACCGATCGCCCCGGAACCCGCGAACAGGTCCAGCACGCGCGCGCCGACGATACGGTCACCGACGATGTCGAAGAGCACCTGCCGCGCGCGGTCCGTCGTCGGCCTTGCGGTTCGCCCTTCGCTCGAGAGTCGATGGCTCCGCCACTTCCCCGCGATGATCCTCACGCCGACCTACCGATCCACCGCGGCCAGGCCCAGGCGCACCACGATCTCCTCCGCGACGGATTCCACCGTGCGGCCGTCGGTCTCGACCACGTGGTCGGCCTGAGCGTAGTACGGCTCACGCGCCGTGAGGAGTTCGTGCACGACGCGGGACGCGTCCAGCCCCTCGAGGAGCGGACGGCGCGGCGCCCCGGGATCCTCGAGTCTTCGCAGCACCTGAGCCTCCGAGACACGGAGCCACACCGTGTCGCAGTGTTGCCTAAGGACGCGCCGGTTCTCGTCCGCGAGGATGGTCCCGCCGCCACATCCGATGATCTGGCTCTGGCCCCGACAGAGTTCGCCGAGGAGACGGCTCTCCAGGCCGCGAAAGTACGGTTCCCCCTTCTCCCGGAAGATGTCCTCGACGCTCCTCTGCTCGAGTTCCACGATGAGGAGATCGATGTCGACGAACGGCATCCCGGTGCGTTCCCCGAGCCGGCGCCCCACGTGGGTCTTGCCCGCGGCCATGAACCCGATGAGGGCGATGTTCTTCTCGACCAGCATGGCGACAACCGCCTCGGTCACTCAGCGCCGGCAGAGGAACGGGAGGTACCGGCGGAAGGAGACGATGCGGCATCGGAACGAGAGGGCGACGCGGTTCCGGCGCGCGTGGCGTCTCCGCCGGGCGCCGCGTTAGGCGACGACGGAACGCCCTCTCCAGGCGACGACGGAACGCCCTCTCCAGGCGCCGATGGGACGCGCTCGCCAGGCGCAGCCGCCGCCGGCTCGGAGGGCACCTCGGCTGCCTCGCCGCCCTTGGCGGGCTCGTTGGGATTCACCTGTGCGCCGGAAGATCCGCCCGCGGCCGCCGCGACACCAGGGCCCCCACCTCCGCCGACCCAGCCCCGCGTCGGCGCCGCATCAGGAGGGCTGGGCGGCCGCGGGACACGCTCGGGGATCTCCGCCTTCGGCCGCTCGGCCGCCTTCTTCGGGGGCTCGTTCAGGTCCAGTTTGAGTTCGTTCTCGATCCCCGCCATCGCCTTTCGGAGATCCCGCATGCCCTGACCCATGGCGTGCGCCACCTCCGGGATCCTCTTCGCTCCGAAGAGCAGGAGAACCACGAAGAAGATGATGAGTAGTTCCTGTGAACCGACGTTGAACATCGTCGACCTCGCTCCCCGCGCGAAGACGGTTCTCCGCATGGGGACTCACCCGGTCATTCGGGTTCGCTCGAAAGACAGAGGCCCCGAGCGGCTCACGCTCGGGGCCTCCAGTAGCCTCGCAAGAACCCCGTGGGGGGATCTAGAAGGCGTATTTCAGCGCGATCAGGTCGTTGTCGTCGAAGTAGTCCTTCACCATCCGGCGTGCATAGTCGACCGTGATCGACGAACCGCCCATCGGAATCTTGAAGCCTGCTCCGAACGTGAGTCCGAAGTTGTAGTCCTCGTTCGCACTCGCCACGTAACCGAGCCGGAGCGCCAGCATGTCCTGGTACCCACCTTCGACGCCGAGGTTGAACTCGTCGCCGCCGAAGTTGTGGTTCGTGAACGTGCCGAATGCGTCGAGCGACAAGTCACCCTCGATGCTCGGGCTGTAGGCGAGACCGATCTCGAAGAGCGACGGGAGCTCGAACGTAGCGTTGTCCGTACGAAGCACCCGGGGCAGTGAGTTCGGATCGTCACCGGTCTGATGGGTCGAACCGAAGTCCTCGCCATCGAACTGCATGTTCGGCCCGAAGTTCTTGAGAGCGAACCCCAGACGGAGTCCTTCCCACCCGGGCTGATACTGGATGCCGATGTCGAAGGAAACTCCCTGGGCGCTCGTCTGAATGATGTCTTCCGAGATGAACCGCCCGGTCGCGCCGATCGAGACCGCGTCCGTCATGTACTTGGCGTAGCTGACGCCGATGACGGTGAAGGTGGGACTGAAGATCTGCCCGGTACCCTCCGGGTTCTCCTCCGTCGTCTCCTGGATGTCACCGATGTCGAACACGTCGATGCTCGCGCCGAGCGCGCCGATCCCGGTGTTCGTTACGATCGCGAAGTAGTTCTTCTCCGTGTCCGCCAGATACGTCAGATGGGAGAAGTACGCTTCGGTTCCATCGACCCGGGCCGCACCCGCCGGGTTGTACCAGAGGGCGTCGACACCGGAAGCGTCGGCCATGAACCCGTCGCCGAGGGCGACGCCGCGCGCGGAGACCGGGATCCGGAGTTCCTGCGCTCCGGCCGTCCCGACCCGGTTCTCGTTCCCTGCCGTCACCGTCCCCGCCGTACCGACGGCGAGACCGAGAGCGAGGAACCAGCAAAGATTCTTCGTATGCATCTTCGACTCCTTTCCTGCTTCTTCTTTCCGTCGGTTAGAAGTTCCTGAGACGTTCCTTCTCCACGAAGACGGCCAACTTCCCGGTCATGTCGCCCAGGCCCTCCGCCTCTACGTGGTAGAGGTAGATGCCGCTGGCGACCGGAATCCCGGCACGGTTGTCGAGATCCCAGCGCACGACCGATTCCGCCACGTCGTCCTTCGCGAGCGTACGTACGAGTTCGCCCGCGAGGTTGAAGATCCGGATCGTGCACTTCTTGTTCGGGAGGTTGATGAATCGCAGGACACGGTCGAACTGGTTGAGTTCATAGCTCGACTGGTTGAAGTACGGGTTCGGCACCGCACGGATCTTGGCGAGGTCGTTGTCGATCGACGTCCCGGTGTCGACACCACCCGGCTTCGCCGTGAACTCGAACACGTCCTCGGACGTGTTGATTCCGTTCGAACTCCAGACGAAGGTGGCATCCGTTCCGAGGAACGCACGCGCTCCACGGGTCTGAAGCCAAGCGGCGAAGACTACATCGGCTTCCGGGCCAAAGAGGCGCGGGTCCTCTTCCGTCTCGTCGCCGTAGATGATCTCGCCGGTGTACTCCGAGTTCATGATGAACAGGTACTCGCGAGCGCCGTTGATCCCGAGGTCCGAAGACACCGGGTTCCACTTCAGGTCAGGAGCCACGCCTTCCGGATAGCTCGCGTCGGCGTTCTCGACGAAGCAGATGTTGAGCCGCACAGGATTGTTCGGGTCCGCCACGTCCCAAGCCGAACCCGGGAACGTACCCGTGCCGGCCGCCGCGTAACCCTGATCCCGACGGTAGGTCTGGCAGTTGGTCCAGTCTGCCTCGTTGGAGGAGAAGCGGATCTCGACCTTCCGCGGCGACATCTGCGGCACGGTGAGATTGCTGCCGAAGAACTCGCTCCCAAGCCCGATACCGCCGTTGAACCCGGAGAGCCCCGCGTCGACCCAGGTCAGCCACCGGTCAGCCGCATTCGGGCCCCAGACGGTTTCCTTGATGGCGAGCGGAGGCCCGACAACCTGCGCGATGAACCCATCGGTGATCGGGTTCGTGAAGTCGGTTGTCTGGTTCCGCATGTTCTCCAGCACCACTTCCCCGGTCGTCACGTTGGTGAGATTCCAGAGGTAGAGGAGCTCGTCTTCCTCGTCCGGGTTGTCGTGGAACGTGACCCGGTAGGTATCGTTCGTGATCATCGTCTGATCCACGTAGTCCACCTGCACCGCGCCGTCGCTCAGCCCCTGCGCGTGCGTCGCGAACTGCTGCACCGTCTCCGCCGACCCCTTCGGCATCAGCGGGATCGCCTGCTGGCTGTTCTCGAGCGTCGCCGCGAGCGATCCGAGCACTCTCCGTCCATGTTCGCATAGACAGACGGGTGGTTCAGCTCCACCGAGTAGGCCGTGACGGCGAAGTAGTACTCCTTGTAGTTGATCAGCGGACCACCGTTGATCGCGTCACCGTCGATCTGGATGTGGTACTCGACACCGTTGTCGTTTCCGGTCTGGACGAGCTGGCGCTCGAAGACACCGATGTCCTCGTTGATGACATCCGAGTAGATCGCAGTGAGATCGGTGTCCCGGTCGAACGTGACGAGCTTCTTCCACGGGCCGGCCACGGACTCGCCCTGCCAGACGTTGTACCCCTCGAAGGCGTACCGGACGCCGAGGCGCTCGTTGATCTCGATCGGCACCCCGTCCTCGTAGTCTTCGGTGCTGTACGGCTCCCAGTAGAGGTCGACCGCGCCGTCGAACTCACGAGCATGCACGACGGGCCGCGGGGGCGGGGCCGGCAGGTCGAAATTGACGTCGTAGGCTTCCTGGGCCTGCTTGTCGAACACCTTGAGCAGTCCGACGGAGGAGAGCCGGTCGGTACCGCGGGCGACCACGATTCCCACCACCACTTCCTGCGTCTCGCCCGGCTCCATCGTGAACGGGCCCGAGGAGAGCATCATCCGGCGGTCGGCGGCGTTCGTATCGAGCCAGCCGGTTCCGGTGACCGGATCGCCGGGCACCTGGAAGAGGGTCTCTTCCCCGGTGACCTCGTCGATCACGGGCGAACCGTCCGAGTTGAGACCCAACATGTAGTTGTAGGTCTCCTTGAAGCTGTGGGGGTCGGTACCGTTGACGTACTTGTTGAACGACGTCATCGGAAGGTTCCGATAGTCCGGCACCGGCACGCCACTGACATAGGCAGTGTCGCCGAGCGACGGAACGATCGGGCCCTGGAAGAAGTCGTATCCCACCGCCGGCGGACGGTTCGAATAGAGCTGGTCGTTGTTGTTCACGTTGTAGCAGTAACCGAGGCTGAGATCGGTATCGCAACCGACCAGGTCGTCACCGGCACCACCGAGATCCGGGTCGCTCCAGATCGAGACGTAGGCATCCTCGAGCCGGTTCTGGCCCTTGTTCACGATCTCGAGCTTCGTGAAGACCGTGTTCCCCAGGCCTCCCTTCCGGTCGAACGCGAACGTGAGCTGGCGCACCTCGATCCCGAGCGGATCGCTGGCGCCGGCGTCGTTCGTGTGGACCTCGGGATCCATGTCGTGGAACACGGACCAGAGCGTCTGGTCGCCGATGTGGAGCGGCTTCCAGGTGCTCATGTCGTTCTCGTTGTAGTCCGGATCCTCGGTATCGGCCGGGGCTCCGTCTTCGAACGGCCAGTTGATGTAGTCATCCGACAGTTCGAAGCCCTCCTGGGTCCAGTCGATCTTGTAGACCCGGTACCGGCTATCACCGCTGTCCGTCCATGAACCGTCCGGGTTGATCGTGCCCGGGCTGTACTCCTGCGAGTATTCACCCACCGTCACGAGCGTATCTCCGTTGACCTTCGCGCCGAACCAGAGGCCCGAAGCGTAGACCACGGTGTTCTGGGTTCCCGCGGGATAGAAGAGCCCGGAGTTCCCCTGAATGAGGTCATAGGCGAAGGAGCCGTGGTTCGTCACGACCATCTCCACCTGATTGATATCGATGCGGGTACCGTTATCGATCGTCTGCGGAGTCACCGCGTCCGCCGGGGCGGACGAAGCGTCCCCCACCGCGAGGAGAGAGGCGACGAGCGCTCCCGCCAGGGCGACTCCGAGTTCTTTCGAGGTCGACATGTATCCTCCTTGATTGCCGACTAGAAGCCGAGCCGCAGGCCGAAGCGCACGAGCCGCGGAACGTCGAAGTTGTTCGGATTCCGTTCCTTCAGCCGATACAGAGCCTGGTCTTCGGGGTTGGAGTACGAAGCGCCGCCTTCCACCTCGTCGAGGAACGTGGTGGAGAGGGCATCACCCGAGCTCTCGTACACGAAGATGGCGTTCCGCTTGTCGAACACGTTGAGCACCCAGACGAAGGCATTGAGGTCGAAGCCACCGAGCTCGAACCCCTTGTTCGCCTTGAGGTCGACGCGCACGTTCCACGGACCCGTGAGTTCGTTGATCGCGCCGGCGTTCTCCGCGGAAACGGAGGCGAGGGTCACCTCGTCGAACACCTTCCTCGGCGTGAACGGCTTGCCGCTCGACGCATTGAAGACGACGTTGACGCCGGCGTTGGCGAGCGGGAAGTGCTCACCCAGCGCCGGGCCGTCGGCCTCGCCGAACCGGTAGTCGACGTTCGCCGTGAGGATGTGCCGCTGATCGAAGTCGAGCGGCGACGTCAGCTTCGGCGGCTGATCGTCCGTCCAGGCGATGTTGCGCTGCGTGTTGGACGCGGATCCGGTACCGCGGGCCCAGGAGAGCGTGTAGAACAGGCTACCACTCAGACGGTCCGTCCCTTGGTAGTCGTACTGCACGTCGAAGCCCTTGACCGTGCCGTAGTCGGTGTTCCGGTAGGAGCTGTAGCTGTTCGGGTTCGCGCTGATGTTGACGACCTGGACGAGGTTCTTCACGTCCTTGTAGAACACGCCGACCTTGAAGGCCGCGTTGTCGCCTACCTGCTTGTTGACCGCGAACTCGTAGGAGGTGGTCTCCTCGGGCTTGAGGTTCGGGTTCCCGAACGGATAGAAGTACCCGCCGGTCTTGACCTTGTGCTCGAGGAACTTGTAGCTGACGTAGAGGTCTTCCAGGTTCGGCTGCTGGAAGAACTTTCCGTAGTTCATGTGGAACTGGGTCCGCTCCCCGATCGGGAAGGCGATGCCGAGACGCGGAGAGACCTTGCTGTACGACTTCGCGTCGACCAGGTCCTCGTCGTCCAGGGTAGCGCCGTCCGCACCGAGCGGATTCGCGTCGTCCTTGAGACCCTTCGTGTTCGTGTCCAGATAGTCGTAGCGGAGACCGGTCCGGAGC
Source organism: Candidatus Eiseniibacteriota bacterium (assembly GCA_041390305.1). Lineage (GTDB taxonomy): Bacteria > Eisenbacteria > RBG-16-71-46 > CAIMUX01 > CAIMUX01 > JACKCR01. The sequence goes on from JAWKQE010000008.1 coordinate 77,628, forward strand.
ACGAAGTCGTCCGTCTCATAGAGGTTCTGCAGGTAGAGGCTGAAGTCCTTCGGGGTCTTCTTGCCGTCGAGCCCGCTGTCGACCTCGTCCTGACCATCGAAGGAGTACCCGTACCCGTCGACGTCGATGAAGCCCCGCTCGAGGTCGTCCGACTGGATCGGGAACAGGTGGTTGTACTTGCGGAGCGTGTGGGAGCGGTACTCGAACCCGGACTTGGCCGTGTTCTGGTCGCTCCAGGCGTACGTACCGTTACCGCGGAAGCCGACGTACTCGGAGTCGCGGATCAGGTAGTCGTCCCAGACGTGGGCGCCCTGCTCGCTGTCGTCCCCGTAGAAGAAGAGCGGGAGGTCCTGGTCGTACTGCGGGTTCACGTCCCGGCCATAGGCGTAGATGTCCTTGAAGTAGACACCGTCGCCGCGGAACCGGTACGTCTTGAACCAGTTCACGGAAGCGTCATAGAAGAACTTCGAGTTCACCGTGTGGGTGAAGGATCCGAAGACGCTGTTGTTCTCGTCCTCGTAACGCGGCGTGTGGTTCGCGTCGAACAGGTAGGCATGGCGGTACTCCTGCCAGTCGTCCTGCGAACCGAGCGTACCGATCTTGACCTTCATGTTCCGGGCCAGGGAGTAGTTGAGCTTGCCCTGCCAGGAGTACCCACTCAGGTGGTTGTTCGGGAGGCGGAGATCGTCGCCGAACAGCGCATCCTGATCGGCTGTGAGATCCAGGTTGGCGATCGGACGCGGAGACCGGTCCGCCTGCCAGCGGCGCTCGCCGGAGACATAGAAGCTCAGCTTGTCGTTCCCCGGGAGGAGCGGACCGCCGAACGAACCACTGTAGATATTGTAGTCGTAGACCTCGCTGCCGAAGGCGCTGGCGAAGACGTCCGAGACAGCCTCGACCGAGCCCGTGTATTCAGCGGCGGCGTCCTTGGTCACGACGTTGACGACGCCCGACATGATCTTGCCGTACTCGGCGTCGAAACCACCGGTCAGAACGACGACCTGGTTGATCGCGTCCTGGTTGATGTTCGTCGAGGAGATTCCCGTGAGCGGGTCCTGCTGGGAGAACCCGTCGACGAAGAACGCGACTTCGTTCGAGCGACCGCCACGGATGTAGAGCCGCGAACCGTTCGTCGACTCCTCACCGGCGACCGAGGTCGCGAACGAGGCAACACCCGCCTGGAGACCGGCGGCATCCTGGTATCCACGGATCGGGAGCTTCTCGATGTCCTCGGACTCGACGATCCGCACCGCGCTGGTCTGGTCCCGCTGGATGAGAGGCTTCTCGGCCTTCACCTCGACGGCTTCGACCTGCAGGGCGACGGTCGGTTCGAGCTGGAAGTTGATGTCCGCGGTGAAGTCCGCGGCCACCAATACGTCGTTGATGAGGAGCGGCTTGTACCCGATGACCATGGCTTGGACGCTGTAGGTGCCGGCCGGAACGTTGAGGATGAAGTACTCACCCTCGTCGTTGGACGCTGCACCCATCGTGGTCCCGATGACCGTTACGTTTGCCGCCGGGAGCGGGAGACCCGAGCTACCGTCGCGGACGACGCCCGCGATCTTGCCCGTGGTGCCCGCGTGGACGCTGGCCGCCATGACGAGGGTCAAGGCGAAAGCGAACCACGGCCGCAGGGAATACGGTCTGAACGACATAGAACCCCCTTGCTTCTCTGCCTCAGACATCCATTGTCCAGGCGCCGGTTCGTGGGCGGTGCTGACCGCCGGGTCTGTCCTCGAGCGAGGAGCTCTCCGGGTATCCCTCCCGTCGCCCTCCTCGCGCATACCTAATGGAACTCGGACGAACTCCAAAGGGTATGTGATCGTTCCAGTCGGTCGGCGCTCACAACTTATGCGTCCGCCCGGAATTATGTCAAGCCGCATCCCCAGTCCGGCCTGCACGTGAGTACGTACATTTGTTTGGCACATACGTACTCCCCCACCCGTCGATGCGACGCCCCGGCTGGCCTAAACCTTCGGCCGACTCCCCCAAAAACTTGCGTTAGATCGGCCTCGCTTGATGCAACGTCGGCATTGCGCGGCGCAACGCCGGGGCTCCTCGCCCACCGGCGACCGGACGACCCCCACCCTCTGTAACCACTTGCTGATAGAGCTTTTCCTCCGGAGCCCGGGAGCCCCTGCCGATACCTCGGAGTGACGGCACGGTCCGTGCCTCGTCGCCTTCGAGTGGTGTCCGCTACACCGCTCGGCATGGCCATGCGCGGAATCGAGGAGAAGCGAGATGACGATCGTCACCAGTTGCAAAGGCGTCGGGCCCCTGATGCGGGGGGCGGCGGGGCGGGAAACCTGCCCTCACCCCCGAGGCGCTCGAGAGGGGTTCACCCTGGTCGAGACCATGGTCGCGGTCTTCCTCCTGACCATCGGACTTCTCGGCGTGTCTCAGGTCTTCACCGTATCGAGCCGCCACACCATGAATTCCCGCAAGGAGACCGTGGCCAACTCGCTGGCCCAGGAGATCCGGGAAAAGATCATGAGCGAGACCTTTGCCGACGTGCACTCGATCTTCGACGGGATCGACACGAACAGCGACACGATCCCAGGTCCGGCCCAGGACTGGGCCTATCACGTCACCGATCGCCTCGGAATCGGCGCCCGCGGGCAGGTCGACGTCCAGCTTCCGGCCGAACGGGCCGACCTCGAGGACGGCATGGTCGCGGTGGTCATCACGATGAGTTGGTACGAGGGCGACACCCTGATCGAACTCCCGTTCGAGTTCGCGATCGCGAAGATCGGAGCCTAACCCCAGTGAGAGGACGGAGCACCATGAAGACGACGCCGAGGGTGAGGCGGCTCGGATCGGAGGAGGGAAGCACCCTCCTCATCGCGCTGCTGGTCCTGGGGTCCCTTTCCATCCTGGCCACGACCATCGTCGTTTCGGCCATGGGGGACCGGAACCTCTCGAAGTACGAACGACACTCGCTCATGGCTCTGGGCGCGGCCGAGTCGGGCATCGCCTGGGCAAAGCGGCAGATCGTGACCCAGACCGCGAACATGACCGACTACGACGCGGACGGACGCCCTGACTTCACCCTGAGCGACAGCCTCTCGAGTGGCGGCTCGTTCTCCGTGGTCGCGGAAGCGTCGGACATCAAGGGGCTTGGGATCACCGCCTACCAGTCGAACGGGTTCGCGATCGTCTCCGAGGGTCACTACCTCGGCGCCGTCCGGCGGGTGAAGGCGGAGATCGTCCACGACTCCTTCCTCAAATTCGCCCGCTTCGTCTCGGTCAACAACCTGAGCTACGCCTGCGGCGCCGTTCTCACCGGTGAGGTCTACACCGGTGGCGACCTGGTCGTCCCCTGCGGCTGCTCCTCGGGTCAGGAGGCGCAGTTCCTCGAGAGCGCGTACGCCGTGAACGACATCCCGAACGCGGGGTGCGGGATCTTCTACCGCGGCTACGTGACGGACGCGGAACAGATCGACCTCGAGAACTCGTTCGACTGGACGGACACCCAGGACAAGGCCCAGGGCCGCGCCGCCGAGAACGACTGCGAGAACAAGGGCGACGCCGGGATCTACATCAAGATCGGAACGAGCGATCCTCTCAGCACGGGCACGAACGTGATCAACCTCAGCCTCTTCGACTTCTACGACGTCACGACCGTCCCTGGCGACACCATCATCACCTACGGAGGCACACCGGTCCCACACCCGCAGCACTTCCCGAACCCGATGAAGTACTCCGAGTTCAACGGCATGATCGTCGTGGTGGGTGACGCAGACGTCCAAGGTGAGATGGACGGGACCTCGGCCCACCCGATCACGATCTTCGCGACGGATGACCTCATCGTCTCGGGCGACATCATCGCGGGACACACCGGGTTCGACGAGATCACGAGAGCCGCGGACGGATCCGGCGACCCGATCAACATCGGGCTCGTGGCCGAGGACTACGTCGAGATCAAGGACACCACGAGCCGCGTCCTCCGGATCGACGGCGCACTCTTCTCTCGGACGAACACGTGGAGGTCGACCGGCACGACCACGTCGCACCCCGTTGCAGGAAACGGCGCACACGACCTCGACCTCGACGGCATCACGGGCGAGTCGCCGGTCAACCACGACCCGATCCCCGGAACGGGATGGGACGAAGTCATCACGGGAACCAACGCCAGCCGGACGTGGGTGCTCAACATCAATGGACCGATCATCACGAAGTACGGTGGATCCGCGTACCCGTGGAACGACTCCGGCGTGCTCGCGAACGCAGATGGCCCGACCCGTCGCTACAACTACGACCTCGACGTGACCGAGTTCCCTCCGCCCTGCTATCCGGTCCCCTTGAACCTCTGGAAAGAGGTCTCGTGGACGGAGATCTTCGACGTGCGGACGGACCTCGCGAGTCACCTGCCCAACTGACGGAGGAGCGATGTCCACGCAAGTCACAGGCGGCTCTCGCGCCGGGTTCAACTTGGTCGAGATGATGGTGACAGTCGTCATCATCGGAATCGTGGTCGCGGCGGCCGTCCCCAACTTCACGGAGCGGAACGAGCGCTACCGCGTCGAGGGCCAGGCAAAGGAACTCGGGATCCGGATTCAGCTCGCCCGGCAGCGCGCCGTGGCGGAGCGAACGCCGTACCGGATGAACATCGACGCAGAGGACCGCAGTTACTACTTCGAGAAGCAGGACACGGACTCGACCTGGGTCATGTCGCCGGACCAGGTCTACGAGATCGCAGGGGTGTACGACATGGATCTCACGATCGGCGGCCAGCAGACGGAGACGGTCGTTCGCTTCGAGACCCGCGGCACGATCCAGGACGAGGACTCCCCGTCGAAGTGAAGTTCGTCAGTGCGAATCAGGATACAGCGACCCTCTCCGTCGTCCGGACGGGACGGGGGATCGTGACGTTGTCGAACTAGCAGGCGTGAGCCTGCTAGCAACTTGGGGGCCGACGCCCGCTCGCAACGTCGGCTCCACCGGAGACTCTCGTAGATGAACTACGGTCCACCCAAGGTGAGGCAGGATGGCCACCGACACCCGAGGAGGGAGCAGATGCACGCATCCTTGCGCCAGGCCGGTTTCACCCTGGTCGAGATGATGGTGGTGATCGTGATCACCGGCATGATCTCGACCGCGATGTACCAGATGCTCCAAGCGGGCCAGGCCACCTACGAGCAGAACAAGACGATGGTCGACATGCAGCAGAATGCGCGCGTCGGCCTACAGTCCCTGGCCGACGACCTGAGACTCGTCAGCTATGGCAAGGATCCGACGCAGCCCTCGATCTTCTACGCGGGTCCGGAGTCGGTCGCCTTCGTGGCGGACATCCTCCCCGACGAGCCGGGTGCGGAAGTGATCAGCTACTTCCTCTCTCCCGATGGCGACCCGGACACGGACAACCCCTACGACACCGTGCTCATGCGCGTGGTCGCGGATACGTCGGGCAACACGCTCGTTTCCTCGACCCAGAGCTACGGCATGTCGTCCTACGGGCTCCAGTTCCGCTGGTTCAACGGATCGGGCGTCGAACTCTCGAACCCCGTCCCGAGCCCGGAGCAGGTCGGCGAGGTGTACATCGAGATCACGGCGGCCGCGGCGAACGCGATCGACGGGGCGTATCCCGAGATGTCGCTCTCGACCACGATCTACCCGAGGAACCTCCCCCTCTCGCCCGCGCGAAGCCGGCCCAATACCCCGGCTTGCACGGGTCCCTCATTCCCGACGTGCGACTCGGCGACCCTCAACTGGACGGCGCCGACGAACAACACGGATGGAACCGAGCTCCCGATGAGCGAGATCAGCCATTTCAACTTCTACTTCGGAACCGATCCGGACGACCTCTCCCTCTACACGAGGCTCGCGCGGACCATCACGGAGTGGACGGTGCCCGACCTCCAGTCCGGCATCCCCTACTACATCGCGGTCTCGTGCGTGAGCCGGTCCGGCGTCGAGAGCTACACCTGCCAGAGGAATGCGACCCTCTCGTCCGCTCTCGTTCCGGAAGCGCCGCAGAACCTGATCGCCTCCATCGGAACCGGAGTGACGCTCGACTGGAACGCCGTGACCCTCTTCACGAACGGGGACACGATCGGAACCGAAGTCGTCTACCAGATCCACCGGTCCTCGGTCGACGGATTCACTCCGGACGCGACGACACTGATCGACGAAGTGAGCTACACGACGACCTGGTTCGACACGGAGACCGATGGTCTCGGATGCGGACTCTACTACTACGTGGTCGTGGCCAAGGCGTGCGGCAATGAGAGCATTCCGTCCAACCAGGACGATGCGCAGCTGCCCGCGATTCCGGCCTGCGTGACGAACATCGCGGCCTCCAATGGTGCGAGCGAAGGTGAGGTCTACCTCAGCTGGACGCTGCCCACGACCCGCACGGACGGTTCGCCGCTCTCGCCCGGTGACATCGAGTACGTCCGCCTCTATGCGGACACGGCCTCGGGCATGCCGAACGACTTCTATACGACTCTGACCGGAGCGCAGACGTCCGTGACCGTCCCGTACCTGGCGAGCTGCGCGACGTACTACTTCAACCTCACCGCAATCGACGCATGTGGCCACACGGGCGAGCTCTGCCCTGGCGAGGAAGTGTCGCTCTTCACGTCGGCTCCGTGCGACGCGGAACCGCCACAGCCTCCGGCCTATGTCGCCGTCACAGAGCACGACGACTACATCGATCTCGAGTGGCCGGCCAACTCGGTCGACTGCGACCTCGGCGGCTACCGGATCTACTACGGTTCCACCCCGGGTGGTCCTTACAACGGGAGTGACGCTGCGGAGGGGCCGAGCCCGATCGAGATCTCATCGGACCTCGTCACCTACGGCAACCTCTGCCGGTATCAGCTCACCGGTCTCGGTGTCTGCCAGGAGTACTACGTCAAGGTCACTTCGATCGACGAGTGCGTTCCGGCCAACGAGAGCATCGGTAGCTCCGGCGAAGAGATGGGACAGACGAGCTGCGTCTCCTGCCAGATCGACGCGAACTGCGTCAGCTGGGCGGTCGACGGAGCATCGAACAACATCGTCCATCTGGAACTGCACGCGAACGGTGCGAACGAACTGCTCTCCCAGCTCCAGCCTTCGTGGAGCGGCGCCCAGGCGCTCGAAGAGGTGTGGTTCGGACGGCCGCTCACGAAGATCTGGGACTACGACGGAAGCGCCGGCGAGAACGGCTGGTACGGGGGCCCGGCGAACTCCGGGGATCCGCTCGATCTCTCCGACGTCTACGTCGGTAGCTGGACCACCACCGAAGACGGCGAGCCGTTCGCCCTCGTTTTCGACTCGGACGTCCGAGACGTTCCTCTGGATATCGAGTTCTCGGGAACGGCCGGGACGTGCTCCGCGACCGGCGCCGGAACCGGGACGATCAGCTACTCGGACTTCGACGCGGGCATGTCCGGTTGGACCTCGCAGAGCGGAAACTGGTTCGTCTCGGAGGGAGAGTTGCGCCAGAGCTACACCGGCAGCAACTACTACGTTCAGGCGAACACGGCATCCCAGACGGACTTCACCATCGAAGCGAAGGTGCTCGCGTCCGGAGGCACGTACCACTCGTCGTACATCTACGTCCGGTACGCCAACGACAACAACCACTACCTGGCCGGGATCCGGACCGATGCGAACAAGGTCCGGGTCGCCCGCATCCAGAGTGGTTCGTTCATCGAGACCGGCGCCTACTACACGACGCTCTCCGACAACACCTGGTACACGATGCGCGTCGTCGTGACCGGGAACCGGATTCGTGTCTACTTCGACTGCGAGCTCGTGATCGACGTGACGGACGGCTCCATGCTGTCGAGCGGACAGGTCGGCTTCGTGACACGTCGGGCCTCGGGCCGTTTCGACGACGTGAGGATCTTCCAGGGAGAAGTGTTGCCGTGATCCGATCGGTTCTCTCCGTCCTCGCCACCCTCACCCTGCTCGTCGTGAGCACGGCGACGGGGACGAGGACGGAGACGAACACGACCGCGCTCGAGAAGATCTCAGCGTCGTCATCCGAGCCTCGAAGCGAGTCCAACCGGACCGACTCGAGGCTCGCGGTCTTGTTCACCTCGGAGACGCGGGCCAACCTCGTCCCCTGTACCTGCCCGGACGGTCCCTGGGGCGGTATCGCCCGCCGCGTTGGCTACCTGTCGGGCCGGAAGGCCGCACTCGGAACGTCGGTCCTGAGCCTCGACGGTGGCGGTTTCCTCCCCGTCGGAACCGTACCGCTGCGGAACGACCCCCAGGCCGAAACGGACCTGATCCGTCTTCTCACGGAGTCGCTCCTCCGCTCGAATCTCGACGTGGTCACGCTCGACCCGGGTGATTCGATCTACCTGCGCCAGATCGTGCCGGACCTCTGGCCGCGGATCGAGGCGCGCTCGCTCGACGCGTCGGTGCCCTCCCCCGCCCGCATCGTGTCATGGAACGGCACACCGGTCGCGGTCCTGGCCCTCCACGAGACCCTGGACGACGAGGCCATCTCGGCGGCGGCCCAGGCAGCGCGGACGGAAGCGGAGGTCCTGATCGTCTTGGCTCGAGCCGACGGTGTGTCGGGCCGCCGCATCGCCACACTGACCCAGGCGGACCTCGTCGTCCTCTCCTTCGGCGTTCGTACCGAGAAGCCGGTTCGCTATGAGAACTGCTGGATCGTAGGCGCGGGCCGCGAGGGCAAGGAGGTCGGAGAACTCTTCCTCACCCGCGAGGATGGCGAGATCGCGATCGAGGACTACCGGCTCGTTCCGATGGACGAGACCGTCATCCCACACCCGGCCACCGAAACGATCGTCCGCACGCTCCTCGACGAGTTCGGACCCGGCTGGAGAATGCTGGTCACGCCCGTCGAGTAGGCGTGCGGGCCGGTCCCGCTGAGTATCTCCGCCAGACACGGCCATCGACTGGGACGACCTTCCACACCCGCGGTGCAGACGCGAAACGGGCCTCCGTCCGGCCACGCCGGCGAAGGCCCGTCTGCCACTGAGTTCGATGCAGCCTGCTAGAGGCCGAACCGCGACCGCGCCGCGGTCAGCTGATCCTGGAGTTCCTTCGGGAGTCGATCGCCGAACTTGGTGAAGAACTCCGCCTGGTCGTCCAGCTCCGCCTTCCATTCGTCCTTCTTCACGGCGAGAAGCTGCTCCATCGTGTCCGCATCGACATCGAGGCCGGTCGTATCGATCGCACCCGGCGTCGGTACGTGTCCGATCGGAGTCTCGACGGCGTCGCCTTTCCCGGCGCAGCGTTCGAGCACCCAGGAGAGAACACGGAGGTTCTCTCCGAAGCCCGGCCACATGTAGTTGCCGTCCGCGTCCTGACGGAACCAGTTCACGTGGAAGATGCGCGGCATCTTGTCGCTCTTCTTCCCCGTCTCGATCCAGTGCTTCCAGTAGTCGGCCATGTTGTAGCCGCAGAACGGCAGCATCGCCATCGGGTCGCGACGTACGACGCCGACCTTTCCGATCGCGGCCGCGGTCGTCTCGGAGCCGACCGCCGCGCCCACGAAGACCCCGTGGTCCCAGCCGAACGACTCGAAGACGAGCGGATTCGTAGAGGCACGGCGTCCACCGAAGAGGATCGCGGAGATCGGCACGCCCTTCGGGTTCTCCCACTCGGGGGAGATACAAGGACACTGCGAAGCCGGACCGGTGAACCGGCTGTTCGGGTGGGCCGCCTTCTCCGTGCCGTTCGGCTCGTAGGGCGCGCCCTTCCAGGTCGTCATGTTCGCCGGGGGCTCGGTTCCCATCCCCTCCCACCAGGGCTCGCCGTCCTTCGTGAAGCCGACGTTCGTGAAGAGGGAGTTCTTCTGCACGGTCTTGAACGCGTTCGGATTCGTCTTCGTGCTCGTACCCGGCGCGACTCCGAAGAAGCCGTTCTCCGGGTTGATCGCGTAGAGCTGCCCATCGGGCCCGAACTTCATCCAGGCGATGTCGTCACCCACCGTCCAGACCTTCCAGCCCGGCATGGACGCGGGCGGAACGAGCATGGCGAGGTTCGTCTTGCCGCAGGCACTCGGGAACGCGGCGGCGACATAGCGCGTCTCACCGGCCGGGCTCTCGATGCCGACGATGAGCATGTGCTCGGCGAGCCAGCCCTGGTCGCGCGCCATCACGCTGGCGATCCGAAGGGCGTAGCACTTCTTGCCGAGAAGGGCGTTTCCGCCGTAGCCGGAGCCGACGCTCCAGATCTCCCGGTCTTCCGGGAAGTGGAGGATGAACCGGCGATCCGGGCTGAGGTCACCGAGCGAGTGGAGCCCCTTGCAGTAGTCGGTCGAGTCGCCGAGCTGATCGAGCGCTGCCTTCCCCATCCGGGTCATGATCCGCATGTTCGCGACGACGTACTTGCTGTCCGTGATCTCGACGCCGACCTTGCTGATCGGGCTGCCGAGTGGGCCCATGACGTACGGAATCACGTACATCGTCCGGCCCTTCATCGCGCCTTCGAAGAGCGGCCAGACCTTGTCCTTCGCCGCGTTCGGAGCCATCCAGTTGTTGGTCGGCCCGGCGTCCTCCTCCTTCTCCGAGCAGATGAACGTGAGGTGCTCTACCCGCGCCACGTCCGAGGGGTCGGACCGGTGGTACCAGCAGTTCGGATACGTCTCCTCGTTCATCTTGACGAACGTGCCGTCGGCAACGCTGTCCTCGTAGATGCGCTGAATCTCTTCCTCGGACCCATCCAGCCAGACGACCTGGTCCGGCTGACAGTGAGCGGCACAGGAGTCGACCCACTGCTTGAGATCCTGGTTCATTCGTACCCCCTTCCCCGACGAGCCCCCACCAGAGAGGCTCGTTTTCCTGTTCATCCAGGGAAAGTAACGGCTGGGGGGGCGATTCCCAAGGGAGGAACTGCCTTGGCGGAGCCAGGGAATGTACGTAGGAACAGGTACTTCGAGGTAGAAGAGGGCGTCGAGGTGGAAGCGAGGTCCTCGGCCGGGATGAGGGGCGAAATCGAGGGAAATGAAGATCCCCCGTCCTGTGGGGCGATGATCCAGACCGTAGTCGCTGCAAGGTGCTCGAGCGGCAAGTCCAGGTCTCGGTATCCCAACGGACAGGGGATCTCGAATCTCCAATCCCAGTGTTACAAGGGCCGTGCCGAGGCACCCCAAGGACGGAGCCGGGCCTCGCGTGTCCCTCGACATTCTCGAGTCAACACGTTGTCTAGACTCGACTTCGACGGCTCCGCAGAAGCACCGAGCCCAGCCCACCACGAGGGTGCACCGGGCTCGGAAAGTCGACGATCTGGGTCTTCTGCCTCAGCTTTTGGGGCAGTCTTCCCAGCGATTACTGGACGTTGACCGTCGCGGACAGGATCACGCCACCGAAGTTCGGGTCCGTATCGACCACCGTCACGGTGACCGGGCCGGCCACGTCCGGCGCGGTGAACGTTCCCACCGACTGCCCGTAGGAGTCGGTAGCGCTCATCGTGGCGACCGAACCCGCGCTCGAGCTCACCGAGAAGGTGTGGCCACCGAGCGGGTTCCCGTTCCGGTCCTTGATCGTGACCGTGTAGTTCACCGACTCACCCACGGTGACGCCGCCGGCGAACTCCATTTCCGACTCTTCCGAGTTGGCCCGTCCGGTCGTCAGGTGGACTTCGATCTGGTCGCCGACACCGCCGTATCCAGTGCTGACCACGGCGTAGTCGATGGCTCCGATCCCGTCGTCCGGGCTCGTATAGGAGAAGTCCTGCTCGAGGGTGTTCGACTGGTAGACACCTCGCGCCACGCTCGCGGCGCAGCCGTCACCGGACTCGTCTTCCTCGGCCATCCGTCCGTACTCCACGCTCCACTCGAGCTGGGACGGCAGGACGTACATGCCGTTGTAGTCGAGGACCTCGACCCACATCGTGAACTGCGACTCACCGTTCGCCGGCAGGATGACCGGCTCGGACGTCGGCGAGAGGATCTCCGCCGAGTAGGGGAGGTCGGAAGAGATGAACGACACCGTGTCGAGCACCTGGCCACCTGCGGTCGACGCGGTCACCGTGACGATGCCGCCGTATCCGTTCGAGAGCCAGACGCCGCCGGCCTCACCTTCGACCGTCACGTCGGAACCGAGTCCGCCGTCGCGGCCGCGGATGACTCCGTGATCCACCGTGAAGTAGACCGACGTGCCGTTCCGCACCGGGTTGTTGTAGACGTCCGCGACGAGGACGACGACTTCGTTCTCGACGTTGACCTTGCGCGACGCCTCGACGTTGCAGAGCTCGGCGCCGACGTAGAGATGCATCGGAGGACCGGCCGCGACCGCGACGTTCGCGTGCCCGGACGTGATCGTGCCCGAGCTGGCCTGGACGACGATCGTACCGGAGCTGGTGCCCGAGACCAGCGTGGCCTGGGCGATACCGGCTGCGTTCGTCTCGGACGTGACCGGGCCGGTCGCGTCGAGGAAGCTCTCGCCGCCACCCGGGCCGACCAGGATCTCGAACGTGACCGGGATGCCGGCACCCACCGGATCGCCGTTCTCGTCGATCCCCTGCGCCTTGATCACGGTCTGCGACACTTCACCGGTTCCCCGCACGCCGACCTCGGTGCGAACCGCCGTCAGCTCGAGGTTGGTGAGCGCGCCGTCCGGATCCGGACCGCCGAGAATGTCGACAAAGACCTTGCAGGTATTCGCGTTCGACGCCGTGACGGAGATCTCGACGAGGCCCGCCTGGGCGGCGTTCGGAGTCGCGGTGTAGACCGCCGACGCCTTTCCGTTCACCGTGAGGCTGGAACCGCCACCCTCGACGCCGTCGACGAGACCGTCGGAGGCGTAGAACCAGACGACCGTGCCGTCCGGGACGGAGTTGTGGTTCGAGTCGTAGACGAACGCCTCGACAGGTACCTCGATCCCGACCTGCGCACTCGTCGGTCCGAGGCACTCGACCTCGAGGATGTCACCGGCCGCCATGCCGACGTGGACGGAGGCCTGGAGGTCGTCGTAGGTCGCCTCGACCTCGATCGGACCGGAAAGCGTTCCCGACCGGAGCGTGACCTGGGCGATCCCTTCCCCGTTCGTGATCCTCTCGAGCGGTCCCCAACCGCTACGGTTGATGCTCTCGCCACCGCTCGGGCCCGCCACGATCGCGAAGTCGATCGCGAAGCCGCTGCCGATCGGGCGGCCCATACCGTCGAGCGCCTGCACCGTGATGACCGCTTCCTCCGTGCCGCCGCTGCCCTGGACGGAGATCTCCGTCCGGGTCGTCGACATCTGGAGCGCCTCGATCAGGACGGAAGCCGCACCCGTGAGAGGGATCTCGAAGCTGGTCAGCGCCGTGGTCCCCGGCACCTTGGCCGAGACGACCGCGACATTGTCCGTGTTCTCGGAAGGCCCGAGCGCGCGGTAGACCGCACTCGCGCGGCCGGCCTCGGTGCGCGAGATGCCCGCGCCCTCGTCGGTCACGACGGCGCCTTCGTCGACGGAGAACTCGACGGCCGTACCGTCGCTGACCGGGTTGCCGTGCGAGTCCGAGACGAACACTTCGATCTCGGTCTCCGACCAGAACTCGACCTCGTCGCTGAGCGAGCGGCCGTTCATGGTCGCGGCCTGGCCCGCACCGACCACGAGGTCGAGCTGACGGGCGGTCGTACCGGAGTTCGCCTGGACGTTGATCAGTCCCGGAACCGTTCCCGAACGGAGGATGCACGTGGCCGTACCGGTCACGCCGGTGCGCGTATCGTAGACACCGCCGACCGCACCCTGGATCGACTCCCCACCGTCGGGGCCGTCGACGATCTTGAACTCGATCGGGATCCCGGCAGGAACGGCGTTCCCCTGTGCGTCGAAGGCCGACGCGGTCAGGATCACGTTGTCCGTGCCACCCGTTCCATAGACGGAGAGCTGGGTCTCGGAGGCCGCGAGCTGGATCGTCCAGGCCGTCGGCAGATCCTCGAGAGCCACGCGTGACTCGACGGAGACGCCGTCGGCCGCCGCGCGAATCCAACAGTCCGCCGACTCGAGGCCGGCGGTGTACTCGAACGTCGCGACGCCGTTCACGTTCGTGAAGACGCTCGTCTCGACCGAGCCGAGGGCGGTCCAGGAGTGGCTGCCGTCGGCGTCGTCCAGGAGCTGGTCGACACCCGGCGTGTAGACGCCGTCCTTGTTCACGTCGTTGAACTTCTCGCCCGCGACCAGGCTCACTTCCTTACCCGAGACCGGAGCCCCGTTCACGTCGAAGACCCGGACCGAGCCGAGCGAGACGGAGAGGCCGTCGGCCGGGAGGACGTCTTCTTCGAGGGAGAGCTCGATCGACCAGGCCGGCGGAACCCGGACCAGGTTCACCGTGGTGGCGGTGGAGCCGCTGCTCGAGGAAACGTGGATCGTGACCGCGCCCGAGCGGAGCCCGGCCGTATAGGTGACGAACGCCTCACCGTTCGAGTTCGTCGTCGCGACGGACTCGATGGAACCGATCGAGTCCCATTCACCGTTGGAGTTCGTGTCCTCGTACGAGTCGACGCCGGCAGTGTAGTAGCCGTCCTCATCGACATCGGAGAACGGCTCGCCCGCCACGAAGCGAAGGATGACGCCCTCGATCGCCGTACCGCCCCAATCCTGGATCGAAGCCCGGATCGCGGTCTGGCTCACGCCGTCGGCCAGGAGTTCGCGGCTCGAGGCAGAAGCCGCAACCTGGACCGAAGTCGGATGCTGGTAGAGGACGAAGTCGGTCGTGGCTTCGGGCATGGTCGCCTTGATGTAGACGTTGCCCTCGTGCTCGCCCGCCTGGTAGACGAACGTGGCCTTGCCACTGAGATCGGTCATGACCTGCTCGGGGATGGACCCCTCGGCGTCCCACTCGCCATCGCCGTCGAGATCCCCGGCCGCGACCACCTGGTCACCGCTGGAGAAGACGCCGTTCTGGTCGAGATCGAGGAACTGGTCACCGGCCACGATCGTGACAGGCGTCGACGCCACCGGAGTGGCGGCCAGTCCCCGCGTCGCCGTCAGCGAGAGCGTGACGCTCGAGGCGCCATCGGCCGGAATCGCGGTGGCACCGGACTGGGTCGCCACGCTCAGCTGGACGCCGTCCTGGTTCGCGGCGCCGATGAACATCGTCTGGTAGGCGATGTCGCTTCCGGCCTGAACCTTGAGGGTGATCGTCCCGTCCCCCGCCTGCGGCGTGTAGGTGACGGAGGCGAGACCGGTGACGTCGGAGAGCTCCTCGTCCTTGGAAATGGCGCTCGCGACGGTACTCGTGGCTGGGAATTCCGAGAAGGTGACGGCAACGCCCTCAGCGGGGCTTCCACCTCCCCACGTACGACCTGAACATGCAGTTCGGTCGATTCGCCGACCGCGAGAGAGGTCGACTCGACCTCGAAACTCTCGATCATGATGTCAGACTGGACCGGCGGCTGGGTGGCCTCTTCCTGACAGCCCGCGGGCAAGCCCAGGACGACCAAGGTCCAAAGAAGGATCCAGTACCAGCGCAGATGATTTCGAGACGACACGGCAGACCTCCAGGGATGCCTCTTCCTCGCAGGAGAAACTGCTTCAAGAAGCCGTGTGATTTCGTTCCCTATCAACGGATTAGACGATTTCAGGTCATCGCCAGGGACGGCCCACTCAGACGTAAGTCCCCAGGTAGACATCGACCCATCCCAGACGGGACTGGAGTGATTTCGACTGCGTGCCGAGATCTCGCGCAAGGTGCGCCAAAGTGGCCCAATTCAGGCCGGACGAACAGCTCCGGGTGGCCTGGGAGGTATCAGCGTGTCCCGCTCCGGACGGGCGCCGGAACGGCTTTGAGACCGGGCCTCGCCCCGGGAGAGGCCGGGGCGTTCGCCCCAGCACCGCCGATCAGAGCAGATGGAGCCAGTCGCCGAAGAGGAACTCGAGACGACCGATGAGGAGAGACATGCGGGCCATGACGGTGAACCCGTAGGAGGCCCCGAAGGAGATCATGAGGAAGTAGATCCCGACCTTGGAGAGCGCGCCCACCGCACCCTTGTGCTCGGTCGAGAAGAAGAAATAGACGAGCGTGGTGAGCACTCCCACGATGAGGAGGAAGTTGTTCACGTTCGTCACCCAGCTCCCGGTGTTGACCGAGAGGATGTTGGCCTGGATCTGGGCGATGAGGTCCCCCTGGAGGAACCCCGATGAGCTGGAGTCCGGCGTAGGCCCCGATCATCGCGCCCATCGGCCAGCGGCTGAGCCACTGCCCGCTCGGCAGCATGCGGGTGAAGAGCAGGATGGCGAGCGCAAGTGGGATGAAACTGACCAGGTCGCCCGCGACGAGCCGGTCCCACAGGTTCGGCCTGGAACACCGTCCGGTACTGGAAGGCGACGTAGTACCCGGCCGCGAGCCCCACGAAGAGGTGCTCGGCGAACTTGTAGATGACGTTGTCCTTGTAGAGGAAGCTGAAGATCGCGAGCGTCAGGAGCCCCGCGAGCGTGTTACCTACCAGCTCCGGCATCAGGCGACGCTCCCTTCCCGCGAACGGAGGAAGTAGATCAGGTTCCCGAGCAGGATGAACCCGATGATGACGATGTGTCCGAGCGACTGCGCGTCCATCTTCTTGGCCGCGGGTCCACTACCGCTCACCAGAACCTCGTACTCGGCGGCACCCGCGAGCCCGCCGAGGAGACCGGAGAGCTGGCCGCTCTGGAAGTACGGAAAGTACTCGGGGGCGGAAACGGCCGTGCAGCCCGCGACGAGCGGGATACTGTAGCGGCTTCGCACCTGCTGCACCCACTCCTTCGTCCCCGGATAGCCGGCGGAGACGTTCACGATCAGCTTGATGTCCGCATAGCTGTCGACCCCTGACATCACGGGCATGTCGGCGATCGGCGCCCCGGACGAATCGACCGGATAGACGCCGCGGATGCTCTGGCCGAGCTGGTTCATCACCACCTCGCGGCCTTCCTTGAAGCCCAGGTTGACGTAGTCGGTACCGTACACCTTGTTGAAACGCCCCTGCGCGATCTCGGTGAAGGCGCGGTTGACGAGCGGCGGGCAGGCCGGCCAGAGGGATCCGGCGATGATGCGGACGTCCTTCCTGCAGAGCTGCTCGATGGCCGCCTCCAGCATCGGCTGGAGTTCGGGAAGGCTGCCCGGGTCGTAGTCGGCGGCGAGATAGACCGCATCCCCGGGCTGTAGCGCCTCGATGGCCGCGTGGAACGCCGTCGCCTCCGGCCCCGGCTTGATCGAGAGGCCGAGCGGGAAGAAGAGCGGCATGAGCACCGCAAAGAAGATGACGATGAAAATGATCCGGCGGTCGAGCTGCTCGAGGCGCGTCTTCCAGTCCATCAGTCACCTCCGATCGCACTGCGCTCGATGCCGAGGATGATCTTGAGGCTGGTCGCGATCGCCCCGAGGGCGGCCCCGATCAGGATCGCGCGCTTCGCCGCCAGGTTGGGGATGTCCATGATCCACTGCTGGATCTCGGGAAGGGTCCAGAGATCGACGTGGATGAGTCCGTTGAACCAGTCCGAGATGCTTCCGCCCACCGGCACGCGTCCGATCATGACGAGCACGGCGGTGATGGCGAGGAGAGCCGCTTCGATCGTCCGGATCCGGAACGCTCGGAACGCGGCCGAGGCGATGTAGAACGCGAGGAGCGCGAACATCGTCCCCTGCATCGGCACGTAGGCGTTGTTGTAGAGCCAGTCGAAAGGCGAGCCTTCGTCCGTCCCCCCCGCCGGGAAGCCGATCGACGTGATCCAGTCCTTCGGAACGACACCGAGGGCGATCATGAGGAAGAGCGCGAAGAGGAGCGGGAAGCTGTACTGGAAGTCCCGGTCCCGTCGGCTGATCTTGTGCATGTGGATGCGGGCGACGTTGGCCACGCCGAGAACGACGGCCGCGGCGGCGAGGATGATGGTCCATTCCTCCACCCGGCTCCGAGCCTCGTTCACGATCGGGTGAGGAACGAAGAACCCGATCACCATCATGCATCCGAAGAAGATGGTCAGGAACAGTGGGATCTCTCTACGCACGCCCTTACTCCTAACGGATCACGAGAAGACTGCGGAAAGCCTCGGAGTGCCCCAGCGTCGCACCGATGGCCGCGATGACGAGGAAGATCATGATGACTAGCTTCATCATGTCGCCGCCCTTGAGGGTTCCGACCAGCATCGGTTCCCGCGAGAGGTAGGCGGAGGTCGCAAAGAACTCCTCGCCGATCATCGTGTAGTCGCACGCGACGACGAAGAACGGGAGCTGATGGATGTTCGCGGTACCGGCGATCTGGATGGCGCCGGTGGTGAACCCGGTCTCGGCGAGCACGAGGGACTCGGCGAAGAAAGAGCCGAGGAAGAGGTTCGCGGCCGGCTTCTCGCGGAGCATGATCCCGTTGACCGCGGCCGTGAACGCGAACTGTTCGTCCGAGAGGAAGCGGATGTTGTCGGCCCGGAAGCTGTCCGGCCGTCCCACGTCCATGTAGCCCGAGCGGACCGTTTCTTCTGCGAGCGGGAGGACGAACGCCTTGGCCAGCGGCACGATCAGCTCCGTGTCGTACTGCGCGACCATCTTGGAGACGCTGTTGAGGATCGCCATCGAGTAGATGGTCTGGATGTTGTTCGCGTCGTCGATGCCCGGTACGTAGAGCACCGGCTTCCCCATCTCCGTGGCGCGGCCGATCGCCTCCTCCATCGCGTCGAGCCCCGCGATCTTGCGGATGAAGAGGCTGCCGCCCCGGCGCGCGATGTTGAGGAAGACGAGGATGAGCCCGAGGTAGAGCATCAGGATGAGGAAGAGGTTCGTCCGCCCCTGGTTCCACCACTGCGCCTTCGGTACGGCGGAGAGCACCTGACCGTCCACCCGGTAGAAGTACGTCTTCCCCCGCTCGGGTCCGCCTTCCCCCTGATCGACGTAGGTGCCGGCAGTTCCGGGCAGGGCCCGCCGCAGCTTCCAAGGTCCCGTCTCCGATTCCGCTCGCTCGATCCGGACCGAGTCCCCCGCGGCCTCGCCGTTCCACTCGACGAGGATCGCCTCGCCCGCGTCGTCCGGGTTGTCGCGCACGACCAGTCCGGGGACGGCGGCCGCCGCCATGGTGGCGGCGCACAGGGCGAGGCACGCCAGGAGACCGAGGAGCCGCAGAGGGCGACCTGCCCGAGCGGATAGGGATGTCCGGGTCTGGATCACGTCTCGATCATCTCCACATTGGCTCGGGGAAGCACAGCGGTAGATCCGTCCGAGAAACGAACCTCCAACACACGGACCGTAGCCTCCGACTCCAGCTTTTGCAATTCCGGAGGTAGGGCGGTCACCTCACCGAGGCGGCCGAAGTACGGGGTCCGGATGGCGCGAATGGGAGACCCGATCGTGAGCCCCTGGACCTCGCCCTCTTCCTCGCGGACGTCGGTCAGGTGCGTCTCGGTCGGAATGATGACCTCCGGACGCATGACGCCGGCCCGGATCTGGGTGGCGCCGTTGACCGAGGCACGGCGCCCGACGTGGCCGCCGAGGAGCTCGAACGTCCGGGCCGCCATCGTCATCCGGCCGAACCCCTCGGTCACGACGACGCTGAGGCCGAGGGTCTCGTGCCCCGTGATCGCAACGCCGAGGTCGTAGCCGAGCAGCTGCTTGAGGTCGGCGTCGTCGATTCCTCCGACGACGACCGCGCGCACGCCGAGCTGCTTCGCCCGCTCGATGGCAGGTAGCTGGATCCGCGAACCACCGATGACGATCTTGCCCGCGTGGGAGTCGTTCAGCTTGTCGGGAGTGAGCTCCTCGTCCGGCTTCTGCACGGCGAGGGCGAGTTCACCGCTCGTCTCTCCGCCGACGCCGAAGATCCCCTGGAGGAACGCGCCCACTGCCTCCATGACCACCCCCTCTTCCGGGATGATCTCGGTGACGGTCCCATCGAAGTAGGCGTGCACCTCGACCGGAATCGGAGCCTCGCGGAGGATGAGCTGGCCGGTCACGGTGGAGATCGACTCGACGGTCCCGTCGACCGGAGCCTTCACATGTGACTTGAAGAGGCCGAAGAAGGATTTCGCGGTCGCGATGATCTCGTCCTTCGCGACGTGGTCCCCCACCTTCTTCAGCATGTATTCCTCGAGGTCCTCCTGATGGATCCCGAGCATGCTCGCCGCCTTCACCGGCTGGACATTGCCGGGCAGCTCCGTCCGCGCGACGACGTCCTCGGCACGCATGACCTCGCCCGCCTTGACCACGACCTCGCCCTTCAGCGGGAGGCGCCTCTCCTTGACGATCCGAGTCCGCGCGGTGACGCGGAGCCCTGGGGTGTACGCGTGAGCCAAAGGTCGTTCCTTTCCTTACTCCACCTTCGCCGGAGCCACGCCCCGGCCATCGCTCTCACTCTTCCGCCGACTCATCCCGCCAGCGTTCCGCTCTCGTGTGCGGCGTCTCCATTCCGCGCCCTGCCGGAACATGCCCCGCCGGTGCGCGCGTTCCGCGGCGACTAGACCGACGCGGTCGCGTGTTCCTTCGGATAGACCTCGAGCGCGTCGGACCACTCCGTGAGCTTCCGGATCCGGCTGGCCGGATCGGTCGGAATCTCGAATGGACGACGGCCGCGGCAGTCGAGGAAGACTCCCCCGACTCCGCCGACCAGCTTCGTCTGGATCGCCTTTCCCGGGCCCGAACCCAGGTCGAGTTTGCCCTGCGGCTCGAACGTCGCGTCGGCCGTCTCGCCCACCGCGAGCGGAAGACGACGCATCGACCCGAACGGGATGTCCACCGTCTGGGCGCCGCTCGGGAGCTGGATCGTCCCCTTGAGCGCGCTCTGGCCTTCCTTGCCCTTGCCGATCGGCGCCACCGCGGTGCCGAGGCGGATGAGGCAGTCGGCCACGAAGACGTCGGTGGCGGCCCGTTCGTTCACCTGCGCGAGCACACCGAGCTGCGGCATCATGAAGATCGAGTCGACCGCGAGCTGCGTGACCCCTTCCGGCAGGAACGCGTCGAGCATCATGAGCACGCTCTGGATCCGGCGCGGTGCGTGGGAGAGCACGCCGCCCGAACCGACCAGGAGGTCGAGGCCGAGGAGGTCGATCAGTGTCTCACCCGAGCTGCTCTGCTCGAAGGTGTCGGAGATCGTCCGCTCCTGCTGGACGCCCTTGAGACCCACCGCGAGCGCCTTGTGCTGCTCGAAAGCGAGCCGGAGCGCCTCCCGCGAGATCGCCTGTTCGATGACGAGCTCCTCGAGCGACTGCGGAATCGTGGTCGGACGGATCATCTTGTTCTTGATCCGGTTCCGGAGCTCGGACTCGTCCATGTCGAACGGGACCCACCGCATCACGTTGGGAAGCCCCGCCTCCGCGAGCACGTTGGAGACGGAGTAGGACATGCCGAGGTTCGCGCTCACCGTCCGGTTGAACACGTCCTGGAAGACGGAGAAGACGTCCGTCGTCGCCCCGCCGATGTCGACTCCGACGACCTGGATCCCTTCCCGCTTCGAGATGGTCTGGATGATGTTTCCGACCGCGGCCGGCGTCGGCATGATCGGGGCGGACGTCCAGCTCATCAGCTTCTTGTAGCCGGGCGCCTGCGCCATCACGTGCTCCATGAAGAGGTCATGGATCTTGTGACGGGCCGGCATCAGGTTCTCGCGTTCCATGACAGGGCGGATGTTCTCGGTCACGACGAGCGACGTCTTGTCCCCGAGACGCTCCTCGATCTCGGGGATCGCGTCCTGATTCCCGGCGTAGATGACGGGAAGGGCGTAGGAGCTACCGAGACGCGGGCGCGGGTCCGCGGCCGCGATGATCTCCGCCAGCTCCACCACGTGCGTCTTCGTTCCGCCGTCGATGCCGCCCGAGAGGAGGATCATGTCGGGGCGGAGATCGCGGATCCGACGGATCTTCTCGTGCGGAAGCCGCCGGTCGTTGCTCGCCACGATGTCCATCACGATCGCGCCGGCGCCGAGGGCCGCGCGCTCCGCGCTCTCCCCCGTCATCGACTTGACGACACCCGTCACCATCATCTGTAGGCCACCACCCGCGCTCGAGGTGGAGAGGTACGCGTCGACGCCTTCGTTCCCGTTCTGCGGGACGATGATCTTGTCGCCGTCGAGCAGCTTCCTTCCGGCGAGCTCCTCCACCTCCATGATCGCGTTCAGTACGCCCTTCGTGACGTCCTCGAACGGAGCCTCGACCGTGGTCGGAGCTTCTCCTCTCACGACGAGACGATACGTGTCCCCCTGCTTCTCGATGAGGATCGCCTTCGTCGTCGTAGAGCCACAGTCCGTGGCCAGGATCGATCGGAGCTCTTTGCCTTCGCTCACCCTTCTCTCCTTCTCCTACCCTTACCGCTTCTTGCCCAGCCAGCCACGCCAGCCGGAAGTCTTCCCCGCGTCGCTCTCGGTGGCGTGAGGGCCGGAGCCGGGCGCTACGTTCGTCCCGTGACTCCCCCCCCGACCGCCGCCCATTGCGTTCCGCTCCGCTTCCTTCTTCGCCCGCACCAGCTCCGCGTCCCGCTCTTCGATCACGTTGATGAGGAGTTCGTAGTTGTCCCTGTCCTCGAGCAGTCGGACGAACCGGCTGTAGGACTCCATGTCGAGGAATGCGCGGATGAACGGCTCCAGGAAGAGGAGGGCCTGGCTGCCGACGTAGCTCAGGGGTTTGCTCGACTCGAGGAAGAAGACAGCGGGGACCGTGAGACCGCGGCGAACGATCTGGTCCGCCACCTTGTCGAGGAGCTCCCGGTCCTTGGGGTCCAAAGGCTCGATCGTCTGCTTCACGGCCGCCCTCAGCGCACTCTCCCCCACGTCCCGGTTCAGGACACCTTCGTCCACTCGACATCAGCGCGAACACGTGTTCGCACCGCCTCCCGGATCAGCTCCGGATCGCCCTCGCCCCAGAGGAGGCGGAAGGCGCGAAACATCGAGAACCGGCCCCCCCGGCGGGACGGCGAGAGATAGAGCCCTGCTGGATCCTCCAACACCCGCTCCACGGTCCCCCACGCTCGAAAACTCCGGTGGAAGAGCCGCTCGGCCCTCACACCGTCGTCGGTGAGCTGGAAGCGCGTCGGGAAGTAGAAACTCTCCAGCGAGAGAACGAGCACGAGGACGGCAAACGCCGTCCAGCCCCAGGACCCCATCCCAAACCCCAGACCGACCGCGAGTATAAGGACGACTCCGAGGGCTGCCAAGCCTCGCCCCCGGCGGGCCTGGAAGGGCCAGGCACCCCAGTCGATCCCTCCGGCCGGAGCCGGGATCAGGCGCCTTCCTCCAGGCCGGCCACGAACTCCTGATACTCCTCGGCGCCCATCAGATCATCGAGGATGCTCGGGTCGGTCACCTTGACCTTGATCATCCAGCCGTCCTCGTATGGAGAGCTGTTGACGATGGCCGGGTCCCCGTCGATCGCATCGTTGATCTCGGTGACCTCTCCACCGACCGGGCTGTAGAGATCGTTCACCGCCTTCACCGCCTCGACGGAACCGAAGACGGCTTCCGCCTCCACGGTGTCCCCGACGGACGGCAGCTCGACGAACACGATGTCTCCGAGCGCCGACTGGGCGTAATGAGTGATTCCCACCGTCGCCACTTCACCCTCGAGGAACACCCACTCGTGCTCCTTGGTGTACTTGAGACCCGCCGGATACTCCGCCGACATGTATGTCGCCCTCCTCAGGATTCGTTTCGTCCAACGACGTCGTCAGGACCGTCGTCCCGTTGCTCAACCTCGGCCCGGTTCACCGGGCGCCCAGAAACACGATCCGCCTGTCCGGCACGTCCACCCGGACGCCGGTGAGCCACTCCCATCCGCTCGATCCGGCCCCCCGGGCTATCGGTGCGTCCCGTCCTGGTAGAACGGAGTCTCCACCAGGACCGCCGCGACCCGGGTGCCGCGAACGTCGACCTCGAAGGTCGCGCCGGGAACCGCATGGTCCGCGTCGATCAAAGCGAGGCCGATGCCGTGTCCGAGCGACGGCGAGAAGCAGCCACTCGTGACGACGCCGATCTTGTCGTCCGCCGCGAAGACCTCCTGTCCCGTGCGCGGAAGCCGGCGTCCCTCCGTCTGGAAGCCAACCAGGCGACGCCTCGTCCCCTCGGCCTTCTGACGGACGAGCACCGGCTGCGCGATGAACGGGTCCTTCCGCTTCTGCTTCACCGTCCAGCCGAGCCCGGCTTCGATCGGCGAGATCTCCGGAGAGAGCTCGTTCCCGTAGAGGCAGTACGCCATCTCGAGGCGTAGCGTGTCCCGGGCGCCGAGCCCCACCGGAATCAGCCCCAGGGACTGCCCCGCCGAGAGGAGGTCGCGCCAGAGTTGGACCGCACTCTTGGCCTGGAAGTAGATCTCGAACCCGTCCTCGCCCGTGTAGCCGTTCCGGGAGACGATGGCGGGAACGCCGAACAGATCGGTCTCGACGAAGTGGTAGTACCCCAAGGCATCGATGTCCGCGCCGATCCGGCCCATCACCACGTCCTGCGCCCGCGGCCCCTGGAGGGCGATCTGCGCGAGTTCCTCCGAACGGTCCGTCAGGACGACCGGATCCCCGCCCCACTCCGAGGACTGCTTCGTCATCCAGTCCCAGATGCGGGCCCGGTTCGACGCGTTGACCACGACCAGGACCCGGTCCGCGAACCGGTAGGCGGTGACGTCGTCGAGGACCCCGCCCTTCTCATTGCAGATCGGGGTGTAGAGCAGTCGGCCTGGCTCGAGCTTCGCGACGTTGTTCGTCACGAGGAAGTTCGTGAAGGCGAAACACCCCGGGCCGGAGACCTCGAAGCGCCCCATGTGCGACACGTCGAAGAGGCCCGCCGCGGTGCGCACTGCCTCGTGCTCCGCGAGGATGCCGGGCGCGTACTGGAGCGGCATCTCCCAGCCGCCGAACGGTACGAGTTTGCCTCCGAGACCCAGGTGCTCCCCATGGAGCGGAGTCTTGCGAAGAGACCCACCCGCCTTCTGATCGTCTCCCACCGTCCACCTCCCTGATCTCTCACAAATCCCGCCGTGGCGTAGCGCCCGTCCACGGGAACCACCCGGCGCGATGCTCGTCCTAGGGGCGTTCTGCCCGGACGCACAGGCGAGGCAGAACATTAGCACAGGCTCGTAACCCGTTCGAGAGTGGTCCGAGTAAGGGAGTTCGCGGACGCCAACACGCGCTTTTGAGCGAATTCCCTACAACAGGGCGATCGCTTGTGGGACCCTGGCGGATGGAGCGCGAGCCGCTGCTCCTCAGCGCTGCAACACCTCCACGCGGCTGCGCCCCGGATCACGCCACCCGAGCCGGGAGATGCCGGCTCTCGCACGTGACCCCCACTTCCAAACCATCCTCAGGGAGGAGTGACTCGTGAACCAGAAACGGATCGGAGTCCTGCTTTCCGGCTGTGGGGTCAAGGACGGCACCGAGATCCACGAAGCGGTGCTGACTCTCCTCGCCCTCGACCGTGCAGGTGCAGTGCCCATCTGCATGGCTCCGGACAAGGAGAAGGCCGACGTCGTCGACCACGTGACCGACAAGACCAGCCACGAAAAGCGCAACGTACTCGCGGAATCCGCCCGCATCGCGCGGGGAAACATCTCGAACCTGAAGCAAGTCGATCCGAACCTGCTCGACGGACTCATCATCCCGGGCGGCTACGGAGCGGCCAAGAATCTCTGCAACTTCGCCACGGCGGGCGAGAAGTGCGTCGTCGATCCGGATGTCGCAGGTCTGCTCCGGAAGCTGCACGAGCAGGACAAACCGATCGCCGCCCTCTGCATCGCCCCCACCGTGCTCGCCGGTGTGTTCGGAAAGGACCTCCACCCGACGCTGACGGTCGGGAACGACCCCGACACCGCCGCCAAGATCGAGAAGATGGGAGCGAAGCACGAGGCCGTCGAACCCACGCAGGTCGTGATCGACACCGAGAACGGGTTCATCACGACGCCGTGCTACATGACCGCGCAGTCGATCAACGAGATCGCGACCGGCACCGAAAAGGCCGTGACCGCGCTCCTCTCGCTGACCCGGGTCGAAGCGAACGTGTAGCGGAGCAAAGACGACGGGCCCGCCCGACTCCGAAAGGTCCGGGCGGGCTCCGCATTTGCACGCATGATTACGACTGAGACGGACTCTTCGCGCCGCGCGTTCCCGTTCGGGATCCTGTCGGTCTCGAAGCCCCGGAGGTTCGCCCGCCCCCTCCCGCCTTCGTCGCGTCGGACGACTTCGCGGACTTCGACGCTTTCGCGGACTTGGACGACATCGCGGACTTGGACGCCTTCGCGGACTTGGACGACTTCGCGGACTTCGACGCCCTCGCCGAACCAGAGGCCGCGCCGGACTTCGCGGCCTTCGCCGACCTGGCCCCCCTCGCCGAGCCGGACGCTGCGCCGGACTTCACCGTCTTCGCCGACTTGGACGCCGCGCCGGACCTCGCCGTCCCGGACGCCTTCGCCGGCTTGGTCGTCTTCGCGGACCTCGAGGCCTTCGCCGGCTCCGAACCATCCGCGGCCTTCGGTCTCCGCGCGAACCGCGAGCCGTTCGCCGCACGCGGCGGCGCGACCGACGCGGCGTACACGACTTCGCCTCCCTTGCGGAGACGCTCCTGCATCGCCGGACTCTCCCGCAGAGCCTGCCCGGTGTACGACTCCCGCACCCGCGCCACTTCCTCGGGTGCACCCGTCGCGACGAGTTCGCCGCCCCCGCTCCCGCCCTCCGGGCCGAGGTCGATGAGGTAGTCGGCGGTCTGGATGACATCGAGCTGGTGTTCGATCACGAGCACCGTGTTTCCCTGCTCCACGAGTCGACCGAGCACGTCGAGGAGCACACGGACGTCCTCGAAGTGGAGCCCGGTCGTCGGCTCGTCCAGGATGTAGAGCGTCCTCCCGGTGGAGACCCGGGAGAGTTCGGTAGCGAGCTTCACGCGCTGCGCCTCTCCGCCCGAGAGCGTCGTCGCCGGCTGCCCGAGCGTGATGTATCCCAGGCCGACGTCGTTGAGAGTGCCGAGCTTTCTCCGGAGCGACGGGATGTGCTGGAGGAACTCGAAGCCTTCCTCGATCGTCATGCCGAGGACGTCCGCGATGTTCCGCCCCTTGAACATCACCTCCAGCGTCTCCTGGTTGTACCGACGCCCCTGACAGACATCGCACCGCACGTAGACGTCGGGCAGGAAGTGCATTTCGATCTTCACCACACCGTCACCCGAGCACGCTTCGCAGCGCCCGCCCTTGACGTTGAACGAGAACCGGCCGGGCTTGTAGCCACGCACCTTCGCCTCGGGGAGACGGGCGAAGATGTCACGGACGTCGGTGAACGCACCGGTGTAGGTGGCGGGGTTGGAGCGCGGCGTCCGCCCGATCGGGGACTGATCGATCTCGATCACCTTGTCGATCGCATCCAGGCCTTCGATCCGGTCGTGCTTGCCCGGCGCCGTTCCCGCGCGGTGGAAGTGGCGCGCGAGGGCACGATAGAAGATGTCGTGGACGAGCGTGCTCTTCCCGCTCCCGGACACACCGGTCACGCAGATGAGCTTTCCGAGCGGGAACTCGACGTCCAGGTTCCGGAGGTTGTGCTCGCGCGCTCCGACGAGACGGATCACCTCGCCGTTCCCCGCGCGCCGCGTCTCCGGGATCGGAATCGTCCTCTGCCCCGAGAGGTAACTCCCGGTGAGCGAATCCGCCTTCGCCATCACCTCGGCCGGCGTGCCGCTCGCCACCACCTCGCCGCCGTGCACTCCCGCGCCGGGCCCGAGGTCGATCAGGTGGTCCGCCGCCCGCATGGTGTCTTCGTCGTGCTCGACCACGATCACCGTGTTGCCGAGGTCGCGCAGCTTGATGAGTGTCTGGAGGAGCTTCTGGTTGTCGCGGTGATGGAGGCCGATCGACGGCTCGTCCAGGATGTAGAGCACGCCCACGAGCTGGGATCCGACCTGCGTCGCGAGCCGGATCCGCTGGGCCTCGCCTCCGGAGAGGGAGCCAGACGAACGGTCGAGGGAGAGATACCCGAGCCCCACGCTCTCGAGGAAACCGAGACGATCGCGGATCTCCTTCAGCACCGGTCCCGCGATCTGGAGCGCGGTCTCGCCTGGAGCCAGCTCATCGACACTGGCGAGGGCATCGGTGACCGAGAGCCGGGTCCACCCGTCGATGTTCCAGTCCCCGATCCTGACGGCCAGGCTCTGCGGACGGAGGCGTGCGCCGCCACAGGCGCTGCACTCCTTCGGCGACATGAACTTCTCGATCCAGTCGCGCATGTCTTCCGACTGCGTTTCCCGGTAACGCCGGAGCAGGTTCGGGATGACGCCTTCGTACTTCGTGCGCCAGACGATCTCGCCGCGCGTCCCCTTGTGCCGGACCTGCACCTCCTTGCCTTCCGTTCCGTGGAGGAGGAGCCTCCGCACCTTTTTCGAGAGCTTCTTGTAGGGCGTATCGAGCGAGAACCCGTGCTCTTCGGCGACCGCGGCGAGGATCGAGCCGTGCCAACCGGCCTCGGCATCCTTCCAGACGCCGATCGCACCCTCCGCCAACGTCAGGTCCGGATCCGTCACGAGGAGGTCTTCGTCGATCTCGTTGAGGAGTCCCAGGCCCTGACATTCCTGACAGGCGCCATAGGGGCTGTTGAACGAGAAGTTCCGCGGGTGGAGCGGATCGAAGCTCACGCCACAGGAGAGACACGCGTTGTTCTCGCTGAAGAGTTCCTCCTTCGACTCACCGAGGACCCGGACCACACCCGAGCCCACGCGGAGAGCGGTCTCGAGCGAGTCCGCCATCCGCTGCCGCCGGCCCGGGTCGACCTGGATCCGGTCCACCACGACCTCGAGCGTGTGCTTCTTGTTCTTCTCGAGCTCCGGCGGCTCCTCGTCGAGGCTCAGGATCTCCCCGTCGATCCGGACGCGGAGGAAGCCCTGACGACGTAGCCGATCGAGCTCCTTCCGATACTCCCCTTTCCGTCCCTCCACGAACGGCGCGAGGATCTGCGCCTTCTCGCCCGCGAATCCCTGGAGCACCTGGGCCAGGATCTCGTCGATCGACTGGCCGGAGATCCGGCTCCCGCAGTTCGGACAGTGCTGCACTCCGACGCGCGCGAAGAGCACGCGGAGGTAGTCGTAGATCTCCGTGGTCGTGGCCACGGTGGAGCGTGGGTTCCGCCCTCCCGTCCGCTGCTCGATCGAGATGGCCGGAGAGAGCCCTTCGATGTGGTCGACATCCGGCTTCTCCATCTGACCGAGGAACTGACGCGCGTAGGCGGAGAGCGACTCGACGTACCGCCTCTGGCCCTCCGCGTAGAGCGTGTCGAACGCGAGCGACGACTTCCCCGAACCGGACACGCCCGTGATCACGACGAGCGCGTCCCGCGGGATGGTGAGCGAGATGTTCTTGAGGTTGTGTTCACGGGCACCACGGATCCGAATCGCGTCCAAGGGACTGCACCTCTTCCTGGGAGTACTGGGGCCGGAAATGACATCACCGGCGGGTTCGCGACGCTCCGAGAGCTATGGGAGCGGCGGACACCGGTGGTGAACTCGGGACAGAGTACACCAGAACATTCGTTCGTACGAGTGAGATTTCCGAGGGCCCGACTCGAAGTCGCGCGCGGTGGAGGCTCGGCCGGGCGTAGAGGAAGCCCCCGAGCCCCGCCACCACGACCCGGGAAAGCCCCGGGCTCGCCTACTCGTAGCGGAGGGCGTCGATCGGATCGAGCCGGCTCGCCCGGTAGGCCGGGAAGATGCCGAAGAACACGCCGACGCCGACGGAGAGGAAGATCGCGGTGAGGACGCCGGGCCAGGTGACCGCGATCGGGATCCCGCTCGCGAGGCGGACGACCCCGGCGAGGCCGTACCCGAGCAGCATCCCCAGAATCCCACCGGCGAGACTGAGCGAGATCGCCTCCCAGAGGAACTGGCCGAGTACGTCCCCCCTCCGCGCACCGATCGCGAGCCGGATCCCGATCTCGCGGGTCCGCTCCCGGACGGTGACCAGCATCATGTTCATGACCCCGATCCCCCTGACGAGGAGCCCGATCGAGGAGATGATCAACGTGATGAGGAAGAACACACCGGTGATCTGGTTGTAGAGCTCGAGCAGGTTTTCCTGGCTCGTGATGTCGAAGTCGTTCTCGTCGTCGGTGGCGAGGCCACGGCGGCGACGGGACAGCTCGGTCACCTCGTCGGTCGCCTCGTCGACGTACTCGGGTCCGAACGGTTGCACCACGATGTAGGTCACTTCGTCCCGCATGCCGAAGAGGTCCTGTGCCACGCTGAGCGGCATGACGACGATGTCGTCGAGGCTCTGCCCGAGGAAGCGTCCCTTCTTCCCGAAGACGCCGATCACCTGGAGCTGTCGGCCTTCGACCCGGATCCACTGACCGAGCGGTGAGCCGACGGGAAAGAGCAGCTCGGCCGGTCCCGCGCCGATCACGCAGACGTCGGCGCGATGGCCGTCGTCGTAGCTCGTGAGGAACCGCCCTTCGCTCAGCTCCCACCCGCCGGTCTCTGCGAATGTCTCCGTTCCCCCGAAGACACCGAGGACGGAACTCTTCTTCCCACCGAGTTCGGCGAACCCGGGCCGCTTGATCTCGGGGGACGTCCGTTGGACGGAGGGGCAGAAACGGGCGATGGCGAGTGCGTCCTCCCGCGTGAAGTCCTTCCGCCTCTCGTCGCGTTCGTGATTCGTCTGGAACCCGGACTCGTACTTGCTGAGGTAGAGGATCCCGGTGCCGAGTGAGTCGATCTGGCCCCGGATCGATTTGCCGAGCCCGCTGATCACACCGACCATCGCGATGATCGTCGCGACCCCGATGACGATGCCGAGGATGGTGAGGGACGAACGCATCTTCGCGGCCCCGAGATTCCGGAGCGCCATCGCGAGATTTTCCCGAAGGAGTGTGCGCCTGCGTCCCATCCCGCCCTACCCCTCGTACCGCAGCGCTTCGATCGGCGCGAGTTGCGCCGCCCGTCTCGCGGGATAGATGCCGAAGAAGAGGCCGACGGAGGCGGCGAGGAGGAGCCCGACGACCACCGACCAGGCCTGGACCGACGCGGGAACGGGTGAGAGTCGTTCCACGAGAAACGCGGCGAGGGCCCCCAGGACGACTCCCGCGAGCCCGCCGGAGAAGGAGAGCACGATCGCCTCGACGAGGAACTGCGCGATGATGTGTCCGGACCGCGCACCGATCGCCTTCCGGATCCCGATCTCGCGCGTCCGCTCCGTCACGGAGACGAGCATGATGTTCATGATCACGATCCCGCCCACCACGAGACTGAGGGAAACGATGCCGACGAGCGCGGCGTAGACGAGCCGGGTAGCCTGCGCATAGATCCCGTAGACCTGATCGTCCGTCAGCACATCGAAGTCGGCGGCCTCGTAGGGCTTCTTTCCTCGCTTGATCTTGAGGAAGAGAGACGCCTCGTCCTTCGCGTCGGCGATCCACTCCGGCTCCGACGCCTTGACCAGGATCTCGACCGAGCCACGCCGCACGAGCCGCTTTCGGTACGCGGAGAGAGGCATGATGACGACGTCGTCCTTCGAATCGTCCTGGGTGCCGCCCCGACGCTCGAGCACGCCCACGACGGTGAACCGATGACCGGCCACTCGGAGCGACTTGCCTACGGGGTCCTCGTGCGGGAAGAAGCTCTCGGCGATGTGGGAACCGATCACGGCCACCTCGGAACGGCCGGCCAGGTCCGTGGCCGTGAGGTGACGGCCGAGTTGGAGCGGAAAGTCCCCGACCTCCGGATAGCCGGCCTCTACCCCCCACACCGGCACGCCCGCGGCGTCCCGGCCCTGCCGGGAGACGGACGCGCGCGTCGACTGCCGCGCCACCACGGCGTCGGCCAGGGTGAGCCGCTCCCGGAGAAACGTCGCGTCCTCCGGCTCGAGGTCGGCGCGCTTCAGGGCATCGAGGTAGCTCTCGAAGTCGAGCGTCAATCCGATCTTGGTCAGCGTGAACACGTCCGTTCCCGTGGTGAGGATCTGTGCGCTCACGAACCGGTCGAGCCCGTTCAGCACCGAAACGACCGCGACGATGGAGAGCACGGCGACCGCCGTCCCGAGCACGGTGAGGAAACTGCGGAGGCGGTTTCCCCACAGCGTCGAGAGCGCGAGTCGTGTCAGCTCCTTCCAGGGCACGCGGTCCTCCCGATGCCGCCAGTCAGACGGTCTCGTCGCTCTCGATCCGTCCGTCCCGGATCCGGAGGATCCGGCGCGCGTGACGGGCCACCTCTTCTTCGTGCGTCACCAGGATGACCGTCGCGCCCCGCTCGTGGATCCGGCGGAACTCCGCCAGGATCTCGTCACCCGTCGTCGTATCGAGGTTACCGGTCGGCTCGTCGGCGAGGATGATGCTGGGATCGGTCACGAGCGCGCGTGCGATCGCGACGCGCTGACGCTGTCCACCGGAGAGCTGATTCGGGCGGTGGTGCGCCCGGTCCGTCAGTCCGACGAGCGACAAGGCATGTCTCGTCCGCACCTTCCGTTCCGAAGGCGGCATCCCACCATAGACGAGAGGAAGCTCCACGTTCGCCGCCGCGGTGGCGCGGGGCAGGAGATTGAACGTCTGGAAGACGAATCCGATCTCCTCGTTGCGAACCCGCGCGAGTTCGTCCTCGTCGAGCTCGTGGACGAACCTCCCGGCGAGCTGGTAGACGCCGCGGGTCGGCGTGTCGAGGCAACCGATCAGGTTCATCAGCGTCGATTTCCCGGAACCCGACGGCCCCATGATGGCGACGTACTCTCCGACCTGGATCGAGAGATCGACATCCCGGAGCGCGTAGACCACCTCGTCGCCGACCACGTACTCCTTGGAGACGCCTTCCATCCGGACGAGCGAACTCCCGATCGTGCGGGTACCGGAGCCGAGCATCGCCGCCGTCTCGGGCGACTCCGACCCAGTGCGCGGGTCACGCTGCTCCCGGTCGGTCACTTGCGGGACCTCGAGCGCGGCGCGGCCTCGGGCTTCACGCCGTCGCCCTGCGACAGCTCGCGCAGCGTGCGGTAGGGCCCGATCACGATCTCCTGCCCCGCGTCGAGCGGAGGCGTGGCGGACTTCACCTCGACGTGCGTTTCACTCCGCAGGCCGAGCTCGACCCGATGGAACCGGGCTTCCCCATCCGCGACCGAGAACACACCCTCGATCCGGTCTTCGTTTCCGGTCGCCCCGCCGGAAGCGCCCGAACTGCCCGCACGTCCGGCGTCGTCGGCCGAATCTCCCGATGAGTTCTTCTTGTTCCTCGCGGAAGAGCCGCGCTTCTTGGACGACCGCTTCGGCGCCTCACCGCTCGCGATCCGGGCCACCTCTTCCTCCCACTCCTCGACGATGCCGACCGGCTGCGCGGTGAGGGCCTGGATCGGCATCACGAGCGCGTCGTCACGCCGTCCCGTCAGGATCTCGACGTCCGCGCTCATTCCGGGGCGGAGCGAGGAAGGCGGATCCTCGATCCTCACCTCGACGTGGAAGTTCGTTCCTTCACCCGAGCCGCTGGAAGTCCGACCGGACTGCCCGACCGAGGTCACCGTCCCCCCGAGCTCGCGATCGGGGAGCGCGTCGACCTGGACCTTGGCCTCCTGGTCCCTCTGGATGCGAACGACGTCGGTCTCGTCGACTTCCGCCAGGACCTGCATCGTATCGAGTTCCGCGATGGTGAGGATGACGGTGCCGGGGTTGTTCATCGTCCCCGTGATCACGTTCTCGCCCTGTTCGACGTTGAGGGACGTGACGATCCCTGAGATCGGCGCGAAGAAGACGGTCTCCTCGAGGTCCGCCTCGGCCTGCGTGAGCTGCGCCCGCGTGCTCTCGACGTCTTCGCGGGCAGCCTCGGCCCGCGCGGATTCGACCCGCGCGGTCGTGGCGGCGTCCTCCAGCGTTTCCGGTGCGATCAACTTCTGCTGGTAGAGCCGTTCCTTCCGCTCGAGGTCCTGCTTGGCGCGGGCCTCCTGCGCCTCGGCCACGCGGCGCTGCGCGACGGATGCTTCGAGACGGGAGCGCATCTGCGTCGCCTGCGAACGGTACCGTTCGTCATCGAGTCGGAGAAGGAGATCACCGGCGCGGACCCGGTCGCCTTCCTCGACGCCCAGGAGCTCCACCCGGCCCTGTACGTTCGACGAGATCTGGACCGTCCGCACAGGCTCGACCTTGCCGGGAGCCCGGACCCACGACTCGATCGGCGCGCGGCCAAGCGCTTCGACCTTCACCTCCACCGCGCCGCGGTCCTTGGAGCGCTGGAGGCTGACCGCGACGAAGCCGCCCAGGGCGATGAGGATGATGAACCCGACCCAGAAACCACGAGCGCGTGAGCTCATCTTCCTCCCCACTTCGAACTGTCGGCCGGCCTCACCCGCGAGTGATCAGCGCGATCCGATCCGACCGACCGCGAGGTCCATCTGCGCGAGCGCGAGCCGGAGATCGACCTGAGCCTGGACCAGAGAGACGCGCGCCCTGGTGAGCTCCACCTGCGCGTTGTTCCACTCGAGCAGGGTTCCTCCCCCGCTCTCGTACAAAGCCTGCTGGAGCTTAGCGCTCTCCTCGGCAAGCCGCACCCCCTCTTCGGCGGAGCGGATCGACTCGGTCGCGTTCTGGATTCCGAGCCTCGCTTCGCGCACTTCGAGGGCTGCCTGGAGCTCGGCCTCCTCGAGGGCACGGCGACGCGTCGCGACCTCGGCCTGCGACCGCTCGATGGTGCCCTTGGTGTTCAGTCCATCGAACATCGTCCAGTCGAGCGACAGGCCTGCGCCATAGCTGATGTCACGATCGAACTTGTTGAGCACGTCGTCCGGGGAACCTCCGCGCTTCGACCAACTCGCGGACGCGTTCAACGTCGGCCAGCGGTTCCACTTCGAAGCAGACAGGCTGTGTTCGGCGGCAGAGAGGCCGAGCTCGGCCGCGCGTATGTCCGGACGCGTGTCCATCGCTTCGTTGATGAGAGAGGGTTCGTCGTACGATGACGGGCTCCCGGTGAGTTCGTCGAGTTCCTGGACATCGATCGGGGCATCCACCGGCGCGCCGATACCGACCGCGAGGCGGGCCTTCTGCTGCTCGACCCCGGTGATGGCCGAGATCCGATCGCGATCAGCGCTCGCGAGGTTCACCTGAGCCTGGAGCACGTCGCTCCGGGCCACCGACCCTAGGTCGTAGAGCGCCTGCGCCCGTTGCAGCTGCTCCTGCGAGAGCTGGTAGGCCTGTTCGCTCACTTCCGTCAGCTGCTTCGCCCGGACGAGCTCGAAGTACTGCTGCGTCATCGTGTAGGCCAGACTCTGCCGTCCGCGCTCCACGTCTGCCTTCGTGGCGTCGAGACTGCTGGACGAGGCCTTGACCGACTGCCAGCTGGAGGGGTCGACGAGCGACATACCGGTACTGAGACGGAGTGAGGACTCGACCGTGACGTTCGTCACGTTCTGCTCGAGGAGGAGTCCACTGTCCGGATCGATGCGCGGACTGGTGAAGTTGGCCACGCTCCTGGTGTAGCCGAGCGAGCTCCGCAGGCTCGGGAACAGCTGGGATCGGGAGCTCTTGAGGCTCCCCTCGGCCGAATCGATCGTCAGGAGCCTCTGTTTGAGGCCCAGGTTCCCCGCCTCGGCCAGCCGGATGACCTCCGCGAGGCTGAGCGGACGGCTCAGATCCACTGTCTCCTCTGCCCATGCGGACGCTGCAATGGCGCTGAGCAGAGAGCCCGAGACCACGACGGCAGCCACCCCGCCCCATCTCGATCGCGGTCGGTCCAGAACCTGATTCGACATCGAGAACCCCCTATTCCGAGTTCGTGCGACGGCCGCGTGACGAAGCCGCACAGGATCGTCCACGGAGACCGTTCGAAAGGCGAGACACCGTCCCCTCCACCCAACTAGTACGAATCGGGACGAGGAAGGTTGCGTCGCCATTTGGAAACTCCCGAAATGTCACAGATTCGTCACATGGGGAGAGTCCTGCACGGGACGTGCCGCGTAACGTTCCGAACACGCCGGGTCCGTCCGAGAACCTGCCCGAGCCGAACCGCATCCGCGGGGAGGGAGCTTAGTCGAGGGGCCGGCGCAGGGGAAGTGGACGTCCGGGCTCGGGGAACGATCGGCTGCCCCCTCCCACCTCACGCCGGCCGCCCTCAGTCCAAGCGGAACTCGATCGGCACGTGAACCCGGACCGCGACCGGGTTTCCCCCCTGCTTCGCGGGCGAGAAGATCCACTGCCGCATCGCGTCGAGGGCGGCGCGCTCGAGGGTCGCCGGTACGTCGCTCTTCGCGATCCTGACGTCACTCACACGTCCGGTGGCGTCGATCCAGACCTCCAGGACGACCCGCCCCTCCGCTCCGGCCAGACGCGCGAGTTCTGGGTAGGCCGGCGCGACGCGATGGAGCGGTACCGGGTAGACCTCGGGGGCGGCGACGAACACCTCGGGCACGCCCGTGCCCGTCTCCCCGGCCAGGGCCGGCTGGGCCCAGTCGAGCGGCATCGGCGGCAACGGCTCGAGCGCGTCCGGCGCATCCGAGACGATGAGATCGAAGTCGTCGTCGGCGAACTTCGGCCTCGGCACCGGCGCCGCCTCGGGAATGGTCCTGTACTCCGTGTTCTGGAGTTCCAGGATCCCGGGCTCAGCCGGCGAAATCGGCAACGGCAGGGGCCTGATGGCGGGGATGTGACTCAGCATGAGGCCGACGTGGATCAGCGCGGCCAGGAGGAATCCCGCCACGACGAGGCGGGGATACTCCGACTTGAGCTCGCGGTGTGCGGATTGCTCGAGCGTGGAGCTCAGGGAAGCGATCATGGCGGACATGGCTCTCCTCCAAGTGCACGCCCGAGATCGGAATGGATCCGTTCGGGAGAGGAAGAGACCACCCATGTCAGAGGAGGGTCTCCGTCTCGGACGACGCGGTTCGCCCTCTACCGACGGTAGAGAGACAGGTTTTTGCGTACGTCCCCGACAGAGAAGAAGACGGGCGGAACCTCATCGGCCCCGCCCGAACCTAGAGACTAGTTCAGCGAGAAGCGGAACGGGATGACGATCCGGACCTTGACCGGCTTGTCCCGCTGCTTCGCAGGCTTGAAGAGCCACTTCTTGGCCGCCGCCACCGCCGACTGCTGCAGCGACTCGATGGCGTCCGAAGACTGGACCTTGGCATCGACGACTCGCCCTGTCTCATCGATCGTGATGAGCACCTGGACGACGCCCTCGGCTTCGGCCTGACGGGCCAGCTCCGGATACTCGGCCGCGACCTGGTGCACCACCTCTGGAGGCGTATCGAAGGCGACGAACACTTCGGCTTCCCCGCCGGATCCCACGTCGGGAACGGCCGGAGGCGCGAAGGGGTCGAAGCTCGTCGGTGCCAGCGTCTCCTCCTCACTCGCTTCTTCCGAGATCTCCGCTTCCTGCGGGAGCTCCGGGCGGGAGATCTCCTGCGGGGGCGGCGGAATCACGATTTCGTCCGGGATCTCGACCGCGGCGAGCGAGCGCTCACGCAGCTGATAGGGACGAGGCGTGTACGGCGGCGAGAAGAGCGCCATGAGTACGTGCACTACGATCGCGAGGAGTGCGCCTACGACGAAGATCCGGTTGTAGGCTTTCCTGAGCTTGAAGTGCTCCGATTGTTGGATTGTCTCGAGACCTATCGACATGCCGTCTCCCTCACGAACTCGATTTCTCGGGTTCGACGGTGAACGCGGTGTTGAGCGCGTTTGCGCGCTTCATCTGCTCGAGGCACTCGTGCACGAGCCGATACGGCACTTCCTCGTCGAACTTGAGCCCGACGACCGTCTGCGAGTTCTCCTGGAGTTTGGTCACCAGGATCGGCTCCACGTCGGTCATGCGGATCAGGTTGTCGTCGATCGAGACGTCACCGCGCGTGTCGATGTAGATGTTCACGAGCTGCTGGCGGGGCAACTTCTGCCCTGCTTCGGCCCGCGGCAATGTAATGACGAGTCCGTCTTCCATCCGGAAGATGGTCGTCACGATGAAGAAGATGAGCAGGAGAAAGGCAATATCCGCCATCGATCCGGTGGGGATGTTGCTCTCCGACTTCACCGTGCGTTCGAACTTGGCCACGTCGCCTCCCCCATCAACCCCGGAACATCTTGATCGAGATACGTTCCGCGTTCGCCAGCTTCACTTCGTCGAGCACGTCCACCATCGACTTGTAGTTCGCATCGGGATGGGTCTCGATCGAAATGACGAGGTTCGGGTTCTCGGCCGTACGCCGCTTCACTTCGTCCTTCAGTCCCTTGAGCGGGAAGGCTTGATCATCGACGAAGACCTGACCGGCCGCGTCGCAGGTGATGACCATGACGTTCTTCCGGTTGATCTGCTTGGTCGTCGCAGTCGCGCCCGGAAGGATCAGAGGGATCCCCTGCTCGGTCGGAAAGATCGTGGTCGCGATGAAGAACACGAGCAGAAGGAAAGCGATGTCGGACAGGGACGCCTGACTGATCTCGCCCAG
Source organism: Candidatus Eiseniibacteriota bacterium (assembly GCA_041390305.1). Taxonomy (GTDB): domain Bacteria; phylum Eisenbacteria; class RBG-16-71-46; order CAIMUX01; family CAIMUX01; genus JACKCR01. The sequence continues at coordinate 115,808 of JAWKQE010000008.1, forward strand.
CTGCTGCGCTTTCTTTTTGATCGCCATGTCTGACTCCTACGGAGAGGTGTTTTGGGTCTCTACCGAAGGGCCTTACGGACGGATGTTTCCGGCTTCCAGCTCGTTGACCAGGTCGATGGACGACTCCTCCATCTCGATGATGAAGCGGTCGATCCGGGACAGGAAGTAGTTGTGGAAGATCTGCACCGGGATGGCGACGACCAGACCCGCCATCGTGGTGATGAGAGCTTCGGAGATACCGGAGGCGACGAGCTTGGCGCTCACCTGCTCTGCGGCCGCGATCGCCTCGAAGGCGTTGATCATTCCCGACACCGTGCCGAGGAATCCGACGAGAGGAGCGACGTTCGCGACGGTGGCCATGACCATGAGTCCGCGCTGGAGGAACGCGACTTCGATACCGCCTGCGGCCTCGATCGCCTTCTCGACGGCGGCGGGGCCCTGGTCGGCCTTGGTCAGACCGGAGTGAACGATCGCGGCGATCGGACCACGCGTCTTCTGGCAGACCTCGATGGCGGAACGGATCCCGTTGGAGCGGAGCTCGTCGATGATCCGCGCAATGAACTTCTTCGTGTTCGTGCTGGCCTTCTGGAGCGTGATGAAACGCTCGATGATCGCGGCGAGACCGACGATGGAAAGGAGGAGGAGCGGCCACATGAAGTTCCCGCCCTTACGGAAGAACTCGAGGAACGCGCTCGTGCTGCCGGCGGCCTGCTGCGTCGCCGCGGGAGCAGCCTCGGCGGCCTTGTTCGCGGCGTTGTTCATCGCGTTCGCGGCCTCGTCGACCGCCGCGCCGGCCGCGTCCTGCATGTCGCCAGCCGCTTCTTCCATCGCGCCGGCAGCGTCCTCAGCGGCCTGCTCCATCGACTGTCCGGCGTCGGCCGGCTCCTGGCTCTGGCCAAACACGACCGTCGGTGCGATCGCGATCATCGCGGCGCACAGCACAACCCAACCCCTCTTCGGAAGAAGACTTCCTAGCTTCATCGATCCCATCTCCCCCGAGCAACTCGGTGATTGATCGCTCCCCGCCAGCCAACGGCGACGCCAGCATCATGCCGGCGAACAGGAACGATCGTTCGTTCTCTGCCCCCCGGCATGCTCTGCGGGAACCTTCCTACAGGGCCCGATGGGAGCGCAAGCGCTTTGTACATTTGGCTTCCGTTCGGCAAGGCCTGCCTACCACACGAACGTTCCCATCTCCCGCGCGGGTCGTTCGGCTCGGGTGAAACGCCGGAGAACTGGCGCTCCCTTCGCATTTTCGCCCCAGGCACTTCAAGACCGTGGCCCTCGGTCCGATAACGAAGCGAAGACCTGCGCGACCGTTCTGGCTTCGCGCACCGTCGGGGCGTGCCCGTTCAGGGGGTGTAACTTTGTCCACAGCAGCTCGACTCCTCCCCGCAATCGACCGCGCGCTGCGGCCGGCGGAAAGGCCGAACGCTCGGTCCGTCCGCCGCGCGATGGAGCGCACCGGCCGTTCGGCGTTCGCACTCGCGTGCGGGATCGCCGCGTGCCTCTTCGTCACGGCCACACGGGCCGCCGCGGAAGGGGCATCGACTGCGGCCCAGCCCACCGCGCCGGTCGTGTCGACCGAAGCCACGTCGGAGTCCTCTTTCGAGGCACCGCGTTGGAACACGCTCGAGGCGGAACGGAGACTCAATCCCGGCGGCAACCACCGTCTCGCGGCCGTCGACGCCTTCCTGCTCGGTGAGAGGGCCTGGGATCAGGGCCGAAAGGACGAAGCGCGCGCCTTCTGGAACAAGAGCGCCGCATTCGACATCGCCTACCTCCCCCCAAGGCTCCGGCTCGTGCAGGCCGATCTCGTCTCCAACTTCTCGGGCGCGATGGTCACGCTGCGGGAATGCGCAGAAGTGTTCCAAGGCGACTTCCACGTACAGCGATGGGTGCTCAGCAACGCGATCCTGGGGCTCTGCCTCGCGACGACTCTCTCCGCCCTCGCCGTCGTTCTGGGACTCCTCCTCAAGCACTCGCACCCGCTCCACCACACCGTCACGGAGACGCTCTCCTACGCGTTGCGCATGAACCGGACGGTGGCGGGAGTCACCGCGACGGTCGTTCTGCTCCTACCGCTGACGGCGAATCTCGGGCTCGTGGTGACCGCGCTCTTCTACCTCTTCCTGGTTTCGTACCGGTACAACCGGCCGGAACGGATCCTGGCACTCGCCGCGGCTACGTGGGGCGTCATCGTCGGACCGTTCCTCATCGTGAGCAGCCCGTGGTGGTCGATCCCCCCGGACGGACGGGACGCCGGCCTCATCAGCGAGGCCCAGCAGGACCCGACCTCCCCCGCCTTCCGGCTCCGGGTCGGCGACTGGATCCAAGAGGAGCGCGCCGGCGTGGCGCTCTACCTGGAAGGGCTCGCGAGCAAGGTCGACTCGGAAGCGCCCCGCGCCGTCCTCTTCTACGAGCGGGCGGGACGATCCGGTGAGGTGCCGCCCTGGGTCCTCGAGACCAACGTCGGCAACGCCCTCATCCAGGCGGAGAAAGTGGACGACGGAATCCGCCGCTATCACAGGGCGATCGACGTCCAGCCGGACGCGTTCGAGCCGCACTACAACCTCGCGCTCACGCAGGCCCGGTCCGGACGGTATCTCGAGTCCGACGAGAGGTTCGAACGCGCCAGCAGGATCGACCTCGATCGACTTCGCGTGCTCACACGGAAGGGCGACCGGATCGACAACCCGGACCCGATCGACGCGCTCTGGTCCCCGCCCGATCTCTGGGCCTGGACGCTCAAGCACCCGGGACCCGTGATCGCTCCCGAACCGCTCGCGTTCTTCCTTCCGCTCCGGAGCCTGGTCTGGTCGACGCCGATCGCGCTCCTCTCGCTCGTCTCCGGACTCGCGCTCGGCCGCTGGCTCAAGCGGATCATCCGCGTCCACCAGTGCTATCAGTGCGGCACTCCCGTCTGTCGCCGTTGCCTCGTGCGGCTGGACCGGCGCGCGTACTGTTCGAGCTGCGCCGAGGCGCTCGGAGGCCTCTCCTCGGGCGAGGCGACGCGCCTCCTCCTCAAGCGGCTCCTCGACGACCGCAAGGAGTGGACCAGCCAGATCGCCCGATTCGCGGCCTACTTCGCGCCCGGGATCGGCACATTGGTCTACGGAGGTGTCGGTATCGGCTTCGTCGCAGCCGTCTTCGGCGGACTCGGAGTCGCCCTCGTCCTCTATCCGGAGTGGGGACAGCCTCTCTTCTGGGGACCGTGGTCCGATCCGATCAGCGGACTGGTGCGCGCCATCGGAATTGTCTTCTCGATTCTCGCGATCCTCGTCGGTTCGGCCGGTGTTCGCGCCAACCGTCGCCGTACGTCCACTGTGAAAGCGTTCCTCGATCGCGACGTGGACCGGCTCGCAGCGTAGCCAAGCAACTGAAAGGGACTCTCCGTGTCACTCAGCGGAAACCTCAACGAGTTCAGCGTCCTCGAGACCCTGCAGGTCATCGCGCTCCAGCAGAAGACCGGCACTCTCAGGATCCGCTCCGGAAAGATCGAGTACGGCCTCCACTTCCGTGACGGAAAGCTGGTCGGCTGTCAGCCGGAGAACTCGAACGAACCCGACGCCTTCCTCGACACCCTCCTCGGCCTCGGCCAGGTGGGACGTGACGAGGAGCGCCGGATCCGTCTCCTCGCGGCCGAGCGCGGCGTCGACCTCTGGCGTCAGATCGTGGAGAGCGTGAAGCTCGAAGAGGAGACCCTGGAAGAGACGCGAGGTCTCGTTCTCCAGGGCGTTCTCGATCGCGTCCTCCTCTGGAACAAGGGACGCTTCGAGTTCGAGTCCAGCCCTGTTCCTCCGATCTCGGGACCACCGTGGAACGTCGAGACCGCGATGCTCGAGTCCATGCGGCGGCTCGACGAGGCGGCGGACCTCAAGTCGGGCGGATTCCCGCTCACGGCGGTCCCCGACCTCGTCCCGAATCCACCGAGCTCGAGCTTCGAATCCGAGAACCCGGTCCCCGCCTCGCTCGAGCGCGCGCTTCTCTCCCGAATCGACGGGAAGCGGAGCATCGGAGCTCTGATCGAGAACCTGCATGTCGCCGAGTACGACGTGCTCACCGCCATCCGAGATCTTCGGGACCAGGGCGTCGTGCGGATGGAGGCGAAAGCAGGCGGGGCGAGCGTCGCACAGATCCTGATCGAGCAGCCGATGCGGCTGCGCAGTCCGGCACTCGCGGGCTTCCTCATCCTCTCCTGTCTCGGGAGCCTCGCCGTCGGCGCGTACGCGCATCGCTACACCGCCGACACGGTCCTTCCGACCACGAACCGCTCGAACGAACTGCGGGACGCGGTGAGGAATCAGACCTCGATCCTCCAGGGGCTCGAGATCTTCCGGCAACGCGAGGGACACTACCCGAGCCACCTCGAGTCGCTGGTCGACGAAGGCGTGTGGCCCGAAGAGAGAGCCGACCTCCTCTCCGGCCAGACCTACGAACTGCGGACGGACGAAACCTACGTCTGGAACGGTGTCGGCAGTGACGACAGGATCCCCTGGGACGCGATCGTGATGTCGTCCGCGACCGAAGCAGAAGCGGGCAAGCGCGCTTCCACCTCGCGGCCGTAGCCGGTCCGGACGAGGACGAAGCGCACTCCCGCGGCCTCGGCCGCTCCGAAGTCGGCGTCGTTGTCGCCAATCATCCAGCTCGCGTCGAGGTCGACTCCGAGGCGATGCGCGGCCCGTAGGATCATCCCCGGGGAAGGCTTCCTGCAGGCGCAGGCCGGGCCGAACTCCGGATGGTGGGGGCACACCTCGATCCCATCCAGCACCACGCCCTCGCGCGCGAGCAGCTCACGGAGCCGGTCGTGGACGCGAGCCACGTCCTCCTCGCTCGCCTCTCCCCTCGCGACCACGGACTGGTTCGTGACGACGACGAGCGCGCATCCACGTTCCTGAAGGCTGCGGAGCGCGGCCGCCGCTCCCGGCACGAGGCGTACGTCTTCGGGACGCCGGAGATACGGAACGAGTTCGATCAAGGTGCCGTCCCGATCCAGGAAGACCGCCGGACGAAGTCCGGTACGGCCACGCGCGACGAGCTCGCCCACCTGCTCGCGCACGACCCCGACCTCGATCCCATGCAGACACTCGATCGCGGTCGGACAGGTCCGGGAGAAGCACGGCGAGCAGGATACCCCGAGATGGACGATGCGGGAGTCGGGCCCCACCGGCCCGGTCCAGACGGGCGACGTGGAGCCGAAGATCCCTACGACCGGAGCGCCGCTCGCCTGCGCCATGTGCATCGCCCCGGAATCGTTCGAGACGACCGCGCGCACGCGCGTGAGGCAGGCGAGGCTCTCCGGCAGGGTGAGGGATCCGGCCAAAGAGACGCTCTCACTCTCCGACGCGAGCTCCGCACAGAGATCACGTTCGGCCGGGCCGCCGAACCAGAGGAGCGACCACCCGTCGGCCCGAAGCCCGCGGCCGAGGGCGAGGAACTTCTCCCGCGGCCAGCGCTTCGTCTCCCCGTAGGTCGCGCCCGGCGCGAGGACGATCGTCCTCTCGGGTTCGAGCCCCACCTGATCCCAGACCGACCGTGCCGCGAGCAGCGCTCCCGCGCCGAGAGGGAGTCGGGTCTCGTGGACGGGAGCTTCCAGCTCCACGCCGTGGAGACGCCGGGCGAGAAGCGCGGCGAGTTCCGCGTACTGGATCCGCAGGTGGACGTCCCGCCGTGGCCGGGGCCCGACGTCGGTGAGAAGAGGACGCCTCCCCTCCCCCGGCCAGCCGAACCGGCGTGGAGTGCCGGCAGCGGCGTGGAGAACGGCGGACGAGAAGGAAGGCGGCAGAACGAGCGCGGCCGACGCTCCGTTGCGGCGGACGCGCCCGGTCAGGTCCGCGAACCGACGGGGCCCTCGGAACGATGGCGGCAGTGCTTCGAGCCGGAACGATCCGGGCCCGGCGAACGACTCCGCGAACCCTTCGAACAGCGGCGCCGTCCGCGGCACCGCCCAGAGGGTCCAGTCCACCTCGGCGAGCGTCCGCGCGAGGGAAAGGATCGCGGGAGCCGCCATGATCGCGTCCCCGATCCAGTTCGGGACCCGGATGTCGATCCGCTCCCGCCCGTGGCCCCTCCCCACCGCCTGCGGACTCATCGCGGGTTCTCCGCGCCGGACCTGGCGCCCGGCAACTGAGAGAGCGCGGTCTCGACCGCACGCCGCCGCTCGGGCGCAGGATCCAACGACAGGACCTGCTGGAGGGCGACTCTGGCCAGGTCGATCTGATCGAGTGCGAGGAAGGTGCGCGCCAACTCGTAGTGAGCGTCCCCGTAGTTCGGACGGAGCCCCACGGCGCGGCGGAGGAGTGACTCGGCCCGACCGTAGGCTCCGAGTTCGAAGAAGGCCCGCCCCGCGTTGTAGCAGAGTTCGGGTGAGTCCGGGTCACGCAACAACCCCTGTTCGAAGATCCGGGCCGCCTCCTCCCACTCCGACTCGAGCAGATAGACCGATCCGAGGTTGTTGTAGAACGACTGCCGCGAAGGATCGAGCTGCAGACCGGACTGGAAGAGGGTCTCGGCCAGGTCGATCGCGCCCGTTCCCGCGTAGAAGCTGCCGAGCCGGTCCAGGAACTGGAGGAGATCCGGAACCGGCTCGATCTCGGTCAGCTCCGCGCGCGACACCGGCTCGCGCCACGGCGACGTCTCGGGCAGGTGGTAGAGCACCCAACCCTGGCCATCCGCGTCCCAGCGCGCGATCGCTTCGCCCTGTTCGCGCAGCTGTCCGTAGAAGTGGAGCGGACGGGAACGGGAACGGTTCTGCGCGAACTGCGCTTCCGAAAGGAGCACGAACTCGAACCCCGCGTACCAACGCGGCCAGTAGGTGAAGTCGTACCGCGCCGGGTCCCGACTGTCCCGAGGCAGCACGAACGTAGCCGCCACTCCTTCCAGCCCTGGCACCGGACGCTCCGCGAGAAGACGCGCGCCCGGCGGAACCATCTCCCCGATCGCCGTCACGATCGCTTCCGGAGACGCGGTCGGCATCGCCTGTCGCGCGTGGTAGCGCGCCACTCCGGCGGGGAGCACGAGCAGGGCGACGAGAAGTCCGCTCCACACCGCATGACCCGGAAGGCGGCTCCCCGCCATCCGTCCGATCCCGGCAGCGGCACCGAGCACCGCAAGCGGCGCCCAGGCCTGCTGCACGGTCGAGAGGGTACGGATCCCGCTCGCCACGGGCAGGAGCGAGCCGACGACGAAGAGCCCGAGCATCCAGACGACGAAAGAGCCGCGTCGTTCGAAGATCCAGAGGACGATCGAGACCGAGAACACGACGAGCAGGCCCCATCCGAAGAGAGGACGGAGCGCGAGGACCTCGAACCCGGAGCGGCTCCCGAGCGAGGCACCCGCCAGGTTCCATCCTCCGGCCCTCGCCCACTCGGTCAGGAGCCGGTTCGGCAGGTTCCCCGGATCGAGCAGGTAGGCGGGATCGAGCGCGAGTCCCAGCGCGACCCCGACCACGAGGGCGATGAGGACCGGACGCCAGCCCCGACCACCGGCCCAAGCCGCGATTCCGAACAGCGGCACCACCGGCCAGAGCCAACCGCACATCCCGAGCATGAGGCCGAGGAAGACGCCACTCACCGCACCCCACCTGAGCGGAGCGGAAACGGACGAGACGGTGAGGCGCCAGGTCGAGACGATAAGGAGTGCGCTCCCGAAGAGCGCGGGCGTGATCGAGGCGACCCCGTCGGTGAGCAGCGGCGAGGCAAGCATCGTGACGACGAACGCCGCCGTGCCGAGAGCCGTCAGTTGATTCCCGTTCGCGCGGTCCCCTCTCGTGAGTCGGGAGACGAGCCCGGCGCCGCAGGCGAGGCAGAGGGCCGCGAGGCACGAGACGGAGAAGCGGAGAAGGGCGGCCTGGGCGTCTCCCGTCTCCGCGACGAACGTCGCGAGCGTGCGTCCACCTCCCGCGATCAGGTGGCCGATCCGAAGGGCGCCCGCGAGGAGAATCCCGGCCCAGGTGGCCCAGCTCGGAAAGGTCGGGAGGCCCTCCCCCGCGGGAACGAGTCCCAGCACGTCCCGGGCCTTCAGCTCGACCAGATCGGTCGCGCCGTCCCGGGTGGGAGGTGCCGAATAATGGAGGAAGGCGGCGAGCAGGAGCAACAGGAGGAGCCCCGCTCCCCACTGTCTCAAACGTCCTACTCGCTCCGCTGACGACTGCACCCGTCGAAGAAAACCACCGGGTACGTCAATAGTCCAGGCCGAACGAGATCGAACCCGCCGGCTTGCCGAGGTTCGTGAACAGATCGGTCTTCCAGGCCAGGTCCCACTTCAGCACCGTAAAGCCGACGTTCATGCTGGTCGAGAGGCCATAGCTCGCGCGCAGGTCCCGGAGACGGAACGACCCGGAGTGAGACTCCGCGGGCTTGAAGGCGCTGGTCTCGTCCCAGGCCCCACCGACGTCGAAGAAGATCGCACCTCGCACCCCTTGAAGGGCGAGCGGAAGCGGCCATCCGAGTCGAAGTTGCTCGATGAGCGGGAAGCGGAACTCCACGTTCGCCATCGCGATCTTCGTTCCGCGGAACTCACCGTAGTCGTAACCGCGAACGGTGTAGGGGCCGCCGATCCGGAAGTACTGCGGGTCGCGTCCGTCCGAAGTCGCCGCGATCCCGCGGAGGGCGAGGGCATAGCGCTGACGCACGTTGTAGTACCGACGAACGTCGCCGAGCCAGGTGCGGTACTCGAGGTCTCCCACGGCGACGTCGAAGGAGATCCGGTCACGTCCACCACTGATCGGCCCGGTGTAGCCGTAGAGGGTCTTGTCCGTGACGAGGGCGAGTCCGGGCTGGAAGTAGAACCGGGTCCCGGTTTCGTCCGCGGAGAAGTCCTGCGAGTAGAAGCTCCCGCGGTACACGGACTCGGACACCGCCATCCCGGAGAGGGACGTCTCGATCCGGCGGAACCGGTTGAACGGGCGCTGCACCGTCAGGTTGACGCCTCGATAGATCTGGCTGACGAAGTCGTCCGTGTCCTCGGCCGTGAAGATGTAGAAGTCGTTCCGATACTGGAAGGCCGAGATTCCCCAGCTGATCCGGTGGCGGAGGTTCGTGTAGCCGAGGAAGAGGTCCGAATCGGAGAAGCTGCCGTATACGTCCGCGCCCACGAGGATGATCTGGTCACCGAGCACGTCGGAGAACTGGAGCACGCTCTGGGCGGCGAGCCCGACGTTGTTCGCGAAGAAGCCGTTCGCGGAGACGTAGTCGGCGCTGAACTTCGGAGAGTAGCGCTCGATCTTGAACGCGGTCGGATCCGGCAGGTCGAGATTCTCGGCGAAGACATCGGTAACGACGACTTCTTCCTCTGCGTGGGACTCGGGCCCCTGGGCGAACGTCGGGAGTGAGTCGCTTCCGCGCACCGCGCCCTCGGGGACGTCGATCTGGCGGATGCTGGACCAGAGGCTGTCGAGTCGGGCTTCGACTTCCGGATCCGTCTCCTCCGCCTCTTCGCTCGGACCGAAGAGCTCGAACGGGTCGTCTCCCGCGTTCGATGCGAGATCGGGCCCGAGTTGCTCCGCTTCGTCGGTCGCCGAGGCGCTGTCTCCGGCCGGCTCCGTCTCGGAGACGGTCGGCTCGTCGGTGCCGGAACCGTGCAGGCTGACCGGATCGAGTCTGCGAGGCTGCGGGAGCGTCGAGTCGTCGTCGAGCGCGATCCGGATGCTGAGGTCGTCCGGATCGTCGGCCAGCATCGGCTCCGGAGCCGCCCCCTGCCAGGGTGTTCCGTCCTCCCACATGTCGAGCGGGTTCTTGATCGCGAAGAGGTCGAGCCCACCACGGCTGAACGCGGAGAAGACGAGCCGCTTGCCGTTCCGTGAGAGGCTCGCGGCCGTTCCGGTCGGAATGATGCCGCTCACGCCCGTGAGCACGTTCGTGATCCGGCGGTCTTCGTCCGTCGCGAGGTTGCGGAGGTAGATGTTCGCGATGCCGGAACGATCGGAGACGTAGAGCACGTACTCGTCGCCCGGAAGGAAGTGCGGGCTGATGTTCGTTCCGGGCTGGTCCGGCAACACACGGATCTTCTCGGACGCGAGGTCGTAGATCGCGATCGACGGGTTCGCGAAGAGGAGCCGGTCGAAGTCGGTCTCGAGCCCACGGTCCGTGACGAAGACGATCCGGGTCCCGTCGGACGAGTACCTCGGCTCACGCACCATGAAGCGATCGTCGGTCAGCTGCTCCAGCCCGGTGCCGTCGACCCGGACGCGGTAGAGGTTCGAGCTGCCGTCGTCCATCCCCGAAAACACGATCCACTGGCCGTCGTTGGAGAAAGACGGGCTGTTGATCCCGTCGAGCTCGAAGCGGAGCTTGTGGAGGATCTTCTCGTCGCGAACCCGCTGCACGTAGATGGCGTCCCGCCCTTCGGAGAGGGCGACGAAGCAGATGTTCTCGCCATCCGGCGACCAGTCCGCCGTGCTCCGGAAGTAGCGGAGGCTCTCGAACTCCGGATTCCGCTCTCCCTTCACGAGGCGCTTCTCGACCGTGCCGTCGATGGCGGACGCGAGATAGAGGTCGTTGTAGAGCGAGCGGTCGCTAAAGAAGACGACGTGGTCCCCGTCCGGAGAGATGGACGGAGAGAGGTTCACGTTGGCCAGCTCGCGCTCGGAGTGCGTGAGCCGGAAGGCGAAGTCGTCCGGACGATCGTGGTCGGCGACGGCCGGGAGGTAGGTCTTCCGCATCTCCTGGATGAAGTTGTCGGAGAGCTTCTCGAGCGTGACTCCGATCGACTCCTCCATGGCGCGCGACACGTTACGCGTGACGGCGAGCTTCTTGAAGAACTCCCCGATCTTCTCGTCGCCGAAGGTGTGGCCGATGTAGGACATGATGGCCTGGCCGTACCGGTAGACGCGGATGTCGTAGACCCGGTCCATGTAGGTGACGGGCAGGAGGTAGCCTTCGAGCGCGCCGTCCCGGAGCCACATCTCGGTGAGCGGGTCGAGATCTCCGGTGGAGACGTACTCCGCCATCCCTTCCATCACCCAGAGCGGCGGGACCCAACGGAGCCCGGCACCCATGCTCCGGCTACCGTGGGTGAGGAGATCGATCTGGAAGGCGTGGACGAGCTCGTGCGTCATCACGTGCTCGGTCTCCCCGTAGTCGCCGGTCACGGGCATGGAGACCCGCCGCTTGAGGAACTCGGTGAACCCTCCGGTCCCTTCCCCCACGAACCCCTGGGAGACGTTGGAGACCTGGAACTCCGCATGAGACGCGGAGAGGATGATCGGAACGGGATCCGCGATCTCGTGATTCAGGATGGTCGAGATCCGCGTATAGGCGCGCTCCGCCATTCGGGCGACGTCGAGCGCGACACGGCGCTCTCCCTCGTGGAAGTAGACCTGGAAGTTGTCGGTCTCGATGATCGACCAGTCGTGCGTCTCGTACTGCACTTTGTTCTGGCCGAAGTACTGCGCGGACGCGGGCTGCGCCGCGAGCACGCAGAGCAGTGTGAGCGCCAGGGCCCAGGGGCGGAGCTTGGAGTCGTGCATCGGAGGTCGGCTCCCTCGAAACGTGTCGTGACGCCCCTCCCCGCCTCTCGGCGTCGGGAGTTGCGCCCTCGAAAAAGGTCCTCGAATCGTCCCCGGCCTGCTTACTCCACGAGTGTACCTCGACCGGCCAGCCCTGATGAAGCGATGGATGCGTGGACCTTATCGGCTACGACTCGGGGATCACCCCGCCAAACCCCACAGAAACAACGCGGGTCCGAGAGGAACGAAGAGGTTGTCGAATCCCCACCGACTGCCGGCCTCGAGCCCGGTCGCGAGCACCGCCCCTCCCAGGATCGGCAGGACACCGTAGGGTTCTGAACCCACGAACAGCCCGGACACGGTGATGGCCAGGGCCGAGAACGCGAGCATGGCGAGGGACCCCTCGAGGCTCCGCCAATTCGAGCCGACCGCGTACCTGTGGCGCCCGAACCGCTTGCCGATGAGTGCGGCCGCGGCGTCCCCCCAGGCCAGTACGAGGATTCCGGCCACGAGGGCCGCTTTGCCCCCCTCCTTGTTCCAGAAGATGGCAATGGCGAGGACGAAAGCGAGCGGGAAGAGCGTGGTCCCGAGGTTGTCTCCCGACTCCTCGTCCATCGCCTTCACGAGCTTCAGCCGATGGCTGACAGCGTTCACGAGGACGAAGATCCCCGGAAGGAAGGCGGCCCAGAAGGGAGACCGGAAGAGGAGGGTCGTCGGGAGGATCCACGTTCCGACGCCGACGTGGACCCACTTGCGCGAGAGGTCGAACCCGATCCGGCCGGACCGACGGAGGAACTCGGCCGAACCGACCACGGCGCCGATGTAGGCGACCGAGATCAGGGTCGCGTAGAGGTCATTCATCCAGGACTCCTCCCGACTCCAGCCCGTTGGGGAAAGAACTACCCGCCGAACGGGGCCGACGGGGAGGGAGGAGTTTCCCCGCAGATCTGCATGGAACACAAGCCTGAGAGGACGTCTAGCGCCGGTCTCCGGGCATGGTGGAGATCTCGCGCACCCGCTCCCGCTCGGGACCGCTCTTCACGCCCCCGGTCCCGGACTCGCCGGTCCAGACGACCCGGTTCCGTCCGTCGAGCTTCGCCTCGTACAGCACACGGTCGGCGGACGCGATGAGACCCTCGTAGTCGAATCCGTCTTTGGGGAAGGAAGCGACACCGAAGGAGCAGGAGAGCGATTCTCCACCCCGCCCGACCAGGGTTTCGTTGAGACGACGCCGGATCCGCTCGCTGAGGGCGAGCGCCCCCGAGGCGACGGTGCGCGGAAGCACGAGCAGGAACTCGTCCCCACCGTACTTTGCGACCGTGTCGGAACCGCGGATCTCGCGCCGGAGAACCGCGGCGATCTTCTGGAGCACCTCGCTTCCGGCCAGGTGCCCGTGGGCGGCGTTGTACTGCTTCAGGTTGTCGACGTCCACCATGACCACGGAGAACACCTCTCCATAGCGGCGTGCGCGCTCCATCTCGGCTTCGAGCACCTGACGCAGATAGCGGTAGTTCGGGATGAGCGTGAGGCCATCGGTCATGGCGAGATCTTCGAGCCGCTCCATCTCCGCTTCGATGTGGAGGGCGGTCCGAAGGGCCCGCGTCCCGATCTCGAGGAGCGCCAGGCTCCGGTCACACCAGGTCTCGTCCGGGCGCGATACCCCGGCCACCACCCACACCGACCGCCCTTCGAGCGGAACGGCGCGGAGGGCGAAGGCGCCGACCGCGAAGCCGCTCGGCCCGTCGATCCCCTGCGCAAAACCCGACCCGGCCTCGGCCAGGCCACAGAGGAACTGCTGGGACTCGCGGGAAAGGCGAAGCGCAAGCCCTTCGCGGAGCTCCCGGGTCTCCGAACGAAGCCCCTCGCGATCCACGAACGAGCGGGTGATCTGCCCGTCCCGGTCTTCGGCGAGCGACACGAAACTCGCGCCCACGGCCAACCTCAGCCTCTCGAGAGTGCGGTGGAGCCAAACTTCTCGGGCCGCGGAAGGGCCGAGGTCGATGCACTCCAGGAGATCCTGGCTCAACCTGAGGGCGTCCATGTCAGCTTCCTTCGAGGAGATGAGTTGCGTTCACGGGGTGTGAGGCGGGTGCCCCGGGGTTCCCCCCCCCTCGCACTCGTATCCGCTGGAATGGAAACAATCCTCGTGCCTTGTCGCGCACGGAGTTCGGCCGGCCTCGACCCCTCTCGTCCTAGGGACGGGGCGGGCGGGCGGCGGTGTAGGTGTCGCGGGCCTTACGGAGCTGACGCAGCGTGCGAACGATCAGGTACAACTCGATGATCACGAACCCGATGACGAGGGCCCAACCCCTCTCCCCACCGAGGCCGAGACGCTCCTTGACGGCCGAGAACACCCGAACGAACACGAGGATGGCTCCGGCGAGGAGGGCGAGTACCCCGCCATGGATGACTTCGGGTACCCATGCGTTGGCGTCGGTCCCGCGGGATTCCGGACGTGGGATATGGATCCTATCGGGCATGGTGCACGGTCCGGGAGGGCGGTTTGCAAGCGGGGGCGAGCCCGCCTGCGAAGAGGATGTGACCCCGGCAGGATTCGAACCTGCGACCTTCTGCTCCGGAGGCAGACGCTCTATCCAGCTGAGCTACGGGGCCTCGCCGAGTATCCGGGACACGGACTGGACGTCCTTGTCCCCCCGCCCGGAGAGGTTGACGATTATCAGATCGTCTGAATGGGCGCAAGCCGCCAGTTTCTTTGCCTCTGCGAGCGCATGCGCCGTCTCGAGGGCTGGGATGATCCCGGTGAGACGGGAGCATTCCTGGAACGCCTCGAGGGCCTCCGCGTCCGTCGCGGAGTGGTACCTGACCCGGCCCAAGTCGTGGAGCATCGCGTGCTCGGGACCCACCGCGGGGTAGTCGAGGCCGGCGGAGATGGAGTGCGTCTCCCGGATCTGCCCGTGCTCGTCCTCGAGGACGTACGTGCGCGTGCCCGTGGAGCACACCGACCCGGTCCTCGGCGAACCGGGCCGCGTGGCGCGGACTCGATCCTTCTCCCCCCGCCTCGACGCCGATCATGGCTACGCCTGGGTCCTCCACGAAGGGGTGGAAGAGACCGATCGAGTTGGACCCTCCCCCCGCGCGACAGTGCAGGTGGGAAGGCGTCCCTCCTGCTCGGGGATCTACGCCCAGGCCTCCCGGCCGATCACGGACTGGAAGTCACGCACGAGCTTCGGGAACGGGTGGGGGCCGAGAACGGAGCCGAGGATGTAGTGCGTGTCGTCCACGTTCGTCACCCAGTCGCGCATCGCTTCGTTGATCGCGTCCTTCAGCGTCTTGCTGCCGGAATCGACCGCGATCACCTCCGCCCCGAGGAGCCGCATCCGGAAGACGTTGAGGGCCTGCCGATGCGTGTCCTCCAGCCCCATGTAGACGACACAGTCGAGCCCGAGGAGCGCGCATGCGGTCGCGGTCGCGACGCCGTGCTGACCGGCACCGGTCTCGGCGATGATCCGCTTCTTTCCGAGCTTCCGCGCCGCGAGGAGCGCCTGACCGAGCGAGTTGTTGATCTTGTGCGCGCCGGTGTGGGCGAGGTCCTCCCGCTTGACGTAGATCTTGGGAACCCCCTCACCCGCGCCCCAGGCGCGCTCGAGACCGACGGCGCGGTAGAGCGGTGTCGGACGTCCCACGAAGTTCGCGAGGAGATCGTCGAGTTCGCTCCAGAACTCCTCGTCGCCCTCGAGCGACTCGTAGCAGGCCACAACTCGTCGAGCGCGGCGGAAAGGGTTTCGGGGATGAAGCTCCCACCGAAAGGCGCCCGAAATGCCCGTATCCCCCGCGCGGGTCCCGACCGTCCGTGTGCGCCTCTGCCGTTCGGGCACCGGCTCCGAAATCATCTCAACTCCTTGTTCCCGTATCCACACCTGCATCTCGGACCGCCTGGAAGAACTCCGCAGACGCGCGGATCGCGCTGCACCTGGTATCGACCAGGCCGCGACGACGCGTCGACCGGCAGCTGCCCTCCGAACCGCGTCGACGTTCTCGGGGAGAGCCCTCCGCCAGAAGAGCCGGTACGGACGCGGCGGCGGCGAGAGCGCCGACCAGTCGAACGTCTCCCCGTCCTCCCGCCCGTGTTCCCGACGGCGTGTCGACGAGCCAGGCCCAGGGCGCGTTCTTCCCCGCCTTCGTCCAGAGCCAGCTCCGCAGAAGGGCCACCCAGCACACTGTCCGCGAGTTCGACTGGGAGTTCGACGGAGGGCTCGTTCGGGACCTCGCTCGGGAGTTCGGCCGGGTGCACGGCACGGATCCACGGCACGTTCGCTTCGGGGCCGCTTCGCCTCGGTGGATCTGCAGAGGTCGAGCTTGCCGATCACGCGCGCCAGTTCCTCGTCCGACGGATTCACGAAGACGCCCACCGTACGGACGCCGCCGAAGGCGGCGCGCACCTCGGGCAGCCACCGCGCAACCTCGTCGGGATCGGCCCGTCTCGGAGACGGCGCGAAGACGAACCCGAGGAACGACGCGCCGAGCCCGCGGCCGCGAGGGCGGCGTCACCGGGACAGGTGAGTCCGCAGATCTTGACCACACCGCGCCGCTCTCCGAGCGACCGCGGTCATCGCGCGTCCTCCGCACCCGGTCCGACTCCGCGAAGCTCCCGGAGCGCGTCGCCCGGGTGTTCCTTGCGCATGAGGGACTCGCCGACGAGTAGCCCGTCGAACCGCGCGCGCTCGAGGCGGACGACATCGTCCCGGGTCTTGATCCCGCTCTCCGCGAGCCGCGTGCCCACGGGTAGGAAGGCGTGGAGCCGCTCGCTCGTCGCGAGGTCGACCTCGAAGGTCTTGAGGTTCCGGTTGTTGACACCGGAGAGTTCGGGCGCGAGCTCGTGTGCGATCTCGCACTCCCACTCGTCGTGCACCTCGAGCAGCACGTCGAGGCCGAGTTCCTTGGCCGCGGAGCGCATCTCGCGGAGGAGCGGCCGGTCGTCGAGGGCGGCGATGAGGAGGAGCGCGTCCGCGCCCATGCTCCGCGCGAGCACGACCTGATACGGATCGACGAAGAAGTCCTTCATGAGCACGGGAAGGCCAACCTCACGAACACGCGGAAGATCGTCGAGCACGCCCTTGAAGTACGCCTCCTCGGTGAGGAGAGAGAGAGCACTCGCTCCCGCCGCCTCGTAGTACTCCGCGATCTCGACGGCGTCCGCGCCGGGACGGATCCAACCCGCGGAAGGCGATGCGCGCTTGATCTCGCAGAGGAACCGGACCGGATCGCCCGGGTCTTCGGGGTTGGCGCGCCGAAGCGCCTCGGCCAGCGATCGTCTCGGAGCGGCGTAGAGTTCACTCGACTCGAGGTCGGCGAAACTCCGTTCGCGGCGCAACTCGGCCACGCGGTCCCGCTTCGTCCGGCAGATTTCGTCCAGGATCGAGCTCACAGGGATCGCGCCACCTCCACGAGTCGGGTGAGAAGCTCGGCCCCGGCACCGGAGCGGAGCGTTTCCTCGGCCAGCTCGCATCCGGCCGGAAGGTCGCTCACGCGCCCCGCGACGACGAGCGCGGCCGCGCTGTTGAGGACGACCATCTGACGCGAGCCACCGACGTCTCCGCCCTCGAGGAGCTTCCGCATCCAATCTGCGTTCTCTTCCGGCGTCCCGCCCGCGAGTTCGGCCGGGTCGACCGGCTGGAGGCCGAGCGACTTCGGGTCGAGTTCGCGCTCGGTCACCTCACCGTTCTCCACGTCGAAGACGACGGACGGCCCGACGACGGAGAGCTCATCGAGCCCTTCCAGACCGTGCACGACCCAGGCCCGCTCCGTCCCGAGCATGGCGAGGACTTCCGCGACCTGACGCGCGCGCCCGCGGTCGTAGACGCCGAGGAGCTGGCGACCGGCACCGGCCGGATTCGTGAGCGGCCCGAGCAGGTTGAAGAGCGTGCGCAGCTTCATCTCCCGGCGCGGCCCGATCGCGTGCCTCATCGCGCCGTGGAGCGCGGGCGCGAAGAGGAACGCGATTCCGACGTCATCGAGGCAACGTCCCATCTGCTCCGCGCTGAGGTCGAGGCGGAGGCCGAGCCGCTCGAGGACGTCGGCCGAGCCGCTCTTGCTGCTCACGGAACGGTTCCCGTGCTTGGCTACGTTCGCACCGGCGGCCGCGGCGACGAGCGCGACGGCGGTCGAGACGTTGTACGTCCCTGACCCGTCTCCACCCGTACCGCAGGTGTCGAGGAGCGGCGTCCTCCTAGTGCGGACGTGCGACGCGACGGCGCGCATCGCCTCGGCCGCGCCGGCGAGCTCTTCGGACGTCTCGCCCTTCATCCGCATGCCCATGAGGAACGCGCCGATCTGCGCCGGCGTGGCCTCACCGCGCATGACTTCGGCGAGGACGTCGCGCGATGCGTCCTTGGAGAGCGATCCACCCTCCGCAACCCGGGCCAGGGCCCGGACGATGTGGAGGTCTCCCCCGGCTCCGCTCATCACGCCACCTCCCCGGAGAGCCTGAGGAAGTTCGAGAGGATCCGTTTCCCTTCCGCAGTCAGGATCGACTCCGGATGGAACTGGACCCCCCAGAGAGGATGCTCGCGGTGCTGGAGTCCCATGATCTCGCCCTCCGGAGTCCATGCGGTCACTTCGAGTTCCGCGGGAACCGTGTCCGGATCGACGAGGAGCGAGTGATATCGGGTCGCCTCGAACGGGCTCGAGAGTCCGTGGAAGACTCCGCGTCCATCGTGGAGGATCGGTGACGTCTTCCCGTGCATGAGACGGTCCGCGCGCACGACCTTGGCCCCGTAGACATGGGCCATGCACTGATGCCCCAGGCAGACGCCGAAGATCGGGATCTTCCCGGAGAACTCACGCAGGATCGCGTTGCTCGGCTCCGTGTCCTCCGGCCGCTTCGGCCCCGGAGAGACGAGGATCCCTTTGGGCGCGAGCTTCGCGATCGACGCGAGGTCGATCTCGTCGTTCCGATGGGTCTCCACCTCGGCTCCGAGCTCTCCCAGGTACTGGACGAGGTTGTAGGTGAACGAGTCGTAGTTGTCGATGACGAGGATCACGCCGTCTCCCCCTTCTTCGGCAGCTCGTGTACCCGGCGCTTGAGGTCGCTTCTCGAGACGCTGTGGAGCCCTCGCTCCGCGAGCTCACAGGCCCGGAGGATCGCGCTTCCCTTGTTCATCGTCTCCTGGTACTCCGCTTCGGGATCGGAGTCCGCGACGATCCCCGCGCCCACGCCGAGATACGCCTTTCCACCCATCATCCAGAGCGTCCGGATCGCGATGCATGTGTCCATGTTCCCGTGCAGATCGAGGTACCCGACCGCACCGGCGTAGATGCCGCGGCGAACCGGCTCCAGTTCCTCGATGATCTCCATGGCGCGGATCTTGGGCGCGCCACTCACCGTCCCCGCGGGGAAGCAGGCTGCGAGGATCTCGTCGTTGCCCCTCTCCGGCGGAACGTGGCCCCGCACGTTCGAGACGATGTGCATCACGTGGGAGTACCGCTCGACGACCATGAAGTCGTCGACCACGACGGTGTTGAAGTCCGCGATCCGCCCCACGTCGTTGCGCCCGAGGTCGACGAGCATGACGTGCTCGGCCCGCTCCTTGCTGGAATCGAGGAGGTCGGCTTCGAGGAGCTTGTCCTCCGCTTCCGTCCGTCCCCGGGGCCGCGTCCCCGCGATCGGCCGGACCTCCACGCGGTCCCCTTCGCGGCGGACCAGCACTTCCGGAGAGGCACCGATGAGCTGGAGATCGCCGAAGTCGAGGAAGAACATGTACGGTGACGGATTCGTGACGCGGAGCGCGCGGTAGACCTCGAACGGCTCCGCACGGAGTTCGGCTTCGAGCCGATGGGCCAGGACCACCTGGAAGACGTCCCCCGCCCGCACGTACTCCTTCGCCCGTTCCACCGCGGCCATGTACTCGGCCTTGGACATGGTGCTCTCGAAGGCGGGCGCCTCTGCGGGAACGTCGGAGGGCGCCTTCCGCGCGGAGGGCCGGGAGAGTTGCGCCTCGACCTCGGCGATCCGCGCGACGGCGGCGTCGTACGCGGCGTCGTAGGCGGCGGCGTCGCCCGAGGCGTCGGGGTCTGCGGCCACGACGTCAGCCCCCTCTCGCGACGCAGGAGACGCACCGCCCGCATCCCCTGCGGGCCGGGCGTTGACCACGATCTTGAGGGTGTGGAACTGATGGTCGAAGAGAACGGCCGTGTCGAAGAACACGAACCGGCTGTCGGGAACGTCGAGATCCCGGCGCGCAGTCTCCGGAAGCCGCTCGAAGCTCCGGACGAGATCGTAGGAACCGAAGCCGACCGCGCCCCCGGTCATGCGCGGCAGTCCGGGGAGATCCGCGGCCCGTTCCTCGCGCACGAGCTCCTGGAGGCGGGACATCGGGTCGTCCGTCTCGCTCTCCTCCGCATGTCCGTTCAGGACGATCCGCACACTCCGTCCCCGGCTCTCGAAGACGCGACGCGGATCGAGCGCGATCATCGAGTAGCGTCCCCAGTTCTCGTCCCCCTCGATCGACTCGAGAAGCGCTACCGGGCCTCTCGGGTCGAGCTTCCGGAACGCGGACACGGGAGTCTCCTCGTCCGCCAACACCTCGCGGTGAACGGGGACGATGTCGTGGCTCCGGGCCAACCGACGGAACTCCTCACGCGTCGGAGTGATCATCTGGGCTCCTTCTGCTTCCGGGAGGACTTGGGTGACTTGGCGGACTTGGGGGACTTCGGCGACGCAGGCACCGGCGCCTCCGTCGTCCCCGTGGTCCGACCCGATGGTCGGGCCATCCCGCGGGTTCCTCTCACCACCCGGGACGCCGCTCCCAGGAGTTCTTCGGCGTGTTGGCGCGCGATCTTCGACCCGACGTCGCCGGAGAGCATCCGGGCGAGCTCGGCAAGACGTTCCTCCCCTTCCGCCGCGTGGATCCGCGCGGACGGCACCGCCTCCGAACCTTCCTTCGTCACCGTGAGGTGCTGCTGGGCGAGCGCGGCGATGGCGGGGAGATGGGTGACGAGGAGCACCTGGGTGTGGCACGCCATGCGGGCGAGCCGTTCGCCCACTCGCCTCGCCGTCTCGCCGCCGATGCCCTGGTCGATCTCGTCGAAGACCCAGGTCGCGGGCGGCGCGCCTTCACCGAGAACGGCCTGCATGGCGAGGAGCACGCGGGAGAGTTCGCCCCCCGACGCGACCCGGCCGAGGTCTCCCCACTCGAGGCCGCCGTGGCTCTGGAACCGGACCGTGATCCGGTCGAGCCCGCCTTCCAACGGAAGGTAGCGCGGCCCGTCGCCCGCCCCGAGCCCGTCGGGGGACTCCTGTCGGTCGAACTCGAACGCGAGCGCGGCGCCCGGCATCGCGAGCGCTTCCAGTTCCGGAGTGAGCTTCGCGGAGAGCTGTCCGGCCGCCGTCCGCCGGCGCTGAGACAGATCCTCCGCCACCTGGGAGAGTTCGGCCTGCACCTCCGCCGTCTCGCCCTCGGCCCGGGCGATCTCGTCGTCGATCCCGCGCCCCTTCTCGAGGCGTTCGCGCATCCGTTCGAGATGGGCCCGAAGACTCTCCTCGTCGCCCCCGTGCTTGCGGAGGAGACGCGCGATCTCGGAGATCCGCTCCTCGATCCGTTCCAGCTCCGCCTCTCCGTCTTCGGGCGCCTCGGGCATCGCCTCGATCGCTTCATGGACCGCCGTCCGGGCCCCAAGCAACGCATCGCGCGTTCCCGACCACGGGTCCGCAGCATCATTCCCCAAACGGTGGAGAAGCGTCTCGATGTGGTCGAGGACGGAGCCGTCGTCCTCCTGGAGACGGGCGAGCACGTCCTGACGCCGCTCCGTATCACGGCTCGCACGGGCGAGTGCGTCGCGCCGTTCGCTCAGTGCTTCTCGCTCACCGGGCTCGACCGAGGCGGACTCGAGCTCCCGCACCTGGAACTCCAGCCACTCTTCCTCGGCGCGAAACACCTCGCGCGCTTTCTCCAGATCGCGCGCGCGTTGCCGGAGACCGACGTAGTGACGACGGAGTTCGCGGTAGCGCTGGGCAAGGCCGCTGCTACCCGCGAGTCGGTCGAGGAGGAGTTCCTGTTGCTGCGACGTGAGGAGAGCGCGCTGCTCTCCCTGGCCGACGATCCAGACGAGTCCCTCGGTCCACTCGCGCAGCTGCGAGACGAGCACCTGCCGGCCGTTCGCGAACGAACGGCTCCGGCCGTCCGCGCCGATGTCGCGGCGGACGATGAGGATCTCCTCTTCGTCGACGGGGATCTCGGCTTCGCGGAGCCGACTCAGGATCTCTGGGTTGTCGTGGAGGTCGAAGATGCCTTCCAGCCGGAGGCCACTCGACCCTCTCCGCACCCAGTCCGCACTGCCCCGGCCACCCACCAGGAGGCCGAGGGCGTCGATGAGGATCGACTTCCCGGCGCCGGTCTCCCCCGTGAGCACGTTGAGGCCGGGACCGAACTCGAGTTCCCCCCGGTCGACCAGCACGAACTGTTCGAGGACCAATCGGACGAGCATTCCGAACCTTCACCTCCGGCCCGGGCCCGCCCCTCTTCGTCCGCTCCGCGGCCGGCGAGGGATTCTAGAACGGTCTGGGGAAAATCACGCCCCACCCCAACGAAGTTTCGAACGCAGAACCTCGTAGAAGGATCTGTTCCCAACCAGGATGAAGTGGATGAGCCGCTGTGCCCGCCGAACTCGAACCCGCTGCGTAGAGTCCAATTCTATCACGAACTGACCGTCGACGAAGAGGTACACGTGCTCACCGCGGCTGAGATACGTGACCTCGATCTCCTCCTGGGCCGGAATGAGGAGCGGCCGGACCGAGAAGGTGTGGGGACAGATCGCGGTGGCCATGAGCACCTGGACGGACGGCTCGACGATCGGTCCGCCGGCCGAGAGCGCGTAGGCGGTGGACCCGGTGGGCGTCGAGATGATGATCCCATCGCCCCGGAAGTTCGCGAGCGGGGTGCCTCCGATCGACGTCTGGATGTCGACGGAGCGTCCGCCCGCTTCGCGCACGACGCAATCGTTGAGGCCGACCACGCTGTCGACCACGACTCCGTCTTCGTCCAGGACGTCCGCGCGCAGCATGAGTCGCGGCTGCACCCGGTACTCGCCGTCGAAGACCAGCTCCATCGCGGAGATCATCTCTTCGACGTCGACGTCGGTGAGGAATCCGAGGGTCCCGAAGTTGATGCCGAGGATCGGCACGCGATGCCGATATGCGCCGCGTGCCGCGCGGAGAAGCGTCCCGTCGCCTCCCAAAACGACAAGGAGATCAGCACCGGCGAGGAACACGTCTTCGGGCAGCCGCTCGACGGCCGCGGGAATCCGTCCGCCGGTGTCGTCCGGGATCCGTACCGCGACGTCGCGCTCGAGGAGCCACACGGCGAGCCGGTTCAGCGCCTGCACGCACTCACGTTTCGTGAGGTTCGCTTGGAGGGCGACGATCTTCACGCGAGCGACTCCGCGAGAAGCGGACGGGACCACTCCTCGGGAAGGCGGATCACCACCGTCTCGATCAATCCGTGGAAGACTTCGCCTCGCGACCCGTTCACCGGCACCGTCTCCCGACACCGACGGAACGCCGTCTGGAGCGCGCGTCGGGTCCCGTCCGTCCCGAGCACGGACGGGTAGGTGGCCTTCCCCTTCTCGCGGTCACCCCCCGTTTCACGGCCGAGGGTCTCGAAGCTGCCGACTTCGTTGAGGAGGTCGTCCACGCTCTGGAAGAGAAGGCCGAACGCCTCACCGAACTCGGTGAGCCTCTCGATCCGGGACGCGTTTGCCCCGGCGAGAACCGCACCGCCGACGAGCGAGGCACGCAGCAACGCACCGGTCTTGTGCCGATGGATCCAGCGTAGGCGCTGGGGGGAGATCTCCTGCCCTTCGCTCTCGATGTCGACGACCTGCCCGCCGATCACGCCCTCGGTCCCGACGGCCTCCGTGATGAGCGTGAGCACTCTGAGCCGACGCTCCGCGGACGCGGGAAGCCGTCCGATCCGATCGAAGGCGAGCACCTGGAGCGCGTCCCCCGCCAGCACCGCGGTCGCCTCGTCGTACTCCTTGTGCACGGTGGGACGCCCGCGCCGGAGGTCGTCGTCGTCCATGCAGGGAAGGTCGTCGTGGATGAGGGAGAAGGTGTGGAGCATTTCGATGGCGGCCCCGAGCTGGGCGCCCCCGTCCCCCTTTCCGCCTTCGGCGCGGTAGCCGAGCACGGAGAGACCGGGCCGGATCCGCTTCCCTCCGGAGAAGACCGCGTAGCGCATCGCGCGGTGGATGCTCTCCGGACGCTTCCGTCCCGCCGGCAGGGACTCCTCGAGCGCCCTCTCGATCGACGGACTCTCGCCGTCGAGCCACTTCGTCCAGGCGTTCTCAGGCGCCTTCGTCACCGTCCGCCTCCTCCTCGTCCCAGTCTTCGGTCTCGAACGTGCCATCGGCCCGCTTCAGGATCGTCTTGACCCGTTGTTCCGCACGGTCGAGCAGTTCGCCACAGGTGCGGAGGAGCTTCTGCCCTTCCTCGAATCTCGCGATCGTCTCCTCGAGAGGCAGGTCTCCCGACTCCATCTCCTCGACCAGTACCTCGAGGCGTTCGAGCGCTTCCTCGAACTGGAGCGGCTCGCCGTTCTCAGCGCCGGCGTCGTTCGTTCCGGCCCCCCGACGCGCACCCTTGGGACGTTTCGAATCAGTCATCGTTCCTCTCCATCTGGCCGAGTGTACGCGCCTCGACCCGGCACTCCAACTCCCCGCGCGAGAGCGTCACCCGAATCTCGTCGCCTTCGCTCGTGTCCGCCGCATCCCGCACGATCCGTCCGTCCCCAAAGGCGACGATTCCGTATCCGCGGGCCAGGACCCCCTCGGGGCCAAGCGTCCTGAGTCCCGCCCCCGCGAGCTCCAACCGCCGGCGGCCACTCTCGAGGAGCCGCTCCTGCCGGCGCTCCATCCGGATGCGGAGCCCCTCGAGCCGGCCCCTCTCCTTCTCCAGGACGATCTCGACGCCGGATCGGGCGAGACGCTCCGCGGCCCCGCGCAGCCGGGCGCGGCCCTCCTCCGTCGGCCGCCGGAGCGCACGCTCCAGACGATCGGAGAGCCGGTCGACATCGAGCCTGCCGTTCCGGACGCGCGTCTCGGGCCGGAGGAACGCACGGTCCTTCGAGAGCCGGAGGAAGCGAAGGCGAAGCGCGCGCACCCGCTCCTCGAGCCGCGTCCGGAGGGCGCGCGCGTCCCGATGGAGACGGGCCTCCACCTCCCGCAGATCGGGCACGACCAGTTCCGCGGCATGGGTCGGAGTCGCGGCCCGCACGTCGGCCACGAAGTCGCAGATCGTGAAGTCGATCTCGTGTCCAACCGCGGAGACGACCGGAGTTCCGCAGTCGGCGACCGCGCGTGCGACGACTTCTTCGTTGAAGGCCCAGAGATCCTCGAGCGATCCGCCGCCCCGCCCCACGATGAGGACGTCGAAGGCCGAAAGCCCGTCGAGAGTGCGAATGCCCCGTGCGATCGACTCCGCGGCTCCGACTCCCTGCACCTGCGCGGGCCAGAGGAACACTTCCGCGGCCGGCCAGCGTTGTCCGAGAACGCGCACGAGATCACGGAGCGCGGCCCCGTCCGGCGCTGTCACGACGCCGATCCGTTTCGGGAACCGGGGAAGCGGCTTCTTCCGCTCCGGATCGAAGAGCCCTTCCGCTTCGAGACGACGCCTGAGTTCGAGGAAGGCGGCCTGGAGCTCTCCCTCGCCCCGGAGGTCGAGGCGATCCACGTAGAGCTGGTAGACCCCGCGCGCGGGATAGACCGCGACCCTGCCGACGCAGCGCACCTGCATGCCGCTCTGGGGGCGCACGCGCAGCCTCCGCATCGTGCTCGACCAGATCACGCACTGGATGAGAGCGTCGACCTCGGGGTCTTTGAGAGCGAAGTAGGCATGCCCGCTCGAAGCGTGGAGCTTCCAGCCCGAGATCTCGCCCTCGACCTGGATCCGCCCGAGCTCACCTTCCAGCACGTCCTGGATCCAACGGGTGAGCTCTCCCACCGAGAGAACCCGTTCCTCCTCGGACGGAAAGAGCGAGTAGGTTTCGCTCATCGGGAGGAGACGCCCGCCATCTCGAGAGCGAACTCCACCGGCCCGACGCCGGCCGTCCTTCCCGACGCGGCGAGCGCGGAGTAGACCGTGTTCGTGAGGAGGAGCGCGATCGTGAGCGGCCCGACGCCGCCCGGTACGGGGCTGAGGAACCCGGCCACCGGTTCCACGCTCTCCGCGTGCACGTCTCCCACGAGCGCGTCCTTCCCGCCTTCGCGGGGGATCCGGTGGACGCCGACGTCAACGACCGCGGAGCCGGGGCGGATGTGCTCCCCCCGCACCGCTTCGGGGCGCCCCATCGCGGCGATCACGACATCCGCCTCCCTGGTGAACGCTTCCCATTCCTTCGACCGACTGTGACAGACGGTGACGGTCGCGTCGGCCCACGGCGCCTTGAGGCCGAGGAGTACGGAGAGCGGCCGCCCCACGATCTGACTCCGTCCGAGCACGACGACCCGCCTGCCCGAGAGAGGGATCTCGTGGCGACTGAGGAGCGCGAGCACGCCGAGCGGCGTACACGAGACGAGGCGCGGCGCACCGAGCGTGAGGAATCCCTGGTTGAGCGGATGGAGACCGTCGACGTCCTTTTCCGGCGCGATCGCTTCGGCGATCCGGTCCGGATCGATCTGCTTCGGCACGGGCAGCTGGACGAGGATTCCGTGGACGGCAGGATCTGCGTTCGCCTCCGCGATCCGCGCGAGAAGCGCGCTCTCCTCGGTGGAGTCGGGCATGACCTCGACCCAGGACTCGATCCCCACCTGCTTCGACGCCTTCTCCTTGCCGCCGACGTAGACGACGGAAGCGGGGTCTTCGCCGACACGGATGAGGAGGAGTCCGGGACGGATCCCCTCCGCGTCGATCCGCTCCGCCAGTCGCATCCGGATCGACTTTGCGAGCGCCTTTCCGTCCAGCTTCTCCGCCATCATCCCTTCCCTTCCGTGAGAACACGCTGAATCCGCTCGATCCTCTGTGCGCGGCCGCTCGAGGGGTCGATCTCGAGGAACACTCCGTGGAGCCGGATGTCGGACTCCGCCGTCTGGAAGCGAACGGGGAGCCCGGTGATCATCTTCCGGATCGCATCGTCCTTGCGTACTCCGATCACGGAGTCGTGCGGGCCGGTCATCCCGACGTCGGTGAGATAGGCCGTACCACCCGGCAGGATCCGTTCGTCCGCCGTCTGCACGTGCGTATGGGTGCCGATGACGGCGGAGGCACGCCCATCGACGTGCCATCCGAACGCGATCTTCTCCGCCGTGGCCTCGGCATGGAAGTCGACGAAGACGATCTGGGCCCGACCCGCGAGCGATTCGAGCGCCCCGTCGATCGCGCGGAACGGACACTCCGCCGGACTCATGTAGACCCGCCCGAGCAGGTTCACGACCGCGACCGTCACGTCCCCGACTTCGTAGAGTCCGAGCCCTCGTCCGGGCGTACCGGGCGGCATGTTGAGCGGCCGAACGATCCGGGGATCTTTCGCGATCAGGTCGATTCCGTCGGACTTGTCCCAGATGTGGTTGCCGCCGGTGAAGACCTGCACGCCCGCGGCCCAGATCTCCTTGGCGGGCGCCGGCTGGATGCCGCGGCCCGACGCGCTGTTCTCCACGTTCGCGAGCACGAGGTCGAGCGCGAGTTCGGAGCGCAAGTCCGGAAGCAATGCCTCTACCGCTCGGCGGCCGGGGCGGCCGACGATATCGCCGATGAAGAGTATGCGCACGGGGGACTCCCGGTTTGGTGGGGTGAAGAGGCCACCGTCACGCCGATCTCCGGTGCGGGTTCTGGCCTTGAACCTGGATAACCAGGTGGGCGCCTATCCCGTTCCCTCGCGTCGTCCCTCAGGACGGCCACTCGCAGACCGGTTTTCAGCTCCCTCGCGGATAGTGTTGGCTCAAGGAGCCATACCCCGTCACCAGGAGATCAGCGAGACGGTGGCCCTACTTCTTGGATGCTCGGGACTCAGGATCCGGCGGGACCAGATTCCTCGAGCGCTCCATCGAGATACCGACTGCATTCGCGAAGACGGTAACGCGTCCGTTCCTGATCGTCCAGACGCCTCTCCCGTTCGCGGAAGACCTCTTCAGCAATGTTGAGGGAAACGAGCACTGCCTGTCGACGAAGATCGTGCGTGCGCGAGGCTTTCTCCATCTCGCGGAATCGTGCATCGACGAACTCCGCCAGGGCGCGGATCCGTTCGGGCTCGGCCCCTCGGATCTTGAACTCCTCACCGTGGATGCTGACGGGTGTGCCGCTTTCGTCGACCAATGGATCCCTCCTCTCGAGAGGGAGGCTCCCACTCCATCCGCAGTCGGCCGCAGCGCGAGGACGGGGAACGTGGAGAGGGCACCTCGGGTGCCGGGGGCCAGGCAGCCCCCGGACCTACTCACAGTGTCTCGATCGCGTCGACCTTCTCCAAGATCCTCGAGATCCGGGACACTGTCTCTCCACGCTCCGCACGCAGACGCTCGCACTCGGCTTCGAGGCTCGCCTTCTCGGCGCGCAGCTTCTCGATCGTCTCCGCCGCCTTGAGGATCTTCTCCTCGATGAGGTCGAGCTCCATCTCGATCGAGACGTCTGCCGTGGACTCCACTCCGTTGTTGCCCATCGGAACTCCCTGGAACCGGACCATTGTCCGGGCTGCAGCTTCGATTCGTTATCCGCGGTGCTGACGCGCCGTCTCGACGAGCTTCCCGAATGCGTCGAGATCGTGAACGGCGAGATCGCTCAGCATCTTCCGGTCGATCAGCACCTCGGCCTTCTTGAGGCCGTCGATGAGCTGATTGTAGCTCATCCCGTAGGTGCGGGCGGCAGCGTTGATCCTCTGGATCCAAAGGGTGCGCATGTGGCGCTTGCGCTGCTTGCGATCGCGGTACGCGTACGCCATGCCGCGCAGGACGTTCTCTGCTGCTACGCGATAGAGCTTGCGACGCCCCTGGAAGTTCCCCTTGGACGCGGCGAGTACGCGCTTGCGACGCGCGCGACTCGGGACGATGGATCTGGATCTGGACATCTCTTGGCGACTCCGTATCGTTCGACTATCGGCCGCACCGGCCCCGCGAACGTCGAAAGAAGGTGAAACTCTTCTACGGCGGTACTACGGGACTAGGCGCGACCGAGGACGCGCAGGATCCGCTTCTCATCCGCCTTGGCGACGTAGCCGGTCTTACGGAGCTGACGCTTCCGCTTCGAGGCTTTCTTGGTCAGGAAGTGCCCCATCATGGACCGACGCCGCTTGAGGCGACCTGACCCGGTCAGCTTGAACCGCTTCGCTGCGGATCTCTTCGTCTTCATCTTGGGCATCTTCCTGCCCTCCTTTCCTCGTCTTGCAAAACTCGCGTCCGTCAGCAGACGGAAAAAGCTCACTCGTCTTCGGCCGCGCCCTTGGAGCTCGTCTTCGCTCCTTGCGGCAGCGGCGAGAGCATCATCGTGATCGTCCGTCCTTCCGCCGACGGGTTCTGCTCCACCTGACCGATGTCCGCGAGTTCGACGATCACGGCCTGCAGGAGCTCGTACCCCAACTGCGGGTGAGACATCTCGCGCCCGCGGAACATCACCGTCACCTTGACCTTGTCCCTCTCCCCGAGGAACTTCCGCGCATTGCGCATCTTCGTCTCGAAGTCGTGCCGCTCGATCTTCGGGCGGAGCTTGACCTCCTTGACCTGGGTCTGGTGCTGGCGCTTCTTCGCCATCGCGTCTCGCTTGGACTGCTGGTACTTGTACTTCCCATAGTCCATGACCCGGCAGACGGGAGGCTTCGCATTCGGTGCCACTTCGACGAGGTCCTGCCCCATCTCGCGTGCCATCCGAAGTGCGTCGGAGATCGCCATCACTCCGAGCTGATTTCCGTCGTCACCGACGACCCGGACCATGGGCGCCCGGATCTTGTCATTCACCCTCGCGAGGTCAGATTTAGGCGGAATGGCAAACCCTCCTTGCACCGTCATTACCACGGATCGGAAACGAAAAAAGGCGACCCGAAGGCCGCCCCACGCCCACGACGAAACCACCTCATCCACATGAGGAGGCCCCTCGGGGTCCGGAACCCGTCCTAGCTCGCATGGGCCGGCGGGTGAGGAGCGGCGCTCCTACTTGGATCGATCTTCCGCCCCAGGAGTCGGTGCCCCCCCGGGTATGTAAAGCTGGTGGGCGATACTGGAATCGAACCAGTGACCTCTTGCATGTCAAGCAAGCACTCTAACCAGCTGAGCTAATCGCCCTAACCGAACGGGGAGAATAGATTCCGCCCCATGGAAGTGTCAACGGGTTTTCGCGACATAGTGGGCGAAGGTCTGGGGGCCGTTCCGCCCCCCTCAGACGAGCTCGACGCCCCGCTCCCCCGCCTCCACCGTCCCGATCTCGTAGGCCGGCTCCCCCGTCTCCGCGAGTCGGGCCTGGATCTCTGCCACCTGGCCGCGGCGCACGATGAGGACGTACCCGATCCCCATGTTGAAGACCCGGTGCGCCTCCGCCCGGTCCATGCCCCCAAGCTCCACGAGGTGACGGAACACGGGCAGCACGGGCCAGCTCCCGACCCGGATGTGGGCCCGACACCCCTCCGGTAGGATCCGAGGGGTGTTGTCGACGAGCCCACCGCCCGTGATGTGGACCATCCCCTCGATCGGCACCTGGCCGAGCAACGGGCTGACGCGCGGGTAGTAGAGGCGATGCCGCGCGAGGAGCATGTCGCCCCAGGTCTCTCCGCTCGCTTCCGGCGCCTCGCCCAGGACTTCCGGCCGGGCGTCCGAGCCCACGATCCGGCGGGCCAGCGAATACCCGTTCGTATGGAGCCCGATCGAGGCGAGGCCGAGGAGGACGTCTCCCGGCTGGATCGAGTGTCCGTCGACGAGCTCGCTCCGCTTCACCTCGCCAACGAGGGTCCCGACGAGGTCGAGGTCTCCGGTTCCGTAGACCCCCGGCATCTCCGCGGTCTCGCCACCGAGGATCGCCGTGCCCGTGGCCCGGCAGGCCTCGCTCATCCCGGACACGAGCTGCTCCACCACGGACGCGGAGAGCTTCCCGGTGCCGATGTAGTCGAGGAAGAAGAGCGGCCGCGCGCCGTGGACGAGGATGTCGCTCGTACAGTGGGAGACGATGTCGAACCCGGCGTCGGCCCAGCGACCGAGCTGCGCGGTGAGCTTGAGCTTCGTCCCCACCCCATCGGTCGAGGCGACGAGGAGCCGCTCCGCGCCGGCGTCCGGATAGGCGAAGAACCCGGCGAAGACACCGAGTTCGCTCTCGACGCGCGCCGTGCGCGTGCTCGCGACCATCTGCTGGATCCCGCGGACGGCGGTCTGGGCCTCGTCGATGTCGACGCCGGCGTCCCGGTAGCTGGCGCCTCCCTGGCTCATTCCCAAGCCCCCTCCCGGTGGAGTGGAACGATGTCCTCCACCTCGTACTCGATCTCCTCCTCCACCGCCTTCTCCGGAAGGACGCGGTTGAGTGCATCGAGAACCGCGAACACGGTCGCCTCGAGGGGATCGCTCGTCACGAGTACGCTCCCGGAGAGGTGCTGCTCCTCCCGTCCTCTCACGAGGACGAGGTGACAGAGGACGAACGAGCGCCCCCCGATCCGCTTCCTCTGGGCGGCGGCGAGATCGATGGCGACGTCACGCCCGAAGGCAGGGCCGACCGCGTCGAGCGTCGCGAGCGCCACGAGACGGATGAGTCCGCCACGCACGGCCACGCCTTCCGCTCTGCCGACGCGGCTCCGATCGCCCTCGAACAGTTCCACCTGGGCTTCTGCGCGCTGTCCTTCGCGGTAGATGTGAACGGAGCGGAACACGAGCCGGATCCGCTCACTGCGCGCCGGAACGACCTGGGCCACGTGCACGTTGCTCGGGAGCAGGTCCTCACCCTTCTCCGCGCGCACGAGTGTGCGCACCTGGGCGACGATCGACTCCGGCGTGGACTGATCTTCGGCGACGACGAATACCTGGAGCATGCCCTCGGGCTCACGCTCGATCCGGACCGAGCGCACGCCACGGAGAGATCCGAGCGACCGCTCGAGCCCCGCGTCCCTGTTCGGAATCACGCTCCCTCCTCCAGCTCGAACCGCGAGAGGTTCCAGACCTCGCGCACGCGAGCGTCGATCTTCGCTCTGTCGAGATCGAGAAGACCATCGACTCCGAACTTCTCCACCGTATGGGACGCAACCGCCGTCCCGTGGGCAACCGCCCTCCGAAGCTCACCGTCGTCGAGGCATCCGCCGCGGGAAGCGAGATAGCCGAGCATGCCGCCGGCGAAGGAATCCCCGGCTCCGGTCGGGTCCTGGAGCGATTCGACCGGGAACGCGGTGAGCGAGAACCATCCGTGCTCGGTGAGGGTGAGTGCGCCGTGCTCGCCCCGCTTGATCACGACCATGCGCGGCCCCATGCGCAGGATGTCGCGGGCGGCGGAGAGCACGTTCGTCTTCCCCGTGAGCTGCTTGGCCTCCTCGTCGTTGAGGAAGAAGAGATGCACCTTCTCCAGCACGCGATGGAGTGCGTCCAGCTTCGACGAGATCCAGAAGTTCATCGTGTCGAGCGCGACGAGACGCGGGGAACGGGTCTGCTCCAGCACCTCGAGCTGCAGCTCCGGGTCGATGTTCGCGAGCAGAACGAAAGGCAGCTCTCGGTAGGCCTCGGGAAGCTCGGGATGGAAGGACTCGAAGACACCCAGTTCGGTGAAGAGCGTGTCCCGATGGTTCATGTCCTCGTGATAGACGCCGCCCCAGCGGAAGGTCGGCCCCTCCGCGGTCTTTAGCCCAGTGAGATCGACGCCTTCACTCGCCAGGAGCTCGCGATCCTCGCCCGGGAAGTCCGAACCCACCACCGCGACGAGATGCACCGGACAGTAGCGGACGGCGGCCAGCGAGAAGTACGAGGCGGATCCCCCGAGGGCGGAGTCCATCTTCCCCGCCGGCGTCTCGACCGAGTCGAGCGCCACCGACCCAACGACCAAGAGACTCATTCATCCTCTCCTTCCTCGGAGAAGTCCTGCCACTCGTCCGGGGTCTCGCCCGAGCCGGGCGCGCCCGCGACCGTCCTCACCCCTGCCTTCTTCGGAAGGACCTCTTCCTGGGGGGCGTCGGACCAGAGGCGTTCGAGCAGGTAGTATTCGCGTGCTTCTTTGTGGAACACGTGGGCTACGACGTGGACGAAGTCGAGCAGGACCCAACGACGCTGACTCCGGCCCTCGATGTGCCAGGGGCCGGCGCCGAATTCCTTCTTCACCGTCTCCTCGACGTGTTCCGTGATCGCCTTCACCTGAGGCTCGCTCGCGGCCGTGCAGATCACGAAGTAGTCGCAGGCAGACGAAAGGGTCCTGAGGTCGAGGACGAGAACGTCGGTGGCGGCCTTCTCCAACATGAGGTCGGCGATACGCCGGGCCAGTTCGTAGGATTCCCGTTCCGTCTCGGGTCCGGTCATCGCGTCGTCTCCAGGTGTCTTGCTGGGTTGGAATGAAACGAGAGCGAGGCGACCTCCTCCCGATCAGTGGATCCGTTGGACCGCGTACGCGACCGCCTTTTCCAGTGCGCCCCGGTGAATTCCCTCGGGCAGAATGCCGAGCCGGTCCACTGCGGTCCTGGCGAGGCCGAGAGCGGTGTCGCGCGTGTACTCGAGCGCGCCGCACGACCGGAGGATCCCGAGGAGTTCGTTCCACTCCCCTTCGTCGAACTTCCCACGCTTCGTGATCTCCTGGAGGAACTCCCGTTCGCTCGAGACCGTCACGTTCTGGAGGGCGTGGATGAGCGGAAGCGTGATCTTCCCCGCGGAGAGATCGGAGCCCACGCCCTTGCCGAGCTGGCCCTCGCTTCCGATGTAGTCGAAGAGGTCGTCCGTCACCTGATAGGCACGCCCCAGGTTCTCCCCGAACTGCGTCATCTCCTCGACGGCTTCGTCGCTCATCCCGGCGAGGATCGCGCCGGACCGGGCTGCGGCGCCCATGAGCGATGCCGTCTTCTCGTCGAGGAGGTGGAAGTAGTCCTTCTCGGACAGGGTGACCGCGCGCTTCTGCTCGATCGCGAGCACTTCCCCCGCGGTCATCCGGTGCGTGGTCTTGGCGATCACGGGGACGAGCCGGGGCATGTCCCGGTCGATCAGCTCGCAAAACGCTTTCGTGTAGATGTAGTCCCCGAGGATGGTCGCGACCTGGTCGTTGTACATCGCGTTCAGGGTCGGCAGGCCTCGGCGGACGGCGCTCCGATCGATCGTATCGTCGTGGATCAGCGTCGCGAGGTGGATGAGCTCGACGACGGTGGCCGCGAAGATCGTGTCGTCGCGCTTGGACGTCCCCATCTTCGAGATGAGGAGGAGGACGGTCGGCCGGAACATCTTCCCCCGAACTCCGAGCAAATAGCTGCCCACTCCCTGAAGGAGGGCCAGAGAGTTCCGGAAGAAGTCGGCCATCGAGCGTTGGAGGTCTTCCAGCTCGCCGCGGACTGGATCCTGGAACTCGCGGAGGTCGGAATCGGACTCCACCGAACGGACGAAGGACTCCAGGTTCGACAAGGACTAGGAATTCCTCTCGCGGATAGTGTTGGCGCAACCCGAACCGCGGAAAGGCGTAGCCGATCTCCCGACACGGGTGAGTGTTCCCTTGAACGACGGAGGCTAGCATCCGCCTCAGGAGGTGTCAACGAGCCTGGGACGTTCTCGCCCCGGCTACTCCGCGTCCGACGCGAACGAGGCCAGGTCCGCCGGGTCGGTGGGGACTCCGGGACGGATCGGGGGCACGATCTGGCCCGCGAGGAGGTCGTGCTCGAGGTCACGCACCTGGGCCGCCCAGCGCAGGTACTCCTCGAGGTGCTCGGCGGGGATCGGCTCGGCGGGCTCGTTGTCGAAGGCCAGAGGATCGATCTGGCGGCCGTTCTCGATCATCTCGAAATGGAGATGAGGCCCCGTCGCGAGCCCGGTCTTGCCGACATATCCGATGACCTGGTTCTGTTCGACGCGGGTCCCCTTCGAGACCCCCTTCGCGAACCCCTTGAGGTGGCCGTAGAGCGTCTGCATCCGCTTGTTGTGACGGATCCGGATGGCGTTCCCGTAGCCACCCTTCCACCCGCAGTAGTCGACCACTCCGTCTCCCAGGGCCACCACCGGTGTACCACTGGACGCGGCGTAGTCCACGCCCGTGTGATGCTTGTAGACCTTCCGGATCGGATGGAACCGCTTGCCGAAGTGGGAGCTGATCCGCCGGAAGTTGAGAGGCGACTTGAGAAACGCCTTCTTCATCGCCCTGCCGTCCGCCAGGTAGTGGCCGTCGGCGCCGTCCTCCCACTCGAAGTAGAACGCTTCGCAATCGGCCAGAGCACCGTCGTAGTTCGCGTAGAGGATCTCTCCGTAGCCGAGGAACTCCCCCTCGATGAACTTCTCCTCCACGAGGACCTCGAACCGATCGCCCACGCGCGGCTGCGTCATGAAGTCGATGTCGTAGGCCATGAGGTCCGCGACCTTGAGGGTCAGTCGGTAGTCACCGCCCGAACGCTGTACCGCTTCGTCGAAGCTGCTCCGGATCTCGCCCTCGAACTTGCGGAGGCGGACTTCGCGGTCGAGGTCCGCGTAGCTCGCCTCGATCGAATCGCCCACGGTTTCGAAGACGAGAACCTCCTCGCGGGAAGCCTCGAAGCGAAGTCGGCGGAACCCGCCGAACGCGTCTCGGGAAACGGTGAGGACCTGACCCGGGCGGAGGGAGCGTGGCGAGAAGAGATCGTCCGACCGCATCCGGTGGAGGATCTGGCCGATCTCCTGCACACCGACGCGGTTGCGGAGAAGGACACCCGAGAGCGTGTCTCCCCTCTTCACCGTGTCGGCGACGGTGGTCCAGCGAGGAGCAGGACGGGCGGGCGCTTCCTCCACCACAGCGGCCGTGACGGAGTCCTCGTCTCCATCGGACGAGGAGCAGGCGGCGAGCGCGCTCACGATCGCGAACGCGAGGACGAACCAAAGCAAAGGAAGGAGCGGGCCCCGGGCCAAGCGGATCCGGTGCGTCTGCGGCAAGACGCGCGTCGGCAGAGACGGCATGTTCGGAACGGTTCCCTCCGTTGTCGTGATACGGAGCCGACTGGGTCTCCGTCCGTACGATACCACGCCCAAGGAAACCATACCGAGCCTCCGCGCGGGTGACAAGCCGCACTCCGGCGAAACGGACCAGGGAACTCTCTAGGCCGCTCCGCGCGTGACCACGGTCGGGTCTGAACTCCCCTCGTTGGTCTCCGGATGCGTGCGCGGAATCTCGAGGACGAAGGTCGCGCCTCTTCCCGGCTCGGAGAGGAGTTCGATTCGCCCGCGGTGTTTGAGCAGGATCGCCCGACAGGTCGCGAGGCCGAAGCCGTGGCCGTACTTCTTCGTCGTGAAGAGGAGGTCGAACACCTTCTCCTGGAGCGACGGCGGAATCCCGGGGCCGTTGTCTTCCACCTCGATCCGCACGCGGTCGCGCCCCACGGCGAAGGAACGCACGGTGACGACCGGAGCGTCGACCTTCGGGTCCGCGTCCCGCATCGCTTCCGCGGCGTTCTTGATCAGGTTCACGACCACCTGGCGGATCTGGGCGCGGTCGAACTCCGCCATCCCCGCATCGGGACTGAGTTCGGGCACGATCTCCACGCCCTCCAACGTCGGATAGGGCCGGAGCATCTCCACCTGCTGGAGGAGGAACCGGTTGAGATCGGTCGACTGGGGACGGACACCGCGTTCCGTCGACTCCATGATCTGCTTCGAGAGATCCGCGAGGTTGTCGATCTGTTCGCGGATCTGCCTCAGGTCGGACCGCAGCTTCTCGTCGCCCATCCGCTCGACGTGGCGATCCATGAGCTGGACCCGGCCCAGGATCACGCCGAGGAAGTTCCGGATCTCGTGACCGATCGCACGCGCGATACGGCCCGCCTCCACCAGCTTCTCGCGCTGCACCTTCTCCTCGGTCATCCGCTTGAGCTGGATGTAGTCTCGGTTCTGGTTCTTCACGATGAGGAGCGGGAGGAAGAAGAGGAGCACGCCGCTGAATCCGAGGGAGCTGAAGGCGATGATCATGAGTGGCGTGAGGGAGAAGAGCGCCACCGAACTCACGATGTTGTTCCGCGTGCCCCAGTTCGCCCGCCACACCTGCCAGAGCCCCGTGTCGGTCTGGAGCGCAACGGCACCCGCGACGAGGAACGTGTTCGTGAGGAAGTAGGTCGCGGCGCACACGACGGTCGCGCCGACAGACTGCGTGGTTCCGAACGCGGACGAGAGCACGGGGTCCGGATGCAGCACCTGGAACACGTACGAGGAGACCCCGCACGTGATCGCCATCTGCCCGAGACCGAAGAGAGACTTGACCCAGTCACGTTTCTGGATGAAGCGGGTCGCGATGAACACGGACAGCGCCACGATCCAGATCGCCTGGGTCGGCTCGAGGAGCAGGATGACGCCGAGGTTCATGGTGAGCGCCATCGAGTCCGTGACCTCACCACTCTCGGCTTCGAGCCAGAGGAACTCGGAGAGGAGGTTGGCGGCGAACCAGGCGAGGAGGCCCCACTCGAGCAACTGCTTCGCTCCGGCCAGGCCACCCGACAGCGCGAGGGCACTGATTCCGGACACGACGACAGCCACCACGTAAGTCAGCAAACGCGGTCTACCGGCATAGTCGGGTAGGACCCGACCGAGCCAAGTGGTTGTTGGTGCCGTGCCTTCGGCCATTTTAGCGCCCATCCTCAATGGTCATCGGCACTTGCGGCCGGACACTGAAGCGATCTTGGGGATTTCCCCCAATCGGGTATCGGAGGCACAATTCCCGGCATGCCGCCCGGTGCCGGGCGCGGAAGGGGGACCCATGGGACGGGACACAGGATCGGATCGTCGAGTCACCCGCAAAGGGGCGGGGAAGCAGACCGACGGGGCGGCTCAAACCCCAGCGCAGGAGCGGGATGAACGGAAGTGGGGTCGCCGGGAGGTCCTCCGGCTGTTGGGCGGGGCCGCCATCGCGGGAGCAGCCACGGGCGGCGGCGCTGGCAGAGGCGCCGCGCAATCGGAACCCCACCTCCCCACCGACGAGGAGATTCGGGGAGCAGAGTGGCTCACCGGACTCGAGTACACCCCGGACGAGCGGGACCTCCTCCGGGAGGACCTGGGCGGCACGCTCGAGGAGTTCCAGGCCCTGAGGTCGGTTCCCCTCGACAACGATGTCACGCCCTCGCTGCGCTTCGACCCTCTACCTCCCGCGGGGCCGGACGGAGCGCTCCGGGCCGATGGGCGGACCGACGAAGCGGATGGCGCCGCGTCCGCCGGGACGGCGGTTCCCGGCCCTCCTCCGATCGCGACCGGTCCCGGCTCGGACGACGACGTCGCCTTCGCCGGCGTCCGGCAACTCGCCGGCTGGCTCGCCGGCGGCGCGCTCTCCTCCGTCGAGCTGACCGAGCTCTACCTGGCCCGCCTCTCCCGCTGGAACCTGGACCTCCACTGCGTGATCGAGGAGACGAAGGAGATCGCGCTCCGCGTCGCGAAGGAAGCCGACGCCGCCCGCGCCCGGGGCGAATCGGTCGGCCCGATCCACGGGATCCCCTGGGGCGCGAAGGATCTCATCTCGGTCGAAGGTACCCACACGACCTGGGGAGCGAAGCCCTACGAGACGCAGATTCGAAACGGAACCGCAACCGTCGCGCAGCGCCTCCTCGCCGCGGGCTCTCCCCTGCTCGCGAAGCTCTCGGTGGGCGCCCTGGCCTGGGGCGACGTCTGGTTCGGCGGGACCACGAAGAACCCCTGGAATCTGGATCAGGGTTCGAGCGGGTCGTCCGCCGGTCCCGCCGCCGCGACCGCGGCCGGTCTCTGCGGCTTCTCGATCGGGACCGAAACGTGGGGCAGCATCGTCTCGCCGTCCACCCGGTGTGGCGTGTCCGGGCTCCGTCCCACCTACGGACGGGTGAGCAAATCCGGCGTCATGGCCCTCTCCTGGACGATGGACAAGATCGGTCCGATCTGCCGGAGAGTCGAGGACTGCGGATGGGTGCTGGCCGCGATCGCGGGCCCGGACGGACTCGATCCGAACGCTCTCGCCGCGCCGCCCTTCCGTTGGTCCCTGCGGAAGCCGGGTGAGATCCGCGTCGGATACGTGCCCGCACTCTTCGACGAGGACCGGACCGAAGGCGTGGACGACGAAGCCGAGAAGACCGCCGCGCGGGACTGGGCGGCCCACGACCAGGTCACGCTCGAAGTCCTACGGAAACTCGGCTGGAACCTCGTCCCGGTCACGCTTCCCGGAGACCTTCCGATCGGACCGCTCAGCGTCATCCTCACCGCGGAGGCGACGACGGCCTTCGACGAACTCACGCGGAGCGGCCGTGACGAAGAGCTGACGCGGCAGGAACGATACGCCTGGCCGAACGTGTTCCGTCAGGGCCAGCTCATCCCTGCCGTCGAGTACATCCGGGCCAGTCGGATTCGGACCCTGCTCCGGCAGGCGATGGAAGCAGTGTTCGAGTCAGTCGACGTGTTCGTCGCCCCTACGTTCGGGGGAAGTCACCTGCTCGCGACGAACCTCACCGGACACCCGTCACTCACCGTGCCGAACGGGTTCCGGAGTGGAGACGGCACCCCGACGAGCATCACGTTCACGGGCCGACTGCTCGGCGAGTCCGATCTACTCACGGTCGGGGCGGCGTATCAGGAAGCGACGGGGTTCCATCTCGAGCGTCCGCCGGTGGGTCGTTCGAGGTAGCCACGAGCGGGGGGAGTTCGTCTGCACGCGCCCCCCGAACCCTCCGCCAGAGGCGAAGGACGCCACGCCGGAGACCGATCGCGGTGAAACCCATCGACGTGCCGAAGAGCGCGCCGACCAGGATGTCGCTCGGATAGTGCACGCCGACATAGGGCCGCGAGTAGGCGATGAGCACGCCGAGCACGAGCGCGGCCCAACCGACGGAACGCCGGAACTCGAAGAGGACGACGGCGACCGCGAACGAGTTCGCCGCGTGCGCCGAAGGCATGGAAGGACTCCGCGCCTGAGAGTCGAGCAGGAAACGGACCGTGTCGGGATGCGCAAAGACCGGCCGGATCCTCCCGAACGCCGGCTTCAGCACTTCGGCGATGATCTGATCCGTGAGCGCGACGGCGATCCCGAGCGTCAGGACCGCGATCCAGCCTTTCTTCTTCCCGAGCGCGATCAGCGCGACGGCCGCGAGGACGAAGTAGATCTCCCGGTGGGGCGGATCGGTCAGCCAGACGAAGAACACATCGAGCCATGGAGTCACCATTCGCTGGTTGATCCATTCGAGAACCGTGAGATCGACTGCTTCCCAACTCGTGGTCACTTCGTCATCCTTCTCCTACCGTCGACGAACCCGAACTCTGGAGCGTGTGCCTCGATGAATCAACCGATTCGATTCACGACCAGCCCGGACGGCCACCTGGAGGGCTGCCGTGCCTACGTGACACAGCGGACCGGAGGTGTCTCTCCGCCGCCCTTCGCGTCGCTCAACCTCGGAACGAAGGTAGGCGACGATCCGCTGCACGTCAGGCAGAACGAGACGCGGATCCTGGAACAGCTCGGCGTCACGGCCCCCGCCCGCGCGTCCCTCGTGCACGGAATCCACACCGCGGTCGTGACGGGGCCCGGCGTCGTCCCCGAAACCGACGCCCTCGTGACGAACGTCCCGGGACTCCCCCTCGCCCTCACCGTGGCCGACTGTTACCCGGTGGCCGTCAGCTTCGGATCCTGGCGAGGGCTCGCTCACTGCGGATGGCGCGGCGTGGCGGGAGGGATCGTGGAGGAACTGCTTCGCGTGCTTCGGCTGCACGCAGAGGGCCCGGCACGTGTCTGGATCGGTCCGGGAATCGGGGTCTGTTGCTACGAAGTCGGCACCGAAGTCGCCGTCGTCTTTCCCCATTCGGTGCGGCTGGTGGCTGCGCACGGAGCATCCGGCGAAGTCGGCGCAGGCGCGGCGGACGTGGGCGGGGGCGTGGGCGTGAGCGCTGAGGGCGGGGGCGTGCATCTCGACCTGGCTGCCGAGATCGCGCGGCGGCTGGAGAATGCGGGCGTCCCCCGTGACGGGATCGTCACGTCTGGCATCTGCACGGCCTGTAACACCGACGTCTTCTTCAGCCATCGCGCCGAAGGGCCCACCGGCCGGATGTCGGCCTACCTCGTCTAGCCGCCGGTCAGCTCGCGGTACATCTGCTCGTACTGGGCGATGACCTTGTCCTCGGTGAAGAGGTCGAGGACTCGTGCCCGCGCCGCCTGTCCGACCTGACGATGACGGTCCGGATCGGAGAGGAGTTCGACGGCGATCCGGCCCATCTCGTCGATGTCGTGCGGGTCGCAGAGGTAGCCGGTGACGCCCGGAACCACCACCTCCCCCGTCCCGCCCCGCGACGTCGCGATCACGGGCGCACCACACGACATCGCTTCGAGGGCCGAGAGCCCGAAGCTCTCGTGCTCGGAAGGAAGCAGGTAGAGATCCGCGCACCCGAGGAGATCCGCCATCCCCTCGCGGATGCCGAGGAAGTGAACGCTGCTCTCGATACCGAGCTGACCGACCAGCTCCTGTGCGCCGTAACGTTCCGGTCCGTCTCCGACCAGGAGCAGGCGGGCCGGCATCGCTTCGCGAATCTTCGCAAACGTGCGCACGACGGACGGGATGTTCTTCACCGGCCGGAAATTCGACGCGTGGACGACGATCTTCTCGTCACGGTTCGCGCAGAGCGGAAGGCGCCGTTCGTCCAGTGGA
This sequence comes from Candidatus Eiseniibacteriota bacterium, assembly GCA_041390305.1. Classification (GTDB taxonomy): domain Bacteria; phylum Eisenbacteria; class RBG-16-71-46; order CAIMUX01; family CAIMUX01; genus JACKCR01. The sequence goes on from JAWKQE010000008.1 coordinate 156,926, forward strand.
CGGAAGACGTTCGGATCGACGAAGTTCGGAATGACCTCGATCTCCCGTTCGACTCCGAAGGAGGCGATCGTCCTCTGACGGAGGAATTGACTCACCGCCGTGACGCGATCGCTCTCTTCGATCGAGAACCGCGTGATCCGATGGAACGCGGGCTGCACGCCGACGAGCGTGATGTCCGTGCCGTGCAGCGTCGTCACGACCGGCAGGCGCCTCGGGAGGAGCATCTGCCGCGCGAGGTACGCCGCGGTCGCGTGCGGGATCGCATAGTGGACGTGGAGGACGTCGAGGCCATGCGTCTGCGCCACCTCGTGGATCTTCACCGCGAGGCTCAGCGTGTAGGGCGGATGGTGGAAGACGGGATAGTTGTCCGTCTGCACCTCGTGGAAGAAGACGTTGTTCTCGAAGCTCTGGAGCCGGATCGGCTGCGCGTAGGTGATGAAGTGCACTTCCCAGCCGCGATGCGCGAGGGCGAGTCCCAGCTCGGTGGCGACGATCCCACTTCCTCCGGAACTCGGATAGCAGACGATTCCGACGTGGTTCTTCGCGCTCATGAGCCGATGCCCTCCAACCGAAACACAGTCCGTTCCACGACGATGTCGTCCGCCCCACCCCGCTCCTCGCTCCGCGCAATCGCGTGCATGACGTGCTCCCGAGCGGCCTCCAGGAGCGGCCCGACCACGTCCGGGCCATCGGTGGCGAACGGCGTCCACCAGGAGAGACTCCGCTCCTGCGGACGTTGCCGCGGCAGAACGAAGTCAGAGAGCCCCCCGAGCGACGGACACCGCTGCTGCAGCCTGTGCTTCGTCTTCCCGCGAATGCCGTCCAGCATCCGGTCGAATTGGTAGTCCGCCTTCCCCGCCGCGGACATGACGAGCTGCGGCAGGCTCTTGTCGAACTCGCCGAGGGCCGGTTCGAGACGCGCAACCGACGTGCGCACCTGCTCGCGAAGGGCGGTGAACTCCGCCACGAGCTCGGCCGGGAGCGACGCCTCCACGCTGGCCTCCACGAACGCGGCCGGGTCATGACCCGCCGCGAGGTACGCCGCGGAGTCCGACGCACCGGCGCAGCCGAGGTCCGGAAGGAGAGTGGCGGAGAAACGCGACGGACGGAGCGGCTCCGGAACGTCGAGATGGCGGTAGACCGGCCCGAGCTGATGGCGGTACCGGATCTCCGACGGCCCGCAGATCGTCGCGACGTTGGGAAGCACGCGGTCCTGGAGGAGCGGCCGGAGGACGACATTCGGCGCAACGAACTCCCCTCTCTCCAGAACTGCCGCGGCCGTGTCACCCGTGTCCGCGAGGGAGTCCCGCCGCCCGCCCGCGATCCGGAAGAGGGCGCGATCGCCGAGTTCCGGTTGGAGCACCGGCTCTTCTCCTGGCCGAACGCCATGGCTCAGGAGCTCGGACAACGGCGCTTCCGCCGCGCGTCCCAGCCAGGGCGCGACCGCACTCAGGAAGGAACCGCTCCCGCCATCCAGGAAGAGTGCGGAACAGTTCCCGAGGGCGCCGTGGAAGAGCGCCGCGTGGAGATCACTCCACGTGCCCGCACGAGCCAGGGCCGCCTCCATCTTCGCCAGGACGAACTCGCCGTGCCGGTGCCCCCGAACGTGAGGCGCGAGCTCCGCGAGGTGGGCCTCGTGACGCGACGCGGACAGCGGGCCGATCAACGTCCCGCCTTCGGGCTCCTCGGCGTCGCGGATCCTCTGCGCCCTCCCGCTCGCGTCGGGGAACCAGATCGTGGAAACCTCTCCGAAGTCCGAATCGTCCCCCACCACCCAGAACACCGGGAGCGCGGGCACTCCTGTCGCACGCTCGACCTCTTCGGCCAGCGCCACGGCACTGAGCAGTTTGTAGAGCGTGTAGAGAGGCCCCCCGAAGAGCCCGACCTGCTGTCCGGTCAGGACGACGACTCCCCCCTCGTTTCCGAGGCGGGCCGCCCGCTCCAGGAGTTCGGGATCCGCGCCCATCTCGCGATTCCATTCCACGGCGGGCGCGAACCAGGCGGGATCGGGCACGGCCCGCCGCGCGCGGACTCGGTCCAGAAACGTAGCAGGCAGCGAAGCTCCGGCCGCGTCGAGTGCCGCGAGTTCCTGTCCCTCACTTCCGACCCGTCCCATCGACTTCAAGCGGGCATCCTCCTTCCCACCGACACATAGCGCAGCGACCCGCCCGGATCGAACGGTTCCCCGGTGTAGCCACCCAGACGCGAAACGACCGTGAGCCCCGCTCGCCAGAAGATCGTGTCGAGTTCCTCCGGGGTGTATGCCCGGACCCGTTCCTCATACGTCACCTCGAGCTCCTCTTCGCGGAAGACTCGAACGGTCTTGTGAATGACGCGACTCCCCGGATCGTAGCTCCGCTCGCTCTCGACGCGTCGTCCCCCGACCGTCTGATCCGACTTCGGGACGAGCTGCTCCAGGACCGGCCCCGCGTTCAGGAAGTCGAGCACGTACCACCCACCCGGCCTAAGGCACCGCGCGACCCGGGCAACCACCGCCGCATCGTCTTCGGGATCCTCGAAGTAGCCGAAGCTCGTGAAGAGGGAGAAGACGGCCGCGAACGTCCCCGGAGCGAAGGGCGGCGTTCTCATGTCGGAACGGACGAGGCGCGCACGGCCGGCTCGGCTCCGCGCCACCCCGAGGAGGTCCCGGGAGAGATCGAGACCGACGACGTCACCGAATCGTCGCTCCAGGGGAGGCAGGAGACGGCCGGCGCCGCAGGCGAGATCGAGTACGGGACCGCGGCTGGGGAGCAGGTCTCCGAGGGAGTCGAGCAGGCTCTCGGCTTCCGCGGCGTCCCGGTGCGCGTAGAGGTCGGCATAGAAACGGGAGAACGCCGCCTCGAACCACGGTCGCGGAAACTCATCTGTCGTTCGCCCAGCCACGGGCCTTGGAGGCCACCAATTGCGTTGCGGTTACGGCTCCGGGCCTCGATCGGGTCGTGAAGTGCGGGGCCACGGGAAACCGGAGAAGACGGTCGGTGTTCCATTCATGTGACCGACGGTCCCCGCCGTGTGTCTATGTCGGTGCGGGGCGCGCGGTTGACCTGGGATGAAGGCGGGTGATAGCGTGCCGCGAGCGAGTTGGGCCGGACGAACAGAGGAGACCGAGAACGTGACGATTCGGAAGACCCTGAAGCGGACGATGTTCCTTGGCATCGCCGCCACTCTCCTACTCGGGCCGAGTGCGGCGACCCAGGCGTTGGCCCAAACCGTCGACCCAGCCTTGGCCGAAGCGTACAACGCGGGTCTCGAGGCGGCGACGTCGGGCAACTACGACCTCGCGAAGACGAAGTTCGAGGCCGCGCTCGTGATCGATCCGAAGTACAAGGACGCGCACTACAACCTCGGACTCGTGTACCAGAATCTCGGCCAGTTCGGGAAGGCCGCCGAGCACTTCGGCAAGACGATCGAGCTCGACCCCGGGAACAAGAATCTCCTCCGTCTCCGGGCCGACGCGCTCCTGCGCGCGGGTCAGCCGAAAGCGGCGCTCGGCGCGTACGACAAGGCGATCGCGGCGGACTCGACGAATGTCGACTTGTACTTCTTCGCCGCGGACGCGGCGAGCAAGGCCTACCCCGATCCGGGCGACCTCCCCAAGGTGATCGCCGCGTTCCAGCGCGCGATGAACAAGGCCCCGAAGGACGGCCGCACCTACTCGGCGGCGATCTCTCTCGGCACGATGTGCAGCCGCGCGGAAGACTACAAGGGCGCGCTCGCGGCCTACGCGAAGGCGTCGGAGCTCAAGCCGAAGGAAGACACGCCGCACTTCAACTCCGCGGTCGTCTACCAGAAGATGAGCAAGTTCCAGGACGCGGTGAAGAGCCTCGACCAGGCGCTCGCGCTCGATCCGAAGAACGGCAAGGCCCACTACATGCTGGCCGGGATCTACTACAACCAGCTGAAGAACGACCAGCTCGCGCTCCAGCACTACGACGCCGCGGCGGCGGACGGCACCTTCAAGAACCGGAAGAAGGCCAAGACCAACGCCGACACGATCCGTGAGTACCTGGAGAAGAAGAAGAAGCAGGCCGAAGAAGCCGGCGGTCAGTAGCGGCCCCCGGGATGAACTCTAGAGACGGAGACCGCTGACGGCGTAGACCTGAACGCGGTCTCCATCCGTTCCCACCTCGATCCGCGCGATGTCCACCCAAGGGACGAACAGCGCGAGACCGACGCCTCCTCCCCAGAGCGCTTCGACCTCCCCCCGCATCAGCGCGTCACCGTCCCAGATCGAACCCACGTCCGTGAACGCGGTCAGGTCGGCCGCGACATCGAAGATCCGACCGTAGGCCCGGAACGTCCGCTTCGCGAGCACGGGAACGCGGAGCTCCGCCCACCCGATCCAGCGGCTCTCCCCGCCGAACTCGCTCTGCTCGTACCCACGCAGGGTGTTGACGCCCCCGAGGCTCTGCCGGAGATAGGTCGGAACGTGCCCGTCCGAGAGGGACGCCCGCGACGCGACCGCGAAGGACGTGTTCCCCGGCGTCGGGAGCACGAGCAGTCCGTCGAGGTTGTAGCGTACGAATTCCGCGTCACCGCCGAGAAACCCTCCGTGCTGGGTGGCGGCGACGCGCACCACCTGCCCTCCCCGTGCCTGGACGCGGTACTCCCGTGTGTCGAGCGAGAGTTGGAGTCCGAGCCAGCGGTGGTCCTCGGACTCCCGGGGCGGTGCTTCCGGGTCCGATGCGTCGATCGGACGGGTTCGCGCCTGCTCCTGCCCACCGAAGAGGGATGCCCGTCGCGCGTAGTCACGCGCGGGAGAGACGCTCCAGGCGACCCCGTACTTCCGCTGCCGGATCTCCTCCCGTGACTTCTCCGAGTCCGAGATGAAGAGGCTGAGGCCGAGTCCGAGCCGGCGTCCCGCCACCCACGGAATCCCGTACCCCACCGCGGCGATCCGCTTCTGTCCCCAGGCACCACGGGCGGAGAGGCGCTCGGCCCGGCCCCGGAAGTTTCGGTCCGTGAAGTAGAGCCCGTAGCTCCACCCTTCCTCCGGGTCGTAGTCGAGCCGCGGAAGGAGCGCGAGTGCGAACCGTTCTTCGAGCGCATAGGTGAGAACGGGGCGGCCTTCGGCCGAGTCGCGGCGGACCTCCGTCCGCACGTCGGCGAAGAGACCGGTGTCGAGGAGGCGAAGCCGGTCGGACTCGACTTCGGACCACTTCACGGGACTGCCGGACTCGGCGCGCAGCTCCCGCCGCACGACGAAGTCCCGGGTCCGATCGAGGCCGACGACTTCTACCGCTTCGAGCGGCCGGTCGACCCAGAGACGGACGCGGCTGGAATCAGAGAGGGAAGGAGTCGTCTGGGCGGAAAGGCGTCCCGGTCCGAGCGCGAGAAGGAAGAGGGATGCGCCGAACGCGACCCAGGCGGCCCGCACGCTGCGCTGGAGACGCACGCGAGGGCCGCGCACTACCCGTTGGGATCCGACTTCACCGCCGCGCCGCCCCCTCCGCCGGTCGAGAGCGACTGGTCGAAGAGATTGCCGAGGAGCAGTCCGAACGCGGTCACACCGATGCCGAAGAAGAGGGTCCGTTCGGCGTCCTGTTGCCGCGTGCTGAGCGACACGACTTCATCCCGGCCCACGGCCCGCTTCCGGGCGACGTCCTCGTAGTAGATGCCGTCCCGCGCGCTCTGCCGCTGCACCTCGACGGTGTACTCCCCAACGAGCGAGTCCGGCGTCACGAGCACGCGATCGAAATGGTAGGCCCCGGATCGGGTCGAGATCTCGACCGAGTCGTAGGACTTGCCCGGGGCGAGATCGGATTCGAGCATCGTCACCTGCGTGGAGCAGCCCGCACTCCCGAGAAGACTGGCGATGACGATCCATCCGCACGTGTTCTTTGCGTTCATGGTCTCTCCCTCCCCGACGGCTCTCATCGTAGCAAAGGCGCCACGGTTCCCGCGAGGGGTGGTCGCGGCCTCAGGAGCCCTCGTCTTCTCTTTCGGCTTCCGACTGCCACCGCCTGAGCAGCTCCCACGCCTGGATCGGGGCGACCCCGTCGAGATCGAGGGACCTGAGTTCGCGGATCCAGTCGGGCTCCGGCGGGGCGAAGAGCGAGAGCTGTGACCTCGGCGCCCGCGCCCGTATCGACACAGATCGCCCACCCTCGGTTCCGTCCCCGATCCCTGGACCGCCATCGCCGACCGGATCGGCCCCTCCGATCTCGCCGGCGCCCGGCCTGCCGACAGCAGGGCCGGACCACCCCGTCCCGGCCCCGGCCTGGCCGGCGGTACCCGGAGCATCCCCGGACCTCCCGAGGCCTCCCGGAGCGACCCGAGCGGACCGGTTCCGTCCCTCGTGCTCGAGCTCGGCCAGGACCTCTCTCGCCCGCCCGATCACGCCGTCGGGAATCCCCGCGAGCTGGGCGACGTGGATTCCGTAGCTCCGGTCCGCGCCCCCGGACACGACCTTCCGCACGAACACGATCTCGTCGCCCCACTCCTTCACCTGGACGTTGAGGTTGTGCACCCCGGGCCGCCGGTCCGCGAGGATCGTGAGCTCGTGGAAGTGGGTCGCGAAGATGGTACGGGGACGCGGCGTCCCCTCCGCCGAGATCGCTTCCGCGACGGCCCAGGCGATCGCGAGGCCGTCGTAGGTCGACGTCCCCCGCCCGACTTCGTCGAGCAGGACGAGGCTCCGCTCCGTCGCGTGGTGGAGGATCCGGCTCGTCTCCACCATCTCGAGAAGGAACGTCGACTGACCGCGCGCGAGCGAGTCCTGCGCTCCGACCCGCGTGAAGACGCGGTCGGCGAGCCCGATCCGGGCCGACGACACCGGGAGGTAGCAGCCGATCTGCGCCAGCACGACGAGGAGACCGACCTGGCGGAGGAACGTCGACTTACCCGCCATGTTCGGACCGGTCAGGATCGCGAGCTGCCTCTCCTCCCGATCGAGGTGCGTGTCGTTCGCGATGAACCGGTCGGCCCCGATCGCGCGTTCGACGACCGGATGACGCGCGTCGGCCAACTCCAGCACCGGTTCGTCCAGGACCACGGGGCGCACCCAGGCCCCGCGCATCGAGACGTCGGCGAGCGACTGGAGGAAGTCGAGCGACGCGATCTGCCGGGAGAGCGTCTGGAGAGCGCGCGTCTCCTCGCTGATCCGCGCCACGAGTTCGTTCCAGAGTTCCCGTTCGCGCCGGACAGCGGTTTCCTCCGCCCCCAACACCTTCTCCTCGAACTCCTTGAGTTCGGGCGTGATGTAGCGCTCCGCCGAAACGAGCGTCTGCTTGCGCTGGTAGTGACCCGGCACCTTGTCGTGGTGCGCCTTCGTCACTTCGAGGAAGTATCCGAAGACCCTGTTGAACCCGACCTTGAGGTTCGGAATGCCGGTCGCTTCGCGTTCCTGTTGCTGGAGCCGAGCGATCCACCCCTTCGCGTCGCGGGCGAGCGAACGCGACTCGGCGAGCGTTTCGTCCCAGCTGTCGCGGAAGACGCCGCCGTCCCCGAGTCCGCTCGGGAGTTCATCGGCGAGGGCGGTGTCGAGTTCGCGGCCGAGCCTGGAAACGCGGTACGCTTCGCTCTCTTCGCCCGGCTCCTCGCCCCCGTCTTCGGGATCGCCTTCGATCCAGGGCAGGATGTCCCGGGTGGGATCGAGTTCGTCGACGAGCTCGCTCACCTCCGGCACATGGAGGAGCGTGGAACGGAGCGCACCGAGGTCACGCGGGGAGACGCGTTGGCAGTGGAGCCTGGCGAGGATCCGTTCGATGTCCGCGGTGTGGCCGAGTGCGTCCCGGAGTCGTCCGCGCGCGGCCTCGGGCCGGAGCGCTTCGATCGCGTCCTGGCGCCGGAGAATCTCGTTCCGGTCCGACGAGGGCCGCCTGAGCTCCTGGCGAAGGCGACGGGCACCGGACGCCGTGCGGGTCCGATCGAGCACGTGGACGAGCGTCGCCTCGCGCGTCGCTCCCGGCATCGGATCGAGGATCTCGAGAGAACGGAGCGTCGATTCGTCGAGCACGAGCCCGGTCCCGGGACGAAGCCGACGGATCCGGTTCCAGTGCCGGAGGTCCGATTGCTTCTGCCCCCGCACGTATTCGAGGAGCGCTCCGCCCGCGGCGAGCCCGGGCCCGAGGTCACCGCACTCGAAACCGTCGAGGGTGGCCACGCCGAGATGATCTTCGAGTGCGCGGCGTCCCTTCTCCTTCCCGAACCGCCACACGTCGAGTTCGGTCGTGAACGGACGTCGCTCCAGGCGCACGAGCCAACGTTGCACGCGCTCGTGCGTGTCCGAGGTCCAGAGGATCTCCGCCGGCTGCGTCCGGACGATCTCTTCCTCCGCGTCCGTCTCCGAGAGATCGCCGAGCCAGAGTTCCCCGGTCGAGACATCCCCGATCGCGATCCCGAACCGGTCTCCGTCGGCATGGAGGGCGACGAGGTAGTTGTTCGTGGAAGCGTCGAGCTGCGAGTCCGCGAGCGCGGTGCCGGGAGAGAGCACCTCGACCACTTTGCGTTCGAGGAGCTTCTTTCCCGCACCCGGCTCCTCCACCTGCTCGCAGATCGCGACGCGGTGGCCGGCGGCGAGGAGCTTCGCGATGTGCCCTTCCGCGCTGTGCCAAGGGAATCCCGCGAGCGGAATCGGCTCCGGATCGCCGGCGTTCCGGCTCGTGAGCACGATCGAGGTGACGCGGGAGAGGACTTCGGCGTCCTCGAAGAACGTCTCGTAGAAGTCCCCCATCCGGAAGAGGAGGATCGCGTCCGGGTGTTCCGCCTTGGCCCGGAGGTACTGCACCATCATCGGGGTCTGGGCGGCACGCCCCACAGCCCCCTTGCTCATGGCTCCACGCGAACGAGCTGGTAGGGCAGTCCGTCGAGGATCCGATTCGCCAGGGCCTCGGCCTCCGCGCGGGAGGATGCGGCGCCGAGCCGGATCCGGTAGACACGTCCGCCCGACGCATCGGAGCCCCGCTCGAGCCGGACGGATAGGCCACGCGCGGTGAGACGTTCCATCTCACTCCGGGCGAGCTCGCGATCCCCGTACGCCGCGAGCTGGATGACGAAGAGATCCTCTCCGGATCGTGAAGGAACTTCGGAGCGGGCGTCGCGCGTCGCCGCGCTCTCTCTCCCACCCGGCTCCTCCGCGAGGATGCCCTCCGCGCCGTCGCCCCATTTCACGGACTCGACCGAGCCGGGCTCGACCCGTCCACCGTTTCCTACCTGGCTCGCGAACTCGGAGCCCCCCTTGGACGACGGGGGCGCGATCGACTCGCCGGAACGGAGCGCCGCGAAGACGAGCCCCCGCTCGGGCGAGACCTTGAGCTCCTGGTCCCATCCCTCGATCGGCGCGGGATCGAACATCGGGTTCTTCTTCGTGTCCTTCTCCAGCTCCTTGGCCCGTTCCGTGATGAGGGCGGCGCGGTATGCCATCGGCCCGAGGGCGCCGCTCTCGCGGGCGCGCCCCTCCGCTTCGAGGTAGCGACGCATCGCCACCGTCAGCTCGCCCGAACGGGTGGCCGCGTCGCCTTCCGCCAGTTCCGTGAGCACGTGATAGAAGGGCGCGCGCTCGACACTCTCTCCGGGTCCGCTCCCGGTCGAGGTGGTCCGCCGCTTCCCGGGAACCGCGGAGTCTGCGTGACCTTCGCCCGTGCCGGCGCCCGCTCCACCCTCTCCCGCGGCATCGCCCTCCTGCCCGCCCGACTCGTCATCAGAACCGGCCGCGTCCTCGCGGCTTCCCGCACCAGAACTGCCCGAGCCACCGTCGGGGGTCGTTCCCGTCACGATGTTCTCGACCTGCTCTCTCCAGAAGGCGGCACGCGCAACGACGGCGGCGTCGTGGGCGAGAGACTCCGCGCGTCGGAAGTAGTCGAGGGCGTCGCCCAGTCGGCCGAGCGCGTACTCGTACTGGCCGAGCCAGATCCCCGCTTCGGCCGCGACGTCGCCATCCTCGGACCCGGCCAGGATCCGTTCCATCTGGATGCGCGCGTCCGCCGCCGAATCTTCCTTGCGCGCGGACTCGTAGCGGTCACGCGCATCGCCTCTCGCGAACGAAGGGGACGCGGAGCAGAGGAGCAGCATCACGCTCCCGGCCACGACTCCGATCGTGACTCCCGCCGCGACTCTGACCGCGGCTCCTGCCCTGCGCATCTCGTGCACGTGGGGAGACACGACGCGAGGCCTCATCCGTCGTTGCGGCCGGACAGGGCCAGTCCCGACGAGGAGCCGGGCTCCCAACTCTCGACGAGCGCTTCCATCTCCCTGACCGCGGCTTCGTTCTGTCCGCACTGGAGCTGACACTGAATCAGACTCCGGCGCGCGTCCTGTCTGCCCGGATCGCTGGCCAGGAGAGACTGGAGGACGTGGATCGCCTCCTCCGGCCGTCCACGCCGGCGATGCATGTCGGCCAGTGCAACCGCGGCGGCACTCGGATCGGAACTCTCCTCGACGAGACGTTCGTAGACCTCGAGGAGGTCGCCGAACTTCCCCATCTCGTAGTACGAACGCTCGAGACGCGGAAAGACCGAGCGGGACCGGTCCGGATGGTTGCGCGCGAATCCGAGCCACTGCTCCGCGGCCTTGTCGTGGTCACCGAGGGCCGCATGGACGTCACCCAGAAGCACGCGGGCTTCCCCGTCCGTGGCTCCGAGCGCGATCGCTTCTTCGAGAAGCGTGCGCGCGTTGGTCGCCTGTCCCGCCTCGAGCCGCTCTCTCGCCGCTTCGATCCGGAGTTCGTGCGGACGCGGCCTGGCCGTGCCGGGCGCCTGCCGCTCCCACTCGTCGAGCGCCTCGAACGCGGCGCTCCACTCGTGACGCGCGCGGTGGGCCTGCGCGAGCGCGCGGAGTGCGATCAGGTTGCGCTTGCTCGACTGACGGATCTCCTGCCCGAGCCGGAGCACTTCGGTCCAGTTCTCCAGCGCGACCTGGTCTTCGAGGAGGCTCTCCCGCACACGCGCACGCAGCTCGCTCGACTCGACGTTCCGCGCCGCGAGGCTCGCGTGGATCTTCTGCGCCTTGGACGGATGGCCCATGGACCGGACCAGGTCTCCCAAGCGGAGGTATGCCCCGACGTTGTCCGGCTCTTCGCGCGCGACGCGCTCCAGCGCCCGGACCGCGCCGTTCTTCTGACCGCGCACGAGCGCATCGATCGTCTCGAGATACGCAGCGGTTGCGCTCCACGGCTCCCGGGTCTTGCGTCGGCTCAGCAGCCACGGCAGTCCGATCGCGGAAAGCACGAGCAGGAGCACCAGAATGAGGAGCCAGAACTGTCCGGTGGTCATCGCCAACTCCTGAGGTTGTCGCCTATCGCGTCTGCCTTCGGCATCACCGGGACGTCGTGCCGCCGGAAACGGCGTCGTCGTTCACCGGAAGGTCTTCCAGGGTGATGCTCCGGAGCTGATGCAGCTCCTCCGAGACCTTGCGGTTCTCCTTCCGGAGCCGGGAGATCTGGGTGCGGAGTTTGAGATCCTGGAAGAGATGGACCACCGCAAAGGTCAGCAGCCCCGCGAGATAGGAGTAGAGCATCGCGATGGCGAGCGGCATCACGAAAGGCGCCTTCCTCACGAGGGGCAGAGTGAGCGCGACGGACTGGGTGTTGTTCCAACCGATGATGGCCAGCGTCGTCACGAGGAGGATGGCGAGGATCATCTTGAGCAATGAAAGCATGGATCAGCCGTCTCCCGTTCGCCGGAAAACCCCTGCAGGATCGGAGAACTCCATGTACTTCACCCTGCTAGGCGTGTTCGTCACGGCACCGGCATTCTAGGAACGCTACCAGAGGGGGGCAAGGGAAACTAGGGAGATGCGAGCGCCGGAAACACGGGCTCCAGGGATGCGGGCACCGGGAACACCCGTGATCGCGTGACAGAGTGCGCCTCGGCGGCGCGCCTCTGCCCGAGGCCCCGGGAATGGGAACGCAGAGCGCCAGGAACGGGAACGGCGACGAGGTCTCCCCCGTCGCCGCTCTAGTCTACGCAGACCGTCCGCCGTCCGTGAGGACAGCGCACGCATCATCTAAGGCACTCAGTCCTCGTCGGACTCGTCGGAGGCATCGTCCTCACCGTCAGCCGGAGCTTCCGGCTTCTGGATCGGCTCCCGAGCCTCGCTGTGCTTGGAGACGAACGCCTGCTGCTCTTCCTCGTTCGCCTGCTCGAGCCAGGTCTTGATCGAGAGCACCATGCGGTGGTTCGCGAGGTCGATCCGAGTGACCTGCATCGGCACGTCGTCGTCCTCGAGGAAGTGGTTCGTCGGATCCTTCGACTCGTCGATGCCGAGCTGGCCGGCCGGGACGAAGCCCTCGACCTCTTCATCGACGATGACGATGATGCCGCGGTCCATGGTCTTGACGACCTTGCCCGTGACGTTCCGACCGACCGGGTACTCCTCGACGAGACGCGGCCACGGATCCTCACCGGCCTGCTTGAGGCCGAGGGAGATCCGGCGGTTCTCCTTGTCGATGTTGAGGACGCGGACCTCGACCTCCTGACCCTTCTTCAGGATCTCCGACGGGTGGTTGACCCGACGAGTCCAGGAGAGGTCGGAGATGTGGACGAGACCGTCGATCCCGTCCTCGAGCTCCACGAACGCACCGAAGTTCGTCAGGTTGCGGACCTTGCCGTGAACGGCGAGGCCGACCGGGTACTTCTCGTCGAGCGTGAGCCACGGATCCGGCTCCACCTGCTTGAGGCCGAGCGAGATCTTCTCGTGGTCCTTGTCGACCTTGAGCACCATGCACTCCACCTCCTGACCCTCGGTGAGGATCTTGTTGGGGTGGCGGATGTGCTTGGTCCAGGACATCTCGGAGACGTGGATGAGACCCTCGACGCCCTTCTCCAGCTCGACGAACGCACCGTACTCGGTGATCGAGACGACGCGGCCCGTGACCTTGGTACCGACCGGGTACTTGTCCTCGACGCGCTCCCACGGGTACTCCGTGAGCTGCTTGAGACCGAGGCTGATCCGCTCGCGCTCGACCTCGAACGAGAGCACCTTGACCTCGACCTCGTCTCCCACCTGGACGACCTCGGATGGGTGACGCACCCGACCCCAGGAGATGTCCGTGATGTGGAGGAGACCGTCGATTCCACCGAGGTCGATGAACGCACCGAAATCGGTGATGTTCTTGACGTAGCCCTTCCGGACCTGACCGACCTCGAGCTCCTTGATGAGCGTCTCCTTCGCCGCACTCCGCTCTTCCTCGAGCACGAGACGACGCGAGACGACGATGTTCCGGCGACGCTTGTTGAGCTTGATGATCTTGAACTGCAGCGTCTCGCCCATGAGCTCTTCCACCGAGTGCGGCGGACGGAGCGCGATCTGGCTGCCGGGGAGGAACGCCTCGACGCCGAAGAGATCGACGACGGCGCCACCCTTGATCTTCCGGGTGATCCGGCCCTCGACCACCTCACCACGGTCGGCCGCGTCACGAACGCGATCCCAGACCTTGAGGAAGTCGGCGCGCTGCTTCGACAGCACGACGAGACCGTCCTGGTTCTCCATCTTCTCGAGGAAGACGTCGAACTCGTCCCCCACCTTGATCGCATCGGAGTCACCGAACTCGTCGAGCGGAATGACGCCTTCGGACTTGAATCCGATGTCGACGACGACCTGCTCCTGGTCGACGCGCAGGATCTTTCCGCGGAGGATTTCACCCTCCTCGATCTTGTGCATCGAGCCGTCGTACATCTTGAGGAGTGCTTCGAGCTCGGATTGATCGCGCTCGTCCTCGTCGTCGATGTTCATGATCGCGTCCACCGTGAGTGGACGTGGTGCCTTCGGCTTCTCCGTGGCGACGCTGGTGTCGTCGGAGTCCGGTTCGAGGTGTGGGTTGCGAGTCTCTTCTTGCATCGATTCAGGTTCTCCTGGAGCGGCTGGGAACGCGGACTGTGAGTGGTCCCTTCGCCGTCCGGGGTTCGGGTTCGGGACGTTCCGGAACTCGAAACCGATTTGGTTCCAGCCTGGTACGCCCGTTGACGGACAAGCGAGGAGTATACCAAGCGGGAGGAATCACACAATCCAAAGGTTGCGGGCGATGGAGGGAGATCCGACGAGAGCCCCAGCGGGGGGAGGCGCCCCCCTAACGCCCCAAGCCACGCACCTGCAACATCTTACAGCATCCACTGCACATCGAGAGCGAACAGCCGGGCCAAAGACTGGGGGCGCTACGAGACGTTCTCGACTTCCGGTGACGGTGACGGCGACGGCGACGGCGACGGCGACGGCGAAGAAGACTGTGCCGGTGACGAGGACGAGGTCGACGACGGGAACTGTGACGAGGACGGGGATGGGGACGCGGGCGGCGCCTCCACTCCGCCCAGCTCGGCGATCGCGCTCATGACCTGAGCAGTCATGGCCGCATAGCGCTGCCGGCGGTCGCCCCCTTCGCTCTCCCCGAAATCGATCGGCGGCCCGAACCGGATCTCGATCGGGATGCGCCGGAAGAGCCCACGCCGGGGTTCGTAGGTGTGCCCGACCCAGACCGGCACGACCGGTACACCCGACTGGGAGGCCAGGAGCGCAACCCCTTCCTTCGCTTCCCCGAGGCCCGGACGCCTGATCCGCGTCCCCTCCGGAAAGAGGAGGAGTGCCTCTCCCCCGGCCAGGATGTCGAGTGCGAGCCGGAGCGTCTTCCGATCGAACGCGGCCCGGTCGACGGGGATCGCTCCGTACTGCCGGATGAGCGGCCCGAAGAGTGGCACGGTGAAGAGTTCGCGCTTGGCGAAGTAGCGGATCTCGCGTTCGAGGCACGCGCCGATTGCGGGCGGATCGAAGTACGACTTGTGGTTCGCCGCGAGAAGACAGGGTCCGTCGAGCGGCACGTTCTCTGTGCCCCGCGCGAGGTACCCGAAGACGAGGCCGTGGAAGCAGCGCACGCCCGCCTGGCTGAACGCGTAGGTGAATCGTCGACGTCCCATCGTCCTTCTTACTGATCCAGGCCCTCGGTGGCCCGGTGCTCGTTCCACATCCGGACGATCCTGTCCACCTGATCCTCCAGTGACCCGAGGGACGTGTCGAAGAGAACGGCGTCCTCGGCCTGGCGGAGTGGAGAGTGCTCCCGCCCAGAGTCGCGGGCGTCGCGTTCGGCCAGGTCCCGCTCGACCTCGGACTCCGGAACCTCCCGACCCAACCGAACGTGGTCGAGCCAGCGCCTGTGTGCGCGCACTCGAACGTCCGCGGTGAGGAACAGTTTGAGGTCCGCGTCCGGGAACACGACCGTACCGATGTCCCGGCCTTCGACCACCATCGGGCCCCGATGGGCGGCGCCTCTCAGGAGCTCTCGTACGACGAGACGGACGTCCTCACGCACGGCGATCTTGGAGGAAGCACGCGTCACCTCGGGACTCCGGATCTCGTCTCCGATGAGGACATCGTCGAGCCAGACCTCGAAGCGGGTCCCGTGAGGAACGACGCGGATCGTCAGCGAGCCGAGCGCCTCCGGAATGCGGGGGTCGTCACTCTCGGTGATCCCCATTCGCGAGAGCGCGAGCGCGACGGTGCGGTAGATCGAACCGGAGTCCACGTAGGCGAACCCGATCCGCGCCGCCACTCCGGCGGCCGTCGAGGTCTTTCCGGTGGCCGATGCGCCGTCGATCGCGATGACCGGATGCGTCCACTCTCCATTCACGCTCGGGCTCATGTGGGCACCACCGTCCTCGCTGCGTCTCGTGCTGCCGGGGTCACTGTTCCTCACGTCTTCACGCGCCTCCACTCGTAGCCGTCCGCAGCGTCGTCTCGAAATGGGGATCGCTCGTCGCGATCATGTCGCGCGAGTCGACTTCGAGCGGGGCGTTCGTGAGGAGCGACGCGATCAACGCCGACATCGCGATCCGATGGTCCCCCTCGGCCTCCACCCTGCCTCCGGTGAGCGTCGCGTCGGGTCCCCGCCCGTGTACGCGAAGCACTCCGCCCGACTCCTCCGCCTTCGTGCCGAGCACGCGGAGAAGCTCGATCGTGGTGCGTACCCGGTCGGACTCCTTGTGCCGCAGTTCTCCGATCCCGCGGAACTCCGTCGTGCCCTCCGCTCTCGCCGCGGCGAGAGCGAGGATCGGCACCTCGTCGACCAGACGGGGGATCTCCGCCGGCTCGACGACGACCGCCCGGAGAGACGACGACTTCACGCGCACCCGGCCCATCGGCTCGGGTTCCTCCGTCGTGATCTCCACCTCGACATGCCCGCCCATCCGCTCGAGTACATCGATCGCACCCGTGCGCGTCGGATTGAGCCCGACGTCTTCGACGACGAGGTCGCTTCCGGAAGCGAGCAGCGCGCCGACGAAGAAGAACGTGGCCGCGGAGACATCACCCGGAACCATCCACGACCTGGCCGGAAGCGACGTACCGGCGACGCCGGCCCCACCGAGGTCACCCGACGCACGCAGCGTCACGCTCGTCTCCCCGATCTCCAGCGGTACTCCGTAGAACCGGAGAAGGCGCTCCGTGTGATCGCGCGAACGTTCGGGCTCCTCGAGCCTCACCTCCCCCTCCCGCAGCGACAATCCGGCGAGAAGGAGACACGACTTCACCTGTGCGCTCGCCACCGGCGAGCGGTGCACGACACCGTGGAGGCCTCCGCCCTGGATCGCGAGCGGAGCGCGCCCGCCCTCCCGGGCCGCGATGCTCGCCCCCATGCTCCGGAGCGGATCCGCGATCCGCGCCATCGGACGGCGGCAGAGCGACTCGTCGCCGGTCAGCACGGTGAGGCCGGGGAGACCGGAGACGAGCCCCGCGAGCAGCCGGATCCCGGTGCCGGAGTTTCCGAGGTCGAGTACCTGAGAAGGCTCGGAGAGGATTCCCGAGCTCTCCACCACCCACTCGTCGTCTCCCTCCCGGATCACGTCCGCACCGAGCGCGGCGACGGCGCGAAGCGTGGCGCGGCAGTCCGCCCCGGGGTTCGGGCGCGTCAGGACGGTCTGCCCACGGGTGATCGCGGCGAAGATCGCGCCGCGGTGCGTGAGCGACTTGTCCGGCACGACGCGGATGGTTCCGCGGAGGGAGGTCACGCGAGGCCCCTCAGGATGTCCTCCATCGCATGGATGAACCGCTCGTTCTCGTGCGGAGTGCCGACGGTGACGCGGTAGCGATCCGGGGCGAGACCGAAGCTGACCAAGGGACGGATCACGACGCCGCGCTTCAGGAGTTCGAGCGAGAGCTCCTTCGGTGCCGGCACGGAGATCATGAGGAAGTTCGTCTGCGAGTTCGTGTACTCGACTCCGAGTCGATCGAGCTCGCGGCGGAGGTATCCTTTCCCAGCCGCGTTGAAGGCCCGGGCCCGGGAGATCTGCGCGCCGTCCGAGAGCGACGCGATCGCGGCCCGTTGCGCCACCCCGTTGACGTTGAAGGGGAGGCGGATCTTCTCGATCCGCGCCGTGACGTCACGCGGACAGAGCCCGTATCCGATCCGCAGCGCCGGGATGGCGAAGCACTTGGAGAACGTCCGAAGCGCGCAGAGCCGCTCACCCCGCCGCACCCGCGGAACGAGATCGGGGAACTCGGCGCTCTCCGCGTACTCGAAGTACGCTTCGTCGAAGACGGGCAGCACGTGCGCGGGAAGCGCCCGCAGGAACCGGTCGACTTCCGCCTCCGTGTTCATCGTGCCGGTCGGGTTGTTCGGATTGCACACGTAGACGAGCCGCGTGTTCGGCCCGACCGCGGCCGCCATCGCCTCGAGATCGTGTGTCTCGTTCTTCTGCGGAACGAGCGTGAGCTTGGCCCCCGTGCCGAGCGTCGCGATCCGGCAGGTCGGAAAGCTCCGCTCCGACATGACGACCTCGGTTCCCGGCGCGGACGTGATCCGGACGAGGAGATCGATCAGGTCGTTCGATCCGTTCCCTACCGCGATCTGAGACGGCTCGAGTTCGAGCCGGGAGGCGAGGAAGCTCTTGAGGGTCTGGGCCTGGTCGTCCGGATACCTGTGGAGAGTCGCGGCGGCGTCACCGAGCGCCTGCAGCACTCGGTGGGATGGTCCGAGCGCGTTCTCGTTGCTCGCGAGGTTGGCGAGCGAGTCGAACGGGATCTCCCCCAGGATGTCCTTGGGCGGCTTCCCGGGCACGTAGGGCTGAATGGCGTCGAGCCAGGGCAGGAACGGGCTCGTCTCGGTCATGGTCGCTCTTTCCGTCGGCATCACTGGCAGGTTTCCTCGGGCACGGATCGGTCCACGGTCTCGCAGGCTGCGGAAGGATCCCGATGTCGCCCGCTCTCGGTTCGGGGCAGTTTACGCGAATTCGCGCGGGTAGGAACCGAGGACACGCATCACTTCGGTCCGCCCGGCGAGTCTCTCGACCGCGCGTGCGACCGCGGGATCCTCGCGGTGGCCGTCGATCTCGAAGAGGAAGAGGTGATCCCAGCTTCCCAGGTGGCTGCTCTTGGGCTCCATCCACGAGAGGTTGAGCCCGCTCTCCACCAGCACTTCGGTCACTCCGTGGAGCGCACCGGACCGGTTCGCGAGCACGAGGAGGAGAAGCGTTCGATCCCGTCCGGAGGGCGGCGCGCTCCTCGTCGCGAGGACGAAGAAGCGCCGCTTGCCCACGGACTCGTCCTGCACGCCGGACAGCACCTCGGGCCACCCAAACGTCACACCGACCACGGGCGGCCCCAACACCATGCCGTCCCGAGACTCGGCGGCCCGAATCGCATCACCGAGGGTGGCCGCGACCTCGACCGGCGCTTCCGTCCTGGTGGAGAGGAAACCCGACGCCCGGGCGAGGTTCGCGGGCGTACCGAAGATCGGCACGCTGCGGGGCACCTGTGCATCGGGGAGCGGAACCCGGGACGCGGGCGCTCCAACCGTCGATCCTGCGGTCAGGTCGGCAGACCGGCCGCCGGATGGCTCCGCGGAACCCTGGACGACGTCCGGGACGACTCCGGGCGGGGCGAAGACGCTGAGCGTGGGCCGAACCGCCACCTCCGCAAAGACCTGGGCGGAGGAGTGGAGAAAGAGGTCGAGACGTTCCACCGAGACTTCGAGCGACCGCCCTTCGAGGGACACGACCGCGTAGTCGCAGCTCCCGTCCGCGAGACGGCCGAACACCTCGGCATCGTTCGGCGTCCAGTCGAAGCGCGGCCCGGTCCCGAAGCGGAGGTGAGCGGCCTCGTGGGTCGGACTCCCGGGCGCCCCGTGAACGAGGACCATCTCCCCCGCCTGCGCCGTCCGCGAGGCGGAGATGATCTCCCGGTAGATGGACTCGATCCGCTCGGGCGGATAGCGGTGCCCGGCCAGGGCCCGGACCTTGTCGAGCACTCTCCGCTCACGCACGGGATCGAAGAAGGAGTGCCCGGCCCGAACCTTCGCTTTGCCGATCTCGAGTGCAATCCGGAGTCGCTCGCTGAGGAGGTCGACGAGCTGCTGGTCGATTCCGTCGATGTCGGAACGGAGCCGGTCGAGCGCGCCGCCACTCGGGCCGCTCTGGGGCACGTCCTTCGAGGTCCCACTTCCCTGGCCCTGCGTACCGGTGTCCTTCGCGCCGGAATCCTTCGTTCCGCCCGGCTCCTCCGCCGTCACAGATCGACTCCGGTGACCGCAAACAGGTGGGCGATCTCATCCGGATCGAGCTCCCGCACGGAGCCGGAAGGAAGCCCGCCGAGCCCGATGCCCGCATAGTCGATCCGGCGGAGAGCGTTCACCCGCGAACCGACGGTGCGGAAGATCCGGCGCACCTCGCGGTTCTTCCCTTCCCGGAGCGTGATTCGCACCCTGAGGGCACCGCCCTTGGGTCCAAGCACCTTCACCTCGGCCGGCCCGGACCACTCTCCCATTCCGATCGGCACGCCCTGGCGGATCCGGTCCATGTCGCTGACGGTCGGAGGCGGTTCGACCCACACCAGGTAGGTACGGGGCTGCTGGTAGCGCGGATGGAGAAGACGGTTTGCGACCTCACCGTGGTTCGTGAAGAGAAGGAGCCCTTCACTCCCGCGATCGAGCCGTCCGATCGGACGCACGCGGCCGCGGTATCGGCCGAGGAGTTCCTCGACCGTCTTCCGCCCGTGCTCGTCGGCACGAGTCGTGACGTACCCGGAAGGCTTGTGCATGGCCAGGAAGACCCACTGCCTGGGCATCCGGCGCCTTTCGCCATCACAGCGAACGATGTCCTCGTGCGGGTCGACCCGGCGGCCCGGCTCCTGCACGATCTCGCCGTTGACGTCGACGCGACCTTCCTGGATGAGCAGGTCCGCGCCGCGACGGGACGCAACGTTCGCGAGCGCGAGAAACCGGTTGAGACGGATTCCCGACGCGGGGTCCGCGGTGCGAACTCCACCGCCAGGCTTCCGGGACGAGGAACGCCCCCCGCTCTTCGCGCCCTTGGCCGTGGCTCCCTTCGCGAGCCGAGCCCGACCGGGGATCAGGCGGACGTCATCGGGTCGGTTCGGCTTCGTCCCGGGCCGTGGCTTCGCTCCCGACCTCGGTGTCGTCTTGGACGCCTTGGGCGTCGGTGTCGATTTCCCCGCGGGCCTCGTCTTCGAACCCGGCGCCGACTTCGTGCCCGTCCTGGAAGTCGTCTTCGTCCCCGAAGCTCGGCGGTTCGAGCTCTGCGGAGACCGCGGTTTCCGGGACGAACCCCCCGGTGGGTGCCGTCTCGACTTCGCTGCGTTCATCTCCGCCCTCGTTCTCGTGGACCGACTCGACCACGGTCTCGTCGCCGTTGCCGTTGCCGTTGGTCTTCCGATGGCCGTTGCCGTTGGAAGGCGAATGGCCGTTCCCGCTGCCGTTGCCGTTCCCGGCGGCATGGACGTCACCGTTGCCATTGCCGTTGCCGTTCGCGGGTGCGTGACCGTTCCCGTTCCCGTTCCCGTTGCCTACCGCATGGCCGTTGCTGCTCGCGTGGGCGTCGCCGTTTCCGTTCCCGGCGTGTCCGTTCCCGGCCGCGTGGGCGTCGCCGTTTCCGTTCCCGGCGTGTCCGTTCCCGTTGGCCGGGCTCTCCGTGTCACCGTGGCCGTTTCCGGCAGCGACCGCCTCGGCGATCTCAGCGGACTCGTGCACGTAGACGGTATCCGTCACGAACTCGTCATCGGAGTCCGTCAGCGCCTCGCCGAGAGGGCCACCGGGCGCCGTCTCGTCGTCGTCCAGCTCCGACGCAACCGTGACGGCCTCATCCCGCTCCTCGGCCTCGTCCGCATTCCAGAGCCCCTCGTTCTCGAGCGCCTCGCGGATCTCGGGATCGTCGAGCGGATCGTCGGTCGACAGAGCCTCGAACTCCTCGAGGTTCGGCAGGTCGGCGAGGGAGGAAATCCCGAAGAAACGGAGGAACTCCGTCGTCGTCCCGTAGAGAAGAGGACGGCCGAGAGCCTCACTTCTCCCACGCACGGTGATGAGGTCCCGTTCCATCAGCTTCTGCACGACGTGCCCGGAGTCCACTCCTCGGATCTCCTCGATGTCGCCGCGCGTCACGGGCTGGCGGTACGCGATGGTCGCGAGCGTCTCGAGGGCGGCACGTGAGAGGCGCGCCCGCCGCTTGCCGACGAGGAAGCGCTCGACGTGGATCCCCACCTCGGGGCGCGTCGTGATCTGATACCCGCCCGCGATCTCCTGCAGCACGACTCCTCGAACCGGGGAGTGCTGGTAGTCCTGCTCCAACTCCTCGAGCGCGCCGAGGAGAGAGTCCTCGTCGGCCTCGGGGATCGCGGAGCGCAGGTCCTCGAACGTGACGGGCCGATCCGTGGCGAAGAGAATCGCCTCGACGATCGAAACCAAGCTCGGCAGCGTCTGAATCTCGTCCCGGTTCATCCTTGCTCCTCCGAAGCGTTCAGACCTTCGGCGTTCATGTCGCTGGCGGACGGTCCATCGTCCGCGATGGCTGTGGCGGCTTCTTCCCCGGAAACCAGCCCGTGTCCCAAGTCGTCGCTCCGCTCATGACTCGCGCGTAGGTCGAGGTTCGCGCTCTGGTCCCCATCCCAATCCAGTTCCGTTTCTCGATCCGAGTCCAGATCCGCCCCGTCGGACGACGGCTCGACGCCACCCTCGGCCCGGAACGCATCCTCGAACTCGGCCTCGTCGATCTCGGCGGGAAGCGGAGTCGCTTCGGTCAGCCAGATCTCCTGGAACGCCTCGACCTGCCAGGTACGGAGTTGTTGGGCCTTCGAGAGTTCGAGGACGGCGAGGAAGGTGACCACGACCTCCATCACCGCGCCCTCGCTGCGGAGGAGTTTCGAGAAACGCCAGCCCGTCGTGTCAGAGCCCGGGATCGGCTCCCGCGGCAGCTCTCCCGACATCCCGAGGCGAACCCACGCCATCTGATCGTCGAGGTCGACCTCTTCCAGATGGACCTCGTGCTTCCGCTCCTCCTTGTCGCGGTGCAGCACATCGCGGAAGTAGCGCACGAGGTCGATGAGTCGCGGGTCACGCAGCGGAAGCTGGTAGCCCTTCTCGAGGCTCGCGGTCGTCCCGCGCACGAAGCGTCGTCCCTGTTCCCCTTCCCGTCGGCGATCTCGGCAGCTTCCCGAATACGCGGTACTCGAGGAGCTTCGCGATCAGGCCTTCCCGGGTGAGCGGCGGATCGTCCTCCTCGTCCATGGGGACGAAGGACGGACGCGGCAGGAGCATCTGGTTTTTGATCCGGCATGAGCGTCGCCGCCATGACGAGGTACTTCACCGCGATCTCGATCTCGAGAGCCTGAGGGCCCGATGTAGTCGAGATACTGCTGGGTGATGCGCGTGATCGAGATGTCCCAGATGTCCTCTTTGTCCTGCTTGATGAGCTCGAGCAGGAGGTCCAAGGGGCCTCTGAATCGGTCGAGGTGCACGGGATACCCGCGGAACTGCTTCGACTCCGACTCGTTCTGGGTCACGGTGGACGTCACCAATCCTCCCTTGGGCTCATGTGCGCGTAACATAGGTGGATAGGGGCGGTTCGTCAAGCAGCGGCACCTTTGGCGGACGCCAAGCTCTCCTCCCCGCCGAGGCCCGGAGTGTACTGGTACACCCTTGCCGGCGGCAATCGGGGGCAAGAGAACGGCGGACCGACCCGGAGGTCGATCCGCCGTCATCAAACGACCGGGGTGGTCGGAGGAGATCAGTTGCAGGTGTTCGTTGACGAACGACGCCGGCGAGAAGACGACCAGGTCACCCAGGTTCGTCGCGCCGTTGTTGTCGTAGTCGTGGCATCAGCCGGTTCCGAACTGAGGAACTGGCCGAGAAGACGACCAGGTCCGACAGGTTCACGACGAGGTCACCAGCGCGGCTCCGTCGTAGTCCGCTCTTGACGTTCTCAGTTACGGATCGTCACGCCGTTCGCCTTGACCTGGCCGGACAGAGCAACGACGTGCGCGCAGCCACCACCGAGGGTGAGGGTCACGCCACCGTTGGCATCCGTCGTGCCCGAGGTCACCGTCGCGGAGCAGAGGCTGATGGCGTTCGAGAACTCGATCGTCACGGCCGCGTTCGGGATCGGAGCATTCTGGTCGTTGCGGACATTGATCGTATTGATCGTGGCCGCGAGAGGAGCCGGGTCCAGCGGAGCGACAACGAGGCCGCCCAGGGCGTCAGCCGGAGTAACCGTGCAGAAACCCGGATCCGGAATGTTGGCCATGGAAACGCTGGCACAGAGCGCCACGGCACCGAGAGCGATAGCAAGCTTCTTCATCCTTGTCGACCTCCGTCGTTCTGTTGATCTGCACTGCATCGAGCCGAGTCCAACATCACGCGATCCTGTCTCGGTCCGAACTTTCGAGGGCGTAACCCCATCCCTCTTTCTTGAGGAGAGCTCGGGTCGGTTTGATACAGACCGTTACTCTCAAGGCACTGGCCGGAAGGCACTCCGTTCGCGTGCAAGCCCTGTGGAGTCACCTGGGAAGCATCCTGACGGGCGCTTCTTTCGGGCTTCCTTCCAGCCAAGCTCTGTGGCGAGGGGACCTCGCAAGCCACAACGAGAATCAGGAGGAGAGGCGATACCGCACAGTGCAGAGGTCCTCAATACGGGGGAATCGCATTTGAGGAAGGTTGCTCCCACTCATAGCAACCTCGGTTTGTATACCGCCTCTCCTCCATCAAACCTGTCGGTCCTTTCGACCGAACTCGACTACGACGGGCGATCCGCTAGAAGCCGCAGTCCTCTACGTCGACCAGATGATCCAGGACCATTCCACCTTCGGTGCGTGCGACCGCGAGCAGCAGGAAAGGCTGCGTCTTCGTGTTCGCGGGATCGCATCCACGACCGGGCTCGGTGGAGATGATCTGGACCGTCAGCCAGCCGTTGTCTCCGGAAAGGGCTGCTCCGTGGCTGAGGGAGAACCCGTCGGTGTCCTTCTCACCGGCAAAGATCCCGACGACGACTTCGTTCCGGAAGTCGACCGGCGGAAGAGCGACGATGCCGCCGGGGCGGTGTTCGCGAATGAGGGCGAAGAGTTCGTCGCGGGACTCGACCACGACCTCCCGAGCCGACCGGATGGCGCTGTTCGGACCGGAAGCGAGAACCCGCACCGCGTTCGGGTCGGAACGCTGGGGCTCGTCGATCTCGGCCGCGAAGCCGGCGAGGAAGTCGCGAAGTTCGGAGATGGAAGCGGGAGTGCCTGCCGCGCAGTCACTGGCACGGTAGGTGCGGAGAGAACCGTCCCGAGTCACGCTGAGGACGTACTCGTCGTCGCAGGAACTCTGGGAGGAATATGCCTCGAGGGGGAGATCGCCGATCAGACGGGCGAGCGTCTCCAGTCTCTCGCCCGCAAGGAGGCCCCGCGCCGGCGACTCCCCCCCTCGAGAACTCGAATCGAGCGCGAACTCACCGTTCGCACCGATGCTCAAATCGGAGTAGCTGTCGGTTCCGCCTTCATGGAGACGGATCCAGTTCCACGACGAATCTTCCTCTGGTGCGGTCGAATTGCCGGCGCATCCCACCCAGGTGAGCGCGCAGACCGCGAAGATTGTCATGGCAACCGACCGCATCATTGGACCTCCGCGGTTCAAGACTGAAATCCGTGTGCCAATACACACGACCAGTGGCAAGCAAGTGTAACTCACTCCTCCACAATGCCTTGGGGCGCCAGCGAGATTCCGGGGCCTGGCGAAGCGATGCGACCCGCGTCGAGAATCTGAGTTTCGGTGGGAGGATCCCTCAGAAACCTGAGAGACGTCCGAACTGCCAGGTGAGCCCGGCCGACCACACGGCCTTCCGGTAGTAGGTCCCGATCCGGATGGTCTCGTTCCGGAACCAGGTCTGTCGGACGTGGAGTTCGAGCCGGTCCCCCACCGATCGCGCCACCTGGACTGCGACGAGGTTGTTGTCGTCCCGCGCCTCGAGCTCCTCGCCGGGGAGCAGGATCTCGATGTCATCCAGCTCGTCGTCCCGATACTGTCGGGATTCGATGCTCCCGAAGAACTGCGCCCTGATCTGGCCGACGAGGGAGCGGGACACGATCCACTGGAGCTGGTGACTCCCGAACGACGCCCCGAGTGAGTTCGAGCTCTGGGAGAGGTATCCGTACTCGACCTGCGCCACCGTCTTCCCGAGGAACCGGGCACCGACCCGGACACGCCGAACGGCGTCACTCTGGTCCGATCCGTACTCGACGGGCTGGCCGTCGGTCGGGACCCGCACGATCGAGGGACGGTCGTAGGCCACACCACCGAGTTCGAGCCCGCCGAAGACGATCCACTCCGGACGGAGACGCCAGTCGTAGGCCATACCGACTCCGAAACTCTTCCGATCGTCCTCGGCCGATCCCTCGAGATCCAGCTGGTCGTAGTTCACGGACGGCCGCAGGGTGCCCTTGGGACCCAGCCGGAAACGTCCGTCCCAACGGACCCGGTCCCGGGAGAAGTTGCGCTGCGTGGTGTCGGGGTAGGCGCGATTGCGAGTCGAGAGCTCCAGGCGCCCCGCCCCACCGCGCTTCCCGATGCTCTGGTCCATCCGAAAGCGCAGTTCGAGCTGCGCGCGATGCTCGACTGGTAGCTCCATGTAGCGCTCGTCGAAGCCGCGGACCGAGAGTTCGGCGCGACGGGCGAACGGGGTCTCGAACGCGCGGGCGCATCCGAGCTCGCCCTGGGCACGGAAGAAGCTGCCCCCCTCGTGCTCGGCCGTGGCCTCGTGCGGGTTCGAGTCCCATCCGCCGGCGGACTGGAGCCGGGCGCCGACCTCCCACTTGCCCGCCCTGACGACACCCGGAGAGGCAGTCAGGACCGCGAGGACGACGCACGCGAAAAGGACACGGAGCGCGCGAGGGAAACCGGGTCCGGAGAACACGCGCGCACGACAAAGCCGCCCGTCTTCGAAACCGGGGCCGCGAGAGACGCTGGAGACGGGCTGTGCGGGCCGCAACCTAGGGAAGCTCGGACGCGAGTCGGGCCTTGTGGAGTTCCAACTGGTCTTCCATGACCGAGAGCACCTCCTGAACGGCATCCCGGCGCTCCTCCAGGATGCGGAGCCAAGAAACAGCCTGCTCGGGCCCGACGGGAGATCCCGAGAGAGCGAAGTCGATGTCGGAGGTCGACGAACCGAGGGACACCCCGCCCTCGGGCCTCGACAGAGGAGCGGAACTCCCCGGGTCCCCGCCCAGCGGATGCCCACCGAGGTTCGGGTCTCCCATGTCGGCGAAGGAGAGATCTTCGAGGAACTGCCACGCATCGCGTAGAGCTTCGGCGCTTTCGCGCACGGAGTCGAGACGAACCTCGATCCGATCTTCCAACGCGCGGAGCAGCCCGACCACTTCTTCGTAGTACTGCAGCTTGAGTTCGATCGTCTCGACCGTTTCGTCGGCCTGGGTCGGCAGCACCGGATAGTCGTAGACCGTAGCCGCGGTGAGCGCGCCCTCGAGCCGCTCCCGCGCCGTCAACCACCGCGAGAGCGCTGCCGCCTTCTCGCGTCCGTCCCGACCTTCGTCCCGCTGGATCGCGGCGATCTCGTCCGTCGCCTCCCGCACCGCTTCGGCCGCCAGGCCCCGGCACACTTCCTGGCGGAGGAGCAGGTCGAGCCCAACGTCGGCGTACCGCTTCTTGACGACCTCGATTTCGCGGAGGAACGACTCGCGCTCGGAGGGCCCCGCGACTTCGGCCGCGAAGCCGAGGCTGTCGGCGCGGGCCAGGATGGCGTCCCGGTCACGTTGGAGTCGTTCTTGGAGCTCCAGGCAGTCCAGAGCATCCGTGATGACTGGAGGGAACTCGGTGGTGGCCCGAGATTCCGGGTCTGAGAGCAGGGTTTGGGCGGTCGACGGATGCACTCCACCGAAGATCCCGAGGAGGATGATACCGAGGAGCCTCAAGAAACCGAGACCAGACACCGCACTCCTCAGGAATCCGAGGAGTCGGAACCTCACGAGAGCGGGTCTGTCGTCTCCGGCGCCTTGGCGTCGGGGGATGTATCCGAATCCTTCCAACCGTACTTCTCGAGCTTGTAGTAGAGGACGCTCGGCTTCAGATCGAGGAGCCTGGCAGCCTCTGTCTTGACACCATGGGCCGTATTCATGGCCCTCTCTATCATCTGTCGCTCAACGCGTTCCACTACTTCCCGCAGAGGCGGGAACCCACCGCCGAGCGTAACGTCGGGCTCACGCTCGGGAACCACGAACGGCAGGTCCCGGGGGAGGATGACCTCGTCCTCACAGAGGACGATCGCCCGCTCCACCACGTTTTCGAGCTCCCGGACATTCCCGGGCCACCGGTAGACACGAAGCAAGTTCGATGCCTCGGGGTCGATCGCAACCGGGGACCGTCCCATATCGCGGCAAATCCTGCGAATGAAGTACTCCACGAGGAGTGGGATGTCGTCCGGCCGGTCGCGCAGCGGGGGCACTTCGAGCGGGATGACATAGAGCCGGTAGAAGAGGTCTTCCCGGAACCGGCCGGCCGCTACTTCGGCTTTGAGGTCGCGGTTCGTGGCGGCGATGACGCGAACATCGACGTCGAGGGTCTCCTCCCCCCCGACCCGCTCCAGCTGGCGTTCCTGGAGCACGCGCAGGAGCCTGACCTGGGTCGCGAGCGGAACCTCGCCGATCTCGTCGAGCAGGATCGTTCCCCCCTCGGCGAGTTCGAACCGTCCGCGGCGCTGCTTCACCGCGCCCGTGAACGCCCCCTTCTCGTGTCCGAAGAGCTCACTCTCCAGCACTCCTTCGGCCAGCGCTCCGCAGTTGACCCGGACGAACGGCCGCTCCTGGCGCGGGCTCCGGGCGTGGATCGCGCGGGCGACCAACTCCTTTCCGGAACCGCTCTCCCCGAGCACGAGAACCGAACTCGAGGCGGACGCGACCTTGTCGATCTTCCGAAACAGGTCGAGCATGACGGGGCTCTGCCCCACGATCTCGCCGCCCCACCGATCGTCCACTTCGTCCCGGAGGAGCTGATGCGCATCCCGCTCCCGGTCCGCCAGCTTCCGCTCCTCGATGATGGCCCAGACCTTCCGGACCTTCTCCAGGAGGTGGTCGAGCGAGAACGGCTTCTGGAGGAAGTCGAACGCCCCGGCCTTCATCGCCTCGACCGCCACCTCGACCGTTCCGAACGCAGTCATGAGGAGCACTTCGGTCTGCGGCGAGCGGCCGCGGATCTCCCGGACCAGGGTAAGGCCGGACTCCGGCTCTTCCAGGCGGAGATCGGTCAGCACGAGGGGCGAGGGGTCCGCCTCGAACGCCGCGAGCCCGTCCTTCGCGGTCCCGGCGCCCGCTACGTCCAGCCCGACCTCTCCGATCGCCTCGACGATCGCTTCCCTCAGCGTCGCCTGGTCCTCGATGACGAGGACGTCCCTCACGCCCGCCTCCCTTCCGGTAGAGTCAGTTTGAATCTCGCTCCGCCCGTCGGCGCGTCGGTCACCTCGATCCGCCCCCCGTTGAGGAGGGTCAGCCGACGACAGATCGGGAGCCCCAACCCGGCGCCGTGGATCTTCGTCGTGAAGAACGGTTCGAAGATCCGGTCGCGGACATCGTCCGCGATTCCGGGCCCGTCGTCGTCCACCAAGAGTTCGACGTCTCGACCGCGGTCTCCGGCACGGTCGCGTCCGCTCCCCGCGCCGGCCGCACGCCAGGTCACCTCGACGCGTCCGCCGACCTCTACGGCCTGGAGGGCGTTGCCGATCAGGTTGTGCAGGATCTGCCTCACGTGGGTCGGATCCGCCTCCACCGTCACAGTAGGCCCGTCCACCTCGAACGTGACCGGAACCGCGCTTCTGCCTCGCCGCGATCACTGGGCCATCTCTTCCATGAGCGCGCGGACCTCGATCGGCTCCGGCACGGGGCTCGCCGGCCTCGCGTAGGTGAGGAACTCATCGACGATGTTCGAGGAGCTGCTGGAGTTCGCCGAGAACCTTGCACCACGCGGTCCCTGTGCTTGTCCGAGGCGACGAGTCCCTCGCGAGCATCTCCGTGTAGAGACGCATCCCTCGAGCGGATTCCGGATCTCGTGCGCGACGCCGGAGATCATGGCACGGAGTTCACGGTCCTGGGTCTCGAGGTGGGACCGCATCGTCTTCGAGGGTACGCGCGAGTTCTCCGATCTCATCCCGTCCGACCGCCGGGCACGGGACGGAGAGGTCACCCGCCGCGGGAAGCGAGTCCACTCGACGAGGCGGTCGACGGGACGGGTGAGGCTCCGCGAGAGGTGGAAGGCGAGAAGAAGCGCGAGCACGAAGCCGACCACGCCAACGGCGAGGATCCGGTTCCTGAGGCTCCGCACCTGGCCGAGAAACGTCGCGTCCGCCTCCACTCCGATGAGCCCGACGACGTCGTCCCCCAGCACCACGGGAAGGTAACCGCTCTTTCGGATCTCACCATCGACGTCGGTGAAGAGAGGTGCCGCGCTCGGCTCTCCCGCGAGGAGCGAGCGCATCTCCGGCCGGTGGGCGCGGAGTTCCGGAAGTGGGTCCCCGATCCCCACCCGCTCGTCGGTGTCGACGAACGAGCGTCCCTCCGTGTCGGCGAGGAAGATCCGCTTCACCTCGGTGCGGGCGGCCAGGTCACGCAGCTCGCTCCGCGCGTCCCGGTAGGTCCGGAGGCCGGCCTGTGCGGGGGTGAACGAGAGAAGCCCCGGCACGAGGCTCGGACGGAGCGCGGCGATGGCACTCCCGCCCACCGCGTGGAGCTTCGAGGTGAGTTCGGCTTCGAGTTCCCCGCGGGCCTCTCGCTCGATCCAGAAGGAGAGGAGAAGCGTGAGTGCGGAGGCGAGAAGAGCAAACGCAACGAAGAGACGGGTGCGAATCCCGTGGATCCAGGGAACGCCTCCCGCCGCGCCGACCGAAGTCTCGGACGATTGCCTAGTCGCCTCGCTCACGGGGAGACTCTAGCAGGGAATGAGAAGGCGTGGAGAGTCCGGTGGAGAGACTGGTCGAGAGTCCGGAGGAGAGTCCGGAGGAGAGTCTGGTCAATTGTCTGGCGGCCGGTTCTGTGGAGCGATCCGAAGACAGTCTTGCGGGGAGTTACGACGGGCGTTCCGAGGGGCGTTGCAGAGGGAGTTCCGTCGGGAATTCGTGGCCCAAGGCGCGGGGAGGAGAGCCCTCCCCGCGTCACCACCCCACCACACCGAATCTCGATCAGGACTTCCCGTTCGTGCCGAAGACACGCGAGAAGACGCTCGAGCGGATGAAATCGCGGTTCATCTTGGAGATGTTCCGCATCTCGATCTCCTTGGGACAGGCCACCTCGCACTCCCGATGGTTCGAGCAGTTCCCGAACCCCTCGGCGTCCATCTGCTGCACCATCCGGCGTGTCCGCTCGAGCAGCTCGGGCTCGCCCTGCGGCAGGCTGTTGAGGTGCGTCACCTTCGCGGAGACGAACAGCATCGCGCTTCCGTTCGGACAGGACGCCGCGCAGGCGCCGCAACCGATGCAGGCGGCGACGTCGAACGCCGCGTCCGCGATCTCCTTCGAGATCGGGATATTGTTCGCTTCGGGCGCGGAACCCGTATTCACGCTGACGTACCCACCGGCCTGGATGATCCGGTCGAACGCGCTCCGGTCCGTGATGATGTCGCGCAGAATCGGGAACGGCTTCACCCGCCAGGGCTCGATCGTGATCGTCTGCCCGTCGCTGAAGTGACGCATGTGGAGCTGGCACGCCGTCGTCCCCTTCTCGAGGCCGTGCGGGTAGCCGTTGATCATCATCGAGCACATGCCGCAGATACCCTCGCGACAGTCGTGGTCGAACGCGATCGGCTCCTGTCCCTGACGTTCCAGATCCTCGTTGACGCGATCGAGCATCTCGAGGAAGGAGCTATCCGGACTGACGTCGGTCGCCGGATAGTCCACGAAGCCGCCCTTGTCGTTCGGGCCCTTCTGCCGCCAAACCCTGAGCGTGAGGTTCATTTGTAGCTCCTCTGCGTCGGCTTGCAGTACTCGAACTCGAGCGGTTCCTTGTGCAGGGTCGGTTCCTTCCCCACTCCCTGGAACTCCCAAACCGCACCGAAACTCATGTTCTCGTCGTCGCGCTTGGCCTCGCCTTCCTCCGTCTGGTGTTCCTCGCGGAAGTGACCTCCGCAGGACTCCTCGCGAAGGAGCGCGTCACGCGCCATCACCTCGGCGAACTCGAAGAAGTCGGCCACGCGGCCGGCCTTCTCGAGCGACTGGTTGAGATGGTCGCCGCTCCCCGGTACGTTGACGTCGGCCCAGAACTCCTCGCGCATCGCAGGGATCTCGCGGATCGTGCGCTCGAGGCCTTCCCTCCGCCGGTTCATGCCGACCTCGTTCCACATCAGCCTTCCGAGCTGACGATGGAAGTCGTCGACCGTTCTCTTGCCCTTCGCCGAGAGGAGCTTCTGCATCCGCTCCTTGGCCTCCGCCTCGACCTTCCTGCACTCGGGATGGTCTTCCGAGACGGGCGCGAGTTTGTTCGTCGCGAGGAAGTGACCGATGGTGTAGGGCAGGATGAAATAGCCGTCGGCCAGCCCCTGCATGAGCGCCGAAGCACCGAGGCGGTTCGCTCCGTGATCGGAGAAGTTCGCTTCGCCGATCGCGTGGAGGCCCGGGACCGTGGTCATGAGGTTGTAGTCCACCCAGAGACCACCCATGGTGTAGTGCGGCGCCGGATAGATCCGCATCGGAGTTTCGTAGGGATTCTCCGCCGTGATCTTCTCGTACATCTCGAAGAGGTTGCCGTAGCGGTCTTCGATCGCCTCCCGGCCGAGCCGGTTGATCGCGTCCGCGAAGTCGAGGTAGACGCCGTACTTCGTCGCGCCGACTCCGTAGCCTGCGTCGCACCGTTCCTTCGCCGCGCGCGACGCGACGTCACGCGGGACGAGGTTTCCGAACGACGGGTAGCGGCGCTCGAGATAGTAGTCGCGGTCGGACTCGGGAATCTGCGAGGCCGGACGCGTCTCGTCCTTCTTCTTCGGCACCCAGATCCGGCCGTCGTTGCGGAGCGACTCGCTCATGAGCGTGAGCTTCGACTGCTCTTCACCGGCAACCGGGATGCAGGTCGGATGGATCTGCGTGAAGCAGGGGTTCGCGAATCCGGCACCGCGACGGTGCGCCCGCCAGGCGGCGGTCACGTTGCAGCCCATCGCGTTCGTCGACAGGTAGTAGACGTTGCTGTACCCGCCGGTGGCGAGGACGACCGCGTCGGCGACCCAGGAACGGATCTCCCCCGTCACCATGTTCCGCGTCACGATCCCGCGCGCGTAACCGTCGACGACGATGAGATCGAGCATCTCCATCCGGGAATAGTGCTTCACGCCGCCCGCGTCGATCTGCCGGGCCAGTGCCTGGTAGGCACCGAGAAGGAGCTGCTGTCCCGTCTGCCCGCGGGCATAGAACGTACGGGAGACCTGCGTACCGCCGAAGGAGCGGTTCGCGAGAAGGCCGCCGTACTCGCGCGCGAACGGCACGCCCTGAGCGACGCACTGATCGATGATGTTCACGCTCACCTGCGCGAGCCGGTAGACGTTCGCTTCGCGCGCGCGGTAGTCACCACCCTTGACCGTGTCGTAGAACAGCCGATAGATGCTGTCGCCGTCGTTCTGGTAGTTCTTCGCCGCGTTGATCCCACCCTGCGCCGCGATCGAGTGCGCGCGACGGGGGGAATCCTGGTAGCAGAACGAGAGCACGTTGTAGCCTAGTTCGGCCATGGACGCCGAGGCAGACGCGCCCGCGAGGCCGGTTCCGACGACGATGATGGTGTGCTTCCGCTTGTTTGCCGGGTTCACGAGCTTCATCTGGAAGCGGTGGGTGTCCCACTTTTCCGCGATCGGCCCGGACGGGATCTTGGCATCGAGCTTGTTCTTCCCTCCCTGACTGACCGTTGCTCACTTCACCACACCGAGGAGCACGCCGATCGGAACCGACGCGAATCCGATCACGAGGATCGCGGCGAGTCCGTGACCGAACTTCTCCACCGCATCCAGATGTCGCGGATGGCTCACTCCAGAGTCTGGAAGAGGCTCACCGTGCCGTGGAAGAGGTGGAAGTAGAGACACACGGTCGCGACCACTGGCCTCTTACGCCCGCGATAGGCGGATTCTGGAAGCTCGGATCACGTTCGCATGGGCATTATTACCGTGCTCGAACAGGTTCGCGTGGGCCACGCCGGCCGTGAGGTGCAGGATGTGGTAGACGATGTAGGCGAAGCGCGAGACCGCCCCAGAACATCGAACGCGAACGCATTCGCACGCTGGTAGTGACGGACGGCGTAGTTCTGCCCGCGGGCGGCGGAGTTCTCAGCCCTCAGTTTTCACGACCGTGACGACATGGAGCGCAACGGTGAGTCGATGAGGGCGACTCGGATCGCCCAGAGGATGCCGATCTCGAAGCGGAGGAGTTCGGCGTACTCGTCGAGCTTCGCCGGCTCGGTTGCAGTTCCCGGCCCGGCGAAGACCTGGAGGTTGCCGAGCATGTGACCGATCAGAAACAGCACCATGATCGCACCCGTTACGGCGACGATGGTCTTCTTCCCGATCGAGGAACCGTAGAAGGTACTCACCCAACTCATCGGCTCTCCTCACCCCAAGCCTAGAGGCCGTGGCCCCGACTCGGTTTGCCGTGCCAACACTCAATAAGCTAAGGTGATAGACTACGGTTAGTTGTGCGATTACCTCAAGTGTTAGCGCGATGAAATCCCCGCCCACACTCCATTAGCGTCCCTAATCGTCACGCTGTCGACGACAGGGGGTTAGTTGGAGTCCGGGCCGGGTTCCGGCGCGCCATCGCTGTCCGTATCGGTGTCCGTGTGCGCGTCTGGGCCGAGCCGTGAGCCCGCCCCGGACGACTCGAGGTCCGCCTGGAGATAGGCGAGGAACTCCGGCGTGAGCAGAGCATCCACCTTCTCCTCGATCCCCTCGTCCCTCAGGTGACAGACGTCCCGGAATGCACCGACCCGGCCGGAGAAGCGGGCCGCTACGTCGACACAGAGTAGGCCTCGCTTCCGGCAGAGAGCGCGGAGCCTCTGGTTGTAGAGGTCGATCCACCCCGCGTAGGTCTCAGGAACGACGAGCTGGCCCGGCCAGCCGTGGTGGAGGTCGTACCAGAGGAACTCCCACTCGGAGCGGCCGGCCGACTCGACGTCAGGCCGGAGGAAGGTTGCGAACGCAACCTCCACCCCCTCCTGCTGGGCGGCATCCGCCATCCTGCCGAGAGGGCGGATGGTCTGCCGATCGAGCAACTCCCCGAGGGTGACGTCGTCCGGCAGGAACCAGGATGAGAACCGCGTTCTGAGGAAGAGGGATCGGGCGAGAAGCGACTTCCAGCGGCCCAGTCGCCTCTCCTGCCTTTCGAGAGTCTCCCAGAGGTCGTTCACTCCGTTGTACTCGAGTAGGAGATCCGGTTCGTACGCGAGATAGTCGTCGATTCGACGTCGTTCCGCCTGGGCGGTGTACCCGGAGACCCCGCAGTTCAGGACCTCGATCCGCTCCGTCTCCAGGGTGTCGCGGAGCGCAGCCTCGAGGCGCGACGGGTACGTCGACTCATTCGTCCACCCGGAGACGGTGGTCGAGCCTCCCACACAGACGATCCGGTAGATACTGTCGGGCTTGGGGTGCTCGATCGGGTCGTTTCGGAAACCGAGCGCATCCGTTCGGAACTCGAACTCTCGTCCCAGAACAGTTCGTTCGATCGAATGAGACGGCCGGTAGGAGTAGAACGGCTTCTCCCAGAGCGTGGAGTCGAGGGCCGCCGCGAATCCCAGCAGCTGCTGCCTTCCCTCAACGACATGCTCGTTTCGGGAACCGATATGGTGGAGCCGGAAACGGTAGAGCGCCTCGATCGATAGGAAGACGAGAGGCAGCCAGAGCAGCAGGAGTGCGAGGAACCGGAAGAGCAGGACAGCAGCGGGACCCCGGGCAGGCTTCGGTCCACGCATCAGTGTTTATGGTGCCGAGAGCGGGATTCGAACCCGCACGGGTCTCCCCACACGCCCCTCAAGCGTGCGTGTCTACCAATTCCACCACCTCGGCCCAAAACTCTGCTGCGTTCCCTCCGGTCGGATCTCCTACTGGCCGGACGTGCCGGAACCCTCGGTCGCGGGCTCGGGTACATCCTGACCCGTAGCCGGTGCGGACGGAGTTCCCTGCGTCGCAGGCACGTTCGTAGCCGGAACCGTCTCGGTCGTGTTGCTGCGAGGTGCGAGCGGGGTGGACCCCGTACGCTTCTCGATCAGGCTCTTCCGATTCGGGTCGTCCGACGACGAGAGGAGCGCGAGAATCAGAGCGAGCGTCATGAACGCACCGCCCAGAATCCAGGTCGCCTTACCCAGGAAGTCGACGGCCCCGCGCCCACCGAACAGAGTCTGGTTCCCACCGCCGCCACCGAAGGCACCGGATAGCCCCCCGCCACGGCCGGACTGCATGAGCACGACTACGACGAGGAAGAAACAGACGATGACGAAGAGAGCTACGAGAAATCCGTACATTGCCGAAGCAAACCTCCCAGTGACGTAAGCTGGGAAGCTAGCAGCGGTAGCGCGAGACCGTCAAGCGCATTTCTCCGCTTGTTCCGCGATGGCGATGAAGCCCGGAACCTCGAGACTCGCCCCCCCCACCAGGACGCCGTCCACGGCCGGCAATGCCAGGATTTCGGCCGCATTGCTCGGCTTGACGCTCCCGCCGTAGAGGAGGGGAACCTCCCTGCCCGGGGCACCCCAGAGCCGTCCCAGCACCTCCCGGATCCCTGTGTGTGCCTCCGCTACCTGCTCGGTCGTGGCCACCTTGCCCGTGCCGATCGCCCACACCGGTTCATAGGCGATCTCGAGACGGGCCGCGTCGCTGGCAGCGAGTTCACCGAGCCCCCGCTCGATCTGTCGGGTCAGGACCTCGGTGGTCCGCCCTCCCTCCCGCTCGGCCAGATCCTCTCCGATGCAGAAGAGCGGCAGGAGCCCCGAGCCGAGCGCCGCCCTCACCTTCTTGGCGAGGAACCCGTCGTCCTCGTGGAAGAGGTGCCTCCGCTCCGAGTGTCCGATGAGTACCCGCTCGACCCCTGCGTCCAGGATCATCGGCGCCGAGATCTCCCCCGTGAACGCACCGGATCGCTCCGGGTGGAGATTCTGCGCTCCGACCTCGAGCCGGGAGCCCGCAGCCGCGCGCGCCACCGTATCGAGCGCGATGAACGACGGATAGACACGGATCCGCACCACCGTCGAGACGTTCTTCGATGCTTCGAGGAGATCCTCGACCCAGGCACGTGCCTCTCCGCACGTCTTCTGCATCTTCCAGTTGCCGGCGACGATCACGAGGCGGCTCCTTTCCGGTCGAGGGCCGCGACACCCGGGAGCTCCTTGCCTTCGAGGAACTCGAGGGAAGCCCCGCCGCCGGTGGAGATGTGCGACATCTTCTCCGCGAGTCCGGCCGCGTGCACGGCTGCCGCGGAGTCCCCGCCACCCACCACACTCGTTGCGCCCGAATCCGTCGCCTGCGCAATCGCGCGCCCCACGGCGAACGTACCCTCCGCGTAGGCCGGAACCTCGAACACGCCCATCGGCCCGTTCCAGACGATCGTCCTGGCCGCCGCGAGGAGCCCGGCGTATCGCTCGATCGAGGCGGGCCCGATGTCGACGCCCATCCGGTCGGCGGGAACCGCGTCCACGCCGACGATGGCACCCGCGTCGGAGCCCGAGATGTCGGCCGCGACTCTCGTGTCCACCGGGAGCACCAGCTTGCTGCTGTGCGGCCCGGCCAGGAGCGACTTCGCCATTTCGATCCGGTCTTCCTCGACGAGCGACGTTCCGGTCCCGAGGCCCTGCGCCCTGAAGAACGTGAACATCATCGCTCCCCCCACGATCAACTGGTCCACGCGGGGAAGTAGGTTTTCGATCACGTCGATCTTCCCGGAGATCTTGGCACCACCGAGAACCGCGACGAACGGGCGCTCCGGAGATTCGAGCGCCCCACCCAGGTAGCGCAGCTCCGACTCCATGAGGAACCCCGCGACGGACGGACGGACGAAGCGCGTGATCCCTTCCGTGGACGCATGCGCACGGTGGGCCGTCCCGAAGGCGTCGTTCACGTAGACGTCGGCCAGCGCCGCCAGCTGCTTCGCGAACGCGGGATCGTTCTTCTCCTCCTCCGCGTGGAAGCGGAGGTTCTCGAGGAGGAGACACGCACCCGGGGCGAGCTTCGCGACCTCCGCCTCCACGTCGCCGCCCGCGCACTCGGTCGTGAAGGCGACGTCCCGTCCGAGGAGTTCGGAGAGCCGAACCGCGGCCGGCCGGAGGGAGAGTTTCGCATTCACCGTTCCTTTCGGCCGCCCCAGGTGCGAAGCGAGGACGACCTTGGCACCGCGGTCCAGCAGATACTCGATCGTGGGGAGAGCCGCCCGGATCCGCGTGTCGTCCGCGACTCGTTCGCCGTCCAGAGGGACATTGAAGTCAACCCGTACGAACACCCGCTTGTCCCGCGGGTCGACATCCCGAACCGACATCCGTTCCACGACCAGTCCTCCTCTCCACGCCGTTCGGCGCCCAGCCTACGGGCGGACGCGCCGCCACTCCGGGCAGGAACGGTACATCAAGGAAAGGGGCGCCACCACCACGGCGGTCCGGTCAGCGCAGATTCCCGGGAAGGTTCGAGTAGACGAGGACGAAGTCTCCCGCGCCCATCTCGTCCACGAAGATGAACTTGAGGCCGTGCTGCATCCCCGCGAACTCGGGAATGAGCGGGTCGCCCTGGAAAGAAGTAGTCCCAGACGAGGTAGGCGCGGTTGTCCCGAACACTGCGGCGCTTCGTCTGCCGGAGCCGCGCCTCCAGACTCTCGCCCGGATCGTCGATCTCATCGGGGAGCACATAGGCGAGGAGCTCCGGTCCTGGGGGTTGAGGTTGAAGGAGATCTCGTCTGGCGGTCCGAACCGGATGAAGACGCGTCCCTGGTCGGTCCGGTACCCCTCCCGATGCTTCGTGCCGAACTCGTGGTTCGCGTACTCGATCCGGCGGAGGAACTCCTGCTCGCGCGGGTTGGGCTCACCGGGAGCCGTGGGCCAGAGGCGATCCCAGAACCGCCGCAGGAAGTCCTCCTGCGCGCCGCGGTCCATGATGAGGAGTGAGTCGTTCTCCGCCCGGCTGAGCAGGAGGAGTTCGGCGTAGCGGAACAACGTCTGTTCGTCCTGGGTCCAGCGCCTCTCCTCCCAGACCACCTGGAAGTCGCCGTCCGTCGAGGCCAGTACGGCCCCGGAGGAGTCCTCGATCCGCACCTCGAGACGGTACCCACCGCTCGCGAGCTTCGAGACGTCGAACCGTTGCAGCTCCCAGCGCGGTTCGGCGGACGCGGTGACGTCGCTGCGCGTCTCCACGACGGAACTCCCGTCTCGAGTCGCGAAGATCTCGTGGACCAGCACGAGCGGATCTCCGGCCTCCACGCCTGTCGGGAGTCCGTACCGCTCCCAGTAGACCGTCATCACACGTTGGTGGAGCCCGTAGTACCGGAACGGGTTCGGATGGAGCCGAGCCCGGACGCTTCGGAAGCCGGGTAGCCCCGCGGAAGGCGCCCCCTCGGCCTGCGCCCAGGCGAAGAACAGTCCGCTGATGAGGAGCCCCTTCGTCTCGTCCGCTTCCAGCCATCCCGGCTCGCCGCCGCCGAAGGTATCGTCGGGCTCGTTCTCGGTGACTGCGTTCGATCGGTCCGGAGCACCCGAGCCGCCCGCCGCACCGGGATCGGCAGGACCACCCGAGCCGCCCGCCGCACCGAGACCATCCGGAGCGTTGGAGCCGCCTGGAGCACCGGAGCCGCCGGGAGAGTCCGCGCCACCCGGACCGTCTGGATCATGCAGGCTGTCTGGGTCGTCCGGCCGCGCTCCGTCCGCGCGCATCGGCCAGAGGAGCCGGCCCTCCACCACTCCACGAGGGTGTTCACCACGCAGCTTGTCCAGCAGTCCGATCTTGAGGCGGGTCACGTCCTCGACCGTGATCCGGACTCCACGGGTTCCCTCGAACCACTTCGGATGGAGGCGCAACCAACGCTCCGGGACCGGAAACGTGGAGGTCGGACCGGCGGTGGAATCGGGATCGAGCGGGAGTTCGGTCTGGTACTCGGCCCGCGGCTGCCCGTCGTGATCGAGCATGGCGACAGCGACCCGGATCCGGAGGGAGTCGGACTCCTCTGCCCCGAGCGCATCGCGAGGAATGGCGATCGTCACCTCGGGCGCGATCCGGCCGTCCTCCTCGAAGAGAACGACATCGGCTTGGAATCGGATGTTCCCCGTCGCTTCGGCCGGAAACGTGGAAGAAAGCGGATCCTCACCGCTGAGCGGCCACACCGCGAGGAAGAGGAGAATGGGGAGAAACGGCTGGATCATCAGGGAGACTCCTCCGGACCCTTTCGAGGCCCAAGTCCGGTCCGAATCCCCGGTTTCGGTAAGGCCGCGCGCGTCCCGCCCCGTGATCGGAACGGGACGCCCCGTGGCTACGAAAGCTGTCCTCGGCCTGCCAGCCGGCTCGGGAGGGCCCCCGGGCCCGCTGCTAGAAGCGGAAGTCGATCGAGATCCGGTGGACGCCCGTCCCGATCTCGGCCATGTCCGTGTACGAGTAGTCGACCCGCGACTCGGAGTTGAAGCCCGTCGCGACCTTGAATCCGAGGCCGGCGGAGTAACTCTCGAGGTCGTACCGGAACTGGTATCCGCCCCGGGCGAAGAAGAACTCCTTGAAGCCGTACTCGGCGCCCCAACTCGCCCGCTCCTTGTTGTCCGGCGGGTGGCTGAACTCGCCTGCCATAGTGAAGAGATGGGCATCCGACTCGTAGAGGTTCATCGACATCCCGACCCGGAACACCGTGGGCATCTTGACCGTGTCGTCGATGAACTTGAGATCGCTTCCGATGTTCTGGATGGCCATCCCGATCCGGAGGCTGCGGTATCCCGTGTCGTAGAGCGTACCGAAGTCGAAGCAGTACCCAGACTCCGAGTAGCCCGGCGCGAGCGAGCTCTGGACGTAGTTCATGGAGATCCCCGTGGAGAACTTGTCCGTGAACGAGCGTCCGTAGGTGAGCCCGACGGCCAGGTCACCCGAGTCGAACGACTGCCCCGTCCCCTCGGGACGGAACACGGTACGAACCGGCTGGGCATCCATGTAGAGAGCCCGCGCATTGACCGCGACCTTCCCGGGCAGGAAGCCGACGTCGAACACGGCGCCGAGCTGGGAGAAGTTGATGTCCGCCAGATAGGACATGTGGTTGACGTTGACGACCGACCGGTTGATCCGAGCGATGCCAGCCGGGTTCCAATAGATCGCAGACGCGTCGTCCGCCACGGATACGAACGCTCCGCCCATCGCCTGCGCACGAGCGCCGACGCCCAGTTTGAGGAACTGCACGCCGATCGTTCCTACCTTCTCGAACTCCTCCGCGGCCTGGGATACCCCCGGGACCAGTGCCAGCGCGAAGCCGAGCGCGATGATCGTCCTCTTCACCGGGAACCTCCTTCGAACTCTCGTTCCCATCAACCCCGCCTTTACTTGATGACGACGAAGCGGCCGATCTTGTGGTCGTTGCCTGCTTCGATCGCGTAGAGATAGACGCCCGAGACGATATCCTGGCCGTTTCGACTGATCAGATCCCAGAACGCCGTTCCGCTCCGACCGTCGTGGTTGAGTGTCCGCACCAGGTCACCGGCAAGCGTGAAGATCTTGATCTTGCACTCCCGGTCGGGAAGACCGGCGAATGCGATGCGCGTTCCCGTCGGGTCCTTGTCGCTCGGAACGAGGTCCCAGCCGTCCGGGTTGCCGCCGTTGGCTTCCCCACCCGCGATGTACGGGTTCGGCACCACGAAGACGCCGTCCAGGCTGCCGGACTCGACCGCGCCCCACTTCGGGATGACGGCCTGCGCCTCGACCGCCGCGGGGAGTCCCTCGAGCTCGGTCGTGTTCGTCGAGTCGAGCGGCACCACGCTGTAGGACGTCACGTCGTAGAAGTAGTACATCCCGTTCTTGAGACCGGCACTGTCCACATAGGTGTAGTAGCCGACCGGACGGTACTGCTTGAGCGAGTCCGCGCCCGTCGCGCCCGTGACGACGAGTTCGCAGTCACCGGCCTCCTGGCACGCGGCCGAGTCGAAGTCAGCGTCCGCGTACTTCGGCAGGTAGTTCGGGGAATCCTCACCCATGCCGTCGGCGGGACGGTAGGAGAGGTCCGCGATGAGCTGCCAGTCGGTCGGAGCCGGACCCACGGCGCCCACGGGCCGGTTCCAGCCCTCCACGCGCCAGACCTTGTAGCCCGTGAAGAGAATCGAACGGGAGGCCACGTCCGCCGTCAGCTCACTGAGGTTGTCCCACTGTACGACAACCCGACGGTCGCCGTCCGGGGCGTAGACCCCGATACCCGACGCGGCGTTCGGATCGCCGTCCGGATCGTCCCAATCCCAGTCGTTCGGATCGAGGTTCGTCCCCGGAGGCGGAGGCGCGACCGAGCCGACCCAGTGGACGAGCGTCTCGTTTCCGTCCGTGAGCGGGGTGCAGCAGTTGCAGTCCGCATCCACGTAGTTCTCCGGGACGCAGTCCACTTCCTTGATCGTGCGCTGCGTGACGTTGTTGGAGTCGCAGGGATCGCGCCAGAACTGCGGCTCACCCGGCGCGAGCGCGGGGAGACAGGTCTCCGCTCCGTCGACACCGGTCGCGAGGTTCTGGTCCACGTCCTTCCAGGCGCCGTTGTAGATCCGCTGCGCGTTGATCGCGTTCCGGATCGCTGCCGTCCTTCCCGGACCCGATGACGAACGCGACCTGGAGCTGGAGGCGCTCCCCCGGAAGTACCTCGGCGAACGGTCCCGCCGCGAAGGTGTACCGGTAGTCGCCCGGCTGCTGCGACGGCCGGCGAGACCGCTCTCCGGACTGGAGGAGGTCGTAGCGCTCGGCGTCGTTCGTCGGGTCACCCGCCGGATACGGGTTGCTTCCGGAGAAGAACCGCGCCGTGTGCATCTCGACCTCGGCCGGCGCACGCACACCGAAGGCGTCCGTGGTGTGGCCGAGGAACATGCCACCGAAGTAGCCGTCCACGTCGCCACCGGTCGCGGTGTTCCCGTCGTCGGGAACGTCCCACATGTACATGATGTCGAGGTTGTACTCGCTGTCACCGCAATTGATCTGCTCGTGGGAGACTCGGTCCTCGCACGTCACGCCGATGGTCGGGTCGGAGATGAGCGAGTCGGTCGAGTAGAGCGCGACCGCGTCGTCCGTCCAGTAGCCCTCTGCGTCCTTCGGCCCGGCATCCGAGTCCACGAAGAAGCCGAGGTAGACCTGACGGAGCGTCTCGAACCCATCGTTGACGATGTCGAAGTCGAACCCGACGAACTCGTTCGATCCACTCGTCGACCAGGCGTAGCTGCGCTGCTGCACCCGTACGTTGAGCGGACGGTGCTCGGGGTTCCGCGACTTCGCGAGTTCCGTGTAGTCGTAGTACTGGCAGGAGAACATCTGCTGGGAGACGGCGGCGTAGTCCTCGTCGATCAGAGTGTCGCCGTCGTCGTCGATCCCGTTGAGGAACTCCTCGTCCGTGACGCCGTCGTTGTCGTCGTCCGGCTGGGTCGAGAATCCCGGCCGGTTCCCGCCCGAGATTCCCTCGTAGGCCGTGTAGATCGTATCGATCGGGTTCAGTTCGGGCAGGAGCTCGAACTCGTAGCCACCCGTCGACACGTAGGCGAGGTTGTCGCTCGCGATGGCTCCGATCCACATGGCGCCGATGTAGAGATACTCGCCGCCGCGCCAGCCCGCCGAGACCTGATCGGAGAGACCGGACAGCTGTCCGTTTCCGACACGTCCGACGTTGGAGATGAAGAGCTCCAGCAGACCGACGTTGTGGTAGAAGATGAACGGTTCGGCTATCGCGAAGAGCGGGTGCGGCCCCCCGTACTTTCCGCCGGGGGTGCCGTAGGGATTGTACTCCTCCTCCGCCCACGAAACGCCATGCGCACTGACGATCGCGACTGCGGCGAGTGCCACTCCCTTGATCGAGCGGTCCAAAAGGTTCCGCATGTCTCCCCTTCTCCTTGTCCGAGGAGTTCCAACCCCGAAGGAACTCCCCTTCACTACGATCGAAATCAGAAGTCGAGCTGGATTCCCAGCTTGATGCTACGCGGGTCACCGAAGACGCGAGGGTCGTTCAGCGGCACCCAGTCACCGATCCCATCACCGTCGACGTCGTCGCCGAGGTACGCACCGCCACCCTGGCCCGTCTCGGTGTAGTAGATCGCATAGTCGTTCCCGATCGACCCCGGAGGATTCGGCCAGTTACCCGGAGCGAGGGTCGTGATGTTCTTCGCATCGAGTACGTTCCGGCTCTGGAGGAAGACTTTGAACTGCTGTCCCCAGAGCTGGTAGTACTT
Source organism: Candidatus Eiseniibacteriota bacterium (assembly GCA_041390305.1). Taxonomy (GTDB): domain Bacteria; phylum Eisenbacteria; class RBG-16-71-46; order CAIMUX01; family CAIMUX01; genus JACKCR01. The sequence goes on from JAWKQE010000008.1 coordinate 200,468, forward strand.
CTGCGCCTGGATATCGAGCGACGTCGTGCTCGGAAGGCGCCGTGAGTTCGTATTCTCCGGCTGGAGCTCACGGGTGTCGCGGCTCTCCGGCGTGTACGGGAATCCGCTCTCGTACTGCCAGATGAACGACGCGTTCCAGTTGCCGATGTCGGCGAAGCTCGCCTGGACGCTGAACGTGTGACGAACGTCCCAGTCCAGCGCCTGCTCGGAGATCGGCTTGTAGGTCAGGTTCCCGACCGCGTTCGCGTTCGGGTCCGACGCAACTCCGGTCGCGACGCCGAAGCCGTAGTTGAGCTCGCCGCCGAATCCGTTGGCGAAGCTCCGGGCGAGGGTGGCCTCGAATCCACGGGCCGACGCGTAGTCGCGGTTCACCCACTGGTTCGTGGCGGACACCTGACCGTACCCGACGGCGCTGTCCGTCGAGATGAGGCCGAAGATGTCCTTGTAGTAGACGGAGAACAGTCCCGAGACGTTGTCGCTGAAGAGGTGCTGGATACCGGCCTGGTAGGCAACGTTCGTCGTTCGTCAGGCTAAGTTCCCGCGGACCCGACCATCGTAGGCGTCCTGATTGTCGAAGAGGTACTGGCGATCGGGGATCTGGTAGAACCGGCCGTAGTGGAACAACGAGAACACATCACGATCGGATATCGGGTACGCGATTCCGACGCGCGGCGAGATCTGCTGCTTGACGGATCGTCCACGTTGACGATCGAGCTGCTCACCCACGGAGAACACGTCGTAGCGGACGCCGACGTTGAGAACCATCCCTTCGTGCTCCCACCTGTCCTGGAGGTAGTAGGCGCCCTCCCGAGGTTGTAGTAGTGATGGTACGCATTCCGGTGCCTCCGATCTCCCTCGCACATTCGTGTTGTAGGGCCGAGTCAGCCTGAGTACTTCATGTCGTTGTAGCGCTTCGACTCCGGACTTGATCGTGTGGTTCTTGTACTTCTTCGTGAAGTCGCTCTTGACCGTGTAGACGATCGTCTCGCGGTGGGAGAGCGTCGGATAGTCCCCAGCGATCACGAAGTACGGCTCGGTCTCCCGCTCCACGTAGTCGTACCAGAAGTCCCGTTCCCGATCGCCCAGGTACTCCCAGGCCGTCTTGTCGGAGACGCGGCTGTCGCTGTAGAAGAAGTTCCGGCCCATCTTGATGTTGTAGAACGCGGACTCGTCGATCGTGTGGTTCCAGACGAACTTCATCTGGTTGAACCGGTTGATGTTGGTCGGCGTGTGGTTTGCCGGGTTGTAGTACTCGTACGTGTCGTCGACCCTGGTCGGGGACCAGCGACCGTGACGGATCGCGACGTCGCCGGTCTGGGTCGTGTCGCGGAAGGTCTGGACGTACCCGACCCGGCTCCACATGTGGTAGTAGGTCTCGGACCGGGTGTTGTTGAAGATGAACTCGCCGGTCAGCTTGTAGTTCGGGCCGGGCTTGAATGCGAGCTTCGACTGGAGACGGAGCGAGTTGCTCTTCCGGTCACCGATCGAGATGAAGTTGAGGATGCGCGTCCGGCCCCGGTCCCGCGGAGTGGCGGGATACTGGTCCGAGAACGTTCCTTCGGCGGAGATGTAGTAGGTGAGGTTCCGGACCGGGCTCGGACCGCCGACCCCGAGGAAGACGCGGTCGAGGTTGTCGTACGTATTGTCCGGCTGGCCGTAGTCGTCGGTCATGTAGTAGAGCTGACCTTCGAACTCCCGCCCACCTTCCTTCGTCGTGTAGTTGATAACGCCGGACTGCGCGTTTCCGAACTCGGCGTCGAGACCGCCCATGATCGTCTCGGTGGCTTCCACCGCGAGCGTGGCCGGCGCGGCACCGGCTCCGAGGAGCGGATCCTTCACGGCGACGCCGTCGACCATGATGTTGACCTCGCCGGAGCGGCCGCCGCGGAAGTGGAGCTCACCCCCCTTCGCGATGACTCCCGCCTTGAGCCCGATCGCCTCGGAGATCTCGTTCACAGGCAGACTCTCGAGGTCCTTGCTGTCGATGTCGTGAGACGTGTTCGTGCTCTTGACGTCGATCTTTTCCTTCTCCGCCGTGATCTCGACTTCGTTGAGCGAGCCGAGCGTCGTTTCCGACACGGAGAAGTTCACCGTCACCGTCTGGTTTGGGATGACCGTGATGCCGTCCTTCTGATCCTCGGTATAGCCGATGATCAGGGCCTTCATCGTGTAGGTTCCGGCGGGGATGTTGATGATCGTGAACGAACCGTCGTCCACGGACATTCCACCCCACTGGGTACCGAACAGGACGACGCTCGCATAGGGCACGGGCTTGCCGTTCTGGTCGATGACCTTACCGGAAATGGTCCCCACGCCACCCAGAGGGCTCTGGGCCGAGGCGGTCGCCGCAAACAGGAACACGGCGAGGACCGCCCACAGGCGAATCGCCGGGATCATGATGGGTCTGCGCATTGGAGAGAGCTCCTTCCCCGAGCCGTTTCCTGGTCTTCGCCCCCGGCAAGCGTCGACCGCGCGATTGTCTTTTCGTGAAGGCCAGTTGGCCCACG
>JAWKQE010000009.1:0-195811 GCA_041390305.1 Candidatus Eiseniibacteriota bacterium
GAGCATGTCGAAGAGCAGGTCGGGATCCTTGACCCCAGCTCCCTGGACCAGACGATCGGTCAGTTCTCTCAGGACTTCGTCTTTGGTCCACGACTCCAGCTCTGCACAGAACAGATTGGGATCGAAGTAATTAAGGATGGTCGTAACCTCGCGAAGAGATTCAGGAACGTAACGGACTTCGATTCCGGAGAATATCCAAGCCCGACGAGGGCCGACAACCAGCAAATGCCGCAGCATGTCGCCCGGCGTGACTCGGCTGGCAGTTCGGCGGATCTCGTCGAAGTCGAGTCGACGAGATCCGGCACTTTGCCGGGCGCGAGGGAGCGATCCGGCTTCAGGGGCGGCCCACGCGGGCGGTTCCGCCGACGTCCGTCCAGCCACGGAGTTCGTCCGAATAGAGCACCTCGACGAATCCGGGCGCCTCGCGTCCGGTGCGGAAGAGCGTCCCTTCCGGCAGATGGAACTCCACCGTCGCCTTTCCGTCCGGATTGCTCCGCACGGGCGCGCTCTGTGTGACCACGACCGCGTCCGGACGGGTCCCGGCCTGGATGGCGAGCACGCCCACCCAGGCCAGCCCGGCGATCCAGACCACGCCCAGTAGCAGTCCGAGGAAGATTCCTCCGCGACCGATCGAGCGGCGGTAGATCAGCCAGGCCCCCCAGGCGGCCAGAGCCCACCAGATCCCGGTGACCCAGGGCAGTGCGCGACGGAGTGGGAAGTGATCCCTGGAGGCCGCCAGGGCCTCGAGGACGGCGTTGCTCTCCACCTCGGGCGCGCTCTCGATGTCCCGGCGCGCGAGCTCGAGGTTCGACTGGAGGTCGGGGTCCCCGGGCGCGAGCCGACGCCCACTCTCGTAGGCATGGACGGCACGGCCCTTCTCCCCCGCCCGGAAGCTCGCGTTCCCGAGGTTGAGCCACACGGAAGGAGACTCGTACCCCCCGCGAAGCACCTGCCGGTAGAGGTCGGCGGCCTGCCGCGCGTCGCCCGCCCGGAACGCCTCGTTGCCGGCGAGGAAGAGCGCTTCGGCTTCTTCCTTGCTGAGGCGAGCGGCTTCGATCCCGTTCGATCCGACGGCGGTGGTACGTAGTTCCGCGTCGGCCGACTGCGCTCCACCTTCGAGGGCCGACGTCGTGTCGTGGGCCGTGTCCGCCGCGGCGTCCGCGCCCGATCGAGCCTGCGCAGACGTTCCGACCTGCGCCACGGCCGCGGTGGCGGCGAGTGCGAGGCCGAGAAGGAGCGTCGCGGTCACGCCGGGCCCGCCCGGGCCGGTCCGGCCGTTCCTCTGCCCGCCGGATGCCGGACGCTTCTCGAGTTCCACGGCGACGAGACGCGACCGCTCCAGGAGGTCCTCGGTCTGCCCGGGATCTCCGGGGGCGAACCGCGCGAAGTCGAGTGCGGAGAGCAGCTCTCCGAACTGGGTGACGACGCCATCGGGGAATCCCTCCGCGCGGAGGCGGTCGTTGAGCTCGGTGCGGGTCCGCCCGCGCAGGGCGAAGCCGAAACGCGTCTCCACGTACCGGGTCCAGATCTCGTCGAGACGACGGAGCCGTTCGGCGGGGTCCGCGTCCACCTTCGCCAGGGCCTGGATCTCCTTCCGGAGCCGGCCCGGGGCGCGCTCCCGCGCGAGGCGATCGCGGTGGAGGTACTCGTGTTCCTTCCGGCGACGGGCGATCCAGGCCGCGGCGAGGAGCGCGAGCGGGCCGGTCTCGAGCATCCAGAACGATCCGTGCCTCCAGGGCGCGCCCGTTCCGATTGGGCGGAGCTTCGCGTCGTCCCGGATCGCGCGCAGGTCCCATCCGAGCCGCGTGACCGGACCGCCGTCCGCGATTCCCGTACCTGGGGTGACGGACACGGTGACCGAGTCACTCGAAAGCGTCTCGTAGGTGCCGCCCGGCACCCGGAAGTACGACAGCTCGAGCGGCGGGATGATCAGTTGCCCGGTCGTTTCCGGCACGAGCACGAACTGGAACGTCTTCTTGCCGCCGAGCCGGTCGTCGTCATGGGACGGGGTCACGACCGGAGCCGCGCCGTCGAACGTGCGGAACCCCGGGATCTCCGGGACCGTGGGCGGGCCGATCGCGGCGATGTTCCCGACCCCATCGAGCGTGTAGGAGAGCGTGACCGGTTCGTTCTGCTCGACCTCGGTCCGGTCGATCTTGGGGCGCAGTCGGAAGGAGCCAACGCCGCCGGTGAACGTCTCTGGCTTCGGCCTCGGGAGCGGCATCACTTCGACCGTCACCGGACGGCTCTTCAGCACGACCTCGTGTTCCTCGAAGAGGCCGAAGAGGTCGAACGGATCGCGCCGTCCTCCGCGCGAGCGCCGTTCCTGAACGACGCAGCGCAGCGTGGCCGGGCCGATCTCGAGCGTTCCGGTTTGCGTCGGAAAGAGCCCGTAGACGAGCTCGGTGATCTGGTAGGTCCGTCCGTCGATCGTGGCGGTGGACGTCCGCTGGGGCGGGATTTCCTCGCGGAGGAACCCCTGCGTGGACGGAGGCGTCTCCAGCTGCGTCTCCAGCACGCGGTATCCGACCGCCTGACAGAAGCGGAGGCGGAGCGTGACCTGCTGCCCCGCGTAGACCTTGGCCTTGTCGATCTTCGCTTCGACGAAGACCGGATCGGCACCCGCGAAACCGCCACCGGGCGCGGCCGAACCGGCTCCTTCAGACGCAGGTGGAGGCGTCCCGGCCGCGACGATCTGGAGCTTCGACTTCCCGCTCCGGAGCGTCTCCTTGCCGACCTGCACCTCGACCGACCGACCGTGTACTCGCCGGCCTTGTCGCCCTGGACGAGGAACTGAACGTGATCGAACGGCTCATCTTGCCGTTCACGAGCGAGAAGTTCGTCTGCTGCCCGGCCCGGCGGAAGCGGAGCCCGTCGACCGGCGGAATGCGCGGCTCCGTCGATCGACGTCGCGCCCTCGATCGTCACCCCGAGCCTCGATCGACCGTCTCACCTGCGCGGCCTGGGGCCGAACCGCAAGCTGTACGGATGCGGCCCAGACCCAGGACGGGACGACCAGGCGAGCGCACAGAGCAGCAGCGTTCTGCATCACGCTCACCAGTCCTTCTCCACCTTCCTCGTCTTCGCGGCCGCCTTCATCCGCTCCGCCTGGAGCTGCATCTCCTGCTGCCCGAGTGCTTCGAGCAGACGACGGGCCTCCTCGGGGCTGATCGGGAGCTCTTCCTGCCCTCGCCTCCAGGAGGCGGCTGCTCGGCCTGGTCCTTGCTGATCCTGCTGCCCCTGATCCTGCTGCTGGTCGTCCTGACCTTGCTGCTGGTCCTGTTGCTCCTGGTCCTGCTGTTGCTGCTGATCCTGATCCTGCTGCTGATCCTGGCTGTCTTGGTTCTGGTCCTGATCCTGCGGGTCCTGCTGGTCCTGACTCTGTTGGTCCTGCTGATCCTGGTCCTGTTGCTGCTGATCCTTGATTCTGTTGCTGTTGCTGTTGCTGGTCCTGCTGCTGATCCTGGTTCTGCTGGTCTTGCTGGTCCTGGTTCTGCTGATCCTGATTCTGGTCCTGGTTCTGCTGCGACGAGTCGGGAGGACCGCGGAGGAGACGGTCGACGATCTCGAAGTTCGTCTTGGCGTCGCGATCACTCGGGTCGTGGATCACGCCATCCGGAACGACCTCACGAGCCGCCTCGAGATCACCCTTCTTCACCTGCACGTCTCCGAGGTTGTAGAACGCGCGGGCGCGGAGCTTGGGATCGTCGGCACGGAGGGCGCGCTGGAGGGACGACTCGCTCGGATCGAGTTCGCGGGTCTGATAGAGCGTCGTCCCGAGGTTGTAGTCGACGCGCGGGTCGTCCGGATTCTCCCGCCCGTAGGCCTCGTAGAAGTCGCGCGCCGCCTCGAACTCACCCTTCCCATAGGCGGAGGTGCCTTCGTCGGCGTAGGCGTCGGTGGGGCCGAACCAGCGTGCGATGGCACCGAAGCCGACACGGGAAGCACCAATGCCCACACCCGGCGCTCCGCCGGACCAGCCGCTCGCGCCTGACCCTTCGCATGCGGCGGACGATCCACCGACGCCGAGTCCCGTCAGACCCAGGAGCAGCGTCGCGGTCGTCGCCGTCGCCGTCGCCACACGAAGGAGACGCCGTCGGGCACGCCCGAACCGTTTCCGCGTTCCGATGAGCCAGTCGAGGAGGAGGAGGAAGAGCGCGGCCGCGACGAAGTAGCCGTACCGGTCCTCGAACTCCGTGGCCCAACCGCCCTCGAGTTCGCGCTCCTCCATCGACTCGATCTCCTCGTAGAGACGGTCGAGCGCGAGTCCACCGGAGCCACCGTCGAAGTAACGCCCGCCCGTGGTCCGGCAGAGTGCTTCGAGCGTGGCCGCGTCACACTTCGTCAGGATGACCTCACCGTTCCGGTCCCGCTTGTAGTCCTTCACGTTCCCGCGGGCGTCGCGGACCGGGATCGGCTCACCCTTCGCGGTCCCGATGCCGACCGCGAACACCTTGACGCCCGCGTCCACCGCGCGCTCCGCCGCGGCCTGGACGTCGCCTTCGTGATCCTCACCATCCGTGATCAGAACGACGGCCTGGAAGTCTTCGGCGTCCGACACCTCGTGCGCCTTCACCGCCACGTCGACGGCCCGCGCGATCGCGGTCCCTGGGATCGGGACGAGCCCCGTATCCATGTAGCGGAGGAACATCCGGGCCGCGCCGTAGTCGAGCGTGAGCGGACACTGGACGAACGCGTCGCCGGCAAAGGCAACGAGACCGATCCGGTCGCCCTTCAGTCGGTCGATGAGCGATCCGATCTCCTGCTTCGCACGCGTGATCCGATCCGGCGAGAGATCCTCCGCGAGCATCGACTCCGAGACGTCGAGCGCAACGATCACGTCGATTCCGGACTTCTTCATCTCGACGACCCGGCTGCCCACCTGGGGACGCGCCGCTGCCACCGCAAGGAATGCGCCGGCCAGGAGTACGAGCACCGCCTTCACGTACGGGGCCCAGACGCGCCGGTCCGGCACCATGCGGGACCAGAGCGGATGTCCGCACCACCTGGCCAGGTCCGCTTCGGCCCGCCGGATGCGGAAGATCCACCAGATCCCGAGGATCGGAAGGATCCAGAGGAGGTGGAGGAATTCCGGGGCTGCGAATCTCATCGTTCCTTCCCTCGCGCTACGGCAGACGCCGGAGGAATGCGAGTCCAGTGACCAGTTCGAGGAGGAGGAGTCCGAGCGCGGGAAGGAGGAACCGGTTCCCGACGTCCGAGTAGTTCACCCACTCCCGCGTCTCGATCACGGTCTTCTCCAGCGCATCGATCCGTGAGTAGATCCCGGCGAGCGACTCCGCGTCGGTCGCCCGGAAGTACTTCCCTTCCGTGATGTCCGCGATCTGGGTCAGGGTCTCTTCGTCGACCTGGGCCGGCATCGAGACGTAGTGCTTGCCGAAGACCGGATCCTCGACCGGGAACGGAGCCTCGTCCCGATCCCCGACTCCGATCGTGTAGACACGAACACCGAGCGAGTGCGCGAGCTCCGCGGCAGTGATCGGGTCGATCGTCCCCGCGTTGTTCCGTCCGTCCGTCAGCACGATGAGGACGCGGCTCTTCGCCTCCACGTCCTTGAGGCGATTGACGCCGTTCGCGATCGCCATCCCGATCGCAGTCCCGTCCTGGATGTCGCCGAAGTCGATCTCGTCGATGAGGCGGTCGATGACCGCGTAGTCGGTCGTGAGGGGACACTGCGTGAAGCTGTTCGACGCGAAGACGACGAGCCCGATCCGGTCCGTCTTCCGCCCCGCCACGAACTTCTTCGCCTCCTCCTTCGCGACGTGGAGGCGGTTCTTCGGCTGGAAGTCCTCCGCCTTCATGCTCGACGAGATGTCGATCGCGAGGACGATGTCGATCCCCTCGCTCGTCACCTCCACCTCGTTCTCCCCTGTCCGCGGACGCGCGAGCGCGACGATGAGGAGGCAGAGAGACGCGAGGCGGAGCCAGGGTAGGGCAGCCGCGCCGACCGTACGCCAGGTCCTCCGTGCCGGCACGACGTCCACGCTCGAAAACGCGACCGGCGCGTTCATCCGGCGACGCCGGTAGTGACGCCAGGCGAAGAGAAGCGGCGGCAGCAGGAGGAGCCAGAGCAGCTGCGGATAGGCGAAGCTCATCGCGGCTCCTCCCCGGGCGACGGCACGGATGGCGTAGGCGACGTCGAGGGCGCGGGCGGAACTGGCGAGACAGACGAAACCGGCGATGCGGCGGGCGTCGGCGGCGTGGGCGGAACCGGCGGCACAGTCGGAACCGGCGAGACAGACGGAACTGGCGAGACAGACGAAACCGGCGATGCGGCGGGCGCCGGCGGCGTGGGCGGAACCGGCGGTAGGGACATCGCCTCGACCCGCGCTCGTTCCGCGGCTTCCTTCGTCGACCGCGCTACCCACTCCGACGCTTCCTCCGCCGCGCGCGCCGCGTCGGCCGCGAGGGGGTCCATCTTCGCGAACTTGACGAGGTCTCCTTCGCGGAGCCACCTGCGGAGCCAGTCGACGTCGGCGGCGTTCCATCTCCGATCGGCGCGTACCGCATCGACGATCTCGCGCTCGGTCTCCTCGACCGCGGGAATGCCGAACCGTCCTTCCACGTAGCGGCGGAGGAGGAGCGAGAGCTCGGCGTAGTACTCCTTGAACTCGCCCTGTTCGACGAACTTCTTCGCCACGAGCGCGTCGAGTCCCTTCCGGAACGCGAGCTCCGGAGGCAGCTTCGGCGCTGCTGGCTTTGCGATCGGCTGCTCCACTGCGGTTGGCTTCCTCCGAAGATAGCGGAGCGCGAGCCACGTGAGCAGTGCGACCGCGACCGCTCCGAGCAGGATCCAGAGCCAGAGCCGCGACGGGACGAGTTCCTCCGGTCCCTTCGCATCTCGGATCTGCGCGAGTGCGCCCTGCTGGTCTCCGGCGCCGATCTTCGCGACCACCGAGTCCGGGAGGACGCTCGCCACCGTCGCGAGGAGCGAGTCACTGTACGCGACGAACGTATCCCCTTCGGCCGAGACCCAGAGAAGTGGAATCGGCGTCAGGCCGATCCGCCCGGTCCGGAACGCGGTGAGTCGGAGCCGACGCGAGAACGAAACGCGCAGCTCATCCTCCCCCGGCGCCCGCTTCTCCGCGGCGACCGGCAGGTCCTCGCTGCCGAGCAACGTGAACGGCCCGACCGAGTCCGCGAAGCTCGGGACGAGGAGCTCACCGCCGGCGGGAGCAGACCCTTCGAGGACGAGCGCAATCGGGTCGCCCACCGTGAGCGTGTCGGGGACGATCTCCGCGCGGAACTGGAGCGCGGCCGTCGGCGTCCACTCCGCGCGCGCAGGGCCGGCCGCGAGCAGTAACGCGCAGTGCGAGAGCCGCGCCCGCATCACCTGCCCTCCGCGCGGCGCCGGATCGGCGTTGGAAGTAGCGGTGGAGCGGTTGGATGTAGTCACCGTCCATCGGAGCGCAACACCGGCTGGACGCCCGCCCGTCGCATCGAGTCCGGGAGGTCGACTTCGAGTCGACGGTGGAACCGGGCCGCCGTTCTCCCGCGTTGCGCGGTCGGACGTGTCGATGTGCGCCGGACAGATCTCGAGGTCTTCCACCTCGACCAGGCCGACGTTCGGAAGTTCGCGTTCCGCCGGATCGATGAGGACGAGCGGAATGAGATCGTGGCGACGCGCGGTCACCGCGAGTGCCGTCTCGTAGCCTTGGTCGAGGAAGTCGAGACGACGAAGACGATGCTCCGCCGCTTCTGGATCCGCGCGATCAGCTCGAGCCCTTCGGCGAGCGACGTCTTCCGTCCGGCCGGACGCCCGAAGAGCACTTCACGCACGACGCGGAGGACATGGCTCCGTCCCTTGCCGGGCGGCACCCACTGTTCGACCCGGTCCGTGACGAGGCAGCACCCGACCTTGTCGCCGTTCGCGATCGCGGAGAAGGCGAGCGTCGCGACGAGCTCGGCCTGGACTTCGGCGCGGCTCCGATCCTTCGAACCGAACCGGGTCGAGGCGGACTGGTCCACGAGGAAGACGACCGAGAGCTCCCGTTCCTCGTGGAAGACTTTGACGAACGGGTTCTGCATCCGCGCGGAGACGTTCCGGTCGATCGTCCGGACGTCGTCCCCGGGGACATACTCCCGCACTTCGGAGAACTCGATGCCGAGCCCCTTGAACGCGGAGTGATACTCGCCGCCGAAGATGTCCTGGACGAGACGGCGACTGCCCAGCTCGATCCGGCGCACGCCGCGAAGCACGCGGAGCGCGGCCTCTTCGTCGTCCTCGTTCGCGGCGAGACGCGCGGCTCCGACGACCAGAAGAGGTCGTCTTTCGGATCGACTCAACTATCTCGATTCCGTTCCATTCCGGTGCGCTCCCGGATCACGGCACGGCCACGGTCTAGGATCTTCCGCGCCAGGTCCTCGGACGTGACCTCCTTGGCCGCCTCGTAGGTGATGAGGATCCGGTGCCGGAAGACGTCGAGCGCGAGCGCCTTCACGTCCTCGGGCGTCACGTAGGCACGGCCTTCGAGGAAGGCATGGGCCCGCGCGGCCTGGAGGAGGAAGAGCCCGGCCCGGGGCGAAGCGCCGAATGCGATCAGCTCCTTCACCTTGAGCCCGTAGTCCTCGGGACGGCGCGTGGCGGCGACGAGATCGAGCACGTACTCCCGGATCTTCTCGTCGATGTAGATCATCCGGACCGCGTCGCGGAGCCCGAGAATCCTGGCCGCGTCGGCCACCGGACGGACTTCTGGGAGACGGGTCCCGGACATCTGGGCGAGGATCTGCCGCTCTTCGTCCTTGCTCGGATAGTCGACCCGCAGCTTCAGCATGAACCGGTCGACCTGGGCTTCCGGAAGCGGATAGGTCCCTTCCTGCTCGATCGGGTTCTGCGTCGCGAGCACGAGGAACGGCTTGGGGAGCGTGTAGGTCTCCTGCCCGAGGGTGACCTGCTTCTCCTGCATCGCTTCGAGGAGCGCGGACTGCACCTTCGCAGGCGCGCGGTTGATCTCGTCCGCGAGGACGACGCTCGCGAACACGGGCCCCTTCCGCGTGTCGAACTCCCCCGTCTTCGGGTTGTAGACGAGCGTTCCCGTGAGATCCGCGGGCAGGAGGTCCGGCGTGAACTGGATCCGCGAGAACGGAACGTCGAGCGCCTGGGCGAGCGTCTTCACCGAAAGGGTCTTGGCGAGTCCGGGCACGCCCTCGAGGAGAATGTGTCCGTCGGCGAGTAGAGAGATCACGAGGCTCTGGAGGAGATGCTTCTGGCCGACCACGACCTTGTTCATCTCCGCGAGCAGACTCCGTGTGATCTCGGACTCCCGCTCCACCGCCGCCTGGATCTCGCGTATCTCAGGATGCACCGCTTCCTCCTCCTCTGGCCCGGTCCGGCTCGTCCTGCCGGCTCTCGTCTCGTCCGTCACCTGGCGCCTCCGGAACCGTCCGGCAGAGTTTTTCGCCAACGGCCGATGTACGCATTCCGAAGCGTGAGGTTCCCGATCCGTGCCCGTCTCCTGAAAAGGTCATCTGACCTTCCCCTTCTGGGGAGCGAGACTCATCGAGGTCCCGCCCGCTCTGATCGCTGTCCCGACCGAACGGGCCGGTCGGATCCCAGAACTCCCCAGATCGGGCGCAACACGTCCCCCCGTTCCCGTTCACACAGGAACGTGCAATCACCCTGCCAAAGCGTCTCGCGAATGCTCCAGGCTCTTCCCCAGCCTGCTAGCCTTCGAGCCCCGGATAGAGCGGGAAGGTCGCGGTGAGATCGTGGACCGCGCTCTTGACGCGCGCCGCGACCGCCTCGTCTCCCTCGGAGTCGAGCAGCTCGGCGATCCAGCCGCCGATGACCTCCATCTCCTTCTCCTTCATCCCGCGCGTCGTCACGGCCGGAGTCCCGATCCGGACGCCGCTCGTGATGAACGGAGAGCGTTGATCGAACGGCACCGTGTTCTTGTTGACGGTGAGGTCGCCCGCCTCGAGCCAACGCTCCGCCTTCTTCCCGCTGAACCCCTTCTCCGAGAAGTCGAGGAGGAAGAGGTGGTTGTCCGTGCCGCCCGAGACGACGTCGTAGCCGCGCTGGAGGAGCGTCTGTGCGAGCGCCTTTGCGTTCCGCACCACCTGCTGCTGGTACTCCTTGAACTCCGGCTGCATTGCGAGGTGGAAGCAGACGGCCTTGGCCGCGATCACGTGCATGAGCGGGCCGCCCTGCATCCCCGGGAACCCGGTCTTGTCGATGCCCGCGCCGTGCTCCTCGTCCGAGAGGATGAACCCGCTCCGGGGTCCGCGCAGGCTCTTGTGCGTGGTCGAGGTGACGATGTGTGCGTGCGGCACCGGGCTTGGGTGCACTCCCGCGGCGACGAGCCCCGAGATGTGCGCCATGTCGACCATCAGCTTGGCCCCGACTTCATCGGCGATCTCACGGAAGCGCGGGAAGTCGAGCGTCCGGGCGTACGCACTCGCGCCCGCCACGATCAGCTTCGGCTTGTGCTCGCGCGCCTTCGCAGCGACGTCTTCCATGTCGATCCGCTTCGTCTCGGGCGAGACGCCGTAGGCCGCGACGTCGAAGAAGCGTCCACTGAAGTTCACGGCGAGCCCGTGTGTGAGGTGCCCGCCGTGCGCGAGGTTCAGCCCCAGGATCTTGTCGCCCGGCTCCAGGATCGAGAAGTACGCCGTGAGGTTCGCGCTCGCCCCCGAGTGCGGCTGGACGTTCGCGTGCTGCGCGCCAAAGCACTCCTTGGCCCGGTCGATCGCGAGCTGTTCCACTTCGTCGACGAACGTGCAGCCACCGTAGTAGCGCTTCGCCGGATAGCCCTCGGCGTACTTGTTCGTCAGGACGGAACCGACCGCCTCCAGGATGGCGGGCGAGGTGAAGTTCTCCGACGCGATGAGCTCGATCCCGCTGCGCTGACGCTTGAGTTCACCGCGGATGGCGTCCGCGATCTGGGGATCGACTTCCGCGAGTTGGCGGATCATGGAGCAGTCTCCTCTTCGATGAGCTGAAGGATCCTCGGCATGGCGGCGTCGATCAGACCCGTCAGCTCCATGTAGGTCTTGCGGTAGGCGGCGAGGTTCCCGCCGATCGGATCGGCGACGCCGTCAGGACTTCCGTTCACCTCGTCGGCGAACTTCGTGAGTACGTGGACGCGGCCCGCCGCGTCCGGATAGTCGGCCAGGATCTCGACCCGGTGCTCGGGCGTCATCACGAGCACGAGGTGCGAGCCTTCGATGAGCTCCGACGTGATCGGGTGGGACCGGTGTTCTGCGATGTCGATGTCGTCCTCCGCCGCCACCGTGACGCCGTTCTCACTCGCCGCCCACCTGAAGTCCGCCCAGGTGCCGGCCGAACGCACGCGCACCCTGTCCCCGAGCCCGGCCTTCTCGATCCGGTCCTTGAGGATGCCTTCTCCCATCGGGCTTCTGCAGATGTTCCCGGTACAGACGACGAGAATTCGGTACAACGTAGTCTCCTGGGTCCCTACTCCTGTATGGTTCGCCCTCGACCTGGAGCCCGCGGAGTGCCTGGATCCCAACCCGAAGCAGCCTCGGCTTATCACCCGACACATCGACCAAGGTCGAAGGCAGCGCCTCCTGGGGACCACCGTCGACGTAGAGGTCGACCCCTTCCCCGAACACGCTCCAGGCTTCTTCCGCAGACTCCGCGTGCGGCTCCCCGGTCTTGTTCGCACTCGTCGAGATGACCGGGACACCGACGCCACGGACGAGCTCCTGGAGGAACGGACTGTTCGGGAAGCGGAACGCGATCGTCCCGTCACTCCCGACGAAGTCAGGGACGGCGCCGGCGCGTGCGCGGAAGATCGCCGTGACCGGCCCCGGCCAGGCCACGTCGAGGAGCTCCCGGCACTCGTCGGACGGAGTCTCCGCGTAGCGGTAGGCCATCTCCCGATCGGAGACGAGCGAGACGAAGAAGGCGACCCGTTCGCCGCCCTTGAGCTTCTGGAGCCGTTCCCGCGCCGCGACGCTGTCCCAGCGACAGGAGAGGCCGTAAATCGTGTCGGTGGGCAGGACGATCACGCCCTCGTCCGAGATCGCGGGAATGATCTTGGGAAGACGCTCGCGCGGGTCCACCCCGAGCCCGAGACGACGATTCCCGAACAGCTCCCGATCGTTCGTTGTGTCTGACACCGGATTCCCTCCCGTTGGGCGAAGATCAGATCCCCGAGACTACCGCTGACGAGCGGAGCGGAAAAGCCGGTTTCCGGGGGCCGGCCGGCGTCCGTGGACAACGACGCGCAGCTCCGGTTCGGCTAGACTCGGCGCATGGAGCCCAAGAACCCAGCCCTCTCCCGGCTCGTCCGGGCGAGCTTCGAGCCCGAGGAGGCCGAACGGATCCTCTCGGGATTCCTCGCCTTCACGGCCGAAGCCATGGACGCGAACACGACCGTCGGTCTCTCCCTGGCCGGTCCCTTCGCCGCCACCGGCCATCGTCTCGACGGACTCGCTCCGCTCCTCGAGGGCGGCTTCGTCGACTGGGTGGTGGCACGAGGCGAGGACCTCTACCTCGACGCCGAAACCGGCTTCGAGCAGGCGATGCGGAACCGCGAGGGCGGTGCCGACGCGATCTTCGGCCCGGACCCGGGTTCTGGATCCGGCGCCGGCTCCTGGCCCCACTCGCTCTCCGGGACCGACCCAGGCTCGACCTCCGAGGCCGCGCCCGGCACGGTCCCGCCGTTCGATCGGTCGCCAGCCGAACGGCCCCCGGGCTCGGATTCGGACGGAGAGACCTCCGGCCACGCGCGGCCCACTTCGTCGGCTCCTCACTCCGCGGCCGGTCACCCTTTGGCGGGTCACACGGGGCCTGGTCACCCATCGGCGGGGACCTCGTCGCCCCACATCCGTCCCGCCCACACGCATCCTGCCCACACGGAGCCGGCCCACACTGACGCGACTCACGCGGACGACTCCCACACGAGGAACACGCCGCATCCGGGCGAGCGTCTCCGGATCGGCGACCAGATCTTCCACCGGAACCACGTGCTCTCCACCGAGGAGTTCCTGGGCCGGCTCGTGGTGACGCCACCTTTCCAGAAGACGCTCGCGACGACGGAGCTCAACCACCTCCTCGGCCGGTTCCTCGGTGAGCGGGACCGCGTCTTCGGCATCACGACGCCGACGTCGGTGCTCGCGGTCGCGCACAAGTACAAGGTGCCCGTCTTCTCCGACACTCCGGGAGGCTCGGTCGTCGGACGCCGGATCGCCGCAGCCGCCCTCTCCGGAAACCGCCTCGCCCTGGACCTCAGCCGCGACGTCAACCTCGCCGCCGCGATCATCCTCCGCGCAGACATCGGCGGACGCGCCGTCGCCGTCAGCATCGGCGGCGAGAGCCCGCGGGACCTACTCGTCCAGGCATCACTCCACCTCGAGCGCCCTCTCGGCCTCGGCACCTGCTTCTACTCTGCCTTCCTCGAGGTCGCGAAGCCCGGCCGGCCCCGGCTCGCCTCCCGCTTCCGCCGGCACTGGGGAGACTCCGCTCCGAGGCTCGGAGTGGTCGAACTCGCGTCCGACCTCGCGCTCCCCCTCCTCTCCGCCATCTGGCTCCAGGAAGGCCCGGTGAAAGAAGGACGTCAGCTCTACGCCTCCCGCGACGCCCTCCTCGAGGAGCTGCGGGACCTCTACCTCCGCCGCGACCTCGAGCGGCAGGTACGGGAGACGCAGGCGCAGATCCAGAGTCAGATCCAGAGCAAGATCGAAGAGACCCAGGCCACCCTCCAGGCCGAAGTGACAAAGGTCCAGACGCAGCTCCAGCAACGTGTTCAGCGCCTCCTCGACCAGGTCCGCGTCCCCCGGGACCGGAAGGACGACCGGTCGTGAGGGCGGTTCCCGGGAGCGGCGACGGCGAGGTGGACCCGCAGCAACACGGCGACAGCGAGGTGGACCCGCAGCAACACGGCGACGGTGGCGGCGGGACCGACCGGCAGCCCGGCGACCACGGAAACGGCCGGGCGGATCGGTCCGCACGCATGCGGAGGAGCCTGGATTGACGCTCAGCCGCCTCTCAGACCACCTTCGCGACGCCCTCGCCGGGCCGCTACCCGGAGCTGATGCCCACCGGATCGCCTGGCCGGACCATCTCCCTCGGCGTGGCCCGGACGAACTCCTCGGCGACTACCGGGACGCGGCCGTCATGGTCCTGCTCTTCCCGCGGAAGGGGCAGGTGCTGATTCCCCTCGTCGAGCGGCCGACCTCCATGCCCCACCACCCGGGCCAGATCGCCTGCCCCGGCGGGCGCCTGGAACCCGGAGAGGACGGCGCCATGGCGGCGCTGCGCGAGCTCGAGGAAGAGCTTGGGGTGCCTCCCGGGAACGTCGAACTACTGGGAGAGCTCAGCACGATCTGGATCCCCGTAAGCGGATTCCGCGTCCAGCCGTTCGTCGGCGTGGCAAGGGACGAGCCCCAATGGGTACCGGATGGCCGGGAGGTCCAGCAGCTCCTCTTCGCAGAGCCAGGTGAGCTGGCCCGACACGGCCCCACCGGCCTCTATCGGCGGAGACGAGACGGCATGGAGTTCGAGGCCCCCGCCTACGAAGTCGGAGCGCGACTCGTGTGGGGCGCCACCGCGCTCCTCCTGGCGGAGCTCGGAGAGATCTGGAAACAGCTGCCGTTGGAGGATCAGTGACCCGTCCGCAGGATTCCCGCACCGATGACACGAGCGACGACGACGGCCGAGCCGCGGACACCCGCGCCGGCTCGAGAGGAGCCGTGGACGGCACCACCGGCTCGAAGCGGACGTCGAGTAGAACCGGACCGACCGCGACCATCCTCCTCAGCTGTCCCGAGCAGCCCGGCGTCGTCGCAAAGCTGGCAGGATTCCTGTCCGGACACGGCGGCAACATCACGCACTCGGACAACCACACGGACTTCGCCGCGAAGCTCTTCCTCACCCGGATCGAGTGGCAGCTGGACGGATTCCAGCTCGGTCGCGTCGAGATCCCCCTCGCCTTCGCTCCGATCGCGGCCGAACTCGACGCCGACTGGTCCCTCGCCTACTCGGACGTCGTCCCGCGAGTCGCTCTCTTCGTGAGCAAGCAGGACCACTGTCTCCTCGATCTCCTCTGGCGGCACCGCGCGGGTGAGCTCCACGCGGAGATCCCGCTCGTCGTCAGCAACCACGACGATCTGCGCGGAGAAGTCGAACGCGAAGGGATCGAGTTCATCCACCTTCCGGTCACGAAGGAGACGAAGGTCGATGTGGAAGCCCGGGAGCTGTCCCTCCTCCGCGAACACCGGATCGACCTCGTCGTCCTCGCGAAGTACATGCAGGTCCTGAGCGACGACTTCATCGATCGCGGTCCCCGCGTACTCAACATCCACCACTCCTTCCTCCCCGCCTTCGTCGGAGCCCGGCCCTACCACCAGGCCTACGACCGCGGCGTCAAGATCATCGGCGCCACCGCCCACTACGTGACCCCCGAACTCGACGCCGGCCCCATCATCGAACAGGACGTCGCGAGAGTGAGTCACCGCGACGGCATCGGCGACCTCATCCGAAAGGGCAAGGACCTCGAACGCGTCGTGCTGGCGCGGGCCGTACGGCTGCACCTGATGAACCGCGTGCTCGTCTACGGGAACAAGACGGTGGTGTTCGGATAGGCGGAGTGGCGGCCCGGGTGGCGCGGGGTGGCCGGCCGGGGAAGTTCGACTCTCGACGTGGTAACGGTTGAAGCGGCCGGGAGCCGGCGACTCTGAACGTGGTAGCACTCGAACCGTCCGGCCTCCGCCACTCTCTACGTGGTCCTGCTCGCAGCGTCTGCTGGCCGGAGACTCTCAACGTGGTAGTACTCGCGACGTCCGCTGACCGGCGACTCTCGACGTGGTAGTGCCCGCGACGTCCGCTGGCCGGAGACTCTCGACGTGGTAGTACTCGGGACGTCCGCTGACTGGCGACTCTCAACGTGGTCGTGCCCGCGACGTCCGGACACGAAACGTGCCGACACCGCGACCTGAAAGTTGACCCGGAGCAACTATAGTTCTTGACGCATTCTCGCCTGCGTATCGGTCCCGATCACACCCGCCTTCGGAACTTCCCCGTAGAACCACCCAACAGCCTCGCCATGCGCCGTCCGCCCGCAACCTGGCTTTCGGCGACCTGACGTTCGCAATCGTCCGCCAGCGGCGCCCACACGAACCCGCAAAACCCGGATGATACGGTGCACATGAACAGAGACGTGCACCTCGAACGCCGGCCTCGAACGCCCGCCGCCCCCACGGAGAATCCGATGAACACTACGTACTCGCGCCGCGAACTTCCGTTCCGAAGGATGACCGACACACAGCTCGTCGAGCACGCAGACCTCGCCGTGCGCAAGGAGCACGCCTCGATCGTCGCCCTGCTCGACGCGCTCGCAGAGATCGATCGACGGTCGCTCTACCTCGGTCAGGGCTACTCCTCGCTCTTTGACTTCTGTACCCGACGTTGGAACTACTCCCCCGCCACCGCCGGCCGCTACATCGCCGCCGCACGGACGGCAGCGCGGTTTCCTCAGATCCGGAAGCTGCTCGGCGAACGTCGCCTGACAGTATGCGGAGCCGCCCGCCTCGCCAGCACTCTCAACGCCGAGAACTGCGACGCACTCACAAGGAAGGCGGCCGACCGGACGTTTGCGGAGGTGGAGGCCCTGGTGCAGGTCCGGCGGACCGCGCCGCGAGTACCGGACCGAGTCCGCATGATCGGCACGGCGCCAGTGGCCATGCCGAAGGCGATTCCGATACCACTGCCAATGCCGATGTCGGTGTCGTTGCCACCAATGGGACCGTCGATGCGGGCACCTGGCACATCACACAGCGAGGTTCCTCCCGCTCGCAGCGACGAACCCGACCGCTATTCTACTCGCGGTGCACACACTGGAAACGATGAGGTCATCCTCGCCGCAACCCACTCTCAACGTGGTAGTGCGATGGCCTCTCCTGGTGCACCGCTCCTTGACGGCGCCGTACACGCCGATAACGACGACGCCACCGTCAGCGCAACCCGCTCTCAACGTGGTCGTGCCATGACCATCATCGGCGCGACAGGCGATCCCACCGCAACACGGGCCCCCGATGCCGCGCTCGATCGTGGCGTGATCCGAGGCCCCGAAGAGACGCTCGACGCGCCTGCACCGCACCCAGAGTCCAAAACAAACGAGCCACGGTGCCAGATCCCGCGGGAGATCCGGTACGAGATCCGGTTCGCGGCACGTCAGAAGTTCGTCGAGAAGCTCGAACGGGCGAAGGCGGTCTGCTCGAACAAGGCGGACCTGGAAACGGTCTTGGAGAGGGCACTCGACGACCTCCTCGACCGCCGGGATCCCGAACGCCGCTCGCAGCGTCGCCTCGTACGGCGCGCAGCGCGAACATCCAGGCGAGGATCCTCACGTCCGCCCGAGCGGACTTCCGCGGAAACGCACGCTTCCATTTCCCCGGTCGCCACTCAGCCCAGAGCAGCCACCTGCAAACCCACGACGGTCGGTGCGACGTCGCCGCGCCGCACTCGGCACATTCCGACTGCACTACGGGACACGGTCTTCCAGCGCGATGGAGGTCAGTGCACGTACGTCGGCAATTCAGGCGTCCGCTGCGCGGCTCGTGTCTTCCTGCAGTTCGATCACGTGGTTCCGTACGGCAAAGGGGGCACGCACACGGAGGACAACCTCAGGCTTCGTTGCGGTAGGCACAATCGCGGTCGGGAAGATCTCGGCGGCGGCTGCCAGTGACGGGCGTCCCGGAACGATCGCTACCCTGGGCAAAGGGGGCTATGGGCGGGCTCGCCGCGCTCGGCGCTCCCGTTCCCGCTCGAACAACTTCGCATCATGCGGAAACGCAGCGATTCCAGCGAAGTCGCCTCCATCGACATCACGCTGTTCGTCCAAGGCTGCCGCCCGGTCGAACTCACCGAGTTCGCGGTAGGCGCGGGCGAGCATCGCCAATGTCTCCGCCGCCGTTCGACGCTGGGACGCGGTAGGGGCGTTCGACCACCAGACAACTCGCCGTCGCTTCACTCCTTCACCCCATCCCCCACGACGACCGCTTCTGACCACTCCCCCACGTTCCCCGCGCGGTCCACCGCCGCGACGCGAATCTCGCACCGGAACGGATCCTGCGGGTCCTCATCGCCGTCCATCCAGTGGAGAACGACCGGCGCGACGAAGCCGAGGTCGTACACCACCAGCCAGCGGTCCCACGCGGAACGGACCGGATAGGTCGGCAGCGCCATGCCGTTCGGGACCTCTCCCGAGACCAACTCGAACACGTAGCCGAGGTCGAGATCGCGCGTCCGGTCGTCGGTCGGCGGCGAGACGTCCAAGACGATCGAGCCCCGCTGCCATAGCCACGCCGTGCACGCCTCGAGCCGCTCGGACTCGGGCGTCGACTTGCCACGCACGATGCTCCGCAGCGAAATCTGCGGGACGCCCGGCGGCAGAGAGTCGAGCGCGGCTTCCGCGGGATCCACGACGAGGCTGCGTTCGTCGACGAACACCTGAGCCGACACCGGCGCAAAGAGGGTCGCGAGCGAGATTGCGGCGGCCAGGCCCAGCAGGACGAATCTCACGACGTTCTGTCCTCCGCCTTCCCTGCTCCCGGATTCCAACAACAGAATTCTCGTATATGGATCACGGGAAGGAGGCCGCCTGCTAAAAACCCGGGGACGATCGCGGCCTATCCGAGCATGGACAAGCTGATCCATGTGGAACCTTGGGGGCCTGTCAGGCATCCCGTGCCGCGCCGCGACCACCTTACTCGGCTACCTTCTTCCAATAGGCATCGAGAACACACTTCGCCATGACGTCCATCACCGTCCGCAGACCAGGCTCGCGCTGCCGCCTGTTCTCACCAGGAAACGTCACTCTGAGACCGTCCCCGGCCTCGACGACCTGCAGCCCTCGGATCCAGAAGATCCCGCCGAGTTCCATCCGAGCGTGCGCCTTGACGACCGGCCCGTGCTCTGGGACGACCGGCCCCGACTCCAGTGTGACTTCGACCTTAGTGATCGCAATCGTCGCCTCGCGCACCACGACTAGCCTTCGCCCCGCACCTTTCGTCGCGTCTCCCTTCGGTCATTCCACCGTGTGCCTACCCAGGTCCTCGAGCGCCCGCACGGCCCACGGCTCCGACTTCGGCGACTCCGACGCCTGGAGAAGGATCTCGCGAACCCGCCGAACCAGGGGTTCGACCTCGGCAACCCGGCCTGCCGCCTTCGCATCCACGATCAGATCGAACGCGTACGGCAGCGGGCCACTCGTCGGCATCCGCTCGGCATCGACGTACGGGTCCGCCGAGCGCAGAAGATCGACGTACACGTTCGCTGCCAGCGCGAAGTCCCCTGCCTCACCGAGAACGTACGCCAGCATCTGCCAATCCCCGTCGGTTCCCCGGCCGCCGTCCAGGAGCTGCTGGTAGTACACGACCGCTTCCGGGAACTGCCCGCTCTTGAGGTGTAGGTAGGCGAGTTCGCGCTTCGCTTCGGGCGCCGCCGCACTGTCGAGCGCGCGCATCCGGATGAGCCAACCCGCCTCTTCGTACGCCTTCAACGCGAGCAGCCCTTTCCTCCAGGCTTCGAGGGATGCGTCGTCAGACGTGACTTCCAAGGCAGCCATCTGCTGCATCACATCCTCGACAGACGAGGAGTAGGCGGGGGTGGTGAGGAGGGACACGACGAGGAAGGCCGAGTACTTTCGCATGGGAACGAACTCCGCAAACGCTCCGCTCCGGGCTGACTCCCGCACCTTGTTTCGCTGTTCCGTCGACTCACGGACGCTGTCTGGAGCGACACCGCGAAACCGTAGCGTCTTCCGCTCAGTGTACGCTCCCGGGCCGGCATCCTCCCGTCCTTTCTCGCGGTCCAAGCGGAATCGAAGAGCCCACTGAACCGGCACTGTCAAACTCGTTGGACTGCTGCCATCCAGCGCTGTGGACGCGCGGTGGCCGCCGTCGATCGACGGCACGACGCTCATGCCACCGTCGCCACCGCACCCGACTCCCACGTTGAGAGTCCCCGGCGCTGCCTCGATCCACTCTCGCGTTGAGAGAGTCCCCGGCGCTGACTCGATCCACTCCCACGTTGAGAGTCCCCAGCCCTGCCTTGATTCGCTCCCACCTCGAGAGTCCCCGGCACCGGCCGCCGCCCCCTCATTTCGCACCCCGGCCCCGCCTTCGCGCCCTCCGGACCCCATCCCGCGTTTGCCAGTCCCCCGCTGGTTGGCTAGATTGGTCCGCAGCCAAGGGCCCGACGGCTCCCCTGAGCCGCTGCCGGGCCTCGACGCACGAATGGAGCAGGGATGCCATCGACGCTCGACAGGTTGTGGTACGAAGTCCGCCAGTATCGGCGCGGCCTCCCCACCGTCGCGTCGTTCGACATCACGGAGCGGTGCCTCTACCACTGCAAGATGTGCCGGTTCTGGATCGACGGCGACCATGATGAGTCCCGGGAGCTGAAAGCGGACCAGATCTGCGCCCTCATCGACGAGCTGGCCGAAGACCTCGGCGTCCGTCGGATCCGCCTCCTCGGAGGTGAGCCGTTCCTCCGTCCGGACGTGATGGACATCGTGCGGCATGCGAAGTCGCGCGGGATCCATGTCAACGTGGTGTCGGAAGGATCACTCGTCGACGAGGCGATGGCGGAGGAGATCGTCGCGAGCGGTCTCGACAGCATCCGCTTCTCGGTCGACGGCCTGGGGGTGACGCACGACATCGTCCGCGGCAAGCCCGGCGCGTTCGCCGACGTCGCACGGGCGATCCGGTCGGTGCAGGACGCGAAGATGCGGCTGAGGTCGACGACGCCGGAAGTGCAGATTTTTGCCGTCGTCTCGTCCCTCAACTTCGATCAGATCCTGCCCCTCTACGAGGCGTGCCGGTCGGAATCCGCGCCGATCCGGTTCCTCTTCGGCCCGGTCTGGGAGGCAACGGCCGACGAAGTGGTGTCGAGCGTCTGGCGTGGGAAACAGCTGGCAGACCGGCACCACCTCCCGATCGGAAAGTCGCTCCAGCTGGAACGCGGCCCAGCATGCAGAGCTGGAACGTCAGGCGGAGTGCATCCGGGCCTGCAAGACACGAGCCGTCTCACCCGCGTGCCGGTCGGACTGGTCGGCCGTCTCGCCGTCTTCGCGAGTCCGTTCCTCTCCCGCGAACACTGCCCGGAGACGAACTGTTCCACGTCGACCCGTTCGGACGGATCAAGCTCGCCCGTCTACGAACTACGCGTACGGCACGTACCCGGAGTCATCGGTCCGGGAGATCTGCCCAGCCGGAAGCACCGCGACTCCACCGCGATCTCGCGCGATGGTTCCTGCTGCCTGCAAGGAAGTGTGCGGCCCCGTGAGCGACTACTACGTCGGCACGCCCCGGCAGCCCTCCGAACCTGCTCCTTCGATCGTGCCGTCGCCACCCGCACCAGAGCGACGCAGCGCACGGGTTCGTCGAGCAGCCAGCGGACCTCGTCATCGACCCGGCGCCGTCAGTGAAGGGGGCGCGACCTTGGATCGGAGCGACGCGGAAGACGCCGAAGCAGGACTCCTCGAGTGAGCCCCTCCACGCGTCGCCTACGGACACTGAAGCCCACCAGTGAACGCCGGGCTGAAGATCACGAGGTCGCCCAGGTTCGTGGCCCCGTTGTTGTCGTAGTCGTGGCAGGCGGGCGGATCCGCGCCCAGGAACTCACCGCTGAACGTGAGGAGGTCCGCCAGATTCACCTGGAGGTCTCCGCCGACCCCGTCGAAGTCCGGACTCTTAGCGTGGTCGTAGTACCGTTGGCTGGCCCCGTCGACCTTGATGTACACCGTCAGGAACTCGTCGAAGTGACATCCCCCACCGTACATGCTCATACGCGCGATCCCGTTCTCGTCGGTGCGGTGGTTCAGAATCGCATCGGGACAGATGGCGATGTCAGGATGCACCAATACCTCGACGATCGCGTTCGGCCGGGGTACCCCGTCGTACAGGACCAATATCTCCATCTGCGTCGCCGGAATCGGGTTCGGTTGGTTCGGTGCGAAGACGACTCCCTGGAGCGCGTCGCAGGGCGTCACCGTGATCGAGTAGTGGTTGCCCGTGTCGGAACCGATGTCGTCCGCGAAGACGGCCTGGGGCACGAGCACGACTGCCAACAAGGTTGCCAACGCAAGGAGCACCAAGTCGACTACAGACGCTGGAACGGAGACGGAATTCGGAACGGAAACCGAAGCTGGAACGGAAAGCAAAGCGGACCGTGATGTGGAACGGGATGCGGAAGCGAAGGCGGAAGCAGAGGCAAAGGACGAGGCACGAGACCGCATGGGTCACCTCCAATCCCCTGAGCTGAGTCGCCCAGGTGCAGACTTTCTGTGCCCGGAGACACGGAGGAGGGACCTCGACATTCTAGCGCGACGAGCCAGGAGGTCGCAATGACGCCTTGCTCACTCCACCCGACCTCCCTTACGCCTCGACGCCTTGCTCACTTCTCGACGCCCGGCTCACTCCACGACGACGTACCGAACCACCCGAATCCGCTCGTCCTCGGTCTCCTCTACGGAGTAGACCCGATCCTTCTCGTCCGCCCAGACGACGGCGAACCCCAACTCCCGCTTCTCGCTTCCTTGGCGCCGGCCGTTTGCGTCGTAGAGGTCCACCAGCGAGTACCGTTCCGTCTCGGACCCGTAGACCTCGGTGACGAGGAACCGACCGTCGCTGAGAGCAACGATCTTGGTCGCTAGCGGCGGCGCGGTGAACACGACCGATCCGCGCGTCTGGTCCGGCTCCGGCGGTGCGTCTCGCTCCTGGAATCGCACGTCGTGTTCCGCAACGACTCTGCCGTCAGGCTCGAACACGCGCACGCGCTGCGGAGTCATCTGCAGGTACCAGAGTCGTCCATCCGCCGCGATGTCGATGAACCCCCCGCCGTACACCTGCTCCGTTCTCGGATCGACGTCCTTCCCAGCCGCGTACGAGTCGCAGAAAGACAGGGTCACCTCACCGTCCTCCAGCGGTTGGGACATCCGGTGAATCGTGTTGTGGTTCTCAGGATCGAGGTAGGTCAGGAACAGGTCGCCTTCGGTACCGTGTCGCTCGGTACCGAACCTCATGGACCGTATGATCTCATTCCTCCGGCGGAGGACCGTACGGATGCCGTTCCCCACCGTGTCCATGACGGTGATCCGGTCACTCGCGCCGGCGACGTAGATCCGATCGTGAGAGTCGATAGCGAGCGCGCGCGGCATTCGGAACTCGCCGGGGCCGTCCCCCTCCCCTCCGATGCTGCGGACGAACGTCCCATCGTTCGTGTACACATGGATGCTGTGGAAGCCGCTGTCGAGCACGTAAACGTTGCCGCTGCTGTCGGTGGCGATGTCGGAGACGCGGCCGAGGACGACGCTGTCATCGAACACGACGTCCGGTTGCAGCGGAAGCTGGTTCGCGGCGTTGGCACCCGACACGGAAGCCAGAGCCAGACTAGCAGCCGCCAGAGCGGCCTTCCGGCGCGCACTGTGATGAGTTTTGCGAAGCATCCGACCTCCTCGGGAGTTCTAGTCCTGATGGCAAACCGCAGGCTTGGCGCCTACGGCACGGCGAGAGAAGCCAACGCACCCCGCGCAATAGCACCAACGACATGCCGTCCACTACCACGTTGAGAGTTGCCGACCGGTCGCCGCACCAACGGCACGCCGTGTACTACGACGTTGAGAATCGCCAAGGCGGTATGCGCCACGACCGCACTCCGCCCACTACCACGTTGAGAGTGCGTTCTACTCCACGCTCCTGACCCACACGTCCTTGATGTCGTTGGACGTGAGCGTGTACGCGATCCAGTTCCCGTCCGGGGACCAGGCGGGCGCAAACGCAAATCCGTCTCCATCGGTGAGCTTCACGGGGGCGCCCCCGCCGGACGGAATCACCCACAGCTGGCCGACCTCTTCGGCCGTGTCGTAGGAGGAGTACACGATCTTCGCACCGTCCGGGGACCAGCACGGATTGGAGTCGTCACCCGTCGTGGTGAGCTGCACGCGTCCGGTCCCATCCACGTTCATCGTCCAGATGTGATAGCCCTCGTCGGTGTGACCGACATAGGCGAGCTTCGTTCCGTCCGGGGACCAGGCTGGTGACGAAGCCTCGTCTCCACTGCCGCCGGCAAGCCACGTCGCGTCACCGGTTGCAACGGAAACGAGGAGAATCTGCCGCGCGCCGTTCCGGCGGTCGGTACAGGCGATGGTCGCGCCGTCCGGGGACCAGGCGACCTCGTGAAAGGGAGCCCCGGCCAGCTGAACCAGCTCCGTGGCTTCTGCATCGCCCAATACGTCTTTGATCCACACGCCGTAAGGAACGTCCGAGTTCAGGCGGTAGTAGAACGCGATCCGAGTCCCATCCGGTGAGAAGGTCGGGCCGCTGGGCCGACCCGGAAGGTCAGTGAGCGGCTCGGGCTCCCCGCCCCTCACAGGAACGCGATACACCTGTTCATGTCCCATCTCGGCCCAATCTGCGGTGAGTATGAGAGAGGCGCCGTTGGGCGCCCACCTCGGCCATCCCGCACCAAACGGACGCGAGCTGGTCGTAACTCTCCGCACGGCCGGTTCGCTGTTCGTGGTCGTGGTGGCGACGTTCGAAAGATCAGACGGGTTGGAGAGGGCATCGGTCGAGATCAGCGCAAAGTGGTACGTCGTTCCTGCGGCCAGCCCATCCACCGTGAGCGACTCGTTCGCGCCCGGGGCGTTCGGGGCCGGAGTGTTCACAGCCGTGGCAGTCTGCCAGGTCTCGCTCGTCATCGGCTCTGTGCTGAACCGCAGTTCGTAGTTCCGAGCGGGTTCCGTCTCGCCCGGGTTCGCGGGAGCCGTCCACGCGAGGGCCACGCTGTGCTCCGTCATCCCCGTAACCCGAAGATCGTCGACGGCGTTCGGTCCGGTCGCGTCGATCGCGATGCTGGCGACGTTCGAGATCCCGGACCAGCCGCCTGCGTCATTGCCCGAGCGAAGAGCGAAGAACCACTCCTCCTCCGGCAGGTCCCTTGCGATCATGAATTCCCTCGACCCCGGAGCGCCGGGTGTCGGAGCTGCGTCCAGTCGGATTGCCTGATCCCACGTAGCCTCGTCGATGGCGTCCGCGGATCGTCTGACGTCGTAGACCACGGGAACGCTGCCGTCGTGCAGGCCGGGTACCGTCCACACGAGAGCGGCGGTGGCTTCGCCAGCTACCTGCGCCACGCGGAGGTCGACGACCTGGGACGGAGGGTCAGGAGCAGGAGTCGTGGTCGTCTCGGAGCAGCCGAGGAGCGAGCCGGAGAAGACGAGAAGGCAGGGTAACAGAGGAAGTCCGAAGAGAGAGAGAAGGCCGGAGACGTCGAGGGCCACATGTGGAGTTCGCATCGTTCCGTCGCCTTCCCACTCGAGACTGCACACACCGGACGCGGGTTGCCTCCGTGAAGGGCACATCACTCCGCGCTCGGGCTCCTTCGCGGGCTCGATCCCGCTCTGCCATGCACGGGGCCGGGTCGCCACCGCGGTCATCACGGTGCGATCACCTCCCGCGCCTACCGACCCCGATCCCCGATCTCCGGCGGCACCGTCGTCACCCAGAGATCCCGGATCCCGTTCTCGCGGACCACATGGACGAGCTCCTCACCGCTCGGAGACCAGGCGGGCGCATTTTCGAGGTCTGGCCCGTCCGTGATCCGGACCCGATTTTCCCCCGTGACATCCATGATCCAGACATCCAGGGTCCCTGTCTCGTCAGACGCAAACGCGATGCGCCGGCCGTCGGGTGACCAGGCCCCGAACAGTTCGTGGATCGTTGGAGTGTTCGTGACGCGCTGCTCCATCCCGGAGGCCAGGTCCACGATCCAGAGGTCGTGGTCCGACTCCTCCTCGACCGAGTAGAGGAGGCGATCGCTCTCCGGCGACCAGCTCGCGGATCGCGAGTACCGATCCGACTCCAGCACCTTCCGACGTTCCAGAGTCTCCATGTCGAGGACCCACAACTCGGCGCGGCGAGGGAACACATCCAGGAGCACTTCGTAGGCGATCTCGCGACCATCCGGTGACCAGACGACATCCCCCAGGTCGTATGGGTCCTGGTTCATGACGACCCGGGGCGTTGCCGCGGAGTAGGCATCGACCACGGAGAGCTCGCGGATCCTCCCGTCCGGGCCGGGGCCCCCGTCGGCCTCCGATGTGAACGCGATCCGGTCACTCAGAGAGGACCAGGACGGGGCCAAAGCGAAGCCTACCGACGTGAACAGGACCGGCTCTCCCCCACCCGCCGGAACCGTCCAGATCGACGGGAAACCTCCGCCGGGAATGTGGAAGTCGGCCTCCATGACGATCTGCGTTCCATCGGGTGACCACTCCGGGTTGAGGGCTCCGATCCGGTGCGTACTCGTCGTGAGGCGCCGCACCTGGAGGAGGGTCACCGGCACCGTGTTCGAGACGCCGGAGAGTTCTTCCGAGCCGCTCGAGACACGGACGGCGAAGTAGTACTCGCTTCCGGCATCGAGGCCATCGACGACGAACCGCTCCTCCGTACCGGCCGCAGCGGGGCTGGGGACGCCCTCCACCTGGGTCGCCGACGCCCACGTCTCTTCGGTCGGGACAGTCGCCCCGTAGCGAAGGTCGTAGGCACCGTCGTCCCCGATGATTTCGGGCGCCGTCCAGGCCAGCTCCACGATCGACGGCGTCACGGCTGTGACGCGCAGGTCGGTGATCGGCATCGGCACGGGCGGCGTCTCGATCACGACGGAGACCTCGTTCGAGAGGGGTGACCAGTTCGGGACGTCGTCCGCGACGCGGACCCGGAAGAACCAGGTGCCCACGTCGAGACCGCCGACGAGGACCGTGTCCCGTTCCCCGGAGAGGGGCGGACGGCCCGTCCGGACGAGCGTCGCGGCATCCCAGTTCGCGTCGTCGATCATCGAGACGGACTTCCTAAGCTCGAAGTAGTCTGCCCGCCCGTCCCGTCCGTCGTCACCGGGAGCCGACCACGACAGCTCCGCCGAGTCGGGCTCGATCACGGTCGCCACGAGGTCCGACACGCCGGCAGGTGCCGCCGTGTCTCCGGAATCGGTCGACTTGTCGTCGCCGCACGAGGTCAGGACGAGAGCCCCCGTCAGAGCCGCACAGATCACGGCAACCGGGGACACTGGACGCGCGAGGTGCATGTGGAACCCTCCCACCGACCGCGGTGGTCTTCAGCTTCCCAATCGTGCAACCCCGGCCAAACGCAGAGCCCGAAAGGCGCGAGCCGCCCGGACGCGTACAGAACCGTGAACCCGTCATCCCCGTAGCGCTGGCGGGGGGCACGGGCCACCGTGGAGACGTAGCAGAAATGCGGATGCGCGAGGTGTCTAGTTCACGGTGTACAGCGGGTGCGACCGGGCGGTCGGGATCATCGACGGGCGCCGGATCGTCGGCGGACGCCGGATCCCGCTGGGAGTGTACGCGCCCCCACTACCACGTTGAGGGGCGGTGGCAAGTTCACTACCACGTCGAGAGTCGTGGCGAGCCCACTACCACGTTGAGAGTCGTAGCGACTTCGCGCTCCTCGGCCGACCCTCCCGACGCGCGGACGCTGATCCTGCGGGCCCGGCACTCTCAACGTCGAAGTCCCCCTACTCCCCAATCCCAAACCCCGGCAACCCAAACCGCTCCCGCGCCTCGTCTGCGTCCATCGTGCATCTTCCAGTACGGCAGGCGCTCGCTCGCGGCAGGCCGTGCACTCCCCCCGCGGCTGTCCTCCCAGCCGACGATCCGGTGCGCACCGTCCGCCTCGACGTACACGGTCAACGCCCGTCGGACACGGTCCGACCACGGATACGCGTCGACATCCTGCGGGCGTCTCGAGCGCAACCGAAGCGCCCTTCTTCACGACGACAGGCGCCGCACCAAACGGTCGGTGTGTCTTCCTGAGCTCCCACAGAGACGGATACAGCTGCACCTCGACGGATTCACCGGGTCCCAGGACGCGTCCGCCGAGCTCCGCACCCAGATCCAGAGGTTGTCCTCCAGGTCCGTTCCGCGGACGGCGAGACGCGGTCCTCTGTCCCCTCGGCTTCAGGAAGTAGCTCCGGAGTTCTTCCTTCCAGCCGGCTTCGGTGAGGTCGACGCGATGGTAGACCTGGCCGCACCACTCCTGCGTGGTGTGGACGACGCGTGCGGCCTGGAACGGATGGTGGCCGAGGTGGGATCCGGCCACGCTGAAGACGGTCGTCATCGCGGAGTAGTCGTAGATTCCGGTCGCGAACTTCCGGAGCTGGTTGAGCTTGATCCCGTACATCCGCTGGTCCTGCGGCGTCGCGTCCGACTCGACCTTGACGTACGTGTTCCGGTTGAGTTCCTCGGCCGCGAAGACGAGGACTGCGTTTCCTTCGCGGCGTTCACCGTACCTCTCCTCGACCAACTCGTAGCTGTTCACCTCACCGTTGCCATCCTCCACGTCTCGTAGAAAGGCGGGCACCGGCAGGTAAGCCGGCGCAGCGACGGTGTTCGCGTTGTTCGTAGTGTCGCTGTTCGGGTCGAGGCGCAGCCGAGCGAAGTGCGGCCATCACGAGCGCAGGAGCAAGGCCGCCTTCAGCGGGGAACCGATAGACCGGGCACGTGCGGGCCGAGTGGCGGAGTCCAGGCAGCTGTCGGCATTTCTGCGATGGCTCGCGCGGCAACCGTTCCGCGCCAGCCCACACGCTCCGTTCGCATCAGGCGCGCGGCCCCCAAACAGCCGCCCGTCCTTCTCTCACAGACGTCCCCCGCCGGCCATCTCGGTCTTGAACTCGTCGAGCTTCTTCGCGAGCCCCTCGTCCGACAGCGAGAGGATGGAGACGGCGAGCACGGCCGCATTCTTCGCGCCGTGACGGTCGACGGCGAGCGTTCCGACGGGGACGCCGGCTGGCATCTGCACCATCGAGAGCAGCGCGTCGAGGCCGTTCGCGATGCCCCCGGAGACGGGAACTCCGAGCACGGGGAGCGTGGTGTGCGCGGCGACGACTCCGCCGAGGTGGGCGGCGAGTCCGGCCGACGCGATGATGACCTTGATGCCCCGGTCGCGCGCGGTCGTGGCCCATTCGGTCACGGTTCCGGGCATCCGGTGGGCCGACATCATCTTCGATTCGAACGGGACGCCGAACTTGTCCAGCACCTTCTCCGCGGCCGCGATCACTTCCTGGTCCGACGGACTTCCATAGACGATCCCTACCACCGGTCGCGCGTCGCTCACTGCTTGGATCCTCCTCGTCGATTCGTGATTCGCCGCGCCGGTCGGCGCGGTAACTAGGGTCCGATTCGTGGGGCGCGGGTTCGTTACGGCCGAAGCGCCCTCCCCGTCGTCCTACTTCAGCGCCCGGTGCCCGATGTCACGCCGGTACGTCTTCCCCTCGAACTCGATCGTCGATACACCCTCATAGGCCCGCCCGAGGGCGCTCCGGAGGTCCGGACCGGTGCCGGTGACGGCGAGGACGCGGCCGCCGGACGTGACGAGCGCGTCTCCCTGCCGCTTCGTCCCGGCGTGGAAGACGACGGTGTCCGGCAGTTCCATCGCCCGCCGCAGTCCCTCGATCCGCGTGCCGGTGGCGTAGGAGCCCGGGTAGCCGGCGGAAGCGAGCACGACGGTCGCTGCGGCGATGTGTCCGGAGGGCGCGCCGCCCCCCTCGCCCGAGTCCAGCACGCTCCGCTCGAGTTCCGCCACGTTCCCTTCCCCTGTCGCCGACCAGTTGAGCGCGTCCGCGAACCCTGGGCCGAAGAGCGGCGCGAGCGCCTGCGTCTCCGGGTCACCGAACCGGCAGTTGAACTCGACCACCGACGGCACGCCGCCGTCGATCATGAGGCCGGCGTAGAGGAGTCCGCGGAAGGGGCGTCCTGCGCCCGCGAGCACACGCAGAGTCGGAGCGATCACGGTCTCCCGGATCCGCGTCAGGAGTTCGGGCGTCGTGCGCGGATAGGGCGTGTACGCGCCCATCCCGCCGGTGTTCGGGCCCGTATCGCCCTCGCCGATCCGCTTGTGGTCCTGCGAAAGTGGCAGGAGGAGGAACTCCTCGTCCCGGCAGATGGCAAAGGCGGACGCTTCCTCACCCTGGAGGAACGACTCGATCACGACCTGCTTTCCGGCCGCGCCGAACGCGCCGCACATGAGGGTGCGGACGGCTTCCTCGCCTTCGCTCGGGGTCTCGACGACGATCGCGCCCTTCCCGGCCGCGAGTCCGTCGGCTTTGACGACCTTGGGGAAGAGCCCCTTTCGCACGGCGGCCATGGCGGCGGCTTCGATCGAGTAGACGTCGAACGCGGCCGTGGGGATGCCGTGCGTGTGCATCAGCTCCTTCGCGAAGACCTTGCTTCCTTCGATCTCCGCGGCCCGCGCGCTCGGACCGAAGACGGCATAGCCTTCGTCCACGAGACGGTCGCCGACGCCCGCGACGAGGGGCGCTTCGGGGCCGATCACGACGAGGTCGGGCGACTCGGCGCGGGCGAGTGCGAGCACGGCCGCGGGGTCATCCGCGGCGACGGGCACGTTGCGAAAGGCACCGTCGGTACCGCCATTGCCGGGGGCGACCACGATGTCCCAGTCCGCGTGGTGCCGCTGCACGGCCCAGGCCAGCGCGTGCTCCCGTCCCCCACCACCCAAGATCACGACCTTCATCTCGCGCCTCCTGCGCCGTTCGTCCTGAACGTCTCCATCGACTCGCCACACCTTGGGTGCGCCAGAGCATTCGACCGCGTTTTTTGGTTCCCCTGCCGCGGGTGCTCACGACTCGGGAAGGCGCGACGGTATCGAAGCCGTTCCCGGCGGTCAACGCAGAGGCCCGGTCCGTGGCCGATCGGCGCCCATTCCAGTCGTCCGCTGGCACGCCCCACCTCATCGTCCTCCACCGCGGCCACCGCCACCGGCCCGTCCTCAGTCTTCCCCCGACGCGTCGCCCCCCCCCGGCCTGCCGGAATCGCCCTCCCCGGCCTCGGCCTCCACCGCCTCGTCGCCGGCCGCACCGCCGCCGAGCCAGCCCGACGCGGGTAGGAAGCGCTCCACGCGCGGGAGCCATCCCCACCGCGCGCCCGGGATCCTGTCCATCCAATCGAAAGCGGCCCGTTCGGACGCGATCGGCTCGAGCCCGAGGGCCCGGACGCTGTCCTCGGGCAGATCGGACCACAGAGCGATGTCATAGGACTGCGTCACGCTCTGGAGCGCAGAGAGCGTCTGCACGTGGAGGTCCCGCTTGTCGGGCACGAACCCCGCTGGGTCGGCGATGAACCGGTCGAGCATCGCACTCGCGGTTCCGGCCCCGCACTTCGCGACGAGGAGGATCCGCCCGCCGGGCTCGAGGAAGCGGCGCGCATGCTGGAGCGACTTCTGGGCCTGGAGGAAGGAGTCGTCGCGGGGACGGCCGCCGGCGTCGACGACGAGCAGGTCCGGACGCTGCGTGAACTCGACCCGGTGGGTCCGGTCGTGATGGAGACGGGACTCGGCCCGGGTCTCGAGGTCCGGCCCCTGGATCACCCGGATCGGGAAGTCGATCGGCGTCGAGGGATCGAGTTCGTTCGGACCCTGGGGCGGATCGACGACGGGAACGATCGACCACTGCGCCGGGACGAGCGCCGCGGCAGCCTCGATCTCCGTCAGCACCGGATTCCCCTCCGTCCGTCCGGGCGCGCAGTCCTCGTTCCAGACGAAGCCCGGACCGCTCGTGGCGGACCGGATCGAACGCCGGTGATTGGACGCCGCCGCCCCGGGCTCGGCGCAGCCGGGGAAGACGAGCTTCGGCCCGCCCCCGAACCCGGCGAAGTAGTGGTAGCTGACGTCGCCGAGGAGGACGCGGACGTCGGCGTCGAGGTAGTCCGGGTGGATCCGGATTTCCGTGCCCGAGCGCGTGAGGCCCACGGACCGGTGCCCGAGGAATCCGTCCCCGCTGTTCTGCACGATCCGCCACCGGGCCAGTAGCTCACGCCCGCCCGAATCCGCCCGGAGGTGTCGGGCCAGGTCTTCATCCGACGCCGGCGCGTGCGTGCCGGTGGCGATGAGGAGCGTCCGGTCCTGGAAGTTCGGTGTGAGCGCCGCCAGCACGTCGGGGAGGATCCGGCGCCAGGCCCCCACCCGCGTCGCGTCCGGGACGACGAGAACGACGGACCGTCCCCGGAGCGAATCGTGAAGGGTCTCGGCCCAGGCCGAAGGATCGATCCAGCCCGGCGCGCGCGGGCTGTCCCCGGCCGTCGCGTCCCAGATCCGCTCGCAGAGGGCCCAGCGGGGCGGCACCAGAACGGGCGGACGCCCGAGGTGACGGTAGAGATCCCAGTGGTAGGCTTCGCTCCCGCGAAGAATCCACGCAGCCAACTTCGACTCCTTGCTGACCCCTATCCAGGACCCAGTTCCTCGGCCAACACGGAGCGTAGCGCGACCGGGTCGGCCAGCCCACGGGACAGTTTCATCACCTGTCCGACGAAGAAGTGGAGCAGCGCCGTCCGCCCCTGGCGGTACGACGCCACCTCTGTGGGATGCGCCGCCATCACCTCACGCACCCACGCGCGGAGTTCGTCCTCGTCTCCCACGACGACCCAGCCGTGCCGGGCCACGATCGCCTCGACCGTGTCTCCCGTCTCGGCAAGCTCGGCCAGCGCTTCTTTCGCCATTGGACCGGAGAGACGACCGCCCGCTACCCGATGGAGCAGCTCGACGAGTTGCTCTGCGGGTGGAAGGGTCGACGCTCGGCCCAGAACGTCGCCCCGGATCCACTTCGCCGCCAGCCTCGGCGCCGCGAGCCCTGGCGCCCCCGTCGTCTCCCGATCCGCGTCGGCGCCGCTCGCCGCAGTCGGGGCCACGAGCCCGGTCCCCGGTCCGGCCATCCGCTTGCGGAGTGAGCGCGCCACGGTCTCGAAGTAGTCACCGAGCTCCGGAGTCTCCGTCAGGACCGCGATCTCCTCCGCCGTGAGCCCGTACTCCCCGGCGAACCGCGCCCGCCGTTCGTGGGGCAGTTCCGGGATCCGGAGCGCGATCTCCACGATCCGTTCGTCGCTCAGCTCGAGAAGCGGAAGGTCCGGCTCCGGACAGTACCGGTAGTCCGACGACTCCTCCTTCGCGCGCATGACGTGCGTCGCACCCGTGGTTTCGTCGAAGAGCCGTGTCTCCTGTGCGACCGGTTCGCCCGCGGCGAGCAAGGCGGACTGTCGCTCGGCTTCGTAGCGGAGCGCGCGCACGACGCTACGGATCGAGTTGAGGTTCTTGATCTCGGTCCGCGTGCCGAGACTTTCCGTGCCGCGCGGACGGAGCGACACGTTCGCGTCGCAGCGGAGGCTTCCGTCTTCCATGTTGCCATCGCTCACGCCGAGGTAACGGACGATCCGGCGGAGTTCGGAAAGGTACGTCCCCGCCTCCTCCGGACTTCGGAGCGCCGGCTCCGACACGATCTCGACGAGCGGGACGCCCGCGCGGCCGAAGTCCAGGAGTGTTGCGCCGCGTGCTGCCTTCAAGACTGCGTCACGGCCCGGGACGGCGTCACCTACGGCCGACGCACACTCCGCCGGGTCGAGCCGTGCGTCGCCTTCGGGAGACGCATGCCCCGCCGGTTCGAGCCGTGCTTCGCCTTCGGAAGTCGCCTCCCGCACCGGATCGAGCACTGTGTCACCTGCGGACGCCGCATCCGTCGACGGCCCCAGTACCGTGTGCTTCGACCTTCCCGCATCCTCCTCGAGATGGATCCGCACGAGCGGCACGGGCGGATCGAGTGGAAGAGCGCCGCCGGTACAGAGCGGGTGCGCAAACTGGGTGATCTGGTAGCCCTTCGGGAGGTCCGGATAGAAGTAGTGCTTTCGCGCCCACTCCGTCTGCCGGTGCACGGAGCAGCCGAGCGCGAGCCCGAGACGAACGGCGAGGTCCACGGCCCGCGCATTCGGGTACGGCATGGCGCCGGGATGCCCGAGACAGACCGGACACGTGCTGCTGTTGGGAACGGGGTGCGTCGCCGTGGAACAGGTGCAGAAGAGCTTGCTCTCGGTGAGGAGCTGCGCGTGTACCTCGAGTCCGATCACGACCTCGTAGGCAGCCGAAGCCCGGGGCGCGTTTCCGGCGGACCCTGGGTTCGTGGCGCTCATGGCGCATCCTCCGCGCGGAGCCACGTTCCGAACGCGGGCGACGCGGGATCCCGCGCCACCGAGCCCGCGCCGTCCCCCATCCGTGCGAGCCGCGCCGCCAGTTCCAGGAGTTCGCGCTCGGCGAACGGACGTCCCATGAGCTGCACCCCGACTGGGAGTCCCTCGGCGCGGCCGATCGGCACGCTCACGGCCGGCGAACCGGAGAGGCTCGCGGGAACGGTGTAGACGTCCGACCCGTACATCAGGAGCGGGTCGCTCCGCTCCCCGAACCGGAACGCGGTTCCCGGCGTCGTCGGCAGGAGGAGCACGTCGACCGACTCGAACACGGTGCGTAGCTCGTCCGCGAGCGCTGCCCGTGCCTCCCGGGCCCGGACGTAGTACTCCTCGGCGTATCCGTGCGAGAGGGCGAACGTACCGAGCAGGATCCGCCGCTTCACCTCGACGCCGAATCCGAGCCCACGCACCCGGGACTCGAACGCCTCGATGCCGTCCGTCTCCGCGAGGGCGCGCTGCTGGGACGGAGACGCCCCGTAGCGAACTCCGTCGTACCGCGCCAGGTTCGACGACGCCTCCGCATCCGCCAGCACGTGATAGATCGGCACGGCGTGACGAAGGCCCGGGAGTGACACGTCGTGGACCGACGCACCGAGTTCGGCGAGACGACACTCGGCTTCGGCGAGCACGCGGGCGACGGCCTCGCTCACCGCATCGACGTTGGATGTGGGCGCCTCCGGTGGAACCGGGCCACTCACGTCGACCGAAGCCGTTCGCGATGCGGTCTCGCCGGATACATCCACGTGGGATGTGGGTGCGAAGGCGGCGGTCCCGGATGGAACCGGGCCACGAAGGACTCCGACGCGCAGCTGTCTCTCGGCGGGACCGGGCACGGGCAGGTTGGGAGAGGTCGGCAGCGGCAGCGGCAGCGCCGTCGCATCCCGTCCATCCGGCCCGCTCAGCGCTTCGAGGAGCAACGCCGCATCGTCCGCGCTCCGCGCCAGCACGCCGACCGTATCGAGGCTGGACGCGAACGCAACGAGTCCGAAGCGCGGGATCCGTCCGTACTGCGGCTTCACGCCGACGAGTCCACAGAACGCCGCGGGCTGACGCACGGAGCCGCCGGTGTCGGAACCGAGCGCCAGCAGCGCAGCCCCGGACGCAACCGCGGCCGCGCTCCCGCCACTCGAACCGCCCGGCACACGCGCGCAGTTCCAGGGGTTGTGCGTGGGATGGAACGCCGAGTTCTCCGTGGAGGACCCCATCCCGAACTCGTCGAGGTTCGTCTTCCCGAACAGGATCGCGTCCGCGGCGCGGAGACGGGCGACGGCGGTCGCGTCGTAGCGCGGCCGGTGCTCCGCGAGGATCCGACTTCCGCAGGTGGTAGGCGTGCCCGCCACCGCGATGTTGTCCTTCACCGCAACGGGAACGCCCGCGAGTGGACCGAGGAGGTCGCCACCCGCCCTGCGTCGGTCGAGCGAGTCCGCGGCGCGGAGGACCTCGTCGGGACCCAGGTGGAGGAACGCCCGCACGTCGCTCTCCACCGCGCGCGCCCGCGCCAGGTAGGCCTCCGCAACGCTCCGCGCCGAGATCAGGCCGGACTGCACCCGCGTGGCGACTTCGCGGGCGGAGAGCCGCCGGATCTCGTCGCCGTTCATTCCCGCGTCTCGTTCGAGCTACCGGTCACGGTATCCGGCACGGACGCGTTCGGAGCCGGCGCGTTCGGGCCAGGTGCGTTCGGGCCAGGTGCGTTCGGCACGGGTCCGTTCGGCGGGTCAGCGCCCGCGCCACCGTCCGCCGCGCCGCCCGGGCCGCCGTCCGTAGGTCGCTCGACGACCCGCGGGACGACGAGGTATCCGTCCCGAGACGAGGCGGCCTCCACGAGCGCGTCATCCTGCGGCAGCGAAGGAGCGACTCGATCCGGCCGCTGCGCTACGAGTGCCGCGTGGCTGTCGAGGAGCGTGACGCCGCTGCGTCCTCACGGCGCGCAGGTCGAGAAGGCCTCGCCGCGCGCACGTCACGCGTGGCACCCGTGTTTCGCGCAGCGTCCGCGCCGAACTCCCCAAGCGCACTCATCCAACGGACGATCCGGTCGAAGTCGTCTTCCAGGCCGGCCCGCTCTTCCTCGGGGATCTCGATCCGGGCCAGGCGTGCCCAGTCCGCGACCGTCCGGGAAGCGCGGCCCGCGCTCATCCAACGACCTGCACGAACCGGGCGAGGATCCTCTTCCGGCCGACGCCGGGGAACGCAATGCTGAGCCGTGCCTCGGGCCCGGTGCCCTCTTCCGACTCGACGACGCCGACGCCGAAGATGGCGTGCTGCACTTTGCGTCCCTGGAACGACTGCTTGGCCGCACCGCGGTCGATCACCGTCTCGCCGCTCGTACTGTCCGGGGTCGCGTCGATCGGCCGCGTCGGACGAGCGCCCGTGGGCGATCCGGCTCCGCCCCGGCCCGGTCCGCCGTATCCGGTGCCAGAGCCGCCACCGCGCGGCCCGCCCTGCCCCGGCGCACCGTAGCCGCCACGGGAACCACCCGGACCGCGGCCCTGGTAGCCGCCGCCTCCGCCGTAGCCACCTGAGTTTCCGCCGTACCCGCCGGAGCCCCCGCCGTAGCCGCCGCGGTTCCCACCGTAGCCTCCGGAGGTCCCACCGTAGCCACCACGACCGCCGCCGTAGCCGCCATAGCCCCCGCCGTAGCCGGAGCCCCACGCGCCCCAGGTCTCGGACGCCTCGAGCCATTCCGCGAGCGAGCGACCTTCGTCATCGTCGACGGTGAGGAGGTGTTCGGGGATCTCCTTCAGGAAACGCGAGAGTCCGCCGCTCGCCGCGCGGTTCATCCGGCGACGTTCGAGCGAAGCGGACAGCGTGAGCTCGCGCATCGCGCGCGTGGCCGCGACGTAGAACAGACGCCGCTCCTCTTCGAGCTCCGCCGCGTCGTCGAGCGAGGACGCATGCGGAAAGAGTCCCTCTTCCATCCCGGTGATGTAGACGACGGGAAACTCGAGTCCCTTCGCGTTGTGGACCGTCATGAGCGAGACGCGCTCTTCCGCGAGCTCCCCGCGATCGAGATTCGTGTAGAGCGCGACCTGATCGAGGTAGGCCTGGAGCGCGTTCTCTCCCACGACTTCCTGGAAGCGGGCCGCGCCTTCCTGGAGTTCGAGGACGTTCGCCTGCCGCTCCTCCCAGGTGTTTCGTTCCACTTCCTTCAGCCAATGGAGGTAGTCGGTCGCTTCGAGCACACGACGGACGAGTGCTTCCGGGCCTTCCTCCGTGCGTGACCGGAGCTCCAGGATGAGCTGTCCGAACTCCCGCGCGGCCTTGAGCGACTTCCCCTTCACACCGTCGGTCGGCGTGAGCTCGGCGCAGACTTCGGCCACGTCCTTTCCGGACTGGTCCGCCACGCGCTCGATCCGCTCGAGGCTCACGTCCCCGAGTCCGCGCTTGGGGGACGAAACCGCGCGCCGGAACGAGACGAGGTCCCGCGGATGTACCGCGAGCTTGAGATAGGCGAGGATGTCCTTCACTTCGCGCCGCTGGTAGAACGCGATTCCGCCGACGATCACGTAGGCGAGCCCCTGCTGGAGGCACGCTTCCTCGAACGCACGCGACTGCGCGTGGATCCGGTAGAGGAGCGTCACCTGCTCGGGAGAGATCTCGCCCTTCCGGGTGCGCGAGAGGATCTCCCGCACCACCTTCGTCGCTTCCTGCTCTTCGTCCGCGTGGACCCAGAAGCGGACGGCCTTCCCGCCGTCGTGATCCGTCCAGAGGGACTTGTCGAGCCGGCTCTCGTTGTTCGAGACGACCGCGTTCGCGACGTCGAGGATCGCCTTCGTCGAACGGTAGTTCTGCGTCATCCGGAGGACGCGCGCGCGGGGGAACCGCTTCTCGAACTCGAGGATGTTCGAGATGTCCGCGCCCCGCCATCCGTAGATCGACTGGTCGTCGTCACCCACGACGGTGACGTTGCCGTGACGCCGCCCGATCCGCTCCACGAACTTGAACTGGACGTGGTTCGTATCCTGATACTCGTCGACGAGCACGTAGAGGAACTTGTCGGCATACGCGTCGCCCAGGTCTTCGTGACGACGGAGCAGCTTCACGGCGAGAACGAGGATGTCGTCGAAGTCCACGCCTTCCTGGGCGCGGAGCTTGGACTGGTACTCGCGGTAGAGCGACGCGAAGCGGGCACGGTCCGGATGCTCCCAGTTCTCGAGCAGGTCGTCCGGGTCCCACATCTTGTTCTTCGCCATCGAAATCACGTTCTGGAGGTCACGCACGCGCGGCGCCTCGGCGTCTCCCCCGTTCTCCTTCACGACCTCCTTGAGGACCGACACCTGGTCGTCCTGGTCGTAGACGGTGGGGGGACCGCTGAATCCGAGCCGTTCGGCGTGACGGCGGAGGATGCGGAGACAGATGGAGTGGAACGTGCCGATCCAGAGGGCGCCGGCGCCGTGGCCGAGCATCGATTCGACGCGCTCCCGCATCTCCCCGGCGGCCTTGTTCGTGAACGTGACGGCGAGAATCCGCTCCGGCGGCACCCCGCGGTCGACGATGAGGTGCGCGATCCGTCTCGTGAGGACGCGCGTCTTCCCGCTCCCCGCGCCCGCGAGGATGAGAAGCGGCCCGTCCCCCGCGAGGACGGCCTCCCGCTGCACTTCGTTCAGCCCGTCGACGATCGGACTCATCCGTTCGTGCACCGCATCACTCCAGCCTGCATCGGGAGACGCGTGAGGATCTGTCGTCCCCTCCGCGGCCTCTCCCTCTCGTCCCGCCTGCCATTCACCGGTGCCGTCGGTTTCGGTTGGGGCCGACGGACGTCCACCCCACGTCGTGGGATCACTCCACTCCACGCTGTCTCCTCGGAACTCTGGGGACGCGGCGAGGTGGCCACGATCCTTCCCTGTGTTCTGGCCCTCCCGTCCTGGCGGTACGGAGGCACCACGCACACGGCAACGCCCCTGCGGCGGGGGCTGCCGTCAGGGCCATCCTGACCCCCCTCTGTTCTACTCGATCGACCGGCGGGAGAGAAGGACGAACCTCAGAACTCGTAGCGGACCCGGAAGTCGAGCGAATACGTCTCGGCCGACGACCCGAGGTCGTCTTCCTTCTGGTCCGCGGACGCGTTGAGGAAGAAGAGGTTGCTGATCCGGTAGCTGAGCGAGACCTCGCGGCCGGGGTGCGCACTCAGCTCCTGGGAGTACCGAACGCTCCACTGCGGCTCCGTGATGGCGCGGAAGGAGATGACGATCGGATCATTGGGATCCGTCCCTCCCCGCACGTCGACCACGTCGAGCCACGGGGCCTCGCGGATGAGCTCGCGCTCGAGCTGGTTCAGCACCTGCCCGGTGAGGAAACCACGCGCCGGGTCCGCTGCCGAACCGGTCGCGAACTCGCTGCTCCGGAGCTGTCCGATCGTGAGGAGGTCGATGAGGTCCTCCTGGCTGTAGTCCGGATGGGTCGGACTCGAGACGACGATGGAGAGCGCTTCACCGGGGAGCGGCGAACCGTCCACGTCGATCTTGACGAGGATCGTGCTCTCCCCCTCGGGATCGGCGATCTCCGTCTGCGCGGTCACGTCGAGGACGGGATAAGGCCCCGTTCCGGTGTCGAGGAAGTCGATCCTCCCTTCCACGATCTCGAGACTCTTGTTGAAGACGAGGTACTGCCCGTTCGCGATGTCGAGCTTCCCGCCGAGACTCCAGTACGGCATGTCGTAGCGCACTGCGAGCTCACCGGCCGTGAGGTCGATCGACGAAGTCGGCTGGATGACGCGCACGTTGGACGGCACCTCGACGTCGAGGTCGATGATCCATGGCGTCACCAGCACCTTCTGTCGTCCCGGTTTCGCGAGGTCGAGGGTGAGGCTGCCCTCGTGGACGAGCACGTCGCCGAAGAGGGTCGGGCGGATCACGCCGTCCTGCAGCACCGGTTCGGCGTGGAACGTGCCGTCGGCGAGGAAGTGGTAGTTGCCGGACTCGAACACGGTCGCACTCCGGGCTTCGCCGAAGAGTTCGAACTTCTCGGGGTTCCGGTACCATCCGGTCACTTCGGCTTCGCCCGACTCGTTCCAACGTCCCTTCGCGGACTCGATGTGGA
The DNA here is from genome assembly GCA_041390305.1 of Candidatus Eiseniibacteriota bacterium. Lineage (GTDB taxonomy): Bacteria > Eisenbacteria > RBG-16-71-46 > CAIMUX01 > CAIMUX01 > JACKCR01. Next base: position 40,059 of record JAWKQE010000009.1, read on the forward strand.
CGCCGAGCGAATCGAGGCGGAGCTCGGCCCGCACGTCGGAGAGTCGCTCCTCACGGAGCGGGATGCGGAACGCGCCGTCCTTCACCGAGAGGTTTCCTTCGACGTAGACGTTCGGAGGAACGCCCTTGAGACGGACCCGACCGGAGAGATCTCCGCGCGGGTCCTCGACCAGCGCGGTCGCGAGCGAGGCGAGCGCGAGGTCGACCGACGGCACTTCCGCTTCGATCCAGAGCGGACGGTCCGTCCAAGCGACGTGTTCCGGGTCGAGCGAGAGCGCGAGCGGAACCCGTCCGGAGGCATCGAGGCTCTGTTCGCCCCGCCGCCAGCGCGCATCCCGGAGGTAGAGCAGCGAATCGACGTAGACGGCAGAGACCGCGACCGTGTCCGCCTGGGCCTGGAACACCTGGATCTTCCGTCCCACGCCGTCGAGCCTCGCTTCCGGATTGCCGCCGGTACCGGCGAGTTCGAGGTCGAAGTCGAACCAGCCTCCGAAGCCGCTCGCGCGGTAGCCCTCGCCCAGGTCTTCCGGACGAACGATCCGGATCTTGGACAGCATCGGATCGATGTTCTCGGCCGCGAGCGTGGCCTGCGTCCCCTGCTTCGCCTGCGGGACGAGCACCGGCGCGATCCAGGGCGCAACGGGCAGATTGCGGACGGAAACGGTACCGCCGAGGTCGGCCTCTTCGAGGCGCGGGAAGAACTCCCCGTTCGACATCGCCTCGACCCAGTCGAACCAGGTGAGCGGTGAGCGCAGGCGTACGTCGCGCGCCTTCACCTCGAGCGGAGGACCGGGCGGTTCGGGTCCTTCGCGCTCCGGCCCGACCTGCGGGATCCGCCCGAGTAGCCGGTGAACATGGCATCGAGAGAGTCCACGAAGAAGATGCCGCGCGTCGCGGGATCGGGCGCCACGACCTGGGTCGCCGCCGTGTCGTCCGGGGCGCTCGCGAAGAGATGCGGAACGCCGCCGTCCGGAGTTCCGACCGCACCGGCCATGGCGTGAAGCCGGAGGTCGTGGAAGAGCCAGCCGTAGATCTCTCCGCCCCTCGCCCCGAAGTCGATGTCGTAGCCGGGCGCCTCCACGGTTCCCGTGCCCGAGAAGCGAAGTCGTCCCGTCCCGGCGAGGGAGTCGCCGTCGAATCCGTAGTAGTCCGCGAACTCGGCGAGGTCGAGCCCCTCACCCTCGATCTCGAACGCGAACGGTTCCGTTCCGCTCGCACCGGGACGCGGAAGGATCCAGGCAGATCCCGTCGCCGTGCCCGCCTCGGACACGACCCGGACCGAGTCCATCTCGACGCGGTACTTGGAGAACGCGAGCACGGCGGGACGGGCGAGACGGACGGTCGGCGCTGTCCCCGGTTCCGCGACCAGCTCATCGATGAACGCGAAGCCGGGATCCCGTGGAACGACGCGCGCGGCGAGGTAGATGTCGGTCGTGTCCCGGAAGCCGTGCGCCCAGGTGCGGAGCGTGTCGAGGCCGAACACACCATCCGCACGGAGCGAGTCGAGCGTGAAGCCGTAGAAATCCAGACCTCGTGCTTCGTACGGCGCCTCGAGACGGAACGGACGCAGCGTTCCCGCGACCGGCCCCACGTGGAGAGAGTCGACCGTGATCTCGACCACGGTACCGTCACTCACCTCGAGGTCGGCGGCCACCACGGGACGGCCGAACGTGCCCCCGACCGACACGTTTCCGAAGACCGCGCCTCCCAGGTTCTCGCCGACCCAGGGTTCGACCCAGCTCTCGATCGGAAGCCCGGAGAGCTCGCCCTCGAATCCGATCGGCCGGTCGCCGTTCCGCTCCATCCAACCCTTGGCCCGTAACTGCGGCAGCTCGGGGCTCCCGACCCAGAGCGTGTCGAGCAGCACCCGTTCCGGATCTCCCTCCACCTTCGCGTGGATCTCCCCGAGCGGTCGTCCCGCGAGCAGTCCGTGGTCCAGTCGCACGGAGGTGTCGAAGCGGAGATTCGGACCGATCGAGTCCACCTTGCCGGAGATCATCCCGTCGAGCCGGGAGTCCGGGAGTTTCCGCACGAACGCCGCGACGGGACGCGCCGCGAGATCGAGGTCCGAGAACGCGACCCACCCCTCGGCCCGTTTCGCCTTCGGCTGCCAGAGCCCTTCCCCTTCGAGCGTCTGCGCTCCGGACCGGATCCGGAAGTCGATCAGCTCGGCGACCGACGGAGTCGCGTCGGCCAGGATCCGTAGCGTGTCGACCGGCGTTCCGAAGACACGCCCGTGGAGGCCGAGCACGAGGTCCGCCTGCGGCTCCTCACGCGGCGCGAGCTCACCGCCGAAGAGGATCGTTCCCTGCACCACGTCATCGGGCCGCCAGGGCAGCCCGGTGTTCCGGAGCGGCACGAGTCGGTGCGGCTCGACCCGTCCGACCTGGAGCTCCCCATCGAGCGACACCGCCGTCGAGCCCGCCGGCGCGGCGATGAACGTCGCCACGAGACCGGCGTCGATCGCGTCGGACTCGATCCGGAGCGAGTCTACTTCGAGGTACTCGATCCACGTTCCGGTGACGACGCCGCGGGAGAGCGTGAGATCGAGCGAGTCCGGCAGCGAGCGCACCCGCCCTTCCTCGAAACGCATGTGGACCCGACCGTCGTCGTGTTCGAGGTCGCCGAACGCGAAGTCGCCGCGGATCCAGGGTTCGCCGCGCCGGTCGACGGCGACGCCTTCGATCGAGAGGTCGTCGCAAGAGAGCGGCGGGAGTGACGGCGCGAGCGGCCTCGGAACGAGCGCAGTCGGCTTCGCTTTCTTCTCCGCCCAGATCCGGTCGGGAAGCAGGGCGACGTCGATCCACGGTCCGGAAACGAGGAGGTCACGGACGGAGATCTTCCCGCTCGCCAGATCCCACGCGTTCCACCTCGCCGCGATCTGGTCGACGCGGGCGAACACACGCACACTCTCGGGGAACGTCTCTTCGAACCGGATGTCGTAGAGCTGGATCTCGCCGGGATGGAACCGGTCGACCCGCCCGACCTGGATCCGGACGTTCTCGGCGAACGCGGATTCGAGAGAGCGCTTCAGCAACCACTCGCGCACGGGATCGAGCCGAACGAGGAAGAACGGCGTGACGAGCACGAGGAGCACGACGAAGAGCAGGCCGAGGCCCGGGACCCAGACGCGCCGTCCGATCCTCCTGCCGGGCCGGACTTCCGGCGACTCCTGTCTCTCTTCACCCTCGTGCATCGCGTCCGTGCCGAGTCCTCGCTCAGAATGCCTGTCCCAGCGCTACGTGGAGCTGTCCTCTGGGCTCGTCCGGAGCCCGTCCGCTCCCGACCTTGAACCCGTAGTCGAAGCGTAAGGGTCCGACCGGAGTGACGAAACGGAGACCTCCTCCGATCCCGTAGAAGACCCCGAGCGGATCGTAGTCCTTGTTCTCGAGCCCGTCGGAGAAGCGGGAGATCTTGAACTCCATCGGGTCCGCCCAGACGTTGCCCGCGTCGAGAAAGAGGCCGCCCCTCACGATCCAGAAGATCGGAAACCGCACCTCGAGGTTCGCGAGGAAGAGAAGGAGACCGCCGGTCGATTCGCCGTCCGCGTTGAGCCGCCCGACCTCGTTCTCGCCGTACCCGCGGATGGTGTTGCTTCCCCCGACTCGAAACCGCTCCTCCCATGGGATCCGCGCCACCTCGAGCGAGTCCACGGAGTCGACGCCGGAGCTGAGCGGTTCGATGAACCCGCCGCGAACCCGGGTCGCGAACACGACACCGGCGTCGGTCGAGGCATAGCCGCGCCACGAGGCCACGGTGCGGGCGAACTCGTTCGTTCCTCCGAGGAGCCCCCCCGCGTACTCCACCTGCCCCTGGAGGTAGCGCCCCTCGCTCGGATCGAACGGGTTGTCGCGATTGTCCTGGAACGCGCCGAGGCGGAGGAAGCGGGTCGAATAGCGGGGCCGCACGCCGTCCTCGGTAGTCGCCACTTCCCGGGTCTCGAGCGACACGGACGCGCGCGTGGTGAGGCTGATCTCGCGAAGGAGCGAGACGGTGTAGCCGAAGATCCGCTCGTGGAACGTCTCCTCCTGGATCCAGCGGAGGTAGGTCCCCAAGGACGCACGGTTGCGCGTGCGGAAGAAGCGCGGCTCGAAGTAGTCGAGCCGGACGAGGCCTTCCTGGAAGTTCACACCACCGCCGCGGAAACCCGGATCGATCGAGTAGTAGAGGTCTCCGGAACCGGACACACGGCGACCCTGGCCCTGCAGGTTCCGCACGCCCCACTCGGAGAGGATCCGGAGCTGGTCCGCCGACGAGTACCCCGCACCGCCCCCGACCCAGTACCGCTTCTTCTCCCGCGCGGTCACCTTGAGCCGGGCGAGCGCCGTGGTCGAGTCGACATACTCGGGCGAGACGCGCACGGAACGGAAGACGCCGCTGTCGAGGAGGCGACGCCGGCTCTCGAGGAGTCCCTTCGGCGTGAGGAGATCGCCCTCCTCCAGCGTCAGTTCCCGGATCACCGTCTCTCTCTTCGTCATCTCCATCGGTTCGACGACGACCGAGTCGATCCGTACCTCGGGCCCGGGCGCCACCCGGAAGACGACGTCCGCGCTGTCGGCGGCGATCCGTACTTCGCGGAGGACCTGGGAGAGAGCGAATCCCCGCTCGGCATAGAACTGCTCGATCGCGAGTCCGCCTGCTTCGAGCTTCGCGTGCGCGAGCACGTCTCCCCGCTCGAGACCGACGGAGTTCCGGAGGCGCCGCTCTTCTCCGGGCGGCGGCGCCACCACGCGCAGCGAGCGGAGCCGAACGAGCGGCCCTTCGTCGATCCAGACGTGGATGTCGACGCGTTCCCCCGAGTCGTCGTAGGAGACGATCGCTTCCACCACTTCGGCGAGCGGATACCCCGCCTCGCGATACCGGAGCAGGATCTCGTTGAGGTCACCGGCGAGGAAGTCCGCGCCCGGAAACCTCGGTTTCGAGAGCGGCCGAAGTGGAGAGGGCTGACGAAGCCGCATCGCGTTCCGGAGGTCCCCATCACTCAGTGCGTGGTTCCCCTCGAACGTGATCTCGCCGATGAGCGGGCTGAGGAAGTCGTCCGCCGCGAAGGCGACGCCCGCGGCCCGGAGGAACGGGAGTGGAGAGAGAACGAGGCACGCGAAGAGGAGCGCCAGGGCGAAGACCCCTCGCGAACTCAGGGCCGCCCCCCTCGTCAGCGACATCGGCCGAGGACGGCGCGCGCTTCCCGCCGCGCCCAGGCGTCGGCAGCCAGGAGCGAGCCCAACCCATCGACCGGCTCGTCGGGACGGGCGTCGAGCACCCGGGCCAGACAGTCCGCGATCTGCGGGAAGCGGATCTCGCCCGCGAGGAACGCAGCGACCAGGACCTCGTCACCGGCATTGAGAACGGCCGGCGCCGTCCCCCCCTCCTCGAGAGCCCGGTAGGCGAGCCCGAGGCAGGGGAACCGCTCCGGTTCGGGCGCGAAGAAACGGAGCGCGCCATGCTGCGTGAGGTCGCAACGTGGCAACCCGGACTCGAGACGTTCCGGATAGCAGAGTGCGTTCTGGATCGGGACGCGCATGTCGGGCAGCGAGAGCTGGGCGGTGGTCGACCCATCGCACCATTCGACGAAACCGTGGACGATCGACTCGGGATGGATCCAGACATCGATCCGCTCGGCGGGAATCCCGAAGAGCCAGCGTGCCTCGAGCACCTCGAACCCCTTGTTGAGGAGCGTGGCCGAGTCGACCGTGATCCGCGCCCCCATCGTCCAGGTGGGATGACGGAGCGCTTCCGCGGGACGGATGTCGGCGAACGTGGCAACGTCCCGTTCCCGGAACGGACCGCCGGACGCCGTCAGGATGAGGCGTGAGACTTCCTCCCCGTCCGAACCTTCGAGAAGCTGGAAGAGCCCGTTGTGCTCACTGTCGACCGGCAGGATCGGCGCAGAACGTTCCGCCGCCTTCCGGGTCAGGAGCTCTCCACCGATGACGAGCGACTCCTTGTTCGCGAGCGCGAGCGGCAGCTTGCGCTGGAGCGTCTCCCAGGACGGGCGGAGGCCCGCTGCGCCGACGAGACCGTTGAGGACGATGTCGACGTCGGCTTCCCGGCAGATCCGTTCGGACGCGTCCTCTCCCATCCAGAGCTCCCCGCGCCAGTCGGATCCGACCCGCGCGCGGAACTCCTCGGCCAGGTTCGGATCGGCGATCGCCGCGATCGCGGGCCGCCAGGTACGCACCTGCTCGGCCAGGAGCTCGACGTTCCGGCCCGCCGAGAGGGCCACCGGCGTGAGCCGGTCCGGCAGTCGCCCGATCACGTCCAGAGTCGACGTACCGATCGATCCGGTCGACCCGAGGACGGCCACGCGGCGCGGTTTGTGAGGACTCGGTGCGGACATCGAGGTCAGACCCTACCGGCGATCTCGAGCAGGTAGTAGTAGAAAACCGGCGCGGCGAAGAAGAGGCTGTCGAACCGGTCGAGAACCCCTCCGTGCCCGGGGAGGAGCTTCCCGCTGTCTTTCACTCCGGCCACCCGCTTGAGACGGGACTCGAAGAGGTCGCCGAGCGGCCCCGCGATCCCGACGAGCACGCCGGCCACGACCGCCTCTCCGAGACTGAGCCCGACTCCAAACGGCCCACCCGCGAGCGCGGCCACCAGGATCGTTGCGACCACGCCGCCGATCGCACCTTCCCACGTCTTCTTCGGCGAAACGGCAGGCCAGAGGCGATGCCGACCGAAGAGGAGGCCGAACGCGTAGGCCCCGGTGTCCGCGGCCCACACGAGGACGACGGGAAAGAGCACCGGAAGCGCGCCACGGGGAAAGAGCTCCGGAAGCGACGACGCCTCGCTCCACGGCCCCGCGTGGAGCCGCACGAGGAAAGACGGCAGGAGCGAGAGGTAGAGCGCCCCCACGAATCCGACGAGCGGAGCCAGGGCCGCGAGTCGCGTCGCCTCCCGATCCCGCCCCGCCGCCTCGTGCTGGGACGGCGTCGTCGGATAGACGAGCCAGACCAGGCAGAGGAATCCCACCACGGCGGCACCGACGGCGAGTTCGGTCATGGGCAAGCGGAGGAGCGATGCGATCGTCAGCACCGGAGCCAGGAAGAGGAAGAAGCTGCCACGTCCCCATCCGAGATTGTTCAGGATCCTCCGGAGTTCGAACGCGCCGATCAGGCCGATGAACGCGACGACGCCCGCGAAGACCCAGGGTCCGGCGAACACAGAACCGACGAAGACGAGCACGAAGAATCCCGCAGAGCGAATGCGCTGGGGAAGATCGGACGCGCTTCGGTCCCGATCAACCGACGCGCCCGAACCGTCGGTCACGCTTCTGATACTCCGAGATGGCCTGGAAGAGATCCGACTTGCGGAAGTCCGGCCAGAGGATGTCGGTGACGTAGATCTCCGCGTAGGCGAGCTGCCAGAGGAGGAAGTTCGAGAGCCGCATCTCCCCGCTCGTGCGGATGAGGAGGTCCGGGTTGGGCCAGTCCCCCGTGTAGAGGTTCCGTTCGACCATCGCCTCGTCGACGTCCTCGGGACGGAGACGTCCGGCCTGGACTTCGGCCATCAGCTTCTGGAAACAGTCGACGAGCTCGCGCCGCCCCCCGTAGGAGAGCGCGAGGATGAGACGGAGCCCGGTGTTGTCCTTCAGCCGGTCCATCGTCTTGTCGAGCTCTTCGTTGACTTCGGGGGGAAGGTCCTCCCGGCGGCCGATCGTCTCGAGACGCACGTCGTTCTCGTCGAGCGCCTTCACTTCTTCGATCAGAACCTGGTGGAGGAACCGCATGAGGGCCCGCACTTCCGCGCGGGGACGGCTCCAGTTCTCGCTCGAGAAGGTGAAGAGGGTGAGGCACTCGACGCCGAGTTCGCCGCAGCCTTCAACGACCTCGCGGACGGAGCGGCGCCCGGCCTGATGCCCGGCGATCCGTGGAAGCCCACGTCGCGTCGCCCAGCGGCCGTTGCCGTCCATGATGATGGCGACGTGTCGGGGCAGGTTCCCTTTCGCCTTGAGGTCCTGGCACTCCAGGACGGACTCGGATTGGCTCATCGCCCTACCCTTCACGACCAGACCGGTTCGGTGTGGACGCGTTCGGCCCTGCTACCGGCAAACCATTGCGAAGTAGGCTGACACCGCCTCCGAGTGCGTGTCAAGAAGCACCCGAAGGCCCGTGCTTCGGGGAGAGAATCCCAGAGGCTCTCTCCGCACGGCATCAGACCTCGAGGATCTCCTTTTCCTTCTTCGTGAGCAGATCGTCGACCTCGCTCACGTGCTTGTCCGTGAGCTTCTGGATCTCGGTCTGCAGACGACGGGAATCGTCCTCGGTGATGGTGCTGTCCTTCTCCTGCTTCTTGACGTCCTCGTTCGCGTCGCGGCGGATGTTCCGGATCGAAACCTTCGTCTCTTCCCCGAGCTTCTTCGCCTTCTTCACGAACTCCTGGCGACGCTCCTCCGTGAGGGCCGGGATCGGCACCCGGATGAGCTGGCCGTCGTCCGAGGGGTTGAGGCCCAGGTCGGACTTCTGCACGGCCTTGAGGATCGCCTGAACCAGCCCCTTGTCCCAGGGCTGGATCACGAGCAGGCGCGGCTGGGGAGCCGAGATCGAGGCGACCTGCGAGAGCGGCATGGGCGAACCGTAGGCGTCGACCGTGACGGGGTCGAGCAGGGCCGGCGTCGCCTTCCCCGTCCGAATCGCCGTGAGATCCTGCTTCAGGGACTCGACGCTCTTCTGCATCCGTTCTTCATGGGCGGCGAGCATAGGGTCGGCCATTTCCGCTACTCCTCCATGACCAGGGTGCCGATCGGCTCACCCTGGAGGATTCTCCGGATGTTCCCGGATTGACGTACGTTGAACACCACGATCGGGATGTCGTTCTCCTTACTCAACGTGATGGCCGTGAGGTCCATGACGCGGAGGTCTTTCTCCAGAACCTCGGCGTGCGTGACCCGCTCGTAGCGGACCGCGGTCGGATCCTTCTTCGGGTCCGCGGAGTAGACCCCATCGACCTTCGTCGCCTTGAGGAGGACGTCGCACCCGGTCTCGACCGCGCGAAGGACGGCGGCCGTGTCGGTCGTGAAGTACGGGTTGCCGGTACCCGCCGCGAAGATGACGATCCGCCCCTTCTCGAGGTGACGGACGGCTCTCCGCCGGATGAACGGTTCGGCCACCTGCTCCATGTCGACCGCGGAGAGGACACGTGTAAAAAGCCCCAGCCGCTCCAGGTAGTCCTGAAGGGCCAGGGCGTTGATCACGGTCGCAAGCATTCCCATGTGGTCCGCGGTGATCCGGTCCATACCGTCCGACACCGCGGTCTGCCCGCGAAAGAAGTTGCCACCCCCCACGACGATCGCGACTTCACACCCCATACCCCGCACCTCCTGAACCTGGTGCGCAATGGAGTGGAGGGTAGCAGGCTCGAGTCCGAAGCCGGTATCGCCCGCCAGGATCTCGCCGCTCAACTTGATCAGTATCCGGCGCCAGCGAGGCCGGGCAGGCTTGGATAGCGAATCGGATTCGGAAGACATCACTCCGACTCGTTCTCGTAGATCCCGATCTGGAACCGCGTGAACCGACGGATGATCATGTTCTCGCCGAGCTTCGCCGCGACGGCGGTGAGGAGGTCCGAAACCTTCTTGTCCGGATCCTTCACGAACGGCTGCTCGAGGAGGACGTTCTCGGCAAAGTACTTCTGGAGACGACCGTCGATCATCTTCTCCCAGACCGCTTCCGGCTTGCCGGACTGCTTGGCCTGCTCGGTGTAGATCTCGCGCTCCTTGGCGATGATCTCGGCCGGCACGTCTTCACGAGAGACGGAAACCGGCGCCGCCGCCGCGATGTGGAGGGCGACGTCGTGGCAGAAGTTCTGGAAGTCATCGGTCCGCGCGACGAAGTCGGTCTCGCAGTCCACCTCGAGGAGCACGCCGACGCGGTTACCGGGGTGGATGTAGGCCTCGACCCGGCCCTCGCCCGTGGAACGGCCGGAACGCTTCTCGGCTGCCGCCGCACCGCGCTTGCGGAGCTCGTCCACCGCCTTGTGCATGTCGCCGCCAGCGGCTTCCAGGGCCTTCTTGCAGTCCATGACCCCCGCGCCCGTCTTGTCGCGGAGCTCCTTCACCATTTCACTCGAGATCGACATCGTTTCTCCTTGGAACTCGGCTCGGCATCCCGCACCGGGCGCCGTTCGCATCGACGGCCGGGGGAGCGCCCTGCTCCCCCGCCGCAACGTCGGTGTTTCGCTTGGATCGGACCTTACGCCGGCTGGGCGGCTTCGCGCTGCTCGGCCGTGCTGGAACGAGATTCGGACGTGCCCGCGGCCTTGGCCTCGATCACCGAGTCGGCGACGAAGCGCGCGAAGAGGCGGATCGAGCGGATGGCATCGTCGTTGCCCGGCATCGCGTGCGTGATCTCGGTGGGATCGACGTTCGTATCGACGACGCCGAGGACCGGGATCCCGAGACGGTTGGCCTCAGCCACCGCGATCCTCTCCTTCCTCGTGTCGACCACGAACATGAGACCCGGGAGACGGTTCATCTCCTTGATCCCGGAGAAGATCTTCTCGAGCTTCTGGCGCTCCTTCTCGAGCCGGGAGACTTCCTTCTTCGAGAGCTTCTCGAAGGTACCGTCGTCCCGCATCCGCTCGAGGCTGCGGAGGTAGCGGATGCTCATCTTGATCGTCTGGAAGTTCGTGAGCATTCCACCGAGCCAGCGCTCGGTGACGTGGAAGTTGCCGCAACGCAGCGCTTCTTCCGTCATCACGGCCTGGGCCTGCTTCTTCGTTCCGACGAAGAGGATGGAGTCTCCGGCCTTGGTGACCTTGTGGATCACTCCCCGGGCCTGCTGAATCGACTGGAGGGTCTTCTGCAGGTCCAGGATGTGGATCCCATTCCGCTCGATGAAGATGTACGGCTTCATCCGCGGGTTCCAACGCCGGGTCTGGTGTCCGAAGTGGACGCCTGCTTCGAGCAGTTCGTGAATCGTAGGAATCGACATGAGTCTTACGTCTCTCCTCGAGTAGTTTCTGAACCTCCGCCCCGGGCTCCGCGCTTCGACGGAGAACCACCCTGTCGGGGCGTGCGTGATATGTACGGCAGGGGCGCGCTCGTCGCGCGGGAGCCGCCGTCCTCGCCCATCACGGGCTCGGGGCAGCTTCCCGAACCACTAACGCTTCGAGAACTGGAAGCGCTTGCGGGCGCCGGGCTGTCCGTACTTCTTCCGTTCCTTCATCCGCGGGTCACGCGTGAGAAGGCTTTCCTTGTCGAGTGCGCTCTTCAGCGCGAGGTCGTACTCCTTCAGCGCACGCGCGATTCCGAGCGAAACCGCACCGGCCTGACCGGCGACGCCGCCGCCGTCGACCCGCGCCGAGATATCGACCTTGCTATCCATCTCCGTGACCACGAGCGGGCGGTTGGCCTGGAGCACGAGCACTTCACGAGCGAAGTACTCCTCCAGCGGCCGGCCGTTGACGAGCTTCTTGCCCGACCCCGGCGTGATCCGCACGCGCGCGACCGATGACTTCCGCCGCCCCGTACCGAGGTAGGCCGTCTTCGTCGCCATCCTAGAATTGCCCTCCAGTCTCTAACTCAACGACATGTTGGCCATGTTGGCCATGGTGACCGATTCGACCAACTGCGGCCGTGATTCCACGACCGCGTTCTCTCACTCAGCCGCAGGAACCGCCTTGCCACCCTTGCCGAGTTCATACGGCACGGGCTGCTGTGCTTCCTGCTTGTGCTCGGGTCCGTCGTAGATCTTCAGCTTGCGAAGCATCTGACGACCGAGCGGTCCCTTCGGGAGCATCCCCTTCACCGCATCACGAATCACCTCGCCCGGCTCCTTCTGGAGACGGACCGACAACGACGTCGTCCGCGCGCCGCCCGGGTAGCCGGTGTGCCGGAAGTAGTACTTGTCTTCCAACTTCCTACCGGTGACCCGAATCCGGGACGCGTTCACGACGACGACGTGATCGCCGGTGTCGAGATACGGCACGTACATGGGGTTGTGCTTTCCCCGAAGGAGATACGCGACCTCGCTGGCGAGGCGACCCAACGTCTCCCCATCGGCATCGACGAGGAACCAACGACGCTGGACGTCCTTCGCCTTCGTGGCGTAGGTGCTCATCTCCGACTCCTTCATGTTTCGCAGTTCGTACCAGGACGCAAAGTTGCGAGACTAGAACTCCCGCCTCGTCCTGTCAAGGGATCAAGGGAAGGCATCTTACAGGATCCGGTGCCCGGGCGTCGAGCGTTCCCTCGTCCCCGGGAAGGCGGGGTCGGCATGCCCCTTGTGGGTCCGCCCCTATGCCCTGCCGTCCCTGCCGAACACGAGTTCGCCATAGACCTCGCCGAGGTCCGAGACCATCCGGTCGGCCGAGAACTCCCGGGCCCGGAACCGGCCCGCCTCCCCGAACCGGCGCCGCAACTCCTCGCTGCGAACCAGATCGAGCACGCGCAGGACAGCCTCCTGGGCCGCGCCGACGGGAACCAGGAACCCCTCGGTCCCCTCCCGTACGGCCTCGGCGTTTCCGTCCGCGGACGAACAGACGATCGGCACGGCCGTCGCCATCGCCTGGGGCAGGGTCCGCGGCAGCCCCTCCCACCGGCTCGGGAGCACGAAGACGTCGAGCGCGGCGAAGTACCGGTGCGGGTCGTGACGGAGGCCGGTCAGGACGATCCGGCGACCCGCGTCCTCCCGCCGCACCGCGTCCTCGACCGCCTCGCGGTCCGGCCCGTCCCCGGTGATCATCCCCAGGCCGAGGGCTCCTCCCGGAGGACGCCGAGGACGATGTCGACCAGTTCGAGCGGCGCCTTTCTGTGGAGAGGCGGGTGACCGCCCCGACCACGGTCGCGTCCAGTGGGATGCTCCCACTCCTCCCGGACCTCGCGCTTCGCCTCGGGGTCCGGACGAAACCGGGTGAGCTCGATTCCGGACCGAACGACCCGGTACTGCTCGGGCCCGATCCGCTGCGAGCCCCTTCGACGTCCCGATGGGACACGCAAACGAGCCGGTCCGTGCGCGGCCTCCCGTCGCTCGAGCCTCTGATAGAAGGACTGAGCCAGGCCGGCTGTGCATCGTGGAACGACCAGCCGTGAACCGTGTGGACGATGCGGGGCACGCCGGCCCGACGCGCCGCCCAGCGCCCCAGGATCCCGGCCTTGGACGAGGTGGACGATCGCGTATGGCACCCGCTGCTCCGCCGGCGCCCTCGCCCGGCGGGCTCCCTGCCGGAGCCGGCGCACGAGCCAGAGAAGGCGGCGACGTCCCGCGCCGGGTCGATCCGCCGCACCAGAGATGCAACGATCTCGGTCCGCACCCCGCGCACGACCGCGTCTTCCCAGGTCGAGCCCTCCGGCCCCGTCTCCGGCCCCGCGAACACGTCCGTCGGAAACGGCCCGCCCGGCCCGCCCAGCCCTTCGGCGCAGAGGAGGATGGTTCCCTGCGCGCCACCCAGGATCAGGCGCGATGATGCCGGCCACATGGGGCGCACCTCGGGAGCGAACCGGCTCACCTGGGTCACGGAGTCACCCCGGTCATGGGGCGATCCTTGGTCATGCAAGCGACCTGATCATGGAGCCACCTTCGGTCACGGAGCGAATGGCGGTCGCTCCACGCCCCGCCCGTGACCCAGCCGGCGATGAGATGGGCCGGGGTGACGTCGAACGCCGGGTTGTAGACGGGAGCGTCGGGCGGCGTGGCCGCGGCGTTGCGGAACGCGCGGACCTCGTCCGCGTTCCGCTCCTCGATCGGGATCTCCGCACCTGTCGCAATGGAGAGGTCGAACGAACTCCGCGGGGCGACCACATAGAACGGAACGCCGTGAGGCTCGCGGCGAAAGCGTTCGTAGGTGCCGATCTTGTTCGCGGTGTCTCCGTTCGCCGCGATCCGGTCCGCGCCGACGAGCGCGGCGTCGAACGAGAACCGCGCGAGCGCGAATGCAGCGGCGCCGTCGCACTGCACCGTGTAGGGCACCCCCGCGCGCCGGAGTTCCCAAGAGTTGAGCCGCGCGCCCTGGAGGAGCGGGCGGCAGGTTCCATCGACGTGGACGAAGAACTTCCGTCCCGACCGCGCCCGGCCAGCACGACGCCGAGCGCCGTTCCGCCGCCTGCCGTGGCGAGGCCGCCGGTGTTGCAGTGAGTGACGACTCGCGGATCCGGCAGACCGAGAGGCCGTGCTCGCCATCCGGCGCGAGAGTTCGAGGTCTTCTTCGCGGATCCGTTCCGCTTCTTCCAGTTCCAGAGCACGCGCGTATTGCTCGGAGCCGCTTCCCTTCGCGAACGTCCACGTCCGCTCGACGGCCCAGGCGAGATTCGACCGCCGTCGGCCGGGCCGCCGCCAACTCCCGACACTCCCGTTCGACCCGCGCCAGATGCGCGGCCGCGGTCCTCCCCGACGCGAGGTTCGGCCGGCGAGGGCGACGCCGAACGCACCCGCGACTCCGATCGCGGGCGCGCCGCGCGCACCGCGAGCCTTCGATCGCGTCGATCAGGATCCCGGTCTCCCGGATGTCCAGGTAGATCTCGTCGTGCGGAAGACGCGTCTGGTCGATCAGCCTCACGGCGCCGTTCTTCCACTCGACCGTCCGGAGTTCCGTACTCATCCCTTCCTCTCCCGTCTGTCCCGCACCTGACCAGTCCTCTCCCGCCCCGCCGTCACCGGTCGCTCCGGAGTTCGACGTGGCTCCGCAACCGACGCGTTCGCTCGGGCCGTACCTGACGCGCTCCCTCCGACCGCACACGCCTTCGTATGACGTCCCTCACTCTGCCCCTCCCGACTCGAGGCGGAGGCAGAGCGCGCGCAGCGCGGCGAGCGGCAGACCCATCACGTTGAAGTAGTCCCCTTCGATGTGCGGAACGAAGAGTCCACCGAACCCCTGGATCCCGTACGCGCCGGCCTTGTCCATCGGCTCGCCCGTCTCGATGTACGCGTCGCGTGTCCTGGGATCGCCGAGATCGATGTGGACGCGGGATTTCTCCGCGTGGGTCAGGATCCGATCGTCGGACAGTCGGTGGAGGCGATCCCCGGGTCCAGACGTCGTGCCAACGTCCGCTGATCTTGTCCAGGAGCCGTGCGGCGCGTCTGGCGCGTCGATCGGCTTCTCCAGTACTTCGCCTCCCAGGACGACCACCGTGTCGGCGGCGAGCACTACCGTAGGCTCCGCCGACCTCCGCTTCGTTCCGTGCCGCGGCGAGCTTCCTCCGCGAGAGAGACGGACGACGTAGTCCTCGCGCCCCCACCGACGCGAGGTCCCTTCCAGCACGTCGACATCGACGCAGAAGTGGTACTTCGAGCCGGCCGAGGAGTTCGCGGCGACGGGGCGACTTCGACGCGAGCGCGATCGGTCCGCGGGAGAGTCCGAGGAGCTGTAGTCCCAGCGCCTCCCTCATGCCTCGCCCTTCCGCTTTCGCTGTTCCGCCGAGTCGAGGAGCAGGGTGACCGGACCGTCGTTGACCAGATCGACCTCCATCGTCGCCTGAAAGACTCCGGTGCCGACTTCGAGCCCGCGCCCGCGCAGCTCCGACACGAACCGCTGGTAGAGAGGATCGGCCTTCTCGGGTGGCGCCGCTCCGATGAAGCTCGGGCGCCGTCCCTTCGCGCAGTCCCCGAACAGCGTGAACTGGGAGACCGCGAGCACCGCTCCACCGACGTCGAGGACGCTCCGGTTCATCTTCCCGTCGTCGTCTCGGAAGATCCGGAGTTCGGCGCACTTCCGGGCCATCCACTCGGCGTCGGACTCGGAGTCTTCGTGACCGACGCCGAGGAGAACGACGAGGCCTTGACCGATCTCACCCGTCGTGCGGGAGGCGCTCTCCTCGATCACACGGACCGACGCGCGCGTGACGCGCTGTACCACCGCGAGCATCTAGGGCAGCCGGATGTTGAGGCCGACGTAGCCCGCGAATCCATCACGCTGGAGGTCGCCTTCGACCCGGCGGTACCGGCCTTCGCCGAAGACCTCGAACGTGGAGCCGAGGCCGAGCGCGACGCCGGCCAGTCCGTGCCACTCGAGGTCGGACGAACTGCCGTCGAGCTCGTCCTGGATGTCGTCACGCGCGTCTTCCAGCGCCTCTACGAGCTGGTCCTGGTCGAGTTCCGTGAGATGGACGCCGACGCCTCCACCCACATAGAACCCGAGGAGCCCGGGCGGGAGGAGTTCGGCCCGGAGCGACGTGTAGAGCGCGAGATCCTGCCAGTCGACTTTCCCGCGCGAGGCGTCGTCGAGGCCGTCTCGTGTCAGTTCGAGCTCCGATGACGTCCCCTCCCCCGCGATCTGGAACGCGAGCCGGTCGGAGAGGAACGGGAAGATGACGTGGAAGCCGAAGAGCGCCATGTCTCCCGGTTCGAGGTCGAGATCGTAGAGCGTGCCGTCCATCTCCGTGTATCCGGCCCGAATGCCGAGGCGGGCGTTCGAGGCGAGCACATCGCCGTGCGTGGAGAGAAGGAGAGCCGAGAGCGCGAAGCCGAACACGAAGATGCGTGAACCAATCCCTGGCCTGACCGAACTCACTCTGCCTCCTCGGACTCGAGCTGCTGCCTCTCGACCCGAGTCACTCCCTTGACCCCTCGGATCGCTTTCATCACGCGGCCCAGATGGGCGACGTTCTTGACCTCGATGAGGAAGTCCCCGATCGCGTGGTCGTCGTCCGCGTCCATCATACCTTGTTTGATGTTCGTACCCGACTTCGAGATGGCCATGGCGACGTCGGCGAGCATGTTCTCACGATCGTCTCCGTAGATGGAGAGGCGGACGAGGAAGAGCTTGTCCTTGTCCACGTCCCACGAGACTTCGGTGATCCGCTCCGGCTCGACCCGCCCTTCGAGCACATTGGGACAGTCGTTGCGGTGGATCGAAACGCCGCGCCCGCGCGTGATCACACCGACGACGGGATCCCCCGGCACCGGGTGGCAACACTGCGCCATCCGGATCATGAGCGAAGAGATGTCCTGGATCCGGATCCCCTTGACCGGCCGGCTCGTGAGCGACCGCAGCTTGTCGACCGGCGTCTCCTTCTTCGGCGCGACGAGCTCCGGATAGATCCGGTGGAGCACGTTCCGTCCGGAGAGCGCTCCCTCGCCCACCTTCGCAAAGAGCACGGCCGGCTCCGCGAACCCGAACGACTGCGCGACGTCGAGGAGATCCGAATCGTCCGGCATCCGCTTCCGGTGCTTCTTCAGCTCGCGGTTCAGGATCTCGCGCCCGAGCGCGACGGACTCGGTGAGTCGCTGCGCCTTGAGCCAGTGCCGGATCTTGCTCCGGGCCCGACTCGACTCGACGAACCCCAGCCAGCCTTCACTCGGATTCGCGTTCGGCGAGGTGAGGATCTCGACCGTATCGCCGTTCTTGAGTTTGTACTTCAGCTGGACGAGCCGTCCGTTGACCCGCGCGCCCACGGTGTGGTTTCCCACCGCGGTGTGGACCGCGTAGGCGAAGTCGACCGGTGTCGCGCCGCGCGGGAGCTGCCTGAGTTCCCCCTTCGGCGTGAAGACGAAGATCTCGTTCTCGTAGAGCGACGTCCGGAGGAAGTCCATGAACTCTTCGGGATTCTCGACGTCCTCGTGCCACTCCGTGGTCCTCTGGACGACGGACTCGCCGAGTTTCCGCTCGAGCTCCGTGTCGACCGCACCCTTCTCCTTGTACCGGTAGTGGGCCGCGATGCCGAGTTCCGCGATCCGGTGCATCTCGTAGGTGCGGATCTGCACTTCGACCATGCGCCGACGCGGCCCCACCACCGTGGTGTGGAGCGACTGGTACATGTTGCTCTTGGGGGTCGCGATGTAGTCCTTGAACCGGTCCTGCACCGGGACGAAGAGGTCGTGCACGATTCCGAGCACGCGGTAGCAGTCCGAGCGCGAGTCCACCAGGACGCGCACACCGAGGAGGTCGAAGATCTGGTCGAAACGGGTCCCGTTCGCTTCCATCTTCTTCCAGATGGAGGAGAAGCTCTTCGGCCGTCCCGTGACCTCCCCTTCGATCTGCTCGAGGTCGAGCCGGGCGCGAATCGGATCCTTGATCTCCTGGATCGCGCGCTCGCGCTCGTCACGCTTCGTCGCGACGAGCTCGCTCACCTCGCGATAGCCGTCCGGCTCGAGGTACTTGAACGCCAGGTCCTCGAGCTCCCACTTGAACGTCGCGATCCCGAGACGGTGCGCGAGCGGGGCGTAGATCTCCTGCGTCTCCCGCGCGATCTCCATCTGCTTCTCGGGCCGCATCGAGTCCATCGTCCGCATGTTGTGGAGCCGGTCCGCGAGCTTGATCAGGATGACGCGGATGTCCTTGGCCATGGAGAGGAGCATCTTCCGGAAGTTCTCGGACTGCTCCGCCTGCGGGTTCCGGAACGGGATCCCGCCGATCTTCGTGACACCGTCGACGAGGTAGCGGACTTCCTCACCGAACGCCTTCTCCAGGTCCGTGAGGCCGACCGTCGGGTTGTCCTCGACGGCATCGTGGAGGAGGGCGGCCTGGAGGATGTTCGTGTCGGCCTGCTTCCGCAGGAGATCCAGAAGGATCCTCGTCACGTGGATCGGATGGGTGATGTACGGCTCACCGCTCTTCCGGATCTGCCCCTCGTGCGCGTTTCGGGCGAACTCGTAGGCACGCCAAACCTGCTCTGGACCCGGCTGGACCAGGTACTCGCCGAGCTCGGCCCGGAACAGGGCCTCGAGCTCGCCCAGGGCATGGAGGGCGCTAGACAAAGTCGATCTCCCGGAGCTTCAGCTGAAGACGCTCTTGTCCTCGGTATCGGTTCACCGTGGGGGTGAAGGCGAGCCGGAAATGCGCTCCCCGGTCCGGGATCTCCGTGGCGAACTCTCCGAGACCGAATCCGATGCACTCGACCTGGCATCCGTCCCCACAGACCTGAAGCTTCAGGTGCCGCTCCTTCAGGACCCGCACCCCGCGGCAGAGCCCCCGGCCGAGAAAGAGCGGTTCCGGGTTCCCTTCCCCGAACGGCCCCAGCCTTTCGATCCACCGCGCCAGCTCGAGGTCACAGGCGGACGGCTCGAGGGCGGCATCGAGGCCGAGAGACCGCGCGAGCGGGGTTTCGAGATAGGCCCGGGAGGCACGGAGGACGGCTTCCTGGAACGCCGGGAACGCCTCCGGAGGCAGGGAGAATCCGGCCGCGCGACGATGGCCGCCAAACGTGGTGAGGAACTCCGCTCCGTGTTCCAGGATCTCGAGCAGGTCGATCCCCTGGGGGCCCGCGCCGATCCCCGCGCAATCTCACCGGTGAGCGAGACGAGCATGACGGGCACGTGGAACTGGCCGACGAGCCGGGAGGCGGCGATCCCGAGGACACCGGGGTGCCACTCGGACGAGCCGAGCACGATCGCCTCGCGCAGGGGTTCCTTCACTCCCTCGCCGATCGTGTCGAGAGACTCCTGCTGCACGCGCTCGTTGAGACTCTTCCGCTCCGAGTTGACCTCTTCGAGCGCGCTGGCCAGACGGCGCGCGACTACGAGCTCTTCCTCGAGGAGGAGGTCGAGCGCGCGGGTCGCGTCTCCCAGCCGGCCGGCCGCGTTGAGCCGGGGCGCGAGCGAGAACGCGAGGTGGCTGGAGTCGAGATGCTTGTCCTGGATCCGCGCCTGCTCGAGCAGCGCTTCGAACGCGGCGCGGCGCCTGACCCGGAGCACCCGGATCCCGAAGTGCGTGAGGATCCGGTTCTCGTCCACCAGGGGAACGACGTCCGCCACCGTCCCGAGCGCGACGAGGTCGAGCTGGTTGAGGAGGTACCGTTCCAACTCCTCGTTGCCGTGCGCGCGCACGAGCCCCTGGAGCAGCTTGAACGAAACACCGACCGCGGCGAGATCGACGAACGGATAGGCGTCGTCCGGACGGCGGGGGTTGATGAGTGCGTAGGCCGGCGGGAGCGACGACTCCGGCATGTGGTGGTCGCACACGACCACGTCGATGCCCCGGTCCTTCGCGAAGCCGATCGGTTCGTGCTGCGTCGTTCCGCAGTCGGCCACGATGACGAGCTTCGCGCCGAGCGCCTCCGCCCTCTCGATCGCCGCCTTGTTGAGTCCGTATCCGTCATCGAACCGGTTCGGAAGGAGTGTCCGCACCGTTGCGCCAAACCGGGTGAGCACGCGGGAGAGGAGCGCCGACGACGTCACGCCGTCGACGTCGTAGTCTCCGAACACGACGATCGGAGCGGTGTCGCGGAGGGCCTGGTCCACGCGCGCGACCGCCCGGTCCATGTCCGTGAGGAGGAACGGATCGTGGAGCCCTTCGATGGACGGGCGGAGGAAGTTCTCGACCTCCCCCTCGTCGCGGAGGCCGCGGTTCCAGAGGACGTCGAGCAGGGGGCTCGGAATTCCCCAATCGGATTCCATCCGCTTCCACTCAGGAGGAGGCGAACCGGTCGGGAGGATCCACTGCGATTTCATGACGTCGTCCATACCGTCCCCGGAACGGGGTTCCTCTCTCCGTTTGTATTCGCGTAACCTTAGCGGCTCCTTGGAGTTCAGGTCAATCAGACCGAGGGGCCCCCGGAGGCCGGCCCAAGTGGCCGGTCCGGGAGGCGTCCCGAGGTCGGGAGGAGCATGTCCCGTTCCCGTCGTCCCGTCGTCCCCACGCGGCACACCGTCACGATCGACGCCCTCGCATTCGGCGGCGCCGGCGTCGCACGCGTCGAGAACAAGGTCGCGTTCGTTCCGGGAGCGCTCCCCGGCGAAACCGTCGTGATCGAGGTCGTCGGACGTCGAAGGAAGTTCGATCGGACGAAGCTGATCGAGGTGCTCACGCCCTCCCCCGACCGCCGCCCGCCTCTCTGCCCTCACGTCTCTCTCTGCGGCGGTTGCTCGCTCCAGGAGTTGGTCTACGAGAAACAGCTCGAAGCGAAGGCCCAACACGTGCGGGACTGTCTCTCCCGGATCGGGGGGCTGGAGGTCCCGGAGTTCGGACGGCCCGTGCCTTCACCACGGGAGGTTCGCTACCGGAACAAGATGGAGTTCACGTTCCAGCCCCGGCCGTGGGAGGAAGACGGTCCGCCGGAGGTTCCCTCTCCCGGGCCCGCGTTGGGGCTCCACGTTCCCGGAAGGTTCGACGCAGTCTTCGATCTCGAAGAATGCGTCCTCCCCTCCCCGCGCGCGGTGCACGTTCTGAAGGAGGTGCGGGACTTCGCCCGGGAGCACTCGCTTCCCGCCTACCGGAGCCGGTGGGACGAGGGACTGCTGCGGCATCTCGTCGTTCGCGAAGGACACCACACGGGAGAGCTCCTCGTCGCGCTCGTGGTGCGGGAGCCGGAGCACGTCCTCCTCGGCCTCGGGCCCCGCCTCGGGGAACGGATCCCCGGTCTCACCGGCGTGGTCCTCATCGTGAACCGCACGAAGGCGGCGATCGCCAAGGGCGACCAGGAGGAGGTGCTCTGGGGACGTCCCTTCTTCCGGGAGAAGCTGGCCGGACTCGAGTTCGAACTCGGGGCGCAGTCGTTCTTCCAGACGAACACGGCCGGAGCGGAACGGCTCGTCGAGGTGCTCCGGGAGTCCCTGGACCGGACGCTCGACGAGGTGGGCGCGACCTCGTCTTCGGAAGGCTCGTCCTCGGAAGACTCGTCCTCGGCGGGCACGTCCGTGGAAGGCGCGCCGGGCCGCCGGCACGGCCACCTCCTCGACCTCTACTGCGGCGCGGGGACGCTCGGGCTCTGCCTCGCGGACCGCTTCGACAAGGTCACCGGAGTCGAACAGGTCACCGAAGCCGTGCAGTCCGCGGAACGGACGGCGAAGCGGAACGGAATCGAGCACGTCTCGTTCCATGTCGACGACGTCGAGCGGTGGGTCAGGGAAGGCGGGCCCGACCAGGATCCCGCGTCGCCCAAGCGGGGCATTCCCGGTCCGTTCGACGTGCTCGTGGTCGACCCACCGCGCGCGGGGCTCCACCCCAAGGCGCTCGAGACGCTGCCCTGGCTCGGCGCGGAGGTGATCGCCTACGTGTCGTGCAACCCGTCCACCCTGGCCCGCGACGCGGCGGGACTCGCGTCCGCGGGGTACAGTCCGGTGGGACTCAGGATCGTGGATCTCTTTCCGCAGACGGGACATATCGAGTCCATTCTCACGTTCCGCCGCAACGTTCCCTGAGCCGATCCGAGCCTTCCGTCTGGAGACTCCGCCTCCCCGCCCAAAAAATCGTGGCGGAACCATGCAACCCTGGCGCCGAGGATTCGTAGAGTTGGGTGACGGACGAGATGGGCCCAGAGCCCGAACCTGGAGGTGCAAGATGAACCGTACCGTGAAGCAGATCTTCGGACTCGCCATGGGGCTCGCGCTCCTCACCCCAACCCTCGCCTCGGCCAAGGGCGCGTGGGTCCACGTTCGCATCCTGGGCGACGACGACGACGGAGATCGCGTGTCGATCAACATGCCGGTCCAGACCATCGCGACGATGCTTCCGATGATCGAGAGCGAAGACCTCAAGGACGGCAGGATCCGCGTGGACGGGAAGGAAATCGACGGTGAAGACCTCCGTGCGCTCTGGAAGTCGATCCGCGAGTCCGAGGACGGCGTCTACCTGAACATGGAAACGAAGGATGAGAGCGTGCGCGTCGCGAAGACAGGGCACCTCCTCCGGATCGAATGCGCGGACGAGCAGGAAGGCGACGAAGTCGACATCCAGATTCCGATCGCCGTCGTCAACGCGCTTCTCTCCGGTGACGAGGACGAACTGAATCTCCTCGCCGGCCTGGAAGCGCTCGAAGAACACGGCGACGAGATCCAGGTGACGGTGAACGACGACCGCACCGCGATCCGGATCTGGATCGACCAGGACCCGGGCAGCGATCGCTGACCACTCCCCCGCGGCGAACGGACGGATCGGGCATGGAGCCCGCCGTCCCTCGCCACCCTTTGACAGGACGGACCGATCGGGCAGTACGCCGCCGTCCGTCGACTCTCCGGCGACCTGGGCAGGAAAGGAGGGCATCGAAATGAACTGGAAACCTGTATTGGGTTGGCTCGCGTTCGTAGTCCTGGCCGGAGTGGTCGTGACCAGCTTCGTCCACGCGCAGGGCCTCTTCGGATGGACCTCGGTCCACGTCGAGGACGAAGACGTGAACCTCCACCTCCACGTGCCCTCCGCCCTCGCCCGCGTCGCGATCGCCTTCATCCCCGATCGCGTCTGGGACGACGCGCGGGACGAGCTCGGTCCCTGGAGATCGGCGATGGACTCGGCCTTCGAACAGCTCGACCACTGTGAAGACGCTACGTTCGTCCTCGTCGAGTCGGGAGACGAGACGGTAAGGGTCGGCAAGCGCGGCGCGCGCTTCATCGTCGCGGTCGAGACCCCATCCGAACAGGTCGACGTGCGGGTCCCGGCGGGCCTGGTTCGCGCCGTGTGGGGACGGATCGCGGACGAACCCCGCCGCTCGTGAACCTTCGGCTGCCCACTCCCTCCCGGGGTGGGTAGCGCGTTTTCCCGGCCCTTTCGACGCTCATCCTCGCCAGCCGACGGAATGGCCCCGTGCCGACTCTTCAGCCCGGCTCAGTTCCCGCTCAGAGGCTCCCCCGCTCGTGCCTGCTCCAGGTATCCCTGCGCCCGCTGGTCCTGCGGCTGCACTTCGAGAACCGCTTCCCACGCCTTCACCGCCTCGGCATATCTTCCCATCTGGTGCAGCGTGAGGGCCCGCTGGACGAGCGCGGTCGGATAGTACGGCACGCGCCCCAGCACTCCATCGAGACGGGCGAGTGCGCCCGCGGCGTCTCCCGAGTCGCGGAGCAGGATCGCGAGATTCACTTCCGGGCCCGGGTCGAGCGGATCGGCCTCCACCGCGCGTTCGAGTAGGGCGATCGCGTCGTCGCCACGGCCGGACTGGCGGAGAACGAAGGCCAGGTTCTGCATCGCCGGTAGATAGTCGGGCTCCACGTCGAGCGTCGCGCGGAAGTACCGCTCGGCGGCTTCGAGGTCGCGGGACTGCATGGCGATGAGCCCGAGCTGGTACTGCGCCTCGTAGAAGTCGGGCGCATCCGCCACGGTCCCGCGGAGTTCTTCGATCGCCTCCATCTTGTCGCCGACGAAGAGGTGGTACTGCGCGAGCGCGAGCCGCCCGCGGAGGGAGACGAGACTCCCCGTCTCGGCCCCACCGATGTAGCCGAGACTGCGGAGCTTCTCCATCCGCTCCTCGTCCACGTCCTGGTTCGCCTCGGCCAGCGCGTCCTTCCGGGCGTCGGACCAGGTCCGGCTCCGGTAGGTCGGAATCGTATGGGCTCGCGATGGACTCTCGAACGCACCGGTGAGCACGCTGCCCCGGAAGTCCTCGGCGACCGGAAGATCGAGGAGATAGAGCAGCGTGGGCAGGACGTCGAAGACGCTCGCGGACTCGAGGACGTGATCCGCCCGCACGCCCGGTCCGGCCAGGAGCATGACTCCGTCGAGACGGTGCCAGAGCGCGGCCGTCCGGTAGTCGAGATTCGCCCGGTGCTCGAGCGGGCGTCCCGTCCCGGTGAGGAACCCGTGGTCCGAGACGACCATGACATACGTCTCGGGCCCGACCATGGCGAGCATCTTTCCGAGTTGATCGTCCGCGGCCCGATAGAACGCCTCGACCGTGCCACCGAACTGCTGCCGCTCCTCCTCGGTGCTGTACGGATAGGCCGGCGGGGCGTACCGCATGTACATGTGCCCGGCGGTGTCCGTCGCCTCGAAGTACGCGGCGACGACGTCGCTCGGGTTCTCCAGCAGCCGTCGGGCCGCGGCGCCCGAGTTCTCGAGTGTCGAGTAGATGTGCCGGAAGTGGCCGACCGGATCGTTGAAGTCGTGGATGTCCGCCGCGTCCCACCTGGCCCGGTCGATGTGCATGAACTGCTGCGCGATCTCGAAGCTCACGTCGTCGGGGGACGAGAACCCGGCCTTGAGCGAGGCATAGAGATCCGGCGGGTAGGTGAGCCCCTCCTCCGCGTCCGACTCCGCGTAGAACGCGTGTGAGAGGACGCGGTCGGAGACGATCCGTCCGTTCACCTCCTCCGCGGGCCAGCTCGCCCACCACCCGACGACGTCGACGCTCCTGCCGTCTTCGGTGAGGATGTCCCAGAACGCTTTCGACATCCGGTGACGACTCGTGATGACGATCGGATCTCCCGTCTCGGGATCGGGGACGGTGAAGTCGATGACGCCGTGATCATCCGGGCCGTACCCGGTCGCGATCGTGGTCCAGATGACGGGAGAGATGATCGGCTGGATGGCCCGGAGCCTCGCCCGCGTGCCTCGCTCGGCGAGGAGGGCGAGATGAGGCAGCTCGCCACGCTCCATCATCGGCTCGATCAGACTCCAGTCCGCGCCGTCGAGCCCAACGAGGAGGACCTTGGGACGCGTTTCGGCGTCGCCCGCACAGCCGCCGGCAAAGGCGACGAGCACGAGCCAGAGGAAGAGCGACACGACACTCCCCGTGCTCGACCCTGCCCCACTCATTCCGCTCGAGAATCGCATGCGCACACGAACGTCCTTTCCTCTCCGGTGCGAAACCGCGAGTATACGGGGCCGATCCCAGAGACGAAACCAGACTCGGGTCGGCTTTCCTCCGGAGACCATGGCATGAGACAACGCTTCCTCGAACGGGTAGAGCGGGCGCCGATCCTGTGCGACGGCGCGATGGGCACGGTCCTCTACGAGCGCGGGGTCTTCGTGAACCGCTGCTTCGACGAGCTCAACCTCTCCCAACCGAGCCTCGTGCTCGAGGTGCACCAGGAGTACCTCCGCGCCGGAGCGGAGATCCTCGAGACGAACACGTTCGGCGCCAACCGGATCAAGCTCGCGGGGCACGGCCTCGAGGACAAGGTCGGCGAGATCAACACGGCCGGCGTGACGCTCGCTCGCAAGGCGATCGAGGAGACGAAGCGAGACGCGTTCGTCGCCGGCTCCGTCGGCCCGATGGGAAACCCGCGCCACACGCTCGACCTGGACCTCGCTCAGCTCCGGCGCATCTACCAGGAGCAGATCGACGTCCTCGTCAGCGCCGGGATCGACGTGCTCTTCGTCGAGACGATCTCGCGGCGCGAGGAGATGGCAGCCGCGCTCGACGTCGCGCGCGGCTACTCGGACCTCGCCGTCGTCGCCCTCATGACGTTCGGGGACGATGGTCACACGGTTCAGGGTGACTCCCCCGCCAACCTCGCCCGCTGGATGCGGGACCAGGGGGCGGACATCGTCGGATGCAACTGTTCGACCGGACCGCGCGCCATGGTCGACGTGCTGAACGAGATGCGCTCCGCCGGAGACGACATCGTCCTCGCCGCGATGCCCAACGCCGGATCGCCGGAGTTCGTCGAAGGACGGTACATCTACTTCTCGTCGCCCGAGTACATGGCGACCTACGCACGCCGGTTCGTGCGCGGCCCGCGCGCCCACATCGTGGGAGGTTGCTGCGGTACGACGCCCGACCACGTGCGCGAGATGCGCGCCTACCTCCGCTCCGTCGGATCGGCGCAGGTGGAGTTGGTCGAGCCGCAACATCCCACGGAGACGGCGGAGGGACCCGTCTCGCCCGTGCCCGTGGAAGAACGGAGCAGGCTCTCGGCGAAGCTCGCCGCGGGCGAGTTCGTGACGAGTGTGGAGATCTCCCCACCCCGCGGCGTCGACCCATCGAAGGTACTCAGCGCGATCAACCGTCTGCGGGACGCGGGAGTCGATGCGGTCAACATCCCCGACGGCCCGCGTGCCTCGGCCCGCATGTCACCGATGGCGCTCTCCGCGATCATCACGAGAGAAGTGGGAATCGAAGCCATCCTCCACTACTGCTGCCGGGACCGGAACCTCCTCGGCATGCAGTCGGACCTCCTCGGCACGCACGCGCTCGGCATCCGGAATCTGATCGTGATCACGGGGGACCCACCGAAGCTCGGCGACTACCCGCAGGCGACCGCGGTCTTCGATGTCGATTCGATCGGACTCACGCGGATCGTGAGCCGACTCAATCAGGGGCTGGACCTCGGTGGGAATCCGCTCGGGCCTCCGACCTCGTTCTTCATCGGGGTCGGCGTCAACCCCGGAGCCGTCAACCTCGACGAGGAGATCCGGCGGTTCCGACTCAAGGTCGAGGCCGGCGCTAACTGCGCCTACACCCAGCCCGTGTTCGACCCCACCCGCCTCTTCACGTTCCTCGAGAGGACCGCGGACATCCCGATTCCGATCCTGGTCGGCATCCTCCCGCTCAACAGCCACCGGAACGCGGAGTTCTTCCACAACGAAGTACCCGGGATGGACGTGCCGGACGACGTCCGCGAACGGATGCGCCTGGCGGGCAACGGCGACGAAGCTAAGCGGACCGGAGTGGAGATCGCGAAGGAGGCACTCGCGCTCGCTCGGACGTCGCCGCGCATCCGGGGGGCATACGTCATGCCGCCCTTCGGCCGCGCCGCCCGCGCGCTGGACGTGCTGGAAGGCATCGTCTCGGGGAACTGAGTCGCCCGCCAAACGGTCCAGGTCACCAGCGCAATCCGGCCCACCGGAGGGCAGTCCGAGGTTGCCGGACCGAGTCCGCTAGTCCGTTACTGTGCGGAGGCTTCCGCTTCCCCGGAGAGATTCCGGATGAGGTCACGCGCCTCGGCGATCGCGAGCGAGTCCTGCGACACGTCGATGAACCGCCGGAAGACCGAAGCGGCCTCGATGTTCCGCTCCTGCTTGAGGAAGAGGCGCCCGAGCTGGAAGTAGGCCGGCTCGTAGTGCGGACGGAGCCTGAGCACCTGCTCGAGGTGGAACGCGGCCGTGTCGTTGCGGTCGTCGTGCTCCGCGACCATAGCCGCGTTGTAGTGCGCCTCGGCGTGCCCCGGATCCAGGGAGAGGCAGGTCTGGTACGCTTCGCCCGCGAGGGGGAAGTACTTCATCCGGTGCGCAACGTAAGCCAGCTGAAACCAGTCCTCCGCAGTGACTTCCGTCCCTCCGTCGGTCAGCATCCTGAAGAAGGTCCCGGCCTGATCCAGACTCCGGATCTCCTTCCACTGGTGGGCCGCCTCCCGGAGATAGGTCGGAGTCTTCCCGCCTCGCTCCAGTGCCCGCATCTCTTCCATCACGGCCTCGGCGCCGAAGTTGTCTTCCCGCAGCAGGAGCGCGAGATCGTGGTCGGCCGCGGCCGGCGCGTTGGGATTCGTGACCAGCGCGCGGAGGGCCCGCGTCGCCCGGAGCTTCAGCCCGGACGCGAGCAGCGTACGAGCGTGGAGGTAGGCGGCGCGCACGGAGTCCGGTCCCGCGGGTTGGCCCGCGAGATACGTCTCGAGATGATGACGGGCGGCCGGGAGATTGCCGAGCGCGTAGTAGGTCTCTCCGAGCTCGAAGTGCGGTGCCTGCGACGTCGGATCCTGACGGAGCTGGAGCAGTGCACTCTGGATTCGGAGCGCACTCTCTTCCACCTCACGAACCTCGGGAACCGCGGTCCGCGGTGGAGTCGAGATCGACTCCGATCCGAGCGCATGGCTTCCTGCGAGCGCGAGACCGACGGCCCAGACGAGGAACGTTGCGCGAGGGGTGGCCCACCCTGCCCGTGCGATTCCTTTGCGGCGTTCGAGGTGCATCGGACGAGGCTACTCCGGCCTCACCACCAGCACAAGCGCGTGTGAGATCTTCCATCGAACGACTTTGGGTGCGTTGACAGGTTGGAGTCGATCCTCGACAATCCGGCCCATGGCGGAAGCGGATCCAAGCGCGGCGCCCCGACTCAAAGCGCGGGCGTTGTTCAAGAGAGCCTACAAGGCACAGCAGCGGGGGCGGCTCGACGACGCCGCACGTCTCTACAAAGAGTCGATCCAGACGCACCCAACAGCCGAAGCCTACACGTACCTCGGCTGGACCCACGCCTACCGACGCGAGTACGAACAGGCCGTCCGCTACTGCAAGCTCGCCGTCGATCTCGACCCCGCATTCGGAAACGCCTACAACGATCTCGGCGCCTACCTCATCGAACAGAACCAGTGGGACGAAGCCGAGCCCTGGCTGGAGGCGGCGACACGCGCTGTGCGCTACGTCTCGTACCACCTCCCCTATTACAACCTGGGCCGTCTCTACGAACATCGGTTCCAGTTCGATCAGGCGGAGGCCGCGTACGTGCGCTCCACGCGCCTCGACCCCGCTTTCAAGCCCGCCCGGCGCGCGTTGGGAATGCTCCGCGCGCGTCGGAACTAGCGGCCCCCAGGTTCACCGGACCCGTCCCATGCCGCATCGTGAAGTCCTCGGCAAGGTAGATCTCGCCGTTCCACCGGACGTTCGCGCCTCGCACGCTCCAGGAGGAACGGCTCGTGGCGAAGTGCCTCGCCGCGTTCCTCAGCACCGACGGCAACGCGCTCATCGTGGAAGCGATGGTCGTGGAGGGTCACCTGCGGCAGGGCTTCTTCCTCCTCGCGACCACGAAGGACGACGCAGCCATGGTCCGCGTCCATCCACGCTCGGCTCCGGAGAAGACTCCGGGCGTCAAGCGCGCGGTGTCGTGGCTCGCGGCGTGGCTCGCCGGCCGCACCCCGAACGCAGAGATCGGGAAGACGAATCTCGAACACGGCGCGCTCGCGGCGTTCCCTGACGACGCGACTCGCTGACCACGCCACCGACGGCGGCACGTCTCCCCGTCACCGGCCCGCACCACGGGTCCGCCCGCCCACGACTCAAGCCTCTGCGAACCGACCCGGCAATTCGACGACCCGGCGACCCAATCGCCGGCACACCCGCGGTTCCCGGCTCCGGCGCTTGCGCTTCGAACCCGACGCCCGGCGCACCCGGCACTCGCCCCTCCGGCGCTACTCCGCCGACTTCGCCCCGGCTCTCTCACCCAGCTTCTGGAACGCTCCGAGCAGCTCGATCGGAATCGGGAAGACCGTCGTCGAGTTGTTCTCGGTCGCGATCTCGGCCAGCGTCTGGAGATAACGGAGCTGCAGCGCGACCGGGTGGACTTCGATCATCCCGGCGGCCTCGGCCAGCTTCTCCGCCGCCTGGAACTCACCCTCCGCCGCGATCACCTTCGCCCTCCGCTCCCGCTCCGCCTCGGCCTGCTTGGCCATGGCGCGACGCATCTCGGCCGGCAGCTCGACATCCTTCACTTCGACCGACGAGACCTTGATCCCCCAGGGGTCGGTCTGCCGATCGATGATCGACTGGAGGTCCGCGTTGATCCGCTCCCGATCGGAGAGGAGCGCGTCGAGTGCCGACTCACCGAGTACGGACCGCAGCGTCGTCTGCGACAGCTGCGAGGTCGCAAAGAGGAAGTTCTCGACCTCCACGATCGCCTTGGCCGGATCGATGACGCGGAAGTAGATCACCGCATTCACCTTCACGGTCACGTTGTCGAGCGTGATGACGTCCTGAGGGGGAACATCCATGACGAGGGTCCGGAGCGACACCGTCTGCATCTTGTCGAGGAACGGGATCAGCAGGATGAGCCCGGGCCCCTTGACCCCGATGAGCCTGCCGAGCCGGAAGACCACGCCTCGTTCGTACTCCCGGAGGATGCGAATCGCTGCCGCCAGGGTCACGACGAGGATGACGAAGACCACGATCAGGGCCGGGTTCATGGCTGACTCCTTTCGACCGGTTCCACCTCGGCAGTCAGTCCCTCCACCGACCGCACCCGCACGCGCGCGCCGGACTCGACCGTCCCGCTCGTCCGTGCGTTCCAATACTCACCGTGCACGAAGATCTTCCCCTCCGGCATGAGCGGAGTGACCGCGACGCCGATCTCTCCCCGCATCCCTTCCGTCCCCGAAACACGCGGCCGCTTCTGCGCCCTCGCGGCCATCGAGACCGCAAAGAGGATGAACGCGCTGAAGCAGATCACGGTTGGCGCGAGAACCGACCAGCCGACGCGGAGCGAAGATTCCGGTCGGTAGAGGAAGAGCGACCCGAGAACGAGACTCACGATTCCACCCACGGACAACACTCCATAGCTCGGGACCTTGATCTCCAGTCCGAAGAACACGACCGCCAGGAGTATGAGCAGGACGCCGGCGATATTCACCGGCAGCTGCTGGAGGGCGAAGAAGGCGAGGATGAGACAGATCGCCCCCGCCGTTCCCGGCAGCACGGTGCCGGGATGGTAGAGCTCCATCGCGAGTCCGAGGATCCCTCCCAGGAGGAGCAGGTAGGCGAGACTCGGGTTCGCGATGAGAGAGAGGAACCGTTCCTGCCAGTTCATCTCGCGGGTTTCCACGGATGCGGAAACGAGATGGAGCACCTTCCATCCTCCCGCCACTTCGACCGAGTCCCCGTCGAGCTGCGCGAAGAGATCGTCCAGGTCGGTCGCGACGAGGTCCGCGACGTTGGCCTCGACCGCGTCCTCGGCCGACAGGGAGACGGCGTCCCGGACGGCCTGCTCGGCCCAGTCCGCGTTTCGCCCCCAACGCTCCGCCAGGGACCGGACGTAGGCGGCCGTGTCGTTCGTGATCTTCTTCGCCATCGTCGTGTCCGGCGAAGCCGGGCCGCCACCGATGCTGACCGGTGTCGCGGCCCCGATGTTCGTCCCGGGGGCCATGGCGACCACCGGTGCGGCGAGCGCGATGAAGAGCCCCGCGGACGCCGCATGCGCCCCGGAAGGAGACACGTAGACGATCACGGGAACCGGGCTGGCCAGGATCGCCTTGACCATGGAGCGCATCGAAATGTCGAGCCCGCCGGGCGTGTCGAGTGCGATCACCACGGCGTCGAATCCGCCTTCTTCGGCTCGGACGAGTCCGTCCTCGAGGAAGCCGGCCGAGACCGGCCCGATCGCGTCGTCGATGGTGAGTTCGAGCACGCGTGCGGCCTCGCAGGCCGACGCGACCAAGGAAACGACGAGGAGCGCGAGAAGTGCGGCGAGCGCGAAGGGAAAGATGGCCCGACGGGCCTTGGCGCGGCGTTCGAGGATCATGACTCCTCCTCTCGCGGCGAGACGGACGCCGACATCGGGTTCCCCCCGAGGGTGGCGCATTCGCGCGAACCTTCGGGGACGGACACGCCCCGCCGCCTGAGAGGAGATTACTCCAATCCGAGGACGGCGCGCGCGACCATACCCGCGACTCGAGGATTCTCCCGCATCCGGCGGACCGAGTACGCGTACCACTCCTGACCGAAGGGAACGTAGACGCGGAGCGGGTATCCCTCCGCCACGGTCTTGTCCCTCAGCTCCTCGCGAACGCCGAGAAGCATCTGAAACTCGAACCGTGACGCGTCGAGCGACCGTCTCTGGATCAACTCCTTGCAACGCTCCACGAGGACGTCATCGTGGGTGGCGAAGGCCACGAAACCACCTCCGTCGAGGATCGCTTCCGCGGTCCGTATGTAGCTGGACCGCACCTCCTCGGCTTCCTGGTAAGCGATCTCGCGCGGCTCGACGTAGATCCCCTTGCACACCCGGATCGATGGGGACAGGTCGCCCAGCGCGACCGCGTCGTCCACCGTGCGGCGAAGCATCGCCTGGAGGACGGTAGAGACATTGTCGAACTCGGAGCGAAGGCGCCGGTAGATCTCGAGCGTGCGCACAGTGACCGCGGACTCCTCCATGTCGATCGCCACGCCGACTCCGAGCGTCTTTCCCTCCGCAACGAGGGCGCGGATGTTCCGGTAGCAGGCTTCCGGGTCGAGATAGAGCCCCAACTGGGTCAGTTTGACCGAGATCGTCGCGGGAAGGCCGGTCCGGTGGATCTCGCCCAACGCGACGAGGTAGCCATCCCGGGGCGCGTCGGCCTGTTCGATCCGCTCGATGTGCTCCCCGAGCAGGTCGAGCGTCGTCCGAATCCCCTTCCTGTCTAGGTCCGCCACGGTCCGCATGGCATCCCCCAGGGTCTCCCCCGCGATGTAGGGATCCGCGAACCGGCGTACGAGCGGTCGAGGCACCCAGGGCAATGCGGCGACGACGGCACGGTCGAAGAGGCTCACTCTCGTCTTCTCCTTGGGGAACGCCCACCCTTCCCGAGCGGACGACGGATGCTAGCGTGCGCGATTCGAGCTGTAAAGCGCGTGACACGCACGGAGCTACGGACCTTCCCCGACGGTCTTGCGGTAGTATGGAGCCGGTTCCAGGGATGGAACGCCCCACGCGGAAGCTCGTCGGGGCGAGCCCGCGTCCAGTCGGAGGAGAGTTGCAGGACAGATCGAGCCGATATCGGCCCACGACCCACGCTACCCCCATGGCGGAGGCAGCCGATCGTTGCCATACCCCCCGCGGGCGCCGCGCCCGCAGGCAGCACGACCACTCCGCCCGCCACCGGGGTGCCGGCCCCGTGCGACTGATCGTCGCTGCGGCGCTCGGCGTCCTCGTCCTCGGCATGGCCGCCGTACGTTCGACCGCAGTGACGACACCGGACTCGAAAGGCTCGTGGGAGGTGCCGAAGCCCGCCGGACCGGGAACCGAAGTACAGGTCGTCCGAGGAACCGAACTCGCGGACCTGATCGGAGTCGGTCCCAGGGGATCGGCCGCGCGCGCCGATCTGGTGGGGCGATCGTTCGACGCTCTCGACCGACTCTCCGGATCGCTGCCGCCCGGGGACGGGACTTCCGCCGGCGGCTCGATGGACGGGGCCGGACGGGACGCGGACCCCGGTGACTGGTCCTGGCGGCTCGCGCGCGTGCTCGAAGCGCCTCGTCGGACCTACGTTCACCTGGAACGCCTGCTCGACGGCGCTCCCGTCGAAGGATGGAGAGCCACCTGCGTCTTCACCGAGGACGGCGAGCTGATCGAAGTGAAGGAGCACTCCTCCCCGGCGGGGCCCATGATCGTCGCCGGGTCCGGCTTCGCATTCCGTCCCATCGAGCGCCGTGACGTGGCCCTCGGCGGTACCTCCGCCCTTCCCGAAGAGGTCACGTGGCTGGACGAGAGCGAGCGCTGGCTCCCCGTAGCGTCGACGGACGGGGTCACGTTGCTACCCGCACTCCGCTTCGAGTTCGAGGTCGCCGGTCACTCCCCGAGCTACGAAGCGTGGGTCGACGCCGGCACCGGTCGACTCCTCGGTCGCGAGTCCCTCGCCCGCCACGTCGAGGGAACGGTCGAAGGGGATGTCCAACCGCGGTCCGCCCTGGACGAACCGATCCGGCTCCCGATCGGTCACGCGAACGTCGCGCTGCGGCCAGCGTCCGGAGTGGACCGGATCGAGACGACCACGGACGAAACCGGCCACTTCGCGCTGCCCGCGACGCCGGGCGAATCCTACGTCCTCCGGACGGAGCTCGCCGGCCCGCGCATCCGGATCCGGGACGCCGCCGCCGGCCTCTCCACTCCATCGGACTCCGCGACGGTGACCGGCGGCGACACACACGCCTTCGTATGGGATGCGTCCCGCGCCAGTCGGTCCGCGCGCGACGCCTTCTACCACGGAAACGTGGCCTACATCTTCGCCCGCACCCTCGACAGTGGCGACGCCCTGGAGCCGCTCGACGAAGGCATCGATGTGCGGGTCGACGCGACCGAGGGAACCTGCAACGCCTACTGGGACGGGAGCGGACTCACGTTCTACGCGGCCGGCGGGCTCTGCGTCGCGACCGGGCAGATCGCGGACGTGGTCTACCACGAGTACGGACACGCGGTGACGACCCAGGTCTATCGGCCGTTTCGCGCGCCCCGAGACATGGACGAAGCGTTCAGCGACTACTTCGCGGCCACGATCACCGACCAGCCGGAGATCGGCCAGGGCTTCTACGGCCAGCCGGGAACGTACATCCGGGAACTCGCGACGGACCGCGTCTGGCCCGACGACGCGAACCCCACGTCCCCTCACCTCCAGGGCCTGATCTTGGCGGGCGCGCTCTGGGACCTGCGCGAAGCGCTCGGGTCCGACGTGGCCGACCCGCTCTTCCACTTCGCGCGCTATGCGCTCCCCCAGAGCTTCGACGAGTTCCTCCTCGACCTCCTGAGCTACGACGACGATGACGGCGAGCTCGCCAACGGCACGCCACACTTCGGCGCCATCATCGATGCGTTCCGTCCCCACGGCATCGGCGACTACTCGGTCTCGATCGAAGCGGAGCCGCTCCCCGACGTCGAGGCTCCCGACGCCGAACTCGTCGCGTCGATGCGGATCCACTCCCTGCTCGGCCCCGACGAGGAGGCACTGGAGTTCCACTACCGTCTGACACCGGAGGAGGCGTTCGACGTCGTCCGGGCCGAGTCGGGCCCCGCCATCCGCGAGTTCGTGGCCCGCTTCGCGGCGCCTCCCCTGGGAAGTGCGGTGCAGTACTACTGGACGGCGGCGGACACCGCCGGAACGACGGCACGCTACCCCGCGGGCGACGAACTCCTCTCCTTCCTCGTAGGTCCCGATCTCCTTCCACCGACCCTGGACCACGACCCAGTCGACTTCCTCACCCCGGACCAGGCCGACCTGCTCATCGAGGCGACGGTGCTCGACAACTCCGGCCGGATCGCCGACGTGCGGGTGGACTACGGACTCCTCGGACAGAACCCGCTCCTCATCGAACACCTCGGCGACGCCGGCGACGGACGATTCCGCGGAACGATCGCGGCCGGGCCGCTCTCTGCCGGCAGTGTTCTCGAGTACTCGATCACCGCGACCGACGCTTCGGCGGCCGGCAACTCCGTCACCTATCCCGACGCCGGCACGCATCAGGCCGAGGTCCGAGTCGGTGAGACGGAGCAGCTGGAGGAGACAGACGGCGGGCTCTCGCCGTCCGGCGATTGGGAGTGGGGCGTACCCGCCGGCGTCCCCGCGCCCCGCTTCGGCCAACGTGTCTGGGCCACCGGCATCGACCGGAACTACTCCGCGTCGACCACCTCGGCCCTCGTCTGGGGGCCGGTCACGGTGGACTCTGCTTCGCCGCGACGATTGACGTTCCGCCACTACATGGACTTCCTGGACGGCGTCGACGGTGGACAGATCCAGATCTCCACGAACGGCGCGACGTGGAGCGTCGTCTCCCCCGCCGGCGGCTACGGCGGCGAGATCGTCGCCGCGTGGAGTGACGTCGCGTTCACCGGAACGACCGATGGTTGGAAAGACGTCACCGTCGCCCTCGACCGGTTCGCCGGGAGCCAGATCTGGGTCCGCTTCGTGGCCCGCTCCGCCGGAACGGCCACCTCGAAGGGCTGGTACCTGGACGACCTCCAGATCGTGTCGGCCCAGGCCCGCGTCTCGCCCAACACGTTCGCGGCCGTCTCCGGACAGAGTCAGACCGTGCCACTCTCCTGGCGGGCTCCCCGCGGGATCGACACGGCGTCTTCGAGGTTCCTGGGCTACTCGATCTATCGGGCGGTGGAAGAGGAGCCTTACCCCACCGAACCGTGGCGCTCCGGCGTCCGCCTCACCCAGATCGTCGACGAAGACGTGACGAACGGAGTCTCGTACCGCTATCGCCTGCATGCGGCGTACACCGAAGGGGAGAGCCCGGGGGTCGAGCAGACCGCCCGCCCGGCGGCGCCGGTGTTCGCGTTTCCTGTCGAGGAGGTGGTGTTCCGGCTGGAAGGCGCGAGTCAGAGCGACACGACGTTGATCGTCACGAACACCGGCGAAGGCATCCTCGAATTCAACGCCTACGTCGCGGAGGCCGACCAGTCGATCGATGACATCCGGATCCGGGCCTCGCTCGAGGACCTGGGCGAGGATCCGGTCGTCGTGTTCGTGGATCCCGCCGACGCTCCCGGCCCGGACATCGCCGAGATCTCGACCTACCGCACCCAGGGGATCAGCGGCGACCTCATCCACTTCGAGATCCGCGGCCACCGCAACTGGGGCGATCCGATCGACGACTTCGGCGGCCTCCTCCTGATCGATACGGATCGCGACCTCGGAACGCGTCCATCCGACTCCGTCTTCGACTGGGACGAAGGCCTCAACATCGGTTGGGACGTCGGGATCATGTTCGGCAGGCTCGTCCGCGACCAGGGAAGCTCGGCCGGAGCCCTCCTCTTCCACGCAGACGATCTCTCGAGTGTCGTCCCGCTCTCCACGGTCGACCTCCCGGAAGACGCCGACCACCTCACGCTGACGGTGCCTCTCTCCGAACTGGGGGATCCCGGGGCGGTCGATCTCTCGGTGATCTTCGCCGCCACCCGCTTCTCCACGCCGATGGACCGCGCCCCGGACCGCCCCTCGCTCTCCTGGCTGCGCAGGGAGCCGCGCAAGGTCCGGGTCCGGCCTGGGGACCAGCGCTTCTTCTCCCTCGAGTTCGATGCGTCCGCGGTCGGCAACGGGACCTACTCCGCCCGGGTCTATCTGACGTCGAACGATCCCAAGGTGCCGCAGGCCCTCCTTCCGGTTCGGCTCGAGGCGAGCGGGATCGTCCCGCGGGACCTCCCCGCGCGGAGTTTCCGCTCCCGCGACGATGGCCTCGCGGTTTCGTTCCAGGCACCGACCGGGCTGGAGGCGACATCGGCCCTGGTCGAGAGAAGCCTCGCCGGGGAGGCGGTCTGGACCGTCCTCGGAGATGGGCCTCTCTATCCCGACGAACTCGGCGGATTCGAGATGCTCGACTCCACGGCCAGGGCGGGGACCACCTACGATTACAGGATGCGGATGCAGTTCGCCGGCCTACCGGGTTCGTTCGTCTTTGGCCCCTACGAGGCCACCTACCGGCCCAACGTCCCTTCCGAACTGGCGCTCCACCTCGACTCGCCGAACCCGTTCGTCTCGCAGGTGGAACTCATGCTGGACGTCCCCGTCGCGGGCCGCGCTCGAGTGGAGGTGTTCGCGGTCGACGGCCGGAAGGTCTCCACCCTGATGGACGAGGACGTACCGGCGGGTCGATATCCCGTTCAATGGCTCGGTGGGCCGAGCCGCGGGATCTATTGGGCGGTTGGTGAGGTATCAGGAGCCGGGCGTCGCGTGGTTCGGCTGGTCAAACTCCGGTGAGTCCGGAACCGTTCGGACAGAGGCCCGGCCGTCCTCGAGGCCTGGATGGCTGAGGATGATCTCGGGTTCGATCACCTTTCGATGTTTCGAGCAAAGGAGGAAGAGGTGCGAGTCAATCTCCGTTCGTTGTTGGTCTTGGCGGTTCTCGTGATCGGGATTCAGGCGCTCGGCCCCACGTCCGCGTCAGCCCAGGACTCGCCCGGCCGGATTCTCATGGTGTTCTCCGTGGGCGGAGTGCTGACCGAGGACGGGACACTCTGGCAGTACTCCCCGAGCCGGAAATGGCAGACCATCGACGAGGCGTTCCTCGATCAGGGACGCGAGACGAAGATCCTCCCCCTCCCGGTGAAGGCAGCCGAGATCGACGACATGGAGACCTGGGGTTTCTTCAAGACCAAGTCGGGCGCCTGCTACCTCTACGATCTCGAGACGAACGAGTGGCGGGAGTTGCCTCCGCCTCCGCGGAAGTGAGTGACGTTTTGACCGGACGTGGACGAGCTATCTATACTGAGGACGAGTGGCAAGGACGGGAGCCATCGTTCCGGGAGGTTCTGCAATGAGACCGCTCCGAGACATCGGGCTCGCTATTGGTGCACTTTTCCTGGCCGTCCCGGCCTGGTCGATGACGACCCGGGACGTATTCGATCTCCTCGAGGCAGGGGTCGGTGAAGATGTGATCCTCCAGCAGATGGCGGCGGAGTCGGCCAGCTTCTATCTGGAGACCGACGACATCCTCGCCCTCCGGCGGGCCGGGGCCACCGATCATCTCCTCCGGACCATGATCGAGTCCGGCGATACCCGCCGTTCCGAGCGGGAAGCCTACGAGGCCCGCCGGTCCCGGGAGGAGGACGAAGGAGTTCGGCGTTACCGCGAATCCGAGGACGACTACGGTTCACCCGGCGACGACTGGAGCGCCGGGTACTACGACGTGGACCGCGACCTCCGGGTGCAGTTCGTCTACGACCCGTTCGGCTACTACTGGTGCGCGACCCCGTCGTACTTCGTCTACTACTACCCGTTCCGCACCTGGGACATCGGCTTCTACTACGCCGGCTGGCACCACTGGCGCTGGTGGGGCTGGGGTGGCTACTGGCCGTCGTACTACCGGAGCTACTGTGACAGCTACTACTGGCACAACCACCACCATACCTACTATCACCAGCAGCAGTACGGGAACGACGTGCGCTACCGGAGCCGGTACGACCGCGTCGCCCGGGACAAGGGTGGGGAGTACGGTACGCACAGGGTCGACGGCAGAGACAGAGTGACCCGATCCAGGAGTTCTGACGTCGATCGCACTCGGACGAGCCGCGGCTCCGAGGTCGACCGGACCCGAACCCAGCCCAGCACGCGATCGAGGGACCGCTCGGTGGACCGGCAGAAGGAGAACGGACGTTCGCGTAGCGAGATCAGTCCGCCGAGGTCGACGGACCGCTCCCGAGTTCGCGGTCGACCCGAGTCAGCTTCTTCCAGCCCCCTCGCGGCCGTCCCGTGATCGATCCGGGGGCAGGAGCCCGGTAAGTTTCGACGTTCAGTGCTCTCGCACCCAGGATAAGGCCGGCGCAGGGAGAAGCTGCGCAAACGACGGCTGGATGGGCCATGGGATTTATTCGGGCATGCAGTCTTTCGATGTCCATCCTGTTGACATCTCCGAGAGCGGCCGTAATCTTGATTTCGTTGCGACCTGGCATCGAGATCCGCTTCGGTTACTCGGAGTCCTGGAGTCGACCCAGTTTTCGGTCCCTTTGAGGGCCAGACGAGTTCGCGAGCCAAGGCTCGCATCGCACCTTCCGGCGACACCAAACGCGTGCGCCGAACCCGGTTTGAGGATTTCCGGAAGAAGGAGGTGATGCTAACAAGCTGCTGAAACGACTCGTGTGGTGGTGTGGGGTGGTAAGTCTCACGATGTGTGACGAAGAATGCTCAGGTCAGACATTCGACATCTCTGAGAAAACTCGCAACAGGGAGATCTGAATCCAATGAAGAAGTTGACACTGCTTCTCGCCGCGGCTGCGCTCGTGGCTGGCGTTTCTGCGAATGCTGCCAACGTGGCTTCCACCGGCGAGGGCGTCGGCATCCTGAACGACTCCTACGACGGCTCCTGCGGCGACCTGCTCTTCAACGCCGACGGTACCTATGAGAACGGCTTCGCCTGATACGGCGGCGTTGTTGCTCCTCAGTACGGTTCACGTTCGCTGAGAAGTACGAGGTCAGCAGAGGCCTGCTCGGTGCTGTCCTCGTTCGGTGATTGAAACGATGTCGGCCAGACCGCTGACTGACCTCTACGCGTGGTCTGACGCGGGTGGAGTTCCAGGCGCCGTCCTCGGTATGGCTGCCGGCTTCGATCCGGGCTCGATCGCTTTCTGGCCGAGCCTCTCCCGTCACTCGGTTCCATCGGCGCTGAGTGCTCCGACGGAGCTACCTGGGTTGGTTACTGGGGTAACTGGCCGGACGCCGTCTCCGCTTGGTACGTTGGTGCTGACCAGGACGGCTTCGGTGGCTATCGTACACGAACATCGCTCCTGGCATCGGCTACCCGACCGGCTGGAACAACGTTTCCATCGTTTGGGGTCCGACGCAGGCCATCGGTATCGGCGCTGAGTTCACCGGCTGCGTCGTTCCGACCGAAGAGCGCACCTGGGGCGCCATCAAGAACCTCTACAAGTAAGAAGTTCTTGATCGCTTAGGCGACTCGAAAGAGCCCCGGACACTGCGTCCGGGGCTCTTTTCATTGTTTGAAAAGCACTTAGCTCGGGGACTTCGAGTCCGTTGAGCACCACTCCTCCATCGCCTCCCGGGCCACGCCTCATCCCCCCGGTTGCCCCTTCCGCGCGACCTGATCGGATTTTTGCCGGTCTCCAGGCCCCATTGTTGACCCGGACGTCCCGTTTCCGGCTATTTTCTTCCAGGGCAAGTCGTTCCGCAGATCGGCTTCTCATCCATATCACATCGGTCGGCCTTGCCACCGGCAGGTAGGTCCAAGGAAGGTCCGCTCGACCGCCAACACGGAACACCGAAGCAGGGAGTGCCTGCACTCCCCACACTGTGACAGAGCTTTCGGATTCGTAAATCGACCAATCGCGCCTTTGGGCGGACGTGATCCGCGCAGCCGTGGTGCGTTTCGCTGCGCTGGACCGATCGGTCGAGGGGCACATTCAGGGAAGGAGCATGGAATGCCACGGGTCTCAGTGATGGTTTCCTGTTCAGGGCAGCCACGTGTGCAAACGTCGCGGTTCAGTCGATCATGAACCAGTCGTTCGAGAGCTTCGGCTCGTCATCGCTGACGACAGTTCCACGGATGGAACCGGTGTGGAAGATGTTGAAGTAGCTGTTTGACAGCTCCGGGCCGAAGCAGTTTGGGTCGACTCGCTGCTGAAGAGACCAATGGCGTATCCAGATGGTGGACGAGGTCCTGGTCCACTGCCTCACCAGATCTCCCGCGGGCTCGGCGCAGCCGAGGATCGCGCGCTCTCGCCACCAGCAGCGGGAGTACATCGTGTTCGTCAGCCCGGGCGACGAGTGGCACAAGCGGAAGCTGGAGGTCGCGGTCGACGTCATGGACACGCACCGAGACCTCCATGCTCTGGTCAGGCCGAAGACGGCCCACGACGAAAGCCTGCTGCTGAGCGTGCGTACCTCGCTCGTCGAGTTCGAGGAGACCGTCACTCCCCCAGGCCTGGTGCTGTCCGGAGCCATCCTCCGCCGGGCACCTCAGGTGGGAAGCACCGTTCGATGAGAACCTCCCCTCCTGCGAGAGGAGTTCGACTTCTGGCTCGGATCGGTTCGCGGTATCAGATCGGTCGCCTGCCGGACCGTCTGCAAGCGGCGATCCCGATCAAGGAGCGCACGCCGTGGAGGCCTAGATCGCTACCAGGTCCTGCTCACTGGAGAAGGCGTTCCGACGGCCACCTGACCCCGTTCCAGCGCCATCGCGTCGCCGAAGTCCTCGCGGAGCGCTGCGCGAAGCTCTCGAGTGGCTACAAGCAGCGCGACAACACGGGCGCTCGAACTTCTACGACCGGAAGAAGAAGAAGCGCTTCCTCCCTCGAGGTCGAGCTGGACGTGAGAGCGATCCGCTCTTCTGGTTTCGCCCCGCGCGTCGTCGCCTCTCCGTCATCCACGTCTGCCTGATCCCGTCGTTTGATGACTCTTCCGGACGAACCATCGGCGTCCCATGACTTCGATGGATCGTCCGGTTACGAATAGGACCCCCTTGCCGCGACGCAGCTCGAACAAGCTCTTCCATCCACCGGAACTCGTCGGGGTCGAAGAGGCGAGTCCTCCCTCGGAACTCCGCTCCGGCGGAACGCCCGACTCGTTCCGTCGCGAAGCCAGAACGGGGTGTATACGTACAGGCTGAACCGGGCGGTCGGTATGGTCCTTCCACGTCCCGGCGGAATCCTCCTCCACACGAAGCGGTTCTACCCGAATGGGATCTATCGCCTCCCCCACCGGCGGCGTGAACGACGACGAGAACATCCTCGACGCGGCCCGCCGCAGAGTCAGGAGGAAACCGGTCTCTCGCTCGAACCCGTCCGGTTCCTCTTCCACCTTCAGTACCGGGAGGCCAGCTGCCCGTCACTTAGTTCCACTCCTTCGGGTTTCTCTATCAGAGAGCGACGGCCCGATCGTCCCCGAAGACACCGGAGAAGAGATCGATGACTGGCGCGTCGTGAGCTGGTCGAGCCTCCCCGAAACGATCTTCGGCCTCGAGAACCTCGAGCGGATGGATCGGCTGGGGACGGTTCGCGCGCTCGCACACTCCTTCCTTCTCGATGTCATGGAGCGCGCCCCAACTGGTTCAGGCCCCCGCGCTCCGACGATAGAGCTCCCCGCGCGATGATCATCCGCTGAACCTGACTCGTCCCCTCGTAGATCTGACCAGACCTTCGCGTCCCGCATGAGCTTCTCAACCGGATACTCCCGGCTGAACCCGTAACCCGAACACCTGCGTCCATCATCACCCGCTTGACCATGTCCGCGGCGAAGAGTTTGGCGTAGGCCGCTTCCAGCGTGTTGCGCTCTCCCTGATCGATCTTCCGCCGCCTTCCAGACCAGGAGCCGCGCAGCCTCCACGTCCCTCGCCATCTCGGCGATCATGAACTGGATGGCCTGGTGCGCGCGATCGGCTTTCCGAACGTCTCGCGCTCCGTCGAGTAAGCGAACCGCGTGGTCGAGCGCGGACCGCGCGACTCCCACCGCGCCTGACGCGACGACCGGACGGGTGTGATCGAAGGCAGCCATGGCGAGGGACCAGCCCTGCCCCTCCCCACCGATCCGATTCGCGTCGGGCACCTTGACGTCGTGGAACGTGACCGCGCGCGTGTCGGGGCGCGCTGCCCCATGTTCTGTTCCTTCTTCCCGAGCTCGATCCCTTCGGCGTCCGATGGAACGACGAAGGCGGTCATTCCTGATGTCCCTTGTCCCGATCGGTGTAGGCGACGACGAGTACCAGTCCGCCGCCGTTCATGATCCACATCTTGTTGCCCGAGAGGATGTATTCGTCACCGACCGCTTCCGAGCGAGGACTTGCAACCCCGCGACGTCACTCCCCGCATCAGGC
Source organism: Candidatus Eiseniibacteriota bacterium (assembly GCA_041390305.1). Classification (GTDB taxonomy): domain Bacteria; phylum Eisenbacteria; class RBG-16-71-46; order CAIMUX01; family CAIMUX01; genus JACKCR01. The sequence goes on from JAWKQE010000009.1 coordinate 83,288, forward strand.
TCCGGTCACGCAGTACGCGGCCAGTCGGAACTCATCACACATCGGGCGAGCCATGTCTTCTTCCACGATCGTCGTTCGCCCCACGATGACGGGCGCCTCGGCGAGCGTGTTCCCTTCCATCGCGGTGGCAATGCCCGAACATCCGGCAGCCATCTCTTCGGTGATGAGTGCGCCATCGAGCGCCAGGCCGAGGCCGCCGTACTCCTCGGGAATGTAGGTGTTCATGGGGCTGACTCCAGGCCTTCCGGCAGATCTCGCGAGAAGCTCACGGTCTCGTCGTGATGCGCCGCCGTCGGACGGATCTCCTTCTCCGCGAGCTCCCGGGCGAGCCGCTGCGGCTCCGCTGTTCTTCCGTGAGTGCGAACCCGATCATCGACACCTCCTTGGAATCCGGTTCATCTCCCGCTGGACCGGCGCACCGACTCGGCACGACTTCGCAGATCACGAAGGCGGGGCCAAAGCCCGCTGTCCTGTGCGGAGTCACGCAACCCGTGGAAGGAGACTTGATCGCGCCACCTCACGTTCGCACCGCACTCGTCACCAGGCGCCCGTCAGGTGGGACGAGCCATCGCACTCGCGCTCGCCAAGGCCGGCTTCGACGTCGCCATCCACTACGGAACAGCGAAGCAGAAGCCAGGAGGTCGTCTCCGAAATCGAGGCCTGCGGGCGGAACGCACGAGCCTTCCGGGCCGACCTCGACGATCCCTCGGCCGCAACGACTCTCCTGGAGGCGGTGAAGCGGGAACTCGGCCCCGTCGACGTTCTCGTGCTCTCGGCGTCCAGCTACCCGATGAACGCGCTCGGCTCGATCGAACCCGAAGATCTGCTCAGGACCCTGCGCGTCAACCTGGTCACACCGTTTCTCCTCGCCCAGAGCTTCGGCCTCGAGATGAAGGCGCGGGGACGAGGACGAAGATCGTCACGCTGCTCAGTGGTCCTCATTTCGTCCGACTGCGCCTCCCTACTGAATGGCGAAGACGGGCTCCAGGGGAAGCGACTTTCCGGACTGGCGCGCGCGCTCGCGCCCACGGTTCGGGTGAACGGGATCGCGCCGGGGGCGGTTCTCCTCCCCGAGGACCTGGGCGAGGAACGACGCGAGGCCGTACGGAAAGACGCTCGTGGGCCACCTCGGGTCCCCTGAGGACGTGGCGCGGGCGGTGCTCTACCTCATCGACGCCGAGCACTTCGTGACGGGGACGGTGCTGCGGGTCGACGGCGGGCGCTCCCTCCTCTGACGGCGACGGGCGTCACCGGCCTTCTCGGGGGCTCCGGTCCGTCGATCTGGCCGAGGTCTTCGACCCGGCCGGCGTCCACTACTCCAGCTACTGGGCGCGGTAGACGTCCCTCGAGTCGTCCGGCGCCACCACCTGCCCGTCGGGCCTCCGGCCCGGACACCCTCTTCGTGAACGAGGCGCCCACCGAAGTACCCGGCCCCGGCGGCGGCCAGCGCCGCCCCGACGGCGAGCAACGCAACGGCCCACCTCAGCGCCGGCGCCGAGCCACGAGTGGAGGGAGCGGCCCCCTTGCCCCGGCGGACGGCCAGGAGTCGGGCCTGCAGCAGGAAGAATGCCCGGGCGGCCAGGGCCAGACCGGCGAGCCAGGCGCACCAGCCGCCGAGCAGTTCGTGCCGCTTCGCGAGCACGAGAGCCTGGTGGGCCGCCTCGAGATCGTGTCGGGAAAGGGCTCCGTCCCCGGTGGATGAAGCCACGATCGCGGCGATCGCGCTGAGGGAGAGAGCGCAGCCTCAGGGTCCACCGGGCCTGGCCCCCCGGCTTCGGAGGGCTCGGCACAGTCCGCGTGGTCCGGAGGGTGCGGCACGGTCGGAGGGTGCGGCACGGTCCGGAGGGTTCGGCGCGGTCCGCGGGTTCGGCGCGCTCGGCGCGCTCGGGTGAACTCCGCACGGTGGGCGCGGCCCGCAGGACTCCCTGGACCCGAGCCTTGCAGGGACCCCGAACCGCGTCCCATACCGCCCAGCCGGCCGTGATCGGGAGCAGGCGATCCGGGAGATGGACGAGGAAAGGATGTGGATCAGCCAACATGATTGCATTCTCGCAGGAACCGGCTCCCGCGGCCAGGGTATCTCTCCTGAGCGATCAGGTACTGCAGGCTTTCCGAGATCGGGGCTGCGGCCAGGACGCGAAAACGTCCAGGCGACCGGCCCCGGCCTCGTGGGGTGGTGGTCCCACCCTTTCGGCGAGGCGGCGGCGACCAGAGCGTCCTGGGATCTCGGCCCCCCACCCCCAGATGGGGCGCTCCAGTCTCCGCCGCCGCCACTCTTTCTTGGCCTCCACACACCGAGAAGCCAGCAAGGCGCCGAGTTCTCTCCCAGAACCCGGCGCCCCGTCTTTTTGCCGGCCGTATGCGAAGCAGCCGCTCCCTGATGGAGAGCGGCCGCTCGGAGCAAGGCTCTCGTGTGCGCTACTTCCGGACGGTGATCTTCCGGTAGCGATGCTGCTGCGGTCCGCCAGCCTGGACCATGTGGGCCCGACTCCACCGCGTGGCCGCGATCGTCCGTCCGTCCCAGTCGACGCTGTGCGTCCCGTCAAGCATGCGCCGTCCGCGAGAACACGGAGGAGCGCCCCGAGACATCGAAGACCGCGATGTTCACGTCCGTCCGCGTCGGAACCTGGAACGCGATCCGTCCCTGGCCGGCGATCGGGTTCGGCCCGGGCACCCAGGAGGGCGTAGCGAGCCGGATCGGCGCCCAGCTCCGGTGCGTCCGCGGGATCGTCGGTGCTGCCGATGACGACGGAGAAGTCGTCCAGCCCCCCTTCATTGATCGAACCGGTATCGAGGTCGGAGGCGAGGAACCTGAACTGGACGTTCCCCGGCGTACCGAAGATGGAAACGAGGTCCGCCCGGATCTGGAACCACTGGTTCTGGTTGTCCTGATTCCGCTCGAGGTCGACCCAGGCGCCACCGTCGTTGCGTGCCTGCACGACCCACTCGTCGGCGTTCGGAGCGTTGCCCTTGTCGTTGGAGTACCAGCGCCAGTACTTCACGACCGCGAAGTCGCTGCCACTCGCGTCGTAGACGGGCGAGTAGAGCGTGGTCGTGCCGCCATCGACGTCGTTCTCGCCGACCGCACCGCCGACCGAACCCTGACCGGTCACCCAGGCGGTGACGGGAACCGGTGTGATCGTCCTCGGGCTGCGCCTCGGTCCCGTTCGGGTTGACCCGGACCCAGACGCCTGTGCCGGCGTCGTCCGAACCTTCGGCGTTCACGACCCAACCGCCCGCCGCTTCCATGTCGTCGAACAAGGTCGGCGCGTCGACGTAGTGGAGCGTGGCCGGAGCGTCGATGGGCGACGTGCCGGTGTAGCCCTGGTCGTCCTCGGCGTAGATCTGGTACGCGACCTCCTCGTTCGGATCGACCGAGAGCGACGCCGTGTAGGTCGAGCCGACCGTGTTCGTCATCTGGACCTGGTTCGGACCGACTCCGTTCACCCAGTAGTCGACGACGACGGAGCCGGGAATGATGTTGGCACCGCTGACCGTGCTCGTGACATCGGCCACCAGGGCGACCGGTCCCGGAGACTGCGGGCTCGCCGGCGGCGTGTGCTGGATGAACACGCCGATGATGACGAGCGGACACTCGAAGCCGTGCTGCCCGACACCGGTGCAGATCGCGTCGAAGTTCGGGGTCCCGTTGATCAGGTTTCCGTCATCGTCGTCCGCGATGAACATGGAGAACGCCTGGTCCGGCTGGTTCGTCGGGATCTCCAGGATCCGGCCGAAGTGCCAGAGCTGAGCAGCACGGAACTCACCGGCCTCCAGGCCCAGGTTCGACTCGAGTTCCTGCCGCACGTCCCAGACAGCGCCGGCCATGATCCGGCCATCGCTGTGGACCGCGCCGGTCAGGTCCTCGGGGTACTGGAGGGTATTGTCCGAGTTCCGGATGCCCGCCGAGCAGTTCAGCTGGAAGCCGCGACCGATGATCGACTCATCGGTGATGAAGTTCGCGAGAATGTCGGAGTTTCCTTCGCCGAGGCCTTCGTTGCCCTGGCCGCCGATGATCGCATTCTGCACGCCGTGTCCGAACTCGTGGTGGACCACTCCCTGGATCTCGCCGGAGTTCGCGCAGCCTCCGCCGGCGTTGTAGAAGTTGATCGTCCCGTTCCAGAAGGCGTTGCAGGTGCCGGCGACGCCGACCCGCGCGGTCATCCGCTGGTTGATGTAGCCGAAGGTGGGATCGAACGTCGCGATGAAGTCGTGAACGTCGGACACGCCCTCGAACACATCCCGCTCGTCCTGACGCGAGTTCGCGTCCGTCCACTCGACCGCGAAGGGAGTCCCACCGTCCGCCGTGCCGGTGAACACCGCATCGGATCCGCCGCTCGAGCGGTTCACGTCACAGTACGGGCCATAGAAGCGGGACGTCACGGTCGCGGAACCACTTCCGGCACCGATCGACCAGTTCCCGTCGACATCCGAGTTCGTCGTGCCCTGACCGCTCACGGAGACTTCCATGTAGCCGACGGGGACCTGGACCTCACCGTTGCAGTACGTGTCCTGCTCGACGCCGGCTTCGGTCGTTCCGGAGAAGTAGTGAACGTCGTCGTAGCGCCACACGATCTCGCCTGCATGCGCGTCGACATACGTCTGCCAGATCGCGTACGGCTCCTGGATCTCGACCCGGAGTTCGTAGACGAGGTGGTAGCGAACCTGATCGATCGAAGTCGCGAACGGCAACACCTTCAGCTGGGGCTCACCCAGAATCGCGTCGACCGCGGGATCGAACCCGAGATCACGAGTCGCCACCCCTTCGGCCTCCGCGAGCGAGAGCGACGGGTTCGCGTCGAGGTCGATGCCCGAGTAGAAGTCGGATCCCATCACGAAGAGACGACCGTTCTCGAGGAACGTCGCGTGGTACCGGCCACCCATGACCTCGTACCCGTTCCAGACCTGCTGGAAGTGCGCGGCGACCTTGCCGAGACCGCGGGTCACTTTGACGAGTTCGAGGGAGTTCGGATCGACTCCGAGCGCCTGGGAGTTCTGCGTCGCGACGGCCAGTGCCGCCTCGGCCGCGTCCAGGTCGGCGCTCAGGGCCCCGGCCACGACCGCGCCGGACCCGAAGAGCCTGTGCGGAGTGTTCGTCTGCGGGTTCCAGGACTGCACCACCCAGTCCCCGCCATAGGTCGCTTCCACCGAGGTCGCCGCCTGCATCGCGGACTCGACGCTCTGTGACGTCCGGTAGACACCGGTCGGATAGGTCGGGATCGGAATCTCGAGGTGGCTCTGAGCAGTAGGAGCGAAGGCACCGGCGTCGGTGGTGTTCCACACGGAAACACCCACGACGGCCGAGGCCAGGATCACCAGCCGAAGCGATCGGTTCATGGACGTACTGTCCCCTTTCTCCAGTGGTCGAGAAGGTGAGTTGCGGCGCGATTCCACGAGGACGAAACGGACAGGCTGGGGGCCTGGGGCAACCGTGACGCCACGGGAACCGGTGTGACGTCGATCGTACCCCACGGACCGGTTCGTGGACCATCCCTCACAAGCCGTCCGAGCACACCGAGGCCGGGTCCATGGGCGTCTGGGGCCGGGTGAGGCACGGTCGGGGCGGACTACGGAGTTCGGGCCTGAGGGGCACGACGCGGCATGCGTGGGCCCTGATGGCTGTGGCCACAAGCAAATGGAACGTTCATTCCTGATCGAACGGTTCCTCTTATCCTGAGACCTCCTTATGTCAGCTTGAAGCGCGGTTGCCCCTCGTTACGCTTTAATCGCAGCGCACTTTGAAACCGTGATCCTGAATCCACTCCACTTTTCCGCAATTCTTTGAGGGAACCCAGTCATGCAGTTTGCTCTTCGTCTCGAGGCGCTCCGGCACCCTGTGCCTGGCCGCCTCGGGTTCGGATGCCGCTGAGATCTGGTCGGTCCAGGACGGTCAGACGTCGCTCCTCTTCAACACGGAGCTGATGAACGAGCTCGGCCTCACCGTCACGGGTGTCGAAGAGACCCCGACCGGCGAGGTCGTTCTGATGGACCCGGACGCACCGGCGTGGCACTTCCAGATGACTCCCGCCAGTGACTTCTCCTTCGAGGTCGACAAGGGCGCGTTCCGCGCGGCCGGCCCACTGAGCGGCCACCTCGCCCACATCGGCACGTTCTCGGTTCGCGACAACGCGAGCGGGCAGGTCTTCGCCTTCCGCGACTTCGACGTCACCCCGGCAACGGAGCAGACGGCGCTCGGTCCCACGACGATTTTCCAGCTCGGCGAGGTCGGCGCCGCTCCCCTCTTCGACCTCGTCCACGGCGGAATCGTCTACGACCGCGAGAGTGAGACGATGCGGGTCGTCGGCTTCGACATCCAGGTCAACCCTGCCTTCGCGCAGCAGCTCGGCCGCCCGGATCTCTCCGGCCAGTTCATCGGCTCGGGCGAGACGATGGCGAACGTGATCTGGACGGACGGCGCCTACGCGGGCGAGAACCCCGGCCCGAATCCCGAAGGCGTCTGCGACTTCCGCGACGTCGCCCTCGGAATCCTCAACGACATGAGCTACGTCAACCGCGAGGGTGTCTACCCGACCGGTGTCGTCGGTCTGGCCATGGCCACGACCTCCTGCAACGTCGGCAACTGCGACATCGAGTGGCACGCGGCGATGGAAGAGGACCACCCCGGCATCGCCATGCACCTCTATCGCGAGGCCGGCGGCGTCCTCGAGCAGGTCGGCGTCAGCGACATCAAGCACGGCTTCTTCGCTCTTTCGAGCAGCCAGTGCACGGCCTGTCAGAACCCGTCGAACGGAACCTTCCTCGGCGTCGGTTGCTCCGACACGTACGGTGTGGGCAACAACTCTGACCGGAACTGGCTCGCCCCGCGTGACGAGTGGGATGCCTACCCCGGTACCTGGACCTGCAACGGAAGCCACTTCTCGGGTGGACAGAACGACTGCGTCCGTCGCCACGGAAGCAGCGGGCACGGCCCGACCGACCACCGTCTCGAGGTGACGGACGCCGAGCTCGCGATCGCCGGAGACTACTCCTTCGAGGCCTACTATGTCGTCCGCGGCGACCAGAACAAGATCAACAACTACGGCTGGCGTCCGTGCACCTTCACGCGCAGCGGCAACTCCTACAACTTCACCGATGGCTCCGGCTACCCGGTGATCGAGGGGCCGAAGATCCTCACCTGGGGTGACATGCAGAGCTGGGGCACGTTCGTGGGCAACGGCCAGATCATCCTCTCGTCCAAGGTCACGGCGCTCCCGGGCGACCAGTGGGCCTACGAGTACGCCCTCCTCAACTTCGACTCCGACATCGACGTTCAGTCGTTCTCGGTCCCGGTCGGAACGGCGAGCATCTCGAACATCGGGTTCCACGACCCGAACCTCGATGATCTCGACGCCTGGGACGCGACGGTGGCGGATGGCAAGATCACCTGGACCACGACGGCGAACGTGATCCAGTACGGCCAGATGTACAACTTCCGGTTCACCTCCGACGCCCAGCCGTCGGACGGCCAGGTCGACGCCGTCGGCTTCGGGCCGGGCGTCCCGACGGTCTCCGTCGACGCCCGCATTCCTGGCATGGATCCGGCCGGCGTCGGCGACCTCGCAGGCGTCACGGGCCTCCAGCTCCGGAACGCTCCGAACCCGCTCAGCGCTTCCACGACGATCTCCTTCCAGCTCAGCGAGACGGCCGAGACGGCGCTCGACATCTATGATGCGAGTGGTCGCCAGGTACGCTCCCTCGTGAGCGGAGAGCTCGCCGCCGGTGCGCACAACATCGAGTGGGACGGAACCCGTGCGAACGGTGAGAAGGTGCCTTCCGGCGTCTACTACTACCGTCTCCGTGCCAATGAACTCCAGGACGTCCGGTCTCTCCGCGTCCTGAACTGATCCTGGTCCGCACGCTTCCCGGCTGAGCCGGGAAGCGAGGGACTGCTCGAGTGAACGGGATCGCTGCGGATGCAGCGGTTCCGTTTTCGCATTCGGCGGACCCAACCGCGCAGGGCGTGTTCGCCTTGTGCGGCCTGCCAGGTTTGCGTCCCTCCGTTTGCTCGGTCGGTCGATCGCTCGGTGGATCGCTCGGTCGTTTGCTCGGTCGGTCGATTGCCCGGCAGTTTTCAGCGGCCGGAACTCGGCGACCACACCCAGCGGACCGTTCTCCGGTGGGTACCGTCAGACACCGTGAGCCAACCGGTCCGCGCCCCCCCACTCATCGCCTCCGACCAGGCAAGACGGTCCCCTCCGTGGAGCGTGCCGGTGCCGAGCCGCCTGCCGTCCGCCGCCAGGGTCGTCCACTCGAGACGACAAGGGACGTCTCCCACGAACTGGACGACCGTGCGGGGTCCGACCGGCTGTGGACTCAGGAGCAGGGTCCACGGCGGTTCCAGCGCTTGGGTCGGTGGCGCCCCGCCGGGGTCCACGAGCACATGGAGGGAGTCGTCCTCGAAGGCGAAGCTCGGGCGCGTCCAGCGATGGACGGATCCCCTCCCTACCGGCGTCTCTTCCCAGGGCGCACCGACCCAGAGGCCGCCCGGACCGGACGAGAGCGAGGTACCCAGGTAGCCGGCGGCCTCTCCCGCCATGGCCGTTCCCCAGCGATACCGTTGGTCCCGCGGATCCCAGACGACCACTTCGACCCTTCCGTCCCCCGCGCCGGCGCCGGGAGACGACACTGCCAGCGCCGCGCTGGGACAAGCACGCCCCGATACCGGCTCGATCGCGCCCCCGAACCAGGCGCCCACCTCGTCCACGGACCGCACGAGGTCAGGAGAGACCGGGAGGCCGGGACCGCGATAGACCGAGCACCGCCCGCGCCCACCCGCAACTCCCGGCGCACCCACGGCCCAGAGCACCCCACCCTCGCCCGAATCGAGTGGTGTGGCTCCCACCGAGAATCCGAAGTAGGCGTACGGCTCTCCGCCCTCCACAGCCCAGGAGGGGAAGGAGCTGAGCCCGGATCCCGTCCCGAGGAAGATCTCGGCCCGCCCTTCGCGGTTCTGGCCCCAGGAGCCCTCGGGAGATCCCACCAGGAGGTCGTCCCTCCCGTCCCCGTCGAAGTCGGCAGCGTCCAGCGACCGCCCGAACGCCGCCCCGGTCGCCCGACCGGTGAGGATTCCCCACGGCATTGCTGCCGGCCCTCCGACCCTCGAGCGGTAGAGATGCACGGCTCCCTCGAACGTCCAGCGGCCGGAGAACGTGCCAGCCCCCACGGCGAGGTCCAACCAACCGTCGCCATCGGGATCGAACGCCAGGAGGGAACTCCCGAAGCTCTCGCCCGGCTGACGCTCGGTCAAACGGTAGGTGGGCTCCTGAGAGAAGCCGCCTTCGAGACCGCGATGGATCCGGACTTCTCCCGGAATCTCGCCGGTAATCGACCCTGGCGCGGCAATGACGAGATCCGTGCGGCCGTCCCGATCGAGATCGGCATGGGCAAGGGCCGAGCCGAGTGCCGTGCCGGGCGCCCCCACCCACGACTGCACGATCTCGCACGTGCTGGGATCGAGCACCCCGCACCAACCGGCGCCCCCATCTGCGTATGGGCTCGCCACGATCACGAGTCCGTCACCGACGACGTGGAGGCGCTCGCCGAAGCGATCCGTTCCGAATTCGCACGCCCCACCGATTGCGGGCGAATCCGCGCGGACGAGGGCGGTACATGCCACCGTGCAGGCGACCAGGAATGAGCGGCGACCCTTGTCGAAGATTCGTCTCATACCCGACAGCAATGCGAAATGCGTGCCGGTTGCCCTTACGTCAGCGCCTTGGCGCGGCTAGGATGGCTCATTCGGAGCCCCTACGCGGGCCGAGTCCACGGAAAGGAGTCGTCCGATGAATCGTGATCCATTCGGCGATGAGATCCAGATGCCGGATATTCGAATCCCGCGCCCTCCCATGGGGATGGTCCGGGTCCTGGCTGTGCTCATCGTCCTCCTCGCACTCGTGCTGTCCAGCGTCTTCACCGTCAGTCCGGAGGAGATCGGCGTCGTCCTCAGGTTCGGCCAGTTCACGCGAACGACGGAGCCGGGCCTCCACGCCAGACTGCCCCTCGGCATCGAGACCGTGAGGAAGGTGCCGGTCCAGCGACAGCTGAAGCAGGAGTTCGGATTCCGCACTGTGTCGTCGGCGGGTCGCGCCGGCCCCACCCAGTACAGCAAGCAGGGGCTCTCGGGCGAGTCACTCATGCTCACCGGGGATCTCAACGCGGCCGACGTCGAGTGGGTCGTCCAGTACAGGATCGTCGACGCCTACAAGTACCTCTTCCGTGTGCGCGACGTCACGTCCACCTTCCGCGCCATGGCAGAGGCAGTGATGCGGCAGGTGGTCGGCGATCGGACCGTGAACGAAGTCCTCACCGTCGGTCGGCAGGAGGTTGCAGACCTCGCTGGACAGCATCTCCAGGATCTCTGCGACCAGTACGAAACCGGCATCCAGATCGATCAGGTCGTCCTCCAGGACGTAAACCCGCCGGAGCCCGTCAAACCCTCGTTCAACGAGGTCAACACGGCGCAGCAGGAGAAGGAGCGACTCATCAACGAGGCGCAGTCCGAGTACAACCGGGTCATCCCCCGCGCACGCGGCGAAGCACAGCAGGTGATCAGTCAGGCCGAGGGGTATGCACTCGAGCGGATCAACGTGGCCCGGGGAGACTCGGCCAGGTTCGTCGCGCTCTATGAAGCCTATCGACTCGCGCCGGAAGTCACGCGGAAGCGGATCTATCTGGAGACGATGGGAGAGATCCTCCCGAGAGTCCCGAACAAGATCGTGGTCGACGACGACCTCCGGAGTGTCCTGCCACTTCTCGACCTCAAGGCCAAGAAGGGAGACAACTGATCATGGGACGCATCGGGCTCATCGTCATCGCCGTCCTGGCGGTCCTCGTCATCGGCAACTCGGCCTACATTCTCCCGGAGCAGGAGCAGGTCATCATCACGCAGTTCGGAGAACCGATCGGCGATCCGATCACGTCTCCTGGACTCAAGTTCAAGGCCCCCTTTCTCCACACGGTGCACCGTTTCGAGAAGCGGTTCCTCGAGTGGGACGGTTCCCCGAATCAGCTCCCGACCAAGGACAAGCGGTTCATATGGGTCGACACCTACGCCCGTTGGCGGATCACCGATCCGCTGAAGTTCTTCCAGCGACTTCGTGACGAGCGCGGGGCGCGCACGAGGCTCGACGACATCCTCGATGGAGAGACGCGGAACGCGATCGCGAACTCGAACCTGGTGGAAGTCATCCGCTCGACGAACCGCGAGCCACTTCGTGGAGAGCTCCTGGTCGAGGACGAGATCGTCCTGGAGCAGATCACCCAGGGCCGTGAGGACGTTCGGCGGATCGTCCTCCAGAACGCGCAGATGAGGACTTCCGATCTCGGGATCGAGATCCTCGACGTCCAGTTCAAGCGGATCAACTACGTGGACGAGGTCCGTCAGACCGTGTACTCACGGATGATCTCGGAGCGGAAGAGGATCGCGGAACGGTTCCGTTCCGAGGGCCAGGGAGAGGCCTCTCGCATCGCGGGAGAGCGGGAGCGGGAACTCAAGCGGATCCAGTCGGAGGCCACCCGGGAGGGACGCGAACTCCGCGGTGATGCGGACGCGACCGCAACCGCGATCTACGCCGCCGCGTACGACAGGAGCTCGGACACCCGCGCGTTCTACGACTTCCTCAAGTCGATGGAGACCCTGGAGAGCGCCGTCGACTCGGAGAGCCAACTCCTCTTCACGACCGACGGCGAGTTCTGGAAGTACCTCGAGTCCTCGGCCGGCAAGTAATCCGACGGGGTCGACTCTCCTGGGTCGACTCTCCTGGGTCGGCGTTCCTGGTCGGCGCTCGTATCGGGGAACGCGGGGGTCGAACTTCCGCGCTCCTGGCTCGACACCCCGAAGGGGCGTTCCGATCGATGCCCGCTCTGGAACCCGACTCCACCGACCTTTCCCGGCGGAAACGGGTCTCGACCGGCCCCTGATCACTTCAGGTGTTCGCCGAGGAACGCCTCCATGGCGTGATAGAACTCGAACTGGTTCTCCTCGTTCATGAAGCCATGCCCCTCGTTCTCCTTGACCAGGTACGAGACGGGCACGCCGCGGGATTCGAGCGCCTCGACGATCTGATCGGACTCCTCCTTCCGGACCCGGGGATCGTTCGCGCCCTGGGCCACGAAGAGAGGAACGCGGATCCGATCCGCGTTGAAGTACGGTGACGTGGCGCGGAACCGTTCCTCGTCGCGCTCGGGGTGACCGACCATCTCGTAGACCATCTCGAGCAGTGGGCGCCAATAGGGAGGGAACGCCTTGATCCAGGTGAAGAGGTTCGAGACCCCTACGAAGCTGACTCCACAGCGGAAGAGATCCGGAGTCTTGCAGAGGCCGGAGAGAGCGGCGTAGCCACCATAGCTTCCGCCGTAGATCGCAACCCGCTCGGGGTCGGCCACGCCCGTGTCGATGGCCCAACGGACTCCGTCCGTCAGGTCGTCCTGCATGGCCAGCCCCCACTGACCGAAGCTCGCGCTCCAGAACGCACGCCCATATCCGGTCGAGCCCCGATAGTTGACCTGGAGGACGGCATAGCCCCGATTCGCGAGGAACTGGACCTCGGGCTGGAAGCCCCAGGTGTCCCTCCACCAAGGCCCGCCGTGGACGAGGAGAACGAGCGGGGCGGGTTTGGAGCTGGACTGTCCCAGTGGCCTCGTGAGGTAACCGCGGATCGTGAGTCCGTCCCGGCTCTCGAACGAAACCGGCTCCATTGGGCAGAGGTCCCCGGGACTCAGCCACGGCGCGCTCGCAAAAAGTGGAGTGAGTTCGCCGGAGGCCGCATCGAAGACGTGGTACACGGCCCGGGATCGATCACTGACCGATCCGATCACGTACTTCGTCTCGTCACGCGTCCAGGAGATGAACTGGTTGACCGTGTCCGGAAGAGCCGCGTCGACGATCTCCTGATGCCTCCGCCGCTCCTCGTCGAAGAAGTGCCACCCCGGTCGGTCGTCGTCGTACGCGACGCCGGTGATCTTCCGCCGCACTCTCGACACGAGGATGTGGTTCACGTCGACGCGGGGGTGTTCGTAGAGGACCTCCCCTTCTTCGCCGGTGCGCAGATCGAACCGGCAGATGACGCTCCGGTCCCGTCCTACGGACGAAGCGACGATCAACTCCTCCGGATCGTCGAAGGAGAATTCGAGAGGCGACGCGGATTCCCGGAAGTCGTAGCTCGCGACCTCGCGGAACTCCTCCTCCTCCGTACGGCGGTAGAGGAGCGTCGAGTTGACTCCGTCGGTCGTCGTCGCGACGCGGAGGGTGCCGTCGTGGTCTGTGACCCAGGACTGCACGTTCCCGGGGTTCTCCGCGACCATCGTCATCTCCCCGGTCGTGACGTCGAGCCGGTAGACGTCGAAGTGCTCCGGGTCCCGGTGGTTCATCTGGAAGAGGATCTCGTTCGGATTCGCCTCCAGTTCGTCGACGATCTGGCACTGCACGTCGTCGAACGGCGTCAGGTCGAGCTGTCCTTCGCCGTCGGCCCCCACCGAGTAGAGCCGGTAGTTCTCGTCGCCGCCCTGGTCCTGACCGAAGAGGATCCGATCCTCGTTCACCCAGAGGAAGCCCGCGATGTCACGCTCCGTCGCGTGGGTGACGCGGCGCACTTCCCCGTCGGCGAGACTCTGTACGTGGACGTTGAGCCTGCGCTCGAAAGGAGCGAGGAACGCGACCTTCGTCCCCTCCGGCGAGAGCGAGACGCGGGTGCGCTCCGGCTTGCGGAAGAAGTCTTCGAGCGGGATGCGGCGGGAGGCGGCGGACTCGAGCGAGGAGCGGTCGGAAACAGACACGGTTACTTCTCTTCTTCCTGAGCGTCACCCGCCCCGAACCGGCGACGCGGGATCGCTTCCCGCTGAACCTGGGCTTGGGGATGCGACCGGACGTGACGTTCCCAGTGGTTCGGTCCAGGAGAGAGCCGTGACGAGAACAGGGTTCCCGTCACGGCCTCGGCACTCAGATGGATGCGTCGATCAGTAGCGGTAGTGATCCGGCTTGAACGGGCCGTCCTTGGACACACCGATGTAGGACGCCTGCTCGTCGGAGAGAACGGTGAGCTTCACGCCGAGCTTCTCGAGGTGGAGCTTCGCGACCTTCTCGTCGAGCTTCTTGGGAAGCGTGTAGACCTGGTTCTGGTACGCCTCCCGGTTCTTGGCGAGCTCGATCTGCGCCAGCACCTGGTTCGTGAAGCTGTTGCTCATGACGAACGACGGGTGCCCGGTCGCGCAGCCTAGGTTGAGGAGTCGGCCTTCGGCGAGCACGAGGACGCTGTGCCCGTCGGCGAAGGTCCACATGTCGTACTGCGGCTTGATCTTCGTCCGCACGATACCGGGGGTCTTCGCGAGACCGGCCATGTCGATCTCGTTGTCGAAGTGGCCGATGTTCCCGACGATCGCCTTGTCCTTCATCTTCGCCATGTGGGCCGCGGTGATGACGTTGTAGTTCCCGGTCGCGGTGATGAAGACGTCCGCGTAGGGCAGCACGTCGTCCATCGTGAGGACCTGGTAGCCTTCCATCGCCGCCTGCAGCGCGCAGATCGGATCGATCTCGGTGATGACGACGCGCGCCCCCTGCCCCTTGAGCGACTGGGCGCAACCCTTGCCGACGTCACCGTAGCCGGCCACGACACAGACCTTGCCGGAGAGCATGACGTCGCTCGCCCGCATGATTCCGTCGACGAGCGAGTGACGGCATCCGTAGAGGTTGTCGAACTTGCTCTTCGTGACCGAGTCGTTGACGTTGATGGCCGGGAACGGGAGCGCCCCTTCCCGGGCGAGTTCGTAGAGCCGATGGACGCCGGTCGTCGTCTCCTCGGTGACGCCGCGGAGCGCCTTCACCGCCTGGGTGAACCGGCTCGTGCCCTTGGGGAGCCTGCGGAGGATGTCCAAGAGCGCCGCGTAGTCCTCGGACATGTCGTCCGTCGTGGCGGGAACGGAACCGGCCGCCTCGAAGTCCGCACCCTTCATGACCATCATGGTGGCGTCCCCGCCGTCGTCCACGATCTGATCGGGGCCACGGCCGTCGCCGAAGTCGAGGGCACGCTCCGTGCACTCCCAGTACTCCGTGAGGGTCTCACCCTTCCAGGCGAAGACCGGGACGCCCTTCGGATCGGTCGTCGTCCCCTCCGGACCGACGACGACGGCCGCCGCCGCGTGATCCTGGGTCGAAAAGATGTTGCAGGAGGCCCAACGGACGTCGGCTCCGAGCGCGACCAGCGTCTCGATGAGAACCGCGGTCTGGACGGTCATGTGCAGGGATCCGGTGATCTTGAGTCCGGCCAGGGGCTGCTGCGGGGCAAACTCCGCGCGCACCGACATGAGGCCCGGCATCTCCTGCTCGGCGAGCTCGATCTCCCGCCGGCCCCACTCGGCCAGGGACAGGTCGGCCACCTTGTACTCGAACGGCTTCGTCGCAGTCACCATGTGTAGAGTCTTCTCCTCGTTACAGGCTTCGTCCCGTGACGCGACTCCGGATCGCGCCGCTCTCTCCATTAGTTTCGCCAACGGATTCGCGATGGATGCTTCAGAACCACAAATGGAAGCGGAATCACATTCTGCCACACGGGCGGACCGGACGAAACGGCCCTATCCGCTTCATCGGCAGCTCAGACGCCGGACCCCTCTTCCGATGCCCAGATTCCCCGAAGGTCACGCCAGTCCGCCCCCCGCGCCGCGTCTCCGCCCCCCGGCGCCGGGAAGCAGGTGAAGAGCAGCACCCGCAGGTGGGCCCAGGCCCAGACGACGCCGAAGAAGCGGAACCAGAGCGGCTGCATCGCCTCGAGAGCCACCGCCCCACCGATCCAGGCACCGAGAACCGTGGCCAGTGGGCCTCCGATCGCCACCGCGGTCCGCCCCCAGCGTCCGAGCCTCCTCGGCTCGTACACCGTGCGGGCCGTACGGGCGGTCGGGGTCGCGCGGAGGGAGAAGCGGCCGAGCGCGAGCCCTTTGCGGCTCTCCCCCAGCTCGATTCCGACCGGACCTCGAGTGAGTAGCGCGGCGAGGATCGAGTGCCCGAGCTCGTGCCAGAAGAGCACGATGGGCTGGAGGATCAGGAGACCGACCCATCCGATCACCGCACCGCCGAGGGCCCACAGAAAGAGCTCTTGGAGCGCTACGACTACCCCTCCTTCGTCGCCACCTTCGCCCAGGTGTCCTTGAGCGTGACCGTGCGGTTGAAGACGAGCTTCCCGGGCGCACTGTCCGGATCGACCGCGAAGTAGCCCTGACGGAGGAACTGGAACACGGAGCCCATCGCGGCGTCCGCAAGGCCAGCTTCCACCTTCACGCCGGTCCGTACCTCGAGCGAATCCGGATCGACGTCGTCGATCACGTTTCCGGTCGTGACTCCGGGACGTGGCACCTTGAACAAATGCCCGTAGACACGCACCTCGGCGTCGATCGCGTGCTCCGCCGACACCCAGTGACTTGTCCCCTTCACCTTCCGTCCGTCGGGAGTGCTACCGCCGCGGGATTCCGGATCATACGAGCAGAGAAGTTCGACCACGTTGCCCGCCGCGTCCTTCACGACCTCGTCGCACCGGATGAAGTATGCGTGCTTGAGACGGATCTCGCGGCCCGGGGCGAGGCGGAAGAACTTCTTCGGCGGATCCTCCATGAAGTCCTCGCGCTCGATGTAGACGACGCGCGAGAAAGGCATCATCCGCGTCCCCGCGGACTCGTCCTCAGGGTTGTTGATCGCCTCCACCTCTTCCGACTTCCCTTCCGGGTAGTTCGTGATCGTCACCTTGAGCGGATCGAGCACGGCCATGACACGCGGGGCCTCACGATTCCACACGTCCCTCTGGAAGTGCTCGAGGAATCCGTAGTCGACCTCACTGTTCGCCTTCGCGAGGCCGATCGCAGAGACGAAGTTCCGGATCCCCTCGGGATGGAACCCACGGCGCCGCATTCCGGCGAGGGTGGGCATGCGCGGGTCGTCCCAGCCGCGGACGACGTCCTGCTCGACGAGGAGTCGCAGGGCTCGCTTGCTCATGACGGTGTAGGTGAGGTTGAGACGCGCGAACTCGATCTGACGCGGGCGGTGCGGAACGGCCGCGTGCTCCACGACCCAGTCGTAGAGCGGCCTGTGGTCCTCGAACTCGAGCGAACAGAGCGAGTGGGTGATCCCTTCGAGCGCGTCCGAGAGCGGATGGGTGTAGTCGTACATCGGATAGATGTTCCAGTCGCCACTCGTCCGATGGTGATGCGTGTGCAGAATCCGGTAGAGGACAGGGTCCCGCATGTTGATGTTGGGGGACGCCATGTCGATCTTGGCCCGGAGCACGCGGGATCCCTCGGGGAACTCGCCGGCGCGCATCCGGCGGAAGAGATCCAGGCTCTCCTCCGGACTCCGGTCGCGATGTGGGCTGTTCTTCCCCGGCTCCTTGAGCGTCCCGCGGTACTCGCGGATCTGCTCCGCCGTCAGGTCGTCGACGTAGGCCAGCCCCTTCTCGATCAGCCCTTCGGCGAGCTGGTAGAGCTTCTCGAAGTAGTCGGACGCGAAGTAGAGGTGCTCTCCCCAGTCGTACCCGAGCCAGCGAATGTCGCGCTCGATCGCCTCGACGAACTCGAGCTCCTCCTTCACGGGGTTCGTGTCGTCGAAACGGAGATGGCAGCGCCCCGGATACTCCTCCGCGATGCTGAAGTTGACGGAGACCGCCTTCGCGTGCCCGATGTGCGGGTAGCCGTTCGGCTCCGGTGGGAAACGGGTGACGACTTGGGTGTGCTTTCCCGAACGCAGGTCCGCTTCGATGATTTCGCGGATGAAGTCCTTGGGCTTGGCGGGATCGGGAGCGGAGTCCCTCGGGGCCTCGGGGGCGGAGGTATGGTCGTCCATCGGCGGATCTCCTGAAGCTGCGAAAAAGGGACGACCGCCGAGCGTCTGGCAGCCGTCCCCTCCGAAACTGGTATCCCCAACGGGATTCGAACCCGTGTCGCCACCTTGAAAGGGTGGTGTCCTAACCGACTAGACGATGGGGACAACTCCGGGAAACCTATCGCCTGGTCCGTCGTCTCGTCAAGCGTGCCTGATGCGGACCGGCCCGTTCTCGTGTCCATCTCCCGAAGCGCGGCAGACGACGGATCGGAGGTCGACTCAGGCGACGATTCGGGCCGCGTCTCCGGGAGCGTCTCCCGAGACGACTGCGGCGACGTTACGGCCGACGTCTCAGGCCGCGTCGCGGGCGTCTTCGAGCGCGCCCTCGATCTCCTGGAGGAGCCGCTCCCGGGAAACCGGCTTCGGCAGGAAGCGGATGGGGCCGCCTGCGTCGAACATCTTCATCACCTTCTTCGGCGAGACAGCGTTCCCACTCACGAAGACCACGGGCAGCTTCTTGAACGCCGGATTCGAGCGCAGGTGCGCGACGAACTCGTGGCCGTTCTGGCCGGGCATGACTTCGTCGGTGATGAGGAGTTCCACACTCCGGTTCTCGAGAATCCAGAGGGCGACGGCGGGATCGTGGGCGTGGTAGACCACGTAACCTTCGCCGGTGAGAACGTGCTCGATGATCTTCCGATCCACCTCACTGTCGTCGATGACCAGGATCGCTGGATTCGAGCTCATAGCGTCAGTCTCCTGTCCGTCGGGCGGATTCGGTCCGCCCACCGCTCCCATGTGTCCCCTTGGGTATCGACCCCCACGATGTGGATGTTGACCCCCATTGGCCTTCCCAAGGGGAAGTAGGTGGCTTGCGTCGTGCGGTGCCAGGGGCCGCGACCGAGGTCGGGGATGTGGCAGGCCTTCAGCGCTGTGGCGCCTGAGCTGATCGATCCAATTCGTTGTCTCCGATGGAATAGGCCGAGCGGGCGTCGTCAGGACGACTCTTCGGGAGCGTCCGCGGCCCCGCCGGGTACGTCCTTCGCGCGCAGCCGGAAGAAGTCCCCGGTCCGTCGCCCGTGATCGTCGACCATCCTCGCTTCTCGACCTTGGTCGGATGGACGGTAGAGCGACCGGTCCTGGTGGCGCTCCGGAAGGTAGCTGGCCTCGATGAAGCGGTTGGGCGCGTCCTGAGCGGAGCGATACCCCTTGCCGTAGCCGAGCTCGTTCATGAGCCGCGTGGGGGCGTTGCGCAGGTGCAGGGGCACCGGCTGCGTGCCGTGGCGTTCGATGAGTTCGGTCGCCGCCCCATATGCCCGATAGACCGAGTCGCTCTTCGGACAGAGCGCCAGGTAGACCGCACACTGAGCGAGTGCCAACTTCCCTTCCGGGACACCGAGCAGCTCGAACGCCTCGCGCGCGGAGAGTGCCAGCTGAAGCGCACCCGGCTCGGCGAGGCCGATGTCTTCCGCCGCCATGCGCACGAGTCGCCGGGCCACGTAGCGAGGGTCCTCCCCCGCCTCGAGCATCTGCGCGAGCCAGTAGATGGCCGCGTGCGGATCACTTCCCCGGACCGACTTGTGGAGCGCGGAGATCCAGTTGAAGTGGTCCTCGGAGCCGAGGTTCCGCGCGGTCCCTGTCTGGAGGCAACGTTCGAGCCCGTCGAGATCCAGCTCCGTCCCACGCGGCACGATCTGAGCCAGGGTCTCCACCGAGACGAGCAGACGGCGTGCGTCCCCTTCGGCGAGCCTCACGAGCGATGCCAGCGCGTCCGGGCGGAAGGAGAACGGTTGCCCGAGCGCGGCGAGCGCTTTCCCGACGAGGGCGACGAGCGCATCTTCGTCGAGTTCCCGCAATACGTAGACCCGGCACCGCGAGCAGCGCCGGGTTGACCTGAAACGACGGGTTCTCCGTCGTCGCGCCGATCAGGACGATGGTGCCTGCCTCGACGTGCGGCAGGAAAGCGTCCTGCTGGGCCTTGTTGAACCGATGGATCTCGTCCACGAAGAGCAGGGTCCGTTGCCTTCGGGTACGGAGACGGTCCTTCGCGCGCGCGACGACCTCCCTGACCTCCTTCACGCCGGAGAGGACGGCCGAGAACATCTCCCAGGCGTATCCGGGATGGGTCCCGAGGAGCCGCGCGAGGGTCGTCTTTCCGGTGCCGGGCGGCCCCCAGAGGACGATCGAAGGGATCCGCTCGGCAGTGAGGAACGCCCGCAGCGCACCCTCCGGTCCGGTCAGATGCGGTTGACCGACGACGTCGTCGAGACTCCGGGGCCGAAGCCGGTCTGCGAGCGGCGCGGACTCGCCGGCACCGGCTCCCGTGGCGTCCGGGGCCGGATCCTCGGGGAGGGAATCGACGTCGGACGCGCCTCCGTCCGGGACGAGGCCACCGAGGGGCAGCTGTTCGTTCTCCCCGTCCATCAGTCCCCGTACCCGTTCGGGTGGGCGTCGCTCCACCTGAGGGCCGATGCGATGATCTCGTCCAGGGAGTCCCGCTTCGGGCTCCAGCCGAGATCCTTCCGCGCCCGCTCGCTCGAGGCGACGAGACGAGGCGGATCCCCGGGACGCCGCTCGGCCGGCTCCCAAGGCACGCGGCGCCCCGACACCCGACTCACGGATTCGATCACCTCGAGCACGGAAAAGCCCTGTCCGTTTCCGAGGTTGAAGATCCCCCACTCCGCCCGCTCCTGGTACTCGAGGGCCAGGAGGTGTGCGTCGGCGAGATCCTCGATGTGGATGTAGTCACGCACGCACGTGCCGTCCGGAGTCGGGTAGTCGAGACCGAAGACACGCAGATGGGTCGCGACGTCCGAACGCAGCGTCGAGCGCGAGCGGAATGAGGTGGGTCTCGGGAGAGTGGTCCTCTCCCACCGTCGGCGTCGCGCCGGCCGCGTTGAAGTAGCGAAGAGAAGTCCACCGGATTCCGTGAACGCGGCCGAACCAGCGGAGGAGGCGTTCGCAGATGAGCTTGGACTCTCCGTACGGATTCGTCGGCTCGGTCGGCGCCGTCTCGGTGATCGGAACCTCCGCGGGATCTCCGTAGGTGGCGGCGGTGGAGCTGAGGACGAACCGTCGCGCGGAGTGCCTGGCCATCGTCTCGAGCAGGGTCAGGACCCCGCCGACGTTGTTCCGGAAGTACTTCCCGGGGTCGGTCATCGACTCCCCGACGAGGCTGTCGGCTGCGAAATGGAACACCGCCTCGATCGGATGGGTGTCGAACACCGTCCCGACGAACGCGGGGTCGCCCACGTCACCGATCTCGAGCGGTACGGCCGACGGAACCGCGGACCGATGGCCGCGGGAGAGATTGTCCAATACGACCACCGAGCGTCCCGAGGCGAGAAGACGCTCGACCATCGCACTCCCGATGTACCCCGCGCCCCCAGTCACCCCAGAATTGCCATGGCTCGATCCCCTTCCCGATCCGTTGCTGCTCGAGTTCAGACATTCTAACGTCCGACATAAAAGAATATTGACCACCCAACCGGACAGGACGTACCGTATTTCGTAGCGATTTAGGGTTCCCTGCGTCAGCGCAGTCAGAGGCTTTCGACCCCAATCCTAACGTAGCGGGCTTTCTTTGGGGCCACCGGAGTTCTCGAACGCTGAGCGCGGGGAACCTGCTTTTTGCCCGCGACCAGCGCCCGCGCCCAGCGCCCCGTGGCCAGAGCGACCGACAGGATACGCGAAGAGCCGCCCCGGGGAACCCCGAAGCGGCTCTGCGAACTCGCCGAGATGTCACTGGAGCGCGGTGAGGCGTCCCGAGACCCCTCGAAGCGACTTACTTGGTAGCGGTCTTCTTCTTCGCGGTCTTCTTCCGCGTCGTCTTCTTGGCCGCCTTCTTCCGCGTGGTCTTCTTGGCTGCCTTCTTCCGGGTCGCCTTCTTGGCTACCTTCTTCTTGGCAACCTTCTTCTTCGCGACCTTCTTCTTGGCAACCTTCTTCTTCGCGACCTTCTTCTTGGCCACCTTCTTCTTGGCGACCTTCTTCTTCGCTACCTTCTTCCGCGTTGCCTTCTTGGCAACCTTCTTCTTCGCGACCTTCTTCCGCGTCGCCTTCTTCGCGGTCTTCTTCTTCGCGACAGCCACTCTACTACCCCCTTCTCGCACGTCAGCGCGATCCAGTTCCATCTGCACCTAGGCGGATTCCATTCCCTCGCGTGAGTTCTTGGACCAGACCCAGGATCTCACCGAGATCGAACGGCTTTCGGATGTAGTGATCCACGGAGAGCTGACGACACCGACGCTCCGACTCCGGATTGTCGAATGCAGTCATCACGATGACCGGACCCGAGTACCCGGACTTCCGCTGATGCTCGAGTAGATCGAGCCCACTTCCATCCGGCAACTTCACGTCCAGGACCATGAGTTCGACGTCCTCGCCATCCATGGCAAGAACCTCTCGCCCGTCCGTCACGCGCTGCGCGGACAGAACGCGAAAGCCCTCGTCCCGCAGCGCATTTGACAGCGTCCGCAGGAGCAAGGTCTCGTCGTCCAGTATGAACACCGTGGAATTCACGTAGTCCAAAGCCTCCACGAATGGCCTTAAAGCAACCACCGTGCCACAAATGCAGCACAGCCCACACAACCGCTTAAGAGCCCTGCTTGCAATGGCTTGCTGAATCCATGGCGAACGACGGTACTTGAGTCTCAAGCGTTGCAAGAGCACGAGAAGTGCAAAGAAGACTTACACTTGAGAGCAACGACGGCAGTCAGGCGGGGTAAGCAACGACGCAACAGCGACTTAGCAGCTCAATGGATGGCTGTACAGATTTTTGACACTGACCAAGTGTCAGTCAGCGGCCCGCTTGCGAGGACTCGAGCCTCTTGATGCGATCGAGCAGACCTTGGCGCGAAAGCCCAAGGATTCGGGCCGCCCGGCTCTTGTTCCCCTCGCACTCCTCGAGGACGTCGAGAATGTAGGCATCCTCCACCTCGCGAAGCGTCCGCCGCGGACCGCCCCTGAGGGGCCCGCTCCTTCCCTCGCCCCGGCGCTGCATCCCCTCCGGGAGGTGGGACATGCGCAGCGTGGCGTCGTCCTCGATGATGACGATCCGCTCGATGAGGTTGCGGAGTTCACGGACGTTGCCCGGCCAGGCGTATCCGCGGAAGGCGTCGAGGACAGACTCGTCGATCGCCTCGAACCCCTTCTTGAGCTCCGAGGAGAAGCGGTGGAGGAAGTGCTCGGCGAGGAGACAGACGTCCTCCCCGCGCTCTCTCAGCGCGGGGAGCTGGAGCGAGACGACCTGGAGACGGTAGAAGAGATCCTTCCGGAAGAGCTGGCGCTCGATCCTCTCTTCCAGGTCGACGTTCGTCGCCGCCACGATCCGGATATCGATGCTGAGGTCGACGTTCCCACCGACCCGGCGGAACGTGCGGCTCTCCAGGAAGCGGAGCAGCTTCGCCTGGGTCGTGAACGGCATCTCCCCGACTTCGTCGAGGAAGAGCGTCCCACCGTCGGCGAGTTCGGCGAGCCCGCGCTTGAGCTGGTTCGCCCCCGTGAACGCGCCCTTCTCGTGGCCGAAGAGTTCGTTCTCGAGCAGGTTCTCCTGGAAGTTCGCGCAGTTGATCTCGAGGAACGGAGCGGCCTTCCGCTCACTCTCGAAATGGACGGCGCGCGCGACCAACTCCTTGCCGGTTCCACTCTCCCCGGTGATGAGGACACTCGTCGCATCGGACCGGGCCACCTTCTTGACGAGGTTCCAGACCCGCTCCATGGCGTCGCACTGATACCAGAGCTCGTTCCGGTCGTAGTCGTTCCGGTTCTTCTCCCGGAATCCCGAGAGGTGGGTCTGCTCGGAGAAGCTGCGGCCCGCTTTCTCGAGGACGAGCAGGAGCTCATCGAGGTCGTACGGTTTCCGGAGATAGTCGAGGGCGCCGAGCTTGACCGCACGCACCACCGACGACGTATCGCCGACCGCCGTCACGACCACGATCTGCGCATCGGCCTCCACCTGACGGAGCGGCCCGATCAGGTCCAGACCGCTCGCGTCCGGAAGACGCAGGTCCAGGATGATGATGTGGGGACGGATCCGCTCCGCGGTAGCCACCCCGTCCCGTCCCGTCGTCGCACAATGAACCTCGTATCCCCTGTCCGTCAGGACCCGGGTGAGCGAACGCCCGATCGAGGGTTCATCGTCGATGACGAGGACGCGTGGGGTCATGAGCGCCGGTCTCCATCAGCCGGAACCGGCACAGGGAAGGAGAGGCGGAAGGTCGCGCCGCCGCCCGCCCGGTTCCGCATGTTGATCCGGCCACCATGCTCTTTGATGATCTGGAGACTGATCGAGAGCCCGAGACCGGTGCCGTTCGGACGCGTCGTGAAGAACGGATCGAACACCTTGTCGAACACGTCTTCGGGGATTCCGCAACCGGTGTCGTGGAACGCGACCTCCACCGCCTGCCGGGAGCGGTAGCGGCGGGTGCTCGTCGACACTCGGAACTGCCCGCCGTCCGGCATCGCCTCGATCGCGTTGAGGACGATGTTGAGGAAGACCTGCTGGATCGCGTCCGGGTCGATCGGAATGGCGGGGAGACTCTCGGCGAGCTCACGCTTCACCGTGATGTCCGCCGCCTTGAGGCTCTGATCCAGGTTGTCGAGCACCTTGCTCAGGATCGGAGTGAAGTCGTCCTCCTCGAGCTGCATCGTCTTGGGGCGCGCGAACTGGAGGAGGTCGGTGGTGAACTGTTCGATCCGGTCGAGTTCCGTGATCGAGTCACTGAGGTCCGACCGGAGCTGGCTTCGGTCCTCGAGCTTGCTCGCGACATACTGGATCGTGGTCCGGATCCCGGTGAGCGGGTTCCGGATCTCGTGCGCGATGACGGCGGAGAGCTCGCCGACCGAGGAGAAGCGGTCCACGGTCCTCTGAAACTCGATCTCCCCCATCGTCTCGGTGACGTCATCGAAGGCGAGGATGGCCCGGATCTCTCTCTCTCCCGGGGACACCTCGAGCCAGCGGAGCTGGAGGATGAGTTCCCGCCCCTCGAATTCGAGCATCACCTCCTGGGACTCACCCGGCGCGAGGATCTGCGCGTCCGGCCAGAGGGAGAAGCCGGGTGTTCGCGAGAGGAGAACGTCCGCGATCTCCCGACCGAACAGGTTCGTCGAGGTGGTATCCAGGATCTCCAGTCCCTTCCGGTTCACGTGGAGGATCCGGTGTTCTCGATCGAGAGCGATCATCCCGAAATCGAGACTGTTCAGGAGCTGGACCGCGAGCTGCTCGCTCGACTTCGTCAGAGTGGACTCACTCATCTACTTCCGTCCCCTCCGGAGGACGCCTGGGTTGCGACGGCGATGCTGGCTGCACCGGCCCGTTGCCCCATCTCCATGACTTGGACCACGTTTCCGAAGAGCGTGGCCTGATCCCCGCGAATCACGACGACTTTCGATGCGGCCTTCTCCAGGGCACCGGCCAGAGCCGGCTCGAGGGCGTCCATCGTCACCCTCGCTTCGTTCACGAACGCGTCACCATCCTTCGTGAGGGTGACCACGACTTCCCGGGTCTCGATCGGCTTGGGCGCGACCTCGGTGGGCAGGTCGACCTCGATCCCGGTCTGGATCATGAAGTTCGACGAGAGGAGGAAGAAGATGAGGAGAATGAACACGATGTCCGACATTGCGGTCGACTCCATCTTGAGGAGGTATTCCCGCTTGCCACCGAAGTTCACCCGTTCCTCCCTTAGAGGATCGACTCGTCGCCAGTGACGAGCAGCAGCATCAACTCCCTCGACCTCTCTTCCATCGCATGGACCTGACTCTGGATCCGGTCATAGAGGAAGTTGTGAGCGAAGTACGCGGGAACGGCGACCGCGAGCCCCGCCGCGGTGGTGAGGAGCGCCTGCCAGATCCCGCCCGCGAGCACGCTCGCGTTCACGTTCCCGCCGAGCCGTTCGACGGTCTGGAACGCCTCGATCATGCCGAGCACGGTGCCGAGGAAGCCGAGGAGCGGCGCGCCTCCCGCGATCGTGGCGAGCCCGCCCAGGTTCTTCTCCAGGTCCGCGGTTTCCTTCCGCCCCGCGTCCTCGATCGCCTGCCTCGTCGCCGCCTCGCCGTCCCCGACCCGGCGGAGCCCCGCCGCGAAGACGGCCGCGATCGGAGACTGGCTGCTCCGACAGATCCCGAGGGCGTCTTCGATCTTCCCGACACGGATGTTTCCGCGGATCTGATCGAGGAACCCGGCGTTCGCGCGCGCGGAACGACGCAGCCTCACCGACCGATCGATGAAGATGGCGAGGCCGATGATGGAGCAGAGTACGATGGGCAGCATGAGGAGGCCGCCGCGCTGGATGAAATCGAAGAGGAGTGACACTCCCGCTCCTTCGTGATGCTCGTGGAACGAAGTCCCTGACGTTCTCGAACCTGCGAAGTACGCTACGGAAAGAACGCGCGTCCTGTCCAGGGGGAATTGGGCCCAATGCACGACTATGGTAGATTTTCGGTCGCGCTCGACTCGCACATCGGCAGTCGCTGAACGGACGAGCGCACCGAGGAGACGAGATGGAAGAGCTGTGGACACCGTGGCGCATGCGCTACATCACATCGCCCCCGCCGAAGGACGGATGCGTGTTCTGTCGTCTCCTCGAGGATGACGGTGCGTCCGAACTCGTCCTCTTCCGGGGACGTCACTCCTTCGTCGTCATGAACCTCTACCCGTATTCGGTTGGACACACGATGGTGGTGCCCTATCGGCATCTCCCACGCACCGCCGCGCTCACGACGGAAGAGCTCGGCGAGATCGTGCACTCCGCGGGCCGCACCGAGCGGGTGCTTCGGGAACATCTCGGAGCAGAGACCGTCCACTACGGGATCAACCTCGGGCGTCCGGCGGGCGCCGGAGTGGAAGGACACGTCCACCTCCACCTCGTTCCCCGCGGTGGACGGATCCCCTCCCGGGCCGTCCAGGGTTCTCTCCCCGTCCCGCTCGAGGAGACGACCCTTCTGCTGAAGGACGCCTTTGCCGCGGCGGCGGATTCCGGCCGTCCATGACCCGCCCGTGCGAAGTGCTCGCGGTCGTCGGTGCTCGGCCCAACTTCATGAAGGTCGCGCCGATCCTCCGCGCCGCAGAAGCGTCCTCCTCCCTGCGGTTCCGCCTCGCCCACACCGGTCAGCACTACGACGCCGCGCTCTCGGACCAGTTCTTCCGCGAGCTGGGCATGCGCGAGCCGGACATCCACCTCCGGGTGGGGTCCGCCTCGCACGCCGTGCAGACGGCCCGGATTCTCGAGCGGTTCGAGGAAGTGCTGATGGCGGACCGGCCGGACCTCGTCCTCGTCGCCGGTGACGTGAACTCGACCCTGGGCTGCTCTCTCGCGGCCGTGAAGCTCGGCATCCCCGTCGCCCACGTCGAGGCCGGACTCCGGAGCGGAGACCGGACCATGCCGGAGGAGATCAACCGGATCGTCACCGATTCGGTTTCAGACCTTCTCCTCACCACCTCGCGCGACGCGGACGACAACCTGGAGCGCGAGGGCGTCCCGCGCGAGCTGGTCCACTTCGTCGGGAACACGATGATCGACACGCTCCGGAGGTTCGAGAGCGCCGCCCGGGAACGGAGGAGCTGCGAATCGTACGGCGTGGACGCCGGCGACTACGCACTCGTGACCCTGCACCGGCCGTCGAACGTGGACGATGCGGCGGGCCTCGCACGGATCCTCGATCTGCTCGGCGCGTTGTCGGCGGAGACCCCCACGCTCCTCCCGCTCCATCCCCGCACCGAGGCGAGCCTCGAACGGCATGGGCTCTCGGAACGCCTCGAGCAACTCGGACAGGTGAGGAAGCTCCCTCCGCTCGGCTACCTCGACTTCCTCTCCCTCATGGCGACGGCGCGTCTCGTCCTCACCGACAGCGGAGGTGTCCAAGAGGAGACGACCGCACTCGGGGTTCCGTGCTTCACGCTCCGGCCGAGCACGGAGCGTCCCGTCACCGTGACGTCGGGAACGAACCTCCTCGTATCGGATCGGGTCGACGAGCAGATCCTCGCCATCCGAGGGTTTCTCTCGGGGAGGGCCCGAATGGAAGCAAAGATCCCCGAACTCTGGGACGGAGCCGCCGGACCGAGGATCGTCCGGGTGTTGGAAGACTGGTCGGAGCGCGGACGCCCTTCGCGGGTGCGTCCCTGAAGCCTATGCGGATCGGGATGCTCCTCGACAAGCCGTTCCCGCCCGACCCGAGGGTCGGGAACGAGATGCGTTCTCTCCACCGAGCGGGCCACGACGTACACCTCCTCTGCCCGAGCGTCGAGGACGGACGCCCCCTTTCCGAGGACTGGCAGGGGATCCACGTCCACCGGATCCGGATGTCGAAGAAGTTCTTCAAGCGAGCCAGCGCGCTGGTCCTCCGGGTCCCCTTCTACTGGAACGCGTACGAACGTCCCCTTCGCGAACTCGCGGAGCGGGAGCGGTTCGAGGCGATCCACGTCCACGACCTCCCGCTCCTCCGGGTCGGGCTGCGCGTGGGCCGGGCTCTCGGCGTGCCGGTCGTGAGCGACCTCCACGAGAACTACCCCGCGGCCGTCGCGACCTACGACTATGCGAACCGGTGGCCGGGAAGGTGGCTCATCTCCGTGGACCAGTGGCGCCGGTACGAACGAAGGGCGGTCCCCGCAGCGGACCGCGTGATCGTGGTCGTCCCCGAGGCCATGGACCGGTTCCAGGGCCTCGTGCCGCCTGAGCGGATGGTGCCGATCTCGAACACGGTCGACGTGGACGAGTTCGAAGGGTTCCCCCGGGACGACTCGATCGAGGAACGGTTCGGCTCGCGCTTCACGATCGGCTACCTCGGTGGGTTCGATCGCCATCGTGGTCTCGA
The DNA here is from genome assembly GCA_041390305.1 of Candidatus Eiseniibacteriota bacterium. Lineage (GTDB taxonomy): Bacteria > Eisenbacteria > RBG-16-71-46 > CAIMUX01 > CAIMUX01 > JACKCR01. The sequence goes on from JAWKQE010000009.1 coordinate 111,890, forward strand.
CACGTTGGTGGACGGCTTCGCTCAGGTCGCGGACGAGATTCCCGAAGCCCACCTCCTGTTGGTCGGCGCGGGCGCGACCAAGGGCCCGCTCGAAGCGGATGTTCGGGCACGGGGGCTCGCGGATCGGGTGTCGTTCGAAGGGTGGCAGGACTACCGGCTCTTCCCGTCGTACGTGCGTGCCTGCAAGGTCTGCACGATCCCCCACCGGAAGAGCGAGCACACGGACACGACCATCCCCCACAAGCTCTTCCACTACATGTTGCTCGAACGGCCCGTCCTGGCGAGCAACTGTCTGCCGATCGCGCGCATCCTCGAGGAGACGGAAGCCGGACTCGTCCACGCGAGTGGCGACGCGGCCGGTGTGGCCGCCGCGCTCCGCACTCTCCGGGACGGTGAGCTGAGGGCCCGCCTCGGCGCCCGCGGCCGCGAGGCGGTTCTCGGCAGATACAACTGGGATCGGACGGCAGAGACGCTGATCGAGATCTACGCAACCCTCCAGCAGAACCGAACGTGAACCTCTCCCAACTCCTCACCCGAGTCGTACGCCACTCGGCCGTCTACGGACTCGCCGACTTCGTGGGCAAGGCGATCGGTTTCCTCCTCATTCCGCTCTACACGCGGAAGCTCTCGCAGGAGGCGTTCGGTCAGCTCCAGATCCTCCTCCTCTTCCAGACGTTCGGTGTCATGACGTTCGGAATCGGACAGATCGGTACGGTCCTCCGGTATCACCCCAAGGCAAGGGACGACTCCGAACGCTCGCAGCTCATCCGTGGCGCGACTTCGATCGTCGCGTTGTCGTGCACCTTCTTCCTCGTGGTGGGGCTCCTCGCCGCGGAGACTCTCTCCGTGCGCTTCCTCGGCGGACCGGAGCTCACGAACGTCGTCCGGCTGTTCCTGGCCGGGATCATCGCCCGGGTCGTCTCCGATCTGCCTCTGACGCTCCTCCGGATCGAGGAGAGGAGTGCCCGGTACGGCGCAGGCACCCTCCTCCGCCTCCTGATGTCGCTCGTCCTCATCCTCTACTTCGTCGTGGTCCGGGACATGGGCGTGCTCGGTGTGGTGCTCGGGGATGTGATCGCGTCGGCCGTGCTCTTCCTGAGCCTCCTTCCCGTGTTCCGCCGCCACTGGGGCGCAGGTGGCGGACAGAATCCCGATTTCGGCTTCCGCGCGTTCCTGTCATTCGGGTGGCCCTACATGGTCGTCAACCTGGGAGCGTTCGGACTCATCGCGATCGACCGGCTCTTCCTGGCCGGACGCGGCGACCTCGTGGACGCGGGCGTCTACTCCCTGGGCGGGAAGCTCGCGTCCCTCGTCAACATCCTGGTGCTCTCCCCGTTCACGCTCGTCTGGGGGCCGCTCAGCTTCCGTCTCGCCGAAGAGGACGACCCCGCGGAGGCGCAACGGATCTTCTCCCGGCTCTTCACCTACTTCGCGTTCGTGCTCTACGTCCTCGGACTGGCGCTCTACCTCTTCGCACCCGAGGCGTTCGCGTTGGCGGCCCCACCGGAGTACGCGGACGCCGACCGGGTCGTCCCCCTCCTCGTCGGATCGATGATCGTGTTCGGTTTCTACAAGCACTTCCAGGTGGGGCTCGCGATCACCGGCAAGACGAAGTCGATCGCGACGTCCTTCGTCCTCGCGGCGCTCTGCAACCTCGCCGCGAACGCCGCCCTCGTGCCGCGGTTCGGGATGATGGGAGCCGCGGTCGCGACGCTCCTTTCCTACTTCGTCATGTGCGGCTTCCTCCTCGCGCAGGTCCAACGGGTCTACCCGGTGCCGTACGAGTGGCGCCGGGTCGTACCCTGGGCACTGGTCGCGATCCTGCTCGGCTGGACGCGGGAGTTCCTGCCGGACGTCGGGACGGCCGGAAACGTCGTGCTGAAGGCGGCGGTGCTGCTGGTGCTCCCGGTCGCCATCTTCCTCTCCCTCCCCGCGAACGAGCGCCAGGCGGCCCGCAAGTGGGTGACGCAGCTGTGGTAGAGTCGCGCCCCATGCGAGACGGATCCTCCAGAAACGCGAGCAGCGGCGAGACCGCAGGCTCGGGCGCGGGCAGCGACGCAGGCAGCGGTGCAGGCAACGCAGGCAGCAACGCAGGCAGCGGTGCAGGCAACGAAGCAGGCAGCGGTGCAGGCGGCGGTGCAGGCGGCGGAGCAGGCAGCAGCGGCGCGGGCGGCGCGCGCGGCGACACGGGCGACCTCGCGGCGCTGCGCTTCCACGACGCCGAGGTGTACGAGCACTACGAGTCGAGCCCGTATCTCAAGGAGCGGAACCGGATCATCCTGGACATCCTCCCGGCGGACGCCCGAACCGTACTCGACATCGGATGTGGTCCGGGAATCGTCGGCCACGCCATTCGATCGACCGGACGGACGGTGGTGAGTACGGACCTCAGCCGGGCTCTCGAAGCGCGCCCGCCCTTTCCGTACCTCGCGAGCGCGACCCACCTTCCCCACCGGGACAGATCCTTCGACCTCGCGATGTCACTCGAAATGCTGGAGCATATCCCCGACGGAGTGCTCCGTCAGATCGCCGACGAGATGTCGAGGATCGCCGGAGAGTGGATTCTGGTCGGCGTGCCACACCGGAGAACCTGGCCCGCAACTTCCTCCTCTGTCCTCGCTGCGGGCTTCGTTTCAACCGAACCGGCCACGTGCAGAGTTTCGACCGCGATCGTCTCGCGGCGCTCTTCCCCGCATTCGACCTCGAGTGGAGCCACGTCTGCGGGCCCCCCGTTCGGGAGTATCCCACCGTCCTCCTCCGTCTCCGCCACGACTTGGCCCATCGGTTCAGCGAGATGGCATCCGGAGCGGCGAACGTCTGCCCTCGGTGTCACGAGACGGAGTTCGCACCGTTCCGGCACAACCTCCTCTCCTTTACGCTCGACGGGATCAACAAGATGGTCAGCAAGCGGCGGCCGTACTGGATCCTCGAGCTCCTGCGCCGCCGCTGAGGCCTCCTGTCGGCGCCCCTGCGTTTCCGCCGGGGACTCCTGTCGGCGCCCCTGCGCCGCCGCTTGGGCCTTCTGTCGGCGCCCCCGGATTCGCGTTTCCGGCGGGGACTCCGGTCCGGGGGCCCTACGCTCTCGAATCGCCGGGATGCGTTGGTGGGTTGGCAGGTGGGTTGGTGGCCGGACTCATCTGTTCGCTTCGGGCCCCGGACCGGAGTCTGCGGCGTACTGCTGGAAGGAGGCTGCTCGGAGGGTGGGGCTTGGAGGAGTGGGGCCTGAACTTCGTTCAGGCCCCCTGAGGTTTGCGAAGGCGTTTTGCGCGGCGGGCTGGAGACGGATCAGGCGCGAAGCCGAGCGGTGGGTGGGGGTTTCTAGGCGGGTCCAGTAGGTGCCGCTGGGGACGAGTGGGCTCGGTCGTCGGTGCCGTCCCAGATGGCATCGTGGGGGCCGGCTTCGAGGGTGGTGTTCACGAGGGTGCGCACCTTGCGGCCGGCGACATCGTAGATCGCGAGTTCGACCGGGCCGGTGACGGCGAGGTTGAATCGGATCGTGGTGCGGGGGTTGAACGGGTTCGGTGTGCCCGCGAAGAGGCGCGTAGAGGCGGGGCCCAAGGCATCGCCCGGGGCCGATACGATGTCATCGAGTTGTTCGAGGCAGAGGAAGGGCGCCAGGTCGCCGTAGTCGACCTCGTAGATCCATTCGATCGCAGCTGCGAGTTCGTCGAACGCTGCTTGGGCGACGTTCTCCGAGTTCGAGACACACCGGGCGCCGTTCCCGGGCTCGGGAGACGCGAGGTGATGCCACGAGATGCCGTCGAGAACGGCCCGGTAGTTCTCGACGTAGCCGCCGAAGCCGTCCGGCACGACGTTCTCCACCGCAACCTGCGCGAACTCCGTCTCGGAAACGCCATCCCCGGCGACGTACACACGGTTTCCAACACCCCCTCCGACGGTGCCGAGGACATCGAACCGGAACTGCTGTGGGCACCAGTTTCCGTAGGCGTCGTACACGTAGTCGTGAGCGGAGTTGGCGGTCCCGTAGGCCTCCCCCGTGGCCGCGGGGCTCTCGATCCGGACGCAGGCCTCGTAGTCACCCGAGTAGTCGGAATAGGTGTCGTCGACGAACGACGCTCCCAGGCGGGGCAGGAGCGCCGGCGCACTGAATTCGATTGCGTACGCGATGCCGTCCCCGTTCATCAAAAGTCCCTGTCGGTCGTTGGCGCTCTCCAGATACGGAGCGGTGAGCCAGTCACTGAAGAGCAGGTAGTCCTCCGGCCACATGAGCTGGGAGATATTGGAGGACCCGGAGTTGACGAGGAGGCCGCGGTAACCGAGCAGCTGGAACAACGAGGCGCCGTTCATGTCGAAGAGCGTTCTTCCCCGGGCCATCGGAGTCTTCCAGTTCGACGTGGCATCCAGGTAGTCGTACCGGTCGACGTCGTAGCCCAGGGAATCGAACGCCGCTTCCAGGAACGGCTGGGCGTTCGCGTTGAACGCGTCGACGTAGAGGAGGCATGGGTGCCGCAGCCCTTCTCCCTCGATCTCCCGCCAGCTCGGGAGGATCTCGAACTCGTTGAAGAAGCCTCCGCTCGTGTCCGGCAGCAGGTAGCGTTCATCGGGACGGTCGATGAAGTTCGCGGTTAGGAAGTACTCCACCTTCGTTCCCGGGTAGAGAACGTCGTCCTGGATGATCTCGACCTCGTGAGTGAGCTCCGGACCGGACGGAGACCGCCCCCACGCCGCCCAGTCCTCTTCTTTCAGGTAGCTCGCGAAGCGGTGTTTGAAGGCGTTCGTGCCGATCTGGGCGGAGTCCATGGCCGCTTCGGCGAACTGACCGGCCTCGATGTCGACGCCAGTGGCGGTGTTCACCTGGTCCCGCCACGTCGTGTACCAGCTTCCGGCCAGAGGCCCGGTCCGGGCGACACGGAACCACAGACTGGCTTCCCAACGGTTCTCGGGCGTGGTCACCAAGGGACCGACGACGGCCAGGGAGTCTCCCTGCACGTAGGGGCCCGAGTTTCCGAATCCGACTACGTTCCGGGTGACGTCGGCGCGGCCCGGTCTCGTTGGATCGTTGAAGTTGGACTCGGCGAACCCGTCCTGGAACCAGAGACCGTTGTCGACGAAGATGGCCGGCGCCTCCGGCGAACGCGTGAAGCGGATCTGGAGGTTGTCGAGGATCGGCGTGAAGTTCGTGATGCCGGAACAGTCCTCCGGCGGAATGCCGAAGAGGTCGCAGGTCGCGTACAGCTCGTAGAGGAAACGCAGCTGCTCCGCGTCCTCGGGGACGGGATTGTCGGCGAAGGTCGCGGAGCTCCGGGAGTGAACGCACCCGGACGCGTCCCACCAGAAGAACTCCGAATCCTGGCCGACGCGGGGTGACCAGCCGATCTCGCCCGTGATGTCGCAGACCCATGGGTAGTACTGCCAACCCGCCCGGATGAAGACGCCGTTCACGCGTGGGAGATCGAGGTACTCGGTCCAGTCCGCGAAGATCGAAAGAGGTCCGGTCCCCGGGAGATTCACGTCGTTCAGGACGTCGACGGGTGGGGAGAGCGCGTAGATGTGCTGTCCATAGGGATGCTCCTCGTTGTCGTCGTGCATCTCGAGGACGTTGCCCTGGATGTCGCACTGACAGGTGTCTTCGAGGATGTAATCACCCGAGCTCGCGACGCCGAGGAAGGTGCCGAAGCCGGGAGAAGGTTCCGCCGTCCAACCTTCCAGGTCGGACTCGAAGCCGTACACGGCAACGTCCGTCCCCGCGGGTCCGAATCCACTCACGGTGACGTCGTCGAACGCGCAGGGTCCGTACTCGGTCTCGAAGAGGTGATCCTCGTCGGACCAGGAACCGTCGGAAGTCATCTCGAACACGATCTGGAACGTCGTGTCGCCTTGGAGGTCCAGAGAGGTCAGGACGAGGGCGTCGACGACGCCTACGGGCGGGCTGCTCGGATGGTCGGGCGCGAGGCCGATCTCCTCTGTGTACTCCCGCAGTTCGGAGCGTTCGCCGCTCGGGAAGCGCTCCAGGTAGACGCGCGTGTAGTCGAAGTTCTCTTCGGTGTCGTTGAAGTGCGTCCACTGGAGCGTGATGTCGGAGGCGCCGTCATAGACGTAGGTCGGAGACACGAGGCGCTGTCCCCAGCTATTCCCGTAGCCGAGGCCGGAGTCGAAGCAGAGAGCGCGCGCTTCGCTGCCGAAGGCTCCGATCCATGCAGAGCCGCTTCCGGAGAGGATCGGCGGGGCAACGTCGTTGTACGGATCAGCGTTCCAACTCGTGGCGTCGATCTGTCGTCCGAAGGCAGCGTCCTGTGCGGAGACGTCGACACCGACCCACCCCTCGAGAGGATCGGGTCCGCCGTGATCGAACGTCCAGGTCTCGCCGAGGACGGCGAACCCGTCCCCGTCGACGTAGCCGAATGCGAGGGTGTCGCCGTACGCCGCCGCCGAGCCGCTTCGTCCACCTGAGTTCGCTTGGACGACGCCGGCAGTGGGGTCGGGTCCGTAGAGCACACGCGACGACGAAGGCCGTGCATTCGCGGTCGCGGTGAGCGGACGGTCGAGAGTTTCGCCCATCGGTGCACCGAGCGGGGACAGGAGGAAACGCTCATCGGTTCCCGGCCGCGCCTCGGCGGACGGGACTCGGACGCCCGTGGCGGCGATCGACGCCAACACGAAGGATGCCAACACGAGGGAGGAAGGTCTGGCCGAGAGGTGTGTCGGGAAGCGGAGGCGGAAGAGCCCCCTGGCTGCACAACGCCGACTCATTTCGAGCTCCGTTCTGGGGGGTGTTTCAGAGTGAAGGAAACCGAGTTCCGGCACGACCGAAACCGATGCGGGTACTTGGGCGATCCGGAAGGCAGAGGGCACGACGTCATCTGACCAGCTCCGATCTCGGGGGGGACCGTCGGGAGCCGTACCCAACACCGAGGGACGACCGCGATCGTCCGTCTCAGCAGGGAACTGGAGACAACCGCTCCCGCAGGCGTCCTGGCCCCGGCGGGCCGACCCGGTGGGCGCGGCGGCCGTTAGAGGGTACTACACCTGCCGCGCACCGTCACGCTTCCTGCACAGTACGGCGTCTCCTGAGCACCGCGCCGAAGAGAACGAGGACGCCGAGTGCCGCGAGCCCCGCTTTGTTCGCGAGCGAAGCCTTGTCGTGCGCCGGCGATCTGTACACCATCACGATCTCGTGGCTTCCCGCGGGTACTTCAACGGCGCGAAGGACGTGGTCGACGCGCAGGATCGGAGTGTCGACCCCGTCCACGGTCGCGTGCCATGCCGGTTCGTAGTGGATCTCACTGAACACGACGAGAGCGGGCCCGTCCGACTCGGATCGTGCGACGATCCGGTGGAGTTCCCGTTCCGCGAGCCTCACGTCCGCGGGGGAGAACTGCGCCTGCGAGGGCGCCATGTCCCCCGCCTCCAGATACGCGACCCCGGTCGGGTCGAAGCCGCGGTCGCCGAGACGCGCGAGTACGTCCTTCGCCGACGGAACTGTTTCGGCGCGCGCCACGGACCAGACCGGCCCCGGAGTCGGCGGGAGCTCGTAGACGTATCCATCGCCTTCATAGATCGGTGCCATCCCCGTCTCGACCGGCGATGGAGAGAGGAGGTAGCGCACGTTGAGCATCCCGAGGACGCCGGGCGCCGAGATCACGTTCGCGTCGAGCAGGTCCTGATAGACCCGGAGCTTCGCCGGCTGATACCCACCGATCGACTCGAGTCCGGCCGTCACGAACGAGTTCGATCCGAACAGCGGCTGAAGCGGCAGGATGCGGAACGGCCCGGGACGTTCCGCGAGGAACTCGGTCGCCCCCGGATTCGGAAGGAGTTCCTCGGCACTCTCCGCCGGCTCGGGGTGGTAGAACGCCCGGTCGATGACCCAGAGATCCGCAACGACGAGCACGCCGAGAGAGAGCGCGACGCCGGCGCCGAGTCGGTCCGGAGAGACGCGCCCTTCGCGCGCGAGGTACGCGGCGACCACGAGCACGAGCGCGGAGAGCGCGAGGAGGAGAAAGCCGTGGGTCACGCTGCCGAAGAGGAGGTCCATCCGCTCGGCGCGGAGCGGCGCCAGGTTCTGGAGGCCGTACTGCGCGATCTCCTGACCGCGGAGGAGGGACTCGGGACTCGAATGCGCACTCCTCGCCCCGATCGCGACGAGCGCCCAGAGTCCGAGAACGACGCCGAGACCGATGAGAGCGCGTCCGAAGAGAGGCTGACCTCCGCCCGCGCGCCCTCCCTTGCTCCCCGCCGCGTCCTTCTTCCTCCCTACCGAGTCCTTCTTCCCGGGCGAGTCGCTCTTCCCCAATGCCCCGCCACCGGCCACCGCGCCGCGGAAAGCGTCCTGGAGCCAGTCGATCCCGGCACAGACGAGGGGCGCCATCGCGAGCGGTAGGAGCGAGTAGATCATCGACGGGACGCGGAACTTGTCGAAGAGCGGCATCCCCTCGTAGAGCGCGCGGTAGAGCGGAGCGAAGTTCCTTCCGAAGCCGATGAGGAGGAGAACGGCGGCGAGGGCGCCGAAGACCCAGCGGCGCGGGCCACGCCCCTTGAGCAGCCCGAGCACGGCGAGCCCGAGGAAGAGGATCCCGACATAGTGGGTCGACTGCGTGAACGGCAGGTGGCCCCAGTAGGTCGCGCCCTCGAGTCCGTACCAGGCCGGGAAGAGGAATGCGAGGAGTTCGCCCGGTGGGTAGGACCAGGCCGTCGCGTAGTCCCAGCCCACACCTGTGTCACCCGGGGTCGCCGAGAGCGCACTGGCCGCGCCTCGGATCGAGAACGGCGCGTACTCCTGGATCCCGAGATACGGAATGGTGACGAGCGCCCCCGCCACCACCGCCGCGATCGCGCCGTACGCGACGATCCGAAGACCGTGCGCGGAGATCCACTCCCGCCGCGCCTCGAGGCCCCAGCGACCGACCACGTAGAGCAGCGCAAGCAGCGCCACGTAGTACGAGATCTGCGGGTGGTTGGCCCAGGCCAGGAGCGCTCCGGAGTAGGCGAGCGCGGCCGCGGGCCACGGCCCCGGCTTCGAGAGGAGCCAGTCCAGGGAGAAGAAGACGAGTGGCGCGACGGCCAGCGCTTCGAGCTTCGTCGAGTGGCCGGCCGCGACGAGGCCGGTGAAGTAGGGCGTCATCGAGTAGCCGAAGGCCGCCACCGTGGCCGCGATGTGCGACGCCCCCTGTCGGCGGAGGAATGCAAAGGCGGCGAGCCCGGCCACGATGAAGAGGGCGGTGTACCGCGCCCCCCGGCTTCCCCGGAAGAGCTGGAGGCTCTGCCCGAGCACGTTCGCCCCCGGGCGCGGGATGTAGAGGAAGCTGCCGTAGGAGGGCATCCCCGAGAAGATGTAGGGGAACCACTCCGGCATCTCCCCCGTCTCCTGCTCCACCTCCAAGGCCCAGGTGCCGACGGGCTTGTGGGCCCGCGTGTCGACGTTCACGGGCTCCACGTCCTTCACGATCATCTGCCAGTAGAAGATGATCGGAAGGAGGATCAGGAGGACGAGGGAAACCGAGGTGGGGATGGACGTTCTCATTCGCCGGAGTATAGGAGCGGTCTTGTCCGATGCAAACCGTACCCGTACACTCCCTCGGTTGCCTCGGCTCCGCCGAGCGGCTTCGGACGTCCGGCCCCCTTCCCTACGGGGCCGAGAGACGGCCGGAAGGAGGAGCGCATATGTCCCTGGACCCGATCGGCGTCGCCCTCGTCGGCTGCGGGAAGATCACGAAGAAACACATCGACGTCATCCGCGGAATCGACGATCTCCGCCTGGTCGCCGTCTACGACACGCAGGAGGAGCGGGCCAGGGCCGTCGCCGACTCCGTCCCCGGCTGCCGGGTCCTTCCCAGCCTGGAAGCGATCGCGGAGGCCAAGGACGTGCGGCTCGGAGTGGTCTGCACTCCGAGCGGGCTCCACGCCTCCCAGGGCGCCGTCCTGGCCCGGGCCGGCAAGCATGTCATCGTCGAGAAGCCGATGGCCCTCCGGCTCGAGGAAGCGGACCAGCTCATCGAGGTCTGCGACCGGTTCGGAGTGAAGCTCTTCGTCGTGAAGCAGAACCGGTACAACCGCCCCGTCCGGGCGGCGCGCCACGCGCTCGAGTCCGGACGTCTCGGGCGGGTCTTCCTGGGCGAGGTCCGTGTGCTCTGGCGCCGGACCCAGGACTACTACGACGCCGAGCCGTGGCGGGGCACCTGGCTACTCGACGGCGGCGTCCTCACGAACCAGGCGAGCCACCACATCGACCTCCTCATCTGGATGATGGGCGAGGTCGAGTCCGTCTTCGCGAAGGGACGGACCGTCATGCACCAGATCGAGGTGGAGGACACCGGCGTGGTCCTCCTCAAGTTCCGCCGCGGAGGGCTGGGGGTCGTCCAGGCCACGACCTGCGTCCAGCCGCGAGACCTCGAAGGCTCCCTCCTCCTCTACGGGGAGAACGGAACCGTCGAGATCGGCGGCTTCGCGGCCAACGAGCTGAAGACCTGGGCGTTCCAGGACGAGCAACCGGAGGACGCAACCGTCTTCGAGGAGTGGGGCAAGAACCCGAACGTCCCCGCCTACAACCACCGTGAGTTCTACCTCGACGTGGTCGAGACGCTGCGGAGCAATCGGCACGCGCTCATCGACGGAATCGAGGGACGGAAGTCGCTCGAGGTGATCAACGCGATCTACGAATCGATGGAGACCGGCCGGGAGGTCTTCCTGAGGTTCGAGCCCCGCCGCGGTCGCCTCGGACTCGCCAAAGGAACCGAGCCCCGCTAGCAGGCTGCGGAGAAATCGCATCCCGCCGGCAACCTGACGACGTAGCGGCCACGGACCGGAAGGTCCACGCGGCTACTCTAGAGGAGAGACATCCTTGGACATCCCGCTTTGCGACCTCAAAGCCCAGTACGCCTCCATCGCCTCCGAGATCGACCCGGTGGTGCGTGAGGTCATCGCGTCGACGCGATACATCGGCGGTCCCGAAGTCAGCGCGTTCGAGGACGAGTTCGCGCGCTACTGCGGCGCCAAGCACTGCGTCGGCGTGTCCTCCGGCACGGCGGCGCTCCACCTCGCCTTCATCGGCGCGGGCGTAGGTCCCGGGGACGAGGTGGTGACCGTTTCCCATACGTTCATCGCGACGGCCGAGCCGATCGTGACGTTGGGCGCGAAGGTCAAGTTCGTCGACATCGACGAGAAGACCTACAACATGGACGTGAGCCAGCTCGAGGCGGCGATCACGAAGAAGACGAAGCTCCTCCTCCCCGTCCACATCTACGGACAGCCGGCCGACATGGATCCGGTGCTGGAACTCGCGGCGGCGAAGGGGATCCAGGTGATCGAGGACTCGGCGCAGTCCCACGGGGCGCGCTACAAGGGCGAGCGGATCTGCGGCGGGATCGCGCCGATGGGTACGTTCAGCTTCTACCCGGGCAAGAACCTCGGCGCGTATGGCGACGCCGGAGCGATCACGTGCGCGGACGCCGAGGTGGCCGAGCGGATGCGGAGCCTCTCCAACCACGGCCGCGCGGACAAGTACCTCCACGACGAGGAAGGGTTCAACTTCCGCCTCGACGCGCTCCAGGCCGCCATCCTGCGCGTCAAGCTACGCCACCTCCCCGACTGGTCGAACGCTCGTCGCCGGGTCGCAAAGATGTACGACGAACGGCTCGCCGCGAACGAGAAGGTCATCACTCCCTACGTCGCTCCGTTCGCCGAGCCGGTCTACCACCTCTACGTCGTGCGCGTTCCGAACCGGGACCACGTCCTGGCCGGGCTCCGGGACAAGGGGATCGACGCAGGAATCCACTACCCGGTGCCGCTCCACCTCCAGCCCGCCTATCGCCACCTCGGCTATGAGGAGGGCTCGTTCCCCATCACCGAGAAGATCGCGAAGGAGATCGTCTCCCTCCCCATCTTCCCCGAGATGACGGAGAGCCAGGTCGACCGGGTCGTGGAGACCCTGGAGTCGCTGGTCTGATCGACGAGGGGGCTCCAAGGCTCTGGAAGAGGGCCCCTGACCCCGACCGCACCCCGGAAGAGGGTCCGCGCCTCGCGGATCCTCTTCCCCTTCACGTCGTCCTCGACAACGTCCGCAGCGCATTCAACGTGGGCTCGATGTTCCGTACGGCCGAGGCGGCGCGGGTCTCCCACCTCCACCTCTGCGGGATCACGCCCCACCCACCGCATCCGCAGCTCGACCGGACCGCACTCGGCACCGCGTTCCGCGTGCCGTGGACGCATCATCGCCACACCCGGGATGCGATCGAGGCACTTCGGGCGGAGGGGATCCGGATCCACGCGGTCGAGATCACGCCCGGGGCGCGCCCGCTCCGGGAGGCGCCGCTCCCTCAGCCGGGCGCTCTGGTCTTCGGACACGAAGTCGCGGGGATCGATCCGGAACTCCTGGCACTCGCGGACGAAGTCGTTCAGGTGCCGATGTGGGGCCGGAAGAACTCACTCAACGTCGCCGTCGTCTTCGGCATCGTGGTCTTCGACACGATCGGCCGGTGGGGCTACTGAGGAGCGATCAGGTACCTACGAGCCGCCGGTGCCCTCGGCCGGCGGAGATCGACGGATCGAGGCTAGAGACCGAAGTCCCAGGAGAAGCGCGCCGGTGGCCGTCGAGCTCGGTGCCTCGGTCCGTGGTAGGCGGGAGCGAAGGGAGCGTCTCCCACCACCCGGGCCAGAACCACCGTGACGTTGTCGGGAGCACCCGCGGCGAGAGCGGCTTCGATCATCCAGTCGCACGCCTGCTCCGGCTCGACCTTCGCGATCATCTCCGCCAGGTCTCGTCGTGCACCGTCTTCTCCGAGCCCGTCGGTGGCCAGGATGGTGTCCCCGTCTTTCAGCGCGAGCGAGCCGTGGAGGATGTCCGGAGACTGCCGGGGACAGATGCCGAGGCATCGTGTGAGGACGCGGACTGGTCGGATGCTCGTCGGCTTCCTCGCTCGAGACGCCCCGCGTCGACGAGATCCTGGCCATGGTGTGGTCCACCGTCACCTGAACCCAACGGTCCTCGCGGAACCAGTAGAGACGGGTGTCACTGACATGCCCCACGTACGCATGTTCTCCTGAACCAGACACAGGTGAGGGTCGTCCCCATCTCGCTGTATTCGGTTTCTGGGACGCCCGCTCCTTGATCTGCACGGACGCAAACTGGAAGGCGGGCTTGAGTACGTCGAAGGGGAACCGATCCGAGCGCGAGGAAGCCATCTGCTCCACGGAGTCGACCGCGATTCGACCTTCGCGATCTCTCCGCCCGGATGTCCACCCATTCCGTCGGCGATCGCCATCAGCGCGGTCTCGACCTGCGTTGGGGCCGGACTTCCAGACGGCAAACGCGTCTTCGTTCAGCTCTCGCACTCGACCGACGTGGAGCGATGTAGGATGTGGAGTTTCAATGCGACCTCGCTCGGAAACGTCTGCCACGGATGGTCAGGGTCGAGGTGTCGGGCTGTCAAGGCGGAACCCTGTGGTGGGCCCCGGTCCTGATCGAACATCAGGACCGGAAGGATCCGCATCGGCTGGTGTCGAGAGGGAATCAGTCGTCGTCTTCTTCGTCTTTCCCAATCCTCGTCGACGTCTTCTTCCTCGTCAGCCCGTCGTCCCAGTCGTCGTCTTCGTCCCAATCGTCGTCGGAGTCTTCGTCCTCGTCCCAATCATCGTCTTCAAGATCGTCGCCGTCGTCCTCGTCTTCCCATTCATCGTCTTCGTCGTAGCGTCGTCTCCGAATTTGATCCTGCTCTCCCGCAGCTGTGTCGACATGGACTCGCCCTCCTGCGGACCGGTTCCCTCGGCTTTGTGGGCTGGTCCTCCCCGTCACCGATACCATTTCTCACTCACGTGGTGCGGAGTTTGTAGGTTTGCCCCCGGAAGGCAGTCAAGTCAGTGCTGGAAGCAGAAAACACCGGTGATCTCCCAAAGGATCTGAACCACGGAATGAACGGACTTGACCCGCGGAGGAGGGCTCGGGTTCTTCCACTCGAGGCACGCCATGCGCTACATTGCATCGGATGCGGGAACGTCGGCCGAAGCGCGTGCGCCGGGAACGGTCCCCGCCCTCTGACCCGAAACGAAGGACCGGTGTACTCCGTCCGAACTGCCCCGGAACGATCGCGAAAGGACGACATGACGACTCTCCAAAGTGTTGGGCCAACGCCCTCGGCGGGCTTCTCCTTCTCGCCGCGAGTTCCGCGCTCGCCTCGACGACGCGGAAGTGCGCCGTCAGCCACGCTCCGGGGCCGGAGCGCGTCGGCGACGCGCCGGCCGTCTGATGGCGCGAGAGAAGACCGTCCGCTTCGACGGCGGCGGCGGAGGGTCGAGAGCGAACACCTCATCGCCCGCATCTTCGAGGCGAAGGGTGGGAGCGAGTACTTCGAGCCCCACACGATCGACTACTGGTCGGAGAACACCTCGATCCGCGTCCTCATCGCCCGCGTCTGGAAGGACGACCTGACCTTCGAGCCCCTCCTCCCGAGACCGTTCGCGACGACATCTCTCCCCTCGGAGCGGGCAAGGGTCCGTTCCAGATGCTACGGTCTCGATCTCGTTCCCGTCCCCGTCACCCGGCGACGTCTACGAGATCCGGATCACGAAGACCCGCGTTCCCCGTCCCGGTGAGACGAACGTCCAGTGGTTCTTCGAGACGATGGAGACGAACTCCCGGTGATCGAGCAACGTCGAAGTGCAGACACCGAGAGCGCTCCGCGGGGTCGTCGGCTACGCCGGCCCGGAGCCCTACGTCGACGGCCGGATGGTGGACTCTCTGAAGGACGGGGGTTCCTGAGCGGCAACCTGCCTGGTCTTCCTGGTCTCGGTCGAAGGTGGCGTCTTCAGCCGACTCGCCACCGTACGATCGAGGCCGACTCCGGTGACCACGATCGCGTTTTCCACGGCCAGTTGGGTGTACCTCTCAGCAAGTACATCGGACGGCAATGGTGGAACCTCTCCCAAGAGCCTCTCGCCCGAGATGACGACCGGCGCGGGAAAGGTGTTCCTCTCAGAACACGGACTTCGCGCTGGCGCGCGCGGAGGCACTCAGCAGATGGGTGCGTGACGAGTTCGACGCCCCCGATTCCCGACGTCCTCCTCGGCGTTCGCCGACCGGTCGCTCCCGAGACGGTGCAGCCGTCGGCGGCGGCGGGCCGTTGGACAAGGCGCTCTTCTGGCGTCGCTCCGGCCTGCGCGTTCCGGCTTCGCCCGTCTTCGGTGCGCACGCACGGTGGGAGCTGGGGTGGAGGAAGTCGCCTCTCCGACCAGGTTCGATCGCGTCATCGTACGTGCCGAACCTTGATCCGCCCCTCTGGCTCGATCCGGTCGGGACCGATCCGATCCCGCCCGGTAAGGGACTCATCGTCTCGAGCGTCGATCCGCGACTGACCACGATCGATCCATCCGCCGAACTCGATCTCGACTTCGGACTGGTCGAGTTCCCGGGCATCCCGGCCGCGACGGACCGGTAAGCGGAAGGCGGGCCGAACAGGCGGGTGGCCGCGATGGAGCGCGGCGCGGTCGGAGTTCCGTTGGAGCGGGGCCGAACCCGACGGGTCAGTGGTTCCCGCTTTGATAGCGAACGATGAACGAGATGCGCCGGTTCCGCGCGCTGAAGTGGGACGGTCCTTTTCGAGCAGCCTCGGTCCGCGTATCCGACCACGCGCGTGATCCGCGCCGGATCGATGCCGTTCGCCTCTCCAGGATCTGCCGGGGCCGTTCGCGCGTTCCGCCGAGAGTTCCCAGTTCGCCTTGTCTCCGGCCGAGAACGGCCGGCCGTCCGTGTGCCCTTCGACGACGATCGGGTTCGGAAGGTCCGCCAGCACGTGCGAGATCGCGGCGAGGAGTTCCTGAGTCTGTGGCGTGACCTGATCGGAACCGATGCGAAGAGCGGGCGGAGCTCCTCGTCGTGCACCTGGATCCGCAGCCCTTCGGCCGTCATCTCGACCGAGACCTGGCCGTCGAACTCGCTCAGGGTCGGGGAACCTTCGAGTGCGCTCTCGATCTGCTGCGCCGACTCGAGGAGGAACTCCTGCTCGAGCTGCTGCAGTTCCGACGTCGCGCCGCTCTGTTGGTTCTCGTCTCCCCCACCTTTGGCCGCGCGCCGAACCTCGATCTCGTGGAGCTGATTCTGGAGTGAGATCGCGCCCTCGGCAGAGAGGAATCCGCGTCCCTCGCCGGGGAAGATGCTCGGGTTGTTGAAGTAGGCGGCCACGGCCGCCTTCGTCTCGGGGCTCTGCGTGACGAGCCAGAGCACGATGAAAAGTGCCATGAGCGCGGTGACGAAGTCCGCGAACGCGACCTTCCAGGCTCCACCGTGATGAACGGTCTGACTCACGACTCCGCCTCCTGAAGCGCCCGGGTCCGGTTCTGGGCCGTTCCCCTGGGGCGCACCGAACTCATCAAGCCGCGCGCAGCTCCTTGCACGCCTCTTCCACCGCCTCGCGCTCCGGCCGGTTGTAGGAGTAGAGGGCCCGACGCGACGTCTCGACGACGACGACCGGAGCCTTCCCTTCCGCGAACGCGACGAGACCGTGCTTCACCGCGCCGAAGAAGTTGCCCCCGTCCGCGAGTTCCTGCTCCATCGCGGTCGAGACGGGGCCGGCGAATCCGTACGACACGAGGATACCGAGGAACGTACCGACGAGAGCGACGGCCACGTGGTGACCGATCTCCTCCGGACTTCCGTTCAGGTGCCCCATCGTGATGATGATTCCGAGTACGGCCGCGACGATACCGAGTCCCGGAAGCGAGTCCGCGACGAGGTGGATGAGGTGCGGAAAGACGTGCTCTTCCTGATGGTGGGCCTCGAGCTCCCGTTCGAGCATGTCGGAGAGTTCCTCGGGCGTCACCGCACCGTCGACCTGGAGGCGCAACGCGTCCGTGATGAAGTGAAGGAGATGGTGGTCCTTCATCAGCTTCGGATACTTGGAGAAGATGTCGCTGCTCCCCGGCTCGTTGATGTGCCCCTCGAGCGCGATCACGCCTTCCTTCTTCACGAGGAGTGCGAGCTGGAAGAGACAGACCAGCACTTCCTGAGCGTACGGAGTGCTGTAGGCCGATCCTTGACGGAGCCATGGCCTTGGGGAAGAGCTTCTTGAACTGGTGGGGAAGCGCCGCAGTGAGGTATCCCGGTCGCAGCGCCGAAGATCACCGGGACCTCGAACGGCTGAATCAGGGTCGCGACCTGGCCGCCGGAGGAACGAATCCGGCGACGACGCATCCGAGTACGACGATGAATCAACGAAGCGCACGCCTTCCTCCTCCGGGTCATACGCTCCGCCATCTGGCACGAACCTCGACCCAACGGAGAAATCGACCTACACGGACCGCATCTTGAGAAACGGTTCGGGGCAGGCCGGAGGCAGTCCGTTGGGACGGAGTTCCGGGGCCGGGCGGGCCGACGGAACCCTGGGCTGGGCCGGCGACGGAGGCGGTTGGGACAGGTTCGGGCGGAACGGTACGGAGTCGCAGGACAGGCAGGACGGCAGATCCCGCCCCGAGAGTCGGCGCGGGCGCACCTACGCGAGTGGTCGAATTCTCAGCCCCAAGTGGCAGATGAAACTCTAGTTACCGTCCTCGGAGCTCGGCTCCGGCTCCTCGAAGGCACGCGGCCCGGGGTTGAGTCCGATCTGGAAGGACACCGAGTACGCGTCTCGCTCGGGCGTGCAGGGGTCCTGGTCGCTGGGCGTCCCTGACTCATCGACGAGGCCGTCCAGGACCTCCAGCACGTACGTCGCGAGCGGCGTGAGGAAGGCCGAGACGTGGGCCACGACCTCCCGTTCGTCCGCTCCCCAGGTCAGGCTGTCGATCGTCGTCGGCAGCGGCCCCGACGCCAGGCGGAGGTTCGCCGGCAGGAGGCTCGACTCGGGAATCGGCCGGCTGAAGTAGATGCGGAGCTGACCGACGTCGTCCCGAACTCCGGTCTCCCCGTCCGCCGGGTCACTGCCCTGGGCCGCAAATGCACAGAACGAGACACCCGACGTGTCCGCCGCGACCAGTCCGTCGTCGTCCTCCGCCCGCAGGATGAGCCGGTACGACTCGTTGCAGTCGTCGGCGTCCGTGAGCCCGTCGCCGTCGTTGTCGAGACCGTCACAGCCCGCGAAGTCGAGACATGGGTAGGCGTGGCTCTGGACGTAGTCCTCCGCGGACGGATCCTCGACGATCGTGACGTCCCCGTCGCCCCAGTCGAACGTGAGGGTCGTGATGGAACCGTCCGGATCGAGGCTGCCGGTCGCGTCGAAGGTCACCCAGGTGGTGTCGCTGCAGACGGCGCCGCTCACGACCGGCTCCGGGAAGTCACCGATACGGAAGTGCGATACGAAGACATCGTCGGCCGGCGTGTCCGGATCCTGGTCGAGCGGATTGCCGGCCCGATCCGTGAGGCGGTAGTCCGCCCGGACTTCGTAGATGAACCCGAGGAGGAGTTCGGTGTCGGGCGTGTAGTAGAAGACGGTCTCGGCTTCGTCCCACGTGATCACGCCGTTCGCCGGGTACTCCTGACTCCCTTCGAGCCGGACGAGCTGGAGCGTGAAGTCGTCGAAGTCACCCGTGGTCATCGGCTCGCTGAAGGTGAGCGCGACCACGACGTCGGGGCGTGCGCCTTCCGACCCGTCCGCGGGCGAAACGGCAACGACCCGGGGTGGCGTGCGGTCCTGTGCGGTCTGGAACGGTTGGACGAACGGGTCGATCTCCGGCGTCGCGGGATACTGATCGAACACGTTCCCGACCAGGTCGGTCAGCCCGGACACGGTCAGGTCGTACGACGTGACCGCGTCGAGGAGCACCTGCGGCACCACGAGGAGTGTGTCGGGCGAGACGAAGGTCAGATCGATCGGGACCTCCACCCCACCCTCTCGCACCAGAGTGACGTCTCCCGCCCCGAGAGAGGCCGGATCGATCGCCTCGCTGAACGCGACCCGCGGCTGCGTCTCGCGCGGCGGAGGATAGTCCTCGAAGACCGTGTCGACGACGTAGGGAGGATCGTTCTCCGCCCGCGTACGGAACCTGAGTTCGAACGGGTCGAACTCCGGAGTCGCCGGGATCTGATCGAACGTGTTGCCGAGAGTGTCCGTGATCGCTTCCGTGACCGTGACGACGTACGTCGTGGACGTTTCCAGGTCCGCGGCGGGAACGAGGCGAACTTCGAGCGGACTCGCCAGCTCCAGGACGGCGAGCGGAAGCGGGTCCCCGCCCTCGGGCGCGATCGTGATGGACGAAGCGCTGAGCGACGACGGGGCGATCGGTTCATCGAAGTCGATCGTCACCTCCGTCTCCGGCTCGACGCCCTCGGCCCCCTGGGGCGGCGTACTCCCGAGCACGACCGGCCCGACCACGTCGGCCTGGGTGCGGAAGCTGCTCTCGAACGGATCCAGCTCACCGCTCCCCGTGTCCTGGTCGAGGGGGTTGCCCCATCGGTCCGTCGCGCTGGTCTCGACCCGCACGGTGTAGAGCCGATTCTCGCGGAGCGGGGCAGTGGGCAGGAAGGTGGCCCGCACCGAATCTTCCGCGACCGTGACGCTTCCGACGACAGGCGTCTCCTCGGGATCGAGGAGGCGGATGGCGTCGAGCAGCGAAGCGGGATCCATCGGTTCGTCGAAGAACAGTTCGACGTCGGTGGTGAGCGACACGTCCTCCAGGCCATCGCCCGGACTCACCGTGATGACCCGGGGAGGCACGCGCTCGTGGTCGATCTGGAAGGTCGCGCGGAAGTCCTGCCGGTCCGGCTGGACCGGATCCTGATCGAGGCGGACGTCGAAGATGTCGACGATCCAGGTCTGCACCTCGATCTCGTAGAGCGCGTTCTCCACGAGCAGCCCGCTCGGATCGAAGAACACCACCGTACTGTCGGAGGAAACGGATACGCTTCCCGGCACCTCCGCGCCGCCGACGCGCCGGAGGAGCACCGTCTCCGAGTTCGCCGACGCGGGCAGGATCCGCTTCGTGAACGGGATCTCGATCGTGATGTCGGGCGACACTCCGGTCGCCCCGTCCGCCGGCACGAGCGCGGAGGGTTCGACCCGCGGCGGGATCGAGTCCGGCTTCGTCGTGAAGATGCTCTCGAACGGTTGATACCCGGGCCGGACGAGGTCCTGATCGAACCGGTCGCCGAGCAGGGACCGGAGATCCTCATCCACCTGGACCGTGTACTGCGTGAACGTGCTGTACGGCTCTGTCGGCGTCATCGTGACGACGCGGCCGTCCGTGCTGAGAGAGCGCGTCACGTCGAACGGCACGGCCCCGCGGAGAAGCGACGTCCCCGCGTCGATCGTCGCCGGATCGAGCGCGGTCGGGAACCTCACGACGACCTGCGTCTCGAGCCCGACCCGCTGCGAACGATCCGCCGGGGAGACGGACGTCACGCCGAAACTCGCCTGCGCGCGGAACTCGGCCTGGAAGCCCTGGAAGCCCGGCGTATCCGGATCCTGGTCGAGCGGGATGCCGTCGTCGTCGAGCAGCCCCGTCGTGAGATCGAAGCGATAGCGCACTCCTGCCTCGAGCCCACCGGTGGGAGTGAACGTGAAGACCTTCCTCTCCGCATCGTTCGTGGTCTGGCCGAGGATGGCGGCGTTGACCGGCAGTTTCCGGACCCGGAAGTGATCGCGGATCGTCGACAGGTCGATCGGACGGTCGAACGTCACGACGAGCACCTGGTCCACCGGATGGTTCTGCTCCCCGGCCGTGGGAACGGTCGAGACGACCTTGGGGCCGATCGGCTGCACCTCGGTATGGAACGTCGACGAGAACGGTTCGTACGCGGGGATCTCCGTCTCCGGATCCTGATCGAGCGGCTCGCCGCGCGGATCGAGGACGTTCGTCGTGACGCGGAGGATGTAGTCCGAGTCGTACCCGAGCGGCGATGACGGAGCGACGTGGATCCGGCTCTCGGCCTCGGTCCAGGTGACGACGGTGGGCACCGGTGTGCCGGAGGCGTCTTCGAGCACGACGGTGGAGGAGTTCACCGTCGCCGGATCCGCGGCCCGGGAGAGGACCACGTCGAGTGCCGTCCCGATGACCACCGGGCTCGTCCCGTCCGCCGGAGTGACGCTGACGACGTGGAGAGGATCGTAGACCTCGACCGCAAACGTGCTCGTGAACCCCTGGAGTCCGAGTTCACCGGGAGCCTGATCGAACGGACGGCCATCGAGGTCCGCCAGTGGACCAGAGATGCTGAGACGGAAGGACCGGCCCCGACGGAGCGGCGTGCCGTGGTCCAGAGTCAGGCGATCCCCGTCGCCGCTCGGAAGGATCGCGATCGGGTCCTGGTTCGCGACGTCCGTGAGCGTGATCGTGGTGAGACTAAGGGTCGACCAGTCCATCTGCCGGTCGAAGACGAGGAACGGAGCGACGGTGTCGCGCACCGCCTCGGCGCCTTCCAGCGGAAACACGCTCGTGATGAACGGAAGGTCGCGCACCTCCTCGATCGCGAACACCGCCGGCTCGCTGAAGAGACCGTCCCCCCGCGCGAGTTTCGCCCTCACGCGGTAGACCAACTCGCCCCCGCCTCCGAGAACCGCGGCGCGGGCCTCCGTGATCGGGAGCGTGAGCGAAGTGGAGCTGGTGGCGAACGACTGGCTGCCCAGCTCGGTCGTCTCGATCAGTTCGTAGCTCTCCGCGGCGTCGACCTCGCTCCAGGAGACTTCGTACTCGAGATCCCCCGGTGCCGCTTCGATCGTGGCAAGCGTCGGAACGCGACTCCCGAGCGTGACCTCGACCTCCGTCGTCCTCGCCGCCCGGACGCGAACACCGGTCGTCTCCCCTTCGGCGGTGATGCCGGGGCCGGCTTCGTTCGCGGAGTCGATCCAGAGCGCGACACGGAGCCCTTCGGCTTCGGAGAGCTCGAGATCGAAGAGAATGTCTTCGCCCGCTCCGATCGCCTGGTCCTGTGGCTCCACCCAGAGGTGGCCGGCCGAATCCCGGATCTCGAGATGGACGACGTCCTCCGCGCCGCGCACGGCGTAACCGGACCAGTCCACCGAGAGGTCCAGCGCGCCGCCGCTCGGCGCGGCGGGCTCTTCCGCGCAACGCCAGGACCCGAAGCCGACGAGGAGGAGGAGAAGCAGCCACCCAAGTCGCGGATAGCCGGGGACGAAACCCCGCCGGGAAACCTGGTGCCCTGGGGTGCCGTGGCCTGAACCGCTCCGCCGCGGACCCCGCATGTCAGAACCCCGCGGGCTCATCGCCGCCACTCCCGGGTCCAGGAGAACGCGGCGGAGAAACCATCGAGGGCGCGGCCTTCACGCGCCGATCCCGTGCGGTAGCCGGCATCGATCCGCACGTCTCCCTGCCCGGACCGGCGCCCGAAGGAGACATGGGGCACGACCGAGTCCGAGTGACCGAGCGCACCGGTGAATCCGCGGACGTGCGCGCCACCGATCCCCGCCCCCCAGAACGTAGGGGTACTCCGCTCCCAACCCAGGTCCCAGTCGAACCGGTTCCCTCCCCGGACCTGATACGAATCGAGCACCCATCCGGGAAGGATCTCGCCGGATCCCGCGCCGAGCACCGCGAGGGACAGGGCGGCCTCACCGTCCGCCACCGGCGCCTCCACCTCCGCGCGCACGCGGATCCGGTCTCCGAGTCCCCAGGCGTCCGCTCCATCGATCTTCCCGTCCGTCGGATACTCGACAAAACCCTGCAGCCTCGCGTCGACACTCCCCATCCGCGCTCGAGGCCGAAACCGCCGCCGAACACGTCGGAGGGATCCAGCTCGAGGCCATCGTCGCGCAGCGTGAACGCGTCCTCCTGCTCGTAGAATGCTCCGGCGAAGACCGCCGCGTGCCGGGTCGAGAGGAGCCGAACACTCGCATCGATCCGGTAGCGGTTCCCGCGTCCCTGCGCGGGGAGCGGAAGGTCGAGTTCCGGAGCCGCGATCAGGCGAGGAGGCGACGCTCACTACCGTCGTACGGTCCGTCTTCCAGCGGCAGGTCCGCGGCGGCGGAGAGAAGGAGTCGGTCCGATCCGAACCAGCAGGACAGCCCGGCTCGGAAGCCGGCGGGGCCGGAGAGGACCGTCTCCCGTCCAGTCCTCCGCATGGCTCGACGCGAAGTCGAAGCCGACCTGCCAGCCGAACTCCGCGGAGCCACCGATCACGTCGAACGGGATCCGCGTCTGGTCGACACTCACCTCGCCCTGGTAGGTCTCGAACGTGACCGCCTCGTGCTCCGCGCCGATCCGCGTGACGACGGACGCGAGCACCGGAGCGGACTGCCCGCCCGCTGCGGCGAACACCAACGCACCGGCGGACGCGAGCGCCGGGGCGCGCCCGGTCAGGCCGAGACGCCCGATCATCGCACCCGCACGGCCGAACATCGCGCCGTGCCCTCCCGCGCTGCGCCGGATCACGGCTGCTCTCCGCGGATCCGGATCCGTCCGACCGTACCCACGAGCGAGCCGGGGCTCGGCCCCGCGTACTTCGCCGTCCCACCGCCTAGTCCGCGGAGGAAGGAGTCGTGCGCGGCGCGCGGATCGATCGCCGAAGAGGCGATCCAGGCCCGACGGAAATCGCGCTCCGCCCACTCCCGATCGCGCGCGTCCCAGGTCGAGTCCAGGACCCAGGCACGGAGGGGCTCCCACTCACGCACCGGCCTCGGGAGGTCTTCCCAACGGCGCGTCTCCATCCTCGGCAGTCCACGATCGAAGACGAGACGGGCCTGCGCGGCGTTGTTCCAACGTCCGAACCCGATCTCCTCCGGTGTCTCCACCCAGTCACTCAGCCGGCCGCCCGCGAGGCGGGCGATCTCGGCCGCGGCCCGACGCGCGTTGGCCGCGGTCTCGCCGAGCGCGAAGTCGAGGAGGATCGGTTCGGGATGGGTCGGCTGTCCGGCCGCGTCGACGATGCTGATCTGGACCCTCACCTCGCCGGACTCGATCCGGTACGTGCCCCGAACGGCGCGGGTCGATCCCAGGACGGAGAGCACGCGTGGCACCAGGTTCGGCGCCAGCGCGACCGGCGGGGACTCGAGCCAGGAACGGAACACGGTCTCGAGACGGCGCTGCGTCTCCGGATCCGCTTCCCCGGTGACGGCGAGCCCCTGGGTCTGCTGGAAGAAACGGAGCGCCTCGCGGAGTCGGTCGTCCCAGTCCCCGGCCGGGGACTCGAGGACTCCGCCTCCGAGTCCCCCCGGAAGGAGTGCGAGCCGTCCGCGGAGCCCGCCCACGGTGTTGAGAGGCTGCGCGGCGATGTCGGCGGGGAGACGGACGCCCCGGCCGGCGGTGACGAGGTCGAGAGCGAGCAGCGTCGACGGGATCGGCGCGGGACAGAGCCGGCTCCCGCGCAACGCGTCGTACAGCAGGTAGGTCCAGGTGAGGCCGTAGTACGGTCCCTCGACATCCCCACCCAGTGACTCGAGCGGGAGAAGCGCGATTCCCGGCGCGGTGAGAACGGGCGCTTCAGACGAGAACCAGGCGGCGCCGAGCCCGAGCTGACGGTCCGCGAGTTCGCGCTCGGTCCGGCGCCGTTCGAAGCGCGCGAGCCTTCCGACGTTCTCCCGTTCGCCCACGACCTCCACTTCGAGCCAGCGACAACGAGCTCGTCCCGGCCTTCCGAGGGCGGCTTCGGCGGTTGCCGCGAGGTACCCCGCGCCGAGATCGCTGAGATCCCCGATGAGGAGACTGTCGAACGCGGCCAACGCGTCGGCCGCGCGTCCGTCCTCCAGGAGGTCCACCGCCCGCCCCCGCCGGTCCCGGTCGGTTTCGAGAGAGGTCGCCCCCGTCGAAGTCGGCCCGTCGACGAGGCTCCACACCACGATCGAGGCGAGAAGGGGCCACGCGCTCCGCCACCCCATCATCGCGACACCTCGGTGCGCTCGACCATCGGAGAGCTGGCCGCGGCCCGAGCCGCTTCGAGCGCGCGTAGGCACCAGTGCGCGAGGTCGGACGAGACGTCCGGCCGGGCCAGGAGTTCGGGCCAGGAAGTGCCCGCGCGCTCCACGAGCCAGAGTTCGACGGACTCGGGGGCGGCGACACACAGGTTCCTCGCCCGCTCCCGCGCGAGATAGTCGTCTTCCGGAGGCCAGGAAGGAGGATCGACTGCCGTGCGCCCGGCGCGAGGAGGACGGCGGAGGCGGCATCTCCCACGTGCGGATCGAGGAAGAGGGACGGCGCCGGGCGCGGCCGCGCGGACCACCTGCCAGGCACGCTCACTCCGTCCCTTGGGCCACGACTCCCCAGACTGGCCCCCTCCCCGGCTCCGCCCCGAGCTTCCCGAGAGCCGCGTTCGCGGAACCGGCCAGACCACGCCGATCGGAACGAGGAGGGCGGTGATCCGCGGTCGAGCAGTGCAGGCACGTACCGGTCCCAGAGTGCGGGCTCCGGGTCCCGCGAACACGACCACCCCTTCAGGGCTCCCGAGCGCCGGCCGATATAGGAGAGCAGCGAGGGTGCCGCCTTCGAGCGGTATCTCGGCGCTGGGAACCGAGGCCGCAGCGCGTCGGCATCCGATCCCGGCGAACCGGGCACGCGGCCCTCGCGGGTAGCGTACCGAGAGGATCGCGAGGGGAGCGCGGCGAACAGGTTCGGATCCAGGACGCAGGTGTGGAGAGCGAATGCACACCGGTCGCGTTGACGTTCCGTTCGGCGCTTTGATACGCTCCGCCTTGGAACTCAGGGTTCGGAAACCTTCCGCACAGGCGCACCATGATGGATTCCGAAGAAGACACGCAGCCAGGAAGTCCTCGGCTACGAGCGAGAGAAGACCGAAACGTGGTTCGTCCACGCGAAGGAATCGTCCGGGCGTCTCATCCTCACCCGCCAGTCCCTGGCCCGTCTGGTCGAACTCTACAACCGGATCACAAGGGCGTCTTCCAGCTCATCGAGCAACGGGAACTCCGGCGTATCGAGGAGTCCCGGAAAACGCCACTCCGAAGCAACTATGTGATATCCACCTTCTCCATGCCCGCCGTGCGCGGCGTCGTCCGACGTCCATCGTACGCCGGATCGTGGGAGCACTCCTCAGCCCCTTCCGCCGTCCGTGATCCGGGCGTTCAGCTCCTCGATCTCTCCACGAACGCGATCGATCCGCCGGCCGAGACCGAAGAGGTAGAGGCCGAGTCCGACCCAGATGAACGCGTAGGCCAATCCCAGGTACTGCAGCGGGCTCATCGATCCTCCTGATTCATCGATCCGAGCTTCCAACACCATCCGTTCCGCCTCCAACCACGCCCCAAGAGCCACCGCTTCACTGAAGAGCGAGACCATGAGCAAGGTGATCACGAGCATCGGACCCGGAACGAAACCGCCATGTTCGGGTCGAGACCGCCCGAGCGCAGCACGGTCGGCTTCGGGTGGTGCACGTTGAACCAGAGGGCGGAATAGTAGACGACCGGAACGTTGAGTGCCCCCAGGATGCCGAGGACCGACGCGAACCGCCCAGAAGCCGCGGATCGTCCGCCATGTACGTCCGGAGAAAGAGATACGACGCGAAGATGAGCCAGAGCATGAGGGTGCTGGTGAGGCGCGCGTCCCAGGTCCACCAGACGCCCCACGCCGCCTTGGCCCAGACCGGCCCGGTCAGGAGCACCAACGTCGTGTAGAGAAAGCCGACTTCCACCGCGGCATGGGCGGCCCGGTCCCAGGAGAGTTCGCGCTTCATCAGGTATCCGACGGACGCCACCATCACGACCCCGAAGGCCATGAACGAGCCGAGCGCGAACGGGACGTGGAAGTAGAAGATGCGCTGTACGTCCCCCATCGTCGATTCGCGGGGGGCGTACTGAAACGCCATGTAGAGCGCGGGTACTCGGGATGAGGACAGGTCGAGCCCTTGGATAGTGCGAGTAGCCGCTTCATGCGCTAGGTCGTCCTCTCGAGAGTGGAGCAGGAGCCGTTTCGTTCTGTCGTCTCGCGTCGTCTCCGGGCCGTCGGCTCATTCCTCGAGCATGACGTCGAAGAGCAACGTTCCGGCCGCGAGAAGACGACGTCGAACACCCGATCAACGTCCACCAGTCGGTTCCCTCCCACATCGGACGTCCGGTGGCGAATTGCGGTATCCAGTCAGCTCCACGCTGGCCACCACGATCCAGGACAGAGCGGGTAGAGCAGTATGGGAAGGAGCACTTCCCGCAGTCGACCTCCGCTCGAGATCGTCGGAGGAGCGTTCCCACGCTCGCGAACCCGACCGTTCCGGCGGGCGCTATCAGCGCCAATTCGGGCAGACAAGGCAGCACCGAGACGCGGAGCAGGATGGAGAAGAGCGGAACGGTGATGATTTCCATCACCGCGAGCAGGATGACGTTGACGATGAACTTCGCGAGGAAGATCGCACTCCGTTCGATCGGCGCAGGAGAAGTGCCTTGAGGCAGCCGTTCTCCCGTTCCACCGCCATCGTGCGGTGGAGACCCAGGACCCGAGGCAATGAAGGCGATCAGAGGAGGCCCGGCGCCTCGGTCCCGGGTCGATCGCCTGGGCCTGGAAAGCGAATCCGAACACCACGACGAGGAGGACCGAAGGCGCCATCGAGGTGAGCGTCTCGCGACCTCTCCCGCCTCGAGGAGGAGATCTTTGCCGATGAGCGCTCCGACGGTTCGGTAATGATCATCGCCCGGCCCCCGCGAAACGCTCCCGGTAGGCGGCCTCGACCGCGAAATGGCGGCGGATCGAGGGTCGAGTCGAGCACGGCGGTGGAGCCAGGCGGGCCGCGTCGCCACGGGCGCGAGATGGCTGAGGTCGTGACTCGTCATCAGGATCGCGCACCCGTCCCGTCGGCGCGCCGCGAGCAAGTTCGGAGAGCGACTCGATCCCGGACGGGTCGAGGCCGCTGAAGCGGTTCATCGAGCAGGAGGATCGGCGGATCGTGGAGAAGCGCCCTTGCGAGCGAGAGACGCTGTCCCATCCCCAGCTACGAACTCCCCGGACCGGGCGCTTCGGAAACCCAGCCAGGCCGAGATCTTCCAGGAGACGGGCGATGTCTGCGTCCGTCTTGCTCGAACTGTAGAGCTTCGCGGCGAGCCTCCAGGTTCTCCGGCGCGGAGAGCGCCTCGTAGGAGAAGCTCTCGTGCGAGCGAAACCGACCGACCTCGGTGGTCCGGATCGGGAGGGATCGAACGGCCGGCCGCGGGCGAGATCCGTCCCTTGCGCGGCTTGTGCAGCCCGGGCCAGGAGACGGAGGAGGGTCGACTTCCCGGCGCCGTTCAGGCCGAGGAGGGCGAGGCCCTCTCCCGCCCTCAGTTCGAGGTCCACGCCCCGAAGGACGTCAGGCCCACCGTAGCCCTGTGACCTTCTCCGTCGCGAGGACGACATCGCCGCTCAAGAGGCGGTCCCCGACGAGACCCCCGTGATCTGATGGAGTCGACGCAGGAGGCTTCGCCGTACGGACTGGTAGTCCGGCTCCTCGAGTTCCTCTCGGGCGAAACGGAGGTCGAGACTGCCGATGTCGCGGATGAGCCCGGCCGCCTGGGATCCGTCCTCCCTGGCCCGGCGCACTCGGTCCTTCCGGTACGCGTTCGCGATCGGGAGCCCGAAGAGAGCGAACAGCGTGAGGACGATGACGACCATCGTGACCGGGTCCTGGTAGACGGGCGGCGGGGACATCTGTGCCGGTGCGCCGCCCTGAGACGTATCGGCGGATGGCCCTGCATTCCGTCCGAGGGAAGCGGCGCCGCGTCCGCGAGACAGCGAGGAAGTTGTAGGCGAGCTCGGTCTCCCCGGGTTGGAACTGGATCGGCGCGCCGAGGAAGTCGCGGCCGAAGTGGCTCACCTTGACGACGTACTGGATCTCGGGATCCGTCGACAGGCCGTCGAACTCGTACTCCCCGTCCGGGCCGGCGGTCGCCGAGATCCGCTCCACTTCACTTTCCGACGTGCCGGAAGATGAGGGTGAGCTCGGCTCCACCGCCGAGTCAGGATGCTCCGCGGTGAGCTGGCCGAGGATCCGCCCGCCGTTCTGCGCGAGCACGTCCACGGGACGGATGGAGAAAGCGGCAGGACGAGCAGCACTGCGCAGATCAGAGAACGCGAAACGTGCCGCACCCGTCGCTGGCCGGACGGACGGACCGCGAAACGGAGGCCGGCGATGGAGCGATGCCGGACGGCCGGAGTTCGGGGTCGTGATCGCGCTCAAGCATGGCGCCCCCTCGACTCGAGACGCGCGCGCATCGACGCGATCTCCGTCTCGATCCGGTCCGGGGTCCAAGGCCCCTCGTTCGACTCGATCTCCATCATCACCTCGATGGCCTGAGCCTCTGCCTCCTCCTTGGCTGTGGCATAGTCCTCGTCGGAGAGCTTGCCCGTCTTTCGATCGAACTCGATGTCCCGGAGAAGGTGCACGAGAACGGCCTTCCGTTCGAGCAAACGCAAGCGCCGCCCCTCGGCCCGGGCGCGTTCCCGCGCTTCTACCGACCCGAGAGGACGAAGGATGAAGAAGAGACCGCCGGCAACGAGCACGGCGAACACGACGATCGGAGCGATCTGGTCAGGACCCATGTTCAGTCTTCACGCACCTCACGCTCGAGCCTGCGGCGAAGCTCGGCCAAATCCCTGGCACCGGAAACGTCACTCGATCGTCCCATCGGGGACATCGGCCCCGGCCCGGCCGGAACCGGTACCGGCGCGGCGAGCCGACGCGCTTCGTTCGTTCGTTTGAGGAAGAGAGCGAGCCCTCCTCCACCGAGGACCATCCCGACCACGGGAAGGACCCACGCGAAGAGATTGAAACCGCTCCGCTCCGGTACGGCAAGGATCCACTCACCGTACTTCGCAACGAAGGCGCCGATGATCTGGTCGTGGGACATGCCGGCCTGAGCCATCTCTCGGAGCTCTTCCTTGGCCGCGGACGCTCCTCCGCAGTACGAACCTGCGAGCGGCTTGCCGCCACAGTTCTCACACGGGTTCATCAGCTCCTTCTCGAGCTGTCCGATGTCCGCCGGGCTGTCGGCCCGGACGTTCCCCGAAAGGAGCACGAGGCCAAGCGCGCCGAGGACGGAGAGCGTCCAGACACCGCGACGAAGGGAACGCGGGGCCAAGCCGCGCCCCCAGGTGCACGCGATACGGGTCGTCATGTGAGCTGCCTCCTCCGGAGCGGCAGGAGCACGAGCAGTCCGCCCAGGACCATCACGAGCCCGCCGATCCAGTACCAGCTGACGAGAGGGTTCCAGTAGAGCTTGAGGCTCGCCCGGTCGGTCTTCTCGTCGAAGGACGCCAGGATGAGGTAGAGATCCGCGCCGAGGGTGGCGTGGATCGCGACTTCGGACGCGAGCTGCTGGTTCTTCTGATACCAGTCCTTCCGCGGCTTCATCACGGCCACGTTCTGGTCGTTGTGGGCCAGGAGCACGTCCGCCGAGATCCGCTCGACGCTCGGGGTCTGCTCCACCGCGAGACCGCGGTAGGTGAGCGCATAGTTCCGGAAATGCCAGGTCTCGCCCCGGCCCAGAGTCGTCTCGGACTCCTGAGTGAAGGCGGATCCCGCGAAGCCGATGAAGATGATCACCACACCGAGGTGGACGATGTATCCGCCGTAGCGCCGTTGCCCCTTGGAGAAGAGCCGGAAGAACGCGACGATCGGATTCTCGCCCTGGGATCTCATGCGGGCCTCAATCCCCCGCTTGAACTCCGTGACGATCGTCCCCGTCACGAACGCGCAGAAGCCGAACGTGACGAGAGCGTAGGCGTGGGTGACTCCGAAGACCAGGAGCACCGCGACTGCGGCGAGCAGAAGCCCCGTCGGCACGGTGAACACCTTCGTCAGTCCCCGCCAGCTGGCCCGTCGCCATGGAATGAGCGGCCCCACTCCCATGAGGAAGAGGATGCCGAGCCCGACCGGGATCATGAACTGGTTGAAGAACGGAGGCCCGAGGCTGATCCGGTTGCCCTTGATCGCCTCGGTGAACATCGGGAAGAGCGTTCCCCAGAGCACCGCGAACGCGCCGCCCAGGAGGATCAGGTTCCCGAAGAGGAACGCCGACTCGCGCGAGAGGTACGAATCGAGATGGTGCTGGCTCTTGAGGTCGTTCCGGCGCCAGACGATCAGCCCGACCGAGACGACGATCGAAGCGAGGAGGAACCCCGCGAAGTAGTAGCCGATGTTCGACTGCGCGAACGAGTGCACGGAGGAAATGAGCCCGCTTCGCGTGATGAACGTCCCCATCACGGTGAGGACGAAGGTCGACAGGATGAGGACCATGTTCCAGATCTTCAGCATCTACTTCCGTTCCTGGATCATGGCGGAGTGGATGTACGCGGTGCCCGCGAGCCACGGCATGAAGGACGCGTTCTCGACCGGATCCCAGGCCCAGTACCCACCCCAGCCGAGCTCGAGGTAGGCCCACCATCCGCCGAGGATGTTCCCCGCGCCGAGGAAGAGCCAGGCGACCACGGCCCAGAGCCGCGCCTTCTTCAGCCAGTCGTTGTCGAGGCGTCCCGAAATGAGTGCGCCGACGGCAAAGGCGAACGGCACGGTGAACCCGATCATGCCGAGGTAGAGACACGGCGGATGGATCACCATGGCCGGGTGCTGGAGGAGCGGATTCAGCCCGATGCCGTCCGGGGAATGAAGTCCGCCCGCCGGAACGGGTTCGTCCCGAAGAGAGAACGAGCGCCAGGAAGAAGACGAGGATGGTCATGAGCGTCGCGGTGGTGGGCGCCATGAGCCGGACGTGGTCGCGGCGGTGCCGGAGGCCGACCAGGGCGCTGTACATCGCGAGGAGCCAGCCCCAGAAGAGCAGCGATCCCGACTGACCGCCCCAGAGCGCGCCGAGCTTGTAGAACGTCGGCATGTCCCGGTCGCTGTTCCCCCAGACGTACTCCATCTGGTAGTCGCCCATGAGAAACGCGTAGACGATTCCGGCGCACGCGACGGTGACGAAGAACGCCGCCGCCCAGGTGGCGTGGCGGGCCGAGCCCTGGAGGTCTTCCCGTCCCCCGCGGAACGCTAGAATCGAGAAGACGAGTGCGAAGAGGGCGCTGCCGAGCGCGCCCCACATGGCGTAGTGTAGCCGAGCTGAATCATGTTCCCTCGCATGCTGCCCCCACCCGACGCCGGGCAGGGGCGGTGAATCAGACGCCCGTGGTCTTGGGCGACTGTGCGGACGGTCCGTTGTCCTCTTCTCCCATTTCCGCCTCGTACTTGGACGGGCACTTCGCCATGAGGAAGTCGGCTTCGAAGTTGCCGCTGGCGAGCGTTCCTCGACCACGACCTCTCCGTTCTCCCCGAACGTGTCGGGGACGATCCTGTAGGTGACGGGCACGGCGGTGACGCCGTCCGACATCTCGAACCGGAGGACGAGTTCGTCCTTCTCGATCGTGCCGGGAACGACGTTCCCCTTGACCCGAAGTCCGGAGAGGTCCGTTCCCCGGTCCTTCTGCACCAGCTCAGTGACGGTGATGTAGTAGACCATCGCGTTCTTCGCGCCACGGGCGACCAGGAAACCGACGGCGCTCAGGATCACGACGAATCCGATCAGGAATCGAACCCGCCCGCTCCGGCGGCCCTTGGTTTCGGGAGTCATCTCGGTCATGCAAAATCTCCACGAGTTCGCGCCGAAGGCCGGCGGGCCTCCAGCTCGTCCACGATCTCCTGCTTCAAGTCCATGGATCCCGGTGGGAACTCCTGCTCTCTCTGCCCATGGTAGTCGCTTCCGCCCGTTTTCACGAGCCCCCACTGATCCGCGAGTTGTTCCAGCATCGTCACTTGTTCCGCCCCGTGCGACGGATGGTAGACCTCGAGCCCTCCGAGCCCGAGCGGCACCATCGTCTCGAGGAGGCCGTCCAGTTTGTAGATCCCCGGGTGCGCGAGAACCGAAACCCCGCCTGCCGCCGTGACCGCCGCGAGCGATGCCGCGAGCGGCAAGGTCGTCTTCGGCCGGCATGCGGGTGCTCCGTCCCCCAGATAGTGCTGAAAGGCATCTCCGTACGTACGCACCCAGCCACGGTCCACGAGTTCCTGGGCCAAATGGACCCGCCCCACCGAACCCCGGCCTGCCCGTACCATCACGGGCCCCAGCCGCGCCGGAATCCCGAGCCGTACGAGCCTCTCGACCATCTCCTCCATCCGCCGGACCCGATCCTTCTTCATCCCCTCGAGCAGCGTCCGGAACGGCACGTTCGCGGGATCCACGAAGTAGGCGAGGACATGCAGGTCCTGCCCCTCGTGGGCCACGCTCAGCTCCGTGGCGCAGATGAGCCGGATTCCGAACTCCTCTGCCGCCCTGGCGCCCTCCTCCCACCCGTCCACGGTGTCGTGATCGGTAATGGCGGCCACCGACACCCCGTTCGAGGCCAGTTCCGTGACCAGCTCCGTCGGGGAGAGACGCCCGTCCGAGCAGAGGGTGTGTAGGTGCAAATCGATACGTCCGGTCATCTTCCCCGCTCAGATCGCTTTGGGCGGGTTCCCGCTCCCTGGGGAGGCCCCGGAGGACCGGTCCGCCAACCGGCTACGCCCGAAGCGCCGTCTCCCCCGGATCGACTGCCGCCGCGCCGGGGCCGTCCTGGCTCCCGCCCGCCGCGTCTCCGCCGCCGTTCTTGGACCGCGAAGTGCCGCGGCCGAAGACGTCCAGGCTGCGGAACCCCTCCCGTTCGCCAACCGTCAATCGTACCGCATCTGGTCCCAGAATCTCCCGAAGTCCTTCGACCAGATCGCTCGTCGGCTCCACCCTGAGCGAGCGGGATTTCACGATCACGCCCTCGAGCTTCCGGTGATCGACGTGGAGATAGACCGGGCAGCCGCCCGGGTGACCCTCGAGTTGTCCCTTGACCCGTTCCAGCTCGGCGTCTTCGGCGGCAGTCAGCAAGGCCACATGGAGCGAGAGCTTCCCGCGCTCGAACATCGAGGCAAGCCCCTGCACTTCCTCTACGATGAGCTTCGGCTGCTCTTCCTTCCGCCTCGACAGCTTCGCCTTGACGTATACGGGGCCACCAGCTTCCAGGTGCGGCCTTGCGTACTGGAGCGGCTCCTCGAAGCAGAGCGCATCCACGGTACCCGAAGCGTCCTCCAGGGTGAAAAAGGCCATGGACCGCCCCTTCTTGTCCTGGGAGACCTTCACCTGGATAGGAAGGCCGAGGTAGATCGCGCCGTCTCCTCCCTCCGTCGTGCGGGCCTTGCCACACGGAATCGCGCCGATCTGCTCCGCGAGCGCGGAGTGCTGATCGAGCGGGTGGCCGCTGAGGTAGAAGCCGAGAGCCGCCTTCTCGCGTTCCAGCTTGTCCGCGCTCTCCCACTCCTCGCGGTCCGGGAGGGGCGGGCGGGGCGACGCACCGCCACTGTCCCCGAAGAGGGAGACCTGCCCGAGTTCGCGCTCGCGGCGGCGCCGGGCCGCCCACTCGAGCACGGTCGGGAGCGCATCGAAGAGCCGCGCGCGGGGCTCGCCGAACCCGTCGAGCGCACCCGCCTGGATGAGCGCTTCGAGGCACTTCTTGTTCACGGCTCCGGTATCGATCCGTTCCGCCAGGTCGTGGAGCCCCTGGAAGGTGCCCCCCTGCTCGCGGGCGCTGACGATCGCGGCCACGGCTCCGTGCCCCACCCCCTTCACCGCCCCGAGCCCGAAACGGATCTTCCCTTCCGTGGCGCGGAAGCCGTCCTCGGACTGATCGATGGCGGGCGGAAGCACGGGGATCTGCATCCGCTTCGTCTCCGCGAGGAGGATGAGGAGACGGTCCGGCTTCGACATTTCCGAGGTGAGCGCGGCGGCCATGAACTCGACCGGGTAGTGCGCCTTGAGGTAGCCGGTCTGGTAGGCGACGAGCGCGTAGCCGGCGGAGTGGGACTTGTTGAACCCGTATCCGGCGAAGTGCGCCATCAGATCGAAGACGGTGGCCGCGACGTGCTCGGGCACCTTCTTCTCCACCGCGCGTTCGACGAAGGTGGCGCGGTGCGCGTCCATCACCTCCTTCTTCTTCTTTCCCATCGCGCGACGAAGGAGGTCCGCTTCTCCCAGCGAGTAGCCGGACATCGCGGACGCGATCTGCATGACCTGCTCTTGGTAGACGATGACGCCGTACGTGTCGCGGAGGATCGGTTCGAGCACCGGATGCTCGTAGACGATCTTCTTCTCGCCCTGCTTCCGGAGGATGAAGTCGTCGACCATGCCCGAACCGAGCGGGCCGGGACGGTAGAGCGCGTTCATTGCGATGAGGTCGTCGATCACCTGGGGCTTCAGCTTCCGCAGATACTCGACCATGCCCGAGGACTCGAACTGGAAGACGCCGACCGTCTCCCCTCTTCCGAAGAGCGCGAAGGTCTCGTCGTCCGTCAGTTCGAGCGCGTCGAGGTCGACCTCGATGCCGCGCTGGGAGAGCATCCAGAGGCAGTCCTCCAGCACCGTCAGAGTGCGGAGACCGAGGAAGTCCATCTTGAGCAGTCCGATCTTGTCGCACGCGACCATGTCGAACTGGGTCGTGATTTCCTCTTCGCCGGCGCGGTGGAGCGGCACGTACTCGGTGAGGGCGGACGGCGTGATGATGACGCCGGCCGCGTGGGTCGAGGCGTGGCGCGAAAGCCCTTCCAGGACGAGCGCGATCTCGATGAGTTCCTTCACCTGCGGATCGTTCTCGTAGCGGGCCGCGAGGTCGGGCGATTTCTCGAGCGCCTTCGCGAGTTTGATCCCGATCTCCTCGGGGACCATCTTCGCGAGATGGTCGACATCCGCGGGGCTCATGCCCATGACCCGGCCGACGTCGCGCACGGCGGCGCGCGCGGCCATCGTTCCGAACGTGATGATCTGGCAGACGTTCTCGACCCTGTGCCTTCGACGACGTACTGATCACCTTGCCGCCCGCGGTCCGAGAAGTCGACGTCGATATCGGGTATCGACACCCGCTCGGGGTTCAGGAACCGCTCGAAGAGGAGCTGGTAGCGGATCGGGTCGATGTTCGTGATCCCGAGGCAGTAGGAGACGAGGCTGCCGGCGGCCGAACCTCGCTCCCGGGCTGACCGGGACACCGATGGATCGGCGTAGCGGATGAAGTCCTATGTGATGAGGAAGTAGCCGGAGTACCCCATCTGTTTGATGATGCCGAGCTCGAACTCGAGCCGGTCGGTGAGTTCGGTCGTGAGCTCGTCGTAGCGTTCCGCGAGTCCGTCGCGGCAGAGCTTCTCCATGAAGTCGTCGAGAGAGTCGAACTCGTCCGGCTTGGGAAAGGGCGGGAGCTTCAGCTTCCGAACTCCATCTCGACCTCTTGCACTGCTCCGCGATCCGGACGGTGTTCTCCGAGCGCCTCGGGGTACCTCGAAGAGGTCCGCCATCTGATCGGGCGATTTGAGGTACATCTCGCGCGTCTCGAACCGGAACTCGGCGCTCGTCCACCTTCTGCGCCGCGGTCTGGATGCAGAGGAGCGCATCGTGGGCGTCGGCGTGATCTTCGAGGAGATAGTGCACGTGGTTCGAGACGACGAGCGGAACGCCCATCTCCCGTCCGAGGTCCGCGGTGTGACGGACGAGAGCGCGGTGATCGGGAAGTCCGTGGTCGACCAGCCGAGATAGAGGTCGTCGCCGTAGATCTCCTGGAGACGTCCGGGTCGTCTCCGCGCCTTCTCCCAGCGGTCGTCACGTAGCGCGCGACGCTGCCCGTGAGCGCGCCGGAGATCGCGATCAGCCCTTCGGTGTGCTCCGCGAGATCGTCCCACGTGACTTCGGGAGGGTGGGAACTGTCCCCGAGGTAGCCGCGACTCACGAGCTTCATCAGAGTGAGGTAGCCGCGTCGTTCTTCGCGAGGAGGACGAGAGAGTCGAGGTGGATCCGGTAGCGCAGTCTCGTCCCAGTCCCGCGGCCGTCCGGCACGGGGTCCGGCGGATCTGGATCTCGCAGCCGAGGATCGGGCGGACGCCTTCGCTGCGGTCGCGGCTTCGAACTCCACCGCGCCGAACAGGTTGCCGCGATCCGTGAGTGCGACGGACGACATCCCGAGCTCCGCGCACGACTTGACGAGATCGGGAATGCGGCAGGCTCCATAGAGGAGGCTGTAGTGGGAGTGGGTGTGGAGGTGGACGAAACCTGACACCGATGGAACCTCACAAGTCCTTTTGCATCATATGGTTGAAATCTCTGCGGGAGGCCTTTGGTCTTCGAAGGTAGCACCCCGGTCCCGCGTCCGACAGGCCTATGTCCTAACAGCAAGGGGCGGTTGCAGCTTGGCCGTCGATCTTCTAGCTTTTCATCTGCAGGCGCCGGAAGCGCCGGAATGGCTCAAAGGAGGTTCCGAGTCCCATGAAACGACTATTCTCGTCCTGGCGCCGCGTCACCGCGCTCCTCGTCCTCGTCACGTTCCTGCACATCCCGCTTGCTCCTGTCGTGCCGGCCGCGCAGGCGGAGGACAACACGATGATCCGGATCGCGAAGAGCACCGTCTACGGCGGGCTCCTGGGGCTCCTCCTCGGCGGTGCAGTCGCCATCGTGGTCGACGACAACCGTGACGAGCCGATCCGGTGGGGCCTGGTGCTCGGCATGTTCGGCGGATTCGCGTACGGGATCTACTCCGCGAGCACCGGGCGGGACGACTTCTTCATGCGGGAAGGGACCGGGATCGACGCGAGTCGCTACCGCCTCCCCGGACATCGCGACTTCAGCGAACGCGGCACCGAAGAGCTTCCCGACGCGCTCGTGGCGACGCCGCTCCGCTCCGAGTCCTCGGGTCGGGGCGAGTTCTCCCCTTACGCACAGCTCGTGACCGAGTGAGGAGCCGGCCAGACAGCTACGCGGGCCGGGTGCATCCTCCGGCCCTTCGTTTCTGGGTCCTCCTCGCCGGCCCGCTCGCCCTCCTCCTGGCGTCGTGTTCCTCCGAGTCCGGCCCCCCCAACGTCCTCCTCGTCACGTTCGACACGACGCGAGCGGACCGGATCGGATGCTATGGATACGCGTCCGCGCACACTCCTCACCTCGACGAACTGGCCAGGAACGGAGCGCTGTTCGAGGACGCTCTCACCGCCGTTCCCGTCACTCTCCCCGCCCACACCACGATGATGACCGGGCAGTACCCGCTCCGGCACGGTGTGCGGAACAACGGCAGCTACGCGGTCGCACCGTCCACCGTCACGCTCGCCGAAACACTCGCGGACGCGGGCTACCAGACCGCAGCGTTCGTGAGCGCGTTCGTGCTCGACGCGCAGTTCGGGATCGCCCAGGGGTTCCAGACCTACGACGACGATCTCTACAACGAACGCCCCGGCCCGCGCACGACGGAGCGCGCGCTCGAGTGGCTGGCGAAGAGAGACGGCCGCCCCTTCTTCCTCTGGGTCCACCTCTTCGATCCCCACACGCCGTGGACGCCGGCCGCCTTCGGCCGCGGGCTCTCGCTTCCGGACGACTACGACCGCGAGATCGCGGTCGCGGACGACTGCCTCGGGAAGCTGATCGCGGCACTCGGTACGGAACGGAACAACACCGTGATCGCCGTAGTGGGAGACCATGGCGAGGGACTCGATGACCACGGCGAAGCCGAGCACGGCATCTTCCTCTACCGCGAGACGACCCGCGTTCCGTTCGTCCTCTCCGGGCCCGGCCTCCCGATGGACGGCGCGCGACTCGCGGCGCCCGTGGCCACGGTCGACCTCCTTCCCACGCTGCTCGAACTCGTCGCGGTTCCGCTTCCACCGGGTCCGCTCGATGGATCGTCCCTCGTTTCCTTCGCCTCCGGCGGTCCCGCGCCGGACCGTCGTGGCGTCTACATGGAGACTCTCTACCCGCGTGAGAACTTCGGTTGGGCCGACCTCCGCGCCTTCCAGTCGGACGATCAGAAGTGGATCGAAGCGCCGGATCCCGAACTCTACGACATCGCGTCGGACCCGGCGGAGTCCGTGAACCTCGTGACACGCGATCCGTCCGCGGCGACCACGATGTCCGATCGACTGGCGCGCTTTCTCGCCGTAGTGGGAGAGCCCGCGCCCAAGGCCGACGAACCGGTCAGTCCCGAAGTCGCGGAACGGCTCCGCTCCCTCGGATACCTGGCCGGCGGCGCCGCGCCGATCGCGGACGCGGACCTGCCCGATCCCAAGTCGATGATCGGCATCCACGCGGACTTCGAGGACGCGAAGCGGGCGATGGACGAGTCCCGCTTCCGCGACGCCATCCCCCACTTCGAGGCGGTGCTGGCCGGAAATCCGGAGAACTCGACGGCCCGGCTCGGCCTCGGCACCGCACTCGTCCGGGTCGCGCGGTACGACGAGGCGGAGAAGGTGCTGGGCGAGGCGATCGAGGTGCATCCCGGGAACACAACGGTGGCGGCGGGGCTCGCCGATGCCTTCTTCGGGAAGCTCGATTTCGCGACGGCGCTCTCCCTCTACGAACTCGCGTCGCGCGATCCGAGCCTCGGCTCGCGGCACGTCCCCTCGCGGATCGTCCTCTGCCTGGAGCGGAGTGGACGGCACGGCGAGGCCGACCGCTTCCTCGAGAGCGAACGCGCGAAGAGCCCGGAGCCCAAGTTCTGGGACGACTTCCGTGGCCGGATTGCAAAGGACCGGGAGCTCACCCCATCGATACCACCGGACGGAGACCCGTCCCGGTTCGGGGACGAGGAGCGGACGCGCCGTGCCCTCACTTCCGCCGGCCTCGGCATCGTTACGGAAACACTCCGCTGGCTCACGCCGCCCATGGCGGACCCGGCGGCGGATCTGCGTCGACTCGGATTCCTCGTCCAGCTCTATGGAGAGACGAGACAGCCGGAGCGCGCGCTCGAGGTACTCGCCCAGATCGACGAACGCGCCGTGCTCTCTCCACAGCAGCGGCAGATGCGGGCGCAGTTCCTCCTCGAACTGGGTCGGGGACGGGAAGCGCTGGCGACGTTCGTTTCGCTCGAGGGAGAGCTCCCGCCCGTGGTCTGGTCACTCGGAATGGCGAAGTGTCAGGCCGCGGCCGGCGATCCCGCGGCTGCGGTCCGCTCCGTGCGCGCGGCGGCGCATGCGGGATGGTCCGACACCGAGACGCTCTACACGGATCCCGCGTTCCACGAGCTCCGGGGCTACGCGCCGTTCGCGGACCTGGCGGACTCGCTCACTGCGCGAAGAGGCTCTTGATCCGTCCCCAGCTCTCCCGCTGGATCGGAGTCACGTCGCTCCCGAACCAGCTGAGTCCGATCTGGCTGTAGAGCGCGGCCCGTTCCGTCCCCATCGCGACCCAGTCCGGCGTGCCCGTCCCCGCCACGGCGAGGAGGTCGTAGCTCGAAACGCCGTCAAGGGACGGCGCCGTGAGCGACGTCCAGTTCGCGAAGCCCGCGCTCGAGTAGAGGATCGTCTCGCTGCTCCCGACCGCCACGGTGGCCTGCCCGACGATGTCGACCGCGTGGAGGTCGGCCGTCGTGCCGAGGTCGATCGGAGACCAGGTCATGCCGTCCGCCGTGCCGCGCCAGGCCGCCCCACCGTCACCGACCGCGAGGTAGTTGCCGAACGGATCGACGACGAGTCCCCGGAGCGCCCGCGACTCGTCGATGAAGACAGACTGCCAGGAGGCGCCGAAGACGGTGGCGCGGAGAAGGGTGCCGTGGTCGCCCACCGCAACCATGGATCCCGCGCCGGTGGTGTTCGCCGCCACCGCGAAGAGATCGTTCGCCGCCGGAATCCCGAGGTCGATGGTCTCCCAGCTGCCTCCGGTCCGGTCCCCGTTCTTTCCCACCCAGGCACCGTCGCCGACGGCGAAGACGCTCCCGCCGATCTCGACGAAGTCACGGATCGTGGACGAGACGGTGGCGCGCAACGTGTATGCGTTGCCGTTCGTCGCGTTCGAACGCCAGACGGTGCCGTCGTCGGCCGCGACGAGGAAGTAGCCGCTGCTCGTGGCGAGCACGGTCGTGTAGGTGCGCCCTTCACCCGCTCCGGTGGCCTTCTGCCAATCGCGGTGGGTGGACGAGGAGAACCAGATGTTCTCCTCCGCACTCGCCACGCCGGCGAGTGCGGTTCCGTCGACGCCGGTGAACCGGATCCGCGCTGTCGAGGACGTCGCCGCGCCCCCGAGCGAGGCCAGAACGAGGAGCCCGACGGAAAGTCTGGTGGCGATTGGACGCATGTCTTCTCTCCCTCTGGGATCAGGCGGCCACTACGGCCCCCGCTCCTCTCGTGTCAGTCCCGGCACCCAGGACGACTTCCGTCTCGGTCCAGTCAGTCCCGATCCACGGAACCGTTCGGAAGCACGAGCTTCACCGAGCCGATCCCGAACTGGTGCGCATCGACGATCTCCATCTCGACCTCGCTGATCCGGCACCGCTCGCCTTCGGTCGGAATCCGCCCGTAGTGCTTGAGGAGGAGTCCCGCCAGAGTGTCGAACCGTCCCTTCGGGAGTTCGAGACCGAGTTCGTCGTTGAGGTCATCGATGTCCGTGAGCGCGTCGACGACGTAGGTCCCCGGAGCGATCTCCCGGATCTTCCTCACGCCGACTTCGTGCTCCTCGGCCATCTCTCCGACGATCTCTTCCACGATGTCCTCGAGCGTGACGATCCCCACGCACGATCCGAACTCGGAGACGACGATCGCCATCGTCTGCTCGCTCCGCTGCAGCTCGACGAGGAGCCGGTCGATCCGCTTCGTCTCCGGCACGAGGAGAGCCGGCCGGACGTAGTGCGCGACCGTCTCGTCCGGATCCTTGTCGAAGAGGACGTCCTTGATGTTGACCACACCGGTGACCTTGTCGATCCGCCGCTCATAGACCGCGAGGCGGGTGAATCCATGACGCTTCGCGAGGGCCCGGGCGAGCGAGATTCCGCTCCCCTTCTCGATCGCAATCACTTCCGTCATCGGAACCATCACTTCGCGGGCCGTCGTCTCGGTGAACCCGAGCAGCGAGCCGAGCATCTTCTTCTCTTTTCGGCCGTGCCCCGTGTCCCCCTTCACCTCCCTTACGAGGTGTTTCAGGTCTTCCCGCGTGACGAGCGGCTGTTGGGGCGCTTTGCGCAGGCTCCGGAGGAGGAGGCCGAGGAAAAGGCGGATGACCGCCGTTGCCGGGAGGAAGAGCTGCTCCGTGGCCTGGATCGGCCGGGCATTCCGCGTCACGAAAACGGTGGCATGGCGGCTCGCATAGACCTTGGGGAGGATCTCCCCCATGACGAGGAGGACCAGCGTCGCCACCCCGGTCGAGAGGAGCGACGCCCTCCACCCCACGCCGAGCCAGCCCTCGATCAGAGAGGTGACGAAGGCCGCGGTCGCGAGGTTCGCCAGGTTGAGCCCGATGAGGGTGGTGGCGAGGACGTGCTCCTGGTCGTTGAGGAGGCTGAGCGCGAGTGTCGCCGTCGCATTCCCCTGCTTCGCCTGCTGCCTGAGCTTGAGGCGGTTGGCCGAGATGATGGAGATCTCGATGGCGGAGAAGTAGGCGGAGGCTCCGACGCCCAGCACGATGAGGAGCACATAGAGGAGGATCTGGTTCACGCCCCCTCCTCCGGGGACACCACGACGCGGACCCGTTGGACCCGGTGCCGGCTCGCCTCGACGATCTGGAACCGGACCCCGTGCCAGACGATCTCCTCGCCCTTGACCGGGATCCCGCCATGGAGGGCGCTGAGGAAGCCGTTCAGGGTGACCGTGTCCTCGTCGGGGATGGAGAGTCCGGCGGCTTCGTTCAGCTCCTCGAGGTTGATCTGGCCCGACGCGGAGAAGACGCCCGGGCCGAGACGGTGGAAGCGGTCCTCCTTGGCGCCGAACTCGTCGTGGATCTCTCCCACCAGCTCTTCCAGCAGGTCCTCGCGGGTGAGCATCCCCACCGTCTCCCCGTACTCGTTGACGAGAATGGTGAGCGGCGTCCGCGTCTTCTGCGTCTCGTAGAAGATCTGGGAGAGGAACGCGCGCTCCGAGAAGATCGCTACCGGGCGGACGAGTTCCGACACCTTCGTTTCCGGGTAGAGCAGAAACTCCTTGGTCGGGAGATAGCCCTCGATCTCGTCGATCGTGTTCCGGTAGATCGGGATCCTGGAACGGCGCGCGCCGAGTACGAGTGTTTCGAGCTCGTCCCGTTCCATCTCGAGGGACGCGGCCACCATGTCGACGCGCGGGACCATCGCTTCCTCTGCGCGGGTGGCGGAGAACTCGAGGATGTTCTGGGCGAGCCACGACTCCCGCGCGGTCATCACCCCTTCCTTGTCCGCACCTTCG
Organism: Candidatus Eiseniibacteriota bacterium; assembly: GCA_041390305.1. Taxonomy (GTDB): domain Bacteria; phylum Eisenbacteria; class RBG-16-71-46; order CAIMUX01; family CAIMUX01; genus JACKCR01. Next base: position 154,794 of record JAWKQE010000009.1, read on the forward strand.
AGGAGGAGCCGAGTTCGCGGGAGATGGCGCCGCTGTGGCCGATTCCGCCGTCCTCGACGCCGAAGAGGCGGAGGATGGCGTCGCTCACGAACGTGACCGCCCCGATCACCGGCGCGAGGAGCACCTGGACCAGGCGGATGGCACGGACGGTGAGTCGGCTCACCCGCTCCGGGTAGTTCACGGCCACCGTCTTCGGCGTCACCTCCCCGACTAGGAGAACGGAGACGGTGGTGACGAGGATCGCGACCTGGAGGCCGCCGCCGTCACCGAGGAGGCGGAGGAAGAGGCTCGTCGTGAGCACCGAGAGCGCGACGTTGACGAGGGTGTTCCCGACGAGGACGGACGTGAGGAGGTGGTTCGGCTTCGAGATCACCTCGAGGATGAGCTTGGAGGTCGCCTCTCCGTGTCGCTCGAGACGCCGGAGCTGCACGCGGTTGAGCGCGAAGAACGCCGCTTCCGTCCCCGAGAAGAACCCGGAGAGCAGGAGCAGCAGAATGATGAGAAGCAGCTCCGCTTGCCACATGTGTCCGCCGGCCGACTGCTCGGCCGATCCTCATCCTCCTTCGTCCGTGGGCCGGCGGCCCGGAAATCGGAACTCTCGGTCCTCGGGGCCGCGGCGGCCGGAGCCGCCGCTTCCGCCCTCGGGGCTGCATCTTAGCGGGATTCGGCCCGGCGGTCGCGAACGGAAACTGGCCGGGGAGCGTCTTGTCCCACCTTGATGGAACGGATACACTGCCGGTTTCGTATCGTCGAAGCCGAACTCAAGAATTCCGAGAGGTCTCTACCCAATGTTCGATGAACTGCGCAAAGGCAGCAAACTGTTCACCTACTTCGTGGCCGTGGCCTTCGTAGGGCTGATCTTCATCGTCTGGGGCGCCGACTTCCAGCTCTGGAGCAACAACGACAGCAATACGCCACGCAACGTCGCGAACGAGGCCGGCCGGGTGAACGGCGAGCCGATCTCCCGGAACGAGTACGCGACCATGGTCAACCGGACGCTCCAGGGCATGGCCGCCCAGACCGGACAGCCGGTCGACGACCAGACCCGCGTGATGATCCAGAACCAGGCCTGGCAGAGCATGGTCCAGCAGGCGCTCCTCTCGAAGGAAGCGCGTCAGCGCGGTCTCGGCGCCACCGATCCGGAAGTGGTCTTCGCGGTCATGAACGACCCACTCCCGCAGTTCGTCCAGAGCCCGCAGTTCCAGCGTGACGGGAAGTTCGACATCGCCCTCTACCAGGCCATGCTCCACGACCCGGCCAACGACACCCGCGGTCTCGAGGCGCAGTACGCGCGGAATCTCCCGCTCGAGAAGTTGCAGAAGCGCGTCATGGCGACCGCCGTCGTCTCGGACGCCGAACTCTGGAACCAGTACCGGATGCAGAACGAGAAGGCCAAGGTGAGCTACCTCATGGTCCCCTCCGGCAACTTCCAGGTGAACGAGTCGGGAATCGACGAGGCCGCACTCCAGGCCTACTACGACGCCCACAAGGACGACTTCCGGACACAGCGCGAAGCCGTCATCCGCTGGGTCTCGGTCCCGAAGACTCCGAGCGCGGACGACTCCCTCGCCGCCTACGATCTCGCCGCCTCGCTCCTCGAGGACCACAAGGCGGGACAGGACTTCCTCGAGCTGATGGACTACTCCGAAGGCCCGGCCAACCAGCGTGGCGGTGAGGCCGCGACCTGGATCTCGCCGAACACGCTCCCCACCCAGGTTCGGGCCGTGGTCCAGGCCCTTCCGGTCGGTGAGGTCAGCGACGTGATCGTCGAGCCCCGCGGGTTCCACGTCGTCCGCGTCGAGGAGACACAGGAGGACGACACGAAGGGCAAGCAGATCAAGCTGGCGGACCTCTTCATCCCGCTCCAGCTCTCGTCCGACACGTACCAGGCCGTCGCCCAGACCGCGATCGCGATCCGCCAGCAGGCCGATGACGGGCTGGCCGCCGCCGCGGCCGACCATGGCCTCAAGGCGATGGACTCCCAGCCGTTCGGCCAGACCGGATTCATCCAGGGGCTCGGCAGCGCGCCCGAGATCCAGCAGTTCGCGTTCCAGAGCCCGGCCGGAACGATCTCCGCGCCGATGGAGCGGGCGGCCGACTGGGTCGTCGTCGAGGTCGTGGAGCGCCGGGAGCCCCACGTCCCGGCCCTCAGCGAGATCACCGATCGCGTCCGTCGCGAGACCGCGGAGTCGATGCGTCGGGACAAGGCCGTGGCCCACGCCGAGAAGCTCCTCGCCCGGGTCAAGGGCGGAGAGTCGATGGAAGACGTCGCCGCGGGCGACTCCCTCGCCACGTTCGACACGACCGACGAAATCACCCGGCTGGCCTTCAGCCGCGGGATCGGAAACGACCCGGACCTCATCGGCCCGATCTTCGCCGCGGCGGGCACCGGCCTCATTCCGGAAGTGCTCGCGGGCCGGCGCGGTGGCTTCGTCCTCCGCGTCGACGAGAAGGTCGCCGCGGACCGGGCCGCGTTCGACGCGCAGAAGGCGCAGCTCCGGGAGTCGGTCACCCAGGCCCGTCAGAGCGAGGCGCTCGGCAACTGGCTGGCCGAACTCTCCGAGACCTCGACGGTCCGGGATTTCCGCACCGGACTCTTCTGATCGACCTTCCCGTCTCCGAACACGTCCTAGAGGAAACGCGACCGAACCCGTAGGATTCGGTCGCGTGCCGCACGATCACTTGGAAGGCACGTTTTCCTCGCGGGCCGAGGGTCCTCCCCGCCACCGGGAGGCAACCGAGGTGCGAAGGAGGGCTGCGGACTGAGCTTCCTCAAGCAGAGCGTGACGACCTTCTTCTCGAGGATCCTGGTCACGCTGATCAACGTGCCGATCTCCGTGCTCGTCGCGCGCACGCTCGGCACCGAAGGACAGGGCGGATACTCGGCGGTCCTCACCTTCAGCACCCTCTGGGGCACGAGCTTTCTCCTCGGGATCGACACCGCCCACACCTACCTCCTCGCGGGCAAGCGGTACGACCTCCGTCAGATCGTGCGCCACAGCTGGATCTGGTCCGTGGTCCTCGGGGTGGCGGCCACGCCGCTCTACTGGTGGGTCGCGCCCTGGCTCGCGGGTGACGGCGCATCCGTCTTCCGCTCCGTCCTGACCCTCTCGGCGGTCTCCGTGCCGCTCGTGATGGCGAAGTACCTCATGCTCTCGATGTTCCTGGGAGAAGGTCGGGTGGACCGGTTCAACCTCCTCCAGGTCGTCTCCAACATCGCGCTCCTCGCCCTCGTCGTCGTTCTGCTCCGGGTCTTCCCCGGGGGCATCCGCGAGGCCGTGTGGGCCTACATCGCGAGCCTCGTCGTGTTCGTGATCCTGGGTGGTATCTGGGTCGCGGAACGGCTTCGCGAACACGAGAACGATCCGCCCCCCCAGAACTGGAACCCCGAGCTCGCCAAGACGAGCGTCGTCTACGGACTCAAGGGGCACCTCGGCACGCTCGTGAGCGCGATGACGTACCGGCTGGATCAGCTCCTCGTCACGAAGATGCTCGGGCTCGAAGCGCAGGGGCTCTACTCGATCGCGGTGCTCCTCTCGGAGAAGCTCTCGCACATCCCGGCCTCGATCCAACTCATCCTCTTCCCCCGCATCTCCGCCAGCACGACAGAGGACGCAAACCGACTCACCCCCGTCGCCTGCCGACTCGCGTTCTTCGGAGTCCTGGCCGCCGCGCTTCCGCTCTTCCTCCTCTCGGAGCCGCTCGTCCGCCTGTTCTACGGACTCGACTTCCTTCCCTGCCTTCCCTCGCTCCGCATCCTCCTTCCCGGTGTCGTGCTCCTCGCGGTCGGGAAGATCCTCGCGGGTGACCTCTCGGGACGGAACCGGCGCGGCACCGCAACGGTCGCGATGACGTTCGCGTTCCTCCTCAACTTCGCGCTCGATCTCTGGTGGATCCCGCGCCACGGCATCGTGGGCGCAGCCTGGGCGACGAACGCCGCCTACACGGCGCAGACACTCATGCTGGCGATCGTCTTCTGGAAGATCACCGGCGTCGGGCCGTGGAAGCTCTTCGTCCCCGAACGAGCCGACGCCCAGCGCGTGCGGCGCGTCCTCCGCGGTCTCGCCCGCTCGGCCCGCCTTCCGGGCTCGCAGGCGGAGAGGAGGAAGGTGTGACCTCGAGCCGCCGGCGGACGTTCCTGATCTTCTACATCCAGACCCACTTCTGGTCGATGGGCGAAGGCAAGGGCACGCCTTCCTTCGTGCGGACCCTGAACTCGCTGGCGGAGCGGGGACACGCCGTCCACGTCTTCATGCCCACGGAGATCGGCGAGGACACGCCGTACGTCGACACGTTCGGAGACGTCGTCCTCCACCACGAACCGTCCCCCGGGCGGATCGAGCCGCGCGCCTCGCTTCCCGTCGTGAAGCGGGTCGTCGAGCGCGCGGTCGCATGGCAGAGGTATCAGCGCTGGGCACGCGCCGCCGGGCTCCGGATCGCGCGCGAGCTGAATCCCGACCTCGTCATCTCGCTCGGGACTTCCGAGGCCCCTTCCCCGCGCCGTCGCGGAAGCGATCGAGGTTCGAACGTGGTCCGTCTCTACGGGAGTTGGCTCCCGATCGAGAAGTCGGTCGGTACTACCTCAACTTCCCCGCGCTCCGCGTCTCCGAACGCCGGCGCGTCACCTACTGATCACGGACGACGGAAGCATGGGCGACCGGATCGCGCACCGGGCCGGTGTACCGGACGACCTCGTCTTCTTCCCGCGGAACGGAAACGTCTCGAACGCTTCCACCCGGACGGTCCCGGACGGTGAACGTGAAAGCGGTGCGGGCCAGGCTCAGGATCGCTCCCGATGCGCCGATTACCTCGTGTCCGCGACCCGGCTCAACGTCGAGAAGAAGGTCGAACGGATCCTCGGCGCCATCGCCACTCGAAGAACTCCCGAACGTCGTCTGCCTCGTCCTGGGAGACGGCGACAAGCGCGCCGACCTCAAACGCTCGTCGACACGCTCGGCGTGGAAGAGAACGTCGTATTTTGCGGGCGCGGTCGCGAACGAGGAGATCCCGCGCTACCTACGCGCGGGTGACGTCCTCGTCTCTCTGCTCGACCGGACGAACACGAACAACCCGACACTCGAGGCGATGGCGGTCGGGCTTCCGATCGTCGCGCTCGAGACCGGCGCGACGCGCGAAGTGGTGGAGCGCACGGCGTCTCGGGTTGGGTCCTCGAACCGGGCGAACTACCGCGGCTCCCGGAGCTCTGGTCCGCGTCTGAAGGTGACCGCGACGGATACCGCCGCGCCAGGGGCTCACGCGCGCAGATCACGCGCACTCGTCCGGACACCGAAGGAACGGCTCGACTTCGAGGTCGATCTCTACGAAGCCGCCGCTGACCCGTCGTCCCTTCCACCTGGGACCCCGCGCGATGAGCGTACGGATCCTCGAAGGATGGAACGACGCGGACTGGGACGCGGAGGTGGAGCGCCAGGCCGAGGGGACGATCTTCCACACGCGGCTCTGGGCCCGGATCACGACCGAGTCGTTTCCCGAACTCCGGGACCGGAGCAGCTGGGTCGAGGTGACGACGGACGCGGGCAGCTCCCGACACCTCCTCCCCCTCCTCGAGTGGCGAAGGGGCGGTGGGCTCGTCACGACCGTACACTCGTCCTTCCCTTTCATCTATGGTGGCCCCCTTCCGCTCCGCGGCGCGGGTGGACGGATCGTGCTCCCCGAGGTGCTGGAGCATCTCGAAACTCTCCGCGGCGCGGTTCAGGTGACGGGGAATCCGCTCATGAGCGCCGTTCGACCGGCTCGGCGCGGCCGGGACCCGAGGAGCAGGGCCGACGACGCCAGGAGCCGACGCCGAAAGGCCGACGCAGCCAGGACCGGTGCCGTTGCGGCCGCGGCGCGGCTGGAACCGACACACAGGCGGGACCGAGGCAGGTGGAACCGACGCGAGCGGAACCGCACCAACGGCCGAGTCCGGAGGCGCCCCGCGGTAGGCTGGGGCGATGAGCTCGTCGCACGCTCCGCGGCCTGGGAGTGCGCCGAACTCCTCACGCATCCTCCGCACCTTCCCGGCGATTCGAGAGCGCCTTCTGGGACGACAGCGAGCTGCCCCGCGCCGCCGGAACGACGTGCGTCGCCTCACCAAGAGGGCGTGTCGGTCGGGGAGAGCCGGAGCGCCGAAGACGTGAGTGCCGTCTACCGTCTGGCACAGGAAGCGTCCCTTCCGGAACGCTGGGGCGGCACGCCGACCTTCCTCCACCCGGAGCGCTTCTACCAGAACCTGGTCGCGCTGGGAGACCGGTACGTTCGCTTCTCCGTCGCCCGCTTCGAGGATGCGGTGATCGGCGGCGTGTTCGCACTTCGCTTCGGCCGCGCCGTGCACTACTTCGCCGGCTACATGGACGCCGACGCGAAGGCGCAGCGCCCGAACGTGCTCCTCCAGGTCGACTCGATCCTCCAGGCCATCCGGGACGGATTCGCGTTCTACGACTTCCTCCCGAGCGGCGGGAGTGAACCAGTCGAACAGTTCAAGGAGGGGTTTGGCGGCGTCCGCTATCCCGTGCCGGTCTTCACCCGTCGTTCTCTCACCCACCGTCTGCTCGCCCGCGCCCGGGGACGCTGAGCCCCGGTGTCCGAGCGTCCGCCGCACGCGAATCCGCCGTCGCCGCCCAGCCTTCGGGCCGCTACGGCGCCCCACTCCAGGGCCGGAACGACTGGGTGCAACCGAGCCGGCCATCCGTCCGCCACATCCGCAACTTCTAACATCGCGGGCCAGCGACTAGAATCGGTCCGCGAACGAAGGAGGACGGGCGAGTGAGCGCCTCGATGGTCGGCCGGACTCTCGGTCGCTACGAGATCACCGGCGAGATCGGACGCGGCGGGATGGGCGTCGTCTATCGGGCGATCCAGACCAGTCTCAACCGAACGGTGGCGGTGAAGATGCTTCCGCTCGCGTTCACCCAGACGCCGGAGCTCCTCGGACGCTTCCGGAGAGAGGCCGAGACCCTGGCGCGACTGAGCCACGAAAACGTCGTCCACGTCTACGACGTAGAAGAGCTCGACGACACGCCGTTCATCGTGATGGAGCTGGTCTCGGGCCCGTCGCTCGGAGCTCTCCTTCGCGAAACGAGAGCGCTCCCTCCCGCCGTCGCACGCGACATCGGGATGGCGATCGCGTCGGGACTCGGCGCCGCCCATCGCCAAGGCATCATCCACCGCGACATCAAGCCCGACAACGTCCTCTTCACGCCCTCGGGAACGCCCAAGCTCACCGACTTCGGCATCGCGCGCGTCGACGACACACGGGTCGAGACGAAGACGGGCTCACTCCTCGGGACGCCCCACTACATCGCGCCGGAACAGGCCAACGGAGAGACGGCCACGGAGGGATCGGACGTCTACTCGCTCGGTGTCGCGCTCTACGAGATGCTCGCGGGCTCCCGTCCTTTCCAGGGACGGAACGCGATCGAGGTCTACCTCAAGCACATCCAGGCGCCCGTGCCGGACCTTCGGGACGCGCTCCCCGACGTTCCGCCGAGCTTCGCCCGCGTCGTCCATCGCTGCCTCGAGAAGAACCCGGCCGACCGTCCGCGAGATGGAGTGGAACTCGCTCGGGAGCTGGAGCACCTGGACCTGGGAGATCCCCCCGGACGAGCCCTCCGGTCGTGGTTCGCCGCCCGCTCCGGACAGTCCGACGGCCACGCCGACACGGTCCGGAGCGCGGAGCGCGAGCCTTCGGACCGCGATCGGCCGGACGTCCCGATCTACGAAGGCGAGACGATCGCGCTCGCGTCGCCTGTGGCCGACGGTCCACGTCCGCGGACTCGCTTGGTTCTTTCGGTAGCCGCAGTTCTCGCGTTCGTCGTCACCGTGATCGCGCTCGTCATCTCGGGACGGGACGGCGATGACCCCACGGATGCCGGGTCCGTCCCCCAGGAGACGTTCGGCACCCAAGAGGAGGCGACGGGAGGAGCGTCCGGCCCAGGAGCGACGGCGCCCGGCGGCGGCTCCGGAGCAAGAGCCTCGGAGGAACAAGGTGCCGAAGGAGCGATCTCGGACGCGCCGACGCCGGACCGTTCCGGTATCTTCATCCTGCTGAACGGATACTTCTCGGATTTCGCGGAGCTGGGACCGCTGGAAGCGGTGGCCCGGCATGCGGCCTCCGGAGCGGACCCCGAAATCGGCACCAGCATGTCCGGGCTTCTCGGCCCCCACCGGGTGAGGAGCGCGAGATCGGCGGGAAAGGTCGACATCGACTGGCGTCCGGGGCCGGCGGCCCGCGTACGCTTCCGACAGGAAACGGTCACGATCGACCGTTCCGGAGCCGAGTCGAAACAGGTATGGCTCCAGGACTGGATGGTGCGACCGGACGGTAGCGAGTGGAAGATCACCGAGGGAACGGTGACCCGTGAGTGATCGCGTATCGAGGAAGGAGCGCGGATGACGGTCGAGATCGAGTACGGCGCGGCTTCGGACACAGGACAGGTGCGGTCCCGGAACGAAGACTCGTACCTCGTCTGGATGCCCGAGGCACCGGACAAGGATCCCCGTGCAGTCTTCCTCGTCGCCGACGGGATGGGCGGTCATGAGGCGGGAGACGTCGCGAGTCGATTCGTCGTGGCCGAACTCGAGCGCGCCATCGCCGGCGGACAGACGTTCTCGGAGCAGCAGTTCGACGAACGGATGCGCCGGTGGTTCTCCGGAGTGAGCCGCTCCCTCGTCCACCTCGCCGAATCACGCGGCGCCAGTCGTGGCATGGGCAGCACCGCGTCGCTCGTCGTCCTGATCGGGAGACGGCTCGTGCTGGGTCACGTCGGCGACTCCCGGATCTACCGCTGGCGGAAGGGAGCGCTCGAGCAGTTGTCGCTCGACCACTCCTTCGCCGAGGAGCAGCGGCGACGCGGTCTCCTCACCGCGGAGGAGGCTCTTCATCATCCGCAGCGGAACCTCCTCACGCAGGCGCTCGGCGTGGACACGGAACTCGACGTCCAGACGGCCGAACTCGATTGGCAGAGCGGCGACCGGTTCCTGCTCTGCAGCGACGGTCTCCACGGGCCGGTGGCCATGCAGGAGATCGCGGAACGGATGGACGAGCGTCACACGCCACAGGAGGCGGCGGACGCGCTCGTCGCGAAGGCGAACGAAGCCGGAGGCCCGGACAACATCACCGCGGTGATCTTCGAGCTCCACGGAGAAGGTGCGCCCGAACCGATCCTCGCCGGGGGACCCGGGCAGCTCATGGACGACGATGCGCCCACCGATCCGAGCCCGTTCGCGGGAGACGACCTCCTCGACACCGATCCGCGCGGTTCCTGGGCGGAGGTGGAAGGGGCAACCACTTCGGGCGCCGCAAAGGGACGCCCTCCGGGGTGGGCCTGGGTCGTCCTCGCGATCGCAGTTCTGGTGGCGGCGGTGCTGCTCTTCAGCGCACTACGTTCCTGATCGGGAATGGGTGGAGCCCCTGGGGCTCCACACGCCGCGAGCGGTCAGACCGAGGTCTTCTTCTCGTCGTCCGTTCGGTCCGGCAGATCATCCTTCATACCGGACTTGAACTCCTTGATGCCCTGTCCCATCCCTTTCATCAGCTCCGGAATCCGCTTGGCACCGAAGAGGATGACGATGATGAGGGCGATGACGAGGATTTCACGAATTCCAACAGCACCCATGGTACTCAAGACTCCTTCAGGGAACGTCCGATCGACGGTTCCAGATTTCCGCCAAATCCGCCCCGAGGATGACCCGCACGTCGGCTGCGAAGATCGGCTCCGAGGTCAACTGGATCTCTCCCACACCGTAGCGCGCCTGGAGCTCCTCCAGGACCTCTAACGCTTCCTGCCGACCGCGCTCGGTGGTCAGAACCAAGGTCTTGAGGTAATCGTAGCGATCGGCGTCTCTGTAATCCACCACGTCGAAACGGGGCCCGCGGATCTCGTCGGCAAACTTCATGGCGAGTTTGGTGACGCCGCACCCGTTCTCGATCAGGAGCTGCACGCGGTCCTGCGGCAGGTCCGCGCCGGGCTCGGGCTTCGGAGGTCTCGGGACGTGGGGCCCCTCCGGGTGGTCCCGGTCGTCGTAGGTGACGTCCTTCACCTCCCCGCTGCCGTCCGTGCCGCTCGTCTGCGTTCCCCGGTCCCTGTCCGCGACGCGGCTCGCGATCGAGAACCCGAACGCCAGGATGACGAGGACGAGGACGAGGGCCGACATCCCCTCGAGGAAGCGTCCGACACCGCTCCGTTTCCGACTACGACGACGACGTGCCATCCTTTGCACCCCTTCGTAGACAGGCCTGAGACTGTGTCCCCGGTGACGTCCGCGCCGAACGGATGCCCCCTCTCCGGGGCGTGGGCACGAAAGGCTCCGAAGTGCGTTACTTCTGCGCGAGGATCCCGAGGAGCTTCTCGCGGGTGGCGGGGATGTCTTCCGGGAGCACGTTCACGCCGGCGATCACGGGCATGAAGTTGCTGTCCCCGGTCCACCTCGGCACCACGTGCATCACGAGCTGGCCCTTACCTCCGGAGTCGAAGCCGAGATTGAACCCTTGCGGCTGGTAGGCTTCCTCCAGCCACCCCTCGGCGTCCCTACCGAGGGCGAAGAGGCGTTCCCGAGCTTCGGAAGAGAGAGTCTCGAAGAAGACGGTCGGCTCCTCCGGAGTGATCCACAGATGTCCCGCATTGTAGGGATGCGGGCTCAGCGCGACAATCATGCCGTCGCGTTTCGTGAGAATCAGTTCGTCTCCGTGCGCTTCGAGGACGTCGAGAACCGGCGTTCCCCAGCTTCTCCTCGCCCGCCTGGATCCGCTTGGCCCGGACCGCGGCCGCGTCGGCGAGCTGCTCGGGCGTGTTGATCCCGGAAATCTCCTCCGGATCGGCCACTTCCATGATCCCGGCGGGAAGTCCGCTCTCGCGGATCATCTCGAGCGTGTCGGTGAGGTAGTACTCCCCCTGCGCGTTGTCGTTCTTGAGTTCCGACAGCGCTTCGAGGAGGGCATCGATCCGGAACGTATAGATCCCGGAGTTGATCTCGTCGTTGCCGACTTCTTCCGGCGCCAGGTCCTTGTGTTCGACGATCCGGAGGAAGCCGCCGGCCTCGTCCCGGAAGACGCGCCCGTAGCCGGTGGGGTCCTCGAGCCGGGCCGTGAGGACGGTGACCCCGTTGCCACCGAGCTCGTGCCGCTCCATCAGTTCGTGGAGCGTGGCCGGGCGAAGGAGCGGCACGTCGCCATAGAGGACGAGGAGGTTCCCGGAGAGCCCCTCGAGGTGCTCCCGCGCGCACATGACGGCGTGCCCGGTGCCGAGCTGCGGCTCCTGCGTCGCGTAGGCGAGGTCGTAGCCTTTGTGTGCTTCCTTCACCGCGTCGGCCTGGTGTCCCACGACGACGATCGACTTCGCGAGGCCAAGCCGGGCCGACGTGTCGAGGACGTGGGACAGGAGCGGCTTCCCGTCGATCGGGTGCAGCACCTTGGCCAGGTCCGACTTCATCCGCGTCCCCTTGCCCGCTGCCAGGATCAGGGTGGACCAGGTCTCCTTCACGAATTCCTCCGCTTTCCGGCTTCGGGCCAGACGTTGTCGATGAGTCGCGCCCGGCCCAGCTTGTAGGCCGCGGCGAGTACGAGTTTCCCGCGCAGCGGGTCGACCGGAACGAGTTCGTCCCGGGAGAGCACTTCGGCGTAGTCGAGGGCGCCCGGCCCGGACGCGAGGAGCGTGCTCACCTCCCGGGTCGCCGCGTCGGGTCGCTTGATCCGGCCGGCCTCGATCCCGCGCTTCACCTCGAGGAGCGCACGTTGGAGGTTCGGTGCCCAGGCCCGCTCCTCCGGCGTGAGGTACGCGTTCCGCGAACTCATCGCAAGCCCGTCCTTCTCCCGCACGGTCGGGCAGACGATCACCTTCACGGCGAAGTCGAGGTCCCGGACCATCCGCGCGAGGATGACGGCCTGCTGATGATCCTTCTGTCCGAGGTAGAGGCGGTCCGGGTCCGCCGCGTGGAGGAGCTTCGTCACGACAGTGGTGACGCCACGGAAGTGTCCGGGCCGGCTCACTCCGCAGAGCACGCCGTCCAGCCCCGACACCTCCACGTGCGTACGGTAGCCGTCCGGATAGAGAGCAGCCGCCTCCGGCTCGTAGACGAGGTCGACGCCTTCGGCGGAGAGGAGCTTCCGGTCGCGTTTCATGTCGCGTGGGTAGGCATCGAGATCCTCGGTCGGCGCGAACTGGAGCGGGTTCACGAAGATGCTCGCGACGACCCGGTCGTTCTCCCTGCGCGCGCGCCGCACGAGCGAGAGGTGTCCTTCGTGGAGGAACCCCATCGTCGGCACGAAGCCGATGGATTCACCGTCCTCGCGAAACGCGCGGACAGCGCGGGTGAGAGCAGAGGCGGTGCGGATTCGCTTCAAACGCTACCGCCCCGGGTGTTCTTCTTCTTCGCCGGCTTCCCCGCCCCGCCCTCGTGCCGCGGGCCGTAGAGCGAGTCCGCGTCCGTCTTTCCGGTCGTGTCCTTGTACTCGTGTTCCTTGCCCGGGAAGACACCCTGCCGCACCTCGGCGCAGTAGCGGGCGGCCGCCTCGATCACGATCTCTCCGACCTCGGCGTACCGCTTGACGAAGCGGGGCTGGAAGTCGGGCGTCAGCCCGAGGAGATCGTGGAGGACCAGAACCTGACCGTCGCACCCGGCGCCCGCGCCGATGCCGATGGTCGGGATGCCGATCGCGTCCGTCACCCGCTGGGCCAGTTCCGCCGGCACCTTCTCGAGGACGAGACAGAAGCACCCGGCGTTCTCCAGCATCTTCGCCTCCTCGAGGAGCCTGTCCCCTTCTTCGCCCTTGCCCTGGAGCGGATAGCCCCCGAGGGCGAGCACCGACTGCGGGGTGAGACCGAGGTGTCCGCAGACGGGAATCCCGGCTTCGACGATCCGGCGGATCGCCTCGACGTTCCGCTCCCCGCCCTCGAGCTTCACGGCGTCGGCGCCGGACTCCTTGAGGATCCGGCCGGCCGCCTCGAGCGCCTTCTCCGGGCTCACCTGGAAGGAGAGGAACGGCATGTCGACGATGACGAGGGCCTGGGGCCGCGCCCGCATGACCGCGCTCGCGTGGTGGATCATCTGCTCCACGGTGACCGGGACCGTCGTCTCGTAGCCGAGGACGACGTTACCCACGCTGTCACCGACCAGGATCATCGGAACGCCGGCCTGGTCGAGCAGCTTCGCCATCGAGTACTCGTAGCACGTGAGGACCGGGATCTTGTCCCGTCCCTTCCGCTGCCGGATGTCTCGCGTCGTCCAGCGCATGGTCCACCTCCTCGCGGGGAGCCCGCAGAGCCGGTCATCCGGCCACCTGGGTGTGCTCCCAGAGTCTGTTTCGATCCGTTCCGGCGCCCGGGCGACCTCGCCGGGACCGCTAGGTTTTCGGACTCTCGGGCTCGTCCCCTGGTTTCACGCGGGATTGTAGTACGAGGTTCCCTTGTCGTGCTGGAGGATCCGCGCCACCAGCTGCTCCCGATGTTCCTCGTTCCCGACGACGTCGATCTCGTTCGTGTTCACGACCAGGAGCGGCGCGTCCTGGTAGTGGAAGAAGAAGTAGTCGTAGGCCTCGCGGAGCGTCTCCAGGTAGTCCGGGTCGATCCGCTTCTCGAACGGACGTCCGCGCTTCTCGATCCGCGAGAGGAGCACGGCGAGGTCCGCCCGCAGGTACACGACACGATCGGGGCGCGGAAGGTCACGCTCCAGGAGCGGAAGGATCTGGTCGTAGAGCTCCATCTCCGCGTCCGCGAGGTTGATCGACGCGAAGATCCGGTCCTTCTGGAAGAGATAGTCCGAGACGACCGCGTTCGCGAAGAGATCACGCTGCACGAGCGCCATCTGCTGGCGATAGCGCGAGAGCAGGAAGAAGAGCTGCGTTTGGAAGGCGAAGCGACGGCGATCCTCGTAGAACGACGCGAGGAACGGGTTCTCCTCGACCGCCTCGAGCACGGTCGTCCCCCCGGTGCGCTCGGCGAGGACGCGGGTGAGGGTGGTCTTTCCCACCCCGATCACTCCTTCGATCGCGAGAAACTTGCCGGTGGCCACGGACACGTCAGATCCCTCCTCGAGCCGGAAGCTGCCGCCAAGGATACGGGCAGGGGCCCGCGGGTTCGAGTCCCAGAGAACCATGGAGCCGGACGCTGCCCGCCTCGACCTCGAGCTCTGCGAGCAGCGCGGCGGCCGTCTGTCCCAGGACGGGATGTCGCCAGTGTGGGTCGATCTCGCAGAGCGGCACGAGCACGAAGGAGCGGAGGTGGAGACGCGGATGCGGGAGGACCAGGTCCGTATCGGCCGCCCGTCCCGTCGCCTTGGGACCCGCCGTACCGACATTGGCTCCGACCTCATCGTCCGGCCCGACCGCATCGGCCGCCGTGTCGCCATTTTCCGGCCCGTCGCCTTCGGTGATCCACTCCCCGACGGCGAGGAGATCCAGGTCGAGCGTCCGGGAACCGGAGCGCGCGGTCCCGACGGGAGGACGTCCCAGTTCAGTCTCGATCTGCTGGAGGATCCGGAGGAGTTCCACGGGATCCCGCTCGCTCTCGGTCTGGAGGACGGCGTTGAGATAGGGCGGCTCGTCCGCCCCGTGTTCCGGTTCGGTTTCGTAGACATGGGAGAGACGACCAGGCGGAAGGTCCAGCTCCGCGAGCCTCGAGACGGCCCGCGACACGTTGTCTTCCCTGTCTCCCAGATTGCTCCCGAGAGCGATCCAGACTCGGCTCATCGGCTGCGGTCCAGAGCGACTTCGACGTGATCGAGGTTCGCGTCGAACGGGAGGTTCTTCTTGCGCAGGCGCGCGACGACACGAACGACCTGAGGGAAGCTATCGAACACCGACTGCACGATGTCGTGGCTGAGTGACTCGATGAGGTGGTACTTGCGGATCTTGCTGACTTCCTGGATCCGCGTGTAGACCTCGGAGTAGTCGACGGTCGCGCTCATCCTGTCTTCGCGGGCCGCCGCCTCGAGATCGAGGTAGAGGTCCAGGTCGAGTGCGACTTTGTTGACTCCCTCCTTCTCCCACTCCGTGACTCCAAGGCGCGGAAACAGCACCATGTTCACGAGGCTCATCCGATCCAAACTCAGGCCTCCTTACGGCGTTCCTCCCCATCCTCGGGCCGCTCGGCCACGAGGGTCTCCGTCGTCAGGATGAGCGCGCCGATCGACGCCGCGTTCTGGAGCGCGCTCCGGACGACCTTGAGGGGGTCGAGAATACCCGCTTCGGAGAGGGAACCGAAGTGCCCGGTTTCGGCATCGAGGCCAAAGTCGTGACTTTCGGCCAGGACCCGGGAAAGGGTCTCGGCCGGATCGTAGCCCGCGTTCTCGGCGATCGTGAGGAGGGGAGCCTTGAGGGCCTCCTCGACGATCTCGATCCCACGCCGCTCTGCGTGGTTGCCGCCGGCGAGGTCCTTCAGGCAGTCGACCGTACGGAGGAGGGCCACCCCACCGCCCGGAACGACGCCTTCCTCCATCGCCGCCTGGGCCGCGGAGACGGCATCATGGGCCCGGCCGCGACGCTCGGCCACCTCGAGGGGGGTGGCTCCCCCCACCTCCAGGATCGCGATCCGGCCGGTGAGAAGCGCGATCCGCCGACGGAGCCGCACCCGGTCGTGTTCGGACGTCGAGTTCGCGAGCCAGGTCTCGAGCTCCTTGACCCGGCCGAGGACGGCGTCACGCTCCCCGGCGCCGTCCAAGAGAGTGGCGGCGTCCCGGGTGAGGACGGCCCGGCCGACCCTTCCCAGGTCCGCGGGAGAAGCGAATCGAGACTCCGGCCGGAGTCTTCCGCCACCACCGTCCCGCCCGTGGCGATCGCGAGGTCTTCCAGCATCGCGCGACGGGAATCGCCGAAGCCGGGCGCCTTCACCGCGGCGACATCGAGCACGCCACGGAGGCGGTTCATGACGAGGGTGGCCAGGGCCTCCCCTTCCACGTCGTCGGCGATGAGAAGGAGCGAACTCTGCGACTCGGCCGCCGCTTCGAGGAGTGGCACGAGGGGCGCCAGGCTGTCGAGCTTGTCATCGCAGAGGAGAACCCACGGGTTCTCCATCACGCATTCCATCGTCTCGGGCTCCGTGACGAAGTAGGGCGAGAGGTAGCCGCGCTCGATCTGGAGGCCGCGGTTCCAGCGCACCTGGTCTTCCACCCCGCGGCCTTCTTCGACCTGTACGATTCCGTGCGGCCCGACCGCTTCGAGGATCTCGGCCACGGCGGACGCGAGCCGATCGTCCCCACCCGCTGCCACCCGGGCCACGCGGAGAAGCGCGGCGCGATCGGTCGCGGGCTGAGCCTGCTCACGGAGCGCCTCGACGACGTGCTCGACGGCCCGGTCGATCCCGCGCCGGAGACGCACCGGGTTGTCGCCCGACGTGACAGCGACGATCCCTTGGGAAACCAGGGCCTGCGCGAGGAGCGTAGCCGTGGTCGTTCCGTCCCCGGCGATCTCCTGGGTCTTGGCCGCCACCTCGCGGAGGAGCTGCGCGCCCAGGTTCTCGTAGGGGTCTTCCAGCTCGATCTGACGGGCGATGGTGATGCCGTCGTTGGTCAGCACCGGGGACCCGCTCGGCCCGTGGACGATGACGTTCCGTCCCCGCGGCCCCAGGGTGACCTTGACCGCATCGGCGACCTGGTCCACTCCGCGCTTGAGGGCCATGCGGGCCATGTCGTCGAATCGCAGCATCTTCGCCATCTGTGGGATCCCTCCTGCCGGCCGTCCGTTGTCCGACGAACCCCGCTCCCCGGACCCTGGGTCCGGGACGTTCCGCGCGGAGACGTCTCCTTGTCGTCCTCGGCGCTTCGGGGCGGGATCTACTGGGATTCCTCGGATGGTGGGCTCAGGCGCTCAGCGCCCAGCGGGCGAGCGGGCCCGCGGGCGAGCGGGGCCGGGCAGCTGCCGGCAGAGGGTCCTGACGGCAGGGGCCGGGCACAGCGGAGGCCACTGGGGTCACTCGGCAGTCGTGGCGGCGCTCAGCGGCTCCGCGCCGCGGCAGCCTCGAGCGCGGCGCGCCGGGCGAGGATCGCGATCCCCTGCAAGGTGAGTTCCGGGATCACCCGGCGGAGGAGCGTCGACTCCGGGGCGAAGACGGGCGCAAGTCCGCCGGTTGTGAGGACGGAAACGGCCTGTCCGTTTCGGCCCTTCGTCTCGGCGGCCTGGGCGCCCTTTGCCTTGGCCGCCCGTCGGGAGGCCGCCTTCCCGGTCGCGCCCCCGGCGGCGGCCCGGCCGGACCCGGCGTATCCCTGGTCGACGAGTTCCTTCCGCACGGCCCGGACCAGCCCTTCGATCTGGGCGACGGCGCCGTGGAAGATGCCGGACTGGAGACACTCCCGGGTGGTCCGCCCGAGCACCTGCTCCGGCCGCTCCAGCTCCACCGCCGCGAGGCGGGCGGTACCGGTGAAGAGCGCCTCGGCCGCGGTGGAGACGCCGGGGGCGATCACCCCCCCTATGAAGGTTGGGCCGGAAGTGACCACTTCCAAATGCGTTGCAGTCCCGAGATCGACCACGATGCAGGGCAGCGAACTCCACTCCCCGGCGGCCGCCGCGTTCGCGATCCGGTCCCCCCCGACCGCAGCCGGGTCGGGGACGTCCACGAGGAGTCCGGGGGCCCGGTCGCCGCGCACGAGGTACGGCTCCGAGCCGGTCCAGCTCCGCGCGAGCGCCTGGTACCGTGGAGTCCGGGCCGGAACGACCGAAGCCACTCCGCACCAAGCTCCGTCGAGGAGCGGCGCGAACGGCTCCAGGAACGGGGTCACGAGCCCCTGGACTTCGTCCGCGGAGCGATCGATCCGGGAGGCGAGCCGGAACGTCCCCAGGAGCCCGTTCGGCCCGAAGACGCCGAGCGCGACCCGGGTGTTCCCGACGTTGATGGCAAGACCAGGCCCGGCGGCCTCGGCCGCCACCTTCCGAACGCTCATCTCGTGCCTCCCTCTTCGTCCCGCGGAGGCCGGTAGGCCCCGCGCGGCGGATGCTGCGGCTCCGTCCCCTCGGGCGCGGCGCCCGGAGGCTCGAAGGGGGCAGCCTCTGTGGGTTCCGGTGTGGGCGCGGTCGCGGGCGCCGGAGTCGCGTCTGGCGCGGAGTCGGCCACGCGCGTTGGCGCAGCTCCTGGAGCCGCCCCGGTAGTCGCGTCGGCCCCGCGTCCGGTCGCGTCGTCGGGATCCGCGTCTTCGGCTGCGTCCCCTTGGATCTCCTTGCCTACGCCACCCGCGCGGTCGGCGTCGCTCCCGTCGCCGCCGTCCTCCGGCCCGTCTCCGTCATCACCGTCCGTCGGCTCGTCGTGGCGCCCGCGCACGATCAGGAGCGAGACGAGGATGGAGAGGAAGTAGAGCACGATGATCGGCGTCGCGAGCACGATCTGGCTCGGGCCGTCGCCCGGAGTCGCCACGGCGGCGACGATCAGGATCGCGACGATGGCGTGGCGCCACTTCGACCAGAGGAACTGCGGCGTCACGATCCGGACGATCGTGAGGAGCGCGACGACGAGCGGGAGCTGGAAGAGGATCCCGCAGGCGAGCGCGAGCCGGATGATGAAGTCGAGGAGGTACTCCACCGAGATGTTCGCGTAGACGTGCTCCGTTCCGAATCCGACGAGGAGCTTCACCATCGTCGGCGTGAGCACGAGGTAACTGAACGCGGTCCCGATGAGGAAGAGCAGCGTCGAGAAGACGACCATCGGCAGGACGAGCCGTTTCTCCTGCTCGAGGAGCCCCGGCACGACGAAGTTCCAGATCTGGAACATGACGAGAGGCAGGCTTCCGATCAGCCCCAGCAGCAGCGACACCTTGATCCGGGCGAGGAACGCCTCCATCGGACGGAGGAACTGCGCCTGGTCCACGTGCTGGACGACGACGAAGTCGACGACCGGGCCGGAGAAGGCGTAGGCGACGAGAGAGCAGACGACGATCGCGCCCAGGGCGCCCAGGATGGCGCGCCGGAGCTCCTCGAGGTGTTCGAGGAACGGCATCTCCCGTTCTTCGGCCTTCCCGAGGAGCTTCATGGCTGCGGCCACTCAGGGTCAGAAAGCACTACCCGATCATGCATCGGCGGTGGCGGCATCTCCCGCGCCGTTCGTCCGAGCCGGCTCGCCGAGGTCCAAGTCGTGCTCGTTGAGCCGCACGGAGACGATCTTCGAGATGCCCGGCTCCTCCATCGTCACGCCGAAGAGGTTCTCCGCGCACTTCATCGTCTTCTTGTTGTGCGTGATCATGATGAACTGAGTCCGCTTCGCCACCTTCCTCAACATGGCGAGGAAGCGGTCGAGGTTCGCGTCGTCGAGCGGCGCGTCGACCTCGTCGAGGAGGCAGACCGGGCTCGGCTTGATCATGTAGAGCGAGAAGAGGAGCGCAATCGCCGTGAGCGAACGTTCCCCGGTGGAGAGGAGCCGGATCGACTCGAGCCGCTTGCCACGCGGGCGCGCGCTCACTTCGACGTCGCTCTCGAGCGGATCGGTACCGACGAGCCGGATCGACGCTTCTCCACCCGGGAAGAGCTCCTGGAACGTGTTGACGAAGAGCGTCTGCACTTCGTCGAACGTGCTCTGGAACATCTGCCCGGCCGTCTCGTTGATCTGACGGATCGTCTCGAGGAGGTTGCTCCGGGACTCGTGGAGGTCCTTGGCCTGCTGGGAGTGGAAGTCGAGCCGCTCCTTCTGCGTCTCGTACTCCTCCTCGGCGAGGTAGTTGAGCATGCCCATCCCCTCGATCCGGCGGCGCAGCTGCACGATCTGCTCGCGCCGCTCCTCCGAGGTGAGAGCGCCGTCTTCCTCGGTCAGCTGGACGACCGGACGCGGCTTCGCCTTCGGGAGCCGGACCTCGTCGTCCTCCTCGCCGTCCTCGCCGTGCGGATCGTGGGCGTCGCCGGGCTGTCCGCGGTCCAGGTCGGCCTTGGCCGCGCTCTCGGCATCGGCCCCACCGGCGACTGCGAGGGCGACCGTCGTCCCGTCGCCCGCTTCCGCGCCCGAGGCCTCATCACCTTCGTCGCCGGCTTCGGACTCTTCGTCGCCCGCGGCCGTCAGGGCGACCTCCGGCTCCGGGAATCCGCCTTCGGGCGTCCAGGCCGCGAGGTCGACGCGATACTCTTCTTCGATCCGCCTCCGGATCTGCTCGGCCTCGGCCCGCGCTTCGACCCGGGCCATGTCCTCTTCGTGCATCGAACGGACGAGCTGTTCGAGACGGCTCCGCTCGGCCTTGAGGGTGTCCTCCAGTTCCGCGATCGCGACCTGCGACTCTGCGTGCTCGTCCCGGATCTCCCGGACTTCCGCTTCGATCTCGCGACGCGACTCCTGGAGCTGTTCGAGCCCGGATCCGAGCTCTTCGATCCGGCTATCGGCCGCGGCGGCCTCTTCGGACCGCTCGGCGATGATCCGCTCGATCTCCTGAACGGACTCGGCCTTCTCCGTCTCCTCCTTCTCGAGGCGGGCCTGGAGGGAGACGAGTTCCTTGTGGTCGTTCTCGAGACGGAGCGCTTCCAGTTCCCGCTCCGTGGCTTCGCGGACCTTCTTGTCCTTCTGCTCTTCCTTCGCCTCGGCCTCGGAACGGAGACGGTCGAAACGCTCCTGCGCCTCGGTCGAGTCTTCTCCGGAACGGGCGACGGTCTCGACCAGGGCCGCGATCTCGCCCTCGATCCGCGCGATCTCGGACTCGAGCCCGAGACGCTCCTCGGTGAGACGCTGCTGCTCCTCTTCGAGCATGGAGAGCTCGGTCCGGAGTGCGCTCCGGCGCTCGGTGGCGCCACGGTGGTCACGCTGGAGCTGTACGGTCTCGGCACGAAGTGCCTCGCCGCGCGCGCGGACTTCGGAGAGCTCGCTCTCGATCCGGGCGAGTTCGTTCCCGAGCTGCCGCGACTCCTCGTCGAGCGTATCGATCTCGCTGCTCAGCGCCGGAATCTCCTGCTCCCGCGAGAGAATCGCCGCCTCACGGGTGCGGACACCGCCCAGGTAGATCGCGCCTTCGGCTCCGAAGAGGAGACCCTCCGGCGTCGCCGTGCTCCGACCGCTGCGGGCACCCGAGCCTTCGGCGCCGCGCCGCGCGGTGTCGACGTCGTCGGCCAAACGGGACGTTCCGCTGAGATAGCGCAGGAACGGCAGGGCGCTGCCGGAAACGTCGAAGAGATCTTCCACGGCCGCGTCGACGTCGACGTCGCGGCCACCGGCTTCCGCGAGCGGGAAGAAGGTGACACCGCCGAGCTGTTCTTCGCGGAGCCGCCCAATGATCTCGATGGCCGCGTCTTCGTTCCGCACGAGCACCCAGGAGACGCGGTCGCCGAGCACGGCCCGCCCCATCTCCTCGCGCTGCGACTTGAGCCGCACTTCCTCACCGACCACGCCGACGAAGCCGTCCAGGTCGTCCCGGTTCTTCAGCACCCACTGGACCGCGGCGTCGAACCCTTCGTGGTTCGCGTGCTGCTCCTCGAGGACGGCGAGTCGGCTCGCGATCCCGGCCCGGGAGCGGGCGATCTCGTGGATCCGCGACTCGGCCGTCTCCTGGGACTCCTCGAGCGAGGCGCGACGCACCTCGAGCTCTTCCCGCTCTCCTTCGAGATCCGCGAGCCGCTCCTCGAACCGGTCGGCGTTCTGCTCCACCTGCTCGAGTTCGGACTGGCAACGGACGCGGCGCTCGCCGAACGCACCGAGATGCGACGCGAGCGACTCCATCCGCCGACGGTTCTCGGCGCGGCGGGACTCGTTTCCTTCGAGGTCTTTCCGGCTCTCGCTGTGCGTGGACTTGAGGTCGAGGTGGAGTTGCTGCACCTCGTCGAGTTGCTTCCGGGCGCTGCGTAGCTCCTCTTCGGCCTGCACACGAACTTCGCGCGCTTCCTCGTACCGGCGCTTCGCCGTGCCGAGCCGCGTATTCATCTCCGTGATGCGCGGCCCGAGGTCGGTCCGTTCGCCCCGGACATCCGTGAGCCGCATCTTGTCGCGATCGAGCCGGAGCCGGAGGTCCGCCTCTTCCCGTTTCCACGAAGCGTTCCGCGTCGCGAGGACCTGCATCTCCTCGTGCGCCTTCGACACCGCGAGCGTCGCTTCGTTGAGACGACGCTGTCCGTCGCTCAGCCGGTCGCCGAGCTGGACGAAGACCTGACGACGCTCGGAGTGGCGGCCGTCGAGCGCCGCGACCTTCGACTCGATGTCCTCCCGCCTCTGCTGATTCTCCTTCCGGATCGCGTCGACGGACTCGGACTCGGCGTTGAGCTTCTGCCAGCGGGTGAGGGCTTCGCGCACTTCGAGCCGGTCGAGTTCGTCCTTGAAGGTCCGCCAACGCCGGACCTTGCCGGCCTGACGCGCGAGGCTCCGCACTTCGCGCTCGATCTCGCGAATCATGTCCTCGATCCGGACGAGGTCTCCTTCGACGCCCTGGAGCTTCCGCTGCGCTTCCTTCCGGCGCTGCTTGTAGAGGACGATCCCGGCCGCCTCCTCGAAGAGGAACCGGCGCGCGTCGTCCTTGTCGGAGAGCACTTCGTCGATCATCGACCGCTCGATGACCGCGTAGCCGTGGCTTCCCATACCGGTGCCGGAGAAGAGCTCCCGGATGTCCTTGAGACGGCAGTTGCTCTTGTTGATCGCGAACTCGCTGTCCCCGGAGCGGAAGATGCGGCGCGCGACGCCGACCTGGGTGTACTCGACGGGGAGACGTCCTTCGTCGTTCCGGATGGTGAGCGTGACCTCGGCCATGCCCATCGGCTTCGCGGTCCGCGTGCCCTTGAAGATGACGTCCTGGACCCGCTCCCCTCGTAGATTCCGGATGTTCGACTCGCCGATCACCCAGCGGAACGCGTCAGAGACGTTGCTCTTGCCGCACCCGTTCGGACCGACGATGGCCGTGATCCCGCGCGCAAACGGGATCTCGGTCCGGTTCGGGAACGACTTGAACCCATAGAGCTCGATCTTCTCGACGTACAACCGTGGCCTCCCCCCTACCTGTCACCGTCACGGACTTCCGGTTGCGATCCTTCGCCCGGCGCCGAGTCGTCCTGCGATCCTGTCCCGGAGCGGCCGTTGCCCGTCCCGCTCTCTCTGCCGCCGTCCCCTGTCTTCGGAATCGGAATGGGAACCGGGGCGTCCCGTCCGCCACTCGAAATCACGTGCACGGCTTCCAGTCCGAGCTGCCGGCTGAGCTGGATCGACCGCTGACGGGCTTCGACGAACGAGGCGAAACTTCCAGCCACGACACGATACCAGGGACCGCGCTCCGGTACCTCGACATAGACGGCCCGGGCCTCGATTCCCTTGCCGCGAAGCCGATCGATATCCACGTTGGCGTCCTTGAGATCCCGGAACGACGAGAGGTGGACGACCCAGCCCGACGCCTCGTCCGGTGGGGACTCGCGCGGCGTGAGGGCTCCCGCCGAAGCGGAGGTCCCATCCGCCACGGGAGACGGGTCGCCGATGATGGAGGAGTCGTCTCCCTCCGGCAGTCCGGTCGGCACGTCGCTCCCGGGTTCGGCCGGAGAGGATTCGGGGAGGTCCGGACGCGTCTGGGATGTCTCTCCGATCCCGGCCAGGGCGCCTCCGTCCGCAGTTCCGGTCGAAGGGTCGCTCTCCGGGCGGGTCGGGGACGACTCGACGATCCCGGACGGGTCGATTCCGTTCGGCGACGCGGCGAACGCGTCTCCGGGACGGGGCCGGGGCGGTTCGACTCCGGCCGTGCTCCTGGCTCCATCGGTCGCCGGGATGTACGCGGACTCCTTCGCGCCTCCGCTGTTCCGCGGGACGCCGCGCGCGTAGTCCGAGGCAGACCCGACATCGGTCCAGGAGCTCCGCGGAGGAGTCGTGATCGGACCGCTGTCGCCGGAGTGAACGCTCACATCGTCGGTACGGCTCTCGGCGGGCTCCGCGGTGCCGCCCGCGGGAGGGGTCGCGGGATCACCCGCCGGAGGCGCCGCACTGCCGAAGGTCGCGTCAGGAGCGTCCGCCCCCGAGTCGGTCCCGCCGGTACCCGCATCGTCGCCACGGGAGCCGGGCGAACCATCCATACCGGGCGTCCCCGCGAGGGCGGCCTCGTTCGCGGCCGGAGCCGGGCGGGCAATCGCGCTCGCGGCCGAGTCCCCACCGCCGAGGAAGAGCTGCTTCAGTTGCGCGAGGGTGTGTCCGGTCCCGAACCAGTACGCCGCACCCGCGGCGAGCGCGATCACGACGGTCCAGAACGCGGTTCGCGCCGCGCGCTTCGGAGTCGTGCCCCTTCGGTGTTCCCGCTCCCACAGCCCGATGAGCGGCACCGTCCGCGCCTCCGTCATCTCTCCCTCCCTGGCCGCCGTCGTCCGAGGAGACTCCCCCCGTTCGCCCGCTCCCGGCGACGCCGGCGACGCCGGCGCAGCCGCGTCCGCCTCGCGAGCGGTCCCCTGGGACGCACGCGGCACGGCACGGCCTCCGCCGTCATGCCGGGTCTCCGCACTCGCAGCCGGCGCGTCCCAGCGCCGAGCATCCACCGAGGCGGCCGGCGCTTCCCGGCGCCCGACTTCCGCGGACGCAGCCGGAGCTGCCCGGTGTCCGGTCTCCGCATTCGCGACCGAAGCGTCCCGGTGCTGGGCCCCGGGCCGGGCCTCACCGCCCCCGCCTTGGTTCCCGGACCGCTTCCGCTTCCGGTTGCGCTTCTTCTTCCCGGAGGACTTCCCGGACGGGGCGTCGTCCTTCGTCGCCTCGATCGCATCGGCGAGGCCCGCGGCCCACGCGGCTTTCTCCGTCCCGGTGGCCGACGACGAGGGCTCACGCTCCGGCTTCGTGGCCGGCGGGTCGGATGGGCCGTCCGCGGCCTGCCCCGCTTTCGGAAGGTAGCCGGCCTCCCCGCTCCTCGTTGCGTTCCGCGTGGGGGACGGAGTCGCCGCCGGCGCGGCCGCGAAACGACTGCCCGAGCCGTCACCGGACCGAGCGGACGCATCCCGCTTCGCCCCGGCCGCGTCGGACCGGGCGACATCGCCTGACCGGGCCGGCGCGTTGGGCTGAGCCGCAGCGTCCGACCGGGCCGCGGTCGTGCCTGCAGGCGCCGCGTCCGGCGATGCGTCCGTGATCGAGAGGCGCGTTCGGCCTCGCGGCGCGACGGGAGCCAGCGACGGGCCTGCGTCCGCTTCGACCAGCGTGATGCGAACGGGATCGTCGGGATCCGGCCAGACGTCCGACCTGGCCCCCGATCCCTCGCCGTCGTCCCCGACGAGCGTCTGCGACTTCTTCCCCGTCAACCGATCGAGAAGCCGCTTTGCCTCGGGGTCGGGCGTCGGCGGCGCGCCAGGCGCGGCCGCACCGGCCGGGGCCGAACCGGAGGGGGCCTGGGTGCCCCTGGAGCCGGTCGCGAGGTGGGCCCAGCTCGTCGCGGTCACCATGCCGGCGTGCCCGGCGCTGCCGGACTCCGCGTCACGCTGTGGCCGGCCCGTCGGGAACCCGAACGGCCCGCGCTCCCGCGGGTTGCTCGGCACGTGCTCGGCCCCTCGGGGCGTCGCACCGCGTGTGTCCCCGGCGCCTCCCCTGGCACCGGGTATCGGGGCCGGCAGCGAGTCGTCCCAGATCGAGGGCGGCCGCACCGACGCGTCCGAAGCCTCCGCCGGCGGAACTCCGCTTCCCCCCAGGTCCGAGCCGTCCGGACCGATCGCGATCACGCCGAGGAGCCGCTGCCCCGCGGTCCGGAGTTGGCGGGCGCAGGCCTCCAGCTCGAACGGCGTGTGGTCCCGGAACGAGGCGACGAAGACCACCCCATCGAACGTATCCGGAAACGGAAGCCTCGTCCCGAGTTCCTCGGGGAGCGACTGCACCCAGAGGAGAACCGGCTTCTTGCTCGTCTCGGCCTCTCCCGGCCGGGGCATCGGATTCTCGTGGGGGGCGACGATCCGGACTCCTTCGAGGTCCGTCGTCACCGCGACCGGCGTCTTGGGAAGGAGGTCCTTGAGCCGTCGACGGAGATTCCTCGGCAGCTCCCGGCTCCGTGCTCCCGGATGGGCGGGTAGGAGCGACGGCACTTCCGGGCCGGCGATGTAGACGGGATCGCCTCCCCGAGCCAGCTGCTCCGCGAACCCAACGGCCCAGGGGAGCTGATCCATCCCGCCGTACGGACAGGAAAGCCAGAGCGTCTCGACCTCGGCGCCCTGTCGGCGCATCTCCTCACGCACGCGGGCCCAGGCATACCCGGACTGCACCGGATCGGTCGCGTAGGCGGCCAGGCGGTCATGGCGGATGACGGCACGCGAGTCTGCATTCGCGCGGTGGAGGAGTTCGAGGCCGAGCTTCCCGGCCATCTCCTCCGCCGTCTCGAAGTAGTTCACCGTAGGCCCTCCATGGCTTTCACGATGTCCGCGTCGTCCCCGGCGAGGAGGGTCCGGACGTCGAGGAGGAACCGATCCTTCTCGATCCGGCCGACCACCGGAGGACACGCGCTGCGGAGCCGACGGGAGAGTTCCTGGACGGAGAGCGGACCCGAGATCTCGACCGCACGGGAGGGTAGCTCTTGTCCGGGAAGGCTTCCGCCCCCCACTTCTGCGGCGCTGGGTACCACGATACAACGCCACCCCGTCCCGAGGGCAGACCGGAGATCCGCAGCGAGCGATTCCGCCCGGGCCTCCACTTCCTCGATCGGCTCCGACATCATCCGGAACATCGGGACGCCGGCCCGGAGCTCCGCCGGGTCGCCGAGGTAGAGCTCGATCGTCCGCTCGAGGGCCGCGAGCGCGGTCTTGTCCAGCCGGACGATCCGGGCGACCGGGTCCTTCGAGATCCGATCGATCCACGCCTTCTTCCCGACCAGGATCCCGGCCTGGGGCGCTCCGAGGAGCTTGTCTCCACTGAAAGCGACGACGTCCGCGCCGGCCGCGAGCGTCTCCTGCACGCGCGGCTCGTCGAACGTCAGATCCCCGTGCTGACGGAGCGCTCCGCTCCCCAGGTCCTCGAAGAACGGAACCCCGTGCTTCGCGCCGAGCGCGGCCAGCTCTTCCGTGCTCGCCTCCTCGGTGAACCCGACCATCTTGAAGTTGCTCGGATGCACCTTGAGGAGGAGCGCCGTGTCGGGGCCGATCCTCGCTGCGTAGTCGGAGATCCGCGTCCGGTTCGTCGCACCGACTTCGACGAGACGCACACCGGCGGCTTCCATGATGTCCGGAAGACGGAAGCTGCCGCCGATCTCGACGAGATGCGCACGCGAGACGATGACCTCCTTCCCCCGGGCCAGAGCCGAGAGCGTGAGGAAGACCGCGGCCGCGGTGTTGTGGACCGCGATCCCGGACTCCGCGCCGGTGAGGAGCGGCAGGAGCTTCCGGATCGGCGCGAGTCTGGAGCGACGTTGTCCGGACGCGAGATCCATCTCGAGACTGCAGTATCCGGTGCCGGCCTGGAGGTATGCGTCGAGCGCCGGCAGGGGAAGCGGCGCGCGTCCGAGGTTCGTGTGGAGGAGGACGCCGGTCGCGTTGACGACCCGCTGCAGCATCCCCTCGCTCCGCTCCGCCGCGTACGCGTCGACGCGGGAGAGCACCCACGCGGTCCACGCCTCGCGCCCCCGCGCGGGGAGCTCGGCTGATTCGCCTTGCGCCGCCGCCGTCCTCGCGTCCGCAAGCGCGCTACGTGCCTCCTCCAGCCCGCGACGTACCCAGTCGCGGACGAGGAGCCGCGGCGCCCCTTTCGTAGGCCCGGTCGCCCCATGTTCACTCAACCGTTCGAGCAACAGGTCGACCGAAGGCAGCTCGCGATACTCGCGGCCGATCTCCGATTCGTTCGTCACTTTAGAGATCCCTCTCCGCCGTTCTCATCCAACGAACTGGTCGTTCATCACCGCCGTGTCGAAGTGCGAGAAGATCATCGAGTAGGTCGCGCGGCCCTGCGACGCGGACCGGAGGTCCGTCGCGTAGCCGAACATCTGCGACAGCGGGGCCTCCGCCTCCAGCACCTGGACCTGGCCACGCGGCTCGTTCGCCGTGACGCGGCCCCGTCGCTGTCCGAGCCCGCTCATCACACCGCCCACGAACTCCTTCGGGGTCACGATCTCGAGCGACATGATCGGCTCGAGCAGCTGCGGCCCCGCCTTCCGGCATCCGTCCCGGAACGCGGCGATCGCGGCGTTTCGGAAGGCGAGCTCGGTGGAACGGGTCTCCTCGAACTTCCCCCCGAGCAAGGTGACACCCACGTCGACGATCGGATAGCCGTACTGGATCCCGGACTCGGTCGCTTCGCGGATCGCGCGTTCGACGATCGCGATCATGTTCGCCGGAAGGCCGCCCTCGGGCACCTTCGACTCGAACGTGATGCCGGCCCCGCGATCGAGCGGACGTACGACGAGACTCACCTGCGCGAAGTTCTCCGTCCCGCCCGTGAACCGGTCGTAGTCCGCGGTCGCCTCCACCGTCTCCGTGATCGTCTCGCGGTACGTCACCTGCGGACGGCCGACGCGGATCTTGAGGCCGAACTCCCGGATGAGACGCTGGGCCAGGATCTCGAGGTGGAGTTCACCCATCCCGGAGATCAGCGTCTGCCCCGTGTTCTCGTCGATCTTCACCCGGAAGGTCGGATCGTCGTCCGACAGCTTCGTCAGCGCGATCTGTAGCTTCTCCTCGTCCGCAGAGGTACTCGCCTCGAGGGCGGACGAGACGACCGGCTGGGGGAACTCGATCCCCTCGAGCAGGATCGGTTCCCCGACACAGACCGTATCACCGGTCGCGGCGAGCTTGAGCCCGGTGAGCGCGACGATGTCACCGGCACCCGCATCCTTGAGGTTCTTCCGCTTGTCCGCGTGCATCCGGAAGAGACGCGCGACGCGTTCGTTCGCGCCGAGCCGCGGGATCTCCACCGTCATCCCCTCGGTGATCTGTCCCGAGTAGATCCGGACGTAGCAGATCCGGCCGCGCTCCTTCTGCGTCTGGGTCTTGAAGACGAGCCCGAGGAGCGGTTCGTTGTTCTTCGGCTGGCGGACGATCCGGTCCCCCGTCTTCGTGTCGATCCCGACCGGCGCGGGCATGTCGGTGGGCGCGGGCAGGTAGTCGACGACGGCATCGAGGAGCGGCTGGATGCCGCGATTCCGGAGGCTCGCGCCGGAGAGGACCGGGAAGAGCCTCCGGTGGAGCGTCGCGGCCCGGAGCGTCGCGGTGATCTCTTCGGGCGTGATCTCTTCGCCGTTGATGAACTTCTCGAGGAGCGCCTCGTCCTCGTTCGCCACCGCCTCGAGGAGGGCGGTGCGATAGCTCTCGTACCGCTCCTGCTCCCCCGCCGGGATGGCGACCCGGTCGTACTCCGCGCCGAGCGTCTCGTTCTTCCAGACCAGGTAGTCCCCGCGGATGACGTCGACGACGCCCTCGAAGTCGCTCTCCGTACCGACCGGGAAGTTCGTCACGACCGGAGTAACGCCGAGCTTCTGCCGGATGTCCTCCAGCACCGCCTCGAAGTCGGCGCCGAGGCGGTCCATCTTGTTGATGAAGATGACGCGCGGCACGCAGTACCGGGTGGCCTGGTGCCAGACCATCTCCGACTGCGGTTCGACCCCGCCGACCGCGCAGAGCACGACGACCGCGCCGTCGAGGACGCGCAGGGCGCGTTCGACCTCGGCCGTGAAGTCCACGTGCCCCGGGGTGTCGATGAGGTTGATCGGATGCGTGTTCCACTCGAGCCGGGTCGCCGCGGAAACGATCGTGATTCCCCGCTCTCGTTCCTGGTCCATCCAGTCCATCTGGGTCGAGCCGGCATCGACCTCACCGAGCGAGTGAGACACACCCGCGTAGTACAGGATCCGCTCGCTCGTCGTGGTCTTGCCCGCATCGATGTGCGCGATGATCCCGATGTTGCGCAGCTTCTGGATGGGTGTCTTCTTCTCCGACATCTTTCGATCTGCTCCGACGCGTTCTCCGCCACGCGTCATGTGACGCGCAGCTCAATCCTGGTCCTGGCTCGTTCTGCCGGGGTTGCAAAGGCCTCTCCCCGGTCGGGGAAGTTCGGACCCAGGCGGGAGAACCCAACCTGGCCCGAACGAGGCACGATCGGTGGAGGGTACCACCCCGAACACCTCCACGTCTCGCACGAGCCGACGTTCACTGCTATCCTCGCCCTGGAGCCAGTCACTCGCCGAGCCGGGGGGAACCGAAAGGGAAAGCCGGGATGTACCCACGTCCCTATCCGCGCCCATTCGAACGGGCGACCTCTCCGGTCCGCTCGAGGTACTCCGCGGCAAAGACCCTCCCGGCCCGTCTTCGCGTCCTGGCGACGGCCTATCGGCGGACGTTCGGTTTCGCCGCTCTCCTGGCCGTGCTTCTCCACGGGATCCTCTTCTTCGTCATCCGCGAGAAAGAGCCCTACCGTCCGCAATCGATCATCGGATACGAAGGCCCGATGCGGATCCTCGCCATCGAAGTGACCGACACCGACACCGAGCAGGAACGCCTGGCCGAGGACCGCCGTCGGTCGGGCGCCCTCGTCGCGACGGAGATCCAGACGGAGACCACCCCCGAGTCCCCCGCTCCCCGGGACGTGCACGAAACCGAGCACAACGAACTCGCGAGCCTCCAGCCGGTGGAGTACTACGTCATCGAAGCGCCGCCCGCGGTCACCCATCCGGACCCGGACGCCCCGATCCGGGTGGAGCTGCGCGAGGATTTCTCCATCGACGTCTCGTCCACTCCTTCGGCCCGCTCGCTCGACATCAAGCTGCTCTGGATGGTCCGGCCGCAGTACCCGACCTATGCGCGCAGGGCCGGCATCCAGGGGCTCGTGCGGCTGGAGGCGGAAGTCGGCATCACGGGCAAGGTCCTCGACGTCCACGTGCTGGAAACGCCGGACGGCGGCCTCGCCCTGGCCGCGTCGCGCTCTCTCCTCCTCTGGGAGTTCCAACCGCTCGAGATGAACGGTGAGTTGCGGAAGTTCCGGGTCGTGGTCCCGTTCCGCTTCACCCTACTCAGCTGACGAACCGACCGGCGTCAGCGCCCCGGCTCGAACTCGTCGTCATCGACGAGCCGCGGAGACCTACGACGGATCGCTCTCCGCGCCCAGGGCGAAGAACCCCTGCTCCTTCGCGTGCTCTTCCGCGTAGCCGACGTAGAGCTCGGCGGCCGCGGCCACCTGGGCCATGTCCTCCGGGCGGAGCGGACGTACGACGCGGGCGGGCGCGCCGAGGGCGAGCACTCCCGGCGGGATCTCCGTGTTCGGCGAGACGACGGCCCCGGCGCCGATGAACGCACCGGCCCCGACCACGGCTCCGTCCAGGACCCGCGCCCCCATCCCGACGAGACAACCGTCTTCCAGCGTGCAGCCGTGGATGATCGCGGAGTGCCCGACGGTCACCCCACTCCCGATCGTGGTCGGATGGGTCTTTGCCGTGACGTGCACGACGACCGAGTCCTGGAGGTTCGTCCGCGCTCCGATCCGGATCTGGTGCACGTCTCCCCGGATCACGGTGTTGTACCAGACCGAACTCTCGTCCCCCAGGACGACGTCACCGATCACGACGGCACCGGCCGCGAGAAAGACGCGGGAGCCGAACTGGGGACGAAGGCCGCGAAACGGAAGCACGCGCGCGTGCGGGGAGATCCAGGGAGGCAGCGGAGCCATCGGGTTTCAGAACTCCAGGCGCCCGAAGTCCGTCGGCGAGATGCCTTCGAGGAACTTCTTCAGCCGCTCCGCCCGCTCCCCCTCGGAGAGGAGAGCTTCGTCCGGTTCGGGCTGCACGAGGCGGTCCAGCTCGTCGGTGAAGAGCTTCGGATGGACGAAGACCTTGGCTTTCGCCTTGAGCGCGAGGGCGAGCGAGTCCGAGGGACGAGCGTCGACCGCGATCAGCTCGCCGTCCTTCTCCAGGTAGATCTTGGCGAAGAACGTGTTCTCCCGGAGGTCCACGATCTCGACGCGCGGAATCTTGATTCCGCACCCGGTGAACATCGAGATGATGAGGTCGTGGGTGAGGGGACGCTGGAACCGCTTCTTCTGGAGCTCCATCGCGATCGCGTTGGCCTCCGGAGGGCCGATCCAGATCGGAAGGCGCTTCGTCCGGTCCAAGGTCTCCAGGATGACGACAGGAAACTGGTTCTTCTCGTCGAGTGCCAGATGGAGGACCTTCACCTCGATCATCTCGACTTCCTCTTCTGTCGAGACAGGAGCCGGATCTGCTCCAGCTGGGGATCCTGCTCCAAGTCCTTGTCCATGTTCGCCAGCATCCAGCGCGCCGAGTCGACGAGTTCGTCGTCCGGATACTTCTGGACCATCTGCTCGAACGCGGCCTTGGCCGGCCCAAACTCGCGCAGCTCGTCGGCCTGGATGAATCCGATCATGAACTGAGCCTGGGGAGCGATCGTGCTCGTCGGATGCTCCTTCAAAAGTCCCTCGAAGTACGCGATCTTCGTCTTCGGATCGTGCTCGGCGGTCGCGAGCGCCTGGATCTCCACGTCCGAGAGGTGATGCACCGCATACTGGACGAAAGCGGTGTCGTAGACCTCGACGTTCGCGTCCTTCCGGATCTGCGCCAGGTTCTCGGCGAACAGCTCATTCGCCTTCTTCTTGTACAGAATGTCCTGAATGGTGCTCTGGACTTCGCTCAGCGGGCGCACCGTCTCCGGCTCGTGCTCGTACGCGGTGAAGAGGGCGTAGCCGCGCTCGACGAGCGTGGGCTCCGAAACACTTCCGTCGGGCAGAGCCAGGATCATCTTCGCGAGGTCCGGACGGACGCCGTATCCCTTGATGTCGATGTTCTCGGCGATCGTGCCGAGGAGCCCGCCGGAACGGGCCGTCCGATCGACCGACCGCTCCTTGGCCAGCTCCCCGAAGTCAGCCCCCCCGCGCAGGAGTCGCTGGATCTCGCGCGCCTCCCCTTCCGTCTCCACGACGATGTGAGAAGCCTTGCAGACCGGTGGGATCCGGAATTGGTCCGCGTTCTCGCGGTAGTAGGTCCCGATCTCCTCCGGCGTGGGCTGCGCCTCGGAGTAGACGGCCATCTGGGCGGCGTGGTTGGCGAGGATGTACTTCCGCGAGAGCTCCAGGATGGCCCGGAACTCGGGGTCCTGGTCCCACCCATTCTCCTCCGCGAGAAGGACCCAACAGTACTGGTCCACCATCTGCGACAGGACCTGACGCTTCTGACGAACGTCCTGCACTCCCGTGGCCTCGGCCATGGCGGGAAGCTGCACCTGGATCTTGTGGAGGAGGTCTCGGACCTGGATCTCTCGATCACCGACCTTGGCGAGGACCAGGTCGTCCGCGGGATCACCGGAAGGCGGCGACTCCGCCGACGGGGTGGGGTTGCCGCAGGCGACGGCAAAGAGGACCGCCGCTGATGCGGCGGTCCAGAGTATCGTTCTCATTCGGGCGCCTCCCGGTCGAGGTTGCCGGCCCGTCTCACACCTTGGTGACGAGAACGCGAACCTTACCCTCGACCTCCTTGAAGATCTTGATCCGCACGTGGTACACACCGAGCTCCTTCAGCGGTTCCTCGAGGAGGATGTCCCGCTTGTCGACCGTGTGTCCCTCGGCCGCGATCGCTTCCGCGATGTCGGCGCTCGTGACGGAACCGAAGAGCTTGCCGTCGTCTCCGGCCTGGACCTTCATGTGGATCGTGAGCTTGTTCAGGTGCGAGGCCTGCTTCTCCGCCTCCACCCGCGCCTTGGACTCCTGCGCAACCCGCACACGTTCCTTCTCCTGGAACTGACGGGCCCCCGAGCTGGTCGCCTCGAGGGCGAGCGAGCGCGGAAGGAGGTAGTTGCGGGCGTAACCGCGCTCGACCTTGACCTGGTCGCCGCGCTTTCCGACGCCCTCCACGTTCTCCAAAAGGATCACATCCATCTCGTCACCTCCGATCAGTCCGCCTGATCCGCGGAATCGTCACCATCGCCGTCTTCGTCCGCGCCCGCGGCGCTCTCCTCACCTTCCGCCTGCGGGACGGGAAGCGGCCCTTCGGCCACCACGGTGAGATGACGGAGCAGGTTCTCGTTGATCCGGAAGCGGCGCTCGAGCTCGTTCAGGATCTCATTCGTCCCATGGTATCGAACGAGCGTGTAGACACCCTCGTTGTGCTTGTCGACCTCGTAGGCGAGCCGGCGGCGTCCCCAGGGATCGACCATCACGATCTCTCCACCCTTCTCGGTGATGAGATCGGTGATCGTGCGGACTTCCTTCTCCTGCTCGGACTCGTCGAGGTCCGTGCGCACGCAGATGACGGTTTCGTACTCTCTCAACGTTGATCTCCTGGGGGACTCGCCGTCCCCGGTCGGGATGCTTGTCTCAGCTTCCGACCGCGCCGTCCCGCCCGACGCGGCCGATGGAACGGAGACTGCGGACCTAGAAGAGGCCCGCAACCATACCGTGAAGCTTGATGATCAGAGGCGCAAACACGAGCGAAACGATCGCCATGAGCTTGAGGAGGATGTTGAGGGCCGGGCCGGACGTGTCCTTGAACGGATCGCCGACCGTGTCTCCGACGACCGCCGCCTTGTGCGTGTCGGAGCCCTTGCCACCGAAGTGACCTTCCTCGACGTACTTCTTCGCATTGTCCCAGGCTCCACCCGCGTTGGCAAGGAGGAGGGCCAGAGGCACACCGGAGATGAGGGAACCGGCGAGAACGCCGGCCAACGTCTTCGGTCCGAAGATGATGCCCATGACGAGCGGAATCGCGACCGCGAGGATACCAGGGCCGACCATCTCCTTGAGCGCGGCCTGCGTGGTGATGTCGACGCACCGGGCGTAATCCGCCTTGACGCCGGCCTTGCCCTCGAGGAGGCCCGGGATGTCCTTGAACTGACGACGCACCTCGTTCACGACGCCCATGGCGGCGCGACCGACCGCGTTCATCGTGTCGGCGGCGAAGATGTAGGGAACGACACCACCGACGAGGAGTCCGACGAGGACGTAGACGTCCGTCACGTCGATCTGGAACTCGGTGAACGTCGGGTCGGTCGCCTGCATCGCCTTCACGACGGCTTCACGGTAGGCCGTGAAGAGCGCGAGTGCGGTGAGCGCCGCGGAGCCGATGGCGAAGCCCTTCCCGATCGCGGCGGTCGTGTTGCCCGCAGCGTCGAGGGCGTCCGTCCGCTTCCGGACGTCCGGGGGGAGGTGCGACATCTCGGCGATACCACCGGCGTTGTCCGCGATCGGACCGTACGCGTCGACCGCGACCGTCATACCCGTGGTGGCGAGCATGCCGAGCGCCGCGAGCGCGATGCCGAAGGAACCGGCCAGCGAGAACGCGAGGAGGATCGAGAGCGCGATGAGGATGAGCGGGAGCACGGCGGAACGCATTCCGGTGCCGAACCCGGCGATGATGTTGGTCGCGCTACCCGTCTGCGAGGCTTCGGCGATCCGCTGGACCGACTTGCCCGAAGTGTAGAACTCGGCGACGAAGCCGACTGCCATTCCGGCGAAGAGACCGCCGACCGTGGCGAGGAAGTAGTTCATGCCGAACTGCGGGAACATCCCGAAGGAGACTCCGGCCGCACCGGCCACGAAGCAGATACCCGCGCCGACCGTACCGTTCCGGAGCGCCGCCTGCGGGTTGCCGCCTTCCTTCATCCGGACGAAGAAGACGCCGATGATCGAGGCGAGGATGCCAACCGCGGCCAGCATGCAGACGTAGGAGATCGAATCGCCGGTCGGGATCTCGGTGACCGAGTGCGCGATGACGATCGCGGAGATGATGGCTCCGACGAAGCTCTCGAAGAGGTCCGCGCCGAGGCCGGCCACGTCACCCACGTTGTCGCCGACGTTGTCCGCGATCACGCCCGGGTTCCGCGGGTCGTCCTCGGGGATTCCCGCTTCGACCTTGCCGACGAGGTCCGCACCCACGTCCGCGGCCTTCGTGTAGATCCCGCCGCCCACGCGCGCGAAGAGTGCGACCGAGGACGCCCCCATCGAGAAGCCGGCGATGTCCGCGGCCGCGAGGTCGAGGCCGTGGAGCTTCCAGTAGATGGTGAGAAGGAGCGTCAGGCCGAAGAGCCCGAGCCCGGCCACCGTCATTCCCATGACCGCCCCACCCGGGAAGGCCACGAGGAGCGCCGCGTTGAAGCTCGTCCGGGCGGCCGCGGCGGTACGGGCGTTGGCCGCCGTCGCGATCCGCATTCCGACGAAACCCGCGACCATGGAGCAAGCCGCGCCGAAGAAGAACGCCACTGCCGTTCCCCAGCCCAGGCCGCCCACCATCAGGAGGACGACCATCGCGACGATGAAGATCGCGATGTTGCGGTACTCCCGACCGAGGAAGGCCATGGCTCCCTCGCGGATGTAACCCGAGATCTCCTTCATCCGATCGTTCCCCTGGTCCTGGTTCATCACCCGACCAAAGGCGAGGTACACTGCGAAGAGGAGTCCCAGGGCTCCCCCTCCGATCGCGATCGCCACTCCTACTGGCACTTCACCCATCGTGTCTACTTCCTCCACCGTTCAGCTCGCGCGCTTCGCGCGGCTCGGTTCGGTCTCGAGGGCCCGGGTTGACCTTGTTCATGGCCCGCCCGACTCCCTCCTTGAGCAGCAGGCGAACCGCTTCCGCCGCCTGCTCCACGATCGACTCGAACTCGGTCCAGAGCGAATCCCGAACCTCTTCGAGCACGTAGTCCTCCAGCGGCTGTCCGCTCGGAGGCCCCCCGATCCCCACCCGTAGACGGGGAAAGCTCTCGGACTCCAGCAGGGTGACGAGGGACTCCATCCCCCGGTGTCCCCCCGGACCTCCTCGCGCGCGGAGCCGGAGCCGTCCCCAGGGAAGGTCGATGTCGTCGTAGATCACGACCATCTCCTCGGGGCGTCCACCGTCGCGCTGGAAGAGCTCCGCCAGAGCCTCTCCACTTCGGTTCATGTACGTGAGGGGCTTCACGAGCCGAACCGGCTCCCCCCCAACCGACACGTCCGACTCCATCCAGAGCCCGCACCGCCGCCAGTTCGCCGTCCCGCCGAGTCGGTCGAGGACGAGGAAGCCGACGTTGTGCCGGGTCCGCTCGTACCGCTCCCCAGGATTCCCGAGCCCCACCAAGAACCGGATCGTTCCGGCGGCGCCCGAACTGTTCATGGGAACGGACCGGAGGGCGATCAGCCCTCCGGACTCTCCTCGCCACCCTCGGCCGGCGCCTCACCCGCGGCTTCGTCCTCGGCGCCCTCGGTACCCTTCTTCGCGAGGACCTGAGCGATGACGAACTCACCCGGAGTCAGGAACGTGATGCCGTCGCGCTTGAGGTCACGGACATGGATCACCTGGTTCGGGCCGAGCGGGCTGATATCGACGTCGATCGACGCGGGAATCTCGGAGGCCACGCACTCGAGGTCGAGGTCGCGGAGCCGCTCCTCGAGCACTCCACCGCGCTTCACGCCGGCCGGAGTCCCGTGGAGGTGGATCGGCACGCGGACCTTCACCTTCTGGGCCATATCGATGTGCAGGAAGTCGAAGTGCGTCGGCGTACCGGTGATCGGATCCCGCTGGATCTCCTTGATCAGCGCCTTCACCTGCTTGCCACCTTCGACCTTCACGTCGAGGAGGGCGTTCCCCTCCGACGCGCGCCGCAGGAGCTTGTTGAACTCACCGAGATCGACGGTGAGAGCGAGGTTCTCCTGCTTGCTGTAGAGAATGCCCGGAACTCGGCCGTCACGACGCACCTTCCGTGCGCCGCCCTTGCCGGTGGCCTCACGGGTCGAGACCGCAATCTCCAACGACTCCATGGTTTCCTCCAAGTTCGTTCGGACCCCCTTGGTCCGAACCGTCGGTTTCCATCAAACGAAGAGCGAGCTCAGTGACCTCTCTTCGTGGATCCTCCGGATCGCCTCTCCGAGGAGGCGGCTCACGGTCAGGGTCTGCAGCTTGCCACCCAGGTCCATCGACTTCGGCGGCAGCGAGTCGGTCACGACGACCTCCTCGATCGGAGCTTCGCCCAGGATCTCCTGGGCGACCGGAGCGAACCCACCGTGGGTCACTCCCACCCGAATGCTCGTCGCGCCTCGCTTCTTGAGCTCGACGGCCGCGCGCGCGATCGTGCGCCCCGTCGAGATCACGTCGTCGAAGATCACGACGTTCCGCTCCTCCACCTCACCGATCAGGTTCATCCACCTCGGTGTCGTCGACGCGCGTGCGACGCTTGTCGACCAGGGCGAGGGAAGCATTGAGTCTCTTGGAATAGGCGCGCGCCATCTTGAGCGACCCGACGTCCGGTGCCACGACCGTGAGGTTCGGGATCTCTTTGCTCTGGAAGTACTCGATCAGCACCGGCGCCGCGAAGATGTGGTCCAGGGGAATGTCGAAGAATCCTTGGATCTGGCTCGAGTGGAGGTCCATGGTGAGGACGCGCTCCGCACCCGCCGTCGTGATCAGGTTGGCGACGAGCTTCGAGGAGATCGGCACACGCGGCTGATCTTTCCGGTCCTGGCGTGCATACCCGAAGTACGGAAGCACCGCCGTGACCCGACGGGCCGAGGCGCGACGAAGTGCGTCGATCATGACGAGCAGTTCGACGAGGTTCTCGGCTGGGGCTCCGGTCGGCTGGACGATGAACGTGTCACAGCCACGGACGTTCTCATTGATCTTGACGCGGATTTCCCCATCGGGAAACGCGCCGACCTCCGCCTCTCCCCGGTCCACACCGAGGTAGGCACAGATCTGCTCAGCCAGACGGGGGTGCGCATTCCCCGCGAAGACTCTGAGCGAATCGACCACGACACTCTCCGTTCCAAAGGGCATTTTCAGCCCAGCGTCGGACCCCGTCCGGGCCCAGGCCATAGACGCAAAAGCGGGAGTCTACACGAACGGGAAGGACTTGGGAAGCCGCAGAGCTGATTCGGGATCCGATCTGGGCGGCTCGCCGCCGTTCGGGTCCTGAGCGAGCCCCCCGGGATCGCCGTTGGCTGGTCGGCTGGGGCCGCGACTGGCGCCGCCGCGGACGCCTCGGGCCCTACGGCAGGGTCCGGGGCGCACTCGAGAAAATGGCAGGGGCGGCAGGATTCGAACCTGCGGATGTCGGGACCAAAACCCGATGCCGTACCACTTGGCTACGCCCCTACGAAGGCGCTACTTGACCAGGGTTCCCTCGAGCTCCTGGCGATACTTCTCCAGGATCTGATTCTCGATCCGCTCCCGGGTCGCCTGGTTGATCGGGTGG
Organism: Candidatus Eiseniibacteriota bacterium; assembly: GCA_041390305.1. GTDB lineage: Bacteria > Eisenbacteria > RBG-16-71-46 > CAIMUX01 > CAIMUX01 > JACKCR01. The sequence continues at coordinate 193,738 of JAWKQE010000009.1, forward strand.
CAGATGTCCTGGTAGGTACCGTCCGGCTTTCGCCGACTCGGCATCGCCACGAACATCCCCTGGTTGCCCTTGATGATCTTCATTCCCCGCACGACGAAGCAACCCTCCAGCGTGATCGTCACGAACGCCTTCAGTTTCTCGTCGTCCCGGAGAGAGATGCGAATCTCTGTGATCCGGATGTCCATGGACTCACCACCTTCCATGCGTGCCCCGATCGCAGGGGACTCTGGCGAGCCGTGCCGCGGTTCTCTCCAGTGAACCGCCCCGGTCAGTCGACTCCCGATTTCAGGAGGCGACACCCAGCTCTCGTCGGTCGGACGGCCCTTGCCCAGTACCCCTGGGCCCGAAACCGCTCCATCCACTCCCGCGCCTGCCCCTCGTCTGGAGCCACCCCGAATACGGCAGACCCGCTGCCGCTCATGCGCGAAAAGCTCGAACCCAGGCTCCGGAACGTACGAAGAACCTCTGCCACCGCCGAGCCGTCGACGGCCACGTGGGGTTCCAAATCGTTCCGGAAGTCCGCCCAGTCCCGACTCCAGAAATCGGGCCGGATATCGAGCGGGGACATCCTAGCCAGGGGACCAGGGGGTGTCAATCCGGATTCGAGACGGCCGAACACCGAACTCGTAGAGACAGCGACATTTGGAAAGACGACCACGAGCGATATCTCAGGGCAGGACGGGAGAGGCGTGAGGAGTTCTCCGATTCCCCTGCCGAGGCAGGTCCCCCCGACGAGGAAGAACGGCACGTCGGCACCGAGGGACGCCGCGATTTCGTGGAGATCGGCGTCCGAGACGCCGTCGTCCCCGAGGAGATGATTGAGCCCGACGAGCGCCGCGGCGGCGTCGGACGACCCACCCCCGAGCCCGGCGCCCACCGGGATCCGCTTCGTCAGCCGGAATCGGGCCCCCCGGTTCCCGACCCGCCCGGCGTTCTCTCGGGCGGCCTCTCCGGCCTCTCCGGCCTGTCCGGTCTGTCCGGTCTGTCCGGTCTGTCCGGCCCATCCGGCCCCCCCAGCCGTTCGTCCGGCCGCCGCCAACAAGGCCGCCCCCGCCCGGACGACGAGGTTCCGCTCCGCCGGTCCCAGGTCGGGAAGGGACGTGTCGCCCTCACCCCGCTCGGGCCCGTCACCCCGTTCGAACCCGTCGAACCCCTCGTAGCGAACCTCGAGATCGATGCCGGGCTCCGCGCGAAGGACGACATCCACCTCGTCGCGGAGGTCGATCGTCTGGAAGATCGTGGCCAGCTCGTGGTACCCGTCGGGACGCTTCCCGACCACTTCCAGAGCCAGGTTCACCTTGGCCGGCGCGGAGACCCGAACCGTCTCTCCCCCACCTGGCCACACAACCGGCCCGGTCATGGCTTCGCGGCGAACGTCAGGATGAGGATCACGGTGACTCCCCAGAGGAGGACGTTTCCGAGCGTGGGGATGTCCGTCAGCAGCACCTCGGACGGAGAGCCCCCGCCCTGCCTCCGGTAGACGAGGTAGAGATAGCGGAAGATGCCGAAGACGACGAACGGGATCGTGTAGACGAGTGCCCCGGTCCCGAAGTTCGCGACCGTCTGCGGACTCACGGTATAGGTCGCATAGGAGATGACCGTCGCCGCCGTGACCACGGGCACGAGCTGGTCGATGAGCTCGGGTGGATACTCCTGAAGCGTGCTCCGGTGTCCCTCGGCCTGGTCCGCGAGCAGGACACGCTCGTTCCTCCGCTTGCAGACGGCGAGGAAGAGAGCGAGGAACAGCGTGCAGATGAGGAGCCAAGGCGAAATCACCTCCCTCGACTCCAGCAGCTCGACGCCGGCCACGGCCCGAAGCACGAACCCCATCGCGATGATCATGACGTCGAGGATGACGACGTTCTTGAGACGCAACGTGTATGCAACGTTGAGCGCGAAGTAGACCGCGCCGATGATGAGAAACCCTCTCCCCAGGCTCCACCCGATCGCCAGCCCCGCCAGGAGCAGTACGACGAGCATGACCTGGGCGAAACGCACGGAGATCCGGCCCGAGGCGATCGGACGGAACCGCTTCTTCGGATGGATCCGGTCTTTCTCGACGTCTTTGAGGTCG
>JAWKQE010000010.1:0-193601 GCA_041390305.1 Candidatus Eiseniibacteriota bacterium
ATGGGTGTTCGCGTCACGAAGGAGACTCTGAAGCAGCAGCTCGAGCTGAGCGGTCAGATGGACTTCCTGAAGCTCCCGTACCATCAGGCGATCCTGAACGACGAGATTCCGCTCTCGATCGGCGGCGGCATCGGGCAGGCACGCACGGTCATGCTCCTTCTTCGGAAAGCACATCTCGGAGAAGTGAGCGTCACCATTTGGCCTGAGCAGCTGAAAGAGATATGCTCCCGGAAGAACATCCACGTGCTCGATTAGCACGTGCTTGATCTTCCCGGCTGCACCTCCCCTCCGTCTGTGCCGTGGGCATGAGACCCCGGAGCGGTTGGAGACACGAGACGGCCCGCGAAGACGACGACAGGCCCGGGACTAGACCCGGGCCTTTCTCGTTTGCGACGCTCTCGGGCCGCGCCTGCACCGGCTCTCACGCAGTGCGACACCCAAAGAGAACCGCGCCACTGCCGATCAGAGCTGCGCACACGACGAGGAGCGGCAGCAGCAGCGGTAGTCCGCCACCGATCGCGCCGGCGCAACTCACCCCGGCCCCTCCCCACATCGAACCAAGGGCGGTGACCTTCGCCCGCCGCGGCATCGTCCGCTCCTCCAGGAATCTCCGGAGCGGGGCGCCGAACCGCGGATGACTCAGGAGCCGCGCCTCGAGTCGAGGCGAACTCCGCGTGAAGAACCAGGACGCGACGATGAGGAAGACGGTGGTCGGAAGCCCGGGAACGAACGCGCCCACCATCCCGAGCGCCACGGAGATCGCTCCAAGCGCCACGTACAGTCGACGCTTCCATTCCGGCATCGACACCGCGGTAGCAGTCTTCCCGGCGGCCACCGTCGCGCTCGCCGTCTTCGTACGAGCGACGTTCGAGTCAGTCGACATCACCCCGGCGGCCCTTCCGCCCATGCCATCGGTCCCGGCAATGCTCATCATCTCGGCGGCGTACATCTCTCGGCTCCTTCCTCTCTCGTGCTCACGACGTGGTCTCCGTCCGGTTCCCCGCCCGGTTGCCCGGGCGGGGGGACCGGCGGAGGCGGCCCCTTACCGACGGAAGGTCGGCACCAGCATCGGGACCTGCTTCTTGTAGGTGCGGTACTCCGGATGCGCGGCCTCGAGGTCGCGCTCTTCGAGCTGGATCGCGACCAGCATGTAGGCCGTCGCCATGGCGGCGAAGACGAGGTGGGCGAGCGTCATGGTCGGGGTGGCCCACATCCCCAGGATGAATCCGACGTAGAGCGGGTGCCGTACGGTCCTGTAGAGAAGTGGCGTTCCGAACCGGAGCGGCGTGTATTCCTTCCCGCGCAGATGGAGCCAGACCTGGCGGAGTCCGAAGAGGTCGAAGTGGTTGAGGAGGAAGGTCGAGAGGAGAACGATCCCCCACCCGAGGCCGAACACTCCGTAAAGCGCGATCTTGGCGGGCAGCGCCGTCACGTTCCAGATCTGTCCTCCCATCGGCTCCCAGAACCGCATGAGCAGGATCAGGGCGAGGTTCGAGAAGAGCACGTAGGTGCTCCTCTCCGCGGCCGGCGGAATCAGCTTCGTCCACCGTTCCTTGAATCCGCGCCGCGCCATGAGGCTGTGCTGGACGGCGAACACGGCGAGAAGGGCGAGGTTCACGAGGAGCGCCTTCCCGAGCGGCGCCTGCACGATGCCGTCGATGGCACGCGGCACTCCGATGTTTCCGATGAATCCGATGGCGTAAGTGAACGTGGCGAGGAACATCAGATAGCTGACGACTCCGTAGGCAAAGATCAGGAAGCGCTTCATGGTTCGATTCTCCTTCTTCGATCGGTGCTGGCTTTTGGGCTCGGCAGTTCAGTCGATGTGGTCTGTTCGGTCTGTTTGTCTGCTTGGTCCGTTCGGTCTGCTTGGTCGGCTCGGTCTGCTTGGTCGGCTCGGTCTCTGGTCGGTTCGGTCAGCGCGGTCGGTTTGGTCAGATACCGGTCGGTCGCCGTTCGAACCCGTCGTTGCTGGGCCTTGCGGCTCAACGGATCGCTTCGATGACGGTGTACCAGCTCGTCTCGGCGGCGACGCGGACCCGCGAGAACGCGCCCAGATGTGCCGCTGCTTCTACCTCTCCGTGCACGGGGAACTGACGCTTCGGAAGGACGAGCATCCAGACGCCGCCGTCTTCCGAGAGCGCTTCCCGAATCCGGGTCACGATCCGGCGGACATCTCCGGTGAATCGCTCCGGACTGAACGTGGTGATCAGGTCGTAACGTCGACCCGGAAACTCGTGGGGCAGAGACGTCTCGAACCGGATGTTGCCGGCGTCGGATCGTCCGGCCGCGGCGCGGGCCTCCGCGACCGAGGCCTCGTGGGGATCGAATCCACGGAACGTCGAGCGGGGGTAGGCGAGGGCGAGCGCCAAGGTCGCGCTGCCGACTCCGCAGGTCACGTCGGCGACGAGCGCTCCGGCCTCGAGCTTCGCGTCCATACCGACCAGGCCCCTGATCCAGGCCCTGAGCGTCTCGGCGTCGAACCGGATCCCGCCGAGTCCGCCCGACCGGGTGGCCTTCAGCGCCTCGGACTCTCTGCTCACTGGGCGGTTCGCTCGCTGGATCGTCATTGCGGTGTCCCCTGTCGGTTGTCTCTGTCTCGGGTTCATGGAGACATCCGTAGGCCGACCCCAGAAACTGCCACGAAAAATCGAGAAAGATGTCGCGGTTGGGAGGGACCCACGGGCGATCGGGGGCCAGAACAAGAGCGACCGTGGCGCCCCGGGCGGGACGACCGGCGGTCGGCGGTCAGCGCAGCCGGGACCCGGCCCTCGGTACCGTCTTGTCCCGCCTCGGAAGCCGAATTCCTGGTATCCTCGGCCCCACATGACCCAGGACCCCAAGAGCATGGTCACCCAGGTCCTCGGCGCGATCCGCGCCGGAGACTCTGGAGCCGTCGACGCGTTGCTTCCGCTGGTCTACGGCGAGCTGACGTCTGGCCCGCGCGCGCATGTCCCGGATTCCGGCGGGGCAGACGCTCCAGCCGACGGCACTCGTCCACGAGGCCTATCTCAAGCTCGTCGGCGACGACACACCGGGCTGGGAGAACCGCGCGCACTTCTTCGCGTCGGCCGCGCAGGCGATGCGGCACATTCTCGTCGATCAGGCCAGGCGCAGGAGCGCGGCGAAGCGGGGCGGCGGTCAGGAGCATGCGAACGTCGACGATGTCGACCTCCCGATCGAGCCGCCGAGTGCAGACATCCTCGCCCTCGACCGGGCACTGGCAACGTTGGAGGCGGAAGATCCTCGCAAAGGGCAGATCGTCGCGCTGCGCTACTTCGGAGGGCTCGACCGAGAGGAGGTCGCCCACACCCTCGGGATCTCGCTCCGCACGGTCGACCGGGAGTGGCGGTACATCCAGGCCCGGCTCCACCGGGACATGACGCGCGAGTCGTAGCCGGCTCGTCAGTCCAGCTCGACGGCCTCTTCAGCGGCTTCCTCGGGACTGAGCCGGCATCCGACTGCCCAGGCTTGGTCGTACTCCGCCTGCGTGAGGGACTCCCGTACGCGCTCCAGGCAGCGGACGCACTCCCGTTCCTGGGCGGCCGTCCGCGGCATGGAGCGACTCTCCCGTGCCGCCTGCGCGCAGGCGAGCACACGTACGACCCGGGCGGGCTCCCCCAGTTCGACGAGGCTAGCGGCGAGATTCTCCAATGAGAAGACGACGCCCCGGGCATCCCCGATCTCCTTCTTGATCGCGAGCCCGATGCGGACGTTCTCATACGCCTGCTTCTGCTGGCCGAGACTTCGGAGGGTCGAGGCCAGGTTGAGGAGAGTGCTCGCCTCCCCTCGTTTGTTGCCCAGCTTCCTGTGGAGGAAGAGCGACTCCTCGTGCAGCTCGACGCCCCGATCGAGTTTGCCGAGGTCAGCGGCCACGATCGCGAGGTTGTCGAGGAACATCGCGAGGTAGTACTCGTGCTCGATTTCTCTCGCCATCCGGACGGCGTCCTCGTAGTAGCGAAGCGCCTCCATCGTCCGCCCGACCTCGTTCGCGCACATGCCGAGGTTGTTGAGATTCGTTGCCTCGAAGTCGCGATTCCCGTGTTCCCGATTGATCGCGAGGGCCTCGAGGAAGAGCGTCTCCGCCCGCTCGTAGTCCCCGGTCCGTTGCGCGACGAGCCCTTTGTTGTTGAGGATGGCCGCGCGGTTCCGGTGGATCCCGAGATGGTCCCAGATCGCCGAAGCCTCGTCGAAGTACTGCATCGTCGTGGCGGTATCGCCTTGTGCATTCGCGAGGTTCCCGATGCGGTGGCAGAGGTGACCCCGCGCTTCGCACATCGGATCGTCGAACTCGAACCTCGAGATCACGGCCTCGCCGATCTGGCGCGTCTCCGCCCATCTTCCCCGCATGTTGCCGAAGCCGAGGAGCATGATCGCGATCGGCACGATCTCCTTCGCCGGCGGGTTCTCGTCGAGACCGGACTCGATCGCCTTCCTGAAGTTCGCGAGGTCCGCCTCGACACGATCGAGCGTCGTCGGAAGGTCCCTTCCGGTGAACTCCGTGTTGTAGGTCTCGGCGAGTTCGGCGAAGTACCGCCGGTGGGCCACTTCGGCCGATGACCTCAGCCCGAGCGCCCGCCGGCCGTACTCGTGCACGGTGTCGAGCATCCGGTAGCGGGCGCGGCCGCCAGGGTCGGCGGTCGCCATCATCTCGACGAGCGACTTCTCGACGAGGCGTCCCAGGAGGTCGAGGGCTTCCCACGCCTCGATCCCGTCGCCCGTGGCGACCGACTCCGCCGCTTCGAGTGTGAACCCTCCGGAAAACACGGAGAGCCGCTGGAAAAACATCTGTTCGCGTTCCTCGAGCTGTTCGTAGCTCCAGTCGATGAGCGCCTTCAGAGTGCGGTGGCGCGGCAGGGAGGTGTTGGAGCCGCTCCCGAGGAGGCGGAACCGGTCGTCGAGTCGCTCCAGGATCTCCTCGGGACGGAGCATCCGTGTTCGAGCGGCCGCCAGCTCGACCGCGAGTGGCAGACCGTCCAGCCGCCGGCAGATCGTGCGGATCACCTCGAGGGTGGCCTCGTCGGCTTCGAACCCCGGCCGCGCGGCCATGGCGCGATCGATGAAGAGTTCCACCGCCGATTCCTCCATCGGTGGAACCCGGTAGATCCACTCGCCGGGCACCCCGAGCGCCTCTCGACTCGTCGCCAGCACTACGAGTTTCGGATGCTCGACGAGGAGCTGCTCGACGAGCGGGGCGATCGCGGTGACGAGGTGCTCGCAGTTGTCGAGGATGAGGAGGAACTCGCGTCCCCGGAGGAACTCGTGGATTCCCGCGAGCGGAGCGCGTCCGGACGCATCCCGGCCACCGAGGAGCGCGAGGAGGACGCTCGCGGTCGAGCGGGGGTCGGTCACGGGCGCGAACTCCGCGAAACACGCGCCGTGGGGGAATCGGGAAAGTACGCGTCTGGCCGACTCGACCGAGAGACGGGACTTCCCGGCACCGCCCGGCCCGACCATCGAGACGAGCCGATGTTCGCCGAGAAGTGCCGCGATCGAATCGATGTCCGCCGCTCGGCCCACGAACCGCGTGAGCGCAGCAGGGAGTTCGGCGCGTTGCGACGGGTCCGCGACTCCCGGAGTGGGCACGGCACCAAGCCGTCCGACGGCAGCGACGCGGGCACGCCCGGCGATCTCCTCCTCGATCGCACGACGGAGTGTGCGGACGGAGGCGAGACGGTCCGTGCGCGGCCGCGCGAAGCAGGACCGGAGCAAGGTCCGGAGCGCGGACGGAAGCTCGTCCGGCAGCCCCCCGAAGTCCGGCTCCATGGACAGGGAGCGCTTGAGGCGATCCAGCGCCGTCTCTCCCGGAAACGCGGGCCGGCCACTCAGGCATTCGTAGAAGAGGCAGCCCAGGCCCCAGACGTCGGTCTCCATTCCGACTTCGCCCGACTCGATCTGCTCAGGACTCATGTAGCCGGGCGTTCCCGCCCGGAGTGCGCTCGTGATGCCATCGCCGGCCCCTGAGACCGATCGCGCGAGTCCGAAGTCGAGCACCTTGACCGCGTCCGTCTCCGTGATCATCACGTTGAGCGGCTTGAGATCGAGGTGGAGCACCTTCTTGTCGTGCGCCGCTTCCACCGCGGAACAGATCTGTTGCCCGACCGCGAGAGCATCATCGAGCGACAGCGGCCCGCGCGACGTGCGATCCGCGAGCGACTCGCCACGAACCAGCTCCATCGTGAGGAACGTCTGGTCCCCCGTATCCTCGAGAGAGAAGACGGTGGCGATGTTCGGGTGGCTGATCGACGAGCAGCCCTCGCTGGTGAGGAACCTCTCGCTCCAGGCCGGATCCTGGCCGCGGCCTCGGGCCGACCCGCTTGATCGCAACCTCCTCTGGAGGCGGGGGTCGAGTGCCCGATAGACGATCCCCATCCCGCCCCGGCCGACTTCACCCAGAACCGCATAGCTCCCGATCCGATCAGGATCGCTCCGAAGCCTGCTCCGCCGTCTGCTCAGGAGTCGGCCTCCGAGAGGTGCCGCCGTCGTGAGAGTTCGAAGCTCCGCCCTGCAGTGCGCCCAGCCCGAACACATCGGCCGGAGACGGTATCGGGCCCGGGCCGAGGAACGTGTCGGAGGCGGCTCTTGAAGTGCGAGAGCAGATCACGCACCTCATCCGCGAGCGACGGATCACCCGCCGTTTCCTCGCGCGAGGAACTCCGTCGCGCCCGCCGGAGCGAGGTCCGCGGCCTCCTGAAGAGGCGCTCGACGATCTGGGCACGTGACTCTCTCATGGATCTGCCGATGGTACCACCGACGGCCGCCAGGCGATCCGCCTGGCCTGGCGGCCGGTCAGCCCACCACGGATCTCGAGGCTCGGCTCCCGTCGCCGCCCCGTGCCGATCGCGACGAACGAGCAGAGGGACGCAAAGGTCGCCAGGCCGACGGCCGGGATCGGCTCGAGCGCGCCGACGAGGAACCGGAGCGCGAGCACCCCTCCCCAGAGCCAGACGAGCACGCAGAGCCGGGCCCAGAGGGGAAGGCTCGGGACCGGAGTGGTCGAGTTCGTGGTTCGCATCTTCGCTTTCCTCATTTCGTGCGCGGTGTGCGACTGGGGTCCGTTCGCATCCGGCCTCGAGTTCACGAGGCCGGACTCCGCTTCGATTGGATCGACCTGGGCTCGCCAGGCCGGACTCGGGTTCGCTCGACCCGAACTCGTTTCGGGCCCCGGAGCGCGCCGTCCCCGGTCGGGCGGCTCGATCGGGAGTACGCAAGCCCAGCCCCGGCACTGCCACGAGAAGTTTCGTGGCAGTCGGAGAGAACGAACTGCGTAGTCCTGGGAGAACGGCCGCCCGAGGTTGGGCGGTGAACCGGTCCCTGCATCCACTAGGAGACGAACCGATGACGACCTCCCGGAACCATCCGCTGCCGAGGAACGCCGAAACGAAGGCTCACGCACCGACTGCGACCGCCACGAAGGAGCGAACCTCGCGCACGCTCTCTCGAAGGACGGTCTCTCCGCGGAGCCGCCTGCCGCTCGCAGCCACGGCAACAGCGCTCGCACTCGGCGTACTCGTCGGTTGCTCGAAGGACGAGGCCCGCCCCGTTCTCGATGAGCAGGTACAGATCGAGTTCCCCGACGCGAACCCGAACCTCGCATTCCCCGACTCGCTCGTCCTCGACTCCTGGGTCCTCCAGGAGGGCTCGCTCCTCTCCGCCGCGCTGGCCAACACACGTGTCACCGCGTTCGATCTCGAAGGCGACGGCCGCGCGCGGATCTACTTCCACGACCTCATCACGAACGCGAGGGACTGCGTGCGCGCATTCGCACTCTTCGATGGACGCACGCTCGCGCTCGACCTGGGGCGGGAACCGAACCTGGTCAGCCTGGCCGGGCGCGCCGAGGTCTTCCCCATCGTGGTCGTCGACGAAGACTTCATGGGCATCGCGAACGGTGCAGGCCACGCCGCACTCCTCGCCCGACAGCCCGTGCCCGGAGGACTCCAGTGCGAGCCGCTTCCGATCGTTCGGCGGTGGAACGGGCTCCCCCAGCCGTCCTACTTCACCGACATCGTCCCGCTCGCGGGCAACCTCGTCTACACGTCCAACGACCGGAACCTCGAGCAGTTCGACCCCAACACGGGAACGATGGGGCCGAGCCTGGGATCCTCCACGGGCCGCCATATCCAGTCCGTGCAGAGCGGGCAGTTCTGGTCGCATTGCGGGTGCGGGGGAAGCCCCGATGCCTATCGTCACGACACTGCGAACACCTATGACGTCGTGAGCACCGACGATCTCTCGGAGCAGATCGCGATCCGCGGCGCAGCCTACGATCCCGCTTCCGGGCACCTCTGGCTGCACGGCCCGACGAGCAACGAGACGTACTACTTCTACGAGGTCGACGCGAACGCGGAGCCGGACGTACTCGTCCGCCGGATCTGGTTCCCCCGCCCCGTTCGTGCCCTCGCGTTCCACGGGTCCGAGATGTGGGCGATCGGCGGACGTCCTGACGAGCGTGATCGTCCGGATCGAATCCGCAGACGGGAAAGGTCACGGACACGTACGAGATGCCCGACGAAGTCGCATTCTGGAACGGCCTCTGCTTCGGCGACAACGGAGCGCTCTACATCCTCGGCCAGGACGAGAACGGCCAGGGAGTGCTGGTGGAGTGCGCGGAAGGCACTGCCTCGGTCTGAGCCCGCTAGGCCGGGCTCGTCGCGGAGGCGGAGTCGGAGGAACGCGTCGCCGAAACGAGGGCGATCGAGCCGAGGATCCCCGAGAGCAGCGACGCGGCGAGGATCGCGAGCTTGGACGTCTTGAGCAGGCTCTCGTCGCCACCGAAGGCGAGCCCGGCGATGAAGATCGACATCGTGAACCCGATCCCCGCGAGGCTGCCCGCGCCCAGGATGGAACGCCACGCGACGCCACGCGGTAGCTCCGCGATGCCGAGCTTCACCGCGACCCAGGAGAAGAGGAAGATGCCGATCGGCTTGCCGAGCACGAGGCCCAGGACGACGCCGAGCGCGACCGGACTCGTCACCACCTTGCCGAGCCCCGCGTCGATCGCCACTCCCGCGTTCGCGAGCGCGAAGAGCGGCATGATGAGGTAAGAGACCCAGGGATGGAGCGTGTCCTCGAGACGACGCATCGGCATCTCGACATAGTCGGTCGCGAGGTCGAGTTCACCGAGTGCGTCGCGTTGGACGCGGCTCGGGAGGTCGTCCGACCCACGGGTCTGGTCCGCCTCGAAGCGGGCCAGGGCCCGCTTGCTCACGGCGAGGAACTTGTCGATGTCGATCCGCTGGCTCGCGGGGATGGTGAGGGCCGCGAGCACCCCGCCCACTGTCGGGTGGATCCCCGAGATCACGAAGCCGAACCAGAGGACGATTCCGCCGAGGAGGTACGGGAGGATGTTCCGCACTTCGAGCCGGTTCAGCACCACCATTCCGATGAGCGCGGCCCCAGCGATGGCGAGCCCCTGGAGCGAGACGGCCGTCGTGTAGAAGAACGCGATGACGAGGACGGCACCGAGGTCGTCCGCAATGGCGAGCGCCGTGAGGAACACCTTGAGCGCGACCGGAACCCGCTTGCCGAGGAGGGAGAGGATGCCGATGGCGAACGCGATGTCGGTCGCCATCGGGATCCCCCATCCACTACTCGCCACGCCCTCACGATTGAAGACGGCGTAGAGGACGGCGGGGACGATCATTCCACCGAACGCGGCCGCCACGGGAAGAATCGCCTGCCGCCTCGACGAGAGTTCGCCGATCAGGATCTCCCGCTTGATCTCGAGCCCGACGACGAAGAAGAAGATCGCCATGAGCCCATCGTTGACCCACCAGTAGAGAGGATGGGAGATCTCGAACCCACCGAGCGTGAAGCCGACTTCCGTCTTCTTCCACAGCTCGACGTACGACCCACCGAAACTGCTGTTGGCCCAGATGAGGGCGATGATCGTGCAGAGGAGGAGCAGGATTCCACCGGACGCCTGGGTGTGGAGAAAGCGCTCCAGAGGTGCCACGAGTCGTTCGGCTGGGGTCCTACGGAAGGTCGGGGTCACGTCGGGGCTCCTCCTCGGCGATGGCCACCGGCCTGCCCCACTCGCGGGGCGGACGCGGATCTTGGCTGGTCGAACGTCCAAACACACGCAAGGGGCCGCGAAGCCCCTTGCACCTAGCCTGTACGACGCATTCCCGAGGGCGAGGTTTCGGGAATCCGCCGGAATCGGTCCGTAGCCCGGGCGGCGGCAACGGAGTGCGGGAGCGCCGCGCAGCCCGCCGCGGCCGGGCTCGAGAGCGGCGCCGGGCCGCCGGGGCTAGACCGATCAGCAGGGACGCAGGATCCGCTCCGCGGTCGCCATCACCTGGACCGTCTGGGCCATGTTCCCCACTTCGCCGATCGCGAGGTCGTCCCGGATGCCGAGATGGTCGAGGCAGGTCCCGCAACTCGCAACCTTCGCCCCCTTCGCCGCGAGGGCCTCCAGCGACTCGAGCGCCGCGCTCCCCTTGGAGGTGAGGCGGACCCCGTCGTTGACGCAGCCGATCAGGTCCACGTGGACGTCAGACGCGGCGAGCTCCTTGAGAAACGCGAGAAGGAGCTTCCGGCCCAGGGTGTCGTCTCCCTGCCCCATGCGGTCGGAGTTGAGATAGAGCAAGACCATGTCGAGGTGTCCTCCTTTGCCGCTCGAAGCGGCGGGGTGGCAACGCGGCCGGCGCCGGCGGATGGGAACTGAGAAGGGAGAGCCGTCGGCTCCGTCCCTCCGCCCCCTCCGCGCATTCCGCCCCGCGGGAACAGAGGACTCTACCGCTCCCCAGGCGACGGGGACAGGAGTTCCGGCCGCAGAAAGTGTGTCGCACTCCCACCGGTTTTTCCGCAACTCGGGCGGACTGGAATGTCTGGGGGGTAGCCGGCCGTCGGGCCTAGCGCGGCGGCCGAGACTCAGGAGGTGTTCGTGCGTTCATCCAACCTTTGGCCACTCCTCAGTGGGACCGTGTCGCTCCGGCGCGGCGCACTCGCCTCGGCTCTGGTGCTCACCGCCGGCACCGCCGGGATCGGGGGGGCAAACACCGGATCCGCGGAGTGGGTCGACCCACTCGCAGCGCAGACGGGGACGGTCGCACCCGCTCGCTGGATCGACCCGGTAACGGGCGCTTCCAATCATCACCTCACGCCCGGATCACCGGTTCGGCAGGGCCCCACCTTCGCCGGGCGGATCCCGCTCACTCCTGGCAGCGGGCCGCTCCCCCCGATCGCCGAACTCCCGATCGCCCTCTTCGAGTCGGTCGCGTTCGGGGACACCGACCACGATGCGAAGAACGAGATCATCCTCTACAACGGCTCGAACGGCGACTTCCACTTCCGTGTGCTCGAGGATCAGGGCGACGACACCTACACGGAGGAGTACGCGGGCCCGTCACTCATCCCCTACGCCGTCTCTGACCTCGATGGCGATGGACTGTCTGAAGTGATCGGACAGGACGGCAACTGGATCTACGTCTACGAGAGCCCGGACGTCTCGAGCCACCCGACCTTGCTCGCCTGGCGCTCCCCACTCCTCGAGAACATCGTCGGCTACACGGCGGTGGGCGACACGGATCGGGACGGCAAGATGGAGATCATCCACTCCCGTAACCCTTGGGAGGGAGACTCAGCTCTTCTCATCTACGAGAGCACGGGAAACAACTCGTTCTCGCTCGTCCTCGAGGCCCCCACGGGACGGGGCGACAAAGGACGGAAGGCGATCGGCGATTTCGACCAGGACGGCCTGATCGAGATCGTGTTCTGCGGGCTGGAGGGTGACCTCCACGTGTTCGAATCGAGCGCGGACGACACCTGGACGGAGACGTTCACGCTCGAGACAGGCGTCTACAACGCGTTCTGGTGTATCGGCGGAGAGGATACGGACGGGAACGGAAAGCCCGAGTTCTTCCTTCAGGGAAGCCGGATCCAGGGCTGGACGACCTACGTCTTCGAGGCTTCGGGAAACGACACGTACGAGATCGTCGACACCCTGGTGGAAGACGACGGCTACGTGGGACTCTCTTCCTGCGCACTCGCGCAACTCGAACTCGGTGGACCGACGTACTACATCACGGACATCGCAGAACACCTCTCCATCTACGAGCCGATCGGGCCCGGGAACTGGGAGAAGGTATACGAACAACCGGACCCGAACGGCACATGGCACCACGGAGTCTTTTCGCATGACGTGAACCAGAACGGACGGGACGAGCTCGTCTGGACCACGGGAGGCAACTTCGCCACGCTCGTCCTCGAGTCTCCAAACGATCCTTCGGACATCGGCGGACAGAGCGGATCGAATGGCAGCGGCCTGGCAGACGCCCAAGGACGGCTCGGTTCCCTCCGGGTCGCTCCGAACCCGGTGACCGGCACGGCAACTCTCGAGAACGTCGCGACGATCCTCGAACAGAGGCAGGTGCGGACCGATCGCCTCCGACTCGAACTGCTCGATGCGTCGGGGCGGAGGATCCGCTCGGAACGGTTCGATCCGGACGTTCCTCGTTGGAACGCGGGCTCGCTTCCGACGGGTCGGTACATGCTCCGACTGAGCGCAGAGCACGGACCGATCGCAGCGGGACCGGTCACCATCGTTCGCTGACCCTCCTCCGCCGACGCTGGCGGCCCACGCCAGCCGCCGACCGGAGCCCCGTGATGAGGGTCCGGTGACCGAGCCGAGCTTGCACGCGGGTGCCGCGCCGCCGTACCTTCTCGCCAGCGCAGCACTCCCTCCACCGCGGTGGAGGAGATCGGGGGTTGGGATGGACCGGATCCGCTTCACCCTCATCAACCCGACGGCGCCGCTCTGGCGCGCACGGGAGCGCGGACGTGGGCTCGGGCCGCGCGTCTTCCGCTTTTCGATGCTGCCGAGCCTCTACGTCGCCGCCTCGATGCCACCCGATGTCGAAACTCGGATCGTGGACGAAGACGTGGAGCCGATCGACTTCGGGGACGACGTCGATCTCGTCGGGATCTCCCTGATGACGTTCAACGCACCCCGCGCCTACGAAGTGGCCGATCGATTCCGTGCGCGTGGCGTGCCGGTCATCCTGGGCGGCTATCATCCGACCTTCCTCCCGGAGGAAGCGTTGGCCCACGCGGATGCCGTGTGCGTCGGCGAAGCAGAAGCGAACGTCCCGGCGATGATGGAGGACTTTCGCGGCGGCAGGCTTCGCGGGGTCTACGAGAGCGACCCGATCGACCTCGCGAACGTTCCGAGTCCCGATCGGTCGCTCGTCAAGAAACGCGCCTACATCTCCGGGAACGTGGTCCAGGCCACGCGAGGCTGTCCCTATCGGTGTCGCTTCTGTTCCGTGTCCGCGTTCCACCGGTACCAGATCCGCACCCGCCCCGTCCCCCAGGTGATCGAGGAGCTGAAGACCGTGGGGAGGCACGTTCTCTTCATGGACGACTCGCTCATCTCCGACCGTGAGTACGCGAAGGAGCTGTTCGCCGCGATGATTCCGCTCGGCAAGACCTGGTTCAGCCAGTGCAGCAGCCAGATCGCAAACGACCCGACGCTCCTCGAACTCGCCGCCCGGAGCGGTTGCCGCGGACTCTTCGTCGGCTTCGAGTCCCTCTCACAGTCGAACCTCGACCGGTGGAGCAAGGGCCGAAGCCGGGCCAAGGACTACACGGAGACCGTCCGTCGACTCCACGCCGCGGGGATCGGCGTATGCGCCGGAATCGTGTTCGGGGGTGACGACGACGGCGAGGACGTGTTCCCACGGACACTGGAGTTCCTGCTCGACGCGAACGTGGATGCACTCCAGGCCACGCGGCTGACGCCTTTCCCCGGAACGCCTCTCTTCACGGACATGGAGCGAGACGGGCGGATCTTCGACCACGACTGGTCGCACTACGACTTCAGCAACGTCGTCTTCCAGCCCGCGCACATGACTCCCAAGACCCTGGACCAAGGGACGGCCTGGGTGCTGCGCCACTTCTACTCTCGGCGCGAGATCGCGCGGCGCTTCTGGCGGGAGCGCTCCTATATCGGGCGGTCCGCATTCACCCGAGCCGTCCTCCCGCTCAACCTCGGGTACCGGACGCGGCTCGGAAAGAACGGCACGTTCGCCCGAGGTGGGCGCTACACTCCGCCCACCGCGAGGCCCCGCAACAAGTCCTAGTCTTGCCGGAGTCGCGTCACTCGCCCGAGTCGCATCTCTGGGCGCAGTCGCGTCTGTGGCAGTCGTGGTCTTGGCCCCGGCCGCCGTGCTGGCTCGACCTTGGCCGCCGCCCCAACCGGCCCTGGCCCCCGATTCCCATTGTCCTCTCGAACGACCGGGTCGTATTCTGCCGCGCAATCGTATCTTCGTACTCGTCCTGGAGAGCCCATGTCCACGCCGGTCGACCTACAGTCGCGCCTCGTCCCGAAACTCTGGACCGTCCTCCAGGAGGGCTACTCCTGGGACCGGTTCCGACAGGACCTCTTCGCGGGACTCATCGTGGGCATCGTCGCGCTTCCGCTCTCCCTCGCGTTCGCCATCGCATCCGGAGTGAAGCCGGAGCAGGGGCTCTACACCGCGATCATCGGCGGCTTCCTCATCTCCGTCCTCGGTGGGAGTCGCTGCCAGATCGGCGGCCCGACCGGCGCCTTCATCGTCATCGTCTACGGAGTGGTCCAGGAGTTCGGGTATGAGGGGCTCGCGGTGGCGACGCTCCTGGCCGGCGTCCTTCTCATCGCGATGGGGGTCGCAAAGCTCGGCGCGGTCGTCAAGTTCGTGCCGTACCCGGTGACGGTGGGGTTCACGAGCGGGATCGCACTCATCATCGCGACCTCTCAGGTCCGCGAGTTTCTCGGCCTCCAGATGGAGTCGGTCCCGGGTGACTTCATCCCCAAGATCGAGGCGTACGCGACGCACATCTCGACGTGGAACCCCTACGCGGTCGCGGTCGGACTCGCGTCGCTTCTCATCGTCGTCTCCATGCCTCGGCTCACCCGGCGCGTTCCGGGGCCGATCGTGGCTCTCCTCGCGACGACCGCGGCCGTGCAGCTACTCTCTCTGCCGGTCGAGACGATCGGTGGACGGTTCGGTGAGGTTCCGAACATGCTCCCGACCCCGTCGATTCCGAAGTTCGACCTCGCGCTCGTTCGGGATGTCTCCCCCGCCGCCCTCTCGATCGCGCTTCTCGCCGCGATCGAATCCCTCCTCTCCGCGGTCGTCGCGGACGGAATGGCGGGAACCCATCACCGGTCCAACATGGAACTCGTGGCGCAGGGGGTCGCGAACCTCGCCTCTCCTATCTTCGGCGGCATCCCGGCCACGGGAGCGATCGCACGGACCGCGACGAACATCCGGAACGGCGGACGGACGCCGATCGCGGGAATCGTCCACTCCGTCACACTCCTCCTGATCCTCCTCTTCCTCGGACGGTGGGCCGCGCTCGTCCCGATTCCGGCTCTGGCCGGAATCCTGCTCGTCGTCTCGTACAACATGAGCGAGTGGCGCGTCTTCCGGCACCTCTTCCGGAGTCCGCGGAGCGACGTCGCCGTCCTCCTCATCACGTTCTTCCTCACCGTGCTCGTCGATCTCACCGTCGCGCTCGAGGTCGGCATCGTGCTCGCCGCGTTCCTCTTCATGCGACGGATGGCGATGCTTGCCCAGGTGGGATACGCGACAGAGATGCTGAGGGAGGAAGAGGACGGCACGGCCCGCGACCCGAACGCCATCGCGACTCGATCGGTGCCGGAGGGAGTCGCCGTGTTCGAGATCTACGGTCCGTTCTTCTTCGGAGCAGCGAGCAAGTTCAAGGACGCGCTGGCCCAGATCCAGCGGCCACCCAAGGTCTTGATCCTTCGGATGCGGGAGGTGCATGGAGTCGACGCCACCGCTCTCCGCGCGCTCCAGGACGTGCTCGAGAAGGCGCGAAAGGACGGCACCCAGGTGGTTCTCTCCGGCGCCCCCAAGTCGACCCTGAATCTTCTCGATCGGTCGGGACTCCTGAACGAACTCGACGCGCGAAACATCTGTAGAGACATCGACGATGCACTCGCCCGCTCGAGGCAGATCGTGGGGGCGGACTGAGATGCCGCCCTACGCCTGGACGATCGTCCTCCTCTGTCTCTCGAACGTGTTCATGACCTTTGCCTGGTACGCCCATCTCCGAAACCTGGGAGACAGGCCGTGGATCATCGCAGCCCTCGTCAGCTGGGGAATCGCGCTCTTCGAGTATCTGCTCCAGGTACCGGCCAACCGGATCGGATTCGGCGTCCTCACGCTTCCTCAGCTCAAGATCCTCCAGGAAGTGATCACGCTCGTTGTCTTCGTTCCGTTCTCGATCTTCTACATGAGGCAGCCGCTCCGCCTGGACTTCCTGTGGGCCGCGCTCTGCCTCTGCGGAGCCGTGTACTTCATGTTCCGCGGTGGGGGGACCGTCGCGCACTGATTGACCACTAACGATCGCCGTCAGGCTCTCCGCGGAAGTTCGACTTCACCTTTCCCCAGCTCATCGGCGCGACCGGCGTGAAGCAGTTGGGCGAGCACGGCACGTTGGCGCCGAGGAAGGTTCCCTCGCTGTTGCGACACTCCAGCTCCCCCATGGCCCGGCACGTGCCGTCGGGAAGGCAGCAGGAACCGATTTCGTCCTGCGGATCGATCGAGCCCGGGAACGGATTGAACCCGTACCCGCCGTTCAGTCCGAAGACCCCACAATCCTGAAGAGCGATCGCGTCGAGCACGGAAGGGATGGAGTCGTCGGCGAGAAGTGGCACCGACTCGTCCGGGAACGGAGTCAGGGAGACGCGGGCGATCGTGTCGTAGGCGTAGGCGGCGAACCAGTAGATCGGCACCGCGTACTCCGTCTGCGCTTCGGTCCAGGTGACGGCAACGCCACTGTTCGGTTCCGTCGGCCAACCCGCCGTGGGGAGTTCGAAGTCGCCGCAGGTGCCCCAGTCGACCAAGTTGAGGTGATGGCTCTCCGGCCAGGTGATCCCGAACTGAGCGCCCGAAATCCGCGGGCACCCACTCGGAAAGACGGCGACGAGCCAGAACACCGCGGTCTCGCCCCCGATCCCGGACGACGCGGGCATGCCCAGCAGTTCCGCGATGCACGCGTCTTCCGGGCCCGGGCAGTTCGCCGTCGGTTCACACGATGCGTAGCCGAAGCCCTCGTACGACGCGACGTCGTCCGCGGTGTAGATGATCGAGTCATTCGTGTGGAAATGGAGGAAACCGTAGGCGTTCGGCCCCGCGAAAGAGGCCCCGGCGAAGGACGAGATGGCGATGAAGGCGGAGGCGAAGGCGAAGAACAGGGCCCGGCGGTTCATGGCACCCCCTGAAACGAGAAACCCCGGCGTCCTCGTGTCCCAAGGGTAGCACTCGGCGGACGTGCCCGAAAGCCGGGACGATGGCGCAGGCTGGCCCATTTCGGCCCCCTCCGTGCCCGCTTCCCGGCCTCAAAGCGGTTGCCGGAGAACCGAATGCGAAGTCCGGCGGCGTCCGCTGAAGTTCCCCCGGCGGAGCGTCGATCTCGTACTCGTAGACGAACCCACATCGGAGATTGCCCCATGACCGACTCTCTTCCTGGAAACGTGCCGCCTCCCCCGCCTTCGGATGTTCCGAACTCCGAAGTGGCTCCGGGCCAGGCGAGCACCTCGCCACACACGACGCTCGGCGAGGACATCTTCGAGCTCATCCAGGAAGGTGTCGCGGTGCTCGATCCGAGCCTCTCGATCCAGCTCGCGAACCCCGCGTTCCGTCAGCAGCTCCGTGTCGACATGACGGCGCAGCCGCGGCCCTCGGTGGCGACGCATCCGCTCGTCCTGGGCCAGGTGGTCGGGGCAACGGAGCCACGCACCCTCTTCGACGCCCTCAAGCAGACGATCGAGACCGGAGTGCGGCTCGGCCCGGTCGATGTCGAGTTCCGCTTCCCCGAGAGCGAAGACGTCGTGCGGTTCTCCGTTCAGGCCAAACGTCGACTCTCGATCAACGAGCACGCGGAGCGGATCATCCTGTGGGTCAAACCGGTGATGACCCAGGCAAGCCCCACGGGTGACGCGAGTGGCTCGTCCCATGAAGGTGACCACGCAGTCCGCAGGACGGCAGGCTCCAGCTCGGGGTCGACTGGTCCGGACGCAGCGTCGACGGGCGCCAACGGAGCCGCATCGATCGGCGCCCACGGAACGGCACACACAGGTCACGGCACGCAGCTTTCGGGCAGCGGGTCGGTGGAACAGGACGTGCAGAGCCTCGTCCGTGCGTTCGACCTCTTCACCGACTTCGGCCAGCTCTGTAACCACGTACTCGATCTCGCGCGCGAGGTCGCGCACGCGGGTTCCGGCAGCCTCATGCTGATCCAGCCGAACGGGCGTGAACTCGGTATCGTCGCGTCGCACGGGCTCAGTGATCAGGTCATCTCCGGCACCCGGCTCCCCCTCGGCGAGGGAATCGCGGGCCGTGTCGCCGAGACCGGTGAGCCGCTGCTCCTCGACGGAAGAGTCGGCGACAGCCGCTTCCGCGGCATCGGGGGACGGCCCGAGGTCTTCTCCTCCGTCTGCGTCCCGATCAAGACGAACGGACAGGTGCTGGGGGTCCTCAGCCTCAACTCGGCCCCGAACGGCGGCCCGTTCGACGAGTCCACGCGGGACCGCACGGCCGAACTCGGCCTACAGCTCGGCGCCGTGCTCCGTCACTCCCACCAGTTCCAGGCGATGAAGCAGCGCTCGACGCAGCTCGCGATCCGGGCCGAGATCGAGACGATCGCGTACGCACACGACGACCTCGACACGAAGCTCCGCAAGGTGCTTCCTTCGGTCGAGCGGCTCCTCCACGTCGACACCTGCCAGATCTGGCTCGTCGATGGAGAGAAGACCTGTCTCCACCTCACCTCGAGTCTCGGCCTCCAGACGATGGGCCCTGGCCGCATCTCCGTGCCGCTCGGCGTCGGACTGGTCGGCTGGGCCGCACAGCAGAAAGCACCCGCGACGCTCACGACCCGGAATCACCGGGACCCGAACGCATCCCACGGATTCACGACGCTGGCCGTGCCGATGCGAAAGGGCGACGAAGTCCTCGGCGTGCTCGTGGTCGAGGACAGTCGGGCGGCCGAAAGCGCGGGTGAACTCCGTGAGGTCGTCGTGACGATCGCGGAAGCCATCGGCCGGGTGATCCGGGACGCCGAGGTCCAGGACGAGTCCAAGCGGAAGCTCACCGTCCTCTCCGCTCTCAGCGAGATCGGCCTCGCCATGACCGACTCACCAGACTCCGCCAGCTTCGCGAAACTCGCGGCCTACTGCGCGGTCACGATCCTCGAACGCGACATCGCGTTCGTCCGGCTCGCTCCAGGCGCGATCTCGAACCGGGTGACCCAATCGGCCGAACTGGAGCTGCTCGCGGCGCACGGGATCTCCGCCCCAGAGAGCGACGAACCGCTCGGAAGGCTCGAGTCGTTCCTCATCGATCAGGTGATCGCGACCGGCCAGATCAAGCGCGATCTCGACGTCGCCGCTCCCGAGGTGAAAGCCCTCATGGAGCAGGCGGACGTCCGCGCCGCGCTCTGCATTCCGCTCATGTCGGGAGATGCACTCGTCGGCACGATCTCGGTGTTCGGGGCGGGCTCGTCCCCCAGCGCCGTCGACCGCGCGAACGAACTCGACATCGGGGAACGGCTGGGCGACTACGCCGCGGCCGCGGCCCGGCGCTTCGTCCTCCTCGCGTCCTGACGGGCCCGTCGGCGCGGTTCCCGTAGGTTGAACGACGGTCCGGTCGCCGGCTCACGATGACGGTTGGTTGGGCGGAGCGTGCCAGGCGACTCCACGTTTCGGGGGTCCCGTATGCGCAACACACTCCTCCCGTCACCTATAGTCCGGGTCCGAGGTCGGAATGTCGATTCGCAGTGCGCTCATTGGTGGACTCGCCGCTGTCGTGCTCCTGAGTTCGGGAGTCCTCACATTCGTCGGCATCCGGTCGATCCGGGACCGCGTGGTCGAGGAGGCACAGTCGAGGGTGAGCCGAAACCTCGCCCTCTGCTCGCATCTGCTCGAAGCCGACCTCGAGCTCGCCGCCGAGCGTCTCGAGATCGAAGTGGAGCGATCGGGCCTTCCACGGATGCTCGCCGAAGAGGTGTCGAGTCCCGATGTCGTGCGCACGCTCGCGGATGCGAAACGCGCCCTCAGCTTTCCCATTCTGGGAATCGTCGACCCGAACGGAAACAGGCTGGACAGGAACCTACCAGAGGCTGGAGGCGCATCCGCCGAACTCCCACCGCCGGTACCGGGTGGGGAAGTGTTGCGGGCCGCCTACTTGGGTAGCGTGGGAACAGGGACGATCCGACTGAGCGCGGCGGAGATAAGGGAGGAAGGCGGCGAAGCGCTCCTGGCAGGGCTGCGCATCCGTCGCGACGGACCCGGTTCCGGGGTCGGCGAGCTCGAGAGAAGCAGTCGAGCCGATGGGGCCGGCGCTCCCGAGAGTTCCGCGCTCTTCCAATGGTGCGCCCTCCCGATCTCCGGCGAAGATGGAACCGTCCGCGCCGTCGTCTACGGAGGACGACCACTCAACTACGCGGCGGACCTCGTCGATCGATTGGCATCCTCCCTCTTCGGCGGAGAGCGTTACGACGGGAAACCGGTGGGCACCGTCACCTTCTTCCTGGGCGACTTGCGTGTCGCCACGAACGTCCGGGACGCCGACGGCGAGCGGGCGATCGGAACGAGGGTCTCCCCGGTGGTGCGTACGGCCGTGCTCGAGGGCGGCGAAACCTGGCACGACCGCGCCTGGGTCGTCGACGCCTGGTACCTCAGCGGGTATGAACCGCTCCGCGACCCCTCCGGAACGATTGTGGGCATGCTCTACGTCGGCCTCCTCGAAGCTCCGTACGACGCGATCCAGAAGAGGGCCGTTCTGCGCTTCGTGCTCCCCGCACTCGGTCTCTTCGCGTTCTCCCTCCTCGGAACGGTCCTGGTCGTCGAGCGGATCACGCGCCCCCTCGAGCGACTCAAGTCGGTCGCGGACCGGGTGGCAGACGGCGATTGGAAGGCGAACGCGGAGATCGGAAGGTCGTACGCGGAGATAGACAGTCTGTCCGAGGCCCTCTCCAACATGCAGGCGGCGATCGCGCGGCGGGATCGCGAGGTTCGCGAGAAGAACGCGGAACTCTCCGACACGAACGACCGGCTCGAAGAGGCGAACCAGAACTACATGAACACCCTCGGATTCGTGACGCACGAACTCAAGGCCCCGCTCGCCAACATCCAGGCCCTCATCGACCTCGTCCTGGACGTCCACGGAGACGGCTTGAAGAATGACGGCCGTGCTCTCCTCGTCCGTGTGCAGAGGAACTGCGAGGAGCTGCAGGGCATGGTGAAGGACTACCTCGACCTCTCGCGTGCGGAACGCGGGGGCTTCGCTCCGAGCCTCCGACCGTGCGACCTACTGGCGGACGTCATCGAACCAGCCATCGCGTTGTCGGAAGGGATCCTTCTGTCCCGGACGATGAGGCTCGCCAGGGAAGTCTCCAGTGGCAAAGACCTCGAGGTCTTCGGCGACCCGGAGCTCCTCCGGATCGCCCTCGGAAACCTACTCGGCAATGCGGCGAAGTATGGTCGCGAAGGCGGAAATGTACGTCTCGGTGCATCCGGATCGGACACCGGAGTCGACATCGAGGTCTGGAACGAGGGGGACGGATTCACCGAGGAGGAAGGTTCCCTCCTCTTCACGAAGTTCACCCGACTGCGCAACGCCAACACGAAGACGAAGAAGGGCAGCGGACTCGGACTCTACCTGGCGTCCGAGATCGCCCGTGCCCACGGTGGTGAGATCCGAGCAGACTCAGAACCCGGTGCCTGGGCGCGCTTCGTCCTGCGGATCCCCGCGCGACCAGGCGATGCCCGCCGACCCGCACCGCCTACCGATACGTGCCCTTGATCCGTCCCCACGTCGACTCGAGTACCGGCACCGGCGGGCATGGATCGGGATCACACGTCGTGCCCTCACCCATCCAGTCTCCGCCCTGGTTCATGCACTCTGCCTCTGTTCCCAAGTCGCAGCTACCGTCGGAGAGGCAGCACGCGCCGAACGGCGG
Source organism: Candidatus Eiseniibacteriota bacterium (assembly GCA_041390305.1). Classification (GTDB taxonomy): domain Bacteria; phylum Eisenbacteria; class RBG-16-71-46; order CAIMUX01; family CAIMUX01; genus JACKCR01. The sequence continues at coordinate 21,976 of JAWKQE010000010.1, forward strand.
GCAGTCACAGGGGTTCGGATCGCAGACCGTGCCCTGCCCCATGAAGAGTCCACCGACCTGCAAGCACTCCTCGTCCAGCATGACGACGCACGGACCACAGTCCGGAAGACAGCACGCACCAGGAACGGGGCCACTCGGGCAAGGGAGGTACCCGGGGTTGTTGCCGAAACCGAGTTTGCCGTAGTCCACGATCGGATCGAGGTTCGAGGGAACATCGTCGTCCGCGAAGAAGCCACCCTGGGACGGATGCGGGACGAGGTCGAAGGAGACGTCTTCGCCGTAGAAGGAGTAGTTGTAGCCGACGAACGCGTACACGTGGGTCAGCGGCGAGGTCTGGGTCACGGACCACGTCACCGCAGTCCCTGCGCCCGGCTGGGGCCATGCCCCGGTCGGAAGCTCGAAGTCGCCGCATGCGCTGAAGTCGAGGAGGACGACGGACTCGTCGTCGTAATCGACCCCGAAGGTCACACCGGACAATCGGGGCGAATCCGTGGGCGCAAACGCTGCGTACACGCTCCAAAGGAAGATCGCGTCGGCGTCGAGATTCGAGATGGCTTCTTCGCAAGTCGCAGGTCCGTAGGCATCGGTCTGCTCGCAAGGCGTTCCGAAGTCGCAGTACGCGAGACCGGGGACCGCATGGATGATGAGCGTGCCGTTCGCATTGGGCCCCGCAAGGCTCGGCCCCACGGCGGCAAAAGCAAGCGCGGCGCTGAAGGCAGCGGCCGAAACGACACTGGGGAGCTGGCGAGAGCGGATCATGCTGCACTCCGATCGCATTCAGGTTGCGTGCACACCGAGGCAGGAGGGGCTGCCGGGCGGAAAGAGTATAACACGTACCCGGGCGCGTCCCCGGGCGGGTCGGGCCAGACTGTCGTCGACCGCGGGGCGGTCAGCGACCCCTCCTCCCACTACGGACAGGTCGCGCCGTCGGTGAAAGTCGGCGCGAAGATGATCAGGTCCCCGAGGTTGGTCGCCCCGTTGTTGTCGTAGTCATGGCAAACGGCGGGGGCGTCTCCCAGGAACTCCGCCGAAAACTGGACCAGATCGGCGAGGTTCACCACGAGGTCGGAGCCGGCTCCATCGAAGTCCGGGCTCTTCACGTTCTCGTAGTTTCGGATGGCAACCCCGTTTGCCTTGATGACTCCGGCGAGCGCGACACCCGCGCGACACCCCCCGCCCGCGAGCGTGAGGTAGGCGATCCCTTGCGCGTCCGTCGTCGCGGTGAAGACGCCGTTCGGACAGAGCTGGATCGGCCCCACCCAGAGCTCCACGACGACGCTGGCGTTCGGAATGGGATCGTTGGCGTTGTTCACGACGAGTACCTGGATTTCCGAGGCGGGAGCCGGATTGGGGCTGTTCGGCGCAAGCACCATCCCGTTCAGTTCGTCGCACGGGCTCACCCGGTTGTTGGGCGGATCCGGAACCCCGTCCGCGAGAGCGCGGGGGGTGACGATGATGGAGAGAAGACAGAGGAGCGCGAGAAGGCGGTTCGGGCCAGGCATCGGCATGGTTCCCTCCTGAGGTCCGTCGACTTCGTTTCGCGGCGCACGGATCGAGACGAGATACGTGTGCCAGGTCGAGGGGGGGAGGAGACGGCAGCATCAATTCGCCTACCGCAATCTAGTCGAGTTGGCGGCGTCAGCGCAAGTGGGACGGCGAACGTGAGGATGGAGAATGTCGGCCCTTGCGGACTCGCGCCTGTCCTCGCGACTGAGGTCTGGCCTTCGCGGACTGACGCCCGGTTCCGCGACTGATGCCTGGCCTGGCGACCGACGCCCGATCTGGCGACTGACGCCCGGTTCTGCAACGGACGCCCGGCCCCAGACGCCGAGAGGCGCGTCCCCTCACTGGTGACACGCCTCTCGTTCGGCCGGGGCCCCGGCCGTATTCATCTACGTCCGGCTACTGCTTCGTCCGCACCGTGAACCGGAGCACGCTCTCACTGTCCTTCGCCACCGGAATCCGGAACTCCGCCGTGCGGGCGTCCTTCTTCGTGGACGGATGGGTCGTCTGCGTGATCTCCCAGTCGCCCCAGAGATTCTCCTGGACTACGACTTCGATCGCTTCGTCCTTTCGGTTCCGGAGCTTGATCTCGATCTCCCGTTCCCAGACACGGTCGCTGATCTTCTTCTGGGAGAGGTCCGCGCGCTCGCCGACGACGTCGAACGCCTTCCCGACCCGGAGGCGGATCTTCTCGTTGCGCGGCGTGTGATCGATCCGGTCCTCGCCGATGAACTGGAGCTGGCCACGCGCGTCCTTCTTGTACGCACGCACCTTGCCGGCGGGCAGCGGCATACCGAGGCCGCGGTCCTCGCGGTTCTCCGTCTCGAGCACGACACTCACCTTGGTCGCGTCCTGCTGCCCGTTGTACTCGTAGATCTTCTTGACCGGAGCGGTCGTCGACGGGAAGAGCGCGATCTGCTTCGTCTCGCGGTCTGCGATCGTGGTCCGTCGCTCCACGGTGTAGAGGTGGTACTCGAAGAACGACTCCTCCGTCACCATGTCCTTGGGCGCCGCCATCGCCATCTCCGCGCGCATCATCATGTCGCGGCTGGGCCGCGGCACGGGCGCGCGCTGCACATCGCCCGCGATGAGTTGGAGCTTCGCGTTCGGGAACGTGGCGCCACAGTTGTTCTCTAGGGAAACCCAGGCGGAGAGTTCGATCTGCGTATCTTCCTGATTGGAGACGGCGACGTACTCCGCGTGCCAACGCATCCCGTCGGTGAGGTAGGAGAGTTCGACCGGGGCCTTCCCCGCCTTGTTCGCATCGAGCCTCCAGACGAGGGTCGGCCGCGTCCTTAGTCCCTCCGGGAGCTCGGGAAGCCGGAGATCGACGATCTCGCCTCTCTGCACGAGGCTCACCGCGCCGCTCCCATCCATGAGGACGATCGCGCCACCTTGGTAGGAAAGCAGCTTCCCGGTCTTCACTTCGCCCTCTTTCAGGACGATCTCGATCTGCGCGTCGAGGAAGCGATCCAGGATCCGGTCCGGGCCGGCCAGGTCGTACTGAAAGTTCTGCTCCAGGACCTGAAGCCCACCCGAGCGCGGATTGAGATGGACGGAGGTCGGATCGATCAGAGCCGGCACGTCGACGATCTCGACGTTCCCTTCGCCCTTCGCGACGTCGAGGTCGCGCTGCTCGCTGACCAGTCCCAGATTGTCGTTGTAGACCGTGAGGCGGATCTCGCGCTCCGCGTGTGCTGCGTTCGCCATGATCAAACCTACCCCTGCGGTGAGAAGAACGAGTGGACGCATGATGGAAGCTCCCTTCCTTCCTTTGGGCCAAGGCTCCGGTGGTGACGGATCCGTCCCCGGGAGACGGAGGAATCTCGCTCCGCGCTTACCCCGGCCTCACGGAACGGTACCGCAACGGGCCGGAGGATCCCACCCAGTGTCGGACGAGCCCTCCCCGCCTGATCCGGGGAACGGCACGACCCGGAAAGGTCACGGAACCCAGGTGAGACGGAAGTCGACGCGGCTCTTCTCCCGGTCCGGCGCCCTCTCCGTGCTGCCCTCGGCCGCGCGCCAACCGCGCAGCACCGAGAGCTCCACGACGAGGCGGCGGTGCGCCCGTGCACGGCCCGAGAGTTCGGCAACGTGGAAGGTCCGCGTCGTCTCCCGGAAGAATCCGTATTCCTCGATCCGAAACTGGATGCGGCCGCGCAGATCGCCGGGTGGGGACCACGCACTCACTTCGAGAAGCTCGGCGTCGCCTCCGATCGAGTGCCCGAGTGGAAAGCCGGAGTAGGTGTGGTCCATCGGGCCGTAGACGAGGTAGTGGTCGTACCAGCGGTTCACCCCTCCCGTCACCGTCTCGACCAGGTCGACGCCGAACGTCCAGCCGCGGATCCGCGCCAGCGCACCGATCTGATGGGCGACGGCCGAAGGGATCGGGAAGTGGATCATGTCCTCCCCCGCGTACTCCCAGTAGAGGTCCACTCCCTCGAGCCCCTCGGGGAGCCACGCCGGCGGCATCCGCAGTCGGAGTTCGTAGCTCGCCATCTGATCGCTGTCACCGGGAGGGCGGTCGCCGACCCGGTTCTCGTTGTGGCCGAGGAGAATGTCGAGGACGGCGGGTAGATCTAGCCGCCCGGTGCGCCCCTCCCCCCCGAAGAGGATCGTCCGGGTGACATTGAGCTCGCACCAGGCCCAGGGCTGGAACCCGAGGCGATGTCCGAAGAGAAGCGGGTCGGGAATCTGGCGATGATCGTCGTCGAGATACGCGAGAAACGTCGATCCGGTCCAGGTGCGCCCACGGAGCGGCCCCCAGCCGAACGTAGGCACCTGGAGCGCCCGCTCCGTCCGCCAGCGCAGCTGCCACCTGGGAGGCGCTGAGCGCCCCGCGAGGAGGCTCCCCGACGTCCCCGCGCCCCAGCGCAGCTTGGATCGCCCCACACCCCACCGGTGGCGATCTCCCCGCCAGGAGAACTCCGCCTCGGTCACCTCGGCCTGGTCCACGGTGGAGGCAGTGTTCGTTGCCTGGACTCCTCCCGCGAACCCGAACCCGCGTGGGAGGGGCAGTGCCGTTCGCGCCTCGAGTGCGGCGACACCCGGTCCTTCCGAGGCGAGACCGTCCTCCTCGGGAAGGAAGTGGACCGGATAGTCGACCGTCCTGTCCCCCCACGGATCGACCGCGACCACGGCGAGCTGGACCTGGGAGGCCTCGGGCGACTCCCACTCCCGCTCGACCGGCCGCTCCCGCAGGTCCGAACGGAAGCGTTGGTCGACGAAGTCCCAGCGGAGGAAAGGTTCTTCGAGCGCCGACGCGGGGACGGGAAGGGACAGCACGACGAGAAGGACCGTGAGGAACAAAGCAAGCCGTGCGCCCGCGCGGCGGCCGTCGTGTCCGGGATGGACGACGCTGGGAGGGACGACGCTGGGGACGACACGGCGGGCAGCCACGACGTCAGGAGCAGCGCCGCGACGAGCATCGACGCCCGAAACGACCACGGGCGCCCCGACGGCTTGTCGAGGCGCCCATGCAAGGGAGTTTCGCGAACGGGTGCGCGCGCGTGCCCGTGAGCAGGCCCGCGGGGCCCGATCGGTCAGATCCAGGACTTCACGTCCTCGATCTTCACCGGCTCGCCCGCGCTGTGGAGTGACCGCTCGGCCGCCTCCAGCACCTGGACGACGCGGAGACCGTCCTCGCCGTCGGCCTTGGGGCTCCGGCGCTGGATCACACCGGTGACGAAGTCGTTGACCTCGGCCTGGAGCGGCTCGAACGACTCGATCTTGGGCGAGACGATGTCACCGGTCCGGTAGGAGAGCTGGTACTCGCCGAACGAATCCGGGTCCTTGAAGCGCACACCCTTGTCGAACAGCTTCACGGGCTCGAGGTGCTCGGTGTCGTCGTAGACGAGCATCTTCGCGGCGCCGACGATCGTGGTCCGGCGCAGCTTGGACGGCGCGAGCCAGGAGACCTCGACGTGAGCGATCGCTCCGCTCGCGAAGCGGAGGCTGAGGAACGCGACGTCCGGAATGCCCTTCTGGACGAAGTCCTTCCCGGTCGCGGCCACCTCGAACGGAGCCTCGCCGAGCCAGTACATGATCATCGAGAGATCGTGCGGGGCGAGGTCCCAGATGACGCTGTGGTCCTTGGAGTGGAGCCCGAGGTTCACGCGCGTCGAGCTGATGTAGAAGATCTCGCCGAGTTCACCCCGCTCCATGATGTCCCTGATCTTGAGGACGGGCGGGCTGTACTCGAAGGTGTGGCCGACTCCGATCACGAGCTTCTGCGCGTCGGCCATCGAGATGAGGTCGACCGCCTGGTCCGAGGAGCTCGTGAACGGCTTCTCGACGAACACGTGCTTTCCGTTCGCGAGGGCCTTCCTGGCCAGTTCGTAGTGCGTGTTGATCGGGGTCGCGATCATCACGCCCTCGAGGGCAGGGTCCGCCAGCATCTCCTCGTAGCGCGAGAAGGGCACGGCCGTGGGGTAGCGGTTGACGGTCCGCTCGAGGGCGAGCGGGTTCTGGTCACAGACGAGCACGCGAGTGCAGTGCCGGTTCTCGATGAGGTTGCGGACCAGGTTCGGTCCCCAGTATCCGAGGCCGACGACTCCGATCGTGGTCATATAGGCTGATGCTCCCTTGGTCTGGAACGGGCTGTCAGACGCCACCCTTGCCCCAGATGACGACGGGGACGGTACGCAGCAGGATCCTGAGATCCATGGCGAACGACCAGTTCGCGATGTAGAACAGATCGAGGAGGACCATGTCCTCGAACGAGACGTAGCTGCGGCCGGTTACTTGCCAGAGCCCGGTCATTCCGGGCGTGACGTCGAGCCGCCGCTTCTGCCAGTCCTTGTAGAGGTCGAATTCGAAGGGCAGGCAGGGGCGCGGACCGATGAGACTCATCTCCCCCCGGAGGACGTTGATGAGCTGCGGCAGCTCATCGAGACTCGTGCGGCGGAGGAACCTCCCGATCCGCGTGATGCGCGGATCGTCGACCAGCTTGAAGAGGGGCTTGCCGTCCTTGTCGACGGCGGCCGCGTCTCCCCCGGTCATGAGTTCGGTGACGTAGGCCCGGTGCGCGCTGTCGTCGTTCTGCACGGCCATCGTCCGGAACTTGTAGAACGAGAAGATCCGCCCGTCCTTGCCCATCCGCTCCTGCGTGAAGAGCACGGGGCCGGGCGAGGAGAGCTTCACGAGCACGGCGATCACGATCAGGATCGGCGAGATGACGATGCCGCCGATGACGGTGCCGACGAGGTCGAAGACACGCTTGGCCGAGGCCTCGACGTCACGGAGCGGCGTGTGTCCCAGCGGAACGAGCGGCACGCCGTGGTCGGTCTCGAACGGCAGGGAGTCGACCAGCTGGTTGAAGACGTTGGAGACGACGTGGACCCGTCTGCCCGAAGCGACGAGCGCATCGCTCAGCAGAATGGCCTCATCCCGCGGCAGGTTCGGCTGGGCCACGACGACGAGGTCGGCATTGATCTCCGCCGCTAAGGAAGGCAGGTCTTCGAGCCGGGACTGATAGTGGGGACGGAGCGGTCCCGCGGACGGCCGTTCCGGTGAAGCGAACCCGAGGATCCGGACGTTCCGGCTGGAACCTTCCAGTCCACGGGCGACCTTCGAGGCCAGCCGTCCTCTCCCACGATGAGGACTCGCTCCGTCCGAGGAACCGCGAACTGACGGCTGAGGGCCGCGCCGGCGAGGGGCCTAAGCGCGAGGAGCCAGACCGCCATCATCGCCTGATACAGGAACAGGACCTTCCGGAGCTCCCAGGGGATCTCCTCGGCGAACAGGAAGAGCGCGCCGATCATCGCGCCGACGAAGTAGACGAGGACCCGCAGGCCGATCTCAGCCTGGCGACGCCAGGACATCAGGTAGCTGCGGCGGTAGAGCCCGGAGATCCCCACGATGGCCGGGAAGATCAGGGCGAGTACGATCGCGAGCCGGGCGGAGGCGACGGAGCCTCCGACGTCGACTCCCACGTCGAAGCGTCCAGCGAACTGCAGGGCGAGAAGGCAGAAGATCTGTGCGATCGCCAGGTCGGCGAACAGCAGAACGATCCTCGGCTTCTGGCTCCTACGGGGGATTTCGATGGGATCCGCGGCGTGGACGGAGCGCCCGGCCGGGGTGGTTTCCCCGAGCCCGGCGATCAGATGTTCCGCCATGCGCACCAGCCTCCTGCTCCCATGCCCCTCAATCCCAAGCTAGAGCACGTCCTGCGGCGACTCACGTCCTTGTGAATCGGGACTGGCTCCCGTGAATATTCGGAGCGACGATAGGGAAACGCGGCCCGTCATTTCAAGCCGAAATGCCCGTTTCGGTTCCCCGAAAACTGGCCGGTCGACGGAACCGCCCAACCGGCCGGGAGGAGCCACCGGGAGACGGGCCGGAAGGGGCGTCGAGCCGGCTACCTGGTAGGCGCCGTGCTCCGGACGGGCGTGGTAGCGAGCGCGCCACTCGAGGACCCCTCGGGGGCCGCCACATGCTTCTCCGGTAGCCAGACCGAGAACACGCTCCCCTGCCCTGGGGCCGAGGTGACCCAGATCCGGCCGTCGTGTTCTTCGACGATCCCCTTCGAGATCGCGAGGCCGAGTCCGGTGCCACTCGCAGTTCGCGTGCTGGATGAATCCAGCTGACGGAACTTCGTAAATAGCTTGGGGATATCGTCTGCCGAAATCCCGATGCCGGTGTCCTCGATGTCGAGCCGGACCCCCCCGTCCTCGCTCGTGGCGCGGATCCGGATGACCCCGTTCTCGTTCGAGAACTTGACCGCGTTGCCGACCAGATTCGTCAGCACCTGGCTGATCCTGAGTTCGTCCGCCTCGATCGTCGGGAGGCCGTCCTCGACCTCCGTCTCCACCCGGATCGACTTCTGCTCGGCCAGGTTGCCCAGGTTGACGACGACACTCTCGAGCAGGCTCCCGACCGACATCTGGGTGAAGTGGGTGGAGAGTCTGGACGACTCGAGCTTCGAGAAGTCGAGGATGTCGTTGATCAGGGTCTCCAGCCTCTCGACGTTGGTGGAGCAGATGGCGAGGAGCTCCTTCTGGGGCTCGGCCATATCGAAGTAGCTGTCGTCCGAGAGGATCTCCAGCGTTCCCTTGATCGCCGTCAGTGGAGTCCTCACCTCGTGCGAAACGACCGCGACGAACTCGGACTTCATCTTGTCGAGAGCCTGGATCTTCTCGTAGACCCGCGCGTTGTGGATCGAGATCGTCGCCTGGCTCGCGAGTCCGACGAGGAGGTCCCGGTCGTCCTGGCTGAACGTCCCCTCTTCGGCGGCGAGCACGGCGATCGTTCCTACGACGACCTGCTCCTGGAGGAGCGGTACGACCCACGCGACGGTGGGCGCTTCGCCGGGAACGTCGATCTCCGCGAGCACGGCGCGCTTCTCGGAGACGACCTTGAGGTTGGTCGGGTGGAGGACCTCCGCCCAGAGCGGCTCCGCCTCGTGGGAGTCCGCGATCCCGCGCGAAACCCGGCAGTGGATCTCGTGACTCTCGTCGAGGAGGAAGAGGAGTCCACGACCGGCCCGCGTGAGTTCGACGGACTTCTCGAGAATGAGGTTGAGCGTCCGGTCGAGGTCGAGGGTGGCGGTGATCTCCTTGCCGACCTCGTACAGAGTCCGCATCCGCCAGGTCGCTTCGTCGACCAGGCGGCTCAGCTCATCCCGGTGCTTCTGCAAGGACGTGACGAACCGGCGGTTCTCGGAGAGAAGCCGCCGGCGCTCCAGAGCCTTGCTCACCGTCTGTTCCATCTCGAACAGGTCGAACGGCTTGAGGACGTAGTCGTAGGCGCCTTGGCGCAGTGCGTCGATGGCGGTGAGGGTGGAGGCGTTGCCCGTCAGCACGATGACCTCGATCTCCGGGTCGACTCGCTTGGCGTGCCCGAGCACGCAGAGTCCGTCGGCCCCCGGAAGGTTGAGGTCCGTGACGACCAGGTCGAACTCCTGTTGCCCCAGGAGCTCCATGGCCTCCTCGCCGGTCTTCGCGATCGTGAGCTGGTACTCACTCCCCTCGAAGAACTCGACGAAGATCTCGAGCAACGGCTCCTCGTCGTCCACGACGAGGAGTCGCGGCATGTCGAGTGCCCAGCCCTCTTCCACCGACTGTCTTTGCATCAAGCAGCGCCCAGGGAGCAGGCCATGCTCCGGTTCCGTCCCATCCGCTTCGCCTGGTAGAGCGCCTGATCCGCCATCTTGATCAGGTCTTCGATCGAATCCGCGTCATGCGGGTAGTTCGCGACGCCGACGGAGACGGTGATCCGCTTCCGACGCGGGAAGGAGTGCTCGGCCACCGCTGTGCGGAGGCGCTCCGCCGCGGTCAGAGCCTGCTGCATCTCCGTCATCGGTAGGAGGACCACGAACTCTTCCCCGCCGAAGCGCGCGAGGAGGTCTGAGCTCCGCGCCCACTTCATGAGGAGCTTGCCGAGCTCGGCCAGGATCCGGTCTCCCAGTCCATGTCCGTAGGTGTCGTTGATCCGCTTGAAGTCGTCGATGTCGAGGAAGAGGAGCGAGAACTCGTGCCCGTGGCGCTTGGCCCGCGCCTGCTCTTCCTGGAGCCTCGTGAGGAAATGCCGCCGGTTGTAGAGCCCGGTGAGCTCGTCCGTGATGGCGAGCCGCGACATCTCTTCGTACATCAGGATCCGCTGGAGGATGGCCGCCGCCTGAGACGCGATGAGCGTGAGGAGACGGAGGTGTTCCTCCGTGAAGGCCTGATTCTGCGGGTGGCTCAGGTTGAGCACCCCGACCAGCTCCTGCTGCACCACGAGCGGCACGGACAGGAACGATCCGATGTCCGGCCCGATCGACCGCGAAGTACGGTGGAGCTCGTTGAGGAGGATCGGCTTCTGCTGCTTCGCGACCCAGGAGGAGAATCCGAACCCGTGATCGAACGCCACGCCACCGATGAGATCGACGTGGTCACCGAACACGGTGCCGACGACGAGCTGCTTGGAAGCGCGGTTGAGGACGAAGAGCGTGCCGTTCTGGTACGGGATGACCTGCCGGATCAGCTCCATGAGCTTGTCCAGGGCCTCTTCCCGCTGGTCCGTCGACTGGATGAGTCGAGAGACTTCCATCAAGATCTCCAGCTCCTGCCCCTCGCGCGGGCGGGAATCACCCTTGCTCGTCTGGAGAACGCGGATGATCTTGTTGTGGAGAGTGTGAGCCGTCGAGAGGACCTCGGACGATCGCTTCTGGGCGACCGCCTTGTCGATCTTCTCGAGGAAAGACGATCTCTCCCGCTCGGTGAGATAGCCAGCGTCCTCCAGCACCTTGATCAGCTTCGCTTCTCCTTTGCGAAACTTCTCGGTGATGTCCTGGAGTTGTTGGGATCCGTTGCCGTTTCTCCTGCGCATGTCCCTAGCTCCGTTCCTCGTCCGCCCTGCTTGGTTGCCTAGGCTTCCTTGCCCCGGGCGTAGCCCCGTCTACCCCCCGGTTAGGAGGCGTTGTCGAAAAATCGGATTTCGCGATCCACTGCCGTCCGGATCCTCCAGACGAACGTCGCGATGACCTCGCCCGCCAGGCCGAGCCGCTCGAAAGCGGGACCTGGTGCGTCGAGATCGGGCGGCGGCACCTCGTCCATCTCCATTTCCCAAAGAGGTGAGCCAAGTAGGTCGTCGATGGCCGCGGCGCGGAGGACGAGACCGTCCTGGCTCGCGGGGTCGTCGTGATGACGGCGGGCCACTTCCTGGAGCGCGGGATCGAACTCCCAGCCGACGAGGATCTGCTCGCCGATCTCCGTGTGGTCCGTCTCGAAGAGCGCCTTCTCGCGTTCCGTCCACTCCGCGCGGCCGAGAGACTCTTCGAAGAGCGCGCCGTACTCATCCGGGAACGCGGTGAGAATCGGCTGGCGACCGATGTCCTGGAAGAGACCGGCGAGGAACGCGATCTCGGGATCGGGGTCACGCAGACACATCGAGAGAGCGCGCATCGCGAGCGCCGCACTCACCGAGTGCGTCCAGAGATCACGCATCCGCGGGTGGGCCTTCTGCTTGCTTCCAGTTGGAAGACAGGTGACCACGACGACGTCGCGGACGTACTTCACTCCGAGGCGAAGGATCGCGTCGGGAAGTGAAGAGATCTCCCGGGAGCCGCCCATCGAGGCCGAGTTCGCCGCGCGAAGGACCGCGGCGGTGATCCCGGGGTCGCGGGACACCGCCCGCGCGAGATCGGCTACACCGGTGTCCTCGTCGCGCGCCATGGCGAGGACGCGGGTGGCCACATCGGGGAACGGCGGGATCTCCGAGATGGCTCCTTGGATCCGATCCCGCCTCTCCTGTGCCTGCATTGTCAAAAGCGTATCTCCTGCCACGAGAACCCGTTCCGACTGGGCTCCCTGCCCCGAACTCTTATCGGCCGTCCTTGCCCGATTCCGCAGTGGGAATGCTCGGCTTACGTTCTTCGAAGAGCGTGCGAAGGATCAGCTGCACCTCGTGACGACCGAGCCCGACCTGGTCACAGATCTCGGGAACCGGCACACCACGCCCCGCGAGATCGAGAACCGCGTCCCGCATCTGTTCGAGCTCTCCGCCCTGGATTGGGGCATTTCCCTCACGCCTTTCGGGACGCGAGCGGACCCAACTCCGGACCGCACCGGTGCCGGCCGTCTCCGTCTCGAGCGGCGTCGCGAGCGGCATCTCGGCCTTCTCCGGCATACGCGCCTCGACCACGTCGGGCGCGCTCGGAGCAGGCGGTGGGGTCGGCGTGGATGCCTCGATCGGCGTTGCCACGGGCGGTACCGCCTCGGCCGGCGCCACGGGTGTCGGCGCCTCGGGCGTCGTCGGGGCCGTCGTCACGGTCACGGGCGGCGCCGACCCAGGCGCCCCATGAGTCACGTCACTCGTCTCGAGCGGCATCGACGCGGCTGCTTCCACCGAAGCAGCGCCGTTCGTAGTCCCGAGGTCCTCCAGGTCCACGACGACAGGGAGTTCACCATTCTCGAGGAGGAAGTGCTCCCACGGACTGACCGCGGGCGCATCCGGCTCTGCCGGAACCTCGAACGGAGGCTGCGGCTCCGGGCCGAGGTCGAGGAGCTCGATGATGTGGTTCTCCCAGTCGTGCTCGGTATCCTCGGTGGACATCTCGGCCGCCAGTTCCGCGACGTACTCGAGCTCGTGCTTCGAGATCTCGTGCTTGGAGCTGCCGTTCTCGGCGGCGAGCCCGGTCGGGATTCGCTCGGTGAGCTCGCGGACCGTCTCGGCCAGGGTCAGAACCGACCGCTCGATCCGCGTCATCCGTTCGATCTCGGCCGGATCGGTCGCGGGGAGATCGGAGGCGGTGTCCTTCTCCCGCACCCGGATCGGGATCACCTTGGAGGAGCCGTCGACTACGGACTCGGGCTCGTCGAAGGCACGCCGTGTCCTGCCCGTTCGCGCCGGCGGTTCGATGCCCAGAGCCCGCGCCTGTGCGGCGCGCACGTCGGCGATCGCTTCCCTGAGCGACGCAGGAGACGACTCGAACGAAACCGGAGACGGTTCGAGTGGAGCCGCCGCCTTCGTTCCGGCGTTCTGCTTGGCCTTGGCCGCGGCCGCGAACGCGGAGTTCGGCCGCGAGGCACCGATGATCTTGGAGAAGGTGCTGGCCGTCGCCGGCAGGGGCGAGTCCGCACCCGCCTGGGACGTTGCTTCCGCGAAGTGGTCGTTTCGCGTCCGCATGGCGGACGGACCCATAGGCTGTGCCGCCGTCTCCGGAAGCACGGCTTCGGCGTGCTCCCACTTCGTCGTCGCCTGCCGGCGCGGGCGGGCGAGTTCCTCCGCGCTCATCCGCGCGATCATCGAGTCGGGGAGCCGGTGCGCGCCGAGCGAGATCGGCGGCTTCCGTCGACGGGTGACCATCGCGGCACCGACGCTGAAGCAGCCGAGCACACCGATCGCGATGACCCAGGGAGTCCATCCCGCGAAGTCCCGGGACTCAGCTTCCGACGCGATTCCTGCCGGAGTCGACGGATCGGCGGGAAGCGGACGCGCCTCGGGTCGAGCTTCCGGCTGTCCCGCGTCGCCTGACCGGGGCTCCGCGCCGGACACCGGATCCGCAACGGACTTCGGGTTCGCGTCGGACGCCCGCGGGATCTCGGACGTGCCGCCCTCCTGGGTCGCCGTCGACGAACTCGGAGACGCGCCGGAGCGCGCGGTACCGCCCGGAACATCGGGGCCGAGCTCCGCGATCCGGATCTGCTCGGCGAGCCGGTCCCGACCATCCGGGACGAGTAGGTCCCGATCGTCGGGCAGAGCGAGGTGGGACTCCGCGCGGGGAGCGACCGACGCCGCGTTCCCGTCCGCGGGGATGCGTAGAGCCGAAGCGTCGTCCAACCAGACGAGCGCCACCGTACCCCACACGAGACAGAGCGCCGCACTCCCCAGAGCCCACGCACGGCGGTGCGAACGGCTGGGGATCCCGGTGCTCTTCACGACTGTTTGCGACTTCGCCATCCTGGCCTCCTCGCTCCCATCCAAGGGGCGCCCTCATCCCTTTGAGGGAGCCGCCACCCGGACTCTTCTAGGCACGCACGTCGACGTGTCGTCCCCGCTCCTCGTCGTCCGGGTCTTCTTCGTCCTTGCCGGCCGCATCGGTCTCGGGCTTCGCGGCTTCCTGCCCTTCCTGGGCTTCCGCCTCTTTGCCCTCTTCCGCCTCACCCTTCTTCTTCCGGCGACGGCGCCTCTCCAGATGAGGCTTTCCGTCCCGCGCCCCCCCCTGACCGCTGAGGCTTTGGACCCGACTCGGGCTCGGTATCCGGTTCAGCTCGTTCATGGGGTCTCCCTCACCGGGCCGGAGAGTGCCGCGTTCGACACGGACCGACCTCAGGTTCGAGACGGCCTATCCAAGCGCGCGATGGAGCCGTCCCTTCAGCCGCAGGATCGCCTTCGTGTGGATCTGCGACACGCGCGATTCCGAGATGCGGAGGGCCATCCCGATCTCCTTCAGCGTCATCTCTTCGTAGTAGTAGAGAGCGACGACGAGCCGCTCCTGCTCACTCAGGTGGTTGATGAGTTCGAGCAGCTTGTCGCGGTACTCGGCGTCTTCCAGCTCTTCGAGCATGTTGAGCGCGGCCTTGTCCTCGATCACGTCGGCGAGGCCGGCCAGATCGTGGTCGTCGTCGACCTGCATGGCCTGGTCGAGCGAGAGGAGCACCGTGCCCCGGACTTCTTCGAGGAGACGGAGGAATTCGTGGAGGGAGAGGTTCAGCTCGTCCGCCATTTCCTGCTCGGTCGCGGCGCGGCCCAGCTTCTGGTCGAGACGCTGACAGGCCTGCTCGATCATTCTCGCCTTGCGGCGGGTCGTGCGTGAGGCCCAGTCCATCGACCGCAGCTCGTCGAGGACGGCACCCTTGATCCGCCAGATGGCGTAGGTCTCGAACTTCGTGCCCCGGCTCTCGTCGTATTTCTCGAGAGCGTCGAAGAGTCCGATCATCGCCGTGTTGACGAGGTCGTCCCGCTCGATCGACTTGGGCAGACCGGTCGCGATCTTGTCGACGACGTACTTCACGAGTGGGAAGTAGCGCTTGAGGGCCGCGTCCTTGTCTCGCATGTAGAACACGGAGACGGGCTCATCCTCGTGTGCGGTCGTCTGACGGACGGTCTGGCTACGAACCATGGAATCCTCCCGGTTAGGCGGCTTGTGAAGAGCTACCCTCTGTGTCGGACGACGTCGAAGCCGCGCCAAGCAGCTCCGCCATCGCTCCCATCGCTCCCTCTCCCACGGGAGAGGCCCCCTGAGCGGCTTCCTGCCGCGCTTTCTCCAGAGCCTCCTGCTCCTTCCGCTCCATTTCCTCACGAGCGATGTCCTCGAGGATCGAACGACCCAGGACGTGTCCCCCGATGAGCGCGAAGAAGAAGACCAGTCCTCCCGAGATCATGATCCGGAAGGCAATCGTGTAGATGGTTGCGCCCTGCCATACACCGACCAGCCCGACGAGGGCGGCGACTGCGAGTGCGACGACGGCCGCGAACTCCATGACGAGTTGGTGCATTCCCATCTAAGCCAGTTCCTCAGCTCGCCATCCGGCGGAAAACGCCTTCAGGCTCGAGTCCGATCGGTTCATAGGGACCGGGTTCGGTGAGGATTCGATCGGTCAGTCCGAGGAGCGCCTGGGCCGCGGAGCTCTGCGGGAAGAGCGAGACGAGAGGCTCTTGCCGGAGAACGGACGTACCCACGGTGGCGTCTTCGGGGATGTGACCCAGGAGTTCCGGCTCGAAGCCGAGGAACCGGTGGGACACGGTCTGGATCCACTTCGCCGTGCGGCGTGCTTCCTCCGCGGAACCGGTCCGGTTCACGACGAGGAACGGCTGGCCGCAACGGGAGCGCTGCGCGAGCACCTTGAGCGTGGCGTAGGCATCGCTGAAGGCGGTCGGCTCGGGCGTCGTGACGATCGCGATTTCGTCGGCCGCGCCCGCGAAGTGGATGGTTTGGCGGCCGATGCCGGTCGCGGTGTCGAGGATGATGAGGTCGACCGACTCCTCGAACTTCGAGAGCTCGCGGAGGAGCTTCTCGCGGGAAAAGTCGTCGAGATCGGCGAGACGCTCGAGCCCGGACGACGCGGGAAGGAGACGGACGCCGTACGGAGTCTCGACCACGACGTCCTCGATCGCCATGCTCCCGGAAACGACGTCGCCGAGGTTGTGCTTCGGGATCATGCCGAGGAGGAGGTCGATGTTGGCGAGCGAGAGATCCGCGTCGACCAGGAGGACCTTCTTCCCCGCCCGTGCGCAGAGGATCGCGAGGTTCGTCGCGAACATCGACTTGCCGACGCCGCCCTTGCCGCTCGTGACCGCGATGGTGCGAACGCGCGCACGCGGACGGTCCGGCTGGAGCGCGCCGGAGTCCGGCGTCTCCGAGCGGATGACCCGGAGCGCGCGGAGCTTGTCGGCCTGACTACGCAACGGTCGGCTCCTCGCGTCCGGTGATGCCCTGGGTCAGCGCCTCTACCGTCGCGACGTGGAGGTCGTCCGGCACTTCCTGGCCCGTCGCGAGGTACGCGACCGGCTTCCGCGCCTTGAGCGCGAGCGTGAAGAGGCCACCCTGACGCGTCGTCTCGTCGAGCTTCGTGAAGACGAGGTGGCGGATCGGGAGCCGGGAGAACCCCTCGAGCGCGAACGCCATGTCGCGAACACGCGAGTTGGCCGCGAGCACGAGCTGGATCTCGGCCTCGGGACACGCGGCCAGGATCTGATGGATCTCTTCGATCCCTTCCGGATCCCGGGGCGAGCGCCCGGACGTGTCGATGAGGACGAGGTCCGCTTCCGCGAAGTCGTCTTCCAGGAGTCGCCGCATGGCGGAGCCCCGATCGGCGGTCGAGAACGGCAGCCCCATGAGCGTGGCGTAGGAACCGAGATGCTGCGCGCCGAAGACGCGGTACGCATCGGTCGAGACGAGGGCGACCTTCTTCCCGTGACGGAAAGCGGCCTGCCCCGCGATCTTGGCGAGCGTCGTGGTCTTGCCGACGCCGGTCGGACCGACGAGCGCAACCACGCGGCGGCCGTCTTCCCGACGGATCTCACCACCGACGGAGATCATCGGCTCGAGGCGCGGAAGGAACTCCTCCGCCGGCACGGGCTGGAACTTGCCCTTCATCGGGGCCTGGCCCATGCGGGAGAGGATCTGGAAGACGAGGTTCGAGTCGACTTCGGCTTCGCTGAGGTCGAGGTAGAGCTCGCGCAGCGGAAGCGGGATGGCGCTGAAGTGCTCCGAGCGGATGAGCCGGCTGAGGTACTCGTTCCGGTCGCGGAGCCGCTGCACTTCTTCGTCGTCGCGCGTCTCGAGACGGAGATTCGAGGCGCGGCCGCGATCGTGGGGCGATGAGGTCGGCCGCGACGTCTCGGTCCGGTCGAACGAGTCGAGGCCAGGCTCCCTCGTCATCGCCGCGGTCGCGTCGAACGAGGCCTTGCGGGGCGCGAGAGCCTCGGGAGCCGAGTCTCCGAGGAACTTCCGCCGCTGCTCGGGCGTGAGGTTCGGCGCGACGCTCTCGCGCGGAAGGCGGGAGAGGATGTCGGCCACGCGCGAAACGACGCCGCTCTTGCTGATGCCGCCGCCGGACGCGGGATTCGGTCCCGGACGACTCACGTCCGCGCTCGCGGCGCGGTTCGTGTCGAGACCGAAGGCGCGATCCATCTCGGCGTCGGAGTCGCCCGAGAGGAGGGACGCGAGCCGGGACACGTCGGGATCCGCATTGGAACGGGACGGAAGCGCGGGCTGAGCGCTCGGCGCCGCCTTCTCCGCCCGACGCGCCGGAGCCGTCGTCTGGGAAGCCGAGGCCGCACCGTAGGCCGTGCGGGCCCGCTCCGAGCGCGAGTCCGCGTCACCATGGGGCAGCGCCGCCGTCACCTCGAACCAACCGCTGCCGTCCGTGGCGCGATGCGTCTCGAGGATGAGAGCGTCGGGACCGAGCTCGGACCGGATGCGCGCGAGCGCCTCCTTGACCGTCGCTGCTTCAAACCGCTTGATGTGCATGCTCCGCCTTCACCGTGGCTAGGGTCCTGACCGTGCCCGCGCTCGATACCTCCGAGTAGGAGAGAACGGGGACGTGAGGCAGCGCCCGCTCGACGAATCGACGCAGATACGGACGCAGGTAGGGAGAGCAGAGGAGAACCGGTTGCGCCGTCCGCGCGAGGGCTTCCTGCACTGCCTGGGAAATCCGATCGAGGAGACGACGCGTCTCCTCCGGGCCGAGGAGGAGTCGATCCATCCCCGTCCCCTGCACGTGCTCGACCAGCGCCTGCTCGAGGCTCGGATCGAGCGAGACGACACCGATCTCGCCGCGGTCGTCACGCAGTGGCTGCGTGATGGCGCGGCCCAAGGCTTCGCGCACGCGCTCGGCCAGGGTGTCGATGTCCTTCGTCATCGGAGCGTGGTCCGCCAGCGTCTCGAGGATCGTGAGCATGTCGCGGATCGAGATCCTCTCCGTGAGGAGACGCTGGAGCACCTTGTGCACGCCGCCCACCGTCATGTGGGCCGGGATGAGTTCGTCGACCACGACCGGAGTCGTCTGCTTGACCTGGTCGATCATGGTCTGGACTTCCTGGCGCCCGAGGATCTCGGACGCGTTCGCCTTGACGAGCTCGGAGAGGTGCGTCGCGACGACCGCGGTCGGCTCGACCACGGTGTAGCCGGCAGAGTCCGCTTCCGTCCGCTGCTCCGGGCGGATCCAGACGGCGTCGAGCCCGAAGACCGGCTCGATCGTCTTCTGGCCGTCGAGCGGAATCGCACCGGGGCCGGGAGACATGGCGAGGAGCTGTCCCATCCGGAGGTTGCCGCGGCCGATCTCGACTCCCTTGAGGCGGACGACGTAGCCGTCCTGCGGAAGCCGGATGTTGTCGCGGACACGCACCGGAGGAACGAGAAGTCCGAGCTCGATCGCGGCCTGGCGACGGACGGAAGTGACACGACGGAGGAGGTCCCCTCCGTCCCTCTCCTCGTCGACCAGAGGAATGAGGCCGAAGCCGATCTCGAGCTCGAGCGTGTCGACGGACAGAAGCTGCTCCACCTTCTCGGGGGCCTGGGTCGTCTTGGCCTTGCTCTCCTCTGCGACCCGGATCGCTTCCTTCTTCTGCTCCTTGCTCGAACGGAGGCCGAGTCCGGTGCAGAGAGCGGAGAGCATGAGGAACGGGACGAGCGGAAGGCCGGGGACGAAGCCGAGAAGCGCGAGGATCGCGCCCGCGAGGAGCGCGGCCCGAGGCTCGGTGAAGAGCTGGGTCGCGATGTCGCGGGAGAGGTTCTTCTGCGAGTCGGAACGCGTGATGAGAAGACCCGACGCGGTCGAAACGATGAGCGCCGGAATCTGGGCGACGAGTCCGTCGCCGATCGTGAGGAGCGTATAGGTGCGGAGGGCGTCCGAGACGCTCATGCCCTGCTGCGCCATCCCGATCACGAATCCACCGATGATGTTGATGATGGTGATGACGATGCCGGCGATCGCGTCACCACGGACGTACTTCGCGGCTCCGTCCATCGCCCCGTAGAAGTCCGCCTGGTTGGCGATGTGCTCACGGCGCCGCTTGGCCTCGACCTCGTCGATGAGCCCGGCGTTGAGGTCCGCGTCGATCGCCATCTGGCGACCCGGCATCGCGTCGAGGGTGAACCGTGCCGCGACTTCCGCGATCCGTCCGGCACCCTTGGTGATGACGAGGAACTGGACGACCACGAGGATCAGGAACGCAACGAGACCGACCGCGTAGTTGCCGCCGACCACGAAATCCCCGAACGCGGCGATGACCTTTCCGCCGTAGCCCTCGAGGAGGATGGTCCGCGTCGTCGCGACGTTCAGCGAGAGCCGGTAGAGCGTCACGATGAGAAGGAGAGTCGGGAAGACGGAGAACTTGAGCGGCTCGGCCACGTAGACCGTGACGAGCAGCATGATGAGCGAGGTCGCCAGATTCAGGATGAGGAGCGAATCCAGGAGAAACGTCGGCACCGGCACGATCAGCACCGCGAGTAGAAGGAGGATCGCGCCCCCCATCAAGACGTCGGTGATGCGCCCTCTCATCTAGCCGCTCCCGCCGTCGCCGTTCCGTGACGGAGCCGCCAGACGTGGGCCAGAACCTGTGCCACCGCCTTGTACATCGACGCCGGAATCGCCTGACCGACCTCGGTCTCCTTGTAGAGGAGACGCGCGAGCGGCGGATCTTCCAGGATCGGCACGTTGTGCTTCCGCGCCTCTTCCTTGATCCGCTCGGCCATCTTCCGGAGTCCGCGCGCGACGACGATCGGAGCGTCCATCTTGCCGCGGTCGTACTTGAGCGCGACAGCGACGTGGATCGGGTTCGTGATGACGACGTCGGCCTCGGCCACGGCCGCGATCATCCGGTTCCGCGACATCTGCCGCTGGAGGAGACGGATCCGCGACTTGACCTGGGGATCTCCCTCCGACTGCTTCTGCTCGTCCTCGAGCTCCTTCTGCGTCATCCGGATCGACTCTTCGAACTCCCACTTCTGGTAGCCGTAGTCGAGGGCGGCCAGAACGAGGAGCGCGAGTCCGACGCGCAGCCCGAGGTGCAAGGTGAAGAGGCCGATCCGTTCGACGAGCGCACCCCCGTCGGCTCCGAGCAGCGGCACGAGATCCTCGAGATCGGCCTTCACGGTGACGAAAGCGGTCAAGCCGATGATCGCCACCTTGAACAGGGTCTTCAGGAGCTCCACCCAGCCCCGGCGACCGAAGCGGCGTCCGAACCCCTGGATCGGGTCGAGGACGTCCCAGCGCGGGCCGAGCGGGCGGGAAGAAACGTGGAAGCCGACCTGCACCACCTGGGAGACGGTCCCGACGAGGAGCAGGGCGAGCACGATCGGGGCGAGGAGACCGAGCAGCTGGACGCTGTACTGACGGAACGCGGCGTAGGCGCCGTTCGTGGTCTCGAGGGGAAGAGCCTGCCCGGCGAGGAGGGAGCGGGTCAGGTCACCGAGGTTCTGGAGGAGGGCCGGGCCGAACACGACGAGGGCGGCCATGGCCGTGAGCACCGTGAGCGCGGTCCCCACTTCCTGGCTCCGAGCCACCTGCCCCTGCTCCCTGGCCTCGGCCCGTCGCTTGGGACTTGCTGGGTGGATCTTCTCGCCGAAACTCTCGTTCGCCACTCTGCCTCCGGCTCCCTGGGTTCAGGGGGCGAAGGGTCAAATGGCAACCTATATGCCACGGAGAATGGCTAGGAGTTGCCCCTCGATCTGACCGACCTGAGCCTTCACAAAAAATCCCAGAAGTGGTGAGCTGACAATGAGAAAGACCATCCCGACCCCGATCTTGGCCGGAATGCCGATCAGGAAGACGTTCATCTGGGGGACGGCCCGGGCGACAAATCCCAGTGCGGCGTCGGTCAGAAACAGTGCGGCCACGATCGGTGCGCCAACCTGAAGCGCCAGTAGGAAGACGGCCGATCCGAGGGCCCCGGCCACCGCGACGAGGTCCGGTCCGCCGGGAAACGAGCCCGGCCCGACCCGGTGGAGACTGAACGCCAAGGCCCGGAGGAGGATGTGGTGCCCGTCGAGAGCCAGGAAGAGGAGGATCGCGTAGACCTCGAGAAACCGGCCGACGAGGGGCATCTGCTCGCCGCTCGCGGGGTCGAAGAGCCCGGCCATGGCCACGCCCATCTGGATCCCGATGAGGGAGCCCGCGAACCGGATGGCGACGAAGGTGATCCCGGCCACGACCCCGAGGAGCCCACCCAGGAGCACTTCACGCCCGAGAAGCAGGATCAGCCCGAAGAAGCCTCCGTCCGGCATCCAGGCGACGGGGTCGATGGTAGGAAAGAGCGCGAAGGTCGTCGCGAGCGACAGGAGCAGCACGACCTGGATCGGCGCCCGCTGGGGCGCGAAGAGTGGGCCGATGCTGTAGAACGACACGCACCGGAAGAAGACGAGCAGGAAGGGAAAGACCAGCTCGAGCGAGAAGACCACTCTGCCTCTCCTCCTCTAGTGGAAGTGCGACGCCAGGCCGAAGAGGTCGGTCGTGTACATGACGAGCTTGTTCAGCATCCATGGGAGGAAGAGGAAGAGCGCCGCCACCACCGCGAGGATCTTGGGGACGAAGGAGAGCGTCATCTCCTGGATCTGGGTCACCGCCTGGAACACGGAGACGAGGAGACCCGTGACGAGCCCGAAGAGGAGCATAGGCGCAGCGAGGAGCAGCGCCATGAGGAGCGCGTTCTGGAAGATGGCTACGGCTTCGGTCTCGGACATGCGGATCCTCCTGATCCTGTTCGCTGGGTCCGGCTTCCCGCCGGACCAGCAACTACTGGAAGCTCGTGACGAGTGACCGTGTGATCAGATTCCAACCGTCGACCAGAACGAAGAGCAGGATTTTGAACGGGAGCGAGATCATGGCCGGTGGGAGCATGAGCATACCCATGCTCATCAGCACCGAGGCGATGACGAGGTCGATGATCAGGAACGGCAGATAGAGCGTGAACCCGATCTCGAACGCCGTCTTGAGCTCCGAGATCATGAACGACGGCAGCAGCACGGTGAGCGGAACGTCGTCCGGAGTACGCGGACGCTCGGCGCCCGAGAGCTGCACGAAGAGCGCGAGATCCTTCTCACGGGTCTGGGACAGCATGAACGCCCGGATCGGATGGGTCGCGGTCGTCAGAGCATCGCGGCTCGTCATCTCTCCGGCCAGGTACGGCTGGAGCGCGGCGTCGTTCACCTGCTGGAACGTCGGCCCCATGATGAAGATGGTGAGAAAGAGCGAGAGCGCGAGCAGGATCTGGTTCGGCGGCATCTGTCCCGTCGCCATGGCCTGGCGGAGGAACGAGAGCACGATCACGATCCGCGCGAACGACGTCACCATGAGGAGAATCGCCGGCACGAGCGAGAGGATCGTGATGAGGAGGACGATCTGGAGGCCGGTCGAGAGCTCCTTCTCCTCCCCCGAGCCGATCGAGAGCGTCAGCTGCGGATCCGCCCACGCGTGCGGCGCGAGCGAAACGAGGAGCAACCCGGCCAGGATCAGGACCCAGGTCCAGCTTCGGACTGGGCGGTTCATGCGCGGCGCCCCTCCACCTCGTCCAGCGTCTGGTACTTCTCCCGGATCGCGCGGAGCTTGTCGCGGAACTCGCGTTCGAACTCCTGCTGGTCGAACTGGTCGGCCGGCACTCCCGCCGTGGCCGCTTCATCGCGGGCCCGCGCTTCCCGCGCGATCCGCGCGGCCTCTTCCAGGTCCGCGAGTCCACTCCGCGGAGCTTCCTGCGGACGGCGAGAGACGGCGAGCGCGGCGATGGAGCGGAGCGCGCCCCGCGCAAACCCGGTCTTGCCCGCGTTCCGGGCACCGGAACCGCCGGTGCCCGTCGCGACGGCACTCGTGGACGCGGGCGGCGCGGTCTGGGTCTGGGTCTGGGCCTGGACATGGGTCTGGGACATCCGCCCCTGCGGTTCGCCCGTCTCGTAGGACGAGGACGCCGCCGAGTCGAACCTCGAGCCGCGAAGTTCTCGAACAGCCGGCATCGCAAGGACGTCGCCGGGCGCAGAGGTTCGGCCCGGGGCTCCGGAGACGGCCCCACCCGCATTCCGTCCGAGTTCCGCGAGCGTGGAGATACCTTGGGGCGACGTTCCCAGGAGGAACGTCTGCCCCTGCGCTTCGACGACGAGAAGCGACAACCGATTCCCGAGCGCGCGCTGCGAGAGGACGTCGATGCCAACGTCCTTCCCACGTCCGCCGAGGCCCGGGCGATAACGTTTCGCGAGCTTCTGCAGCACCAGGATGAGTGCGACGACCGCGAGCACGGCCCCGCCCATCTGGACGAGGGTGTGCCCGAGGCTACCCTCGAACGCGGTCGCGAACGGTATCTGCGAAGCCTCTGTGGTGGTTCCTTCCACCGGAGTGCCTTCCTTGGCTTGTGTCGGCATCGTCAACCTCCCAGGCTGCGAACCCGGTCTCTCGGGGAGAGCAACACGGTGATCCGAACTCCGAAGTGGTCGTCGATCACGACGACCTCGCCCTGCGCGACGAGCTTCCCGTTGACGAGGATGTCGACCGGGTCACCCGCGAGTTTGTCGAGCTCGACCACCGTTCCGGGCGCATAGTCGAGAATGTCCCGCACGAAGGTCTGCGTGCGGCCCAGCTCCACGGAAACCGGGAGCCGGATGTCCATGAGCATTTCGAGGCTGCCCGCCTCCCCCTCTTCGGTCTGGTCCGAGACCTGAGAGAACTCGACGGTACGGAGGTCCGGCTGCCGCGGCGCGGTAGGTGCGGGGCCGGAAGCAGGGGATGCGGGAGGCGTGGTCATCGGTTCCTCTGTGCTCTCTTGTCCTGACATGAACTCCGCCATCGCCGCTTCGGCGGCGGCATCGGCCTCGGCCTGTGCATCAGTCACCGTCTCGGCACCACCGCCGGCGGCATCTCCGCCCGCGGAGGGCGCTTCCTGCCCCGAGGCAGCTGGTGTCCCGTCACCCGGATCCGGAGTTCCGGCGGTGTCTTCAGGCTGCTTCTCCGGACTCATCCTCACCTCCATACGGAATCAGGCTTTCGACCTGGACGCAGCGGTAGTTGCCCTTGAGGCCCGGCCGGGCCAGAGCCTTGGGCTCTCCCCCGAAGAGAAGGTCGACCGGTTCATGCACCCAACGGTTGAGGGGAAGCACGTCCCCGACCCGCATCTTGAGAAACTCGCGCACGGTGAGCTCGGCCGTTCCGAGCTCCGCGCTCACGGGCAGGATCGACGCCCCGAGCTGGTCCTGGATCCACCGCTGTTCGGCCGGGCTCGCATCCGCGCGCCTGGTCGTGAGCCGCGTCTGGGTGATCCGCGGCATGATCGGTTCCATCGAGCTGTAGGGATAGCAGAGCGAGATCTGTCCGCTCGTGTACTGCGTCTTGAGCTCGAATGTGATGAGCACGACCGATTCCGAGTTCGACATGAGGTGCATCATCACCGGCTTCGTCTCGTAGGCCGCGAGGGTCGGTTCGATCTTGTAGACCCCGCGCCAGGCCTGGGCCAGGACGGAGAGTGCACGCTGCACGAGGCGCGTCATCACCGCGGTCTCGATGTCGGTGAGATCCCGGGTGAAGTTCGCTTCCTTCCCCGCCCCTCCGAAGAGTCGATCCACGATCGAGAGCGTGAGGGATGGATTCACTTCCATCACCGCGCGCCCTTCGAGCGGCTCGAGGTTGAAGATGTAGAGACTGGTCGAACTCGGAAGCGAGAGGACGTACTCGCCGTACGTCAGCTGGTCCGCGGAAACGATCTCGATCTCCACCATGGAACGGAGGTACGCGGCGAGGCCGGCTCCGTACTGCCGAGCGAATCCGTCGTGGATCGACTCGAAGATCCGGAGCTGCTCACGGAAGAACGATCGATTGGGCCGGCGGAAGTCGTAGAGCGTTACCTTTCGCTCCCGCTCCTCGCCGGCGTGCGAAGACGGCTCGGCGGCCTGAGCTTCCGCCCCGGCCTCCTCCTCGTCATCGACCGCCCCCATTAGGGCATCGATTTCGTCCTGTGAGAGAATGTTCGCCACGAAACCGCCTGGACCTCGTTACTGAATGACGTACTCCGTGAAGTACATGTCGTCGACCACGTCACCGCCGAGGATCCGGTTCATCTCGTCGATGATCGTCTCCTTCATCTCGTCCTTCGCGACCGGATCGGTCAGCTCGGAGAGTGTGCGTGAAGTGAGTTCGCGGATGATCCGGTCGCGGAGCTTGGGCGTCTTCGACTCGACGAGACCGGACTCGTCCGGGTCTTCGAGCTCGACCTGCACCTGCACCTTGAGATAGCGACGTCCGCCCGTACCGGCCGGGTTCACGACGAGATCGCCGAGGTCGACGATGCCTTCGTGGCCACCACCGCCCTCTTCGCCTCCACCGCCGTGGCCGCCTCCGCCCTTCTCTTCCTTCTTCTCTTTCTTCTCTTCCTTCTTCTCGCCGTGCTCGGAGGCGGCTTCGCCGTGTTCACCGGCGCCTTCCTCACCCGCGACGACTTCCGCGGTCTCTCCGCCACCGAGCTTCGGTGCTACCACCTCGACCACGACGAAGACAGCAGCGGCCGCCACGACGACGAGGATCCCCGCCAGGATCGCGATCTTGACCACCATTGGCGGTAGTGGACCCTTTTTGGCCGCTTCCGGAGCGCCCTCAGCCGCCTTCTTCTCGTCCGACATCCTTCTCCTCCTAACCGCGGGCGGAGAGATCAGAGCCTCTCCGCCCGATCTCAACTCTCACTACCGCTTGATGTTGAGGAGCTCGGAGAGCACCTCGTCACTCGTCGTGATCACCCGCGCCGAGGCCTGGAAACCTCGCTGCGCCAAGATCATGTTTGTGAATTCCCGTGCCAGATCGACGTTCGACTGCTCGAGCGACCCGCTGAACACCGAAGCCTCGACGCCACCGGCGACGGACGAGATGAGCGCGTCCCCGGAGTTCACCGACGCTTCGAAGAGGTTGTCGCCCGCTCGGGCCAGTCCACCTTCGTTCACGAACTCCGCGAGCGCGACGCGACCGATCGGACGGGTCACTCCGTTCGAGAAGAGCGTGATGAGCGTTCCGTCCCGGTCGATCCGGAAGTCGACGAGCGAACCCTGGGTGAACCCGTCCTGCGTGGCTTCGAGGCTCGAGGAGGCTTCGAGGAGCGTGATGCCGTCGAATCCTCCGATCGTTCCGGCGTTCAGCTCGATCTCGAGCGGAGAAGCCGCACCCGTCGTCGGACCGAGCGTCAGCTTGTTCGGGAGGATGCCGTCCTGAACGTCGAACGCGAACCCGGAGAGGGAACCGTCCGTGTTGAACGTGACCCGGCCGCTGCCGCCGATGAGAACGTCCGTCGCGCCCCCGTCCACTTCCGCATTCCAGGTGAACTGGTTCGTCGCCAGAACGCGCGTGAACTCGAGACGGACCACGTGGGCGAACCCGAGCGAGTCGTAGACCGTCGTCTCTTCGACGAAGACTCCGGCGTCCCGCGCGGAATCGGTCTCGGTGAGACCGGCGATCGAGTTGAAGTCGTCCCGGGTCAGGCCCTCGGCGTCCAGCCCCTGGATGATGAGGCCGTTGACCGCGCCGTCCGTGCCGAGGACGTCGGGCGAGATCACTTCGAGCCTTCCGTTCGCGTTCACGGAGACGGTGATCCCGTCGATTCCGTCGACCGAGTTGAGCGTCGTCTCGATCTGGGTGGCGAGCTGATCCAGGGTCGCGCCACCCGTGACGGCGAAGGTGCCGTCGATCGCGGTGTTGCCGACCGTGGCGGAGAACCGGATCTCGTCCGTGTCCTGGAGGAGCGACACGACGCCGGTCGAGTCCGCGCGGAGGTCGGTCAGCGCGGTCGTCCCGAGCGCGAGCGAACCGTCGGCCGCGTAGAAGATGCCCGACTGGGCTTCGGAGCCGCGCGGTTCGGAATCCGCCTCGAGGTTTCCGCGGTAGTTGACCACCGTGGTCGCGCGGGCCGGCTCGGCTTCACCGATCGGAACGGTGAGCGTCGTCGGCTGCGCGCCGTAGGTGCCGCTGGCCCGGTCGAACGCGAACCCCTGGAGGGTGTATCCGTTCGACGGGTTGACGAGCTGTCCCGCACCGTCGATCTGGAACGATCCGGCGCGCGTGAAGAAGTTGCGCGACCCGTTGGAGAGCACGAAGAACGCGTTCCCCTGGATCGCGAGGTCGGTCGCGACTCCGGTGGACTCGAGACCGCCCTGCGTGAAGACGGAGTCGAGCGACGCGACGCGCGATCCGTTCCCGATCTGCATCGGGTTCGAACCGCCGGCCGATCCCTGCGGACCGGTCGCGCCACGCAGCGTCTGCGCGACCTGCTCCTCGAACGTGATCCTCGTCGACTTGAAGCCGACGGTGTTCACGTTCGCGACGTTGTTACCGATGACGTCCATCCGGAGCGTGTTGGTCCCGAGACCGGTGACTCCGGAAAAGAGTGATCTCAACATGGCTTCCCTTCCTCTCTGCGCCGTCCCGGGGCCGCTTCGTACGTTCGGCGGGCCCTCGACTCCCTTCGAGAGGACCGGTCGTCCAGCCTGCGGACTCTTCCGCGGCTAGATCACGACGGCGCTATCGATGTTCGTAAAAACGTGCCCTCTCGCCTGCTCCCCGTAGAGAGCCGTGACCACCGTCCTTCCTGGGACGTCGACCACGTAGGAAAGAGGGCCGGAGACGACGAGCGATTCCTTCGCACCTCTCGCCTCCGCCATCCGCACGGCCTGGTTCAATCGATCCAGTTCGTGCGGGGTGATCTGGATTCCCCTCGACCGGATCCGTTCTTCCGCGTGGCGGGAGAACCGAACCGGTGGCGAGCCCTGGAGCGCTTCATCGAAGACGCGGGAGAACTCGCCCGTCGCGCGTGTCGACGTGGCACCCTGTGGAGATCCACGCCCCACCTGCTCCACGCCGTGCGCGAACGCCTGACTGAACGTCGGTCCGCGAATCTCTGTCATCTCCTGGCTCCTTTCACTCCTCGGGGATGTAGACGTCGAGAACGTCGGAGAGAGGAACCTCTCGTCCGTTCACCAAGAGAAGGGCTTGGCCAGAGCGAAACGTCACCCCTTCGACCAAGCCCGTCACCGTTCGGGTCACGGGAACTTCCTGTCCCGTCGTGTCCGTCGCGGTGACTTCAAACGAATAGGTACCGGCGGGAACGCGCGAGCCACCGGCGTCGCGACCGTCCCACTCGATCACGTTGGAACCAGAGTCGACGTCGTTCTGCACGAGCGTCTTGATGGTGGCGCCGGACTCGTCGACCACCCGGATCTCGACCGCCTGGGCCGGCTGGGCCAGGAAGTACCCGAGTTCGACGTTCCCCTCCGCCCCGACCTCGACGTGTTCTCCGGCCGCACGGACGTGCTTGCCGATGAGCGAGGTCGCGCCGCTGTTCGCCTGCGACTGGGAGAAATCCATGACGGACTGGAAGCTCTCGTTGAGCTGCTGCATCTGTTCGAGTGAGCTGAACTGCGCGAGCTGGGCGAGGAACGCCTCGTTGTCCATCGGGGAGAGAGGATCCTGATACCGCATCTGCGTGATGAGGAGCTGGAGGAAGGTGTCCTTCCCCAGCGTGTCATCGGTCTGACGCAGCGTCGTGGTATTGAGCCCCGCACCTGCGAGCGACGTGATCTCCATCTGGCCTTCCCTGCCTTTCCTTCCGGATCCTCGTTCGGTTCCCGCTACGCGCGCCGGTCGAGACGGGACGCGCTCTGCCGCGGCATCGTCGTGTCCGGCCCTGTGCGTGGCTCGTCGTAGTTCGGAGTCGTCCGTGCGCTTCGTTCCTGGCCGCCGTTCCATGCGCGACCCGTGTCCTGTTGCGGCTGCCCGGCGCTTCCTCCCCTGCCGTCACCCCTTCCGTCGGGTGTGAAGAGGCCGGAGTGCTGACGTGCACCGTTGTCCGTTCCGGATCCACGGGTCTCGACGTGCATCGAGTCGAGACGGAGCCCGATCGACTCGAGCCCGCGTTCGAGATCCATCCGGTAGCGTTCGAGACGGGACGCCACTTCGGGGCGTTCCGCCGCGATCCTCGTGGTGACGACATCACCATCGAGGGAGAGTTCGATCCTGATCGACCCGAGCTCCGGTGGCTGGAGCTGGAGCACGGCCTCTCGCCCGCCACTCGCCAGCGTCATCCGTACCGTGCGCGGGAGCGCGGTCGGCAGGTCTCCGAACTCGACGTCGAACCGCTGCATCGCGTTCCGCGTCTCGGGTCCGGCCACCGTCGTGAAGGACGCGGTCCGTTCCGCGGAGCCGGCGAGCGCCGCGGCCAGGTTCGTGCTGTTCGTGCCCGAAGACGTCGCCGTGGGCGCCGCGGCCGAGTCGACAACGTTCGTGGTCGGCTGACTCACAGACTCGTCTCCACGGGGCGCGGGGACGTCCCGAGCCGCTGCCGCGGCCGCCGGGGCGCCGGAGTTCGCGCGCGTGTTCTGCGTGGTCGCGGCGTCACGGGAAGGACCCGCGCCCGTATCGGCGTCGCGGTCCGACTGGCCGCCGGTCTCACCGTCCGTGTCGTCGCCCGCCGCTTCACCCGAAACTGTCGACGCAACGGGCGAGGCATCTGCGTCCGTCGTGCGTGCCGAGCCATCTGCGCCGGTCGTCCGGGTGGAACTCTCCGCACGGCGCATCTCGGCCGGTTCGCCGACGCCGTTCGCGCGGGCGTCGATCGGGGTCTCGGCTGGGAGCCCCTTCGCAGACTCCGTCGCGTGAGGCTGCGGCGCGGCGGTCTCCCGAGGCTCTGCGTTCGTCTGCGTGGAAGACGGCTGCGCGACGCGCGTGGCCGGCTCCGGCGTCGTCTCGATCGCGGCTTCGCCCGGCTCCGTCGCGCCACTCGTTGGCGCAGCGGTGGCCGGAGCCGTCGTGGCCGGAGCCACAGATGCGGATTCACTGGACGCGCCACCGACGCCACTACCGGACGTCGCGGCGGTCGTCTGTGCCCGGGAGGCGACTGGAGATGGGACCGCCCGATCCACCGTCGACGCGGATGCAGTCATCGGCTCACGCTGGGCCGCGTCGGTCGAGATCGTCGCACTCGCCGGGCCCGGCTCCTCGAGAGCGGCAGCGGCGCTTCCCGTCGTCGATACCTGAGTCGGCGCCTCGGGCGACATCGCGCGAGTCGTCGGGGCCCCGGCCTGGACCTCAGCTTCCGCCTGCGTCATCGCCGGCGAAGCGGTTTCGGGTGCCTGTGAGTGGGTGGGAGACGCCGGCGACAACGCTGTCGTACTGACGGACGCTGTCGTACTGACGGACGGTGTCGTACTGACGGACGGTGTCGCAGTGACGGGCGGAGTCGTACCCGCGGACCGAGTCTCGACGGATGGATCCGCCGCGAACCGCACGGCTGTCCCGTCGCTCCCGTTCGCAACCCGGACCTCGGGTGCATCCTTCGCCCGCACCACCTCGAGATGGTCGAGCAGCGGACTCCCGTCCGGAGCCGCACCTCGTCCTTGGGTCGTTCCACCGGTTGCGAGAGGCGCATCCGGCGCGACGTTCGTCTGGAGAGCCGCCGGCGGACGGACGGACGCGTTGGATCGGTCTGCCTGCGTGGCGGTCGCTGTCCCCGTCGGGCCGGTCGTGCCGAGCGGCAGGGGCGAACCACCGGCCGCGTTCTCCCGCGGCCCCGTGGACGCAATCACGGCTCCCAGTCGGGGCGGACGCACACTCACCGGTGCCGCGCTCTCGGCGTCGGACCGAGCCGAGCCTTCGGCGGCCGCCGGAGGGAGGCCGACGTTCCGGACTTCGGAAGTGCGACCTGTGTTCGCGGCGGTCTGCCCGTCGGAAACTTCCGGAATCGGAGTCGAAGAGACGGTCGTGACCTGCTGCGGGACCGGCACGCCCTGCGGCGTCGACTCGGAAGCGACCGTCGGGCCCGTGGGCGTCGCCTGGACCGCGAACGGAGCGCTCGACACCTTCGCGTCGCCGCTCACCGGGCCGCCTGCGTCCGTCCCGACAGGGATCACCTCTCCATCAGTCACGTTCGATACGGTCGGCGTTGGGACCAGAGCCTCCGGGCCCAGGCCTTCTACAGGAATGGCGGACGGGAGGGAGAGCCCGAGTCCCGAGGCAATGGGACCGGCAACCTCCGTGGCTCCTACCGCGGCCGCCGACGAAGCGGCACCGGGCGCCTCTTGCGCCGGAACGTCGCCGGCCTTGGGGCCGGCCGGGCTCGCACTCCCGCCGGAAGTTTCCGACGGGACGGCGTCGGCCCGAGGTCTGCTGCCATCGGAAGCGCCGGCAACGGATCGCCCGGCATCCCGCGGACTGGAGAAGTCTCGCGCATCCGAGGGTCCACCATGGGGCTCTACCTTCGCGTCCGGGACATCCCTTCTTTGCGAGGCGTCCCGCGACTCGCTCACGCTGCGCTCCTCGCGGGCGGAACTCTCGTCCCTCCCCCGATACTCGTCGATTCTGCGGGACGGCGCGGCAACGCCGGCCGCCTGGAGAGCGTCTTCCTCGATGTCATCCGTGCGCGACTTCCGAACCGGCTCCCGGGTCATCTCGTTCATCCAATCGGAGAACGAGCCATCCTCGGCAGGTGCCGGCCGAAACGCGAGACCACTCTTCGCGTCCGGAATCCGCACCTGGGAGAGAAGCATCATCGAGGGCTTCATCAGTTCGCTCCTGCTTGTTCGGACATGTCGACGCCCGCGAGTTCCGCGCGTCCGATGCCTTCCATGGAGAGCCTGGCCAATCGACGCGGGTCGAGCCGTCCCATGATCTTGCTCGCCGCACGTGCATTCATGTTCTTGAGGATCGCCACCAGCGTCGCATCGTCGAGCGCGTAGAGGATCCGCGCCGCTTCATCCGGCTTCATCGCGGCGTAGAGCTTCGCCTGACGACGGACCTCGTCGTTCTGGATCGTCGCGAGCGCGGCCATGACGCTGTCGATCTCCGCCCGCTGGTAGTCGAGCTGACGCTCCCGCGTCTCGATGAACGCCTTCTCGGTCTCGATCTGCGTGACGAGCGCCTGGAGAGAGTCGGACGGTGCGCGTCCGGGAGCGGGTGGCGGCGGCTCGGGGACCTCGTCCTTGCCGATGAGCGGGAGTCCGTTGATGGCGGTCTCGATCCGTTGCTGGATCATCGGGATGATCCGCTCCTCCGCGAGCCCGGTTACCCACAACGTCACGACCAGCGCGACGAGGAAGAACCCCACCGCAGTCACGAGAATCGCGAGAAACGCCGCAACGCCCGCTTCGCTCTCGCGACCGCGGGCCGAACCCGGCCTCTTCTCCATGTCGTGCGCCTCTCGCGTCACCTCATCCTCTCATGCGGCCCTTCGAACGACGTTCCGGTAGTCCGACTGGCCTGCGATCTCGTCGAGTTCCTTCTGTTCTTCCCTCAGCATCTCGCGAACGTAGTCGAGCCTCTGACGCTCCCGAATCCGGTCCACGACCTGACGGCGTCGTTCGGCCTCCTCCAGCCGACCGCGCTGTTCCGCGGTCGATTCCTTCGCGCGGACGACCTCAGCGTCCAAGCGCCCGATCTCCCCGCGCAGCCATTGCCTCCGCATTTCCCAGATCGAGAGTGCGCAGGCGTCCCCCTCCGGCCGCTCCAGATCCGAGCGGACCAGGATTCCCTCGACCCGGTCGCGCTCCGAGCGCACCGTCCGTTCCATCTGCAGCCGTTCGGCGAGACGGATCTCCTCCTGCCGGACCGCCTGACGCCTCACGCGCTCCAGTCCCTCGAGAGCGAACCGAAACTTCTTCATCCGTTGCCCCTCTTACGGCGTTGTCCGCACGGCCGACAGGCTCGGCCGTCGTTCCGACTACGAGCTCTCCGAGTCCCGAGAGCATCTCGATGCGATCCGTTCCCTCGCCCTGGTTCTGGCGGAGGAACGAGAGGATCTGAGGCATCCGGTCGATCGCTTCGTCGACGGCCGGATCCGCTCCGCGGGCGTAGGCGCCCAACTGGATCAAGTCCTCGGAGTCCGCGTAGGCGGCGAGCCAGCGACGCACCTGACGCTGCGCGTTCAGGTGGTCGGGCGAAGACACCTCCGTCGCGAGTCGGCTGATCGACGAAAGGACGTCGATGGCCGGGAAGTGTCCCTTGTTCGCGAGCTTCCGAGAGAGCACGACGTGTCCGTCGAGAATCGACCTGGCCGCATCCGCGATCGGGTCGTTCATATCGTCGCCTTCCACCAGCACGGTGTAGAGACCGGTGACCGAACCTTCCTCGCCCGAACCCGCACGTTCGAGCAGCTGCGGCATGACCGAGAACACCGACGGCGTGTAGCCACGCGTCGTCGGCGGCTCCCCGCGCGTGAGACCGATCTCGCGCTGCGCCATCGCCACGCGCGTGAGCGAGTCCATGAGGAGGAGGACCTGCTTGCCCTGATCACGGAACGCTTCCGCAATCCGGGTCGCGGTGAACGCGGCCTTGACGCGAAGTAGCGGCGGCTGATCGGCGGTCGCCACCACGACGACGGCGCGAGAGAGCCCCTCTTCTCCGAGATCGCGCCGAAGGAACTCCCCGACCTCGCGACCTCGCTCGCCGATGAGAGCGACGACCGCGACGTCTGCCTCCGTGAACCGTGCGATGTCGCCGAGGAGGACGGACTTGCCGACACCGCTCCCCGCGAACACTCCCATCCGCTGTCCCTTGCCGAGCGTGAGGAACGCATCGATCGCGCGAATGCCGGTCCCGAGCGGCTCGCGGATCGGCTTTCTCTGGAGCGGATGCGGCGCGTTCATGTCGAGCGCGGCCATCCGTGTCTTCACGAGCGGACCGCGATCGTCGATCGGGTTTCCGAGCGCGTCGACGACGCGGCCGAGAAGCCCCGCCCCCACGGGCACCTGGATCTCCGCTCCACTCCCCCAGACGGGAGCACCGGCGTGGAAGCCGTGCGTACGTCCGAAGGTCATGAGAAGCAGGCGCGGTCCCTGGAACCCGACCACCTCGGCCAGCTCCATGTCGTCACCCGGACGCCCGATCCGGCACAGTTCTCCCACCGAGGCCACCGGCCCGATCGACTCGATGAGAGGGCCCGCGACTCGGACGACACGCCCGACCGCTTCGGGCGCACGGACCTCCTCGGCCCGTGTCCGGCATCGATCCAGGACGCGTGCGACCTCCAGGTTCACGCCGCGTCCTCCTCTTCGTCCAGGGCTTCGTCCCCGCGCTCCCGGGCCGCCGCGTCCGCTTCCGCGAGCACCTGCGCGCCTCGGGCGTTCCGCACCGCATCGGCGATCCGGTTCCAGCGCGTCTCGACGGCCGCGTCCCATCCACCGCGGTCCGAGTCGACCCGAGCGTCGGCCGTTCCCAGCCCCGCGTCGGCCACCCAACGGACGCGATCATCGGAGACCGCTGCCCCCTGCTTCTGGAGCAGGTGGAGCGTGTCGGGGTGGAGACGGATCGTGACCCGCTCCGCGTCCCGCAGCTCCTCCAGGAGTCCCTCGATCACGTCGTCGATGCTCTCGGGACGGAGTTCGATCTCGCTTCCGACGACGGAGCGCGCCACCACGAGCGCCAACTCGACGATCTCCTTCGAGGAGACGTCGAGCATCTCGCGGCGAACCGACTCGAGCCCTTCGAGGAGATACCCGACCGCCTCGAGTGCACTCTCGACGTTCCGGTCGAGACGGCGCACGTAGGCCTCGGCCTCCTGTGCCGCCTCTTCCCGACCGCGCTGGACCGCCTGACGGACGGCGTCGCTCATGTCCCGCTCCGTGTAGAGGAGCGGGGCTTCGCGTGACCGCTTGCCTTCGCGTGGGGCCGCGAGCCTCAGCGGCCCTCCGGAGTCCACGATGTTCCGTACGAGGCTACTCAATCATCCGCTCCGCATCACCGCGTGAGATGTGGACCTCTCCGGCCTCGTCGAGGCGGCGTACCGTGTCGACGACGCGGCGCTGCGCCTCTTCGACCTGCTTGAGCGGTACCGGGCCCATGTACTCGAGTTCGTCACGCAGCATCTCGGACGCGCGCTGCGACAGGTTGCGGAAGATCTTCTCCTTGAGTTCTTCGGACGCCAGCTTGAGCGCGACCGCGAGATCTCTCGAGTCGACGTCCTTGAGGAGACGCTGGATCTCCCGATCGCCGAGCTGGAGGATGTCCTCGAAGACGAACATGAGAGCCTTGATCTGAACGGAGAGATCCGGATCTTCCTCGTCCAGCCTCTCCATGATGTTCTTCTCCGTACCGCGATCGACCTGGTTCAGCATCTCGGCCACCGCCTGGACGCCGCCGAGGCGCGCACGGGAGGCCCGGACCATGCCGGCGAGGTGCTGCTCGAGCACGCCTTCGATCTCGCGGATCATCTCCGGCGAGATCTGCTCCATCGTGGCCATGCGGGCGATGACGGACGGCTGCACTTCGGCAGGAAGCGCGGAGAGCACGGGCGCGGCGTGGCTGGGCTGGAGCTGGACGAGGATGAGCGCGATCGTCTGCGGGTGCTCCGACTGGATGAACGTGACGAGCTGCTTCGGGTCGACCCGGTTCAGCATGTTCATGTGGAACACGTCGCCCGAGGAGTTCTCGGTGAGGCGCTGGAGGATCTCGTTGGCCCGGTCGACGCCGAGCGCCTGGATCAGCATGTCACGAGCGACCTCGACGCCGCCCTCGGAAATGAACTCCTGGGCCTTGGCCAGCTCTTCGAACTCACGAAGGACGTTCTCGGTCTGCTCGCTCGTCACTTCGGAGAGGCTCGCGACCTCGGCCACGAGCTGTTCCACCTCCTCGGGACCGAGCCAGCGGAAGATGCGCGCAGCCACGTCCGTCCCGACCGAGACGAGGATCATGGCCGCCTTCTGCGCTCCGGTCAGAGCCTGCTGGGGACGCGGAGGAGCCATCAGCTCGCCTCCTCACGCAGCCAGGTTCGAAGGATACGGCTCACTTCTTCCGGCTTCTGGCGCGCCAACTCGACGATCCGGCCACGCATGACCTCCGCCTCCTTCGGCTTCTTGATGAGGAGCGGGTTGTCGGCATCGGACACTTCCGGTTCCAACTCGACCGGTGGCGGCGGGTTGAAGAGCTGCGAGCGGCGGACCATACGAACCGCCATGAAGAGGACGAGCGCGACGAGAGCAATGCTCCCGACCCGGCCCGCGACCTGGAGCAGCATGTTCATCCGCTGCGAGTTCACCATGTCCCGGCGTTCTTCTTCGTCGGCAGAGTTGTCGAACGCGATGTTCTCGACCGTGAGCTGGTCGCCCCGGGCGTCGTCGAATCCGATGGCGGTCCGGATGATGTTCTGGAACTTCGCCATCTCTTCGTCGGTCCGGGGGACGTAGACTCTCTCGCCGTCCGCGCCTTCCTCGTAGTTCCCGTCGACGAAAACGGAGGCGGTGATCCGGCTGACCAGGCCCGCCGGCTTGGTCTTGTGCTCGATCCGCTTGGAGATCTCGTAGTTCGTCGTCCCGGTCTCGGTCTTCTCACCGGTCTGACCGGTCGCATTCGTCGTCGTCTCGGAACGGACGACGGGGTTGTCCGCGTCGAACGACTCGATCGTGCTCTCGGTCTTCTCGAAGTCCATCTCCACCGCGATCCGCGTGACGGACTTGCCGCGTCCGAGCACGGTCTCGAGGAGGGACTGGACCTTCTCGGTCATCTCCTCTTCCTTCTTCTGGACGAGAGCGAGTTGGTCGCTGCTCACGCCGAGAAGCGGATCCGCGTTCGGAGCGCTGAGAAGGTGCCCCGCCGTGTCGAGGAGCGTCACCTGGTCAGGAGAGAGCCCTTCCACGGCGGAGGAGACGAGGTGGACGATGCCCGCGATCTGCCCCGGCTGGACCCGGGCGCCGGACTTGAGCTGGAGGACGACGGACGCGGTCGCCGGCTTCTCCTCTTCGATGAAGAGGCTCGGCTCCGGAATGACGAGGTGGACGCGCGCGCTCTGGATCTCGGCCAGCGTCTGGATCGTGCGCGCGATCTCACCTTCCAGCGCACGGCGATGCTGGAACTTCTGGACGAAGTCGGTCCATCCGAGCTTGCTCGAGTCGAGGAGCTCGTAACCCGTACCCGAGCTCGGGAGTCCGTCGGCGGCGAGGGAGAGACGGAGGTCGTGGACTCTGTCCTGCGGCACCTTGATCGTCCCACCGCCACCTTCGACCTCGTAGGGGACGTTCTCGCCGCGCAGCCGATCGACGATCACGGACGCGTCGGCCGTCTCGAGGTTCGCATAGAGGACGGAGTACTCGGGCTTGGCCGCCCAAGTCATCACGAAGATCATGAGGGCGACGAACGCAGCACCGAACGAACCGAGCAGGATCCGCTGGTTCTGCGAGAGTCGTCCCCAGAATTCTCTAAGCCGTTCGAGCACCGATCAGCCTTCCTCTTCGTCCCGACTACATCTGCGTCCGCATGATCTCCTGGTAGGCACCGAGGAGACGGTCGCGGATCTCACGGGTCAGTCGCATCGCAATCGCGGCCTCGTGGGTCGCGATCGCCACGTCATGCAGCTCTGCCTCGCCACGGACGAACGCACGAAGCTGGTCGTCCGCGTTCAGCTGGAGGTCGTTCACTCCGTTCACGAACTCCTTCGCGGTATCGAGGAATCCGGGGCGATCGGCGCCGTCGGACATACGGAGCGCGTTCGTGCTCCCCGCGTCCTCGGCACCCAGAGCGCGCTCTGCCGCCTTGTAGCTCTCGAGGCCCTGCGCACGGTTCGCGCTCGCCCCGGGCAGCTCCTGCGGCATCCGGATCCCGGCGCCGATTCCGCCGATCCCTCCGATTCCGTTCGCCACGCGTCAGTCCTCCCTCTGAGGTCGGAGAGCGACCCGCGAGACCCGTCCATGGGTCTCACACGGCCATCCATGGCCCCGCGGGGTCACACTCACGACGTTCATCGGGCCAGATCCAGTGCCGACTCGGCCATCGACTTGGCCGCACTCAGCGCGGAGATGTTCGCTTCGTAGGCACGCGCCGCCACCATCATCGTCACCAGCTCCTGCGCGGCATCGACGTTGGGGAGACGCACGTTGCCGTCTGCGTCCGCGTCGGGATGACTCGGGTCGTAGACGGTGGGAAACTCCGACGGATCCTCGCTCACCTGGGCGGCAACGCCCTGAGGCGGAGTCTTGGGAGCCTGCGGAGTCGACACGACCGGCTTCCGGTTCATGTGGGCCGGATCGGTCGTGGCAAGAGGTGCCGGTTCGGTTTCGGGCAGTTGGATTCCTGGCTTCCTGCCGGAAACCGAACCGCCCGGACCATCCACCGGCGTGGATTGAAAGGTGACGGCCTGGCGACGATAGGGATCGCCGCTCTCGGTCCGCGTCGTATACGCATTCGCGAGGTTCTCGGCCGCGATGTCCATCTGACGTCGCTGCGCGGTCAGACCGCTACGGGAGATGTTCATCCCAGAGAGGTACCGGATCTCCACCTAGGACCTCCTTATCCCTGCGTTCCGATCGCGTCCATGAGACCGCGATACTTCTTCGCGACGAACTCGGACAGCGCGCGGTAGTGCACCGTGTTCTGCTGCAACTCGACCATCTCCTGCTCGAGTTCGACCGATTCGATCCCGCGCGACTCGACTCGGGGGAGCACGCTCTCCGCGTTTCCGTCCGGGCCCGTCATGTGATCTGCGTGCGTGCGGACCGGCTTGGCCATCTCTCCGCTCGCGCTCTCGAGGAGTTCCTCGAAGCGAACCTGCTGGGGGGCGTAGCCGGGCGTATTCGCGTTGGCGATGTTGGACGCGATGACGCGCTGCCGGAGGCTTCCGGCATCGAGCCCGGCTTTCATCTCGTCGAGCGATCTGTTTCCGAAGAGGAACGCCTCGATCATCGCCTTACTCCCCACGTCTCTCGTGCGACTCGCACTCCGGACCCACGTCCTCTCGAGATCGCACCTCACATAGCCACAGGGTCGGGAACAGACAGCCTTGGCTCCCCGTTCCCGAGGCCCCGGACCCGGTATGGGCCGCTTCGTAGAGGTAAGGGTTGTGCCAATGAGGGTGCGGCGAGGCGGGCCGTCGCATAGCACGTTGATTCCCTGCGGTTTGCCGTGGTCCGACGGAAGGCGACAGTGGAAGAGGGGTGCGCCGGGATTGCCGGGGGCGGCAGGGTTTGCCCCAGAGGTGGTCAGAGATTGCCCGTCACCTCGTGTCCTACGCCCGTCCCCGCACCGAGACGCGACGCCTGCAGGCTACCGCTTGGCGGGGTCGGTGCCACGCGCCCTCCGAGTGGGGGAAAGCCCACGCGCATAAGGTGAGGAAACGGCCTTCGTTCGCCGATTCTTGAGGGAGAAGCGTCGGCCAGAGATGGCCGGTAGTCGAACGCGCCACGCCACGGAAGGCGGAGGATTGGAGATGTCCGAGAGCACAGCCCAGCAGCTCGATCCCGGGTCGGAACCGAAGTTCGAACTTCGCGTCACCGACGACTCGATGCGCGTGCTCCTCACCTGCGATCGCAGCCTTCTCGAAGGACGCGATCTCTACGGCCGCGTACTCGCTGGACTCCAGGCACTCAAGGTGAAGGTCATCCGTGACCGCATGGACCTTCTCGCGCGCGCGGAAGTGGTCCTGTCCGAAGGCGACGGTGGATTCGTGGACGAACCGGTCGCGGAGGGAACCCCCTCGGTCCCGTCCGAAGACGCGCGCGTGGAGTGGAGCAAGGACTACTTCAACACGCAGTATGTCGTGGACCCAGAGACGGGACAGATCGACTTCACGCGCCGAGTCGGTGATCCGTCGGTCGAGGACGGTGAACTCGTCGCGGTCTTCCACCAAGCCAAGCCGGGCGTCCCGGGAAGTGATGTCTTCGGAAACGTGACGCAGGTCGCTCCGCCCAAGACGGAGCTGCCGGTGGCGGGAGACCACGTCGTCTTCGACGCGGAGGCTGGCGGACTCCGCGCGACCCGGTCCGGGAGGATCTCCCGCGATGAGAACCGGATCCACGTCGACAACGTCTACGAGATCCTCACCGATGTCGGTGGCGAGACAGGATCCGTCAGCCACAAGGGCACGGTCATCGTGCACGGCGAGATCGACGACAGCTACGTCCTCGAAGCGACCGAGGACATCGAGGTCCGCGGAACGATCCACGAGTGTCGGATCACCTGCGGCGGCAACCTCGCCGCCATGGGCGGAATCACGAGCAACTACAAAGGGACGATCCGGGTCGAGGGCACCTGCCAGACCCGGTACGCCATCCAGACGAATCTCGACTGCAACGGACAGATCACGGTGGAGAAAGAGCTCTACCAGACCGCGACGCACACGTTCGAAGGCGTGACCTGTCCGCGCGGCCGGATCGTCGGCGGAAAGACGATCGCCTCGAAGGGAATCGAAGTGGGCGAGGCGGGCTCCAAGTCCGGAACTCAGACCCACCTCGTCATCGAAGCCGACCCGGCCACCCGCAAGAAGATCGCCGAGTGCCGGGCCGCGATCGACTCTGCCCAGAAGAAGCTCAACGGACTCTACGACCGGTTCCGTCAGCTCAAGTCACAACTCGATTCCTTCGGCGCGGCCGGCGAAGCGGCGTTGGCCAAGACGCAGGAAGAGATCGACACGGTCGAAGAGCAGATGCTGGAGTCGACGACCGCGATCCAGGACCTTCTCGAGAAGCAGAAGCTGGACAAGACGGCCCGGATCCTCGTCCGCGACAAGGTCTATCCGGGCGTCATCTTCAGGATCCTCGGTCACGAACTCCGGATCGACTCCCAGATCGGCGGCCCCTTCGTCGCCCGCCTCGACTGGCAGAAGATGGAGATCACCCTCCAGTCCGGCACGGACTAGATTGTGGCGGGAAGATTGGTGAATCACCAATCTCCCGGCCACAACCCACTGAGTGGACGAGTCTCCGCGACCCCAACTGCTCGGCGGCAACCAAACTCCGTCAGACGACGAAGTGGTCCCCGGGACCTCAACCTCCGGTGCGCGGGGAACGGTCCTGACGACCGCCGCCATAGTGACCGATGAGTCCAACCGGCGTTCCCGCTCCGTCGAGTTCGACTTCGATCCGGAAGTTCGGATTCTCCTCGAACCGGAAGACGACCGGGGTCATCGGAACCATGGCCATCTTCGGCCGATCCCCACGCCAGTACCAGAGCGTCTCCCCGTCCCGCGCGATCTGCCGATCCCCGTACTGTCCGGCGTAGAGATCCATCGTCCCGGAGTCGATCGACACGGGCTCGAGGCGGCTCTCGATCTCGGCGAGTCCCCACTCGATCGAGGCCAGTGCTTCCGGATCCTCCGTCTTCTCCCGCAACAAGCGGAGTGCCTCGAGGTGAGCCCGATCCAAGGCCTGCGGCGCCGGGACCGCGATGTCAGGCGTGACTCCCGTGCCTTCCCAGTTCGTTCCGGACACCGGGTTGATCGCCCGTCCGAAGGGAAGCGACATCTCGAGATTGACGTACTGGAACCTGACCCGATCGACCGGGTGCGCTCCGCCGCCCGTCGTCTCTCCCACGATCGTGCCGCGCTCGAGGTTCTGCACGTCGTACGTGAACTCTTCGGCGGCCGAGAACGTTCCGCCGCTCGTGAGTACGTAGAGCGGTGTCTCGTCGAGCCTCTTCCCTTCCACGTGAGCGGCCGTCCAGAACTGACGCGTCTCGTCGGTCTGCCGCACGTAGAAGCTGTTGATGTGGGTCGGTTGGGGCAGGAAGTAGCTGAGGAGCAGCTGGATCATGCTCGGGGATCCACCGCCGTTGAACCGGAGGTCGACGATGACAGCGTCACAGTTCGCGAGGAACGTTCATCGCCGCGACCGCGGTGTCTCCCCGAAGGTCGCGTCGATGAAGTTGTCGAACCTGAGGTACCCAACGTTGCCCGGCAGGATCTCGAGCTTCTGGAAACCGAAGTTGCGGCGCGCGAGCCGGGCGCGCTCCTCCTCCATCCACGCGCGCACGTCTTCCTCCGTGTCCGGGCGCGGGGCCGCGTCCTCCGGGCTGATCGCGAAGACGCGGAGATGGAGGTCGTGGCTCACACTGCGTAGGTCTTCGGTCAGACGATCCGAGAACGCGATCGGATCGGCGAGGTCGTCGTACGCACCTTTCTTCAGATTCTTCCGGATGAGGGACTCCATCTTCTTCGCGACGTCCGGGAAGACATAGACCTCGTTCAGTGCGGTGGAGATGGAATCGACGGCGGCCGCCCGACGAACCGAGTCGAAGTCGGGACCGACGTCACCGGCCGGACGGGCCTGGGCCCTGGCCGTGCCGGCGGCGAGCATCAGCGCGATGATCGCCATTCCCAACCAAGGGACCACGAACGCGACGCACGGCGACGAGCCGAGTCGTCCTACGCGCTGTGTGGGTACGGTGAGCCAAGACCGCGCAGCATCCAGCGCCCGCGCTCCGGTCGACGCCACCCAAGGGAACTCGAATGAGAACATGACATTCGCCTCCTGCCTCTCCCACACACACTGCTTTCGGAGCGTCGTCCTCGCCCCGATCACCATCACTCTCGATCTCAGACGTGATCGAGTCGGCGCAAAGCCTATCAAGAGGAGACGCGGAGCGGGGGCGGCGCGTTCACCCGACGGATACCGCCGCCGAGGGACGCCACCGAGCCCCGACGTCTGACTCGGAGTTCTTCGCGCCGTCGCCCCACCTCGCAGACCTCTGCGAAGCCGGGTGGGTATCTCGTCGATCGCAGCGGACCTCCGGATCCACCTGCATGGGGGCGCACATCGCTAAACCCTTCTGCTTCAGGTCACTATCGCAACCTCTCCACGATGGCACGACGGTTGTCACGTCCCTACCGAATGGGCAGACCGCTCCGGTCCATCCCGAGAAGACGAGGAAAGGAGGAACCAGAAATGAAGAAGCTCAACGTGATCCTGATGGCGAGCGCGGCCCTGGCGGTCGTGGCGGTGGCAGCGCAGGCGGCTCCGGGCGAGAACGGCAACGGACACCGCGTCGCGATCTTCATCGACGAGAACGGCGACGGATTCAACGACCTGGCCCCGGACGCGGACGGTGACGGCATCCCGAACGGGCTCGACTCCGACTACGTGAAGCCGCAGGACGGTACGGGCTCCGGATTCGGGCGGAACGTGGACGGCGCGGGCGCCGCACTCGCCGACGGTTCGGGCGTGATGCGCGGAATGAAGGCGCGGATCTTCTGGACCCCGTTCGGCCCCGCCGCACTCTTCGTCCCCGATCAGTCCGGCTTTGGCTTCAGCATGGCGAACGGCAGTGGATTCGGTGGAAACGGTCCGGCTGACGGTACGGGCTTCGGTGGAGGCGGTCCTGCCGACGGCAGCGGCTTCGGCCCGGGCACGGGCACCGGTAACGGCACGGGCGACTGTGACGAGTCCGGCCCGAACGGCCAGCAGGGCGCTCCGGATCGCGGCGGTCGCCGGTGATGGAAACGAACCGTGTGGGGGCGTTCTCCTGGAGCGCCCCCGCCTGACGGCGGAAGGGGGATGATCATGCGCACGAAGATCGCGACCAGACGGATGCACCGCCCCGCGTCGCTCGGGGGCCTTACCGCAACATCTCGCAGAGGCCGTCTCACGACACGACTCGCGCCCCTCACCCCAGCATCTCGCAGAGCGCCACTCACGATGCGACTCACGGCCGTCGCCGTTCTCTGCGGCGCCCTCCCCACCGCCGCGTCCGGCGAAACCACACTGGACGGGAACGTCCTCCTCTCCGGCGGATACGTC
Source organism: Candidatus Eiseniibacteriota bacterium (assembly GCA_041390305.1). Classification (GTDB taxonomy): domain Bacteria; phylum Eisenbacteria; class RBG-16-71-46; order CAIMUX01; family CAIMUX01; genus JACKCR01. The sequence goes on from JAWKQE010000010.1 coordinate 65,840, forward strand.
GCCCACCCTCTCGATCTCGCGACCGATGACGGAGCGGGATTCGCGACGGAACGCCTCCGTCTCCAGCTGACGAGTCGTGAGCAGGATTCCACGTGGCGCCTCGGCTACGAGGGAACGTCCCACCAACTCGGGATCGCAGAAGGTCCGGACGACCTGCAGCACGCGCTCGGCCTCGAGTGGTTCCGCAACGGCGGTGCGGACCGCCCCTGGACCCTCAGCACCGGCGTTCAGGTGACGACCCGGTACTACGCGGACCACTACTCGCCGTACGACTACGGTGAGGCGACCGGCTACGTCGCATTCCGGCGCTACCTGGACGACGCTCTCGTGGGACGCGGTTTTTTCCAGCTCCGTTCGAGGCGCTACGGCGACCTTCCGGAAGAGAGCTACACCGAGCCGTTCGTCCAGCTCGAACTCATGCGCTTCCTCCCCACCCGCACCACGCTCGGCACGAGCCTCAAGTGGGGACAGAAAACCTACGGGGACCCGGCCGCGGAGAACGTGTGGCAGACCGAAGGCTCGCCGTCGACCTCCCTTCTCCAGTGGAGTGCGAACGTAGCGCAGAGCCTTTCGGAACGCGCATCGATCCGGGCCGCCTACCTCCAGCGCTGGTCACTGGAAGACTTCCCCCATCTGGTGCTGGACGACCTCTACGACAGCCCGATCCTCGACGCCTACGCGAGCGCCGGCAGCGAGGTCTCGACCGCGTTTCGCATGCTCGTGCCGTGGCAGGTGTGGTGGGAAACCGGCGCGTCCTACGGCAGCTGGGACTACGGAGACACTCTCTTCCCCGGCGCGGATGGTCCCGAGACGCGCAGTGACGATCGTCTCGTGCTCCGGACCGCGTTCGAGCGCACCCTCGCGACCATGGCCGGCACTCCGATGAAGGCACAGATGTCCGTGAGCTGGCGGGACCAGCGCTCCACGCTGGATGCCTACGACCTCTCGGGGTCTGACGTCTCCACGGCTCTCACCTGGAGTTGGTGAACCGACTCTGGAACGTCACGCCGTCGACGGAAACGAATCAGCCTGGAATCGCCGCGGTGAGACCGCAGATCGGTGGCGCAATCTCGCTGGGACGGGTCGACGAGGAGGGACGCCGGGCGGGGGGAAGATTGGGTACGACGGGACTTGAACCCATGACCCCTGGAACCACAATCCAGTGCTCTACCAACTGAGCTACGTACCCCAAACTCCACAAAACGACGTAGCGGGGATTTACTCACTCCCCAGCTTTTCCGTCAAGTGCAAAACTACGTCCTCTTCCGCGACCTCGACCTGCTTGCGCGCGTCCAGGTCCTTGACCTGCACCACTCCCTTCGCGGCTTCGTCCGGCCCCATGATGATGAGGAAGCCGACTCCGAGCTTGAGTCCGTATCCGAGCTGTCCCTTGAGGGTCGGATCACCGCCCATGTAGAGCTCGGTCGCGATATTCGCCGCACGGAGCTTGGCCGCGATCCGGAGATAGCGTTCGTCGAGCGCGGGATCGAAGCGCGCGATGAGCACCTTGGAGACGCTCTTCGTTCCGGGCAGCTTCCCCAACTTCTCGAGAACGGCAAAGAGTCGATCGACCCCGACGGAGGCGCCGGTCGCGCCGTACTCCGCGGGGCTGAACCGGTTGACGAGACCATCGTACCTACCGCCCGAGAAGACGCTCCCGAGATCGGCGGCCGCATCGACCGACGCCTCGAACACCGGCCCGGTGTAGTACCCGAGACCTCGAGCGACGGAGAGGTCGATACACCAGTTCTCATCGCTCACGCCGAGTGCGCGCACGTAACGGACGACCTCGCGGAGTTCGGCGACTCCGGCCTTGCCGTTGGGCTCGTCACCGACGAGACGCTCCACTTCGTCCAGGACATCCTCGTGCCCCTGTCCACGGATCGAGAGGAACTCGTGGATCTTCTCGATGGAGGACGGCTCCATCGCCAGGGCGACCTCGTCCCACTCGTTCTCGGGCTTCTTGGCGAGTTCGGCCGCGACGCCCTTCCAGCCGATCTTGTCGATCTTGTCGAGAACCCGGAGCACGTCGTTGATCCGGTCGGCCGGGAATCCGCAGAACGCGGGGAGCGCGTTGAGGATCTTCCGGTCGTTCACACGGATCGTGTAGCGCTCGCCGCTGAGGAGCGCGCGAAGGACGCTGTCGATGAGCGCGATCGTCTCCGCGTCCGCGAGCATGGTGTCGCTGCCGACCGTGTCCGCGTCGAACTGCAGGAACTCGCAGTACCGTCCCGCCTGCGGCTTCTCCCCTCTCCAGACCGGCGCCACCTGATAGCGACGGAACGGAATGACGAGATCCTGCGGGTGGGACGCGATGAAGCGTGCAAGAGGAACGGTGAGATCGAAGCGAAGGGCGAGCGGCACCTCCTTCTCGGCGATCCGGAAGATCTGCATCTTGAAGTTCGGGTCACCACCCGTGAGGACCTCTTCCCGCTCCACGCACGGGGTCGAGATGGGAGAGAAGCCGTGCAGCTCGAAGACTCCGCGGATCGTGTCGATCATCCACTGTCGCTGGAGAGTCTCCCCGGGCAGGTAGTCCCGAAACCCACCGGCGACTTCGGGTTTGACCCTGTTCGTTCCTGGCTCCATCTCGCCTCCGTCCGGGCGTCCCAATTGGAATTGGTTCCGCCGCCTATGACGTCACGGGAGCCCTCCGGGTGCGTACGCCGCACCCGGACACTCCCGTGCTGAGTCCAAAGTGGCGGACATCATACTCACCTCGGGGATGCCCGGCAAAAGAAAGTGGGGGCGAGCTCGTCAGCGGGAGGAGTCGGGAAACCGCCCGCCGCGTCCACTCGCCGTGAGCGACGCAGCGGCGAGCCGCACGAGCTCTCCGCTCGTGACGAGCGCGGCCGTACGCTCGATGTCCGGCGAGAGCGGCCGGTCCTCTATCACGACCGGGAAGCCGTCCGCGCGCTGGATCCGCTCGACGACGACCTCGCAGCAGTCACTCAGTCGGCGGTCCTTCGCATCCCACCTGATCGTGTGGCCGTCCGGAAGATAGCGGGCGGCGTACTTCGTCTTCTCTTCCTCCGGACGGTCTTCGAGCGGGATCCGCGTGGGGACGCCTTCCTGCTCCTTCCGCACCGCGGCCGCCTGACTCGCGAAGGCGAACTCGATCGCCAGGATCTCGGTGAGCCGCGGAATCGTCTCGAGGGCGCGCACCGCGAGGTTGGTGCTCATGCTGGTGTGGTCTTCCTGCCCTGCGTCCGTCGAGAGCGAGAGGAGATGGCTCGGCATGCACGCGCCCCAGACCCAGTTCGTGAGCGAAGCGGACGTGTACTCGGCGATCATGAGACCGGAGCTCGTCTTCCGCTCTCCGTCCGACAGCCCCGGCCAGACGAGATCGCTCGGCATCCCCTTGTTCCGACCTTCGTCGACGTAGCGCGCGGACCTCATGTTCGAGAGCCGCGACATGATCCCCATGGCCTGGAAGAGCCCGTAGAGACGGGTGGCGACGGGCATGCCGTGGAAGTGCCCCCCCGAGACGACGTCGGTGAACTCGCCGGTCGACTCGTCGCGCAGGACGATCGGATTGTCGGTCACCGAGTTGATCTCGCGCGTGAGGCTCGTCTCGGCGTCGTCGATCAACTCCGCGCACGCACCGAGAATCTGCGCCGCGCACCGGAGGTTGTAGGGATCCTGCACCTCTCCGTCGATGTCGTACTTGCGATGGAACTCCCGCATCGGAGAGTCCTGCATGAGGTCCCAGATCCACCCCGCGACCCGTTGCCCACCAGGATGGAGACGGAGTTCGTGGAGTCCGTCCCGGAAAGACGCATCCGTCCCCAACATGACCTGGGCCGCGATGGCCGTGGCCAGGGCGGCGTTCTCGAGCAGGTTTCGCATCGCGGCGGTCGCGAGACAGCCGAGCGCCGTCGTGAACTGGATCCCGTTGTTGAGCGCGAGCCCTTCCTTCATCTCGAGCACGACGGTCTGCACGCCGAGCGCCTGCATCGCCTCCTGTACTTCCGGGCGATCCATGCTCTGCGGGGTGCCCTTCCCGGGGAGAAAGACGTCCCCGTCCCCGATCAGCGCGAGCGCCATGTGCGAGAGCGGAGCGAGATCGCCGCTCGCGCCGCAGGAACCGAGGCGGGGCACGACCGGCGTGACGCCTGCATTGAGGAAAGAGAGCAGACTGTCGATGACGGCGGACCGAACGCCGGAGTGGCCGCGGGAGAGAGAAGCCGCCCGAAGCAGCATGGTGGCGCGGACGGTCTCGACATCGGCGGGAGCACCCGTGCCCGACGAGTGAGACCGAACGAGGTTCTTCTGGAGTTCGATCAGTCGATCGTCCGGAATCGCCACCTTCTGATTGTGGCCGAACCCACGGTTGAATCCGTACGTGGGCTGTTTCGTCTCCCGGACCCAGTCCTCGACCTGTGCCCGTCGCCGATCGATCTCGACGCGGGAGGCGGAGTCGAGTTCTACCCGACGCCCTTCACGAGCGACGGCAAGGACGTCCTCGAGTCCGATGTGTCCGTCCAAGGACAAGACGAGTGGGGCCGTCGGTTCCATTCTGCGTCGTTCCTCCTGGTGGCGTGATCGTGCCACGAAGCTGCCAGGTACGGATGATATCCGGTCCGGACGCCGAGGTGCCGCGCGATTTCTGATCGCAGAAAGCAGGCCTCCTTCGGGTTGCTGGCCACCGTGCGCAACGCCTCGGCCATCGCTCCCGAGCCGTAGCGCTGCCGCGCGAGCGTGGGCTATCCTGGCGGTTGCTCGCTCCGTCGCGAGCGCCTGCGAAAAGCAGCTGCCCGGCCGATCGTCACCAGAATCCTCGGTCCCGGCAGGCGTGGAGACGAATGGAGGAACGGATGGAAGACTGGAAGGCACTCATCGCGGCAGGCATCCCTGCAGCGATCCCTCCGATGCCGGAGGAGGAACCAGGCATCAACCACGCGCCGGCGCGGAAGATGCTGCTGACGGACGCCGAGAAGACGCTCGCCGTGAAGAACGCGCTCCGCTACTTCCCCGTTTCACAGCACGCCGACCTCGCCCGCGAGTTCGCGGACGAGCTCGCGCACGACGGCCGTATCTATATGAGACGGTACCGTCCGACCTACGAGATGCGCGCGCGGCACATCGACGAGTATCCGGGGAAGTGTGCGCAGGCCCGCGCGATCATGCTCATGATCCAGAACAACCTCGACAAGCGGGTCGCGCAACATCCCTACGAACTGATCACGTACGGAGGCAACGGCACCGTCTTCCAGAACTGGGCCCAGTACCTTCTCACGATGAAGTACCTCGCGGAGATGACCGAGGAGCAGACCCTGGTCATGTACTCGGGACATCCACTCGGCCTCTTCCCTTCGCACCGCGATGCTCCCCGAGTCATCGTGACGAACGGGATGGTCATCCCGAACCACTCGAGCCAGGACGACTACACGCGGCTCTCCGCCCTCGGGGTCACGTCGTACGGACAGATGACGGCCGGCAGCTACATGTACATCGGGCCGCAGGGGATCGTGCACGGCACGACGATCACGCTCCTCAACGCCGGGCGTCAGTACCTCGGCCTGGAACCCGGAGAGGGACTGGAAGGAAAGGTCTTCGTCACCTCCGGTCTCGGGGGGATGAGCGGCGCGCAACCGAAGGCGTCCGTGATCGCGGGCGGCATCGGAGTCGTCGCCGAGATCAACCCGAAGGCGCTGAAGGTGCGCCACGAGCAGGGCTGGCTCGATGAGTACGAGGAGGATCTGGACAGGCTCCTCGCGCGGATCGAACGGGCGCGGAAGGAACGGACGCCGGTCTCGCTCGGGTACCTCGGCAACGTGGTCGACCTCTGGGAACGGCTCGCCGAAGCAAACGTCCCCGTCGACCTCGGGAGCGACCAGACTTCGCTCCACAACCCGTACAGCGGCGGCTACTACCCGGCCGGGCTCTCGCTCGAAGAGTCCAACGCCATGATGGTCGAGGACCCTTCGAGGTTCGAGGAACTCGTGCGCGAGTCCCTGAGACGTCAGGTGAGGGCGATTCACACCCTCGTGGGGCGGGGCATGCACTTCTGGGACTACGGCAACGCCTTCCTTCTCGAAGCGTCCCGGGCCGGAGCCGAAGGGATCCTGAAGGAAGACGGAACCTTCACGTATCCGTCCTACGTCGAGGACATCATGGGGCCCGTCTGCTTCGACTACGGCTTCGGGCCCTTCCGGTGGGTCTGCACGAGCGGCGCGAAGGAAGACCTCGCCCGCACGGACGCGATCGCCGCGGACGTTCTCGAACGGATGGCCGCCCAGTCCGACGGACGGATCAGGCAGCAGATGCTCGACAACGTCCGCTGGATCCGCGAGGCCGGCGAGAACGAGATGGTCGTCGGCTCCCAGGCGCGGATCCTCTACGCGGACAGGCAGGGAAGGATCGACATCGCCCTCGCGTTCAACCGCGCGATCGCGGAGGGCGAGGTGAGCGCGCCGATCGTCCTCGGCCGCGACCATCACGACGTCTCGGGAACGGATTCCCCCTATCGCGAGACGGCGAACATCCGCGACGGATCGATGTTCTGCGCCGACATGGCCGTGCAGAACGTGATCGGCGACTCCTTCCGCGGCGCGACCTGGGTGTCCCTCCACAACGGAGGCGGTGTCGGTTGGGGTGAGGTGATCAACGGTGGATTCGGCATGCTGCTCGACGGCACACCCGACGCCAGCCGTCGGGCCCAGTCGATGCTCTCCTGGGACGTCTCGAACGGACTCGCCCGACGCGCCTGGGCCGGAAACTCCGGCGCCGTCTTCGCGACCGAGCGCGCGATGGAAGCGGAGCCGGGGATGAGCGTGACGCTGCCGTCCGTGGCGGAGGACGCGCTGGTCACAGAGGCGGTGAAGAAGGCGTTCGGCTTCGCGTAGCGTTCCCCTAGCGGGCCCGAGTGGGCCACCTGGCTCCTGCTGAGTTTCTTGTCGAGCGGACGCCGTTCTCGGCTAACAGCGATGGCCCGCCCGTGTCTCCTCTCCTGATGGAAACTGAACAGGGCCCCATCCGGAGACGACCCGTGCAGATGCCGGACGACAGGTTGGTTGCCGAGACCCTGGCCGGATCCCAGGCGGCCTACGAAGCGTTGATCGGCCGCTACGAGCGCCGCGTCTTCAGAGTGGCCTGGTCCTACGCGCGGGAGCGTGATGGGGCCCTCGATATCTGTCAGGACGTCTTCGTGACGGCCTACCGCAGCCTCGCCTCTTACCGGAGAACGGACTCCTTCCGACCCTGGCTCATGCAGATCGCCCATCGGAAGAGTTCGAACTGGCGACGCGACAACCGTCGTCATCACGCGCTCGCGAATCTGGAGCGTGTCCCGGAGCCTGGGATCGATCCTGTCCAGGAGTCCAGCGTGCTGGCCGACGAGACGCGTCGCACGCTTCTCGACCGGCTCCAACGTCTCAATCCAAGGCAGAGGCAGGCGCTGACCATGCGGTACTTCGAACGGGCACCTGTTCCGGAGATCGCAAGGGCTCTCGAATGCAGTGAAGGCGTGGCCCGCAACATCCTCTTCCGGGGTCTCGAGAAGATGCGCGTGCAATGGGAATCCTCCAGGAGCGGATCATGAACGAATGCAGCCGTTGCCAGGCGCTGATCGAACGCTACCAGTGCGGCGAGATCGCCCCCGACGAACTGATCGCACTCGAAGGGCACACCCGGAGCTGTCCGGACTGCCGGGCTCTGATGCAGGCCCATGACCAGCTGATGGAGCTGGGGGACTCTGTCCCGGAGCCGACAGCCGCGGAGCTCTCCCTCATGCGTGGGCGTGTTCTCGCCCAGATCGATTCGGAGGCTCCCGGCCTCGGGCCTTCGTCGTTCTGGAACGACCTGCGGGCGTTCCTCGGCGCCCATCCGATCGCGGTCGCTCCGGCTGCCGTGGTCGTCCTGATGGCGGCCGTGCTCTTCGGACGCTGGACGGCCTCTCCCACGGGCGCCGGAGGGGACACTCTGATGGCCGAACTGAGGGACCAGGCCGGGCGACGTCTCGACGCCGGGGAGTACCTCGACAACCCGCTCACCTACAACAACGTCTCGATCCGACCGCGAGGGGATCGCTTCGCCCTCAGTTTCGACGTGAGCCGTCACGTCGAGTTCGAAGCCGACTCGAGATCGCCGGTCGTTCGCGATGTGCTCCTGGCCACGATCGTGGAGGCGCCGCTCTCCGGCCAGCGACTCCGGGCGATCCAGCTCACTCCCTCGATCGCGGACGACCGTCTGCGCGAGGCCCTCGTCTTCACTCTGCGGAACGATCCCGACCTCGCGGTGCGGATCGAGGCACTCGACGCACTCGGACGGTACCCCGACGCGCCCGAGGTCCGCGAGGCCATGCTCCAGATCCTCGGGAGCGACCCCGCGGTGCAGGTCCGTTTCCTCGCACTGGACTATCTGAGCAGCCGGAACATCGATCCGGGGCTCCTTCGTCAGGCTATCGATACCCGTCCGTTGGACGGTGACGCGGCCCTCCGGCAGCGCACGTTCCAGATGGAAAGGAGACAATCATGAGCACCCACACTCCGATCATCCCTGGAGCGCCGAGCACTCCGTTCGCACTCTTTCCTCTCGTCGTGCTCCTGGCTCTCGCGGGGGGCATCCTCACCACGACCCCATGCGGAGCGCAGGATATGACGACCCGTCAGTTCGACGCGAAGTCCGGCGGCACGCTGACCCTCGACTTCCCGTCCGGTGGGTCGTCCCGGATCGAGGGATGGGACGAGGACCGGATCGAGGTCACGATCGAGGCGGGACAGCCCGCTCTCGAGGACTGGAACCTCGACTTCGACGACACCGGGGATGGGCTCGACCTGACGGCGAAGGTCTCGGACCGGCGGTACCAGAGCACGAGCCTGCACGTCGCGATCAGGGTTCCCCGGCGCTTCGACGTCGAGTTCGAGACTGCGGGTGGGTCCCTCTCGATCGCGGGTGTGGAGGGGACCTTCGAAGCCCGCACCGCCGGCGGGGAACTCCACCTCGAACGGGTGACGGGTCACGTCGACTTCCGTTCGGGCGGGGGGGACATCGAGGTCCTCGACTCCAAGGTCGACGGACGCGTCACGACGGGCGGAGGTCGGATCCTGGTCAAGGACGTGATCGGTGATCTCGAGGCCACCTCCGGGGGCGGGAACGTCCAGTACGTGAACGTCCGGGATCACGACGGGAAGCTGGGCTCGCCGCTCGATCCGGAAGGAGAAGGCACGAGCGCGGAAACGGTGATGATCCAGACGGCCGGTGGACCGGTCTCCGTCGACGACGCACCGGAGGGAGCCCTCCTCCTGACCGGGGGGGGTGACATCCGGGTGCGGGGCGCCGAGCGCTTCGTCCAGGCGACCACGGGAGGTGGGGACATCTCGGTCCGTCTGGGCGAGGGGTGGGTCTCGGCGATGACCGGCGCAGGAGACATCGACGTCTCGATCGCCCGCGCCGGCGGCACCGACGACATCGTGCTCCTGACCGGATACGGGGACGTGACGCTCGTCGTCCCCGCCGACTATGCGATGGATCTCGACGTCGACATCCAATACACGAGGGAGAGCAGTCGTAGGTTCGCCATCGAGTCGGACTTCGGTCTCGAGACCGAGGAGAGTCCGGAGTGGGAGCGGCCGAAGGGCTCGAACAACTGGGTCAAGCACATCACCTGCACGGACCGGGTCAATGGCGGCGGGCAGCGGGTGCGGATCGAGTGCACGAACGGCGACGTCCGCATTCGGAAGCAGTGACCGGATCGCGGACGGTCGCCGTCGACAGCGTCCACATCCGTCCTACCTGCACGCCTACCGGCACGGCGTACGGCGCCGCAGACGTTCCCGCGCCGGTTCGTGAGGCAGCGAAGGAGGCGACGAAGCAGGTTCGAGTGTGTTCCCCGACGGCAGAACGGGTACCCTTCCCCAGGAACACGAACCGTCGTCGGGCACGGGCGCATGCACGACGGACGACACGTTCGCGCGCACTCACCGAGGGGGCTTCCATGCACATACGCTCGATCGTGGCGACCATCGTGATCCTGACCGGCGCGGTCTCCTTCTCTGGTTGCTCCGACGACAAACCTACCGAGCCCGATCCTTCGCCGGCCTGGTCGGAAGAGCCCCTTCCGGCCGGCCTGGGGATGGGCTACCTCACCGCCATCACGGTGAACGGAGACCATGCCGTGGCCGTGGGGACACGGACCGCGGACTTCAGTGCCTTCGCGGTGGAACGAACCACCGCGGGGTGGGAGCTGCTCGCGCTCCCCGAGATCCCGTTCCGGGCGATTCCGACGGGCGTAGTGCTCACGGAGGCCGGTGATCCGATCATCGTCGGCATTGCGATCAACGATGCCGGAGGATTCAGCGCCTTCATCGTCGATGGGAGAACGGAACCTGCTTCCGTCATCCAGCTCGATCGGGACGGCGAGGACGTCTTCCTCAACTCCGTGGCGATCGGGGACGGAACGGCGATGGCCGTCGGCCTCGCAGGTGGCGGGTTTGCTCTGCGAAGTGTCACGGGCGGGGCGTGGACGGACGTTCCGCCGTCACCCAGTGGACAGCAGGAACTCGGCCTGAACGACGTTCAGTACGTCGATAGCCGGTTCGTCGCCTGCGGATTCGACGACGGAGGGCCTCCCTACGCGATCCTCGCCACCTACGAGAACAGCGCGTGGTCGATGGAAGAGGTTCCCGGAGTCGACCTCGACCCTCGGTGCCTGGAGCAACTCCCTGACGGAACGTTGCTCGTCGGCGGACAGCGCTTCGAGAGTTCGACTTCGTCGGACTACGCGTTCCTCCTGGGTCGTGATCCTGGTACGAATGCGTGGACTCCGCTCGGAGTCCCTGGATCTCCACGCCCCGGCACGGTTCAAGATCTCCACGCCACCTCGTCCGGCGAGGTCCGCGCGGCCTTATCGACATGGGACGACGATGTTGCGGGCGGGATCGTTCGTAGCGGGAGCATGGAGTACGAGTTCTCCGGGGCCATCGTTTCGATCGCGGGGAGCGCGAACGGAACACTCTATGCGGTGGGACACGAGAAACTGGCCGGTGGCGACCTCCGACCGGTCCTGCTCGTGCGTAAGCCGTAGGACCCCGTTGGATTCGAAGCAGCAACCCAGCTTCCTCACCCAGCGCCCAGTTCCTCATCCCTGAGGCGTAGCGGCGGTAGCCTATGTCCACCGGGGAGGACACGGGATCTAGGCACGTGCGGGGTAGCTGGCTGGTGTACGTTCCGAGGTCCCAGCGCGTTTCGGATGGGCGGTGTGGCGCGCCGGCCCGAGTTGGTTCTCTCGTCCGGTCGGAGGCGCATCCACGATGAAGACGGTATCGGTCGTTCTGCTCTGCGTTGCATTGCCGTCGTTGTTCGCTTGCGGGGATGACACGCCTACGGATCACGGAGACGTGACGCCACCAGCAAACGTTACCGATCTCGAAGTGCAGACCAACGGGCCACGGCGCGTCGTCGCGACGTGGACAACCCCTGGAGATGACGGGAATGCGGGGGGCGTCGCGGCGTTCTTCGAACTGCGTGCTGCGCAAACCGACCTGACGGTTGAGACGTGGGCGCAGGCCAGGCTCGTCGGGGCCGGGGCTCCGCCTGATCCTGGCGAGGTTTCGCAACGGGAGGCGAGCGGATTCGATCCCGGAAGGTGGTACTTCGCCGTCCGCGTGTATGACGAGGTTCCCAACTGGTCCGGACTCTCCAATGTGGTCGCGGTGGAGGTGGAAGGCCTCGACCCACCCGCTGCCGTTTCGGACCTTCGAGTCTCGCACGCGACCGGATCGACGCTCTCCCTGGAATGGACCGCTCCGGAGACGGATCGCGGTCCTCACTATGATGTTCGGTACGCCACGAGCGAATTGACCGAAGCGACGTGGGACGAGGCAGTCGACCCGGATGGAGAGCCGACTCCCGGCGCGGAAGGCTCCACGGAGACCTACACGATTGGTGGGCTCGATCCATTCACGACGTACTTCGTGGCAGTGAGGACCGCACAGGAAGACACGGCCTGGTCCGACCTCTCCAACGTGGTCGAGGAGACCACGACCGGAACGTCTCGGTTGACGACGTCGACGTCTCCTCTCGGTACTCGAGAGCCGTCCTGGTCACCGGATGGGAGCAGGATCGCTTTCTCTGCCGACTGGGAGGCTCCCTATGCCCTGCGGCTCCACTGGATCGAAGTGGATGGAACGAATGCCGCACTCTTTGGGCAGATCGACTTCGGCAGGTTTCCGTCCTGGTCCCCGGCTGGAGACGAGATCGCCTTCGTTTCCGAGCGACAGGTCGGTATGGAGTCGGTGTTCGAACTCTCCCTGGTGGACTCGAGCCCGGAAGCCGTCCCAACTCCGTTCGTGAGCCACGCACCGTACGACATTGGAACCGTCACGTGGTCGCCCGACGGGCTCAGGATCGCGTACGAAGTCGAGGTCGAGTCGTTCCCCTTCGTTCGGGAGATCTATGTTGCCGGATTGGACGGGGGCGACCCGACTCTGGTCGTCGGCAGGGCGAGGAACGGCGAGGCGCCGAGTTGGTCTCCCGACGGTCAGAACCTGGTCTTCGCCGCCAGCGGTTCGGGAAACAGCGATTTGTGGAAGGTCGACCTCGCTTCGGGAGTGGAGACCCAGCTCACCGCCTCCGCCGGTTGGGAAATCACTCCATCCTGGTCGCCCGACGGGTCTCGGATCGTCTACAGCTCGAACGACTCTGGAACCTACGACATCTGGGTCCGGAATCTGACATCGGGTGAGACTACGCGAGTCACGGAATTCTCCGATGACGAGTTCGACCCCACATGGAATCCCGATGGTCGTTCCGTGGCCTTCGTCCGGTCCTCGCCTGGAGGAACCAGTGACCTGTGGGTGACCTCCGTCCCGTAGTCAGTCCTGATCCCGTGCTTGCAACAAACGACGAGCCGGCCCTCTCCCGGAAGGCCGGCTCGTCGCTTCTATGACAGTGATTCGGAAGGTCCGCTCTTTGTCCTCCCCCGAGTGCGAGGTCCCAGGGGGTCGGAACCGCGCGGCGAGCTCTCGAGCCGGGCTCGAGTTCCCGCTCGGCGCTCCGACTAACCCGCGCGTTCCGCTCCGATCCACTGCTCCCGGTCCCGCGCCGTCTGTTCGGCGTCCTGCCGAGCATAGAGCGCGAGTTTGTTCCGGATCGTGCGCACACTGACGCCGAGTCTCTTCGCGGTCCGCGTGCGGTTCTGGGACTCCTGATCGAGGATCTCGAGGATCCAGGCCTTCTCCCGTTCGGCCAGGGTGTCCCCGACGTCCTGCATCGGAGTCTGGTTCGAGATGCCGAGGTCGAGCACGAGGTGCTCAGGCAGAACCTCGTCCCCCGGACAGAGGATCACGGCCCGCTCGACGGCGTTGATCAGTTCCCGGACGTTGCCGGGCCAGTCGTGGGTCAGGAGCAGCTCCATCGCGGCCCGGCCCATCCGGATGCCCGGTTTCCCGTTCGCGGCGGCGCCGCGGCCGAGGTAGTGGCCGGCAAGAAGCGGGATGTCCTCACGCCGTTCGCGCAGCGGTTGGAGCCGGATCGGCACGACGTTGAGGCGGTAGTAGAGGTCCTCGCGGAACGTCCCCTGCTTGACGCGATCACGGAGGTCCGCGTTCGTCGTCGCGATCACGCGGACGTCGACCCGCACCATCTCGCGGCCGCCCACGCGATAGAACTCACGCTCCTGGAGAACGCGGAGCAGCTTGGGCTGGAGGCTCGGCTCCATTTCGCTGATCTCGTCGAGGAGGAGCGTGCCGCCGTCGGCCTGCTCGAAACGTCCGGTCGTCCGCTGCGAAGCTCCGGTGAACGCGCCCTTCTCGTGTCCGAAGAGCTCGCTCTCGAGGAGGCCGGGCGGAACGGCCGCACAGTTGATCTTGACGAAAGCGCCACTCGCGCGGCTCGAGCCTTCGTGGATCGCGCGCGCGACCAGCTCCTTGCCCGTCCCACTCTCGCCCTGGATGAGGACGGTGGACGGCGAAGGGGCAACGTGCCGGATCGTGCTGCGCAGCTCGTCCATCGGCCGGGACCGACCGACGAGCGTATCGACGGCGGCCTGCATCGAGAGCTGTCCGCGCAGGCTCGCGTTCTCCCGGCGGAGGGCTCTGAGAGCAGCGGCCCGCTCGACCGCGAGTTCGACCACGTCGGCCGAGAACGGCTTCGTCAGGTAATCGAAGGCGCCGAGCCGCATCGCCTGCACGGCGGACTCGACCGTCCCGTGCCCGGTCATCATGAGAACGGGCGAATCGGGACACATCTGCTTCACTTCGGGCAGGAAGGAGAGGCCGTCCCGTCCCTTCATCCGTATGTCGAGGAGGACGATGTCCGGCGTGATCTTCTCGATCCGACCGATCGCGTCATCCGCTCCTGTCGCCTCCAGCACCTCGTATCCCTGGCGCTTCAGCGTCTCTCCCAGGAACTCACGGATGAGCGGCTCGTCGTCGACGACGAGAATCCGTGTGGGCTCTGACATCACGCAGCCTCCCTCTCCGGTTCAGCGAGCAAGGCCTCCCGCTCACCTCTCCTACCTTCACGCATCGGGGTTCGCTCCTTCTCTGGAACCGTCGCGAAGTCCTTCGCGACCGGTTCGTCCCAAACACCTGCCGGCAGGTCGAGGACGACCGACGTCCCCCGGCCCCTGGCCGAGACGACGTGGATCTCTCCCCCATGAGCCTCGATCGTGCGCCGAACGATGGCCATTCCGAGCCCGGTTCCACCCGGTTTCGTCGTGTAGAACGGCTCGAAGATCCGCTGCACCTCCTCGGCGGAGAGGCCGCATCCGGAGTCGCGGACGACGACGCGGAGTCTCTCGCGTCCGCCGAATCCTCCGGTCGCGCGCGCGCGCACGGAGAGGGAGCCGTCACCGTCGATCGCGTCGACGGCGTTGTGATAGAGGTTGGCCAGCGCCTGGAGGAGGAGCCTCCGGTCTCCGCGAATCGCGGGCAGTCGCGGATCCACCTCGACGTCGACCGAGATCCCCCTCCGGAAGCGGGGGGAGACCTCGAGGGTCGCGGTGCTCTCGGCGAGCAGCGCTTCGACCGAGATCGATTCGTCCTTGGGCGCGACGGGCCGGCTGTACTCGAGCAGGTCCTCGACGATCCGGTTCGCACCTTCCACGCCCTGGAGGATCCGGTCGATCGACTTCGTGTCCCGGCCCTCGGCCGTGAGATCACGCTGATGGAGCGTGGCGAACCCTTGAATCACGCCGAGCGGATTCCGGAGTTCGTGGGCCACCGTCGCCGCCATCCGGCCGAGCGCGGCGAGATCGCGTGTCCGGTCGAGCTCACGACGGAGCTCGTGAATCGAGGTCGTGTCGTGGAACGCGAAGAGCGTCAGGACCGGCCCGGTGAAGGTTCCGTTCGCCGGCAGCTCCGGCGCGATCTCCCCAATGCGGGCGGCCGCTGCCACGACCTGATAGATCCGCGTTCCCGTTTCCTCCCGGTGCCACACGATCTCGAACCGACGGGGGATCGTCCCCACCCGCTCGGACTCGGCCCGAAGCCGGGCGAGGATCTCCTGAGGAAGGGTGACCTCCGCGCCGATCGTGAGCGATGGCTCGAGCAGCGCGTCGGACACGTGGGTCACTTCGCCGCGGAAGTCCAGCGCGACCACTCCGTCCGCGAGCGACTCGAGCAGGCCCTCCAGCACGACGCCGAGTTGCTCGCGCTGTTCCAGGCGTGACTTCATCCGGCTCATCTCGTCCGTGCTCGTCATGGGTTCTTCATCTCCTCGATCTTCCGCGCCACATCCCCGCCCCACTCCACTGAGTCGAGCCGTTCCCGCGCCATCTGCGCCCAGTAGGCCTCGGGGAGATCGTTGGTCAACGTCTCGTAGGTCTTCTTGGCCGTCGTTTCGTCCCCGGCGAGGAGCGCACAGTTCGCGACCTGATAGAGCGCCCACGCTCGTTCGTCGTTCGGCAAGTCCTGCTTCAGCACTTCCCGATAGGTGTCGCGCGCAACGGTGATCCGTCCGCGTTGGAACTCGAGGTCGGCGGAGCGCACCAGACCACGGAGCGCATACGTTCCCTCCGCGCCCTCCGCCAGTTCGCGGTAGAGGACGAGCGCATCGACGACGTTCTCGGCCTCGTCGGCCAGGCGCGCGCGCATGAGGAATGCCGCATCACCGCCCGGGTCGTGGAGCGAGAGCCTTCCGAGGTGGTCTTCGGCCCGCGGAACGTCACGCGCGAGGAACGCCTCCCGGCCGAGAAGATAGTGGTAGTGCGGATACCACTCACCGTTGGGATAGGTCGGACCCCAGTACTCCATCCGGTCGAGGAGCAGTTCGTCGTCGCCCGCGTCGTAGTAGGCGGACAGGAGTCGCTCGAAGAAGCCCTGCTTGAAGAACGCCGTGTCCGGGTACTCGGGAACCCCGCGGATCGAAGCGGCGAGCGCTTCCCTTCCCGTCATGAGATACGTTTCGCGAAGGAGCAATCCGGCCTGGAGACCGCCCTGGTACGCGCCGTAGAACCGACGACAACGATCGGCGCGCTTCTCGGCCCCGCCCAGGTCACCCCGCATCCAGTCGGCCACCGCGGCCTTGAGGAGGATCTCCGCTCGATGGGTCCGCAGTGAGTCGGGAGACTCGAGGTCCGACGCCTCGTCAAACCCTGCCAGTCCTCCCACTCCTCCTCCGGGAACTCCTGCTCGCGCATCCTCTCCCGCAGCTCGTCGTCCGACAACACTTCCCCACGCGAAGTTTCCGTCACGGAGTCGACGTTCCGCTTCCCGAGCAGATCCTCGAGCGTGCTCCGCATCTTCGCGATGTCGTCGTCGCCGATCTCCTTCTTCGGAGCGAGGTCCTTCGCGTACGGATCCTCTCCCGGGTGCGCATCTTCCGCCGATGCCAGGTCAGACTCCGCGGCGCTCGACTGGCCCTCGTGCGATTCGGGCGCGTCGGCCTCGTGCGACGCCGTATCGCCGTGAGCGTCGCCCGCGGCGTGCTTGTCGCCGTCGGACCGGGCATCCCCACCGTGGGCATCGTTCTCGACCGACGTTTGGTCGTCCACGGACGCGGTGTGACCGTCCCCGTGGGACCCAGCGCTCTCGGCCTTCCGGTCCGGCGCGGGGCCGGGAAGCGGCGCGGGATCGCTGACGCCGGCGAGGTCGTCCTTCGAGGCAAGGTCATCCGCTTTCGAACGGGCCGCCCACCGACGGAGAGCGTCGGCCGTCCCGGCGGCCGGCTCGTCCTGGTCGTCCGCCTTGGCATGGTCGTCGACTTCGGCGTGATCGTCCGCCTTGGCATGATCGTCTGCCTTCGCCTGGTCCTCCGCCTTGGCGTGGTCGCCGGCCTTCACGCGGTCGTCTGCCTTGGCCTCGTCGCCTGCCTTCGCGTGGTCGCCGGCCTCGGCGTGGTCATCCGCCTTCGCCCGGTCGTCCGCCTTCGCCTGGTCGTCCGCCTTCGCGTGTTCGGCCTGCGGCGCTTCCGGCTCCTTCGGCGTTTCCTTGGGCTCCGCCTGCTGGGCTACGTCGTGTTGCTCAGAAACGGGCGGCGCCTTCGCCTCCGTTCCCTCGAAGAACCCATCGGCGGTGAGACGCGCCGGGTCGCCCTCCGCTCCAGGCGCTTCGATGTAGACACGGACTTCGTCGCCGACCCGACGGGCCTCATATGGCGTGATCGCGGAGAGCTCGACCGTCATCCGAACGCGCCGATCGAGTGGCGTGTTGGAGAACTGGCTCGTCCGGAAGATCCGGACCGGACCGTGATGCATCTCGATCTCGAAGAGCCCCGGCGCTTCCGGCAGAACACTCACGGCATCGGAGAAGTCGAGAATGACCCGGGCGGGGTTGGCCAGGGTCCAGTGTGCCCAAGCCGCCTGCGTCGGCACCGCGAGGACGAACCAGTCGCCCTCCTGCTCGAACCGCACTTCACCGATCTGGTACTTGGGGCCCGGGATCTCCGCATGCGCCGTCGAGACGAACGCGGTCGACATCGAGAAGGCCGGCACCTGCTTCCCGAGAAAGGCGGTGCCGACGAGCGCGGTACTGAGGAGTTCAGCACCGAGGAGCGCACCGACGAACACCGCACACATCAGCGCAGCGTTCCGATCGCGGTACCCGCGGTCGCGACGTGTCTGTGGATGCCGGCGTCGGACCCGTCCTTGGGTCCCTGACCTCGTGTCCCTCCTGGGACGGTCTCAAGCTGCATTCTCTTGCCACCTCCCGGTCGAATCTGGATCGCAGACGACGCGAGCGAAGCCGCCGGCCTCCACCAGGTCCTCCTCCTCCGGCTCGAGCGGATCGCCCGTCCAGAGCGTGAAGGGAACGGTGGAACCGGCTACGTGCGAGAGCAGATCCCGACGCGCACTCCAGCCGCCGGGCGCGCCGACGTTCGGGACGACGCGCGCGATGCAGCGTTCCGAGTCCCCGTTGAGCTCGATCGCCTCCGGCTCGGCAAAGAGGTGAACGTGGCCCGGCGCGAGACGATCCCCGTGCTTGAGAGAGCGGGTCGGCCACGGGATCCAGCGTGTCAGTTCCTCGCCGAGCACCCGGCGAAGCCGAGCCCCTTCCGGCGCGCGCAACACCACCGGCACGGTACGCGGAAGACCGACGATCCACTCCGCGACGGCCACGAGGTGTCGCGTCTCCGGAACGAGCACGACCGGCCCGTCGAGATCGAACTCGTCGACGGACGGGAGCGAGAGCGGAGCCAGTGTACCGGCATGCGAGAGATGCCACGCGATCTGACGGAGCCTCAGATCGTGGTGTCCCTTCAGCCGCTGCGGGGGCTGCCCCTTCGTCGGGATGAGATCCCGCGCTCCGAGCCGCATCCCTTCCCACGCGGTCCGGAAACCCTCGAGGGTATCCGGGGTGAGGAGTGCGATCCGGGAAGCGACCTCCGGGCCGGCCGCCCGAAGCAGGGTGAGCGCCTCCATCTTCCGCAGCTCGAGCGGAAGGAGGACGAGGTCGTAGGCCCTGCGCTCGAGGCGTGAGAGGGCGAGCCGACCGTCCTCGTGAACGACCTCGACGACGACGTGTCCCAACAGCTCCTCGAGGAGCTCGCGCGATTCTTCAGCGATCGATGCGCTGTCCGTAACGACGAGGAAAGAGTTCAACGCCCCGCTCCTTCTGCGTGTGCCATCCTCGTGCGTGCCTTGCCTGCCGCGGCGCGCTCGAGCTTCCTGCAGAGCGCGTGAATCGACTTCTCGAGCAGCTCCTGTACGCTCGCCTCCTTCGATCCCAGCACCGCTGCGATCTCGGGGACGTGGAGCGCCTCGTAGTAACGAAGGGCGAGCACGAGCCGCTGCTTCTCGGGCAACGAGTCGATGACGGACCGGAGCAGATCGCTCCCTCCTTCCGCCAGGATGGCCTCCACGCGAGCACGCGGTTCCTTGTCCACGCCGACTTCGCGCATCAGGGTCTCCAGACTGAGCATGCTTCCTCCCTGAACCGGGTCCACCGGTCCAGGGACGTAGGTGAAAGGGAGATGCCAACCTGCAGGGCGCTCGGCCCTGGAATCGAGGCGCGAAACGGCCCGGAAGCGAAAGTCCCTATGCGGGAAACAATTGCCCGATCGGTGGGCGGGATGGAAAGGTCGCCGGCGGGCGGGAAAACGAGAACGGCCGGCCCCGAAGGAGCCGGCCGTGGCCGTCAAGTAGGCGAAGGGTCAGCCGCCGCCGATCAGTTCCTGGCCGGCTCCGACTCGGACTCGAGCCCATACTCCTTCACCTTGGTCCGGAGGGTCTGGCGCGCGATCCCGAGGAGCTCGGCCGCCCGCGTCTTGTTCCCGCCGCAGAGCTGGAGCGCGTGGGCGATCGCCGCCCGCTCCACCTCGGCGAGCGGAACCACTTTGTCGGTGAGGAAGGAGACGTCCCCGTTCTTGTCCGCTCCCACTCCGGGCGCCCCCGCCAGGATCCGAGGCGGAAGGTCCTCTGGAAGGAGCTCCGGCCCGTTTGCGAGGAGCGCCGCGTGCTCCATGAGGTTCTTGAGCTCGCGGACGTTCCCCGGCCACGAGTAGTCGCAGAGCTTCTCGAGCGCCTTCTGGGAGATTCCCGTCACCTTTCCACCCACCTCCCTCGTGTACTTGTCGAGGAAGTAGCGCGAGAGGATCGAGATGTCCTCGGGACGATCCTTCAGCGCCGGCACGTAGATCGGAATCACCGAGAGACGGTAGTAGAGGTCCTCGCGGAACGTCTTCGCCTCCACCTCCTGGAAGAGGTCCTTGTTCGTCGCCGCGATGAATCGGGTGTGGACCTTGATGTCTCCGGTCGACCCGACCCGGCGGAACGTCCGGGTCTCGAGGACGCGAAGGAGCTTGGCCTGGAGTGCGAGCGGCATCTCCCCGATCTCGTCGAGGAAGAGAGTGCCACGATCGGCGAGTTCGAGGAGCCCGCGCTTCATCTTCCGCGCATCCGTGAACGCGCCGGCCTCGTGCCCGAAGAGTTCGCTCTCGAGGAGGTGATCGGGAAGGGCCGCGCAGTTGAGATCGACGAACGGCCCCTTCGCCCCGCTGTAGAGATGGATCATCCGGGAGATGAGCTCCTTCCCCGTGCCGGTCTGGCCGCGGACGAGGACGGTCGTCGTGCCGCTCTGGGCGACCCGGCGCACCTTGTCGAGGAGCTCGATCATCTTCTGGCTCTCTCCGAAGACGGCACCACCGAGATGGCGCTCGCTCATGATCCGGGTGGACTCGACTTCCTTCCGGAGTTCGAGGGTGGAGAGCGCGTTCCGGATGAGGAGACGGAGCTGCGCGAGCTCGAGCGGTTTGGTCAGGTACTGGTAGCACCCGAGCTTCGTCGCCTCGACCGCGCTCTCGATCTTCCCGTACGCGGTCATCATGATGACGAGCGTCTCTTCCCGCACTTCCTTGATCTTGCGGAGGACGTCGATCCCGTTCTCGCTCGACTCCTTGAGGTTCTGGTCGAGCAGGACGAGGTCGATCTTCTCGGACTCCACCCGGGCGATCGCCTCCTTCCCCGTCGCCGCCGAAT
Organism: Candidatus Eiseniibacteriota bacterium; assembly: GCA_041390305.1. Lineage (GTDB taxonomy): Bacteria > Eisenbacteria > RBG-16-71-46 > CAIMUX01 > CAIMUX01 > JACKCR01. The sequence continues at coordinate 86,697 of JAWKQE010000010.1, forward strand.
GGACCGTGGTGTGGTCGTTCGCCAACGCTTCGGAGAGAGTGATCCGGATGGACTCCTCGTCATCGACGACGAGCAGCGTGTAGTGGAACTCAGCGGTCGTTTCGTCGTCGTTCACCTTGTCTCCTCTCGATCGGTAGATCCAGGAGAGCAGTCGTCCCCTTGTTCGCTACCGGACGAAGGCTGAGGAACCCACCGTGCTCGCGCACGATCGACTGGGAGAGCGACAGCCCCAGTCCGGTTCCCTTCGGTCGGGTCGTGAAGAACGGATTCCAGATCCGCGAGAGGATCTCCTTCGGAATGCCGCCTCCGGTGTCCGTGATCTGGATCTGGACGAATCGCTGACGGGGCGCGTCGCCCACGCGCCTCACCACGTCGGTGGCGCGGCGCCCGGGGCTCTTCCGCCGATAGGGCGAGCGCCGGATGACGGCGACATCGACGGTGAGCTCACCGCCGCCCTGCATCGCGTCGCGGGCGTTCCGGACGAGGTTCAGAAGCACCTGCTCCACCTGGCCGGAGTCGAGAAAGACGCGCGGGATCCGCCCCCGCACCCGGTACTCGACGCGGATCCCCGCCTCTTCGAGTTCGGGCCGGGTGAGGTCGAGTACGCGACGGATGCAGTCCTCGATCTCCGCGGAACGCATTTCGGGCCGGTTCGGGCGCGCATAGCCGAGAAGCCCCTCGACGATCCGGTTGAGGCGGGCCACTTCGTCGAGCACGATTCGAAGGAACCGCTGTCCTTTGTGGTCCGCACCCAGGTCCTCCTGGAGCACCTGCGCGCAGTTCGCGATCCCGGTGAGCGGATTCCGATCCGTGGGCGATGCCCGCGGAGAGTTCGCCCAGCACGGCGAGCTTCTCGCGCTGCCGCTCGGCTTCCGCATGGCTGCGTTCTTCCGAGAGGTCCTCGAAGAACGCGTAGAGCCGATAGGGACGGCCCGCGAGGTCGAGCCGCCAGGTCTGGAGGAGAACCGGCACCTCACCACCTTCGGGCTTCGAGACGTACAGCTCCACTGTTCCGATCGGCTCCCGCAACGCCTGGAGCAACGGATGCTCCTCCAGCCCGATCGGACGGAACACACGGACGCAATCGATCCCCACCGCGTCCTTCGCGGGGACACCCAGGATCTGCTCCGCCCTACCGCCGTAGTCCGTGACCCGGCCGAGACCATCGATCGAGAGGAAGCCATAGGGGAGCGCGGAGTGGGCGCCGTCCCGAAACCCGGTGAGCGCGGCGGTCCTGGCTTCTTCCCGACGGAGCCGCAGGTAGAGCGCGACGTCCTCGAGCGACTCGGCATCGACCTTGGAGAGACCTGGAGCGGGAAGAAGGATCCCGCCGACCACCTCTCCCTCCCAGCGGAGGGGCCAACGGGCCCAGGTGGAGTCGGTCGGGTCCGGACCGGGCTCAGCCGTCCATGCCTCGAGCGAGGAGAGCTCGACTTCGAGGGTGTCGTCGTCCAGGACGAGTCCCCCGTCGTACAAGAGCACGACGGACTCGACGCTCTCGGCCAGGTAGAGCCGATACGGCAACGTACCCACGGCCCCCGAGAGGGCGCGCGAGATCTTGGCTGGGAACGCGGCCGGGTCGGCACTGGCCCTGCGTTTGGCTCGAGCCATCGGATTCTTCCCTGTCCAGACTGCCCGCGGAATGACTGCCGGCTCCCTCCGGCATACCCCAACACTTCCGCGTCGGACAGAGGATATTCGAGGGCCCCCGAGCCCTCAAGGCGATTCGGGGCGACGAAGCTGCCGGTACTCCTCGAAGAGGCGGCGCAGGATCCGCTGCCGATCGGGCTCCTTGAGGTCCAGGAAGGTGGCCGAGAACTCCACGCCGTCGGCGTGGGGCGTCTTCCGGAGGGTCTTGAGGCAGATCGAAAGAGGTGTCCGGTCGTCCTCGAGCTGGAGACGGGCCTCGTACGTCGAGTCCGGCTCGACCATGTCCGGGGCGGCGACGAACCGGCACCCCCCACCGCTCAGCTCTACGACTCGCGCGATGGTCTGGGTCGTCGTCACGCCGCGTTCGTCCGCCCCGACGAAGATGCGGAGCGTGAGCCGGATCGACATCCGGAAGAACGAGCGCGAGTTCCCGGGGTCCGGGCGGAGATCGAGGGACACGAGCCCTTCGTCTACGCCGAGGACCGTCCCGGCCCAGGCACGCGCCTCTTCTCCGGCCACGCGGAGCGAAACGGACGTCCCCTCGCTGGGATTCGGCTCGTCCGGTTCGATCCGAACCGTCGCTCGGGCCGGTGACTCCTTTGCGTAGGCCTCGACCCGTCCGTGGACCCGGAAGGCCGCGTTCCACTCCAGCACGACGTCGCTGCCCACCGGCAGGATACTGTGGAGTTCCGCAATCTCAGGCGTGGTGACCGAACTCATCGATCGGACGACTCCTCGTGGCCGGGTTCGCTCCCGCGCCCATCGGAACCCTCGGCCTCACCTTCGTCTCCGTCCTCCTGCTTCGAGAACTCCGGATGGAGAGGCGTTGGCTCGGGCGGTGTGGGACCGCGGAGAGACGAAAGGATCCCGTCGGCGATCCTCTCTCCGGTGTAGTAGCCCTTGGAGATCCGCGCCTTGGCCAGCGCCACCCGGTCCATCCGTACGTCGGGTAGATCTCCGAGTTCCTTGCGCAGCTCCTCGGTGAGCTTCTCCAGGTCCTGAGGAGACAGCGACTCGAGCGAGTCTCCGCGCTCGGCGGCCTTCCGCCTCAGTTCCTCGATGGAGATGATCTTCTTCTCGTTGCTCATGCTCGGCCCTCGATTCGACGACCGGCCCGTGGGCCATCAGCGCCGTACGCCTGCGCTCGGCGCGCCACCGTGAGCTCGGCCAGCACCTGGTCCCTGGACGCGCCAAGAAACGCGGCCAGGGTCCCGATCCTCGCATGGAGCTCGCGCGCCACGTCGTCAGTCAGATCATCGGCGCCGAGCTGGCGCAAGGCCAGGTCGAACTGAGCAAGCGCGGAACGGACTCCGCCGATGTCGCCACCGTGGGAAGCGTCCTCCGCGCGGGACAAGGCTGAGCCTAGCCGCGCGTGGAGGTCCCCCACCGCGCCCACCGCGTTCGCGTCGCGATCGGGGCTCTCGCTAGGAGGCACTGCTGAATCGCTCCTCGAGCGCTTGGATCCGCTCATAGAGCTGGAGGAGTTCGATCTCCTCCACCTGCCTCACCGGCCGGCCGGTCGTGCGGTCCCGCACCTCGACGTACCGGCGCACGCCCTCCCGCACGATGTGGAGGCGGGGCGCTGGGGTCGTGGACGAATCGGGCATCCAGGTCGTGAACCGCTCGCTCCAAGGGATCGCTCATCGGTCCTCCTCCCTGCCCGCAGGCTGCCACTCGCTCATGGAGACGTTTCCGGTGCCCCGTGATCGGGACGACGACATTCGCTACGCATCTCACGACACGACTCGAGACGCGTCCCCCGGATCGAGGCCGCGTCAGCTGGTCGAGCTGGCGAAGTAGCTGGCGAGGTAGCTCTGCTGGCTCGAAAGCGTCCCGATCGCCGCCTGGAGTTCCGCGAGCTGCTGGAACAGGCCCTGCTCCCGCACCTTGAGGGTCTCGTTGAGGCTCGCGATCCGAGCGTCGTAGAGCGCGCGTCGCCGTTCCGCCGCGTCGAGCTGACGGTCGACGATGCCGCCGGTCTTCGAGTAGCTCTCGAGGAGCCCAGCCAGGCGCCCGGCCACGCCATTCTCTCCGCCAATGATGTTTTCGACCGTCTCGGGGTCCGTCTCCAGGACAGAGCGGAGCGTCGACTCGTTCAAGGACATACGCCCCTCCCGGTCGACGGAGATGCCGATACTGGCCAGAGTCTTGGTCCCGGAGTCGAGCGTCACGGGATCGGAGATGAGCTTCCGAAGGCTGGTGCGGAGAAGACGGAAGCTCGTGTCGTCGGCGAGGATGCCGCGGTTCGCGCCGGAATCGTCGCTCGGCCGGTCGCGGTCCGGATTTCGTCCAATGTGGTGTTGTACGAGTCGACGAGGCTCTGCAGCTCCTCGAGGATCGCGTCCGGGTTCCGCGCGACCTTGATCGAAGCGGTTCCCGTCGTGACCGCAGAGAGCTGGAGGCTGACGCCACTGATCACGTCGTCGATCTTGTTGCTGGAGGACGTGATCTCGAGACCTTCGATGAGGAGGCTCGCGTCCGCGGCGGCCTGCACCGTCCCGCCGAGCTCACCCTCCTTGGTCAGCCCCTTCCCGAGTCCGAGCCTCGAGATGATCGAACCCTCGACGTCCTTGATCGACGTGATCGCGGCCGCCGTGCCCGAATCCTTCGCCTGGATGAGGAGCTTCCGTTCGGAATCGCCCACACGCGCGATCGACGCGGTGATTCCCGCTCCCGACAGGTCGATGGCACTCACTACCGCACGCAGGATCGCGTCGTCGTCGGCATCGGCGCCGACCTCGACTTCGATCTCCGTCGTCTCTCCCGCCGCCGTCACCTCGAACTTGAACTTGTTCTCGGCTGTCGCGGCCGCGGCGAGATCCTTCCCTTTCGTGTTGATGACGCCGGAAGCGAGGGAATGACGCGTCGCGAGAGAGAGCACCTGGATCGAGTGGATGCCGGCAGTCGCCGTCGCTCCGGCCGTCGCCGTGAACGCCCCACTCGAATCGCCGGAGATCTGGAAGCTCCGGAGCGGCGAGAGGGCGCCGATCTGCGCAAAGTCGTCCGCGAGACGACGAAGGCTGGAGAGCTTCGACGAGAGCGATCGGCTGGCGGAGATCTGGGAGTCGACGAGGGAGCGGCTGGCCTGGGCCTGCTCGAGCGGACGCCGCTCCAGGCTCATGTAGGCCTCGGTGAGGTCGAGCAGTTCCTGCCCGGCGGCGGATACGACTTCCATGCGGTGACCTTCCTCGTCCTGCGGCCATCCTGGGAACTACGAGTTCATGTATGCAGGGCAGGCCCGGGAGAGGAGCCGAGGCTCGCCTCCCAGGCCGTCAGAAGTTCCCGGAGTGTCTTCTCTACCTCCTGCAGCTCCCCTTCCCGGGCGCAGTACAGGAGGTATTCGTACATTCGGAGCAGACCAAGGGCGAGATCGCCCCGCTCGAGATCGAGCCCACCGATCAGCTCTTCGAGGGCCCGGATGACGACCTTCCGTCTTCCGGACTGGCACGCCCGGATGGCGTGCCCGTAGACCGCGAGCACGAGATCACTCGCGCTCGCCCCCTCGAACTGCTGTTGCCGGTAGATCCGGCGAGGATCGTGCGGGTGCATCGCCTTTACCTCACCTCATCACCAGGCGGTCTCGACCTCACTACCAAGACGCCTCAGCCCTCTCCGGGTTTACCGGAAGAGGGTGAGGATCGACTGGGAGTTGACGTTCGCCTGCGACAACATCGCCGTCGACGTCTGCTGCAGGATCTGCATCTTCGTCAGTTCGAGCTGCTCCTTGGCCAGGTCGGCGTTCCGGATCCGGCTGAAGGCCGCTTCCGTGTTGATCTGGGCCACGGAGACGTTGCTCTCCTTGATCGTGAACCGGTTGATGAGCGAACCGAGGTTCGTCAGGGCCGAGCTCACGGTCGAGATCGCGTTGTCGATCTCGTCGAGATACCCATTCGCGTTCGTGCTATCGATGACATCCGAACCCGTCAGCGCAACGAGGTTCGACATCCCCAGATCGGTCGGCGTGAAGGCCTGGGAGGTGTATGCCGTCCGCTCCGTGCCGCCGTCTGGAAGTTGAACGTCGTGCTCGAGCTCAGGAGCTTCACTCCGTTGAACTCGGTGTCGGTCGCGATGTCGTCGATTTCCGCGACGAGCTGGACGAGCTGCCGGCTGATCGCCTGGCGCTCTTCGGTGCCCAGCGTGTCGTTCGCAGCGGTCACGACCTTCTCGCCCATGGAGACGAGGATGTCGTTGATGCTGAGGAGTCCACCCTCGGCAACGCCGAGCAGGTTCTTCGCCTGTCCGATGTTGTCGAAGACGGAGTTGAGGATCCGGTTGCGAGCGTCGAGCTTGGTCGAGATCGAGAGACCGGCGGGATCGTCACCCGCGGAGTTGATCCTCTTACCCGTACCGAGCCGGAGCTGGTGCATGGCGACGTCGTTGTTCACGTCGCGCAGGGTCCCCAGGATGTTCAGCCCCTGAATATTGGAGCGGATTCTTGTGAGATCGCTAACAGCCATCTTCGATGACCTCCGGGAAATGGCCGCCTCGGGCGACCGGGTGTCCATACCCTGTGGCGGGCGGCCCGACTCGGAAGTCGGGTCACCTAGTCACGATTTTCGGAGTCGGGAGGAACATCTTTAGACTCGCGTCACTGCTTGGACAGTTTGCGTCAGATGGCGCGGAACGGGGGCGGGGAGGACCGCGGAGGACTCACTGTGGGGAAAAAAACGCAGTGAGGGCAGGGTCCTCTGAACCCTGCCCTCACTGGAAACTCGTGGGATGGGCCGAGACGAGACTACTCTTCGCCTTCCCGCCGCTTTCCCTTATTGAAGATCTGGGCGACTTCTTTCAGCGCACGGCTCGAGATACCGGAAGCACGCCGGTTCTCGTCACGGATCCTCTCATAGATCTCTTCCCGGTGAACGGCGACGTTGGGCGGAGCATCGATACCGAGCTTCACCTGTCCGCCCTTCACATCGAGGATGATGATCTTGATCCGATCCCCAATGCGGATGTTTTCGCCCAACTTCCGTGTCAGGATCAGCATTCGCGCCTCCCCCGGTTGGCGTGTCGACGCCGAGCCAGGTGATGTTTCCCTACGACTACCGGTAGACCTGGGCCTTGAGACGAGCCCGGTCGGAGGCCGTGTCTGCCATCCGGATTGGGTGCCGGAAGGCATAGGCAGGATTGTAGACGACCACCTGCTTTGCAACTCGATTCCGCGTATTCAATACCACAGGACCCTTGAGATTGGCAGCAAATCTCTCCGGACCCTCCACAGGCGCGACGAGTACCCAGGTGTCCACCACATCCTCGGACGCGAGATCGAGAACATCTCGGTCCGACTCCGCCAAAGGAACCGCGTAGTCATTGCCATAAATGATTGTAGGATCGACAATTATGAACATCACTTCAGGATCGTCCTGAGACTGGAGTCGGCAGAACGGATGGGCATCCGAGTCTTCCACGATGATGAATCGGGTCAGATCTTCGAATCCGAGCAAACCGTCGGGAAGGAAGACCTCGCCCCCGCTTCTGGGCCCGCCGTTCTCTTTCGCCGCTGAGGTCATGGTTCGCGATCCTCGCTTCCTTTGCCTCGGTTACCGCGACCTCCGGGGCGCCGCGGCGTCAATGCCGTTCCTACATGTAGTTCAGCAGGCTGGACTGGAGGATCCTCGAACCCGCGTTGAGGGCGGCCTCCAGGGCGACCTGGTTCTGATTGAAATCGAGCAGAGCCCGCGCCACGTCGATGTCCTCGATTCGCGTCCTTCCGGACTCGTTCGTGACCTCATCCGCCTGGAGACGTCCCTTGAGGGCTTCCGCCCGGGTGAGGAGCGATCCGACGAACGTGTGCGTTCCAAGTACCTGATCCTGCGCTGCCTCGAGACGGTCGTGAGTCGCCTGGATGGCTTCCCGGTCTCCCGCCAAGAGGGCATCGCGAAGATCCAAAAGCGTTTGGAAGAGCTCCTGATCTTCTCCGAATACATCGTCGCCGGACACGTGGATGCTGAGAGAAAGATCGCGTCCAACCTGACGTCTCACGTCTCCGTCGATCCCGTTCGGGTTTCTCTCGACGCCCGCGACGAATCCGCTCTCGTCGAGCTGCGTCTCGTAGGCAGGTTCGAGCGTGCGCGTCCCACCGAAGATGTAGACTCCGGCGAAGCGTGTGTTGCCGAGATCGATCACGGCCTGTGCAATCTGATCGATTTCACGGGCGAGAGCGTTCCGCGCGTCCTGCCCCTGGGAGTCATCCGCGCCACGCACCTGGATCGACTGCGCCTGGATGATCTGTTCCTGGATCATGAACATGGTCGAGTCGACCGCGTTGAGGTGGGAGAGGACGACCTCCATGTTCTTCTGATACTGCTCGTTCGCGCGCAGCCGCTCGCGGTACTGCATGACCACGTTCGTTCCCACGGGATCGTCCGACGGCTTTCGGATCGCGCGACCATCGGCGAGCCCCCGCTGGAGCTGGAGCACGGTCTGCTGCGAGTCCAGCACCGCCTGCGAGATCGTGTCGTGGAGCGCTCTCGTCGAGATACGGAACGTCATCCTCTGTCTACCTCCGGACGTCCCGGGGCTATGGGCCGATAGAGCCCACGCCACCCGGACGCCATTGCTCGATTACATCGCCAGGAGCACGTCGATCATCTCGGCCGCGGAGCTGAAGACACGCGCCGCCGCCTCATAGGCCTTCTGCGTCTCGACCAGGTTCGTGAGCTCCTCGTCGAGGCTCACTCCGATGACGGACTCCCGCTGCACCACCACTGCATTGAAGGCCGCGGCCTGGGCGCCGCTCACGGAACCGGCCTGCCGGGTGAGGCTGCCGACTTCGGTCACGATCTGCCGGAACACGTCCCCCGCCGTCGCCGTCCCCCGCTCGAGGAACCGCTCGTCCCGGAGCGCGGCGAGGGCCAGGGCGATGTCGTTGTCGCCCGGGTCGCCGGAACTACCGGCGTTGATCCGCGTGATGTCCGCCGCGATCTCGGGCTCGACCTCGAGCGTGTCGATCGTCTCGCCGACGAAGAAGTTCACGCCGGAAGGGCCGGCCCGGTGGATCTGGTTCACGCGGTCGACGAGACCGGCGACGAGACCGTCGAGCTGGTTCCGGAAGCGCGGAAGTACTTCCTCCCGCACGCTGATGATGCCGCCGAGTTCACCGGAGAGGTCCCGGGGATAGGAGTTGTCCGACTCGAACAGCACGCGCACCTCGAGCTTGCCCCCGACCGTGTACCGTTCGGCGCGGAGCCCGTGCACGTCCGTTCCCTCGACGGCCGTGCGTCCGCCCAGACGGACGACGACGGAGCCGTCCGCGCGGATGAGGTGCGTCGCCCCGGCCTCCCTCGCGAGCTGATCGAGGAGTTGGTCCCGACGGTCACGGAGATCGGCGTCGACCGATCCGGTCACTTCGGACTGCTGGATCTGGAGGTTCAGGTTTCCGACTTCGTGGAGCGTCGCGTTGATGTCCTTGACCCGCTGCTCCACCTCGAGGTCGGTCGATTCGATCACGTCGTCGAGACGGGCGTCCTGGTCACGGAGACCGGAGACGAGTGCTTCGGCGGACTGGAGCACGACGGCCCTGGCGCCGAAGTCCTCGGGCTGGTTCGAGAGCTCGAGCCAGGCGTTGTAGAACTGGTCGAGGAGGCCGGCGATCGCGTCGTCCGAAGGCTCGCCCAGCACCGCTTCGACCTGCTGGAGCACCTGGGAGCGCGCGTCCCAGCTTCCGGCGAGAGCCGATTCCTTCCGCACCTGATCGTCGAGGAACGTGTTCCGGGTCCGCGCCACGTCCTCCAGCTGGACACCGGTGCCGACGATGCCCCATGGCGTCGTCTCGGGGACGGTAGGTGTGAGAACGGGCCGCCTCCGCGTGTAGCCTTCCGTGGCGACGTTCGCGATGTTGTGACCCGTGATGTTCATCGCGGACTGGTGCGCCAGAAGCGCGCGCCGCGCGATCTCGAGCCCTTGAATCAGACCAGGCATCTAGGATCCTTCCTTCCGAAACCCTCGCCGCGGACGTCTCCGCCGCGAGCCGCTCGTTCCTGGCGTCTCTTCCCTCTGTCCGTTTCCCGCTGACTCAGGCCGACCGGTCGAGAACCGAGGCCGTGACCTGGCCTTCCTTGCGCTTCTGGCCGCCCCCGCCGTATGTGCCCGGGCCGAGTCGCTCCGCGGCCAGCTCACCGATGAGTGCACGCTGCGCCTCGAGCCAATACGCACTCCGGCGGGCGAGCCACGTGCACTGCGTCGCGAGGGCTTCGATCTCCGCTTTCAGCTGATGCGCCTCACCTCGGAGCGCCCGCATGGCCATGGCCGCTGCGTGCGGAAGGGAGACGAGCCATGCGTCCATCCCCCGACCGGGACGAGGACCTCGGCGCGCCGTCTGGCCGCCTGTCGGGACGCGTCGAGTGCCGCCTCCTGTCGCGCGAGCCGGGGCGCGAGCAGGTGCGCCGGCTCCGCCTGGCAGAGCGACTGCCAGACCTCGCGCTGGGCGGTGAGGAGTGCGCGACCGAGAAGAATCTCGTCGCGCAGTACGGACTCGATCGTGGAAGGCGGGACCGGTCCTGCCATGGCGTGTAGGGCCTCCTCCTGGGTCCTGTCGGGGACGCAGCCGTACTGCCGCCCCCTATCCTATTGCCCTCCAACCTGTTCACTTCCACTCCAGGAAGCGATCGAACAGGCGGTCCGGCGTACCGGCAAGGGCTTCTCATCCCCTTTCGAGGGACACTCCTATGTGTGGATCGACCGGAACGCCGGGTTTCTTGAATCCGCTGGAGGTTCCCGCTCAGGCAATCGATCGGGCCGTTGGTGGGGTGGGAGGGCACTCGAAAGTCGGGCGTGGGCGTGGTAGGGTCGCGATCCGAAATGGGGCCGATGGGAACAGGCGAGCCTTCGCTCTTCGCCGGAGCGAGCCCTCGCTCTCTGCCAGGAGGACACCATGAACGGCCCCAGTCGGACCCCGGACGATGCCAACACTGCCGAGCCTGCCACCCGAAAGAGCGCCCCACGTCATTCCGCCAGGCGTCTCCTGCTCCTCCTACTTCTGCTGGTGGCTCCCCACGCTGCCTCGGCCGCTCCGGAGGGACTCCCACTCCTCCATCTCGAAGACATGGCCTACGAGGGCGCCTTCCGCCTCCCCGACGACACCTTCGGGATCTCGTCCCTCAACTACGCGGAGGGACCGATCGCGTACGACGCGGAGTCGAACTCGATCTTCATCGTCGGGCACGCGTACGAGCAGGCGATCGCGGAGTTCTCGGTTCCGCCGCTCGTTCTCAGCACGACGCTCTCTGACTTGAACACGGCCGGCGCCCCGGACCAGACCTTTGCCACCGCGCTGGACCGGACGTCGGGAGGGAACCCGCAAGACCTCGACCGGATCGGAGGCATGGCGGTCATCGATCTGGGGACCGACGGCGAGTTCCTCCTGATCAACGCCTACGAGTACTACGACGCACCTGCCGACAACAGCGAGACGACGGCCGCGCTCGAGACGCCGGGCGACCTCGCGGGGTCGGACGTCATCGGGTTCCACACCTTCGAGGGTGGAGCGGGCCACACGTCGGGATGGATCTCACCGATTCCGACCGAATGGCAGGCCGACCTCGGCGGCGCCTACCTCACGGGACAGTCGAGCGGGATTCCGATCATCGGGCGTCTCAGCGTCGGTCCCTCGGCGTTTGCCTTCGAACCCGCGCCCTTTCTCTCGGGGACACCCGTCACCGTCCCAACCACGCGCCTGCTCGACTTCTCACTCGAACACCCTCTCCACCCGGACCTCATGAACGACAGCCGAGAGAACGACCTCTGGACCCACATGTCCCGCGTCGTCTACGGCCTGATCGTGCCGGGCACGCGTACCTACGCCACGTTCGGCCATTCCGGAGGACACGAGAGCGGCGTCTGCTACAAGTGCGTCCAGACCAATGGGGACGGTAGCGAGTGCGGCGGCTACTGCCCGCGCGATGCGAACGACTACGCGCTCTACTACTGGCTCTGGGACGTCGAGGATCTCCTCGCGGTGAAGAACGGCGAGATGGAGTCCTACGACGTGCGGCCCTACGAGTATGGAGCGCTGCCCGCGCTCTTCCCCACCATCGAACTCGGCGGGGGCGCCTTCGACCCGGCCAGCGGCCTCCTCTACCTCACGTTCCAGCGCGCCGACACGGAGCAGGGCACCTACTCGAACCCGCCCGTCGTCGTGGCCTACTCGTTCCCCGTCGTGTCCGGACTGTCCGACACGGCAGGTTCGCATCCGAGGATCCGAAGCGTACCGAACCCGCTCGGCGACTCCACGACGATCGAGTACTCCGTCGCGCGTGAACGAGCCCATGTCGCCCTCAGGATCTTCGACTCCGGAGGACGTTTGGTTCGGGAACTGATCGACGAGGAGCAGTCCGAGGGACCGCACTCCGTGAACTGGGCGCGGAGCGACGAGACGGAAGCCGAAGTCCCCGCCGGCGTCTACCACGTCCGTCTCCAAGTGGACGGGGAGTCGACGCATCACAAGCTGATCGTGCTGGACTGAGGCCTGGGCCACGGAGCGGGGACGTCAGGGCTCGAGCGAGTACGTGAACTCGTAGTGATGCGCTCCGCCTTCGATGACGATCTTCATCTCCCCGGTGATGCCGGCGAGTTCGTCGGTCCCCGAGTCGGGGACGACGAGCACGTTCCAGCGCACGGTCTCTCCGCTCCGCATCGTGGCGTCGTGCTGGAGGACGAAGCTGCCGCGCCGTCCCTCCAGGGTTCCGGTCACCTGCTCCAGGGCGACGTAGCTCGCCGAGCCCTTCGTGGCGCATTGGAACGCCATCATCTGGCCCCGGCTCGTCCCTTCCAGGGCGCCGCGGAACTGCTTGTCGAGGAAGAGCCGGCCGAACGGCCCCGCGGACGGATCGTCCGGTGCCTGGGGAATCGTGCGGACATCGAAGTCACCGCGAACCAACATCGTCGCCTCCGTATCGTACTCACTCGGGCTCGGGCCATCTGCGAAGGTGCCGTGTGCAGAGAGAACGAGTCCCATTGTGATCGAGATCGTTTGCAGTCGCATGTCTCCTCCAAGGGTCGGTGGGAACGGCCGCGCCGAGCGTGTCCGTCGACCGACCGAGGAACGAACCGATCCTAGGAACCGGTCCACCCGAACTTCTTGAAGAAACACGACAGAACCGATGCCAGAGCGAAAGACTGATCCGGTCCGAGGAGTGCTCGAGTTGGGCGGAGGGGCGCCCTCCCGGATCCGGCACGATCGCTATCTCGCCGCGGAGGACCTTCGCCCGTTCGTCGAACACTTCTGGACCGTCCACTGGGAACTGACCGCGCAGCCTCCGCGCGCCGTATCCACTCTCCCCCACCCGTCCGTACACCTGGTCTTCGACTCTCAGGCGGGCGCGAACCTCGCGGGGCCCTCGCGGGCCCGGTTCCAACGCGAACTCGAAGGCGAAGGACGCGTGTTTGCGGTTAAGTTCCGTCCCGGAGGGTTCCGTCCGTTTCTCGGCGCACCGGTCGCTCGTCTCGCCGACACGGTCGTCCCCGGTGAGACCGTGTTCGGTGCGGACTTCCTCGCGCTCGTGGAGGCGATCGAGGCCGCGTCGACCGTGGATGAGCGGGTCGAACGGATCGAGCCGTTCCTCCGTGCGCGCAGGGGACCGCACGATCCGATGGTCGAGGTCGTATCGTCTCTCGTCGACGAGATCGCACGGGAGCCGGGACTCACGAAGGTGCAGGACGTCGCGTCCCGCGCGGGAGTCGGCACGCGAACTCTCCAGCGGCTCTTCTCCGAGTACGTCGGGGTCAGCCCCAAGTGGGTGCTCCAGCGCTACCGCCTGCACGAGGCGGCCGACCGACTCCTGGCGGGTACGACCGACCTCGCCACCTTGGCCCTCGACCTCGGCTACAGCGACCAGGCCCACTTCGTCCGCGACTTCAGGCTCGTCGTCGGTGAGACGCCGGGGACGTACGCGCGGCGTGGCCGCGAGAAGAGTTCGTAGACGTCCCGTGCCGACGTCCACTTTGGGGTGTCCCTGGAGGCCGACAGCTCTGGGTGGCGGGGTGGCGCCCCGGCGCGTGGGCGAGTAGAACGTCTTCGCCGGCTCAGAGCCAGGGAGAGGCCAGGAGACGGAGCGCGAGCAGCGCCAGCACCCAGCGGAACACCTTCCGGAAGAGCGTCTCCCTCATCCTCCCGAGAAGCCACGTGCCGAGGAACGTCCCCACGATCACGGAGGCGAGCATCGGCAGGATGAGGTGCAACTCGCCCCGATAGTCGAATCCGAGGCTGAGGAAGGCGGGGATCTTGAGTGCGTGGCCGAACGTCTGGAGGAACGCCTTCGTCGCAATCACCTCGCGCCGCTCCAGATCGTCCCGGAGGAAGAACGCGGCCAGGAACGGGCCGGCCGCGCCGACCAACATCGTGATGAACCCCGCGCCGATTCCGACCGGGAAGAAGATCCAGAGCGGGGCCTGGAGGTGCTTCGGCTTGAAGCGATCCCAAACCAGGAACGCGAGCACGAACGCACCGATCGCCGGCTTGAACCAGGCGAGACTGCTTCCCTGATAGAGACGCAGGGCGGCCCAGACACCGACGACGAGCCCTGGAACGTAGAGACCGGCGATCCGCCACTTCACGTGACCGAGAAGCCGGAGCGTTCGCGTGAAGTTGCTGACGAGCTGGACGACGCCGTGGACGGGAACGACGACGGCCGGGGGAAGCACCGCCGCCATCGAAGCGATGAGGAGTACACCCCCCCCCATCCCAAGGACACCCGAGACCGTCGAGGCCACGAGAGACACGAGCACGAGGAGCACGACTTCGGACTGCATCAACCTCCCAAGAGCAGCTTGGCCACCGCGGCGAGGCCCGACGCGAGCACGACGTACCGCACCCAGCGAGTCCCGCGCCGCACGACCAGGTGCGCGCCGATCATTCCTCCGGCCGTGTTGCCGATGGCGAGGATGAGCCCCGCCAGCCAGTTCACCTGTCCGCCATACGCGAACAGGAGGAGCGCGGCGAGGTTGAAGATTCCCGCCAGCCCGAACCGGATCGCATTGCCGCGAACGACGTCGAAGCCTGCCGTGAGCACGAGGAGCCCCAACATGATCGGACCGATCCCGGCCTGGAGGAAGCCTCCATATGCACCCACGATCAGGAAGACCGGACCGTGCCACCAACGGAACCGTCCTCCGTCGGCGTTCTCCCCCGTCCACTTCTTGGAGTCTATGAAGATCGTCGAGATCATCGCGGCGAGGAGGACGGCCGAGACCTTGCGGAACACGCTTTCGTCCAGATGGGACGCGAGAAGCGCCCCCGGAATCGCGCCGAGCACCATCGGGAGGGCGAACGACGGGAGGAGGCGCCGAGGGAAGACCCCGTGCCGGTGGTAGGTCGCACTCCCGGCCGCGCACTGGAGCACGATCGCGACCCGATTGGTCGCATTCGCCACCTGCGGGGGAAGGCCGATCGCCATGAGAAGCGGGAAGGTGAGAAAGGACCCTCCGCCCGCGAACGCGTTCACCACACCCGCGAGGAGCCCACCGGCCACGAGGAGCAGGGCGTCGAGGACGGTCATCGCGGCGCCCGCGACTTCGGGGCACAGTATTCGGGCCTGGCCGGGTCGTCGTCCAGGATCCGGCGCGTCCGACGGAGCACGTCCGCGAACATCGCCGGCGTCAGCCGTCCCGTCCTCGTGTTCTGCTGACTCGGATGGTAGGAGGCGAGGACGGACAGCCCCCGGACAGACCACTCGACTCCGTGCCCGAAGCGAGGGCACGGTTCCCCCGCCGGGTCCTCGGACGCGAGCAGCCTGGCGACTTCCGCCCAGGCCAGTCCCCCGAGCGCGAGAACGACGCGGAGCCGGCGTAGGAGCGCGCGCTCACGAACGAAGTACGGGCGACACGTGCCGATCTCGTCCGGCGCGGGCTTGTTCCCCGGCGGCACGCAGCGGACGACGTTCGTGATGCAGGCGTCCACCAGTTGGAGTCCGTCCCGGGCCGAGATGGCCGATGGCGACGTTGCGAACCCGAAACGGTGGAGCGCCGGGAAGAGGAAGTCCCCGGACGCATCGCCCGTGAAGACACGGCCCGTGCGGTTCGCTCCGTGCCCCCCCGGCGCGAGGCCGACGATCCAGAGCCGCGACGTGGACTTCCCGAAGGACGGAACCGGACGTCCCCAGTAGGTATCGTCCCGATAGGCCCGCCGCTTCTCACGCGCCACGGCCTCTCGGTGCTCCACGAGCCGAGGACAGAGCCGACAGGAGACGATCTCTCGCTCGAGACGCATCCAACCGCTGGGACTCGTGTTCGCCAATCGCACTCCTGACCCGGTTCCTAGGAGAGGCCGACTCTAGAGTAGGCGCTACGTCGAATCCAGCGGGACCCGGGAAGGGCGGCCCGACGGGGTGCCCGAGCGGGTGGCCCACGGAGTCGCCCACGCGGTGACCCGACAGAGCAGTGGCCCGACGGAGTGGCCGGATGGGGTGGCCCGACGGGGTGGCCCGACGGGGTGGCCCGACGGGGTGGCCCGACGGGGCTGCCCGAGCGGCGCGGCTCGAGGGACCAGGCGCTGCCGGTCAGCCGTGCTAGAGACCGGAAGTGTGACCGCGCTGCATCATCCCGTGACCCTGAGATCACGGTCCGGCGGAGCCGATCCTGGGCCGCGACGGAGCCGCGCCACCGGAAATCCCCAAGAAACAGGCCGAAATCGAGACATCGGCTCGTGACGCCGTTTCTGGCCCGCGCATTGCTTGCTCTCTCTCGTGACGACTGAAGGATCCCGACGTTGCACCGGCCTCCGCAGTTTCCCTCTCCCAAGGAGGATCCCATGCACGAGCAACCTCTGAAGAACCGTTCCCTCGCTCCACCGCTCGCGCTGCTTCTCTCGATCGCTCTCGGACTCCAGTGCACGGGTGAGGCAACCGCGGCATCCAGCCTGAGCGAAGCGATCGCGCAAGCCGCCGCGCAGAACCTCTCCACGGACACTTCCGTACAGCCCGTCTCCACCACTGACGTCGTCCGCGTGCGCGGAGATCGGGCGACCACGAATCCGGAGAAGCCGAAGCGTCAGAGCGCACCGCCGTCCACTCCCCAGCCCTCCCCTTCGCTGCACATCGATGCCGCGGGAGGCCATGGCGGCGCCCCGGCCGTGTGCGGGGCGACAGGCCCCGATGTCCTCTGGATCAGCGCCGTGGGAGCCCCGCACTATCGGGACAGGGACTGCGGACCGAGCATGAGCCCGACCTACTTCGGCGGCGCCGTCCTGGAAGGACTCGCGCCCGAAGAGAACGGATCCCTCGATCACGGCACGCGACTCGCGTTCCACTTCGGCGGATTCGAGCCCGGGCCCGATCAGCGCATCGCCTTCGAGACCGAGGTGGCTCTTGCCAACTACGCCCCCTCGCGCGACTACGAGGACGGGATCGAAGACGTCTACGAGTTCACTCTCGGCGCCGCCCTCCGTCTCTACGGCACGTCGGCCCGGGATCCGTTCGGACTCTACGGAACCGCAGGCGTCCGTGGAGGGCTCCTCCGCTGGGACTACACGAGCACGCTGGTCGTCGCGTCCAACCACGGCCTGCGCGACGTCGACTCCGACCACGTCTCGACCTGGTCGCCCTACTTCGGCGCCGGCGTCACGCTCTTCCGGGGTCAGCCGCTCCAGCTCGACGTGTCCCTGGTGCAGGCGATCCAGTTCTACGGCGACGAGACGGATGTCGGCTTCGAGAACGACGTCTTCGAGACCACGACGGTCACACAGCTCCGGATCGGCCTCATCGGGCTCTTCTAGTCTTCCTCGCGGAAGTGGCGGGAGGCCGTCCCCCGTCGGCGTCAGGAGAGGGGCGCTGGGGGACGGTCTCTCTGTCCAACCGACCACAGACTGGGCGAGACGCCCCAAACTCGGCAGTCGTGGATGCGGGGCGCAGCCGGGAAGGCGCACATCCGCTCGTTCTTCCGCCATGCGGGATCCGCAGCGTCCTACTCCTTTGACACCCATGAGATAGACCGTCCCGTCCGCGGTCGGCGCGGCCCCGGCGCTCCCGATCGCCCGCCACGCGTATCGATCCGCGTCCCTTCCTACCCGATTGGGAAACCTGTTCCAGCGGCCGACAGCCTCCCTAGAGCCACTACCCAACGATCCGAAGGAGGAACTTCCATGCGTGGAATCCGGCTGTTCACTCTCGTCGCACTCGGACTCGCCCTCGCGCTCGCGACGCCCCATCCGACCTTCGCGGGTCCGCCCCGAAAGATGTCACTGGTGAAGGACTATCGGAACGCGCTCTCCGCGGCGCGCGGCAATCCCGCCGCCACGATCGAGGTACACCTCGAGTTCGCCGTGAAAGCGACGCTCGCCGCCAAGGAAGAGAACAACCCGAACTACATGGGATTCACCGGCGGTGCGGACAACGTGCAGTATCTACAGGAAGCGAAGGCCGTGCTCGACGACCTCAGCTCCGAGAAAGGTGCGACCGATCCCGAGGTCGTCGCGCTCACCGAGAAGTACGAAGCGGCCCACGCCGAAGTCGCCGCCATCTGCGACTCCTTCAACACCGCGAAGCTCCAGAACGAGAAGGCACCGGCGGATGTCTACAAAGGGAGTGACCGCGGAACGTTCGACAAGCAGATCCGCGCCGAGTGGGCCAAGAAGTACCCCGAGGATCAGATCCTGGACGTGCGGTTCCACATGGCCGAGTGGCAGCGGAACAAGGAGCACGTGTGGCAGTCCGCGAGCCAGAGCTGGCGGGACGTCGACATGTCCGTCCTCGCCGTCAGCGTGATCGTCAAGACGAGCGACAAGGTCGCGACCACCTACCCCGCCTACGTCAACAAGAACAACCTCTCGGGCGGCGCGATCACCATCGGTGTCGACACGAAGGGCTCCGAGTACGTGCACAAGGAGATCCTGGTCGCGAACCTCTGATCCTCACCTTCCACCAAGTTCAGGACGACCGGGGGCATCGGTCCATCCGGCCCAGATCCAGGACTGCAAAGCGGCGATCCGATTCCTGCGCGGGAACGCGGCAACGTACGGGATCGACCCGGACCGGATCGGGGTGACCTCCCGCAATGCGAGAGTGACTCCCTCTACGCGGCACTGACGCGAGCGGGTGTGCCGTCCGAGTACACGGTGGTGCCGGGCGCCGGACACGGATGGGAGGACGCCGCCGAGCAGGTGTCGATGGTCGAGTTCTTCCAGCACGTTTTCGCGGACGTCTCGGAGGTGTCGGACGGTTCCACGCAGCCAGGCGCCCCCGAGTTCGGACCTGACGAGCCCAGCGACACGACTCTGGATCTGAACGCCTACCCCAATCCGCTCCACGGCCACACCGTCCTTCGGCTGGAACTCCTGGAGCCCGGCATCGCCACGATCCGGATCCACGACTGCGCCGGCAGAATCATACGCACCCTTCGCTCGGAGCGACGGATGGCAGGGACGCACGAGGTGAGGTGGGACGGACGCGACGACTCCGGCATCGAAGTACCCGCTGGCGTCTACTACGCGCGGGCCTCCGCTCATTCGCGGTCAGGCGAACTTCGGCTGGTCGTCGCAGACTAGAGCGCTCCGTCCGCGATCGCGGCCTGGCCGCCCAAATGTGAGCAGACCGTTTGTTTCCAAGGATTGTTGGAAACGCCCCACTGACGCGCGGCTTCTCACGGTGGGTCTGCGCGCGCACCGTTTCGGGTGCGGGAATCCACCCCATCGGGTAGGGTTCGGGGGAAGCTCCAATCTACTCGACGTCTGATCGCCAAAGCGTGGTGCGTCGCCGGCCAGGCGGCGCGGTGCGCGCAACATTCGCCAAGAGCGAGGAGTCGCGCGATGACCGTAGCCGACACCACTCCCGATCGCCATGCGCTCATCGCCGCCTACCATGCGGTGCGTGAGCTGACGGAGCAGTTGGCCGGCCCGCTCTCTCCCGAAGACCAGATTCTCCAGTCGATGCCGGACGCGAGCCCGACGAAGTGGCACCGAGGCCATACGACCTGGTTCTTCGAGACGTTCGTGCTCGCGCCACTCGGGGTTCCTGCGTACGACCCTCGATTCGCGAAGATCCTCAACTCCTACTACGTCGCGCTCGGTCCTCGTCATCCTCGACCGGCCCGCGGGATGCTCTCGCGGCCGAGCTGCGATGAGATCGCCGAGTACCGGCGGACGGTCGACGGCCGCGTGGTCGAGTCCCTGCTCGAAGCCGACGACTCTCGACTCGCGGAACTCGCTCCGCTCATCGAGCTGGGGCTCGCCCACGAACAGCAGCATCAGGAACTCCTCCTCACCGACATCTGGCACGCCCTGTCCCAGAACCCACTTGCTCCGACCTACCGTCCGGCCTCGATGAGGGAAGGCGCGCTCTCCGCGGCCGCGGGGTCTTCCGGCGCCGCGGCCGGGCCGATGACCTTCACCTCCTTCGACGGCGGCCTGGTCGAAATCGGCGCCACTCCCAAAGACGGGTTCCACTACGACAACGAAGGCCCGGCGCACCGGGTCTGGCTCGAGCCGTTCGAACTGGCCGATCGGCTGGTCACGGTGGGAGAATGGAAGGCGTTCGCCGACGCGGGAGGATACGACACCGCTTCCCTCTGGCTCTCGGCCGGCTTCGACTGGGTCCGGTCGAACGGCGTGGACGCGCCGCTCTACACGCGGCGCGAAGGTAGCGCGCTCGTCGAGTTCGGTCTCGACGGCGAGCGCGAGCTGTCCGACGCGGAACCGGTCACTCATGTCACGTACTACGAAGCAGACGCCATCGCCGCGTTCCTCGGAGCCCGTCTGCCCACCGAAGCAGAGTGGGAGACGGCGGCGAGAAGAGTCCCGGCTGACGGCAACTTCCTCGTCACAGGTCCCGGCGACAGTGCGCTGCGTGCCCGCCCGGCTCCCGGGAGGAGTGGGCCCAGGCAGATCTTCGGAGACGCATGGGAGTGGACCCGGTCGGCCTACGAGCCCTATCCAGGCTTCCGCATCCCAGAAGGCGCCATCGGAGAGTACAACGGGAAGTTCATGATCGGTCAGCAGGTGCTCCGTGGTGGATCCTGCCTCACCCCGCGCGGTCACGTCCGTGCCACCTACCGCAACTTCTGGCCGGCGGCTACACGGTTCCAGTTCACCGGAGTCCGCCTGGCCCGAAGCATCGGAGACGAACGTCCATGACACACAGCGACAGGGAGGACGCGGTGTCGTACGACGGCGCCGCCGTCCCCACGGGTGCGGCGAGTACATCCGGTGAAGACTCGATCGGTCCGGTAGTCCGCGCGGGACTGACGGCGATGCCCAAGGCTCTTCCGCCGTTCTTGTTCTACGACGCAGAGGGATCGGAGCTGTTCGAGGCGATCACGCGGCTTCCCGAGTACTACCCGACACGTGTGGAGCGGGCCATCCTCGAAGCGCGTTCCGGCGAGATCGCGAAGCTCGCCGTGGCCCGCGCAGGTGGTGGCCTCACGGTGCTGGAGCTCGGCGCCGGCACGGCGACCAAGACCGAACTCCTCCTTCGTGCGCTCGTCGCGGAGCAGGGCCCCACTCGGTTCGTTCCGGCCGACGTCTCCGATGCCGCGCTGGAGTCGGCCGAAGCCCGACTCCAGCGGTCGTTGCCCGAGGTTCGGGTGCACACGCTCCACGCCACACATCCCGAAGCCCTCTCCCACGGACGCAGTTGGAACGGGCCGCTGCTCGTAGTCTTCCTGGGGAGCTCGCTCGGGAACTACGAGGAGCCCAAGGCGATCGAGCTTCTGAAGGACATCCGCGCAACGCTCGGACCGGACCGCTCACTTCTCCTCGGCACCGACGTGGTCAAGCCACTCGACGTGCTGCTCCCCGCCTATGACGACGCCCAGGGCGTGACGGCGGCGTTCAATCGAAACGTCCTGGCACGGATCAACCGTGAACTCGGGGGACGGTTCGACCTCGAGCGATTCCGCCACGTCGCGGAGTGGAACGAGGAGCTCTCGTGCGTCGAGTTGTTCCTCGAATCACGGACCCGACAGGTCGTCCCGATCGACGATCTCGAGATCGAGATCGAGTTCGCGGCGGGAGAGCGGATCCACACGGAGTCGAGCTTCAAGTACGACACCGAGAGGCTGGACGCGATGTTCGCCCAGGCCGGGCTCGCGCGAGAGCACGAGTTCTACGACCCGAAACACTGGTTCCGCCTCACGCTGGCGCGACCCGCGTAGTCGATCGCAGGCATCGATCGATCAGGCGCACGCCTAGAATCCGAACCCGACCGACAGCCCCAAACGCTCCATCCAGACCGAGATCACCGACACGGACCATCGACTGCGTGTGTAGTCGACGAGGAGATGTGTCCGCTCGCCGTCGTACATCGGCCGCACGTTGAAGCCGTAGGGTAGGAAGAGGGCTGCGCCGAAAGGCACGTTGAAGCTCTCGTCCGCCTCGGAGTAGTTGAGGGTCACGTTGGCCGAAACAGGAAGACGCGGGAGGGCTTTGGACACGGTCAAGAAGTACGCCTGATCCCCGGCCTGCGTCCCGATCCGATCCGAACTCGTTCCCAGGAAGAGCGCGGGGCTGCGGTGCTCTTCGCGGAGGAGGAACCAGGTCACGAGCGGGCCGACCTCGGACGCCGCGGGGTTGATCTCGACTCCGATCTGGAGTGACGGAACCACTCTCACCATCGCCGTCGAGCGCCACCTGGCCCGATCGACGTCGGTGTCCACCCAACGCTGAGAGAACGTCCACTTCGTCTCCAAGCCGCCTCCCCGAAGCGGCGCCCCCTCGCCGGGTCACCCCGCTCAGGTCGGCGCGATCGACACGGGATGCTCGGACGAGTCGCTGGCGAGACCATCGATGGCCGCCGCGAGGTCAGCGCACCCGAGCGACACTCCCAGCAGGAAGAAGAGGGAGAGAGGCCTGCTCCAAAGTCGAGTGGCCCGCGATGTGTTCAATCGTTTGGACATGGATCTGGGGAGTCTACCATGCGCGTCGGATTCGATCGATCCTGGGCCGAAACGGCGGCGCACCGCGGCGGGACTCGGAGATTCCTCTCTCTCCCTGGGTATCGCCAACGGGAGCATTGTTACTCCGCGGCAAAGCGGCCCCCACTCTGACATCTCCCCCGACGAGCTCCCTCCCCGCGCGGCGGTTTCGCCCGGGTGAGGCGCGACGAGAGGCCTCAGAACCGAGGGAATCCCCCCGGTTCCGGCCCGTCGGCACGAAAATCGGCTCCCGGAACTGGACAGAATCCACGCCGAACGTACACGAGCGTGTACAACTCCCTTGCCGCACCTCGATTCCCGCCACGACGCCGCGTCCACGTCGTCCCGGGGGATTCGTTCGAGTACCGCCTCTCCTCGACCCTCCGTTGTCGACACACGTCTGAACCGTCCACTATGATCTCACACGGCGCATCACACGAAGGTCGTCGTGACTGGTGTGACTCTGCGCCGAAGAGCAATGGCCGTGGCCCGGTGAATCGTGCTTTCGAGTCCGACTCACGCACGCTCGGCCGTTCTCGGATGAAGAACGATCCGTTCCATCGCTTGCACTCCGGCTTCGCAGGTGTCTGCTGAAGTGAGTGCTGGGGCCATCGAGTTCGAATCAGGGTGCGCTTACAACTCAGATCGCACTCTCCCGCGCTTACGATTCGTCTCGTCTCTCAGGTCGCACAACCGGCGCCGGGAAGCCGCCTGCCGCTTCCGTGTGTCGATCGAGCGACTCTTCCCGAGTCTGCGTTGTCGTTCGGCCCAAGGGCAGACCTCCCTCACTCGGGGAGTACAAACCGCGCCACCACCCAGAGGTCGGCGCATGAGGAAATTATGCGATTCGCAACACTGACTGCTGCATTCCTTCTGGTGCCCGTCTGCGCGATGGCCGGGCCGAACGTTCGGAGCATCGCGACAACCTTCGACTCCGAAGCGCCGACGATCGTCGTGGCACCGAGCCTCGACGGGCTCGTACAGGCGCGGGAGAACACTCCCCTCGACTTCATCGACGCCTGGACCGAAGGAGCCGAGTATCTGCGCTACATGCAGGCGGACGTCACCGATGACAACGCCGGCAACGGAACCGACGGCGTGGACGAGTCCCCCGATGATCCGGACGACGGCGGCTGGGACTGGTCCACCACCGCGTTCAGTCACTCCACCGCGGCGAGCCCGACGAACATCTACGGTGCCTGCGCGCTCGGGCTCTACTACGCCCGCGAAAACGCGGTGTCCCCGCCCGCGGAGTGGGCGATCGCGATGACCGACGCGGCCGACGCCATGGTCGCGAACCCGAGCATCCGCTCTTCGTCGGACATGATCTACCTCATCCGCTTCGCCGAGTTCGCGAGCGACATGACCTACGCGGACGCGGCACGGACGAAGTACGATGGCCGGATCACCACGTACGGTTCCGCCACCGCACTCGCGGAGTACATCCGCGACGCGCGCGCGGGTCAGGGGTATGAGAACGGCATCATCGCCTGGGACGTCGGTACCTTCGCCCAGGTCGCGGCGGAGCTCGACGCCAAGTACCCGGGCAACGGCTACGGGGCCGACGCCGTCGCGATCGCGGAAGTCCTCTATCAGGACTCGTTCGCCGACAACCCCGGCTACTTCGACATCGTCGACGACGCGGGGTTCGATCCGACGTACACCGACAAGAACTACTGGTGGTACAACCTCGGGATCAGCGGGCTGATCCGCGCGTTCCAGTTCTCGGGCGCGCACACCGGTGAGATCCCCGGGCTCGTCGATCTGCTCCTCGACGGTCAGTACTCCTACGGTGGCGTCAGCTTCTCCTACGGCGCCAACGTCGACGATTGGGACTGGCAGTCCACGGCCTATGCGGCCCTCGCCCTGGCGGACGTCGACCTGGGCCTCTACGAGACCGAGATCAGCAACATGGCGTACTGGCTGAGCGCGACGCAGGACCAGACCTCGGGCGCCTGGCTCTACGGTGGCGGCACCCACTACCCGGAGATCGGCGGCGAGAACACCGCCGCGATGAGCTTCGGGAACCCGTCTGCGGTGACCCTGACCGGCGTGAGCGGCGATGCGACCGGCTTCTGCCTCTCCAGCGTGAGCACGTGCGTGACCGTGCCGTTCACCCTGGTACGGGGCGCCGGCGACATCGAAGAAGCACGCGGAGTGAGCGTGACGATCCAGCTCAGCCCCGAACTCGAGCTCTGCGGTTCGATCACGCAGGGAGACTGGTTGGACGGCTACTCCGACCAGTACTTCGTGACGAGCAACGGCGGCGGCAACTACACGATCGACCAGGCCATCCTCGGTGGCACGTCGTGTGAGACCGGCGGCGGACTCCTCTTCGAGGTTCCGGTGCGGAAGGCGACCGGTCTCGTGGCCGATGCGCTCGGGTCGATCGAAATCGAGGAAGTGCTGCTCCGCAACTGCGTGAATCAGCCGATCGCGGCCGAAATGGGCGCGCTCGTCGAGATCCCGATCAACATCGAGATCCCGGCTGCCCTCGCTTCGCTCGCCGCCTCCCAGGTCACGAGCGGCAACCCGACCCAGGCGACGACGAACGTCGACGTCAGCTTCACGGCCCCGCCCGAGAGCGATGTCGTCGCCGTCCACATCTATCGGGCTCCGTACGGCCTCGGCGACGTCACCGGCTCCTACCCCGAGTACGACGACGAGGCGGGCTCCGCGGCTCCGACCGTTCCGAGTTGGCCGCCGGCGGCTCCGTGGACGTGGGTCGCGGACGTTCTCTCGGGACCTGTGGTCGACAATACGACGGACCGCGGTTACTGGTACTACGTGGCCTTCGTCGAAGACGAGTGCGGCAACGTCTCGCCGGCGTCGAACCTGACGACGGGTACGCTCAACTACCACCTGGGCGACGTGACCGACGGGGCCAGCGCTCCCGGAGACAACCTCGTCGACACCGCGGACATGAGCAAGCTCGGCGCCAACTACGGAGTCACCATCGGCCACAACGCCACCAACAACGATCTCGACGTCGGACCGACCTCGGACTTCTCCGTCACCGGCTTCCCGCTGACGGACAATCGGATCAACTTCGAGGATCTCATCCTCTTCGCGATCAACTACAGCCTGGTCTCGCTGAACGACCTCCCGCAGGACGCGGCGGACCTCACCGATCCGTTGGTACTTCCGTCGCTGATGTTGGAGAAGCCGGCCCGCAGTCTCAACGGCACGGTCCGTGCGCGTCTCGTCCTCGATCAGCCGGTCGACCTCGTGCAGGGAGTCCACGCCGTCATCGAATTCGATCCGTCGGAGGTCGAAATCGTCGGCGTACGCCGTGGCGATCTCCTCGACGGCGAGTTCTTCGGCACCATCGACGCGAGGGTGCTGTGTCGATCGACGCGGCGGCCCTCGGCACCGGTCCACGATCCAGGGTTCGGGTGCCTACGCGGTGGTCGAGTATCGTCCGCTCACGGCGCGCGCCACGATCGAGCTTGGCGAGGTGTCGCTCCGCGACGTGCGGAACCGGGACCTCCTGAAGCTCGACCTGTCCGACACGGGACGGGCACCGGACTTCGCGATCGAGGGTACACAGAGCCTGGGCCGCGTGGGACTTCCCGGGGCGACGCAGCTCCTCGGAGCACGCCCGAACCCGTTCTCCACGACGACCGACATCCACTTCCAGCTGGCGCAGGAAGAGAACGTCCGGCTCGAGATCTTCGACGTCGCCGGTCGGCTCGTCCGCACCGTGTTCTCCGGCCGCGTCGCGGCGGGCGAGCACGCGGTCGCCTGGGATGGCAGGATGGACTCCGGTGCGTCCGCTGGATCCGGTATCTACCTCTACCGCCTCCAGGCTGGTGGAAAGACCTTTGGACAGAAGCTCTTCGTGAGCCGGTGACTCGCCTTTCGATCCTGAGATCCTGAGATCCTGATCGTGTCGATGATTCCGGGCCTTCGCGCAACCGCGCGTCGGCCCGGAACCCGACACCGGTTTCGTTACTCCGCGTTCGGTGAGAACCCGAGGAAGGTCGATCATGACATCGGTTTCACGCGACAGATTCGCTCTCGTCAGCCCGACGAGACGGGCACCCTCCAGGACGAGGGCGTGCCGTACCGCACTGGTCCTGCTCGTGCTCGGGCTCCCTGTGCTCGGCGGTGCGGTCGCCCGTGCCGGCGGGGTCCCGGAGTTCCATGCGTTCCTCACTCCCGAGGTCCAGGGCGTCGAGCTGGGTGATCCGGTCGACGTGCACTTCGACGTCGACTCGACCGCGGAGCAGTTCAACGGATACGAGCTCCGGCTCCAGTGGGATCCGTCGATGCTGCAGCTGGACTCTGTCGACGGCGGAGCGTTGATGGAGAACGCCTGCGGCACGAGTCCCTGGGAGAACCTCGAGTCGACGGACTCCACCCTCACCTTCGCGCACGTGATCCTCTGTGCCGCTGTCGCGCTGGACGGCCCCGGTCGGCTCTCGACGTTCCACTTCGAGGCGGTCGCGGCCGGCACGACCGAGGTCGTGATCACCTCCATGCCCGATCGGACCTTCCTCGACGCGGGGCTTTGGATCTGGCCGTCCCACCCGACGTTCCCCCGCCAGGTCGTCTTCCTCCACAACGCGCTCGTGGTGGTGACCGATCCGAACGCCGGCATCGGGGAGACCACGAATTCGAGCCCGATTCAGATCTCGGTCCTGCCGAATCCCGTCCGTGACTCCGGGAGGATCGTGCTGGAGGCACCCACGGCTTCGCCTCTCGAGATGAAGCTGATCGACGTGGCGGGGCGCACCGTATGGACGCACCGGCGCGATCTGGCCCCGGCCGCGTACGAGACGCTCCTTCCGCGATCCGACCGATGGGGGCGCAGGCTCGCCGCCGGGACCTATCTTCTCCAGGTGAAGCGGGGTCAGTACGGAGAACGTGCTCAGCGCGTCCAGGTAGTACGCTGAGACCGCTTCGAGTGCCGAGTGGTTCGCTCGGCACTCCTCCCGGACGTGTTGCCTGCGAGCGGATCCGTCACCTCTGGTGTTCGTAACCGGTGCCGTTCCCCTCTTCCTTCGGGGAGTGGATGCCGGACACCCGGTTTCGCCCTCCCTGGTGTATACTCTCCTTCTAGTCCCCCCCGGCGTCCGCCGCGTCCACGAGACAGCGGACTGCGCCCAGTCGTCTCCACGCAGCTCGGCCACCTCGTGACCGGAATCTCGAGGAGGGGTCTTTCATGTCTCACCTCGTCCAATGTCTCGCCGTCCGATTCGCCGGTCTCGTCCGAGATCCTCGATTGCACACAGGCCTGCTCCTTTCCGTCTCCGTCGTCTGCCTGCTCCCGGCGATCGGAATTGCCGCCCCGCTCTCCGTCGATACCGAACGTGCGCCGGATCAGTCCTCCCCCGGGTCGGCCTCGCCGGAAGGCGCGTACGCCGTCGGCTCCACGGTCCTCGGTCGCGCACCCGGAGACACGCTCTCCTTCGGCAACGTCGACGGCGACGGCTTCGCGGTCCTGGGTGACGTCTGGACGTTCGACCACGGCGGCCCTGATCCCCTCGAAGGATTCACCACGACCGACCTCACGACTCAGCCCACGACCTGGGGACGGCACCTCACGGCCGCCGCATGGGACGCGGATCCCCGCAACGACGTCGCGGCTCCCGTGCTCCGTGGCAACGGCTCTGCCTACATCGGAGCGTTCGGAACCCCCGCGTACGACCTCTGCTGGACGGACGGGCTCGGCTATGGCAACGAGTGGTGTCAGGATCTGACCTCGCCGGTCCTCATACGTGGCGCGGACGCGGACGTCGAGTTCCAGTGGGTCCACTTCAACGACACCGAGGAGCACTTCGACTACGTCACCGCCTACTTCGAGCGGATGTCCGACGGTGAGCTCTTCGAGATCGCCCAGTACACGGGGGAAATCGGCCTGGCCGGAACGCACCCGATCGATCCTCCCGTCGGCGCCGAGGACACGATCACACTCAGCGCGGACGACTTCATCGGAGCGACCGACTTCCGGATCGTCTTCCGGATGACGTCCGACGGGAGTTGGTCGGACGAGGACGGTCTCTTCTCGACGTCCTACGGCCCGATGGCACTGGACGACGTCACCGTGACCGAAGTGGGCGGTCCGGTGCTGGGACAGTACGGGTTCGAGTCGGACCTCGAGGGATGGACGGCGTCCGGTTGCCCAGGGGTCGGCACATTCGTCGGCATCGCCGCCGTCTCGAACTATGTGATCGAGGACGCCTGTGACTGTGGTCTCTCCGGAAACGTCCTCGAGTTCCACGACGACAACGAAACCCACCCGGACGGCCAGCACGTCATGGTGGTCTCCCCTCCCGTCGACATCGAAGCGGATGTCCGCCCGTTCCTGACGGATCCGGGAGCCCTCTCGATCTTCGCGGACTGGGATCAGTACGCGGATCTCCCGCGTCTGGATGGGGTCTTCATCCGAGCCGGGTGGCAGTACTACCCGTTCCTCTGTCCGATCAGTGAGGAGTCGGGCTGGTCGGGTCGCGTCGGAGAGAGCACCTTCTCCTTCGTCACGAATCCGGACTGCGCACTCTGGCGTGACACGGCGACTCTCGCCGACGTTCCGGTGCCGCAGGACGCGGAGCAGGTTCGGTTCGTCTACGAGGTGTACTCCTCCTGCGCGGACTTCGGCATCGCACCGGGCGAATGCACGTTCCAATCGAACGCGACGCCGCTCATCGACAATATCCAGATCCGGTTCACGAGGACGCCAAACGCTCCTCCAATCAGCTTCAATGCGTCGGCGCTGAACTACCAGGATGGGTTCGCGCAGAACACGCTCATCAACGATCCCCGGGAGCCCGGAAGGGCGGATGTATCTCTCAACGTCATCCACGCGTTCACGGACACTCCGCCGTTCGTCCTCGGCGACTCCGTCGTCATTTCCGGTCCCGCGGTCACGAGCACCGAGAATCAGTGGGAATCCCGCCTCTGGTTCCGAGTTTCCCGCGTCGGACCCGGCGCAGACACACGGTACACGTCCTGGCGGGACCGCGTAGCCGACGGGAACGCCATCGACCCTGACCTGGCCGGCGCCGGGAACGCGGTCGAGTTCACGTTCGCCTACATGGACTCGTGCCAACAGGGAACGAACGCGTTCCGCAACAAGTTCTGCACCTACTTCCGCGAAGACGACGACGACTTCGATCCGGCCTATCCCGAGATCTCGGACCAGAACGAGATCATCGCGGACGACGTGCTCTTCCCGGGAACCCAGGTCGAGTACTTCTTCAGCGCGAACTACCTGGTGGAACCGGGCCAGCGGTACCTACTGCCCGACACGACCGGTGGGTACTTCGACGAGTTCGAGATCCTCCCGAGCTGGCGGGACGAGGGAGGCACCTGGAAGTACCCGTGCTTCCTCCAGATCGGGGAAGCTTCCAACCGGCGCCGGCACGTGTTGATCGACGAGGCCATCGCGCTCGCAGGGATCGAAGCGGATCGGTTCGACATGCGGTATGCCTGCGGATGCAGCGAAGCTCCACTCTCCCGGGTGGGCGGTTCGAGCAACAACGGGATGACCCTGGCTCAGCTCATGGGGTATCGCGGACTCCTCATCCACACGGGCTTCAACAGTGAGTTCTTCCCGATCGACTACTCGCTGTTCAGCGACTACCTGACCGCCGGCATCTGTGCCACCGACAGCAGAGGCCTCGTCTGGAGTGGGGCCGCCTCGGAGTGGGGCGGCTACTTCGGGGTCGGGTTCGCGAACGCCCAGCTCGGAGCCGACGTACTCTCGGCGAACTACCGGGAGTTCACCGGCGACGAGAACTTCTGCGTTCGGCTCGAGGCTCCGTCCGGTGGTGGAGAGGCCTACGGTACCACTCACTCCGGCGGAGACTACACAGTCAGCGCGTTCGGAAACGGATGTCCGGATCCGAACGGACTCGACGTTCTCACGCCTGTCGGTACCGGCGTCGGGAACCGGGTCTACGTGAACGAGACGAATGGACTCGAAACCGGCTACGCGCAGGTCGTGAACGAGTCTGTGTCCCCCTACAACTTCCGCACGGTATACACGGGAGCGCCGTGGAACCATCTGGCGGGCCAGAACGAGAGCGGAGACTGCCAGATCGATGAAGCGAGCCGGATCGGCGCGATCCGGAACGAGATCCAGGCCGCGGTCGAGTGGATCTACGGAGTCTCGGACATCCCGTCCCTCTGCGAAGATCCCTGCGCGGACGGAGTGTCCGCGATCGAACCGGGCAGCACGATCTCCGCGCTCGCGACCCGCCTCGACGCCGGTACGCCGAATCCGTTCCGACCGCAGACGACCCTGAGGTACAGCCTCGGTGCCGGCGGGCCGGTCGACCTCGCGATCTTCGATGTCGCGGGGCGGAGGATCCGCACGCTGGCATCCGGGGAGTCGGCCGCAGGCTCCCACGACGTGGTCTGGGATGGGACCGACGAGAGCGGCCACCGGGTCGCGAGCGGAACGTACTGGGCGCGGCTCGAGGCGGCGGGCCGACGGTCGGCTTCGAGGCTGGTCTTGCTCAAGTAGCAGCGCTCGCGTCGCGGGCGTTGCGGCGCCGTTCGGCGGAGTGGATCTCGCCGAAGAGAAGGGCGGCCTCTAGTTGGCTTCGAGTTCCTTCGCGAGCCCGAGAACACGGGAGACGTAGCGTTGCGTCTCCCGGTAGGGCGGCACGCCACCATGCCGCTGCACGGCTCCCGGTCCCGCGTTGTAGGCAGCGAGTGCACGCGGTAGGTCTCCGAATCTCTCGATCTGCTTCGCGAGGTAGGCCGCACCGCCTCGCACGTTCTGTTCCGGATCGAACGGATCGGAGACTCCGAGTTCGCGCGCGGTGCCCGGCATGAGCTGCATCAGACCCTGCGCACCCTTCGGAGAGACGGCGCGTACGTTTCCGCCGGATTCGACCTGAACGACGGCCTTGAGAAGGCTCTCGGGCAGGGCGAACTCGCGCGCCGTCCTCGAGACGATCTCGTCGGTCGACCCGACGGCGCCCCGCCTCCGCGTGTCGAGTGACGGTGGAAGGGTGGTCCTGAGTGGCGCGGGCGCGGACGGCGTACGAGCAGAACCCGCGGGAGGCGCCGCGACGGGATTCGACGTCGCGAAGGCCGACGCCTCGGACGCCGACGCGGCGAATGCGGCAGCGGCCGCAGCTGCCGCAGCAGACGTAGCGGACGTCGTGGGATCCCGACGAACGAGGCTCGCCGCGTACGGCGCGCTCGACGTAGGAGAGACTCCGGTGGCAGAAGAGTACGTGCCGAGCGAGCCGAGTCCGGGAATTCCGCCGGGCAACGCACCGGAGCCGGATCCGCCCTCCAGTGCACTCGGATCGACCATCGACGGAAGCGGCCAGGCAGACGCGAGCGGCCCGGAGAGGGCCTGGCCGACGAAGAACTCGTAGACGTCCTGCCCTGCCATCGAGCCTTCTCCGGAGAGTCCGGAGGAGAGTGCATCGACGAGCGGCGCGAGCATCTCGCGCAGGAAGGCCGCACGCATCTCCATCTCGAGACGATGGCCTTCCACGCCGGATACCTTGGGCCGGTCCTCCATCGTGTAGTACTTGGGGCCCGAGGGCGTGCGAGGTGCCGCACCGTCGAGCGAACCGGGGCCAGTACCGTCGCGCGTTCCGGAGCGTGCGTCGGCGTCCGCGCCGTCCGCGGGCAGCGGAAGAGATCCCGCTCCATCCGCACCCCGAGCACTGAGAGGAATCATGTCCGTGGAGCGTGGACTCGCCGCGTCCCCCATCTCTGTGCGCAACAGCGACTCGAACGCCGCCGCGTCGGGACGGGATCCCGCCGACGCCAGTGACTCGAAGCGTCGTGCGAACTCGGATTGCGAGATGCGGATCGGGTCCACTGCCACGACTCGCGCCCCCGCCTAGAGAATGACGAGCTCGGCGTCGAGGGCGCCGGCTTCCTTGAGGGCCTGGAAAATCGCGATCACGTCCCGGGGGGTCACGCCGAGCGTGTTGAGAGCCTCGGCCAACTCGGCGATAGACGAGCTGCTCGGGAGCGCCACGAACCTCGCGCGATCCTGCGACACGTCGATGTTCGACTGGTCCGCGTAGGCCGTGTTCGTCCCGTCCGGCGAGAACGGTTCCGGCTGGTAGACGTCGGTGACGTTCTCGATCCGGATCGAGAGGTTCCCGTGCGCGATCGCGACCGGGCGAACCTTGACCTCCCCACCCGCAACGATCGTACCGGTGCGTTCGTTGACCACGATCCTCGCGGGTGACGCGGGATCGACTTCGAGGCCACCGATCTGCGCCATGAGCGAGACCCACGAGTCGGTGCTGTCCGCGGAACGCGAACGGTGGCCGGATCGATCGCGATCGTGCCCGGCTTGATCTTCTCGATCGCCTTCGCGACACGGTCCGCGGTCGTGATGTCGGGGCGGTGGAGTGCTAGTTCCAGCTGGTCCCGCTCGAACCCCTCCGACACGATCTCCTGCTCGACGAGCGCCCCGTCGGGAATCCGTCCGACCGTGACCTGATTCTGCGAAACCGTGCTCCCCCCGGGAGAGTCCGCACTGAATCCGCCGACGCTGACCGCGCCCTGAGCGACGGCATAGACCCGGCCGTCCGCTCCTTCGAGCGGTGTCTGGACGAGGATGCCGCCTTCGAGCGAACTCGCGTCGCCGATCGAAGCGACGGTGACGTCGATCCGTCCGCCCCGCTTGGCGAACGCCGGAAGCGTCGCGGTGACCATGACGGCCGCGACGTTCTTCACGTTCATCTCGTCCGGGGAGACGGTGAGTCCGACGCTCTCGAGTAGGTTGCTCATGGAACGGAGCGTGAAGCCGGTGCCCTTCCGGTCCCCCGTTCCGTCGAGTCCCATAACGAGACCGTAGCCGACGAGCTGGTTCTCGCGGATCCCTCGGAACTGCGCAATGTCACGGATGCGGGCCGCTTCCGCCTCGTGGGGCGAAAGGCACGGCGCCGGACCCGTGAGGCCGGCCGCCGCGGCGAGGAGCGGTAGGACGACCTTCCGTGAAGAGAAGAGGAACCGCCTCATCAGAAGATCCATCCGAGGACCCGCTGGATGATTCCCGGCTTGGCCGAGTTCCGTCCGATCCCCTTGCCGTCGTAGTCGATGCGAACTTCGGAGAGCTGGGTCGAGAGGATCGAGTTGTCGGAGCGGACATCTTCGGGCCGCGCGACCCCGTGGAGCGAGACACGCTCCTCCTCTCCATTCAGGGTGATGAGGCGAGAGCCTTCGACGACGAGATGGCCGTTCGGAAGGATCTCGCGCACCGTGACGGTGAGGGTCGTCGTGAGCTGCCCCGACACGGACACGGCGCCGCTCCCGTCGAGTTCGTTCTTCATGTTGGAGTCGAAGCCGAAGAGCGGGAGGAAGTCGAGCTTTCCGGTTCCGGGGCCGCCACCGGCCTCGAGCTTGTGCTCCTTGGAAGCGGAGAGCGACGACCGGTTGCTCCCACTCGAGCTCTCCGAAACGCGCACGGTGATCACGTCGCCGACGCGCATCGCTTTCCGATTCGTGTACCTGAATCCGGTGCGCGCGTCCCAGAGCGAGCCCTCGTCAGCGGCATTGGCGTTCTGGACGCCGGCGCTCAGCGCTCCCGCCGCGAACGCGAGGACGAGCGAGAAATACACGGCGACACGGAGAAACCCGCGGCGCGGAAGCGGCGGATCGTCCGGCGTCTGCCGGGCAGGGCTCTCCAGCCGGACCGGCACGGTCGCGATGTTCTCGCGGATCAGTGGGCCCCGGGCCTGGGGCAGCACCCGGTCGAGCGCGAGGTTGCCGAACGTCCCCGGCGAATCGTCGCTATCCTCCGAGCCTCCACCGCCGAACCACTTCCTCATCGCTGCCTCCCCTGGTTGCTTTCGACTTCGATGACATCCGGACCCGAGACCACTCCGGTGCAGTCGTGCTGGGCACCATCCGCGCGCACTTCGAGTCTGTCTCCCAACCAACCGTCCTTGCGCACGGTCCCGAGCGTGCGGAGTTCGAGCCCTGGACCGCGGTAGACCACGCGCACCGTTTCTCCGCGGCGCACGAGCGGAGGCGAGCTGAGATCGTCTCTTCCCAGAACCTTGCCCGCGGCGATACCACGGAGGAGGTACGACCCCTCCACGCTCTCGATCGACTCGCGGCAGGCAGAGGGTGGGAACCAGTCCTCCCCTTCCGTCACGTCGTCGAACGCGAGCAGCGTCCCCGGCCGGAGCGTGCGCGCCGCGCGGAGACCGTGTCCCCAGATCTCCACGTCTCCCGAGACGAGGTACCGGTTCGTGCTCCTACCGTCGGCCCCGGAAACCTGGACGACGACACGATCACTGCATCCATCTCCCTGCACGCGGAGGACGGCTGCATTCACCATCGAACCGAGGCGTGCCCGCATCGACTCGGTCATCGACCAATCGACCCGGAGATCGGCATGCCCACACTCGAGCCGGAGCTCATCTTCGATTCCCGCGAGAAGTGCGAGCGACGACGGCGAGCCCGGAACTGGCATCGACGAGGAGTCGGAAGCGCGTGCCACGGAAGACGACGGTTCGGCCGTCCCCGAGACGGAAGCTCGCGGTGCCGGAGAGATCGGCGGTGCCGGAGAGATCGGCGGTGCCGGAGAGATCGACGGTTCCGGAGAGATCGACGGTTCCGTGGCGACGGAAGGTGACGTTCCGGAAACCGGCCGAGTCGTCGACCCTTCCGCGGAGTCGGCCCTTGCGTCGTCGATCGGGCCGTGAGCACCGGCGAGCACGAGCCACGCCGCAACCACGAAGGCAGGAGCGAACGAGGCGAGAAGCCGCCCTCTCCGAAGGAAAGGAAGCGGCGGGAGACTCCGTCTCTGCGAACCCATCCGAGCCCGTTCCCCCCGGTTTCCCGGAGAGCTCGGTCCTGTCCACATCGCCATCCCTGGCGCCCGCCGCTCTCTTTCCCGCGGAAGGAGGGCTTCTCTTTCGTTCACCGAATCCACTACGCCGGCCTCATGTTGACCGCGGTCCGCATCATCGAGTCCGCGGACTCGATCGCCTTCGAGTTCACCTCGAACGCCCGCTGCGCGACGATCATGTGGATCATTTCTTCGACCACCTGGACGTTCGAGCGCTCGAGTGCACCCTGGATCATGGTGCCGACGCCGAGCTCCCCCGGCGCGGAGAGCTGCGCCGTTCCGCTCGCGCCGGTTTCGCGGTAGAGGTTCTGTCCCTCCGCCGTGAGGCCGGCCGGATTCGTGAACCGCGCGAGAAGGATCTGACCGATCTCGGTGGAGCCGGGCGTACCGTCCTGCTCGACGAAGATCCGTCCGTCCTCGGTCACCGCGAGGCTCACCGTGTCCTGGGGCAGGGAGATCTCGGGCTGAAGAACGTATCCGTTCGACGTGACGATCCGTCCCTCCGCGTCGAGACGGAACGCCCCGTCACGCAGGTAGGCCTGGGTGCCGTCGGGACGCGTGACCTGGAAGAAGCCGTCGCCCTGGATGAGGAGGTCGAGGGGATTCTCCGTCACTTCGGAGTCACCCTGGGAGAGGATCCGCTGTGTATCGACGGCGCGGCTTCCATGACCTACTTCCAGGCCCGCGGGCTTGGTGCCTTCCGTTCCGTCTCCCGGAGCGGACACCTGCTGGTAGAGGAGGTCCTCGAACCCGATCCGGGCACGCTTGAACCCGGTCGTGTTCACGTTGGCGAGGTTGTTCGCCACCGTGTCGAGATAGAGCTGCTGCGCCTTCATCCCTGAAGCGGCGCTGCGCATGGCACGGAGCATCCTGTTCCTACCTCCTGAAGAGCCTGTCCTGGAGACCCCGCCGCATTACGACGCGCGCGGAACTCCTACTCGTCCGAACTACGTCGACGCCCATCGCACGAGCTGTGCGAGCGTCTGGTCCTGCGTCATGAGCGCGTTGTGATTCGCCTCGAAGCTGCGAAGCACCGTCATCATCTCGACCATCGTCCCGACCGGATCGACGTTCGATGACTCGAGCGATCCCTGAACGACCCGCGCCGTCTCGAGCGGCGTGCCCGGCGTGTCCGACGCGAGCAGTCCTCGTCCCGCGTGCCGGAGCGTCGTCGGATCGTCGAACGTCACGACCTGGAGACGTCCCTGCGCTTCTCCGTCGACGCGCACCGTTCCGTCGGTATCGACCTCGAAGAGGGAACCGGCCGCGAGCGTGATCGGTCCCCCCTCGCCCAGGAGCGGGTTCCCGCTCCGGTGGACGAGCTGCCCTTCGGGATCCAAGGAGAGCGATCCGTCCCGCGTGTAGGCGGGACCGTCGGGTGTCTGCACCGTGAAGAATCCGGGGCCGACGAGGGCGAGATCCAGGGGACCTCCCGTCGTGTCGATCGCTCCGGATTCGAGATCGACCCGTCGCCCGAGCGCGGGCGCGGCCAGCGAAGCACCCGCCCCGCCTCCGGCTCCGGCGGCTCCAGGCGCGGGCGTTCCACCTGCCTGTGCTCCGGCGTTCGCGCCTCCCGGTCCGGGTTGCGCGGTCGCGGCGAGCAGACGCTCGAAGCCGACCCGGTCTTCGCGGAAGCCGGTGGTCGAGACGTTCGCCAAGTTGTTTGCGAGGATCTCCTGCGCCCGGGCCAACGGTGTGAGGGCCGCGGCGGAGACCCGAATTCCTCGGTTCATGGGTATCTCCCCTCTCGGTGTATCGCAGGACCCGTGCCAAACGGCGGCTCCCCCCACCTCCGCGGTGTCCCCGGCGCGGCGCGCAACCCGCCAAGTCGAGGCGCGAGCGCGAGTTCTCGCGCGGGCGAAACCGTGATCCGAGGTGTGCGATTCCACCCACACCGAGGGGTCGCGGGACAGGAGCACCCTGCCGTGCCGGGCAACTTTCCACCAGTCGGCGGCAAGGATTTCCCCAGCGAACGCGGGATCCCGTGGACTTGGGGCCTTCCATGCAGCGATATTCGATCCCACGGGAGACCTGCCGATGTGGATACGCAGAGCCTTCCAGAGAGCCCTCGTCGCACTTGCCGTCGTCACGCTCCTGGCCATGGCGATGGAAATGGTCCGCCTCCCCGAACGGGCGGTGCTCGGGATGAGTGAGCGGGACACCGAGATCCGGCTCGTCGTCCAAGGGGGACCGGCCTTCCGCGCGGGGCTGCGCGATGGCGATCGCCTCGTCGAGATCGCGGGAACGCGAACGACGGGGATGGCCGATCCGTCCGCGTTCCTGCGCGCACGTGGACTCGAGCCGACGCCTCTCCTCGTCCTCAGGAAGGGAGAGACCTTCCGCGCCGAGCTTCGGCCGACGAAGCTCTCCGGCACGGACCTGGCGGTCGATGCGGCGCGCGCGATCTCCGCCGCCATCACCCTGCTCATCGGAACCTGGGTGCTGCGGCAGCGGTTCAGCGAGATCAGCGTCGTCTTCTTCGGGATCTGCTTCGCGCTCTCGGTGCTCTCGTTCCGTCCGTTCGTGCCCGCGACGCCGGGCGCGGCCCTCATCGCCCGCGGAGCGGTGAGCGCCTTCTCGGCGACGATCCCCGGCGTGCTCCTACATTTCTTCCTCCTCTTTCCGTTCGAACGACGGGCGATCCACGAGAACCGGTGGATCCTCCTCTTCGTCTACCTTCCCGGCGCTGTTCTCGGTCCGCTCAGTGCTCTTCCGATCTTACTCCAGACGCCTCTCGGGTCCCGCGGCACCGAGATCGAAATGCTGGTCGAGACGGGCACGGGCGCCTACTGGATCCTCGCCCTCGTCTTCGCGATCTTCCTCTTCGTGCGGAGCTTTCGGTCGAGTCCGCTCCCGGTCGTGCGCGCGAAGTTGCGCGTGTCTCTCCTCGGAAGCCTGCTCGGATTCCTCCCGCTGCTCGTCGTCCTTCTCGTGCGGCTCGCCCGTCCCGACATCCACATGCCGGGGGATCGACTCGCCACCGTGACCCTGGTCTTCCTCCCCGCCACCTTCGGCTATGCGATCCTCCGGCACGGAATCGTCGACACGGAGCTCCTCGCACAACGCGGCTTCCTCTACTCGGCGCTCACGAGCGCATTCCTCCTCGTCTACTTCCTGGCCTTCTTCGGGCTCCGGGCCGCGCTCAGTGGGACGACCGGTCTCGAAGGGCGGGTCGGTACGACCCTCGCGCTCGGATTCGTCCTCCTCCTGATGAGTCCGCTCCGCTCCTACCTCCAGGAGAAGGTGGATCGCTGGATCTACCCGGATCGGTTCTACATAAGACGACCGCTCCGGGAGTCCGCCCAGCGGCTCCAGGAGGCGCGCGGGCTCGACGAGGTCGGAAGCACGGTGTTGCGCTCCGTGAGCGGACTGCTTCGCGTGGAGCAGTCGGTGCTCCTCCTCGCGCGACGGGACGAACTCGTGACGCACACGGCCGAAGGAATCGATCCGGAGACGGCCAGGATCACGCTCTCGAGACACGTCGCGGACGCGATCTTCCGCCAGAACGGTCCGATCAGCCGCGCCGAACTGGAGGACGACCTTCCCTACGGCTACCTTCCCACCTCGGACCTCGCCGGGCTGAGACAGGTGAATGCGCGCATGTTCCTGCCGCTCACTTCCGCACGCGGCCGGCTCGGCGCGGTGGTGCTGGGCCCGCGTGAGTACGGCGAACGGTACTCCGGACCCGACCTCGACCTGCTGGAGGGCGTGCAGGCGCAAGCCGCGCTCGCGCTCGAGAACGCGCTCCTGGAGGTGGAACACCAGGGACACGTCCACCTGGCCGAAGAGCTCGAAATCGCCCGTTCCATCCAGCAGGAGCTCCTGCCGCGCGAGATTCCTCAGCTCCCGAAGCTGGATCTCGCCGCCGTCAACAAGCCCTGCTTCGCGGTCGGTGGCGACTACTACGACTGCGCGACACTCCCCGACGGCTCCCTTGCCCTCGCCGTCGCAGACGTGACCGGACACGGCGTACCCGCCGCGCTTCTCATGTCGAACATCCAGGCGACCTTTCGGGCCGAAGTCCACGCGAACCGTGATCCGGGAGAGATCCTCCGCACCCTCAACGACCGCCTCTGCGCAATCGACCGGCCCGAGCGGTTCGCGACGTTCTTCACGGCGCGTTGGGAACCCGGGCAGAGCGAGCTCCTCTACGCAAACGGCGGCCACGGACCGCCCGTCCTCGTGCGGAGGAGCGGGAGCATCGAGCGCCTCCGGGATGGCGGGCCCGTCCTCGGGATCGTGCCGGGTGCGCAGTACGACGTGGGTACGGTGAGGCTCGAGCCCGGGGACCTCCTCCTCGTCTATACGGACGGTGTGGTGGAACAGGGCGGGCCGGAGGGCAACTTCCAGGAAACCGAGCTCCTCGCGTTCCTCGAGTCGCACCGCCACCTCTCCCCCCGCGATCTGATCGGCCAGATCCAGGAGAGGATCGACCCCAGTCTCGACGACTCGTTCGCCGACGACACCACCCTCTTCGTCCTGAAGCGCGTCTGATCCGCTGGAGCTTCTCCGCCCGACGGGAAACCCTCGCCCCGGGGCCGTTTCCCGACATGAGGCCTAAAGTAGCCGCGCAGGTCTCCCGAACACACGACTAGACGGAGAAGCGCCGGAGCCTGCCATGGAGTGGTGGGGACGGGTCGGGAGCAGGCTTCGTGCGATGCACGCGGTCGATCTGACAGGCCCGAAGATCCAGGACGCCGATGCGCCTGGATCCAAGGAGGTCCCGATGCTGCTCCTTCTGTTGATCACGGCCACGATCATGGCGTGCTTCGACATCTTCTGGTGGTTGAAGCGCTGACTGGCCGACATTCGCCTTCCGCGCGGGAACGGCGCCTCTGGTGCGACCCCTCGGGTCCTCCGCCAGAGGAGGAGCTCCCGACGAGGGCACGCGCCCACTCCGGGGTGGAGTGGGAT
Source organism: Candidatus Eiseniibacteriota bacterium (assembly GCA_041390305.1). Lineage (GTDB taxonomy): Bacteria > Eisenbacteria > RBG-16-71-46 > CAIMUX01 > CAIMUX01 > JACKCR01. Next base: position 126,886 of record JAWKQE010000010.1, read on the forward strand.
CGCACCTGCTGCCCCTGATACGGAGACGACGACGATGGCGAAGATCCTGTTGGTCGACAATGACTCGATCGTCCTCAAGACCCTCTCCCATCCGATGGAGAAGGCCGGACACTGCGTGCTCCTCGCCTCGAACGGACGGCGTGCCTGGGAGGTCCTGGAGGACAACCCCGGTATCGAGGCCGTCATCACGGACCTCTCGATGCCGGAGATGACCGGTCAGGAACTCGTCGAGAAGATGCGCGGCGAGAGCCACACCGCGGACATCCCGGTTCTCATGATGTCGTCGGTATGCTCCGTCAGCGCCGTGACGGAACTGCTGAAGACGGGCTCATCTCTCTTCCTTCCGAAGCCGGTGACGACGCGGGACCTGCTCGCGTACATCGGATCCGCCACTCGCACCCAGGCCAAGGCCTCCTGAAGCGAAGCGCCCCCGCCAAACACCCCACGGAACCTCCGGATCAGCCCGGGGCGCTGCCGCCCTCGTGCATCTCGCGCCTACCCCTCCTCGTACCTCTTCTCGTGTATGCAGGCGGGCCCCCATCGGCCCCCAACACATCGGTTTGCGTCCGCCCGGGCCGGCCCGAACGGTTCGAGGCCCGGCCGTCCCATTGTCCCGACCGAATGGAGTCGTTTCCCCACCCGCAGTGACGCAGAACCCTCAAGAAGCATACCTCGCTCTTCCGATCACTCCATGAGAGAACCCGCCCCGTAACGACGGGGCCGAGTCACGGTCGTGTCGGCCGCGCGAGACAGATGGAGCCAAAACCAATGTCCCTTCGCCAGAAACTACTCGTCACGTTCGTGCTCTGCGGACTCGTTCCGACAGCGGTGGTGAGCTTCCTCGGCGCGACTTCCGCCAAGCGAGGAATGGAGCACATCGAGGAAACGGCGGAGGCCCGACTCGAGGAGCGTGCCTACGCGACGCTCGAGTCCGTCCGTGACAACAAGAGGCTCGCCGTCGAACAGTACTTCCAGACCGTTCACGATCAGATCCAGTCCTTCTCCGAGGACCGGATGATCGTCGACGCCATGAAGGAGTTCCGCTCCGCATACCGGACCCATGACAGCGAACTCGCGTCGGGCGGGATCGGAAGGTCCGAACTGGAGAAGGCAGTCAAGGCCTACTACGACGACGAGTTCGCGCGCGAGTATGCGAACCTCAACAAGGGTTCGAGACCCGCAACAGCCGACCTGATCGCCAAACTCGACACCGAAGCCGTTTCGCTCCAGTACGCCTACATCGCGAAGAACCCGAACCCGCTCGGTTCCAAGCACCAACTCGACTCCGCACGCGACGGGACGAGCTACGATCGGGTCCACGCCAAGTACCACCCGGTCACGCGGAGCTTCCTCGAACGGTTCGGCTACTACGACATATTCCTCGTCGATGACGAGACCGGCAACGTCGTCTACTCGGTGTTCAAGGAACTCGACTACGCGACCTCGCTCGACGCGGGCCCGTACGCGACCTCGAACTTCGCGCGGGCCTTCCACCAAGCCCTCGCGTCGACGGATCCCGACGCGATCGCGTTCGCCGACTTCGACAACTACTCGCCCTCCTACGAGGCCCCGGCCAGCTTCATCGCTTCACCCATCTACGATGGGGATGAGCGGATCGGCGTGGCCGTCTTCCAGATGCCGCTCGACCGGATCACTTCGGTGATGGCGGAGCGCGGTGGGCTCGGGGAGCGCGGCGAATCCTACCTCGTCGGCGCGGACAAGCTCATGCGGTCCGACTCCTACTGCGACCCGGACCACCGGACGGTGGTCGCCAGCTTCCGGAACCCCACCTCGGGCTCCGTCGCCACCTCCCCCGCCTCGTCCGCGTTGGCTGGACGTGAGGGACACGTCGCATCGGAGAACTACGCCGGCGTGCCGGTCCTCGCCGCCTACAGCCCAGTCGAAGTGCTCTCGGAGACGTGGGCGCTCGTCGTCGAACTCCCGGAGGAAGAGGCACTCGCCGCCGTCGAGGAGATGGCGGCCCTCGCAGGGCACGAATCGAAGAACCTCCGGATCTGGATGGCGGTCACCGCCCTCTGTGTCCTCGTTGCAACCACCCTACTCGGGTTCTGGCAATCGAACAGCATCGGCGGGCTTCTGGGACGCGTCGTTCGCTCGCTCGGAGATGGTGCCGCCGCTGTCAACGAAACGGCCACGAGAATGGCCGGAAACTCCTCCCAGCTCGCGGACGCTTCGCGGACCCAGGCCGCGTCCCTCCAGGAAACGAGCTCGTCCCTCGAGGAGCTCTCGGCCATGACGTCGAACAACTCCGAGAACGCCACCGAAGCGAACGGACTCGCGCTCAAGGCGCGGAGTGCCGCCGAGAAGAGCGACTCCACGCTCGAGGAACTCCGTGGCGCGATCGAGAGGATCAACGAATCCTCCGGCAAGATCAGTTCGATCATCAAGGTGATCGAAGAGATCGCGTTCCAGACGAACCTCCTTGCACTCAACGCCGCCGTCGAAGCAGCTCGGGCCGGAGACCACGGCCGTGGCTTCGCGGTCGTCGCGGACGAAGTCCGAAACCTCGCGCAGAAGGCAACGGACGCGGCGCGCGAAACGTCGCAACTCATCGAGGACTCCGTCTCGCGCGCCCGGCAGGGGCGGACCGCGATGGAGGGAGTCGAGGTCGTTCTCCGCGAGATCGCCGGCCAGGTCACCCGGGTCTCGGAACTGATGGACGGCATCTCCTCGGCCACGGCGGAACAGGCCCGCGGAGTCGAGCAGATCAGCCGCGGCGCGGACAAGATGGACCAGATGACGCAGCAGACGGCGGCGGTTGCGGAGAACGCGGCTTCCGTGTCTCGTGAACTGACGCGGCAGGCCTCCGACGTGCGGGCCGTGGTCGACGAACTCGAGGAGTTCGTCGGCTCGGGCGCCAGCGCCACGTACGAGTTCGGCGTCCCGAAGCTGCTGAAGAGGACCACGGGCCACGAGGACGAAAGCCCCTCGATGAAGCGGGCGGCGTAAGAGTTTCTGGTTTCCTGCCCGCCAACGGATCGGGATTGGATCGAAGACGTCCTCGGCATGACCGTGGGACTCGATCGGAAAGGGAGTGACATGAAGGGGCGAATGAGTCTGTTCGCACGGCTATCGGTCTCGGGAGTCGTCGCATTCTTTGGTCTTCTGGCGGTGGCCGGAGTCGCGGTCTGGGGTCAGCACGCCGGCTCCGAGTACGCAGAGGCAATCGACATCGCGGGACGTCAGCGGATGCTCGTGGAGAAGTTCACGGCCGAGACCCTGCTCCGGGATGCCGAGGGGAAATCACGCGGCTCCGGGGCGACCTCCGACGCCCATGCGGAGAAGACCGCAGCCCTGTTCGAGTCAAGTCTCGCGGCGCTCGCCTCCGGAGGCGACGTGATCCAGGACCCGAAAGCGGGTACGTACGTCCATCTCCACGCCGTCAAGGGCGCGGCCCGAAGCACATTGGAGGATAGCCGCCGGAGCTGGGAGTCCCTGCGGGCCTCGGTCCCCTCGGCGGAGAGCAGCACTGAGGAGTTGGAGGAGTTCTACGCGAACAGCGGAACCGCCCTGGCCAAGGCGAACGGAGTCGTCGTCGCGCTCCTCGAGCAGCAGGGCGGCCAGACCGCGAAGGTCCATACGATGCTCATCGGCGCGATCGTACTCTGCCTCGGCCTCCTCGCCGCGAGCCAGATCGACCTCTATCGGTCCGTCGTGCGTCCGATCCGAGACGTCGCCCACACGCTCCTCGACAGCGCCAACGCAACGCAGGAGGCCACCGCCCAGGTCGCCGCGATGAGCGGACGGATGGCCGAGAGTTCGAACGAGCAGGCGTCGAGCCTCGAAGAGATCTCCGCGTCGCTCGAAGAGATGACCTCGAACACCGGCCAGAACGCAGACAACGCGCAGAGCGCGAGCCACCTCACGGCCGAGACCCGGTCCTCCGCGCTCGAAGGCCAGCAGTCGATGGACGATCTGGCCCAGGCCATCGAGGAGATTCGCGAGTCGGCCGAAGCGACCGCGCAGATCGTCAAGACGATCGACGAGATCGCGTTCCAGACGAACCTCCTCGCCCTCAACGCCGCCGTCGAAGCAGCTCGGGCAGGAGACGCCGGACGCGGATTCGCCGTCGTCGCCGAAGAAGTACGCAACCTCGCTCAGCGGAGCGCGGACGCAGCCAAGCGGACGGCAGCTCTCATCGAGGAAGCCCGGGACCGCTCGAAGCGCGGCACGGAGGCGACGCAGCTCGTGAGCGAGAACTTCCACGGGATCACGGAGCGGATCGCGGAAGTCGACCGGCTCATGGCCGAACTCTCCGCCGCGAGCAAGGAACAGGCGGTCGGCATCGAGCAGATCAACACCGCCGTCTCCCAGATCGACCGACTGACGCAGCGGAACGCCGGAAGCGCGGAAGAGACGGCTTCGACCGCCTCGAGCCTCTCCGCCGAGGTCTCCCGCATGGACGTGGCGGCGAGGGAGTTGAGAACGGTCGTGGACGGCGGAACGACGGGCGGCTTCGCGAAGACGAAGACGGGTCCCAAGAAGTCGTCCAAGTCGTCCGGCGCGAGCAAGGGAAGCTCCACCTCGGCCGGTTCGGGCCACACCTCGACGCCCAAGACGAGCGCTTCGTCCTCGACGACGAGCTCGACGAGCGGTCTCAAGGTCATCGAGGGTTCGGCGTCCAAGTCCGGCGCATGGTCCGCCTCGAGTGCGACGAAGCCATCGATTGGATCGGCCTTCAGCGCATCCTCGGTCCCATCGAAGAGTGAACCGCTGGAAGACGACTTCTTCAGCAACGATTCCGCGTCGGAAAAGGCCGTTCGGGTCTCGAACAGCCCCGGGCAGGTCATCCCGCTCGACGACGACGACCTGGCAGATTTCTGAGACGGACGGACAGGAGCCCAAGGAGCAAAGGAATGACCCAGGAATCGATCGTCACGACCCTCGAATCCGTGTCCGAGCAGGTACTCCTGCTCGATGCGAACGACCTGCCTTCGGTTGCCTCGATCCATACCGAGTTGCAGGGAGTCGCCGCCCGTCTCGGCAACGCGCCCAAGGCGACGTCGCTCGTCTCGTCCTGCCTCGGGATTCTGGACAGCATCGTCCTCCGCGAGGATCCGGGCGTCGCGGACCCGATCAGTGTGCTCGGCCAGGCACTGGCCAGCCTCCTGGAAGCGGCCCGCGCCGACGACTGGGAGCTGATCACGGTTCCGGCGGAACTCGCGGGTGGCGCCGGCGGTGGGACAGCGACGGCGGGTCTCGATGGGATCCTGGAGGAGTTCCTCCAGAACCAGGTCTCCGTGCTCGAGGAACTCGAGGCTCTCGTGCTCGGCGTCGAGCGCGGTGAGATCACGACGCCGGTCCCGCGCTCCTCCGTGCTTTCCATACGCTCAAGGGTGAGTCGGCTCTCCTCGGGCCTGACCTCGGAGCGTGTCTGCCACCGGATCGAGGACATGCTGGAGCAGGTTCCGGCGCTCCTGGTCGCCCAGACGCTGCTCGAAGCGATCGACTGGCTCGGGCAGTACTTCCGGCACCTGCGCGAGGGGGCACCGGCTCCTGGTTCGCCGGATGCTCTCTACACGCGGATCCAGGAGCAGATCGACGGCGAGCCGTCCGATCTCCCCCGCCCCTCTGGCCAGCAGACCCAGGCCGAGGCCGCACCGCCTGCTTCCGCCGCCAGTCCGGCAGCCTCCGGAGCCGCTTCCTCCGCACCGATCTCGCTCGCAGAGATCGAACCCCAACTCCTGACGGACTTCGTCCAGGAGGCGGGAGACCACCTCGAGGAAGCGGAGCAGGAGCTGCTCAGGTTGGAAACGGATCCGGAGGACTCGGAGCCGATCCACGCGCTCTTCCGCGCCATCCACACGATCAAGGGCGTGGCGGGAATGCTCCGCCTCGATCACATCCAGAGACTCGCGCATTCCGGCGAGACCTTGATGGACAAGGCCCGGCACGGAGAACTCCTTCTCCAGGGTGAGAGGATCGAACTCGTCTTCCAGACCGTCGACCTCCTGAAGAGGATGATCGGCGAGCTCATGTCCGGGGGAGCGAGCGAGGTTTCGGCGCCCCCGGAGCTCGGAAACCTCCTCGAGCGTCTCGACAGCGCGGTCAACGACGGAGGAAAGGCGTCCGCATCGGCCCCAGCGCAGACCAAGTCCGCCCCGGCACCTGCGGCGACGCCCAACCCGGCGGCAGCCAGCGCCGCATCCGTTCCGGCGACTTCGTCTACTGCCGACGCGGCAGAGGCGGGTTCGTCCGCCGGAACCGCTTCCAGCGCGGCGTCCGCGGCCTCCGCGTCGCCCGCGAAGGCGTCTGCCGACGGAGCTCCGGCCCCCGAGACGAACGGAACCGGGTCCCGTCCCGAGTCCGCGCGTCCGACCCCGTCGGTCACGAACGTGGTCAAGGACTTCATCAAGGTGGACGCCGCCCGCCTCGACAAGATGGTCGACATGATCGGTGAGCTCGTGATCGCCGAGTCGATGGTCGCGGGAGCGAAGGAGATGCAGGACATCTCGTCGCCGGAACTCAGCCGAGATCTCGGCCTCCTCAACAAGATCATCCGCGAACTCCAGGAGATCGGGACCTCGCTCCGCATGATCCCGGTCCGGTCGACGTTCCAGAAGATGGCACGCATCGTGCGTGACATCTCCAAGAAGACCGGAAAGCACATCGAGTTCGTCACCGTCGGAGAGGAAACCGAGCTCGACAAGTCCGTCGTCGACAAGATCGGTGACCCGCTCGTCCACATGGTCCGGAATGCCGTCGACCACGGAATCGAAGCGACTCCGGAGGACAGGCGGAACCACGGGAAGTCCGAGACGGGACGGATCACCCTCCGTGCCTACCACCGCGAGGGCAACATCTGCATCGAAGTGGCGGACGACGGGCGTGGGATCGATCCGGCCAGGATCCGGAAGAAGGCGATCGACAAGGGCATCATCACTCCCGAGGCCGAACTCACCGAGTCCGAGACCTTCATGCTCATCTTCGAGCCTGGGTTCTCCACGGCCGAGCAGGTGACGGACGTCTCCGGTCGTGGCGTCGGCATGGACGTCGTGCGCCGGAACATCGAGGCGCTCCGCGGCAAGGTCCAGATCCGCTCCGTCCTCGGCCAGGGCACGACCTTCGTCATCCAGCTCCCGCTCACCCTCGCCATCATCGACGGAATGATCGTGCGCGTGGGCGAAGACCGGTTCATCGTGCCGACGGCGAACGTCATCAACTCGTTCCAGCCGACGGAGCAGCAGAAATCGTCGGTGTTCGGAAGCGGAGAAGTGGTCGTCTTCCAGGGACGCACGCTTCCTCTCTTCCACCTTCGCCATCTCTTCGACCTCTCTCAGAGCGCTGAGGAACCGCTCGTACTCGTCCTGGAAGCGGACGGGAGGAAGATCGGAGTGACGGTGGACGAGCTGTTGGGTCACCAGCAGATCGTGATCAAGTCACTTGGGGCGGCGCTCGGAAGAGTGCCGGGAATCACGGGGGGCGCGGTGCTTCCGGACGGGAAGATCGGCCTCATTCTCGACATCGCCGGGCTCTACAAACTGACTGAGTCGAAGAGATCGGCAGGCGCACCACTCCCTGAACCCGTTGCGGCGTGAGGTAGTCATGAGTTCCAATCGTTCCTCTGCTGGGAAGTTCCTCTCCTTCACTCTGGGCAAAGAAACCTATGCCCTCGAGATCATGAAAGTGAAGGAAATCACCGCGAACACGGACGTGACCCACGTCCCGAACGTTCCGGAGTACTTCCGTGGCGTCATCAACCTGCACGGTTCGATCCTCCCCGTGATCGAGCTGCGGAGGAAGTTCGGCCTCCCCTGCGCGGAGGATACTCCGCAGACCTGCATCATCGTCGTGCAGCACGACCGCGGAGCCGTGAGCCACGTCGTAGGCCTGGTCGTGGACTCGGTGTCCGAGTTCGTCGATCTGAGCCAGGACGACATCGAGCCGACCCCGAACTTCGGGTCCGGCATCGACACCCGTTTCATCCGCGCGATGGCCAAGCGGGAAGGCCTCGTGATCACACTGCTCGACGTGGACAACGTCCTCGCGGACGCCGAGATCCAAACAGAGACGACCGAAGCCGCATAGGTGGAGTCAATGGAAGCACGCGTATACGAGTCGTTCCGTGACATCGTCTACCAGACGAGCGGAATCTCGCTCGGACCAGACAAGCAAGAGCTCGTGGCCGCCCGGATCGGCAAGCGACTGCGCATCCTCGGTCTCAAGAGGCCCGAGGAGTATCTGGCCCTCGTCCGGAAGGACCCGGAGGAGATCGTCGGCCTCCTCGACGTCATCTCCACGAACTTCACGAGCTTCTTCCGCGGCCAGGACCATTTCGATCTCTTCGCCGAGAAGTTCGAGGAGTACCTCGCCGCCGGCCAGACTCGCTTCCGCTTCTGGTCCGCGGCCTGCTCGACCGGTGTCGAGCCGTACAGCATGCTCATGACTCTGATTCCATCCGCTCCTCTCTTCGCTCGACGTGAAGATCCTGGCCACGGACATCTCCACCCGGGCCCTCGGCCAGGCTCAGGCGGCCGCGTACCAGGCGAAGGTCGTCGAGCCGGTTCGGAACGAGTGGAAGATGAAGTACTTCGAGAAGCAGGCGGGCGAACGCGAACCCGTATGGGTCGTGCGTCCCGAACTCCGTCGTCATGTCGTCTTCCGGCGGCTCAATCTCTCTCAGCCCCCGTTCCCCATGACGGGGCCGCTCGACTGCGTCTTCTGCCGGAACGTGATGATCTACTTCGATCAACCGGTGCGTCAGCGTCTGGTCTCGGAAATCGAACGACTCCTCCGACCGAAGGGCATCCTCTTCGTCGGACACTCCGAGACCCTGACCGGCATCGATTGCGGATTCCGTGCGGTCCAGGCCGCCACCTACGCCAAACCGTAGAGGACGTCTCGATGAGCGCTGACAGAACAGGCAAGCTCAAGGTCGTGGACATCGCCGACTATGCCGTGTCGAAGAGCACGGACGACGTCCTCGTCACGTACTCCTTGGGATCGTGCATCGGCCTCACCCTCTACGACCCGAAAGCGCAGGTCGGTGGGATGATCCATTGCATGCTACCTCTCTCTTCCAAGTCACCGGACAAGGCGAGGGAGAAGCCCCCGATGTTCGTCGACACCGGGGTTTCCCTCCTCCTCCAGACGCTGTTCAACATGGGGGCGGAGCGTAGCCGGATCGTCGCCAAGCTCGCGGGCGGATCGGTCATGCTCGACGAGGACGGTGTCTTCAAGATCGGCGAGCGGAACATCCTCGTCTGCCGGAAGATCCTCTGGAAGAACAACATCAAGATCGCGGCGGAGGACACAGCGGGCAAGGAACCCCGGACCATGTTCCTGCACATGGACGACGGCAAGACGATGATCAAGAGCGGCCAGACCCCTAGGGAGCTCTGACCGGCGAAGCGGCACCCCGACCGAAGAGAAACAGGACGGGGCCGACGACGACGAAGACGACGGATCGATAGAGACGACGGGCAAGCAAGAAGAGGGCGAGTTCTGGAGGAAGGAACCGCCCAGGTTCGAGAGGAGGGAGCGTGGCTCTCAACATACTCATCGTCGATGACTCCGAGACCGTGCGGAAGGTGCTGGTGAAGATGCTCGGCATGACTTCGCTCGAGCTCGGCGAGATCCACCAGGCCGGCCATGGCAAGGAAGCCCTCGAGGTCCTCGGCGAACACTGGTTGGACCTGGTTCTGACCGACATCAACATGCCGGTCATGACCGGTGAGGAGCTGATCATGGAGATGGCGAAGGACCACCTCCTGGAAGGGCTCCCCGTCGTCGTCGTGTCGACCGACGGCAGCATGAGTCGGATGAACCGGCTCCTGGAGACGGGGATCCGGGGATACCTCCGGAAGCCGTTCACGCCCGACTCACTGGAAGTGGCGATCCGCCAGGCCTTGGAGGTACGAAATGCAGGATGAGCAGAAGGAACAGCTGGTCGAGGTGTTCACCCGCGTGGCGGAGCGGATCACGTTCATGTTCGCCGAGCCGGCGGATCGCGAGACCCTGGAGCCTCCCACCTCCGACTTCCGGTGCATCCACATCGCGTTCCACGGGGACTACGCCGGGGACCTGACCATGTGGATTCCCACCGACGCCCGGGCCGAGATCACCGAGAACGTCCTCGGTGAAGACGTCGAGGACGACGGCTCCGACGACACCTTGGGCGAGCTGATGAACATGATCTGCGGCAACTTCCTCACGCAGATCGTGGGATACGACGGCGTCCTCAACCTGACGCCGCCTCGCTGCGAGCCCGCAACGGAGTCGTTCGAGTCTCTCGTCCAGGATCCGGACTGCATCCCCCTCCTCCTCGAGGAGCACCCGGTCTTCCTCAAGGCGAACCTCAAGGACTGTGGCAAGAAGGGAAGCGAGGCCGCATGATTCGCGTCGTGATCGTCGACGACTCGCCCGTCGTCCGAAACGTGTTCGAGCAGAGCCTGAACGCCGATCCCGAGATCGAGGTCGTCGCGACGGCACCGGACGCGTACGTAGCCCGCGACCTGATCGTCCAGCATCAGCCCGATGTCGTCGTGCTGGACATCGACATGCCGCGGATGGACGGACTCACCTTCCTCAAGAAGCTGATGAAGTACTACCCGCTTCCGGTCGTCATCGCTTCCGGGCTCACCGACCGCGGCAGCCAGCTGGCCCTCGATGCGCTCCAGGCCGGTGCCGTCGAAGTCGTGAGCAAGGGTGGAACGAAGCTCCCCGGCGAGAGCGCCGCGATCGAGCTCCTCTACAAGGTGAAGGCAGCGGCTCTCGTGGACGTGAAGCGCCGGAACGCGATCGCGACCGCGACGGTCGCGACTCCCCCTCCCGCTCCGGCCACGAGGAGCTACGGCCGGATCGCGTCCGACCGACTCATCGCGATCGGCGCGTCGACCGGAGGTACCGAGGCACTCGAAGCCGTCCTCCGTGGCCTTCCCGAGGACTGCCCTCCCGTCGTCATCGTCCAGCACATGCCCGCGAAGTTCACCGCCCAGTTCGCAAGGCGGCTCAACGGCAACTGCCGCGCCACGATCGCCGAGGCGCAGGGAGGCGAACGTCTGGAGCAGGGCCACGTCTTCATCTGCCCGGGAGACGACCACATGGTGGTGATGGGGCGTTCCGCGCCCTACACGCTCTCCCTCCGGAGCGGTCCGCTCGTCAACCGGCACCGTCCGTCCGTGGACGTGCTGTTCAAGTCCGTGGCCCGGTCCTCCGGATCCAGAACCGTGGCCGCCCTCCTCACCGGCATGGGTAAGGATGGCGCGCAGGGTCTCCTCGAGATCCGGAACACGGGCGCACGCACGATCTGTCAGGACGAGGCGACGTCGGTCGTGTTCGGAATGCCGCGCGAAGGGATCGAGATCGGCGCCGCCGAGTTCGTCTGTCCCTCCAGGACATCTCCGGCAAGCTCATGGAACTCGCGAGCCAGAGCGTCCGCAAAGCCGCCTAGCGGCCGAGCCGCGTAGCCGCCTAGGCGGCCGAGCCGCGTAGCAGCCTAGCGGCCGAGCCGCGTAGCAGCCGGGCGGCCGAGCCGCCTAGAGGGCTACGCGGTACCCGACGAGTGACGCGTCGACGTGAAAGCCGAGCGACGCATAGAGGGCGCGCGCCGGTCCGAGCGAATGTCGGACGGTGAGACAGACTTCCTGCCGGGTGATCCGGGACCGAAGCCGCGCGAGGAGCTCGACCATGAGCGCCCGCCCCACTCCGTGCCCTCTCCCCGCCGGGGCCACCGCGAGGAAGTCGACGTAGCCGACGCCGTCCGGTTGGACCCGGCCCGCCGCGTACCCGGCGACGTCGCCGCCCATGCGCGCCACGAGCACGATCGCTTCCCGTCCGCGTGCTGCGCCAGCAGCTGGTCCATCGAATAGTACGGGGTCGGGAAGTTCTCTTCGTGGAGTTCGTGAAGGACGTCGCGATCAACGGCACTCAGGGACTCCGGCGCGCGGCCGACCAGGCCTCCTTCTTCGATCGTGAAGCCCTCGCCCGCCCTGGACGGCGAGATCCGGGCGAGCGCATCCCCGTCGAGCACGAGCGCGTAGTTGACATCCGTGCTCACCGCGCCGCGTTCCGCCGCAAGAGCAGCGAGCGCCGCGTTCTCGCAGGCACCGGACAGCTCGTACCGGGTGACGCCGGCCGGAATCTGCTCCAAAGCGGCGTCGAGCAGGGATGAGGCGCACGCGTCCCAGTCCGTGGGCCGCGTCCACGGCCCGTAGACCCAGGAGAGCCCGATCTCTGTGTCCCAATTCGCGAGCACGACGCCGCGGAGCTCTCCGTTTGCGTCCTCGCAGACGCGGACGGTTCCCTCCCAGGAGGGAACGAGTTCCTCCAGTTCGGACTGGATACCGTCGCGATCGTCTCCCAGGTACGCAACGTTTCTCGCCGGGTCTTTCTGCGCTGCCGCGAGGAAGTCGAGCACGCGGGCCGTGGCGGCCCGATCGCCGGGCGGCAGTGGCTTGGGTGTCGCCCAGTCGCTCTTCCGTTCGCTGCCCATCTGGTTCCTTCGGTTGTCGTCGTGGCGGATCCGAGCCTCGGCTTCGCGGAGGTCACCTGCCCCCGGACGCGCCCGGAATCCGGCTCAGAGGATGAAGAGCCCGAGGATACCGACGAGTAGACAGTAGATCCCGAAGAATCCGAACCGTCCGCGGCGCACGATCTTCAGCATCGCACCGATCGCGACGTAGCCGGAGACGAAGGCGACGACGAGACCGATGAGGTACTGCGGGAGGTGTCCCGCACGGAGCTCGGCGCCGACGTCCGGGAGTTGGAACGCGACCGCGCCGAGGATGATCGGCACGGAGAGAAGGAAGGAGAAGCGTGCCGCCTCCTCCGGGTCGATCCCGAGAAAGAGCCCTCCGGAGATGGTCGAACCGCTCCGCGATACGCCCGGAAGGAGCGCGAGGAGTTGGAACGCACCGACGAGGAACGCGCGGAGCGGAGAGAGTCGCTCCCGCTTCCGCGGCACGAGGAGGGTCGAGAGGAGGAGCGCGCCCGTGAAGAGAAGGGCGTAGCAGACGAAGCGGACGTCACCGAACGCGCTCTCGATCGTGTCCTTGAAGAGTGCACCACCCAGAGCGCCGGGAATCGTCCCGAGGACGAGGAAGAGGATGAGACGGGACGCACTCACAGCTTCGGGGCCACGTCCACCCCGGACGAAGTCCCAACCGCCGCTCAGGATGGAGAGAAAGTCCTCCCGGTAGTAGAGGATGACCGCGAACACCGTCCCGAGGTGGAGGATGATCTCGAGCGCGACGCCCGCCGACTCGACCCCGAGGAGATGCTGCGCGAGCACGAGGTGCCCGGAGCTCGAGATCGGGAGGAACTCGGTCCATCCCTGGATCAGCGCGAGAATCACCGTCGCGAGGATCGGGTTCATGCGCGGGGGGTCCCGCCCTCCGGGGCGCCACCGGCCGTTCCGGAGGGGCCATCGGCCGCATCGAGGGCCTCCCGGATCCCGGAGAGGAACCCGTGGAGCTCCGTGACTCCCCCCTCTCCTTCCAGGATCTCGATGAGGCGGGCACCGAGGACGACGCCGTCCGGATTCCAGGTCTCTCGGACACGGACCGCGTCCTCCGGAGAGCGAATCCCGAAGCCGACGACGACCGGTACCTCACTCTGCGCGCGTAGCCCGTCGATCTGGTCGCCCAGGTTTCCGGCGTAGTCCTTGCCCCGTCCGGTCACCCCCGTGCGCGAAACGCAGTAGAGAAACCCCGTCGTCGCGGCCGCGAGCGCGGGGAGGCGCTCCGCCTTCGTGGTCGGGGCCGTGAGCACGGCGGTCTCGATTCCGTGCGCGGCGAGAGCGCTCCAGAGCTCCGGGGTCTCCTCGGGCGGAAGGTCCGAGATCAACACTCCGCCGACTCCGGCCTCCTGCGCCCTACGACAGAACCGCTCGATTCCGTACGCAACGATCGGGTTGACGTAGGTCATGAGCACGACCGGAAGTCCCCAGGCCTCGCGTCTCGAGGCGACGCGATCCAGGATCTGCTCCAGGGTGACGCCGTTCTCGAGCGCCGCCTGCGAGGCGCGCTGGATGGTTGGGCCGTCGGCGAGCGGATCGGAGAAAGGAACGCCGAGCTCGAAAACGTCGGCACCGGCCCGCACGAGTCCGGAAGCTGCTTCGTCGAACCGGTCCCAGTCCGGATACCCGGCCGTGAGATAGGGAATGATGGACGACTGTCCCTGGGCGCGACGGGCCGCGAGCGCGGCGCGCGGCGATGTCGGCAACGGGGTGCCCGTCACTTCTTCAGCCGATCCGCGGCCTGGTAGCAAAGCCGGGCCTTGTCGTACTGCCCCTTCTTGTCGTGCGCGACGCCGAGGTAGAAGTGGGCCCGGCTGTTCGTCGGATCGAGTTCGCAGACCCGGCTGAGGCACTCGATGGCGCGTCCAGGCTGGTCCTTCTTGTTGTAGGCGAGCCCGAGGTGATAGAGGGCACGCACCGAGTCCGGCCGGCTGTCGAGACACTGCTGGAACGAACGGATCGCGGCGTCGTACTGACCGCGTTTGAACCCGAGGAGACCGAGGTGATAGTTCGCCTCCCAGTGGCCCGGCTCGAGCGTGAGCGCGCGCCGAAGCGCGATGTACGCCTCCTCGGGGGAGTCTTCGATCAGCGAGACGCCGAGATTGAAGTGAGCCAGCACACTGCTCGGATCGATCTCGATGGCGGCCTGGAACTCCGAGACCGCCTCCTTCTGCATCCCGAGGTCGCCGTAGGCCGCGCCGAGATTGAGTCGGCTCTCCACGCTGCGGGGATCGATCGAGATCGCCTTCCGGAAGCTCTCGATCGCCTTGCGCGAGTTCCCGGTCTGCTCGTGGAGGAGCCCGAGGTTGATGTAGGCCTTGAGGAGATCCGGGTCGAGTTCGATCGAACGTTCGAACGCGTGGATCGCGTCCTTCTCCGCCGCCAGCCGCATCTGCGTCACGCCGAGCCGGAAGTATCCTTCCGCGGACTCCGGATCGAGCACGACCGAACGTTCGTGACAGGTGCGGGCTTCGTCGAGCTGGCCGACGAGCTCGTGGGCCCGGCCGCGCAGCGTCCAGAACGCGGCTTCATCGGCCAGCTGTGCCTCGTCACGCTCGAACCAGTCGAGGATACGCTCGACCGTACCCCCGCGCTGATGGGCCTCCAGAGCGAGCTCCAGCAGCCCCAGGGTGGAGACGGATTCGGACAGACGGTCGTCCAACTTCGCGGCTGCGGCAGCGTGCCGCCCACCATCGATGTAGGCGCGCGCGAGTTCGATCAACGCCACTTCATTGGCGGGATCGACCACGGATCGCTCGAGGTCGGCAATCCGTTTCTGGGTGCGATCTTCGGAGCTCAACGTGTTCCTTCAGGAGTCGTCTCGAAGACGTAACGACGCGGGGAGCGGGGCCGCCGCCTGCGGGGCCTGATCCGCGAACGGACGTTCAAGATAGAGAGCGCGCCGGACCAAGTCAAGCTGGCCCGGCGCGGGAGGTGTGGGGATCGGAGGTTTCCGCGTCGCGGGGCCTCGAATCGGCCCCGCGCAGGTTGGGTCAGGCGGCCTTCTTGCCGCCCGACGACGACTCGACCGTCTCGATCTTGAGCTTCACGATGACGCCCGTCGCGAGATCCTCGGGGCGGAGTCGCACCGGAACCACGAGTTCTCTCGGCTGATCCGACTTGGCGGGGTCGGCCCCAGCCGTCGACGACGACGATACCGCCGGCCTCGGCGTGGACACCGTTGGAGCCGCCGACGCGGGCGGCGGCGGAGCCGGAGCCTCGGCCATCGGCGGAGCACCCGACGACGATGCCGCGTCGGACCTGAGCGGCTGGCTGGCCGTGCCTCCGCCCGCTACCGGGTCCATGGCGGCAGGAGCGTCCGCGATCGCCGCCGGGCCGCTGGCCGGGTCAGACGAACCACTCCCACCAAACGGCGGCGGTACGGGAGCAGCCGAGGACGGGAAGCCGTCCGCTCCACCCGACTCCTCCGGGTTCGCGAGCGAGTAGGACGCGAAGGCCGAACTGGGCTTCGCCGGCTCGGAAGCCGGGTCGGAAGAATCGAAGAATCCACGCTGCGAGTCCGAGGACGGCCCGTCGGATTCGGCCTCGCCTGCATCGTCTCCGCGCTTCAGCCAACGCGCGAGCCGCTGGCGCATCCCGCCCTGGGGCTCGGCGCCGCGCTGCGTGCGCGAGATCGGAGGAATCTCGTCCTCGGCGCCCTGCAGGGAAGAGGCAGCCAAGGGCGGCTCCGCCCCGCCCGAAGCGGAGGAATCCACGTGCTGGTTCCCGGCGGCAGGTGCGGTCTGCCCGGTCTTCGGGCCGCTCGGGTCCGCCGCCGTGAAGGACGCGTTCGCCTCGAAGACCTGCGGCGCTCCCATCACCGGGGGATCATCCGAAGACGTTCCATCCGACCGAACGATTCCGCCCATCGGCGCGCTCGGTGCGGCCGACGGCGTCGACGCCTGGGGCGCGGCCTTGGGCTGCGCCACCGGCGGTGCTGGCGGCGCCGCCGGTGCCGGAGACGGCGACGACGGTCGCGAAATCGGTGGCGTGTTCGAAGGGTCGGCAGCCGACGATGCCGGGGCGGAGGTCGCCGCGGCGGCCGCATTCGTCGCGCCCTTGGCGGACTGAGGCGGCGCCGTCGGAGGCTGAGGTGTCTGCAACTGCGCGAACTGGCTCGCCGCCTTGGGAGCGGACGGGGCCGCGCCCTGTGCGGGCGATGCGGACGCCGCCGGTGCCGTCCCGACGCCCGCGCCCGGGCCGTCCCCGGTGCTGACGATCGGCACACCGACCTCGGCCGAGAGCTTCTTGAGAAGCAGACGTGACACACCTTTGAACGTATCGATGACGCCGTTGCCGTTCGTTGCGACTGCTTCGAACGTCGGTACCTTCATCGGATTCAGGACCTGGTCGAGCTCCTGAACCGAGTAGACCTCGGGCAGGTCCCGCTTGTTGTACTGGAGCACCCAGGGGATCGAATCGACGTCGAGCCCATGCTCGCGGAGGTTCTCCTTGAGGTTCTCGAGGCTCTCGACGTTCTCGTCCATCTTGCCGCGCTTGGAGTCGGCGACGAAGACGACAGCGTCGACGCCCTTCAGCACGAGCTTTCGGGTCGCGTTGTAGTAGACCTGTCCCGGAACCGTGTAGAGGAGGAACCG
Source organism: Candidatus Eiseniibacteriota bacterium (assembly GCA_041390305.1). Taxonomy (GTDB): domain Bacteria; phylum Eisenbacteria; class RBG-16-71-46; order CAIMUX01; family CAIMUX01; genus JACKCR01. The sequence goes on from JAWKQE010000010.1 coordinate 143,962, forward strand.
AGTCTTGAACCCGGAGAGCTCGCCGAGCTGTACGGGAAGGAAGTCGAAGAAGAGCGTTCGCTCCGTCTTCGTCTTCATGGAGACCATCTTTCCCCGGTGGTTGCCGGGGATCGAACCGTAGATGTACTCGAGGTTCGTGGTCTTGCCGCTCAAGCCCGGTCCGTAGTAGACGAGCTTGGCGTTGATTTCCTTGCCGGAATAGCTGACGAGAACCATGGTGTGCTTGGACCTCCCGGGACGAACTCGCCTTCCCCCGAATGTGCATTCCCTGCCTTCTCCTGGTATCGGCCGGTCCGGTGGGGGCCTTGAAGGATCCTTCCCCCCCCCTCGGCAGACGGGGGGTAGGCAGAATCTGCCGGGTCGGACGCGGGGCGAAGAAACCGTCAGAGTGGCCGGGCACTTCGACATTGTGGCCAGAAGCGCATCGATCGCGGACCGCCGCCTTGCGGGATGTGACCACGGACCAGGATGCCGCGCGCCAGCTGCCCTGTCACGAGAGGATGACGCCGAGCACGTCCCGGACTCAGATTCGGAAGCTGCCCATCGCGGCTTGCAGCTCCCCGACGAGTTCTGAGATTTGGGAGGCAGCAGAAGAGATCTGCTGCGCGCCGGACGACGACTGTCCTGCGATCTCAGCGATGGTAACGAGGTTCTGGTTGAGATGCTCCGTGGTGGTGCTCTGTTCTCCGACAACGCTCGCAATGACAACAGCCCGCTCGCTGACCTGAGCGACTCGTTCGGCGATCGACTCCAAGGCGGTCCCGGCCGCGCGAGCCTGCTCTACACCCACCTCTGCTCTCTCCCGTCCCTCCTGCATCGCCTCGACCGCTGTCATGGCTCCTTCCTGGAGCTTCTGGATCATCTCCTCGATCTGCCGCGTGGAGACCTGGGTGCTCGTTGCGAGGTTTCTCACCTCATCGGCGACGACCGCGAAACCACGACCTTGTTCGCCAGCTCGCGCCGCCTCGATCGCGGCGTTGAGGGCCAGGAGGTTGGTCTGCTCGGAGACTCCCCGGATCACATCGAGCACGCTCCCGATTGCCTTGGAGTCATGGGACACACGTTCGATTGCCGCGGTCGCCCCCTCGAGACCGGCAAGCAGCAACTGCACCGATTCGATGGTCTCGCCCACTACCGCCTGGCCCTGTCGCGTCGACGAGTCCGCGCTCTCAGCCGCGGCCGCCGCATCCGAAGCGTTATCCGCCACCTGATGGGCCGTGGCTGCCATCTCGGTAACGGCTCCCGCGACTTGATCGGTCTGGAGCTGCTGGCGGTGGACGCGTTCGTCGATTTCCGCGGTCACGCGATGCATCTGCGTCGATGTCTGGCCGAGTCGGTCCGCGGTTCGTGCGAGGCGTTGCACGTGGTCGTGAAGCTGCTCAGCCATTCCTGCGATCGTCCGGATGAGCACCGCGAGTTCGTCCCCGCCACGGGCGGTGGGAACCGCGGTTAGATCGCCCTGCGCCAGCTGGTCGAGGAAACCGCAGGCACGCCGGAGTGGCACGATGACCTGCCGGCGTAGAAGCACGATGAGGGTTGCGCCGAGCATGAAACCGGCGACGCCCAACGAGAGGACGATCGAGCGGACTGCTGAAACACGCTGTGCTTCGTATGGACCGGGATCGATCCCAATCCGAACGACTCCGAGTGGATCGCCCACCTTGGCTGGGATGTCGGCCACGAACTCACGGATCTCGGCTTCGGTCTCCTCCCGTACGTCACAGAGAGGGTTCCCGCCCTTGTCCTCGCAGATCGCATAGGCGACCGCGTCGTCCTTCACGACTTCCGTGGCCAAGGACTGAAGGGTCATCGAGTCGTAGTTGAGAATCGGTTGAACAGCCGAAATCGCTACCAAATCTGCGAGATCCTGGCCCTTCGATTCGACCGCTCGTTCCATGTCGTTTCGTGCTGTCTTCGTCTGGATGCCGACCAGGACCGCGAGCATCAGAAGCACGGCCAGGCCGATGCTCAGGCTGAACTTCGCGCTGAGCTTCATCCCCCGGACCGGGGTTCCGTTCCCGCTCGTCATACTTGCCTCGGGCAGTTGGAAGGCGCCACTGGTCCGATTCCCTCGTAGTTGCCCCGAATCCGATCTCCGACTCCGATGGTTCGGGAGCGAGTGCCTACTCAGTTGGCGTGAGCTTGGTCGTTCGAGATCGGAACGCTCACGCTGATCGCCCCGCGGAGGTCGCCCACCTTGTAGCCCTCCTTCGGCCTCCCAGCTATGTCGGGTTCGCCCTTCGGCTCACCGTGGCAGGTGAGGCAGGCCTCCTTGATGTAGATCGGTCGCAGATACCGGTAGTATCCACTCTCGACTTCACCGTGCCCGTTCTCCGGCTTCGTCCGCTGGAACTCGTCCAGGACCTTCGCCTCGAACGCGTCGGGTTCGTTGTATGCGTTCCGGAACAGAATCGCGGTTTGTTTGAGTTCGATCCCGGTCTTGCCCTTGAGGACGTTTCCGGTGATACGACCGTAGACGGCCGGTATGAATCCCTTGAAGGCGATCCCTGGCGCGTTGATTCGATCTTGGTTGTTGCGAATCGCTTCCTTCGATGCGTCCAGGAACGCCACCAAGTTCGTGCGAACTTCTGCCGGCTCGACCGCGTCGATCGGGGTTCCGCTCGATTCCTCGAACGCCTTGCGGATCAGACCGTCGACGTATTCGGGCGTGAAACCCTTGTCGCCGATGGAGGGGTCGTTGATCTTTGCCTGGTGCTGAGCGACGACGCCCCGTCCGGCGACGAGCAGTGCCGAGATGAGCTCGGCCGACTGCCTCGCATTGTCGGTATCCGACGAGACGGACTCGGAAGGGTCCATACAAACGAGCGCGGCCAATACACCGGCTCTGAGAACGACGGCTGGTAACCTCATCGGGTCTCCTCCCGTGTGGGCGCCTTCAGGTTCCTGGGTTTCATCCTCCTGGGGCTCGGCGGAACCCCGACGGTTCAGTGCATGCTTCGACCCAGGAGGGAGCGTACTTGAAGAAAATGACGGGAATCCCTCGGCTTGGGAGGATCCACCGTCACGCCGAAGGAAGACGCTCCGCTCCGTGTCCCGCGTGTCGATGAAACTGGAGACACCACTTTGTACACCACGGTCGGAACTCGCCCCGGTAGGCTGCTCTAGCGGTTGACAGTATCGGTGCTCGACTTCATTCACTCTAGAGGTCTAGGAGGTGGATCCTTGGCTCGGATACTAGCCGTAGACGATGACCGACTGACGCTCGGGCTGATCTCGAGGTTCCTGCGGAATCAAGGGCACGAGACGATCAATGCTGCGGATGGTGAGGTCGCTCTCGGGATCCTGGAAGCGAACGACGACATCCAGCTCGTAGTGACGGATGTCGTGATGCCACGAATGGACGGGGAGCGGCTGGTGCAGCTCGTTCGAGGGCACGTCAAACACAGGGATCTGCCGATCCTGATCATGTCAAGCGTGGCGTCGGTCGAATCCGTGTCCCATCTCCTCGACCTGGGGGCCTCGAGATTCCTCCCGAAGCCGTTCGTCGAGGAGGAACTCCTGCAAAACGTCTCTGCCCTCCTCCGCGCCTGATTCCTCGGCGTTCTGCGTCCTGGCCGGCGTAGGGGAGCCGCGTCCGGACCCAACAGGCTCTCCGGCCGGGTGCCCGGCGACCGGCGGGTCGGTCCGGTCGGTCGGCGGAGAGCGCACAGGCCGCGGTTCAGGACGCGCGCCGCAGGGCCGACGAGTGGAACGCTTCACGCATCGCGCGATCGAGTTCGCCTGAGTTCAGCGGCTTCGACACGTAGCCATCCATCCCGGCCGCCAGACATTCCTCGCGATGTGACTGCATGGCGTGCGCGGTGAGGGCCACGATGGCGACTCGTGGGCGTTCTGGATGCCCGGATTCATAGGCCCGGATCCGGCGGGTGGCGTCGAGTCCGTCGAGGACCGGCATCTGGCAGTCCATCAGGACCAGGTCGTAGGAGTCCTTCGATACTGCCTCCAGGGCTTTCTCGCCGTCCACTACGACCACCGCCTCGATTCCCATCTTCTCGAGCACTCGGCACGCCACCTTCTGATTGACTACGTTGTCTTCCGCCAGGAGCACACGGTGGGGAAGCGGACCGATCTCGGCCACGGTCGGGCCTTTGGACGCACGGTCCGGGTTCTCCGCCCGATCGAACGGGACCTCGATCCAGAACGTCGACCCCTCACCAAACTCACTGGCCACCCCGATCCGCCCGCCCATGAGCGCGGTAAGCTGCCGGCAGATCGAGAGACCAAGCCCCGTACCACCATGCTCTCGCGTCGTGGAAGGATCTGCCTGTACGAACGCATCGAACAACTCGCTCTGCCTCTCGGCGGGAATCCCCACGCCGGTGTCGACGACCTCGAACCGCACTTCACTGGGCCGGTCCGTTCCGAGGACGCGCACGGTCACGGACCCAGCGGGCGTGAACTTCAGGGCGTTGTTGAGGAGGTTCGTGAGGATCTGACGGAGACGGGTCGGGTCCCCGGCGACTACCGGAAGATCGGCGCTGACCTCGAGCCGGAGTTCGAGGCCTTTTGCTCCGGCCGTCGCCGACATTCCCCGGACCACCTCACGCGCGCAGTCCCCCGGATGGAAGGTGATGGACTCCAAAACGAGCATGCCCGCCTCGATCTTCGAGAAGTCGAGAATGTCGTTGATCACCGTGAGCAGGATCTCCGCGCTCGACTTGATCACCTGCGCGCAATCACGCTGTTCCTCGTCGAGCTCGGTCCCGAGCAGCACGTCGTTCATTCCCACGATTCCGTTGAGTGGAGTGCGGATCTCATGGCTCATGTTCGCCAGGAACCGGCTCTTCGAGTGGTCGGCCTCGGCCGCCGCGTCGCGCGCGCGCTCCGCCTCGTCCTTGGCTGCGATCAGCTCGGCCTCCTGCTGCTTCTGCCTTCGGATATCGATGAAGGCCTCGAGAAGACAGGGACGCCCCTCCCACTCGAACGGCAGGACCGTCTTCAGGATCGGGATCGCGTTGCCGTCGCCGTCCAGGGTCTTGGCCTCGCGTCCCTCGATCCGCTGATGGAGGTCGAGAACAGGACAGCAGTGAGCGAAGGCGGGACAGACGTGGCCATGGCATTGGACGCCGACGACCTGGTCTTCCGTCTGTCCGGTGAGCTCGAGCGCGGCCCGGTTGGCTTTGAGCACGGTGTGGCCGTGATCGATGATCATGATACCGAACGGGAGTGAGTCGATGAGCCGTTCCGTTCGCCGAACGCTCCCGATCAGACGTTGCGTGAGTTTGTCGCTCGAGACCAGCACCGCCCGGATGGTGCGCTCCCAGAAGAGCAGCGCGGCAATCCCGAGCGCCCAGAGGGCCAGATGCCAGGCGATGAGCGTGTTGCGCGCGTCCCCCACGGCCGCGAAGAGCGGACCCAGTTCGACAGCGGCAGCGACGCCCCCTCTCACGTCACCGACTTCGTAGCCTTGGTGACCGTGGCAGGCGAGACAGTTCTCTTCGACGTAGAGCGGCCGCATCAGACGAAGCACGGGAGAACCGTCGAGATTGGTCTGCTCCACCACGACCGAATCACCGGCCTCGAAACGGAGGAGCGCGTTTCGCTCCCAGTCGTCGGGCTCGTTGAGTCCGCGAATTGGCTCGAGGCTGGTGATCTTGCCCTGCACGAAGTCCGACTCGCCGAGAACCTCGTTGATCTGCCGGATCATGTACGCCGGGTTCATGAGGGTGAGCATCGGCATCCCCTCGAGTTCGAGATCACGGTGAGGAATGTGGGCAAGGTTCGGATTGGGAGGAGTGGCCTCGGTCGCCGGGACGTATGCCCCGCCATGGCTGGCCGCCCACCGGCGGGTGGCGAGGTCACGCTCGAAGTAGGCTTCGGCACGAACTCGCGCGAGTCCTACGACGAACTTCCGTTGCTGCTGGAGGTTCCAGGCGAACGAAAGCAGGAGCAGGGCGCTCCAAGCCGCGAGGGGAACCCACCAGAGCTTTCTGGGTTGGGCTGTGGCCAACATCCGATCCTCCGTTTCGGGCTCGCGCTCGACGCAGACGCGAGCTGGGCCGCGAACACGTCGAGACCAACGGCGCGTCACCCGGGATGCGCCCATACAGGTATCGGTGGAGGCGGCCCGTTCGTTGAGTTCCTCGGCGGATCCGTGCGCGAGGTCGGATCGCGGCTCCGGCAAACCGCTCAACATGCAGTCCGGATCTCCCGATACTCAACCCGAGAGGCCGCCCAATGTCGCGACGCTTCCGTGCCTCGCACCGGAATGCCGCTTGCCGGACATCCGGACAGGGCAGCTCCCCAGGCAGGGCCCGAGCCGGCCCCGTGGACCCGTTTGGATGGGTGGGGAGCCGACGACGGCGGTCCGGAGGAAAGGTGCCCTTGTCGTCGAAACCAAGTGGCCTAGGTCCGCTGCCGCCGGATGACGCGTACGAGCTGCTGGCTCTGCCCTCGGTTCTCGGCTGCGTGCTCTCCTACGACAGGAGGGTAGTCTGGCTCAGTGAAGGCTGGATGGCCGGAACCGGATTCTCGTCGACGGACCTCCTGGGTACCCCTATCGAAGACCACCTCCACCCGGACGACACAGCCTCGACCGTCGGGGCCATCGAAACGGCCTCGAGCAGACCAGGCCAGCTCGTAGCGTTTCGCACCCGCGTCCGCCACCTCCGTGGGGAGTGGAGGTGGCTCAGTTGGGCAATCCGGGCCGACTCGGTGCGAGAACGGGTGTACGGTTGGGCTGCGGATGTTACCGAAAGCGTCCGGGCGGAGACACTCCACGAGATCGTCGCGCGGATGGCGAAGATCGGGGGCTGGGAGATCGACCTCACGACCAAGGAGATCGCGTGGAGCGACCAGGTGCGCCGAATTCACGGGGTGGACGAGCATTACACGCCAACGTTCGCCGATGCCCTGGCCCTGTTTCCCGAAGACGTGGATCTCCAGGCTCTGCTCGAACGCGCGGTACAGAAGGGGCTCGACTCCGGCGCCCCGTGGGACGTCGAGATCCCGGTCCACACGAGGCGTGGCGATGAACTCTGGGTGCGAGCTCTCGGGGAGACGGAGTACGGGGTGGATGGTCCGGTCCGGCTACGGGGTGCGTTCCAGGACGTTACGGAGCGCAAGTCGACCGAGGTCGAGTTCACTCGGTACAGCATGGGGCTCCGTGCCGTCCTCGACATCACCTCGGACGGCGGCCTCTCGTCTCAGGAACGGATCGCGGAACTGCTCGGCATCGGTCGCGAACTCTTCGGGGCCGAGAGAGCCGCGGTGCTGCGGACGACCGGCGAAGACCACGAAGTTCTCGCCCGATCTGGAAGTCTGAGTGGCAACGACGTTGGAGCGATGCTCGCGGCGGAAGCACTCCATCGGGCCTACCACATTGCCGATGCCTCGCCCCCTGGCTTCCCCGCAGCCTCTGCCGGCGCCGTCGCGAGCTTCATCGGCGTCCCGTTGGCCTGGGGCGAACAGGAACGAGGCTCCGTGGCCTTCTCTTCGACACGGTCCCGGAACCCGTACTCCGACGCCGACGAGGACCTCGTCCTCCTGATCGCGAGAGCCATCGGAAACGAACTCGACGGTGAATCGAGGAGGATCAACCTGGAGTCTGCTCGCCGGGCCGCGGAAGCCGCGAACGAGGCTAAGAGCGCGTTTCTCGCCCAGATGAGTCACGAGATCCGCACGCCGCTCAACGGCGTGCTGGGTATGGCCGACGTCCTCGCAATGGGTCCCACCGAAGGGGAACGGAATGAAGCTCTAGTCACGATCCGGTCGTCGGGGGAAGCACTCCTCTCGATCATCGACGACATCCTGGACCTGTCGAAAGCCGAGGCCGGCGAGATCCGTCTAGAACCCCTCCCGACCCGGATCCGGGAGGTTGCCCGAGATGCTCTGGCAGCGATCCGACCCCGCGTGACCGAGCGGGGAGTCTCGCTCTCGCTCGAGGTCGCCGACGAGGTGCCGGAGATCGCGGTCTTCGATGCTCTGCGAGTCCGGCAGGTGATCTCCAACTTCCTCGCCAACGCCGCGAAGTTCACGACGGCCGGTTCGATCTCTCTGCGGGTCGGGGTTCGGCAGGGTCCTCGGCTCCACATCGAAGTGGAAGACACGGGGATCGGTTTCGCGACCGAGGACGCGCCACGGCTCTTCGAGCGGTTCACCCAAGCCGACGCGAGTACTACCCGGCGCTTTGGTGGCACTGGGCTCGGGCTCGCTATCTCCCGGTCCCTCCTCGAACTGATGGGCGGCGAGATCGGGGCGCGAGGTGAGGTCGGAAAGGGCGCGACCTTCTGGTGCGAGTTCCCTGCCGCGGTCCCGAGTCAGGACGTCGGGCCGCGCGCCGCACGATCCCGTGGCGCCCATCGCCTCCACGGAGATCGCCCACGCAGGTTCGACGCTCCGAAACGCGTCCTCGTCGTCGACGACAACATCGTCAACCAGAAGATCGCACGAAAGCTGTTGGAACGGGCCGGTTGCGACGTTCTCCTCGCGAGCAGCGGGCGGGAGGCGCTGTCGATCCTGTCTGGACCTTGCCAGGTAGACGCCGTCTTCATGGACTGCCGGATGCCCGAGATGGACGGCTATCAGACAACCCAGATCATCCGTCAGGGAGGGCCCGAGATTCGTGACCTACCCGTGATCGCCCTGACCGCGAGTGCGCTCGAGAGCGACGCTGCGGCCTGTTTCGACGCTGGGATGGACGCGTTCCTACCCAAACCCGTGTCGATCGCAAGTCTCGAAAGCCTCTGGAAGGACCTCTTCTACTCCGCGGCGGGCTAGGCGGGTGCTGGGCAGACGACGGGACCACCACGCCGCATCGCTCTCAAGTTCTTCCACCCACCCGTCGATCAGGAAACGGACCGGAGTCCGAGACCGACTTACTCTCCTCGGCGGCAACGTCGTTGCTCCCGTAGGCTCCTCGACGGCCGACGAACTGAGGTGGCTCGATCATGAACAATCGACCCGATCGGATCGATGGCCATAGCCTCCGCCCGGCGCGGGTCTCAGCCGATCCGTTCCTTCCCGATCCGGAGGCCACGGCCCTCATTCCCTACCAGCTAGCGGCCCGCTTCCTCATCATGCCTCTGTCCGTCGAGGGGCCGAGCATCAGAGTCGCGATGAAGGACCCGAAGGACTTCCAGGCTCTGGACTACATCGAACTGGTCTCGAAGAAACGACCCATCCCGGTCGAAATGCCTGAGGCCCGGCTTCGCGAACTCATCCACCGAGTCTACGGCTCGCAGGCCGGAGCCGGTCAGCTCGAGGCGGTCGCTGCTGAAGCAACGAAGATCTCGAATCAGGGGGCGGACGGCTCCGAGCTTCCGATCGTCCAGCTCGTGGACCAGATCCTCTTCGAGGCGGTGCGGGTCAGGGCCACCGACATCCATCTTCAGCCGGAGGAGACCGAGCTGCTCATCCGGCTCCGGATCGACGGCGTCCTGACCATCGTATCGCGGCTCCCGGCCCCACTTCGGCAACCGGTATCGACCAGGGTGAAGGTGCTCGCCGGGCTCGATATCTCCGAGCGCCGCGTTCCGCAGGACGGGAAGTTCGAACTCGCGGTCGGCGAGAAGAGAATCGACCTCCGGGTCTCCACGACGCCGACCATCCACGGGGAAAACGTCGTCCTGCGGGTTCTCGACCGGAACACCGTCGACGTCGGATTCTCCGAGCTGGGCTTCGCAGACGAGGATCAGGAGCGGATCTCCAATCTGGTGCGTCGTCCACACGGGATCTTCCTGGTCACCGGACCGACAGGGTCGGGAAAGACGACCAGCCTCTACAGCGCACTCCGCCTCTTCGACAAGGAGAGGCTGAACATCATGACGCTCGAAGATCCTGTCGAGTACCGGATGGCCGGCGTCCGACAGTCGCAGATCTCCGAGAAGGCGGGCTTCGGTTTCGCGAAAGGCCTCCGCGCCCTCATGCGCCAGGATCCCGACGTCATCTTGGTGGGTGAGATCCGCGACCAGGAAACCGCCGAGATCGCGATGCGCGCCTCCCTCACAGGACACATGGTCCTGAGCACTCTCCACACCAACACCGCCCTCGAGACCCTGGCCCGTCTCCGCGACATGGGAGTGCCCGCCTTTCTCATCTCGACGACGATCAACGGGGTCATGGCGCAGCGGCTCATGCGACGGATCTGCAGGTACTGTATCGCCACGCGTCCGGCGACGACTGCGGAGAAGGCCTGCCTGGACGTTCCGGCGGGTGAACCTCTGACGCTCCACTTCGGCTCCGGGTGCTCGGAATGTCAGAGCCAGGGGTACCGGGGCCGGTTCGCGGTCTTCGAGATCCTGGAAGTCACGGACGACGTGCGTCGGGCGATCGTGCAGGGGAAGGCCGTCCGCGACATCGAGGCCGAACTCGTTGCCACGGGATACGAGACCCTCCGCCGCAACGCGGTTCGCCGAGTGATCGAGGGCTGGTCGACCGTAGAAGAACTCGTGCGGGTGCTCGGCGCCGCCCCGTCCGTCGGCGACAACGATTCAGCGCTGGCTGCGTAGCCCGGCCGGCCAGAGAATCCGAAGTAGCCCCACGGTGACGTCCGTTTGGGCCGGCCAGGGCTCTATCATCGCGAGCGCGCCATCTCCTCCGGACCCGCCCACCCGTCGAACGTACCGGCGGGATCGTGACTCCAGCCCTGTTCGAGTTCTTCGATGACGTTCCTCAGGTCTGCTGCATCCGTCTCTTCTTTCGCTCGCGCCAGCAGGGCGACCGCGTCGGCCCGGTTTCCGCGCTCCGCGACCCGCAGCGCCTCGTTGACGAGGGCGGCGGTCCGGATGGGACTGGAGTCCACGTGTTCGAGGATCCAGTCGAGGCGACCGGAGTTCCGGCCCAAAGCGGCGTCCAAGGCGAGTAGATTGCACCGTGCCCACGCTACGGCTCTTCCCGTCGTGCCAGAGACCTTCATCCACTGGACTTCGGCGTCTTCGATCCGCCCGTCCTGGGCGAGAAAGTAGCCCAGGTTGATCCGGGCCTCCGGCCGATCCGGGGCAAGAACCACCGCGCGCTCGGCATGCGCCACCGCTCGCGGGCGGTCCCCGGCGGCGAACGCGTCGAGTGCCCTGTTGTGCTCGTGCGCCGCGAGAATGTTCCGAGGATCGGACGTGTTCCACCGCGACTCGACCCTGAGTCCCATCCCGGTCTCGCACAGACTCCTGGCCAACCTGTCGCGGATGATCCGCGGGGTGAGGAGGACGACGAGTTCGCGCCTCTGTTCTTCGACCTTCGTTCGGCGAAAGAGCGCACCCAGGTAGGGAATCCGGGAGAGAATAGGGATCCCGCTGACTCGATCCGACTCGAGGGTCTGGATCATCCCGCCGATGACCAGGGTCTGTTCCTCGCGTAGGCGCACCGAGGTCTGAGTCTCCCGGGTATCGATGATCGGCTGAGGTGGGAGGTTGGGAAGGGACTCGGTGAAGCCCGTGACCGAAGAAACGGTGGGATGAACCTGGAGCGTGATGCTCCCGTCGTCGGCGATCTGGGCGAAGACCTCGAGAACGACTCCGGCCTCTTTGAACCCGATCTGGTACTGCACGTAAGGCTGACTCCCCTCAGCCGTGAGGACCTGGATCTCGTAGTAGGGGATGTTCTCGCTCATCCGGAAGATCCCTGGTTCGTTGCCCATAGCAGCGACTCTCGGCCTGGAGATGATCTCCAGGTTCCCGTGCTGCTCGAGGGCTTCGATCAGCAGATCGAGCTTGTCCGCACGCAGGAGACCCATCTGAAAGAGCCCGCCCAAGTCCTCGGTCGTGCGAAGCTGCAGCAACCCTCCCGCATCGGTGTTGGGTTCCAGGTCGTTCCAACCGTTCCCGAACACCGTCCAGTCGATTCCGACCTGAAGGGCCTTGTCGAGTGACACCTCCACGATTTTGGCCTCGATATGGACCTGATCGGAGAGCGTCGTCTCCAGCTCGTCCAAGTACTTGCCGGCCTCGCGCACGCGGGAGGGAGGCGCGATCACAGTGACGCTGCCGGCGCGGGGCGAGACGGTGAATCTCGCCTCTTCACCCAGGATGGCCAGGAGCGCTGCCTGCACCTCGGCCCAGAAGGCGGCCTCCGGGTTCCCAAGGTAGTCGACACGGAACGTCCTGGTCTCGGCGGCGGAGACGACGATCGACCCTCCCTCGATCCGGTAGGCGAAGTCGTGCGCCTGCGCCAGGGACTCGAGGGCTTCCCCGATCGTCGCGTCGAGGATCCGAGTCTGGGTCGAGCAAGAAAGCGCTCCCTCGAGGACCAGGCCCAGCCCCGTTCCATCGAGAAGGAGGTGAAGCGTCTCGTCGAGCCGCAGGTCGCTCTGGGATAGCGAGAACCGTGTGCTGTCAGGGATGTCCACGCGGTCACAGAGGATGGACCAAGCCTGAGCCGGAGCACTGGTAGGAGTCACCGCGAGAATCACGACAAGCGCGATAGCCGCCTTCACGTCGTCGATCACCCGGGCGACGGCAGAGACTCCACGGCGGCAACCGACACAACGAAAGGTCCGGCCCGCGTGCAAACCCACGACCGGCCCGTTTCCGATGTTTCGTTCAACCCCCGACGTGGAGCCGAACTCTGCGCCCGTTCGAATGCCGAATCCAGACTCCATTCTCATCGATTTCCTCCACCGTCCATTGCGCTGCGGAACCACCCGCCTCCACGATCTGATCTCCGATCCACGCCCTCGGGGTCGATCCGGTCACCACGGCCCTCAGGGTCGGCGCCTCCATGCCGCTCGGAAGGTCGGCGCTCCCTGATGCCGCGTGAAACGGATCGCTGGATGCGCCAACGCCCGGTTCGCCCAGGGTTTCGCCGTCCGGAGCGGGGCGCGTGAACGTCTCCAACAGGAGATGCGCGTGGAGAGATCCGGCCTCCCGAACCAGTCCGACCTCCGAGACTCGCCACAGCCGCTCGGCCTCTGCCAGGGAGTCCAGGAGCTCGACGACGCGGCGGAACCCGGTTCTCAACATCAGATCGAGCTTCCAGTGGTAGAGAACGAGGCCCGGTGTGAACTCGACACTCTCCTCGAGCCCCCCCGGCAGATCCTCCCTCTGCGATTCCGGGTCATCCGAGTACTCCTGCTCCCCCCAGTCGTCGCTGGCCCAGACCTCGCCGTCCTCCTCGGACTCGCCTCCTGCGTCGCGCGCCTCGGAATCGTCCTGCGTCCCATTGCGCCCGCGCGGATCCGGCGCGTCGACGGTCTGGCTGCGCTCGCGTATCTTGTACTCGTAGTTGCGGATCTCGAGGGACTCCAGAATCGCGAGAAGGTCTTCGAGGATCGGGCCCGGGACGCCCCCATACGGGATCGCGAGTTCGACGCCACCGCTCTCCTCGGCTTCGTCGAGGACCGACCTGGAGAGAACCGAGTCTTCGAGATCTGCGCGGTCGGAGGCGAGGTTCGCGACCTCGACCTCGAGCAGGGACCGGGCGCGCGCCCCGGCCACGATCCGGACCGCTCCCGAAGCGATGAGCACGACGCCAAGCACGGCCGCCAAGGCCAACCAGATTCGGGTACCCCCACGGACCCGGAGGGGCGAGCGCCGCTGACTGATGTGGTCGCGGAGGCCTCTCATCGTTCCGACACCCAGGTGAAGCCGACCGAGACCGGGATGTCGGGGCTGTGTGAATCGCCCACCACACGCGGCACCTCGAGATCGCGAATGCGTCGTTCGTTCTCGAGGTGTTGCAGGAATCGGCTCCAGTCGAGAACTCCCGAGGCGCCGCGCGGTCCGTGGAAGGAACCTTCCATCGACACCTTCCAGGCGGTTCCGTCCCGCAGGAGGGACAGCTCGTCGATAGTCTCCCGGGCCGGAACCGCACTCGCCGCCCAGCGGAGGACTTCCCGCGGGGACGGGTTCTCCATGAGGGACCGCAAGGTCCCGGGAGTCTCAGCGAGTCCACCGGGCTCGGCGCTGGCGCCGATCGCCCCTTCGAGAACCGTGATCTCGTCGTCGAGCGCGCGTCTCGCCTCCTCCAGCCGGCGGACCTCCGGATCGATGCAGAAGGAGCCGAGGACGCCGAGGAGCCCGACAGCGACCGTGGCCAGAGCCACGTTTCGTAGAAGGTCGTTCGATCCGGCCCGGGGGAAGCGGCCGAGATGGAGGAGCGCTCTTGGATTCCTCAGCTTGGCCAGGGCAAACGGAAGAGCGTACGAGGGACCCTCTCCATCGAACGGGTCGTCGACCGTGGCGACAAGTTCGTGCGAGGGATCCAGGAGCTCGATCGGGAGATCGATCTCATTGGCGATCAGGGGAACAAGGGCTTCGGCTCGGGTCACGTCCCCAGCCAGCAGCATCCGAACAACCGGGCGGATCGGAGACTGTTGCGAGTCGTGCTCGAGCGTGCGCCGGATCTGCCCCGCGACCTGTGCGACTTCGGAGAGCCCGCGACTCAGACCCTCGAGCAGATCCCAATCGACGCCGTCGCCGACCGGCGTCCCCGTCGTCCCCGTAGCGTCCAGCTCAAGTGTCCCCAGGAGCGACGCGTCGAGCCCCAGTCCGAGATCGCGCATGAGACGGATCCGCCCGCGCTCCAGGACGGCGAGCAACATCCGGCCGTCTCCAAGGTGGACCACAGTGATCGCCTGGTCCGGGTCGGAGAGATCCAGCTTCGTCAACGCGTAGCTGAGCAGCGCGACGCTGCTCGTGGTCAGGGTCTCGATCTGGAATCCCGCCGCGACGATCTCCTTCTCCAGGGATTCGATGGCCGCCCGCGGAGTCTGCGCTATGAGGACGCTGCGGCGTCCGTCCGTTTCGCGACCCAGAATCTGGTATCCACTCGCCATGCCCTCGTCGACGATTCCCGATTCACGGTCGATCTCATGCTGGATCGCCTGGCGCAGCTCCCGGGCTGGCATGGGCGGAAGGGAGATGTGGCGTAGCTGGCCCATATCCAGTCCCGACGCGACCCTGACACGGCTGGGGATCTCGCCGCGATCGCGGAGCTCTCTCATGGCATCCGCAGCCGACTGACCGGCCGCCAACACGACCCGACCGTGCCGTGCAGCCACGCCTCGTCTTCCGCCGCCCTTCAGGACGACGTACTTGATCGTCTTGGGGCCGATTTCCACACCGCAGGTCGACATCGCCTTGACCCCTCACATGTTGATGCTGGTCACGTGAACACTCGGGCTTCCCAGATACCCGTAGTCGTCGTTCCAGGCGTCTGATCGATAGCGCGAGTCGTTGGTCAGGTAACCGTTCACGACGAGGATCCCCATAGCACAGAGCGCCGGGTCGGCGTGGTACCAGAGCGCGGGAAGAGGCGGAAGCCCCAAACTGGCGTACTCGGCCTGATAGAGGCCCAGAGCTCGGTGGATCGTCTTCATGTTCTCGCGCGTCTCCGCCCGCAGGATCCGCTGACCGTCGATCGTCAGGTCGATGTCGTCTGGCGAGTCTGTCTGGTCGGGGCCGCGGCTCGTGAGGTTGACGCGGAACCCGGTCTTCCTGTAGACGAGACCGTTCCCCCAGCCATCGAGGAACGCGTCGCCAGCCGTGAACGAGCTCACGATGTACCCATCGGTCTCGAGATCCGCGAGCTGGTCCGGATACCGGAGGTGATCGAGGAAGTACTCCTCGAGGGCCGTCTCCAGCGCCTGCAACTGCTCGACCGTGCGATCGGATCGGGCGCGCGTCTGCAGGATGTCGACGGTCGGAAAGGCCACTCCGGCGAGAACGGCCATGATCGCGATCACCACGATGAGTTCGATCAGGCTGAAGCCGTCGAACCCATCGGGCCCGGGTCCTCGGCCGTGTTCCCGGAGAGGCGTTGTCAATGGATCATCCCCCGATACACGACGAGCGTGATGTTGTCAGATGCCGTCGACGGATCCCGATCGGGTCCGCCGCTGGTCAGCGTGACTACGCGCTCCACGTCTCCGTTCCTCACCCTGCCGCCGGAGGCGTTGCGATTCCTATAGACGTAGTATCGACCCCACCCGTCGACCTGGTAGCCGGGCACGTTTGCTTCACTGCCCTGTCCATCAGGATCGGCCCTGACACGCTCCGGGCTGATGTACGGACCGTTCCATCCCTTTCGCAGGGCTGGATTCCAGGTAGTTCCGGTCGCGTTCACCTCCAGATCGGTCCCGAGAATCGTCCTGTAGGCGCCCGTCCCGGCCGTCTCGGCCGGGAATCGTCCCCACCGCACATCGCTCGGGTCGAACCCGACGTCGCTCCCGTAGGCGCGGAGAGACTTGCTGAGGTCGCTCATCTCCTGACGGGTGGCGTGGATCTTCGATTTCTCCAGCTGCCGTGTCGCCACTGGCACGGATATCCCAGCTAGGACGGCCATCACGGCCAGGACGACGATGATCTCGATCATCGTGAGCCCTCGTTCTCCGTTCATGAGAGGGCTCCGTACATTCTGTAGATCGGGAGGAGTACGGCCAGCACGACGAAGCAGAGGATGGAGGCGAGAACCACGGTGAGAACAGGCGTGGCGATTCCCATAACCGTCTTGACCCGTCGGGGGATGTCCCGGTCGTAGTAGTCCCCGACCCGGCGCAGGGAGTCGGGCAGGGTTCCCGACTCTTCCCCGATCGAGATCATCCTCAGGACGAGGCGGGGGAAGAGATCCGCCTCGCGAAACGCGTTGGACAACGAATCACCTTCCAGGACTCGCTTTCGGATGCGATCCATGATCCGCCGCGCGTGGAAGTTCCCGGTCAGGCGCACGATCGAATCCAGTCCTTCGGCAATCGGGACTCCCGCGTCGATGAAGGCACCCAGGAAATGCGAGACCTGGCTCGAAATGAGCGATAGCCGGAGGTTGCCGTAGAGGGGAACTCGCAGGGACCATTCGTCGATGGCAGTCCGCACCCGCGCCTTTCTCTGCATGAGGAAGGCGACGACGACAAGGGCCGCGGAGAACGCGAGGATCAACGCCCAGTTCTGGAGCAAGAAGGCGCTGGCCGCCATGAGCGCGCGGGTCGGGAGAGGAAGCTCGACCCGTAGAGACGCGAGGATGCCGCTGAATCGAGGAATCACGAAAGCGAGGAGGAGAGTGATCAGTCCAAGTAGCGCGATGAGGACCATGATCGGATAGGAAACGAGGTGCCGGATCTGACCGCTGAGTTCGTCGTACCACTCGAGCAAGTGCACGAGGCGGTCGAATGACTCTGGGAGCCGACCACTGATCTCTCCGGCCATGGTCATCTGGACGAACTCGTCGGGGAATGCTCTCGGATGGCGTGCCATCGCCTGACTGAGCGTGGAGCCCGACTCCACCGAGTCGATGAGATCCTCGATCACCCCTTTGAGATACCGGTTGTCAGTCTGTGCGGCCAGATCCTCCAGACCGGTCATGAGGGGAACACCCGCGCGAATCACGGTCTGCAGGTGATACGCGACGAAGATCAGATCCCGCCTGGAGACGGTTCGCCGGACGAAACGCCCGGCCCCGACTGTCCTGGCACCAACGAGGTAGATGCCGCGGGCGCGGAGGTCGTCCCGAAGCGCGGCCAGGCGGGCTGAATCGACTCGTCCCGTGTGAAGCCGCCCATCCTCACCCCGGGCACGGTATTCGAGGACCTGCATCCTTGCCTCGTGCCCGAAACTACAGACCGGCCCGGGCTGTCACGATCCGGACGATGTCGTCTCCAGTGGAAGATCCGCGGAGTGCATCCGCATCCGAAGTGGCAAAAGAGCCGTCAGGCCCCGAAGTGAGGATGGCGATGCCACCACCCGCGCTCGTTCCGCCGACCTTTCCGTACACGATGCGGAACGGCCGGCCCCACGGATCGACCACACCCTCCCAGACGCTTCCGACTTGATTCGCGACGACGCGGGTGCCGCCCTGCTCGGTTCCCTTCTCCATGTACGGACCGTCCCAGCCGGTCAGCGCCCGGGTGTTGTCATAGAAGCAGTCGTAGTTGCGGAAGGTCGCCCGGCGATCCGTCGTACCCGTATACTTCTCGGGCCAGTACCCGGTGTCCGCGAAGTACTGCGTGAACGCGATGGAGACCGCCTCCATGTCCGCCTCCGCTCGGGTGAGCTTCGACTTGCTGATCTCCTTGATCACCATGGGCGTGAGGATCCCTCCGAGGATGGCAAGAACCGCCACGACCACAATGACCTCTACCATCGTGAATCCGTCTCTCCGATGCATGGCAAGACTCCGTTCGTCAGTGATTGCGTCGAGCTAGGTGGGCAACCCGAGCCCACGCGCTGCCCCGACGAAGGGGCGGCCGCTCCTCAAGACTCTTTGCGGTAGAAGTGGCCCGCATCTTGAGGGGTTTCGGACAACTCCGTGGGGTCGATCCGAACGTCCATTGGGCCGCTATGGAGCCACACGCCGACACAGGGCCGGTATCCACGCCTCCAGGGCGTGAGACAGCTCCCTGAGCTGTACGGGTTTGCTCAGGTGGTCGTTCATTCCCGCTGCCAGACTCCGCTCACGGTCGCCCCGCATCGCATGGGCGGTCATAGCGACCACGGGTATCGAGTGATCGAGAACATCGGACCTGGGATCCCGGATCCGTCGCGTCGTCTCGTATCCGTCGAGGATGGGCATCTGGCAATCCATGAGGACGAGATCGAACGGCTTCGCGGCCAGCATCTCCAGCGCCTCGGCGCCATCGCCGGCGACTTCCACCTCGACACCGAACTTCCTCAGGAGTCCTCGGGCCACGAGCTGGTTTACGGAGTTGTCCTCGACCACCAGGACTCGGGCGTCGAACTCAGGGAGACGTGCCCCCTCCGACGGCGGCTGCGGACCCACTTCGGGTCCTCCAGCGCTGATCACGCGCAGCATCGTGCGGAGGAGTTCGGTTTGCTGGATCGGCTTGGCATGGTAGGCATCGACGCGGGGCTCCACTCGATCGGGAACTCCGTGGCTCCAGACCCGACTCGTGAAGAGCACCGTCCGAGTGTCGACCAAGGTCCGATCCCGCGCGATCTCCTTCCGGAGAGGAGTTCCTTCCGGCTCGGTCAGTCGGGCGTCGATGAGTGCGATCGAGTACGGACGGCCCTGGCCCGCCGCCCTCCGCAGTGCCGCGAGCGCCGAACAGGGTTCTCCCGTGACCTCATGCTCGACTCCCCAAGCTGTGAGGAGATCATCCAACAACCGCCGTGTACCTGGAGCGTCGTCCACGACCAGGACTCTCTCGGCGCGGAGGCCTGCAGGATCCAAGTGGGTGCTTGGCGTCGTGACATCCTGTGTTCTGGGGAGAGGGAGCGTGAACCAGAATCGCGCGCCCTCTCCCGGTCCGCTCTCGACACCAATCTCTCCTCCCATCAGTTCCACGAGCTGCCTGCTGATCGCGAGCCCCAGGCCCGTACCGCCGAATCTCCGGGTCGTCGAGCTGTCCGCTTGCGTGAATCGCTCGAACAGCTTTGCCTGTGCGTCGGCCGATACCCCGACGCCCGTATCCGTGACGCTGAACCGCACGATTGCGGCACCGTCCCGCTCCCCGATCTGCTCATACCGGACGCTGACCTCCCCTTCCTCTGTGAACTTGATCGCATTGCCGACGAGGTTGACGAGGATCTGCCGGATCCGGTCAGGATCCCCCCGGAACCAGTCGGAAACTGCCACGTTGGCGGGACAGATCAGCTCCAGTCCCTTCTCTTCGGCCCGAAAGGTCATGACCGCCGCGAACTGGGCGAGGAGCTCCGCGAGATCGAAGTCGATACTCTCGAGGTCGAGCCTCCCGGCCTCGATCTTGGAGAAGTCCAGGATGTCGTTGATGATCCCGAGGAGCGATCCCGCACTGTGCTTGACCGTGAGGGCGCGGGCGCGCTGCTCGTCGTCGAGACTTCCCTCCAACATCAAGTCCGTCATCCCGATCACGCCGTTCATCGGCGTTCGGATCTCGTGACTCATATTGGCGAGGAAGTCACTCTTTGCCTGGCTCGCAGCCTCGGCGGTGGCCTTGGCGCGTTCGAGTTCGAGTTCCCCGAGCTTACGCTCGGTGATGTCGAGCACCGTGCCGTGCGACCGGAGGGGGATTCCATCGTCGTCGTAGGCGGTCTCACACCGTTCGTGGACGTACTTGACGCGCCCGTCCCCCATGAGCAGACGGTGCTCGACATCGTACGACGTTCGGTTCTTCAGGGATTCCTGGTAGGCGGAGTCGACCGCGGCGCGGTCGTCCGGATGGATCGCCTCGACGAAGGCCCCATAGGACGCGCCGAACCGCTCCCGGTCGATCTCGAAGATCCGGTACACCTCGTCGCTCCAGCCCAGATCCCCCGTAGTCAGATCGAGGGTCCAGCTCCCTAGATGCGCGATCTGCTGCGCCTCGTTGAGGGACTTCTCCCTCTCTTCCAACTCCGACTTTGCTCGCTTCTCTTCGTTGATGTCGTGCACCACTCCGTGGAGCAGAGGCTCACCGCCGTGCGTGATCGCAGACAGAGTCACCTCGGCCCAGAAGGTCGTCCCATCGGCACGTCGATGGACCCACTCGAATCGGTTGCTGCCCCTCTCGAAGGCGACCCGCATCGCCTCCTCGGCGGCCGAGAAGGAGTCCCGGCCGTCGGGTTGCCTTGGGGGGGAGATCTGGGACGGATGCAGGTTCAGAAAGGCCTCCCGTCCCTCGTACCCGAACTCCCGGACCGCCGCCGGGTTGCACTCGACGAAATGGTTGCTTCGCACGATCCAGGCGGAATCGGGTGAGGACTCGAAGAGGTGGCGGAAGCTCGCCTCGCTCTCTGCAGAGCGGCGAGTCGCGGCGAGGACCTCCCGGTTCTTCCGAACCACCACCACGAGCGCAAGGAGCGGACCCACCACGAGCAGCCCGAGGAGTACGGCGAGACTCCCGAGCACGAGCCCGCGACGCGACTCGTAGAACGTCGGAGCCGCGTTGATGTGTCGCACGGGGAGTCCCAGATGGTCCGGAAGAGTCATCCCAGCACGCGCGAGCTCCATGTCGTCGATGATGTACTCGTTCGGACTCTCCTCGATCGGTGGCAGCTGCCCGACCGGAACTCCGTCGAGGTACCGGAGGAGGAGGTCCGCGGCACCCGCGCCCTGCCGCACTCCGCTGGTGACGTACCCGCCCAGGACCCCAGGTGCCAGGTACGCATCCTCCATGCTGAACACCACGTAGTTCCCGGAACGGACGATCGCCTCGATGGTCTCACTGGGCGCGAGGGTCCGGCCGGTCTGGCTGATGACCTTTCCGAGGGTGGTGAGGAAGACGAACCGGCGTCCTTCCACCCGCAGTCCCTCGATCAACTCCTCGAGGCGTCTGCTCGATACATAGGCCGCATGGATCTCCGATCGACCGCCCAACTCCCGCTGGAGCTCGGACTCGATCACTCGATAGGTCTCGGAAGCGTCGCCCACGATCGAGATGTCAACCCGACCGGACGCGATCTTGCGCATGAGTTCGATGTTGGGTCCGATCTCCTTCCGTTCGAAGACCCCGGTGACATGGCTCGGATCGATCCGCGACCGGACTCCGTAGTCGTTCACCCCGGAGAAGAAGATGGGTGCGTCCGGAAACAGGCGGGTCAATTGGGATAGAGCGAAGTCCAGCGCGTTGTCGTCGGTTACGTAGATCGCGTCCGGCTCGAACCCGGCGTACTTGTATGCCAGATACGCCGCGACGTGCCCCGCGTAGTCCGGAGAGTAGTCCTTGCGCTTCGTGTCCAGACACTCGACCCGAACATCGAATACACGTGAGCTCTCGCCTTCCAGGCGGTCCATGAAACCGTGATGCTGCCCCTGCGTCCACGGATAGTCCGCGTGGTAGGAGTGGAGGACCAAGACGCTGGCTGCCGGCTCCTCCGGCACGGCCTGGGCGAATCCGATCGAGAAGGTCGATGCATGGCACGAGAACACGAGAGCCAGCGCGGCGAACCGCATCCGCCCGAAACCGGGGCCGACTCCGTTCATTCGCTTCGACCTCTCGGGTCCTCGCATCTGGCGTTCCTCGCTCGATCGATCAGAAAGTCACCGTGGTTCCAACAAGGAGGCGGATCGGGTCCTGAGGTGTCGCCACGAACCCTTCTCCGGCCGCTTGCGAGACGTTGTAGTATTGGCGATTCGTCAGGTTCCGGACGTCCAGGAAGGCGGCGACGTCCCAGGTAGGGGTGACGATGAGGTCTTCGATCCGGGCGAACAGGTTGACTACCGCGAAGCCCTCGTTCGAGGCTTCCTCCCCGGCGTCCGTCGACTGGTACGTCTTCGACCGGGCGAGGAACCGTGGCGTGACCGTGAAACGACCGCGGCGTGCTTCCAGTCCGGCCTTCAGTGTGTGCTTGGCCGTGTAGGGTAAGCGCGCTCCCGCCACGTTCCCATCGGCCCAGGCGTAGCTACTGAAGGGAGACAGCCGCCAGGAGCCGAGCCTGAATCTCCCCATCACGCTCGCCGTGGCTCCATCGATCTCCGCCCTGCCCTTGTTGAACGCACGTTCGACCACGCTGACCGGGATCCCCTTGAACTCCTGGTCGAACGAGATGTCGTTGACGATGAGATCGTCGATGATGGTGTGGACCGCGGCGGCCTGGATCACCATCCCGTCGACAACGAAGAGGCTCAGGCCTGCTTCGAACGACCGGAGATACTCGGGTTCCAGATCCGGGTTCGGCAGATGCCAGAACGTGCCCAGGAGGTCGTCGACCTCGCCCGTGTCCGGATCCTCCACGGGGACGAACGATCCGTAGTGCTGGTAGGCCTTGTACGGCGAAGGCGCGAGGAAGGCCTGTCCGTAGAGTAGCTTGGTCTTGACCTTCGGCGTCGGACTGAAAACGACACCGACCCTCGGATTGAAAGACGATCCGTACCGCGTATTGTGGTCGTGACGCGCACCAGCAGTCAGAATCAGAGAGCGGCCGACATCGGACTGAACCTGCGCGAACACTCCGTAGTTCTGGTACTGGACGAAGAAGAAGTCCTGGTACACGGTCAGAGGATCCCCGTCACCGTCGAGGATGTCGGTGCCCAGGTAGTATTCGTCCTGGGCGTCCGGCGCCACTCCTTCGTCGTAGGGGAAGGGCAGGTCCCCCGTCTTCGGAATCGCGGTCAGATCCTGGTAGGAGACTCCCACCATCGCGGACGTACTCTCCGTCACGTCGAGGCGGAGCTGCTCCTCCACGGTTGTGGACGTCCCCGACTCGTACTTGTAGGCGCGCTCGTACGAGCTGAACGTGTTGACGAAGACCGTGCTGGGATCCAGACGATAGGTGCTCTTGCTGATCGAGCCCTCGATGCTCCACCGAGACCCGTTCGGCGCGTACTCGTGGTCGGCGTAGATCGTCTCCAGTCCGATGTCGAACCGGATTCCCTTCCCGTACACGTTGTACTCGGGACGCATGCCGATCGAACTGCTGTGGGCCTCGCGGTTTCGAGTGTACCCGATCTCGAAGTTCTCGGAACGAAGCCGGGCGTGGACGAAGTGCGCATCGGTCGGGGCTTCGTACTCCACCGGGGTTCCCGTCGCCACGAGTTCGTCCTTTTCGAACGGCGACTTCTGGACGAGCCCGGTCTTGCTGTAGACATCACGGTACCAGGCGAAGTCATCGCGGTAGTAATCGGGTAGGACCGGTTCGTCGGAATGGTACATGTCGACGGTGACCGCGATGTCCAGGTGCTCGGAGATCTGCTTCCCGTAGACGATGGAGTCGTCCGAGGTCAGGAAACTCCCGGCACTTCCCGTCACCTCCCCACCGTCGATGCCTGCCCCGGACCGTGTGTAGATGCTGACGATGCCCGCGAACGCATCGACCCCATAGAGGGCCGAAGCTGGCCCGAGAACCACCTCCACTCTCTCCGCATTGGCGAGGGAGAAGTTCGCCCCGACCACGTGCGGCGTACCCGTCGTCGAGTTGATCCGATGTCCGTCGAGCAAGACGATGAACTTCTCGTTTCCGGCAATCCCGCGCATGGAGATCTGGTTCCGCTGCTCGGAGACCGAGTTCTTCTGGATCTCCACACCGGGGATGTCCTCGAGGAGATCCTCCAGGTTGCGGTACCCGCGAGCGTCGATCTGGGCGCGGGACACCACGTGCACCGTTGCCGGCGCCTCCGAGGAACGCTCGAGCCGCTTGGAAGCCGAGACGACCTCCGTGTCGAGGATCTCTCCGAGATCCAGATTGTCGAAATCTTCGAGGGTCAGTTGGGCACGTGCTGAAAGCGCGCCGGCCACGAGTCCAAGTGCGGCCACCATCATGCCGATTCGGTGAATCATCGCATCACTCCTGCTTGCTTCATTCCTGACCGACCCACTCCGGATTCCTCCGTCTCGAGCCACTGTCCACTGTGTCCCTCACGTCAAGTCCTCCTGCGAACTCGAGCATCGGTTCATTCCACCAAAGAACAGATTCGCAGTAGCTTCGCCGATAACTTGTGGCCGGACGACTCGAGAGCCGAACGGCTCACGACGATCTTTGGCTTGCCCTCCACCAGAGTGAGCCCGATCACGACCGGACTCGGAGTGTCGGACGGAGGAATGGCCGCAATCGTGAGCACGCCCCGCGAAGTCAATCTCTCTCCGTAGGGGCGTCCGCTCGGCAGCAGGTAGGCTACCGATCCCCTTCCAGCCTCGGGGGCTTCGTCGGCCGAGAGTGACTCGACGCCGGCGGCGGCGAAGAGGGCGGAGAGGCTGTCTGCCGTGATCTCCCCAGGGGCCTCACCGACCACCCAGAGCCGAACTCCGGTGTCGTCGATCGACTCGTCGAAGGGGAGGATCTTCTTCACGATCGCCACTTGCACGAGCCACGGGACCGCGGAGGCGGACTCCTCCGCCAGGATCGCGTCTGGTGTTCCCGGCAGGGCGAGGATCGACGCCCAAAGGAGGAGCCAGGCAAGGATCCGACATCGTCGCGTCATCGCTCTCCACCAGGACAACCAGATCGGTCGAAGTCACTCCGTCTCTCTCCGCAAGGGGTGCGGTGCCGGGCCTGTTCCGCCCGAACCCACCGCACACATTCATCACGCCGTTGTTCGGCGCGCGGCCGGTTTTTCTTGAGGTTGGCGGTCGAACCTGCCGAAGGAACGGGGGGGCAGGACCTCCGACCCCGCTGATCGACTCACACCTCGAGAAGGTCGGCATCCCGGGGGCTACCGGATGAACGGCCACGTCGCCATAACTCTGAGGTGAGTCTCGTTGCACTGGTTCGATCTGATCAAGGCCCGGGTCCACCGGTCACCCATATCCTGGAAAGTGACCGCGATAGTGTTGCTCACGAGCGCGACCGGCCTCACAATAACCTCCGCCGCGGTCGTGACCCTCAACTACCGGATGCAGCGGCAGAGTTTTGTCGAGACGATCCAGTCACTCGCTGAGGTGGGTGCGAGCAACTGCGAGGTACCGCTCGTCTTCGAGGACCAAGCCGCGGCAACCGAGGCACTCCTCGCGCTGTCGGCCGAGAGCGCGATCGTGGAAGTGGGGGCTTTCGACCTACTCGGCGCACGCTTCGCGCAGTACCGTCGGGGCGACGCGAGCCTGGCGACGCCCCTCGCCGGGGGCGCCGAAGACGTCGCCGAGTCCGGCCCGCTGTCGCGGGCGGAACCTGCGAGTCGTTCGGGTGGGTTCGTTCGCGGCGCCTTCGTCTGCCAAACCCCCATCCTCCACGAGGGAGAGCGGATCGGTTCTCTCCTCCTCGTTGCGAGTTCCGCGGAGCTTCGCCGGCGGACGGCGCAGTCGATCCTGGCCGGGCTTCTCTGCACGCTCGGTGGCGTCGCTGTCGCCTGGGCTCTGGCGAGGGAGCTTCGCGTCGTCGTCCTCGGACCGATCGCGCGGCTCTCAGATGCAGTCGCCCGAGTTGGCGCTGAGAAGGAGTACTCCCTCCGCCTGGAAGCCCAGGGCGACGACGAACTCGGCCGGCTGATTCGAGGTTTCAACGAGATGCTCGAGGAGATCGAGGTGAGAGACCAGTCTCTGCTGTCAGCCCGCGACCAGCTCGAGACACGAGTCCGGGAACGAACGAGCGAGCTCTTCGAGGCGAAGGAGCTCGCGGAGGCGGCGGACCGGGCGAAGTCCGAGTTCTTGGCCAACATGAGCCACGAGATCCGAACCCCGATGAACGGTGTGATCGGCATGACGCAACTCATCCTGGGGAGTGAGATCAACGAGGAGGTTCGTGACTGGGCCGAGACCGCCAATGGCTCGGCGGAAGGGCTGCTCTCTCTGATCAACGACATCCTGGATCTCTCGAAGATCGAGGCCGGGAAGTTGGCTGTCGAGATGGAGCCCTTCGACATCCAAGAGACGCTGGAGCGGGCCATGCGTCCGATGAGATTCGCAGCAGAGGAGAGAGGTCTGCGGATCGACTGGCGGATCGACCCGCGATGCCCACACCACGTGGTGGGAGACGCGAACCGGATCCGCCAGGTGCTGGTGAACTTGGTTGGCAATGCGATCAAGTTCACGCCCCAAGGGGAGGTTCTGGTCGGGATCACCGTGCTGGGCGAACCCGCCGAGTTCGAGCCAGCCGGCGTCGAATCAGCCGACATCGAAGATGCTCCCGGCTCGCCGTCGGGAGGGGCAACTGACCTCACTCGTCCAACTCCTTACGAGTGCCAGGGCGCATGCGGATCTCGAGGGGAACCCGGACGCGAGCGGAACGTCGACAACCACCGTGTCCGACTGCGGTTCACGGTCACAGACAGCGGTATCGGGATCCCAGCCGAGAAGCTGGCCGTGATCTTCGAGAGCTTCGCCCAGGCCGACTCGAGTACGACGAGGCAGTACGGTGGGACGGGACTGGGACTCGCGATCAGCAAGCGCCTGGTCGACCTCATGGGCGGGTGTCTGCATGTCAGAAGCGCCCCCGGATCGGGCACGAGCTTCTGGTTCGTCCTCCCGTGCGAGGTCGCTGGGGCCCTCGCCGCACGGTCAGTGTCTTCCCCCGAGCGAGTATGCGAGATACCCCAGGAGATGGCCGCAGCCGGCAACCCGCCCCGCGTCCTGCTGGTCGAGGACAACGTCGTGAACCGGAAGCTCGCTCTGCGCTTCCTGCACGATATGGGATGCGAGACGGAGACCGCGGAGAACGGCTCCGAGGGCCTCGACATGGCGTCCCGACGCGGCTATGACTTGATTCTGATGGACTGCCAGATGCCGGTCATGGACGGTTACGAAGCGACAGGTCGGATCCGCCTGACGGCTACGGGGAGACACACCCCGATCGTGGCGATGACCGCGCACGCACTCTCTGGGGATCGCGAGAAGTGCCTGCAGGCGGGCATGGACGACTACCTCGCCAAGCCGTTCGCGAAGGCCGAGTTCGAGCGGGTGGTCGCCCACTGGACTGGGCGGGCGAAGTCTCTCCGCCGGGCATAGGACGGCGGCTCGATGCCGAAAGCCTCCGTCCCCTCGTTCTCCCCCGCCCGGTCGATCTCAGTTGGTGTAGACGAACCAGCAGATTCCGCGCGCCCGGATCTTCTCGTTCGAGGAGAGCTTGGCCACCTGATCCACCAGCTCGGGTGGCCCCCAGACGAGCGGGCCCGCGTAGATCTCGCTCCCGCGCCACCTGGACGAAAGCCACATGTATCGGGCGTCCTTGTACTGGAACTCGAAGCCCGCGGGCAGCCTATCGGCCAACGAAGGCGGAGGCGCGCCGAGCGGCCCCGACCGAGGGAACTCGCCATGCTCGACCAGATAGTCGAATCCGGCGAGTCGGATGGTGTTGAGGTCAGCCATGACGGCCGATGCGTCCGCTCCGGTTCTGACGTTCTGGACATAGGGGGCGGCGAACTTGACGAGCAGGCCGATGATAGTTATGACGAACATCAGCTCGACCAGTGTGAATCCCCCACGGCTACTGCGTGCGCGAGTCTGAATCACTTCACTGCCTCCTGGAGGGCTGGAACGACCATGGCATCGAGTTCGAAAGCCGGGCCGCTCGAAACGTACTCGACTTCGTTGCCCGGCGAGCCGGCCTGCAGTCGATATGACCCGTCGCCGAAGGACTGGTACTTCACATCGATCGTTGCTGGGAGCACATCCGCGAGCGAGGCGGGGAGCCGGCCCGTCGAGTCGGTGTATGCCTCCACCGCACGAATGGCCACTTGCACCGAGAGAGCCGACGCTGCCACTCTTTCGATCTTCGGTGCCTTCGGGGACACGACCGGCGTGGCGCCCGGGTTCCACACGGCGAGAACGGCGGCAACGACAGCCACCGGTATCAGGATGGGCAGCAGGCTCCTACGCTGCTTGGGGACGTCCGCTGCCAGCTGTCGCTCGCGGCTCACCTGTTCGCGTGCGATGATCTCGTTTACCCAGGCGTCGGCCGCCGCCGGATCACTTGGGAGTTCCTCTGGAGTTCCCATTCCGTCCTCCACTGATCTGGTTCGTCGATTTCGGTCGAGGGCACCCTTGGCAGCCTCGGAGATTCGGGGCCGGTAGACCGTCTCTTCAGATATCCGATCGACCGGCGGCCCTCGTTCCTTGAGGGGATCCACACAATCCAGCCCCGCGCCCGCGGCACCGATGCGAGTTCGAAGTTGCGCCTTAGGATCTGTTTCCCGACGGTCGATCTTCTGAGGCGACCGCAAGTCGTCGGCAGGTCGCCAACCACGGCTCGGATTTCTTTGGCTCACGTTCCATGTCTCGGGAACGCTGCAGGATCGGAGACGGAATGAAGCAAGTGCTCACTTTCGAAGTGCGCGGGAAGGCGTTCTGCCTCCCGGTCGGCATCGTCGACGAGATCGTCCCCCTCTCGGCGGTCGTCGAGATCCCCACCCACCGCGCGCACCTGCGCGGTGGAGTCAACGTTCGCAGCTCTGTGCTGCCTCTCTTCGACGTTCGATCGATGGTGGGGGATCCCGGCCTCCTCGCGGAGCGCCAGGAGTTGGTGGCTGCGTTGAGCCATAGAGAGCAGGAACACATCGACTGGCTCGAAGCGCTGGAGTCCGCGGTAAGGGACGGGAAGCCATTTCGCAAGGCCACGGATCCCACGCAATGCGCGTTCGGGAAGTGGTTCTACTCCTTTCACACCGCAGATGAGTCCCTCCGGCGGCTGCTCCAGAAGTTGGAGGAGCCTCACAAGGAGATCCATGGGCTCGCCAGCATCGCGTTGTCGCTGGCACGGGAGGGCAAGTCCGATGAGGGGCTCGCCCGGATCGAGAGCGCGAGGGCGAATGTCCTGGCGAAGCTCCTCGCGCTCCTCGGAGAGTTCAAGTCGGTGCTCGTGAACGACCTTCGTGAACTGGGACTGCTGCTCCGCTGTCCCGATGGATCCAGGTATGCAATCGCCGTTGACTCGGTGGAGAACATCCGAGACCTGAACACGGATCGATTTCAGGAGAGCCGGGACAACGTTCACGCCATTCCTGTCGTATCGCGCGTGTGGGCCAACGAGCAGGAGACCATCTTGGAGTTGGACATCGACTATCTGGGAGCGCTGGGCGATTCGACGAACCTTCCATCGGTAGACGTAGACGGGGATTCGAAGATCCTGACATCGGCCCGATGATCACGCAACTTGGAGACGACGGCGACAGGAAGCGGTGGTGCCGACGATGAGGCAGTAGGCCACGACGGGTCGTGCACAGGCGATCACGCCGCCGACTCCAGATCCAAGGGACCCGAGCCGGGATATGCGACTCGTCCAAGCAGCTGGCCGGGTCGGCAGCGCCCCTCGAGTCCCCGCACCGGAGGTTGCGGGCTGACCAAGTGAGTTGTCCTTATCGCACCCACTGTGAGGTCGCCCCAAGCCCACCGGGAAGGTCAGCTCACTCCAACCGAACCACGCGCAGTGTGCGCACGTGATCGTGGATCTCGAGCCGGACGAAGTAGACTCCCCCCGGAAGTGGACGTTGGCTCCCATCTCGGCCCGTCCATGTCACCTCAAATGGACCCGCTGCGCGTTCCGCATCGAGTAGACAACCGACTCGACGCCCCTGGACGTCGAAGACTCCGAGGCGCACGTGGACTGCTTCGGGAAGCGCGAACCGGATCGAGGTGATCTCCGTGAACGGGTTCGGGCTCGCCGAGAGCGACAGCACGGCCGTCACCGGGTCCGGATCGACTCCGGACGGGGTCCCGCCGGTTCGGAAGTCCATCTCCGTCTCCCCGTTGAACGGCAGGTGGACCCACGGGCTCCGCGGGAAGTAGGGGCTCTTCCCTCCGACCCGGGCCCGCCAGTGATACGGCGTTCCCGCGTAGAGCCCCCCGATCGAACGTGCGATGTCGTAGTAGCTGCCGTCGGACGACGCCGGCGTGTTCGTGTCGTGCCAGCTGCCGACACCGTCTGCGACTCCATCGAACGACGTTCCGTGGGGCGCGAGTTCCCACTCGATCCGCACCTCTCCCCTGCCGGCCGGCGATCGTCCCCGTAGGCCGAGCCCGATCGCCGTCTCGGAGTTCGAGCGCCCGAGCGGAGCGATCACGTGGGAGAGTGTGCTCGTCGCCTGGCGGGGGTCGCGGGAGAGTCCGCGACTGTCGTTGCCGTAGTACACGAAGGACCGGCCTTCCTCGGTCTGCCCGTTCGTGTAGTCGTGCGCGCCGACGAGGATGTCCGAGTAGCCGTCGCCGTTCACGTCTCCGTTCCCGGCCACGCAGAAACCGAAGTTGCCGTTCGCCGCGCTCCCCTCGGCGATCCAACCCGCGGCCACCGGATACGGCCCATCGGCACTCCCGTACCAGAGGGCGACCATGCCGGCATCCACTCCGGGAGTCCCGTCGTTGTTCGGGCACCCGACGAGGATGTCGCTGTAGCCGTCGCCGTTCACGTCCCCCGCACTACTGACGGAGGTTCCGTAGAGCGCGTCCTCCTGCTGGCGTCCCGACGCCCAGTCGGCGTTGTCCGGATTGCCGGGAACGGGTGCGGTCGGCGTGCCGTACCACAGATAGGCGGTGCCTCCGTTGAGTGTCGGATTGTCGTAGTAGGGGGCGCCGACCAAGATGTCGCTGTAGCCGTCGCCGTTCACATCTCCCGCGCTCGCCACGCTCGAACCGAGCCGCGCACTGGCCTGGTTCGCTTCCCCATACCAGTACGGAGCTCCGGCGGAGAGCCCGCTCGAGGAACCGGTGTAGAGGAACGCGAACCCTTCGAGGCTCTGCCCGCTCGTGAACCGAGACGCGCCGACGATCACGTCGCTGTAGCCGTCGCCGTTGAAGTCACCGGCGTGCGCGACGGACACTCCGAAGTATGCGCTCGACTGCGCACTGTCGCGGAACCAGTTGGACGTGGTCGAGAGTCCGCTCGCCGATCCGTGGTAGACCCAGGCGGCGCCTTCGTTCGACTGTCCGTTGTCGTAGAGATACGCCCCGACGATGAGGTCCGAGTACGCGTCGCCGTTGACGTTCCCCGCCGTCGATACGGACCAGCCGAGCTGCGCGCCGTCCTGTCCGCCGAACCGGGTCCAGTCCGCGTTCGTCGGGTTTCCGTAGGGAATCCCTCCGGGCGCACTCATCCAGACGAAGGCCGCTCCTTCGTCGGTGAAGGAGTTGTCGTAGCGCGGCGCTCCGATCACGACATCGTCGAGCCCGTCCCCGTTGACGTCGCCCGCGCTCGCGACGCAGCGACCGAACGACGAGCCGGCCTGGTTCGACTCCGCCCACCAGGCCGGGATGGCCGAGAGCCCCTGCGCCGTTCCGAGGAAGAGGAACGCCGCGCCCTCGTCCACCTGTCCGTTGTCGTAGCCGGTGGCGCCGACCAGTACGTCCGTCCGGCCGTCACCATCAACGTCACCCGCATATGCGACGGAGATTCCGTAGGTGGCGTCCGTCTGGTTGCTCTCGGTGACCCAACCGGCGGTCTCCCTCGGCCCGTCCGGAGCGCCGTGATAGACGAACACCTTCCCGAGGTGGAGGCTCGTGCTGTAGTTCGGTGCGCCGACCAGGATGTCGCTGTAGCCGTCGCCATTGACGTCCCCGGCCGTAGCGAGGGCCGAGCCGAACTTCGCATCGAGGAGATCGCCGTCGGTCGTCCAGACCGGATCGAGCGAGAGTCCGGACCAGGAACCGAGGAAGAGGTGCACCTCTCCCCTGTCCTGCTCGATGTCCGTGTAGTAGCGCTGCGCGGTCACGAGCACGTCCGCGAAGCCATCTCCATTCACGTCTCCGGCGGTGGAGAGCTTGTAGCCCATCCATTCCTCTTCCGCGTTCCCGTCGATCGACCAATCGGGAGACGTCGACGGACCGAGGTTGCCGCCGAGGAAGAGCTCGACCCGCCCTTCTTCCAGATCCCCGCTGTTGTAGAGGTGTGCGCTCACGAGGAGATCCGCGTAGCCGTCACCGTTCACGTCGCCCGCACCTGCCACGCAGTCGCCGTAGTGCGCGCCCGTCTGGTTCGACTCGTGTGACCAGGCCGAGGTTCCGTTGAGGCCCGTCGGTGAGCCGTAGTAGAGGAAAGCGCGCCCCTCGTCGATCTGGCCCGCGTCCCACCGCGAGGCACCGATGATGACATCGTCGTAGCCGTTTCCGTTCACGTCGCCCGCGGCCGCGATGCACATGCCGAAGAACGCGCCCTCCTGTCCGCCCGCCTTCGACCAGGCCGGCGTGGTGGAGAGACCGGAACCGGAGCCGAGGAAGAGCCAGACCTTGCCTTCGCTCGGATACGTGTCCATGTAGCTGTGCGCGGAGACGAGGACGTCCGCGTAGCCGTCCGCGTTGACGTCACCGGCCATCGTCGCCATGTTGATCTGCGCGCTGTACTGACCACCCAAACGTTCCCAGGACGGGTCCGCCTCCGGCCCATCCTCCGAGCCCATCCAGAGCCAGGCCACGCCTTCGTCCATGAAGTCCTCGCCGTAGTACATCGCGACCGCGAGAACGTCGTCGTATCCATCGCCGTTCACGTCGCCCGCGGTGGCCACGTGGTAGCCGAGATAGGCGTTCGCCTGGTTCGCCTCCGCCGACCAGGCCGGACTCGCTTCCAGACCGTCGGAAGAGCCGAGGTAGACCCAGACCCTACCTTCGTTGGCCTCTCCGTGGTCGTATCCGTTCGCACCGACGATGATGTCGCTGTACCCATCACCGTTCACGTCGCCGGCCGTCGAGGCGGAGTATCCGAGCCGCGCATCGGTCTGCGTACCCGACACCGTCCACGACGGCGTGGTGAGGATCGGGTCGATCACGCACGGATACATCGCCCCCGCATCGTCGACCAGGATGCGGAGGAAGTCGTCGCCGCACTCGAGGTGAGCCGGAAGCTCTCGGCCCGTCGCGTCGTACGCAAGGAGGCCGTCGTAGTCGAACGCGGTCTGCCCCGTCGCGTCCACGAACTCGACGCCCGCGGTGTCGCCGTGCAGCCGCGGAGTCAGATGTCCACCAAGAGCCCCCTCGAAACAGAGGAGTCCGTCTCCAGCCGGACGGTGTTCGATCGTGAATCCCTGCTCGATCCCACTTGGACGGTTCTCGTACCACTCCGTAAAGCCGTCCTGTGCGTACGAGACGCGGAAGCAGTCGACGATCGGCTCGCGTGACGCCACGAGGTCGAGCGACGCGATGCCATCGAACGAAGCGGTGCACGCGTCCTCATCCGGGAGGCGGCCCCACGCGCGCGTCCGCCACGACCAGGTCCAATCCGCTTCCATCGCCCGGCGCGGAAGGACGTCGATGCCTCCCTCCCGGAAGTAGGTGCGGAGATCCTGCGCGCGGTTCGGCGCCTGCAGGCCCTCCGCCGCCCTCGAAACGTCGTACTCCGACCGCGCGATCCGGTCGGTCACGGCTTCGTACCAGTCGGGCGGCACCGTCGGCCCGGCCAAACCCACCGAGGGAATCTCCGAGAGGGAAGCAAACGGGTCCGACCCGTCGGGTGCCCCCTGTCCGCTCGGAGAAGAGTCGAAGAGGAAAGGAATGAGGAAGAGAGCCAGAGCGGCGACGAGGGTCGCACTGACCGAGAATCCGTGACGCGCGATACCGACCGATCGATCGGACATGGAACACCTCCTGTGCTCGGGTACTGCCCCCGTCGGTTGACCTCGGGGACAGCCAGGAATCACAGGAGATTCTCGGTTCGTACACGGAGCGGATCCGGGGCGCGGGCACGGAACGCTCGGGGTGGAGCCGGAACGGGCGGAACGGTGCCGGTGTCGGTGCCGATGCCGCTGCCGGCGCCGATGCCGATGCTGGTGCCGCTGCCGGCGCCGGTGCCGGACTCAGCTCCGAGCCAGCAGCGCCTCCCGGAGCGATTCCGCGATCGGGCCCGCCATCCGCTTCGCGCGTTCCTCGGGTACGTGCATCTCCGCGAACGGAGTGAACGGGTCCGCAAGGTAGTCACGACGCAGCTCGAGACAGAGCACCTGCCCCGGGTAGCGGTCTGCGTACCGGTAGGCCATCGTCGACGGATGGAGGCGGTAGGTGTCGTTCTCCGCCGTCGCGATGTCCAAGGCCTCGTAGCGTTTCCGGATCGCGTCGACCACGCTCCGCGGAGAGAGGTCACGCCCGTCCGGCGCGAGCGTGATCAGATCGACCGGCGGACGTACCGTCCAGGTCTCGTAGACGTCCGGCTCGTAGGCGGCACGGATCGCTCTTCCGATCCCTTCGTCGAAGTCGTCGATCTGGATGGAGCGGGGTGCATAGGTATGGGGCGCGAGTGCGATCCCACCTCCGCCACACACCCAGTCGAACGCCCGGTCCGCGACGTCGTGATAGCTCTGGTGGAGCGAGACGAGCAGTTCGACATCCTTCGGATCCCGCACGTACTCTGAGATCGCGGCATTGAGTTCCGTCCGCGCGGTGGCCGCCGAGCTGTCCTCGGCGACGCGGTTCGTGTCGATGAACGTGCGCGGAAGGAGGCAACGGATGACCAGGGCGAGGAGTGGCCGGCCACCGCCAGACGCGCCGCCCGCGCCCGCCACGACCTGCCGTGCGACCTCGCGTCCATACTCCGGTGCACCGACGTCCGTGTTCACGTGGAAGAAGTCGACCAGATCCTCGGGCAGCGTCGGGGAGAGTCGCGCGCGGAGCCGACTGTAGTCCCGGGTTCGGGTGGCGCCGTGCGGGATCTCCACGAGCAGGTCGGGGGCGGATCCCGGCCAGTCCTCCAGGGTCTGCCCCTCGGGCAGGACCCACTCCAGCTCGCAGACGCCGTCTTTGGCCACGATCTCCTTGAGTGGCTGCATCGTCTCCTCCTCCTTCTCCGGCCGGCCCCGGGCCGGCGCCCGGACGTCATGCCGCCGCTCACATTGGCGTCGGCCATGCCCCGTCCGTCCCCAGAGCCCGCTCCCTGGCCAGCTCCCGATCCTACCGCATCCACGCCGAACGTGCGTGCTCCGCTCTCGATCGGCGGAGCCCGGCGCGTATCAGCGGGCGTCCCCGAGCGACCTCCCCTTCGGGCCGATCGGACGGATCCGACGACGGCCGAAGAATCTGGACCGACCCCAGAAAGGCACCGTTTCGTGAACCGACGCAACCCGATCCCGGCCGCGGCAGCCCTCACCTGCACCCTGCTCCTCGCATCGACCTGTCTGGCCGCCGGATGGGAGCTCCAGACCAGCGGCACGACCGTCGACCTCCACGGGGTCACGGCGAACCACAGCGACATCGACATCGCATGGGCCTGCGGCGACGACGGAACCATCCTCTACACCTCGAACGGCGGCGCGACCTGGGAAGAGCAGGACTCGGGAACCAGTGAGAACCTCTACGCGATCGCGTTCCAGGAGACCCAGTTCGGCCCCGTCATCGCGGTCGGCGCGAACGGCACGATCGTCCGCACGCAGGACGCGGGCGTGACGTGGGAAACGATCGCGAGCGGCACCACGAACACGCTTCGCAGCATCTCGGACTTCTCGGGAATCGCGTGCGGAGACAACGGCACCGTCCTCCGGACTCCGGACGTCGGGCTCACCTGGACGCTCGACGATCTCGGCACGAACACGAACTTCTACGCCGCGACCGGCACCGGCGTCTGGCAGGTGGTGGGCGAAGGTGGTGCGCTCTACATCGGCACGTTCTCGTCACCCTGGAGCCCCCGCGATACGGGAACGACGGTGGATCTCCTCGCCATGCCGATGTTCTCCCCGAGCCGGCTCATCGTGGGAGGCGACGCCACGGTCCTCCGGTCCTCCGGATCGTGGCAGTTCAGTCCGGTCTGGTCTGGGGCGCCCGGTGCGCTCCGCGGCGTGCAGTACTCGCAGAACAACACCGCGAAGATCTACGCCGTCGGCGATGGGGGCACGATCCTCAAGTCGACGAACGCAGGCGCGACCTGGAACACGCAGCAGACCGGCACGACGGAAGACCTCAACGCCACCTTCTTCTACCTCGACGACACGCGCGGTTGGGCGGTCGGAAACGGCGGCACCATCCTCAGGACGAACGACGGAGGAGGCCCACTCGTGCCGTCCGGTGTCGGCGAAGACGAGTCCGGTCCGCACGACCCGCACCACGCAGACTCCGGGGGGCTCCGCCCCACCGGCCCTCGACTGCGCGTCACTCCCCATCCCGCGGGCGACGAGGCGCACATCCGGTTCGCGCTCGCGACTCCGGGGAACGCCAGAGTCGACGTGTACGACCTCTCCGGGCGTCATGTCCTCGGCTGGTCACGCGGGGACCTCGGCGTGGGACTGCACGAGTCGAGCGTCTCCCTGCGCGGTCTTCCGTCGGGAACCTACGTCTACCGTCTCCACACACCGGACGGCGAAGACTCGGGCCGGTTGGTCCGTCGCTAGACGGCAACTGTGTCGACTTTCTCCACACGGGGAGAGGTCGACCTGGAGAGCGCGCGGGAGTTCCTGAACGAGCTCGTTCACGCCGAACGCAAACCTCCTCGAGGACGGACCGAAGTCGGTCACACCGCGAACGGCCCCGGGTACCGCCAGAGGCGGAGGGCTCACTCGTGACTCGCCGCCCCGCAGAAGCCGACAAGCCTCCGACGCTCGACTGCGGCGACCACCCAACACCAACATCGCAAACCGAATCTCTGGCCAACGGAGGCCCACGTGAAACTCACTCTTCTCTTGCTGCTCGTTCTCGCCATCCCTTCGACCGGCCACGCCCAATGGGTGCGGACTTCCGGACCGGAGGGTGGATACATCCACTCACTCGACGAACTGGGCGGACGGATCTTCGCGGGGACGGACAAGGACGGCCTCTACGTCTCCCACGACGCCGGTGCGAGCTGGGCTCCGAGCAACACAGGGATGGAGCACGCCGACGCCCGTCGCGTGGTCAGGAAGTCCGGGACTCTCTTCGCCGCGACGAGCGATGGCGTGTACCGCTCCACGGACGACGGCGCGAGCTGGCTCCCCCCCTCCCCGGACTCCCCGATCAACGTCAAGGACCTCGCGGTCACGGACAACTACGTCTTCGCCGCGGCGGGAGGCGTGTACCGCTCTGACGACCTAGGCATGAGCTGGGAGCTGACCGATCTCTTCCAGGGCTCCTTCAACTGCATCGCGAACCACGGGGACATCCTCATCGCCGGCAATTCCTCGGATCTCCACCGGTCGACGAACGAAGGAGACAGCTGGATCCGCCTCGCGGAGTTCGGGGCCAGGGTGAACTTCTCCGCCATCGCAAAGGCAGACACCTTCCTAGTCGGTCGAAACAGCGAGATCCTCCGTTCCTACGACTCCGGAGCGACCTTCGAACGGATCCGCATTCCGTTCGACGTGACCGTCTCCAACATCTACGACCTCGACATCGTGGGACCCAAGTTCTACGCCGCGACTTCCTACGACGGCGTCTACG
The DNA here is from genome assembly GCA_041390305.1 of Candidatus Eiseniibacteriota bacterium. GTDB lineage: Bacteria > Eisenbacteria > RBG-16-71-46 > CAIMUX01 > CAIMUX01 > JACKCR01. The sequence continues at coordinate 181,436 of JAWKQE010000010.1, forward strand.
AGTCCACCGATCAGGGAATGCACTGGTCCCCGATTCCCACCGGGATGGGCCCGAAGGACGCGCAGGCGATCACACACCTCGGCGACGTCCTCGTCGCGGGCACGCACTACTCCGGCCTCTATCGGTCGTCGAACGCGGGGCAGCAGTGGGTACATGCGAACGAGGGGCTCGCACCCGGAGGAGCGATCGACGAGATGCTGGTCGACGGCGAGACCGTCTACGCAGGTACCCGGGACGGACTCCATGTCTCGTACGACAACGGCTATCGCTGGACCAAGCTCGCGGGAGGTTCCGAGATGGTCGACTACGGAACCATCTCGGGGATCGCCGTCCTGGAAGGCGATCTCTTCGTCAGTGCGAGGATCCAGTACGACACCACGATCTTCCGGCGGGACGGCGACGTCTGGACGCATGCGGACCAAGGCCTTCCCGATCTCGACTTCATCTTCGGACTCACCGCGAGCGGGAACAACCTCATCGCCGGAACCAGTAACGGTATCTTCTACTCGTCGGACCACGGCGAGAGCTGGCAGAGACCGCAGATCCCGACGAACGGAGGCGTCGACGAGATCTACGCAGCCGGGAACGGATCCGTCTACGCCATCCTCACCAACGACGGGATCTACCGGTCCCAGAACGACGGTCTCACCTGGCAGCCGGTGCTCGGCCAGACGGGACTCGTCGGACTCTCGGCCTGCGGAAACTTCGTCTACGCGTCCCAGTTCCACACCGGCGTCTGGATCTCCACGGACGGCGGCGATTCCTGGGGGCTCACGGGGTTCGGAGACAGCGCGTTCGACGCGCAGTGCGTCGGAAACGGACAGGTCCTCGTCGCCACCGCGATCGAGGGTGCGCGCATCTTCATCTCGAACGACTCCGGCGGGCACTTCTTCGCCTTCTCGCAGGGACTCTCGCCGAACACCACCGCGCTCCAGTTCACCGCGAACGACTCCTACATGTTCGCGGGCTCGGCCCACTCGGGCGTGTGGCGGCGCGCTCGACCCGGAGTCTCCGATGCCGCACCACAGACGGCGGACCTCGTGGAACCGACGCTGCGGAACTATCCGAATCCGTTCGAGCGGACGACGAGGATCCGCTTCGACCTTCCCAAAAGTGGCAACGCGCGTCTCAGTGTCTACGACGTGGCGGGAAGGCAGCTCGGCGTGTTGTTCGACGGCGAGGCGTCCGCCGGAAGCCACGAAGTGGAGTTCTCGGGAGAGGACCTTCCGACAGGACTCTACCTCTACCGTCTCGATACGGACGGCCGGAGTGAGGTCGGACGGATGATTCGGGTGGAGCGCACGCGCTGACCGGAACGCCAGGCCCCTCACGGCTCCATGAGCGCAGCGAGCCTGAGGAGCGCTCGCGTCACCTGCTTCCTCACCGCGTCGGCCGAGGGACGGCCGAGCGTCGCGGCGATCTCCTGATACGGGAGACGGAACTCGACCCGGAGGACGACCGCAGCCTGGTCGTCCTCGGGAAGCTTCGCGAGCGCCGCTTCGTAGGCTTCGAGCGTCTCCCGGCCCACTTCGTCCTCGACCGATGCCCACGCCGCCGTTGCGTCCGCCTCCGCGTCCCCACGGGGACGGCTCTGGGCCGCGCGGATCTCGTTACGCATCTGGTTGAGCACGGTGCGGCGGAGGTAGGCGAGAAACGCACCCGGATGGGCCGACTCGAACGTCCCGACCTGCTTCAGCACGCGAACGAGCGAGACGTGGACGAGATCGACGGTGTCGACGAGCCCGCGCGCATGACCGGGCAGACGACCGCTCGCCCAGCGCTCGAGCAGCGGACGATAGAGCTCGACGAGATTCCGGAGGGCGGCCTCATCCCCGGACCGAACCCGTTCGAGCAGGAGCGCGGTGGCGCCGAGGGACATCGTCCCGTCGGCTTCTCTGCTGGGTGACATCGAACCAGGATATCACGGCTTCCGGTCGGGCCGATCGTTCCCTGGAGGGCTGGGAAGGGCGCGGACCAGAGATCGCGCGCCCTCCAACCTGAGACCGATTCCCACCTGCCAGTGGCGGGCGAACTCGTCCTCGGGAACCCGTGCCCGGGCCTCCGCCACCGACGCATCGAGACCGGCCGCCGCGGGCGGCGGGAAGGTGACGGTCCCGTCCCGTCGCGCCTCGGTCACCACGGCGAGGAGAGGCACTCCGAGGTCGGGACGTCCGACGTCGATGTAGTGGGAGCCGAGTTCGGCGAGCGAGAGCACCATGTTCCGGGTGTGGTCGAAACGCACGAACGTCTCGAACGCCTCCCGGAGGATCCGCCCTCTCTCCTCCGGGGGGTAGAAGTCCGCGAGGTTCATGAGGTCGGTCGCCCTCCGCACATCCTCGCCACGTCGCCGCGAGTGCGACTCCGCGAGTTCCCAGTGCCGACGGGCTTCGTCCGGCCTTCCCATCTCCCAGAACAGCGTTCCCAGGTTGCTGTGACAGCCCGAGCGCGAGGGAAGGAAGGGAGCGTGCGCCGTAACGTCGAGGCACTCCTCGAGCGTGGCCTTCGCGGTCTCGAGGTCGCGACTCGCCCAGGCGAGAGACGCACGCATGAGGAGCAACATGGAGAGAAAGACGGGGTCTCCAGTCGCCCGCGCGTACGGCTCGGCCTCGGCCACCGCCGCCGCCGTGTCTTCCATGCGGGCCTGCTTGTACCGGAGATCCGCGAGCCGGGCCCACGCGGAGGCGAGCGCCGAGAGGTCACCCGAAGACGCGAGCATCTCGAGTGCACTCTGGATCCGGCCCTCCGCGTCCTCGAATCTCAGTCGCGCCGTGTCGACGGTGCCCTGGGCGACGAGCGTGAGCGCGTACCAGTTCGGCGCCACGTCTCGGAGCAGCTCCGCGGCACGGGAGAGATCGTCTTCCACGACGGCGAACCCGCGTTGATAGACGTACCGCCCCCGCGCGAGATGGAGGCGACCCAACGTCACCTCCCCGACACTGCCTCCCAGCCGATGCAATGCATCATGCAGGTGCCGGAGTGCCACACCGTCCTGTCCGGAAAGGTGCCAGAACGGGATCGTCCCGAGAACGAGCGCGGCATGGTCTTCCGCCACGCGGGAACAGGACGTGCCCTGGGCGACACTCACGCCAGCGACCGCTCGGGTGGTCGACTCCGCGGAGAGAACAGTCCAGGGCGCGCGGATGGTCATAGCTGACGATGGCCGGAGCCTCCCGGAGAAACAGGTCCCGGTAGTACGCTGCATGCCGGGCCGAAACCTCGTCCGCATCCGGCGCCGAGCGGAGTCGGACCTCGCCGAACTCCCTCACGGTCTCGAGCATCGAGTAACGGGCGGCGATGGGGACGTTCCTCTCCCGTCGGATGAGCGAGTGCTCGACCAGGGTCGCGAGCGACTCCCGTACGAGGAAGTCGGGTAGGTCGACGATCGCGATGGCGGCCTCCGTCTCCCACCCACCACCGAAGACGGAGAGGTCGCGGAAGGTCTCCCGCGCTTCGGGCGGGAGGAGATCGTGGCTCCACGCGACCGACGCCCGCAGGGAGCTGTGCCGGGAACTCCCGCCCGGATCCGCTCCGAGGTCGAGCGGGCGGTCCAACTGGTTCGCGATCTCCTCGGGCGAAACGGCCGCAGCGCGCGCGGCGGCGAGCTCGATGGCGAGCGGAATCCCTTCGAGCCGACGACAGATCCGTTCCACGGCCGGACGCGAACGGGCCAGATCGAAGTCCGAGTCTCTCCGCTGCGCCCGATCCGCGAAGAGCGCGATCGCGGGGGCGATCACATCGTCCCCTTCGCTCTCGGTCGGGAGAGGCTCGAGTCGGATCAGCTTCTCGAACGCACCTCCGAGCGTCCGCCGGGACGTCGTCAGGATGGTGACGTCGGTCGTGCCGGAGAGGATCTCCTCGATCAACTTCCGAACCGGATCCGCGAGGTGCTCGGCGTTGTCCAGAACGAGAAGGATCTGCCGGCTCGCCAGTCTCAGGATCAGCGCCTCCCGATCCGCGTCGGCGCCCGCCGTCATTCCCGCCGCCCCCAGGATCGCGGGAACGATCTCGTGCTCGGACCGGAGACGCGCGAGACGGACCCAGGCCACGCCGTCCGCATAGTTGGGCCGCAGAGGACCAACGGTTTCCAGAACGAGCCGACTCTTCCCACACCCTCCGGGACCGACGAGCGTGACCGCGCGCTCCGTAGCGAGAGCGGCCGCGATCTCCGCCAGCTCACGTGCCCGGCCGAAGAACCGGTTCGTCGACCGCGGCATCGCGACGACGCTCTCGGGGACCATCGATCGCTCGAGGAGGAACCTGAGTTCGCGCAGCACCGCCTTCGCGGACTGAGGACGGTCCTCGGCGTTGGGAGCGATCATCCGACTCACGAGGGCTCCGAGCGCGGAAGCCTCGGCCCCACCGGCCTCGGTCGTATGCATCCGACCTCGTCGGATCTTGTGCTGTTCCATGAGCCCGGAGAGGTCCACTCCGTCCACGGGATAGTTGCCGAACGCCGCCCGGTGGAGCAGTACTCCGAACGCGTAGAGGTCCGAGGGCACTCCAGGTGACTCGCCGTCGAGGAGCACCTCCGGCGCGGCGTAGCGCGGAGTCGAGGAGAGCGGCTCGATCGGGTCGGGTGCGCCGAGTGTCCGCCCCGAACCGAAGTCGATCAGGACGATCCGTCCACTCTCTTCGATGACGACGTTCGCGTCCTTCACGTCTCCATGGACGAGACTGGCGGCGTGGACGGCGCCCAGGGCCGACGCGATCTCGACTCCGAGTCGAACGACGTCCTCGGCCGGAAGCGTCCCCACCTTCGCGAGGTGTTCGCTCAGCGTTTCGCCGGTCAGCCGCTCCGTCCAGATCCCGACCGCGCCGCGGTGGACACCCGCGCCGTGGACCACGACGACTCCAGGGTGACGGATCTTCGCGATCCGCTTCGCCTCCTCGAGGAACCTACGCGTCTGTCTCGACCGTTCGAGCCGTCTCTTTCCCTCAACCGCAGGCGCCTTCCAGAGCTTCAGCGCGACTTCGCGTTCGAGCACGGGATCGAACGCGAGGAACACTTCCCCGAAACTGCCTTGCCCGAGGCGCCCCAGGATCTCGAGGTCGCCCCACGTGGCCATCGGAGTGTCGGAGAGCTGCCCGGCCGATCGACTCCCGGAAGCCCCCGCGGCGGAGGCGGCGCGCCCGGCTCTCGGCCTCGTCGGCGCGTCCGAGAGCCGCGTGTGGCGATCGAAGGAGCTCGACAGACGGGAGAGCCGCTTCAGATTCTCCAGCTCCGGCCCGAGCGAGGACGGGTCGAGACCCAGGCTCGACCAGTCGATCCTGGCTCCCCCCGCGATCGCACGCGCGAGCTTCGCCGCGATGTCGTCGTCCTTCTCCAAACCATGTCCTCTGGTAGGTACGCCCTAGCAAAGCACGACGGGCACGGACGTGGGGAGGTGCGAACTTGCGCCCCGCGCCTCGACGGGACGTTCTGCCCCTCCCCTCTCCCCGCCGCGATTCTCGGCCCACCAGAGAGTAGACACCTCCCCCACCGGGAATCGGACACGGAGAGATTTCCTGTCCGGTCGGCGCCGGACTCCGTGTTGCTACGGCCAAACGCACCCCTAGGAACACAGGACCATCGGGAAAGGAACCTCCATGTCGACTCCTGCTCACCTCGTGGGCACTCGGATCTCGGGAACCCGTGCCTCGCTCCGTACACTGCGCGCGCTCGTCGCCGTTGGTGGATCCCTACTCGCGGGCGGCTCCGCCCTCGCCGGCGGCCCAATCGTCTCCGGAGAGACCCAGCCCGGAACCCTCACCAACCCCACGTACCTCGAGTCCTGGACGTTCTCGGGAACGTCGGGACACCGCGTCCTCCTTTCGGCGGTCAGGACGAGCGGCTCCCTCGACACGCGGATCCGTCTCCGGAATCCGGGCGGAACCGAGGTGGTGAACACGAACACGGACCGGGTCGACTACCAGCTGCTGGACACCGGAACGTACACCCTCGACATCGAAGACGTCGGGCTGAACGACGCCGGCACCTATGCGCTCTCCTTCGTCGACATCACGTCCGGCCCCTACACCAGTGGTTCCGATCCCGATGGCGCTGCGATCGGCTCGGGCGAAGTGAAGACGGGAACCAACGACATCGCTGACTTCGACGCGTTCACCTTCACGGCCACGTCCGGGGACCGGATCCTGCTCGGCGCCCTCGCCACGGGCGGCACCAGCTACAACACGAATATCGTTCTCTACCCTCCGGGTGGCGGCGCGCAGATCGCCAACTCCGGCACCGGTGACCGTCTCGATCTCCAGGTCGGAACCACCGGCACCTACGTCGCGGTCATCGAGGACTGGCAGAACGACCACAGCGGTACCTACTCGCTCTCGCTGCTGAACGTCACCTCGGGACCACACACCACCGGAGCGGATCCCGACGGCGGCGCGATCGCATCGTCGCAGATCCTGGCCGGGACGTTCGGCACCGCGCCCGACTTCGACGCATTCACGTTCTCGGGAGCATCCGGGGACCGGGTCCTCCTCGCCGCCGTCAAGTCGGCTGCCGGCTCCCACGACACCGTGACCTACGTCTATCCTCCGGGCGGCGGCGAACCCGTCATCGCCTCGAACTCCGACCGGAACGAACTCGTCCTCTCGGGAACCGGAACCTACACGATCGTCCTGCAGGATTCTGGGCAGAACGACACCGGCCCCTACGCGCTCTCCATCACGAACATCACGTCCGGCCCCTATACGACAGGCACCGATCCGGACGGTGGCGTCATTGCCTCGGGCGAAGTGAAGTCGGGAACGGACGACCTCGCGGACTTCGATGTCTTCACCTTCACAGCGACCGCGGGGGACCGGATCCTCCTCGGCGCGCTCGCGACGGGCGGCACGAGCTACAACACGAACATCGTCCTCTATCCGACGGGTGGCGGCGCGCAGATCGCGAACACAGGAACCGGTGACCGCCTCGACATGCAGGTCCCGGCGACTGGCACCTACGTCGCGGTCGTCGAGGACTGGCAGAACGACCACAGCGGGACGTACTCGCTCTCCCTGCTCAACGTGACCTCGGGCCCGCACGCGACCGGAGCGGACCCGGATGGTGGGTCGATCGCGTCGTCCCAGTCCAAATCCGGTACCTTCGGGACCGCACCCGACTTCGACGCGTTCACGTTCTCGGGAACCACCGGCGACCGCGTCGTGATCGTCGCGCTCAAGTCCGGCGCCGGATCCTACGATACGGTGACCTACGTCTACCCTCCGGGCGGCGGCAATCCGGTCGTCGCCACGAACGGCGATCGGAACGAACTCCTGCTCACCTCGAACGGCACCTACACGATCGTCCTCGAGGACTCGGGACTCAACGACACCGGCGGCTACACCCTCGCACTGCTCGACCTGACCTCCGGCCCCTACACGACAGGCTCGGACCCGGACGGAGGCGCGATCGCCTCGGGCGAAGTGACGACGGGCACGAACGACCTCGCCGACCTCGATGCGTACACCTTCTCCGCCACAGCGGGAGACCGAATCCTCCTCGGCGCGCTAGCCACAGGCGGCACGAGCTACAACACGAACATCGTCCTCTATCCGACGGGTGGCGGTGCGCAGATCGCCAACTCCGGCACCGGAGACCGCCTCGACATGCAGGTCCCGGCGACCGGTACCTACATCGCCGTGATCGAAGACTGGCAGAACGACCAGAGCGGAACGTACTCGCTCTCGCTCCTGAACGTCACCTCGGGACCGCACACGACCGGAACGGACCCGGACGGCGGGACGATCGCGTCGTCCCAGATCGAGACAGGCACCTTCAGCACTGCGCCCGACTTCGACGCGTACACGTTCTCCGGAACCACCGGCGACCGCATCGTGATCACGAACCTCAAGTCCGGCGCCGGAAGCCATGACACCGTGACCTACGTCTACCCGCCCGGCGGAGGGAACCCGGTCGTCGCCGCGAACAGCGACCGGAACGAACTCGTGCTCACGTCGAATGGCACCTACACCATCGTGGTCGAGGATTCGGGGCTCAACGACACCGGAGGCTATGCGCTCGCGCTGCTCAACCTGACGTCCGGCCCCTACACGACAGGCTCGGACCCGGATGGTGGCGTCATCGCATCGGGCGAAGTGAAGACCGGAACGAACGACGTCGCCGACCTCGACGTGTTCACGTTCAACGCGGCGACGGGAGACCGGATCCTCCTCGGCGCGCTCGCGACGGGCGGCACGAGCTACAACACGAACATCGTCCTCTACCCTCCGGGCGGCGGCGCGCAGATCGCCAACTCCGGCACCGGGGATCGCCTCGACATGCAGGTCCCGGCGACCGGCACCTACATCGCCGTGATCGAAGACTGGCAGAACGACCAGAGCGGTACGTACTCGCTCGCGCTCCTCAACGTCACGTCAGGTCCGCACACGACCGGAGCAGACCCTGACGGCGGGTCGATCGCATCGTCAGAGATCAAGACCGGCACGTTCGGCACCGCACCTGATTTCGACGCATTCACGTTCTCCGGAACCACCGGAGACCGTGTCGTCATCGTCGCGCTCAAGTCCGGCGCGGGAAGCTACGACACCACCACCTACGTCTACCCTCCGGGCGGTGGAAACCCGGTCGTCGCCACGAACAGCGACCGGAACGAACTCCTGCTCGCGTCGAACGGCACCTACACCATCGTGGTCGAGGACTCGGGACTCAACGACACCGGCGGTTATCTCCTCTCCCTCCTCAACGTGACGTCCGGCCCTTACACCAGTGGTTCCGATCCGGACGGAGGCGCGATCGTCTCGGCGGAGTCGAAGTCGGGCTCAAACGACCTCGCCGACCTCGACGCGTTCACGTTCGAGGCGGCGGCCGGGGAGCGGATTCTCATCGGCGCCCATGCCGACGGCGGCAGCGGCTACAACACGAACATCGTGCTCTACCCCCCGGATGGCGGCGCCCAGATCGCCAACTCCGGCACCGGCGACCGCCTCGACATCCAGGCCACGACCACGGGAACCTACGTCGCGGTGATCGAGGACTGGCAGAACGACCAGGCGGGGAGCTACACCATGAGCGTCGTGAACCTCGCCAGCGGCCCGTGGGTGTCGGAGTCGGATCCGGACGGCAATCCGCTCGCGAGCAACGAACACCGGCTCGCGACGTTCTCGCCCGCGCCCGATTTCGACGTCTACCCGTTCACGACCGCGGCCGGGGACACGATCGTGATCCACGCCGTCGCCACCTCGGGCGGGGTCAACACCGCGATCTCGATCTACCCGCCGTCGGGAGGCGCCGCGGTGGTCTCGACCACGAGCGACGATGTCACGTACGTCGTGCCGACCACCGGCACCTACGCCCTCGTCCTCGAGGACTCGGGACTCGACAACGTGGGGACGTACGAGATCGACTTCGCCGGAATCGCGCTCGTGTCGGATGCGCCCGTCCCGGGTGACGACGCCATGGTCCCGACGCAGCTCGTGCTCGAGGCCCCGAGTCCGAATCCGTTCACCGATGCGTCGACCATCCGTTTCGCGCTGCCGACGGCATCGCGCGTCGCGGCTCGGATCTACGACGCACGGGGTGCGCTCGTCCGCACACTTCTCGACGGCGAGTCGACCGCCGGAATCCACAGCGAGGAATGGGACGGCCGGGACGCGATCGGAAGGAAAGTGCCGAACGGAATCTACTTCCTCGAACTCCGCACCGACCTCGGGTCCGGCACCCGGTCGGCACGGCGGAAGCTCGTTCGGGTGGAGTAGAAGGTCCGGACTCCACCACGCCGGGGCCCGAGAGAGCGGAGGACGAAGGCGTCCCCGCTCCTCCGGCCGTCCCGGCAGCTCCGCAGCACTCGCCCCAGTCCGAGGCCCGTGATCCAGAAGGTAGCTCGGTACTCGAGGTCGACGCGCCTCTGGAACACCTGATAGAACGAAAGTGGCCGCCGGGGCCTGGGTGAGGCTACACTCGCGCCACGGGTTGGGATCGTTGCACAACCAAGAAGGGTGACCATGGCATGCGTACCACGAAACGATCTTCGGCCCTGCTGCTCGCGGCCCTCGGCCTCACGATTCTGGCTCCTCGAGGATACGGATCGTCACCGTACTGCGATCCCGCGACTGCGCCCCCACCTCCGCTGGTAGATTGTGCACCGCCGCCACCGCCGAACTGCGACTACGTGGTCATTGGTGCCTGCTACTCCGCCGCAAAGGACGCCTACGACAGCGCTGTGGCGGAGGCGATGGAGACGGCGTGCACGAACACTGGGTACGCGGACGTGTCGTACGAGACCTGGGACTATGGCTGTGAGGAAATGTACTGGGATTGTGTGGAAGACTGGACCCCCGCAATCTGCGACGCGAACAGGCTAGCTTGCCTCGCCCGCAGGGAAACTGCGTATCAGACGAGAAAAGACGAAATCGCCGCCGCGTACGCCCAGGCGATTGCCGATGCCCAGGACGCGTATTCTGCGGCCTATCTGCAGTGTTGTGAACTTGTGTGCCAACCGCCCGAACAACCCCGCTGAGGCCCGGCTGCTGTCAATCGAGGTCGCGCTTCTGCGCGGACCCATTTCGGCGGCAGTCTCGTTCGCTGGGAGTTGAGGCTCTCGACGGCTAGCGACCGCCCCGGCGGTCGCTAGCCGTCGAGTTCGGCGATACGCCTCTCGAAGAACCGGCGCTCGGGTTCCTGGGACGCGAGGGAAACGGCGCGTCGATAGGCCGCGAGAGCGTCCTGCCGGCGCCCGAGCCGGCGACAGAAGTCCGCGCGCGCGGCATGGATCGGCAAGTAACCCACGAGCTCCCCTGCCGCGAGGATCGCGTCGACCTCTGCCAGGCCATCGAGCGGGCCCTCTACCTCGGCGAGCGCGATCGCACGAGCGAGACGTACTACGGGTGTGGGCTCCACCCTGAGAAGCAGCTCGTAGAGCGCGACGATCTGACACCAGTCGGTCGATGCCGCGTCGGGGCTCTCCGCATGCACCGCTGCGATGGCGGCCTGCAGCGTGTAGGGCCCGCCCGCACCGCTCTCGAGCGCGCGCCCCACGAGCGCCAGGCCTTCCGCGATGCGCGCGCGATCCCACAGGGACCGGTCCTGCTCGGAGAGGAGCAGCAGATCACCCGAGGGTGAAGTCCGCGCCGCGCGGCGCGCATCCTGGAGGAGCATCAGCGCCAGCAGTCCATCGGTCTCCGCGTCCGGCGAGATCACGGCGAGGAGGCGCGCCAACCGGATCGCCTCCTCGCTGAGATCGACGCGGGTTCGTTCGCTTCCGCTCGACGCGGAGTATCCCTCGTTGAAGACCAGGTAGATCACGCGCCGCACCGATGCGGTGCGCGCGGGCAGATCCGAAGGGCCGGGCACCTCGTAGGGAAGCTGCAGCTCCCGGATCCGCTGCTTCGCTCTCACAATCCTTTGCGCGATGGCCGAGGGGCGCACCAGGTAGGCCCGCGCGATCTCCTCCGTCGTGAGGCCGCACAGCTCGCGCAGGGTCAGTGCGATTCGCGCGTCTTCGGGCAGCTCCGGCCGACAGCAGACGAACAGGAGGCGCAGACGATCGTCCGTCACGGCCTCGATGAGCGGCGGTTTGGGCGGAGGCCAGATCCGCTGCTCCTCGCGACTGAGGTCGGCCGTCGCCATTTCGTGCCGGCGACGGCGGCGCATCGCATCGATCCCTCGCAGACGACCGACCTTGATCAGCCACGCCCGCGGCTCGTTGGGTAGGCCGTCCCGCGGCCACTGCACGACCGCCGCCGCAAACGCTTCGTGAAGGGACTCCTCCGCGAGGTCGAAGTCACCGAGCAGGCGGATGAGGGTGGCCAGCACGCAACGTGACTCGCTCCGGTAGATGTCCTCCACCTGCGCTTCCCACGACACGTGCGTCCCGTCGTCCATCGACGCCTCTACTGGTGGCAACCATCCGCGATCGGACGGATCTCGATCCCCCAGCCCAGGTCCTCTCCCAGGTTCGCCGCGGGATGCAGGGACGCGATCCGGATCGCGTCGTTGAGGTCACGCGCTTCGATCACCATGAAGCTGCCCACCACGTCGCGCGTTTCCACGAACGGTCCGTCGGTGACCGTGGGCTTCCCCCCGCGGGGCTGCACGGTGGTGACGTCCCATTCGAGGCTCTCCACGGAGAGCACGGCACCGGTGCGCCGCAGCGCCTCGTCGTGAACCCCGCAACGTTCGACCAAGGCTGCGAACTCCTCCTTGGAGAGCTTCGCGTTCTTCTGCTCG